>CAJMOX010000006.1:0-156427 GCA_905215135.1 uncultured bacterium
CGCACATGTACGGATGAATGTGGGAGGTGTTCGGATAAAGTTGATAATCAAGGCTCCTGATTAGCTACTTGCTTGGGGTTGTAACAGGGTGCTATAGTATTAGAGTTTTGTCTATCTTAGGGGTATTATCCCCTTTTTGAATTGCACCCTCTGGAGGCCCTGTTCATGGAAGAGATGGAAGTCAATTACGTCGACGACATCCACGAGAAGCTGACCGATATGGTGGGCGATCGCGTCAAGGTGAAGGCCAACATGGGCCGTACCCGCGTTGTCGAGCGCATGGGTACCATCAAGAGCGTCCACCCGGCTGTCTTTATCGTCGAGGTTGACGAGCGCCGCGGCCGCAAGTCGCGTCAGTCCTACCAGTACATCGATGTCCTCACCGGTCAGGTCGAGCTGTTCGACCCCGAGAGCGGCGAGCATATCTTTACCCCGCTCGGCAATCAGCTCGAGGAGCACTAGCGGTGACCGATCGGTCCCTGACTCTTTCCGCGCCGGCAAAGATTAACCTCTACTTGGGGGTTCATACCGAGCGCGATGACCGCGGCTACCACAGGGTCGATTCCCTGATGGCAGCTGTCGGTCTTTCCGATACCGTGACGGTTACGCCGGCGCAGGCGTTGACCGTCCAGACGGTTCCGTCATCAGATTTTCCCATGCAAAAGAATACGGCGTATCGGGCTGCGGTTGCTATGGCCGAGCATTATGGTCGCGAGGCAAACATCTGCGTGACGATTGAGAAGCGCATTCCATTGTGCGCCGGCTTGGGCGGTCCCTCGACGGATGCGGCCGCGGTCATTGTCGCCTTGGCGGAGCTCTGGGGAATTGATCGCTCCGACCCCGCGCTCGACGACATTGCGCGGGGCATTGGTGCTGACGTCCCGTTCTTTTTGCACGCGAGCCCTGCGTTCTACGTAGGTGGGGGAGACGTGCTGGCAACCGAGTACCCCGCACTTCCCGCGACACCCGTCGTGCTGGTTAAGCCGCGCGAGGCAAGCGTTTCGACAATTGAAGCCTATCGACGTTTTGACGAGGCTCCGGTGCCTGCAGACAAGCCCGGCGCGATAGCTTCTGCCTTGCATGCTGGTGATGCCGAGACGGCATATGCGCTCATCCATAACAACCTAGGTGTCATTTCCGCGCAGATGGAGCCGCAGATTCAAATGGTTCTCGATTGGCTGCGTAAACAGGACGGCACCGTTGCTGTAGATGTGTGCGGATCGGGTGCCTGCTCATTTGCCATTTGCGACACCGTCGCCACGGCTGAAGGGCTTGCCGACGCTGCCCTGCAAAACGGCTGGTGGTCCTGCGCGACGGAGCTCATTCCCAACACGGTTCGCATCGAAGTGCCAAAGAAGTAAAAATTTCTCTAGCACACGACGGAAATCTTTGTTACTATAGTCGAACTAACGGGTTGTGGCTCAGTTTGGTAGAGCACTGCGTTCGGGACGCAGGGGTCGCTGGTTCAAATCCAGTCAACCCGACCAGAGCATGAGGAGGGACCGCTTCTTGCGGTCCCTTTTTTTAGCTATTGTTGTGATACCGCGATACCCGCGGTATACTCATTCGAGCTTGTCTCGCTGTATTGTGGAGGTCTACATGTTTGGACTGAGGGCTCCTGAGCTCATCATTATTCTCGTCGTTGTCCTGATTATCTTCGGGCCCAAGAACTTGCCGAAGCTCGGCAAGTCCCTCGGCTCTACCGTCAAGAATATCCGCGAGGGTATGGAAGGCGACGATAAGGCCGAGACCAAGCAGGCCGAGGAGGTCGTGGTCGAGCAGTCCGAGGAGGACAAGGAGATCGCTGAGCTCGAGGCCAAGCTCGCTGCTGCCAAGAAGAAGCAGGCAGAGGACAGCGACGCGGACGCAGAGTAGTCCCATCCCTTTGGGGTGAGCACCTGACCGGCTTGCCCGCAGGCTAGCCGGTCTTTTTCGTTTTGTTGACAGTTGATTGTTTGATCAGAGTTGGGGAGATATCCGTATGGACGCAAGCCAGATCGTACTGACCGCTGAGGGCCGCCAGAAGCTCGTCGAGGAGCTCGCTTGGCGTGAGGGCGATTACGCCAAGGAGATCGTCGAGGACATCAAGGAAGCCCGCGCGTTCGGCGACCTTTCGGAGAACTCCGAGTACGATGCCGCTAAGGACAAGCAGGCCCAGAACGCCGCTCGTATTGCCGAGATCCAGGCCATCCTCGCCAACGCTCAGGTTGCTGCCACCACGGGCGATCTGACCGTCTCCATCGGTTCCACCGTTTCTCTGATTGATCCCAACGGTGAGGTCATGGAAGTCACGCTCGTCGGTACCACCGAGACCAACTCGCTCGAGCACAAGATTTCCAACGAGTCTCCGGTCGGCCACGCCATCATCGGTCACGGCGAGGGCGACTCCGTCGAGGTCGTTACGCCTTCCGGCAAGACTCGCGTCTACACCATCGCCAAGATTGCACGCTAGACCACGGTCCCGCGTAAAGGTATGTTTTCGCTCCCTGGGGCCGAATCCTGGGGAGCGTTTTAGTTTGAGGAGCTAACTTATGGCAGAGAACCAGAACGCCGCAGATCAGGCATCGACGCTCAACGACGAGCGCGCCACCCGCCTGGCCAAGCGCGCCGCCCTGTTCGAGGCGGGCCAGAACCCCTATCCCGAGCACTCTGAGCTTGAGGACTACGTTGCCGATATCGAGGCTAAGTATGCCGAGCTTGCCGATGGCGAGGACACCGAGGACGTCGTGAAGATCGCCGGCCGTGTGGTCGCCAAGCGCGGTCAGGGCAAGATCATGTTCATCGTCGTACGCGATGCGACTGCCGAGATTCAGCTGTTCTGCCGCATCAACGACATGGACGAGGCTGCCTGGAATACGCTCAAGGCTCTCGACCTGGGCGACATCCTGGGCGTGACCGGCGTGGTTGTGCGCACCCAGCGCGGCCAGCTTTCCGTTGCCCCTAAGAGCGCGACCCTGCTTTCCAAGGCCGTTCGTCCGCTGCCCGAGAAGTTCCACGGTCTTTCCGACAAGGAGACCCGCTATCGCCAGCGCTATGTCGACCTGATCGCCAACGACGACGTTCGCGAGACCTTCCGTAAGCGTTCGCAGATTCTCTCCACCTTCCGTCGCTTTATGGAGTCCGACGGCTACATGGAGGTCGAGACCCCCATCCTGCAGACCATCCAGGGCGGCGCTACTGCCAAGCCGTTCATCACGCACTTCAACGCGCTCGATCAGGAGTGCTACCTGCGCATTGCTACCGAGCTGCACCTCAAGCGCTGCATCGTCGGCGGTTTTGAGCGCGTGTTCGAGATCGGCCGTATCTTCCGTAACGAGGGCATGGACCTTACCCACAACCCCGAGTTCACCACGATGGAGGCCTACCGTGCCTTCTCCGACCTCGAGGGCATGAAGGCGCTCGCCCAGGGCGTTATCAAGGCTGCGAACAAGGCCATCGGCAACCCCGAGGTCATCGAGTACCAGGGCCAGACCATCGACCTTTCTGGTGAGTGGGTCAGCCGTCCCATGACCGACATCGTCTCCGACGTGCTCGGCAAGCAGGTCACCATCGACACGCCGGTCGAGGAGCTTGCTGCCGCCGCGCGCGAGAAGGGCCTGGAGATTAAGCCCGAGTGGACCGCCGGCAAGATTATCGCCGAGATTTACGATGAGCTGGGCGAGGACACCATCGTCAACCCGACCTTCGTGTGCGATTACCCCATCGAGGTCAGCCCGCTCGCCAAGCGTTTTGAGGACGACCCGCGCCTGACGCACCGCTTTGAGCTGGTTATCGCCGGCCACGAGTACGCCAACGCGTTCTCCGAGCTCAACGACCCGGTCGACCAGGCCGAGCGCTTTGCCGCTCAGATGGCCGAGAAGGCTGGCGGCGACGACGAGGCCATGGAGTACGACGAGGATTACGTGCGCGCCCTCGAGTACGGTATGCCTCCCGCGGGCGGCATCGGCATCGGTATCGACCGCGTGGTCATGCTGCTCACCAACCAGGCTTCCATCCGCGACGTGCTACTGTTCCCGCACATGAAGCCCGAGAAGGGTTTCCAGTCCGGTGCCGCTGCTGCCAAGGCTGCCGAGGCCGGCAACGCCGCGAGCCCCTTCGTCAAGCCGCTCAAGCCCACGGTCGATTATTCCAAGATTGCCGTCGAGCCGCTGTTTGAGGAGTTCGTCGACTTTGATACCTTCTCCAAGAGCGATTTCCGCGCCGTGAAGGTCAAGGCATGCGAGGCCGTCAAGAAGTCCAAGAAGCTGCTGAACTTTACGCTCGACGACGGCACCGGCACCGATCGTACCATCCTCTCCGGCATCCATGCCTACTATGAGCCCGAGGACCTGGTCGGCAAGACCCTGCTCGCCATCACCAATCTGCCTCCGCGTAAGATGATGGGCATCCCCAGCTGTGGCATGCTCATCAGTGCCATCCACGAGGAGGAGGGCGAGGAGCGCCTCAACCTGATTCAGCTCGACTCCTCCATCCCCGCCGGCGCAAAGATGTACTAACTAGTTACGCGGTTCTACGAACCGCGTAACGGCTCGACGCTGCGCGGGCCGCATTTGGACAATCTGACGTTCAACTTCAAGGGCGCGACCAGAAGGTCAGCGCCCTTTCGTTTCACGTCACCTTGTCTCAAATGCGACCCGCTCGCTGACTTATGCTCAACCTATGGTGGCATCTCGTTTCAAAGCACCTTGCTCGCTCTGGCGGGCTTTCGCTGTCGTTGCCAGGGCATCGACGTTGCCTTGGCTGTCAATAGTCATTGGGGACGTTCTTAAACGACTACCCAACGGCTATTGCGCGCATGGCTCGCATGACAGCCGTCTCTTTTATGTTTCCTTTAGCCGTCGCTGCCTAGGATGGGGGTTAGTCGGCAGGAAGGGAGCGTCTATATGGACGACGCGAGCGATCGTGCAATCGAAGAGGACATGCTCGATCAGTTCAACTATTTTGATGATGAGGACGAGGAATTGACCGATCGTCGCGAGCCGGCGGCGCTCGATGCTTTCGACCTTGTTGATGAAGGGCCCGACGAGGACGAGGTCGAATCGACGGAACCCCCACAGCCTTCGCACCATGATTCGTTGCTCTCAAGAGTCCCCATGCACCACGGTGTCCGTGCCGGCGCACTCCATATGAAAACAGACTGGCACCAGATCGTGACGGCAGGCGATGAGCTTGCCGTCGATGCGCCGCTCACCGATAAGTCATCCATCATCTGCCGCACCGGTATGCTTATGCTCGCGAGCGGAACGGGTGCCTGGCGTGTACGCGATACCATGAATCGCGTTGCCGCCGTACTCGGTGTCACCGTCCACGTTGACTTAAGTCTTCTGTCGTTTGAGTGCACCTGCATCGAAGATGGCCACTGCTTTAACGAGGTTGTCAGCCTGCCCACAACGGGAGTCAATACCCATCGCATTTGGATGATGGAGAGCTTCCTAAAGGAAATCGAGACGTATGGGCGCCGGTTTACCGTGCACGAATACCACGAGATGCTCAAGACCGTTGAGAGTTCAAAACCCGATTACTCTCCCTGGCAACAGGGCCTTGCGGCAGCTTGTGCTTGCGGCGCCTTCGTCTTTTTGCTCGGCGGCGGCCCTATCGAGATGGCCTGTGCATTTGTGGGCGCTGGTGTCGGCAACTTTGCGCGCTCCCATATTCTCAAGCAGGGCCTTGGCCAGTTTAGCGCGCTGACGATCGGCGTTGCACTCGCTTGCGTCTCGTATCTGCTGGCATTGCTTGGCCTTGGCCAGGTCATACCGGGGGCAATGTCGCACCAAGAAGGCTATATCGGCGCCATGCTCTTTGTGATCCCCGGCTTTCCTCTCATTACGGCAGGCCTTGACATCGCTAAGCTCGACATGCGAAGCGGCATTGAGCGTCTTTCGTATGCTGTGTCGATTATTGTGATGGCGACCCTCGTAGGCTGGATGGTTGCCGAGTGTGTGGGGCTGGCGCCGGATGATTTTGCCCCGCTCGGCCTCTCACCGTTGGCTCTTACGCTCTTGCGTATTGTGATGAGCTTTGTCGGAGTATTTGGCTTCTCGGTTATGTTCAACAGTCCGGTAAAGATGGCAGCGGCGGCAGGGCTCATCGGCGCCGTGTCTAATACCTTGCGCCTTACGCTCGTTGATGCGCCGACGCTGTTTCCCTTCCTGGGTCTGAGCGTGGGTATGCCTCCCGAGGCAGCAGCGTTTATCGGCGCGCTGGTATCGGGACTGCTCGCGAGCTTAGCCGAAATCAAGCTCACCTACCCACGCATCGCCCTCACGGTGCCGTCGATTGTCATTATGGTGCCGGGCTTGTATCTGTATCGCTCGATGTATTACATGTGCACCTTCGACACGGTCAATATGCTCGGCTGGTTTGTGCGTGCAGTGCTCATCGTGGCGTTTCTGCCCGTTGGCCTGGGTGTGGCGCGTACGCTCACCGACCCTCGCTGGCGCCACACCAGCTAATTGGCGCAAGTGAAACTGATCCGCATAACATGAACGTGGATAATCTCCCGTTTTTGGCCTGTTTACGGGCTCAAAACGGGAGATTATCCACGTTCATGGAATGGGTGTCCGAAAATCCACGCTCGTTGGGCCGATGCAGACGCACCTGGCGATTCCTTTTTTGTAGACGTTGTCGCGCGGCTACGGGCGGGAAAGGTCCCAACGGTTAACATATACTCCATATGGGTAAAGAGACCAAAGCGCTGCCGCGGGGCGGCGCTTTGCGTTTGAAAAAACTAGCTCGTCTAAGAGGAACTAGCATGTTAGACCGTTTTACCGATCGCGCGCGCAAGGTCATGTCCATGGCCAAGCAAGAGGCGCTCGATCTTCATTCAAATAAGGTGGGTACCGAGCACCTGCTGCTCGCGCTTGCCAAGGAGGACGAGGGCATTGCCGCCGAGGCACTGCGTTCGCTCGACATCTCCTACGATGACATCATGGATACTCTCAAAGAGGTCCAGACCACGGTTCCCGAGCCCAGTGAGGAGACCGAGGCGGCCAAGCTCGCCTTTACGCCGCTCGTCATTAGCGTGATGGAGCGTTCATTCCGCGTGGCGCGTGAGAACAACCAGACCTACGTGTCGACCGAGCACCTGCTGATCGGCATCGTCGAAGAGGGCAACGGCATGGCCATGGACATCCTCATGCGCTTGGGTGTGTCGTCCGCCTCCATCAAAAAGGCTATCGAGAAGCTTACCGCCAAGGACCAGGACAAGAAGCGCCCGCTCGCCGGCGCCGGTGCTGGTCGTCCCGGTGCGGGCCTGCCGTTCTTTAGCGGCTCGGATGCCTCTCAGCAAAAGGGGAGTGGCACCGACACGCTCAAGCAGTTCGCGACCAACCTCACGCAGAAGGCGCGCGACGGCGAGCTCGACCCTGTGATTGGTCGCGAAAAGGAAGTCCAGCGTATGATGGAAATTCTTTCGCGCCGCACCAAGAACAATCCGCTTATCCTGGGCGATCCCGGCGTGGGCAAGACGGCCATCGTCGAGGGCCTGGCACAGCAGATCGCTGCCGGCAATGTGCCCGAGAACCTTATGAACCAGAACATCTGGACGCTTGACCTGCCGGGTCTTGTCGCGGGCGCCAAGTATCGCGGTGAGTTTGAGGAGCGCCTCAAGAACGTGATCCAGGAGGCGACCGAGGCCGACGACGTCATTCTGTTTATCGACGAGATGCACACCATCATCGGTGCCGGTTCTGCCGAGGGATCCATCGATGCAAGCTCCATGCTCAAGCCCGTGCTCGCGCGTGGTGCCTTCCAGATTATCGGCGCCACCACGGCCGAGGAATTCCGCAAGTACCTCACCAAGGACCCAGCCTTCGAGCGTCGCTTCCAGACCATCGATGTCGAGGAGCCGAGCGTCGAGGACACGGTCAAGATCCTGACTGCGCTCAAGCCGCGCTACGAGGAGCACCACCACGTGCGTTACACGCAGGGTGCCATCGAGGCCGCTGCGAACCTCTCCAACCGCTACATTCAGGATCGCTTCCTGCCCGATAAGGCCATCGACCTCATTGACGAGGCCGGTGCCCGTGCTCGCATCGCCGCGAATCGCGCACCCGAGCCGGTGCGCGAGGCCGAGCATCGCATCGAGGAACTCAAGGCTGCCGCACAGGAGGCTACCGAGAGCGACGACATGAACAAGGCCGCCGAGATCACCGAGCAGCAGAAGGCCGCCGAGATTGAACTCGCCGAAGCCAAGGCCGCCTGGACCGCCGAGCTCGACGCCAGCCCGCTCACCATCGACGTGAGTCAGATTGCCGACATCGTGTCCGTGACCTCTGGCGTGCCGGTTTCCTCGCTCACCGAGAGCGAGAGCCGTCGCCTGCTGCAGACCGAAAGCGTGCTCAAGACCCGCATTATCGGCCAGGACGAGGCCGTCGAGGCCGTCGCCAAGGCCGTGCGCCGCAGCCGCTCGCCGCTCAAGGACCCGCGTCGCCCCGGCGGCAGCTTTATCTTCCTGGGCCCCACCGGCACAGGCAAGACCGAGCTCGCCAAGACGCTCGCCGAGTACCTCTTTGGCAGCAAGGACGCGCTCATCAGCTTCGACATGTCGGAGTTCGGCAGCGAGTTCGAGGTCTCCAAGCTTATCGGTAGCCCTCCGGGTTACGTGGGTCACGACGAGGGCGGTCAGCTCACTAAGGCCGTTCGTCGCCACCCGTACTCGGTCGTGCTGTTCGACGAGATCGAGAAGGCGCACCCCGATATCTTCAACATCCTGCTGCAGGTGCTGGAGGAGGGTCGTCTGACCGATAGCCAGGGCAAGACGGTCGACTTCCGCAACACCGTGATCATCATGACGTCCAACGTGGGCGCCCGCGAGATCGCGCAGGATGCGAGCGTGGGCTTTGGCACCACCGGCGAGCAGGGCCTCACCTCGAGTGAGATCCGCGGCCGCGCGATGGGCGAGCTCAAGCGCCTGTTCCGCCCCGAGCTGCTCAACCGCATCGACGACATCGTGGTGTTCCAGAAGCTCTCGGGCGAGAACCTGACCAAGATCGCTCACCTGCTGGTGGACGATCTGCGCCAGCGCCTGATTGCCAACGGCATGAACATCAAGCTCACCGATGCGGCCTATGACAAGATCGTGGCCGAGGGCACCGACCTCACCAACGGTGCGCGTCCGCTGCGCCGTGCTATTCAAAAGCTCATCGAGGACCCGCTGTCCGAGGAGCTTTTGGCTGGCGAGTGGGGCGAGGGCGATACCGTCCTGTGCGACGTGGCCGATGGCAAGTTTGTCTTTAGCCACGGCACGGGCGAGATCCCGGCACCGCGTCCGGCGGGCACGCTCGGTGGCGATACCGCCCCGGCGGCACCGCACACCGGCAACGCCGCGCCCGTGAGCGGCGGCGTGACCTCGGGCCCCGGCGGCATGATGCAAGCCGGTTCCGGCGCGCTGTAGGGCGTAACAAAACCTTGTGTCCACGAGGGCGTTCCAAAGGAGCGCCCTTTTTCTGTTGGAAAGCCCCCTTCGTTCAAAGTAGATCTCATTAAACATATCAATGGCGTATGCATAAACGTTGATCAAGCGTTGAGGTTGGTTGAAGGGTCCAACGTCCCTTCGGCGCGGCCCGTCTAACCTGCTTTACCTTAATAAAGTGGCGTCTCCCCACCGTTAGCCGATGATGCAAGGGCGCTCGGCGTTTTCGACTGGTTTATGCACGCAAAGTCTGGGAATATACAAGACGCATGTCTTACTGTCTAACCAGTTGCGCCAAGGAGGCACCATGGATTACAAGATCACCGGCTACGAGCCCGCCCAGCTGTTCCATTTCTTTGAGGAGGTCAGCGCGATCCCCCGTGGGTCTGGCAACGAGAAGGGCATCAGCGATTTCCTGGTTGCGTTTGCTAAGGAGCGCGGCCTCGATGTGTACCAGGACGAGGTCTACAACGTCATCATTCGCAAGCCCGCTTCTGCCGGCGCCGAGAATGCTCCGACCGTGATGCTGCAGGGCCACATCGATATGGTGTGCGACAAGTTGGGCTCCGTTGAGCACGACTTTACGACCGATGGTATCGACCTGGTCGTCAAGGACGGCGTCCTCACCGCTAACGGCACCACTCTGGGCGCCGACAACGGTATCGCCGTCGCGCTTATGCTTACCGTGCTCAACGACGATTCGATTGCCCATCCGGCCCTCGAGTGCGTGTTCACCACCGACGAGGAGACTGGCCTGGTCGGCGCCGAGACGCTCGACAAGTCCCAGATTAGCGCCCGCACCATGATTAACCTTGACTCCGAGGAAGAGGGCGTTGCCACCGTCAGCTGCGCCGGCGGCGTCGTCGTTACCTACACCTGCCCCATCGCGCGCGAGCACAAGACCGGTAGCACCCTCACGCTCGACATCTCCGGCCTGCTGGGCGGACACTCCGGCAGCGATATCCACCTGGAGCGCGGCAACGGCAACCTCATCATGGCCCGCATCATCGACCGCCTGATGGTTGCCGGCGAGCCCGCCATCGTGAGCTTTAACGGCGGCACCAAGGACAACGCCATCAACCGTGAGTGCAAGGCTGTTCTGGTCTATGCCGACCACGCTGCCGCCGAGGCCGCGGCCCAGATCGCAAAGGACATCATCGCCGACGTCACTGCCGAGCTCGAGGTCTTCGACCCCGGCTTTACCTGCACCGTCGAGATTGCCGACGACGCCGAGGTCGAGGCCATGGACCAGAAGTCCGCGCTTGCCCTCATCCGCGCCCTGCGTCTTGCCCCTAACGGCGTGATTCGCCGCAACGTCGCCACCGACGGCTCCGTCGAGGTTTCCTCCAACATCGGTGTGGTTGCCACCTCTGACGACGAGGTTAAGATCATGCTTTCCCCGCGCTCCTCGATCACCTCGCTGCAGAACGAGTTCAAGGATCGTTTGCAGACGCTTGCCGATGTCCTGGGCTTCGACGCCAAGTTTGAGTTCGAGTATCCCGGCTGGAGCTATGCCGAGCATTCGCCGGTCCGCGACGTCTTTGTCGAGAGCTATCGCGAGCTCTTTGGCTCCGAGCTGCGCATCGAGTCCATTCACGCCGGCCTTGAGTGCGGCCTGTTTGCCGAGGCCCTGCACGGCCTGGACGCCATCGCCGTGGGCCCGACGCTCTCCGATGTCCACACCCCGGACGAGAGCATGGAGCTCGCTTCTGCCGAGCGCTTCTACGAGCTGCTCATCGACGTGCTCAAGCGCCTCGCCGCGTAAAGGTTGCGCTAACAGCAGTCCGAGCCACGTGCTAGCGGATTGCAAATGACATTACGAGAGGGGGTACCCGGTCTTTTGCGACAGGTGTCCCCTCTCTTCTTTTAAGAAATGGGAAATTGATTGGCGTCTAGCCCATATCCGCCCTGATGAGGTCGAGGGTTCGCTGGCAGTTTTCGCGGACGGGGCCGAGCATATGATCGCGCAGGTCCGCCATGCCGGGCAGGTCGGCGTATTCGTCCATGACCTCTTCCATGCAAATGGGTACCTCGTAGGCGAGGTCCATCATGGTCGCAAAGCAAAACTTCTCGGATAGCCCGGCATCGGTGAGCGCCGTCTCCAGCGCGGGGTCGCCCATACCGTGGTATCGGCGGATAGCACCTGGACCGATGCGCCCCACACGATTTTCGCCGCCAACGCTCATAGCAAGGCGTGCCCGACGTCGCATGCTCTCATACGCCAAGCCCGATGCGACATCGTACATGGGTGCGAGTGCCGCGTTTGTGCCTTTGCCTAGGATGAGCGAGTAGTTTTTAGCGTGTGCGTCAGGCGCTCCGATAATGGCGTTATAGAACAACATATAGGTAAAAAGCACAAGATTCATGTGGTGGGGGACTGTGTTAATCAGTCGTTCTTGGATGTCTCGTGTAGTCGGTCCTCCGTCGGCGGTGTATTTCTGGCTTGGCAATACACCGAGCGCCTGGCAAAAGTCCTCCTGATGCAGCCTTTCGATACTTCCGCTGTTATTGACCATTCTGTCGTACCGTTCAACGACGAGTGCGGCTTCGTCTTCAAATGTGCAATAGGAGACGTTGGCAGTTGGAATGCCAACACGCCGAGCCGTTTTCATGCAGACGAATTCGTTTAAGGCCTGATGTTTGAACCCGACGACACCATTTTTGAAGATATGGGTAGTGGGGGATGACCCTAGACATTCGTACCATTGGCCATCATGCCAAGCTAGTGCAAATTTGCCTTGGTTGCCGCCCAGGGACCAGCTTTCGTTGGAGCCCATCCATGTCTCTCTTTCGTCATCGCGAATTGCTTTAAGCTTGTGAGCGATTTGAGAATTGGTAAGCGGGCGGTATGCGGAGACCCTGCCACGGACGGCGTCTAATTGATCGGCTCGACAAAACTGAACGGCCCCCGCGCAGTCAAGACCGATATGGCACAAGAGGGCGACGGGGTTGTTAGATGCAACATCATGCTCGGTGGCAATGGCGCGACGCTGCTCTTGACTGTCGGGCAAAAGGCCAAATAGGAACGGGCGGACGATGTTATGGCCATACGTGCGATTGGAAAGCGGCATTGTTAGCGATAGCGGTGCCCCGCGATAGGTTGGGGCGTATACAAAGCTGCAGAGTCCATGCTCGTCTTGCCGGAGAGTGCCTGCGATTTCGCCACAAATGAGGGTCGCAAGCTCCATTTCTGCCATTTATTTCACAACCTTACAGCCAAAGGAGAGGTCTGAAGTGTCGGTAAGGCCTTGCTCGGCTGCGATTTGGGCCAGCAAGGCACCATAGGAAGATGGCGCTCCTTGTCGAGCGGGTCGTCTGCCTACGCTTGGCTTTGGCAGGGCATTCGAGTTCGCGATAGGGAGGTTCGCTATCGTCGTTGGATGTTCGGAGGGCGATGCGATGGAGTCGTTATCGCTTTGCGCAAAGAGGCCTATGCCGAGTGCGTTAAAGACAGTCAGCAACTTGTCGAGCCGAATACCCGTGGCGTCTCCTAGCTCGAGCGATGCGAGCAGGCGCTCCGAAACACCGGCTTTTTTAGCGAGGGCGGCACGGGTGAGACCCTGAGCCTCGCGTGCCTGACGCACATAGATGCCAGCTTGCCGCGGTGTGGTGATGGGAAGGGTATCCATGGCAATCTCCTAACGTGCAGACTTTTGCATATCAGTATGACATGCAAAAGTCTGCACGAAAAGGCATTATGCAAAACTCTGCATGAGACCTCTACATTGACGTTGAGCTTATGAGAGGCGTTTTTTATATCGCGAGAATCCCCAGATGCTCAAGCAAGATCTTAAGCCCGATGAAGATGAGCACGACGCCACCCACGATGGTGGCAGGCTTTTCGTAGCGCGCGCCAAAGGTGTGGCCGATCGCTACGCCGGCGACGGAGAAGATAAAGGTCGTGATGCCGATGAGCGACACGGCGGGCATGATGTCGACCGAGAGCGCGGCAAATGAGATGCCTACGGCTAGGGCGTCGATTGAGGTGGCGATGGCGAGGATCAGGTACTCGCCCAGGTCAATCTTTTCGGCATCCTCGCCGTCGCCCTCATCCTCGTCCTCGTCCTCGGCAAAGGCCTCCCACAGCATTTTGCCGCCAATGAAGGCGAGCAGGATAAAGGCGATTCAGTGGTCGATGGGGCCGATGATGCCCATAAACTGGCTGCCAAGCGCCCATCCGATCACGGGCATGCCGGCCTGGAAGCCGCCAAAGAACAGGCCGAGCACTACGGCGACCTTAAGGTTGATCTTCTTCATGCCAAGGCCCTTGCAGATGGATACGGCAAAGGCGTCCATCGAAAGGCCAACGGCGAGCAGCACGAGCTCTGCGAGTCCCATAGTCTGGCTCCCTCTCTGCGGGCGGGCCCGCGTGTACCTCTTGGGGGAGCAACAAAAAAGACCCGTGGCGTACGCGTTGCGCGCACAGCCACGAGTCTCGTTCATTAAGGCAAGCCAGGCCGCATCGGCCAGTGTGTTGACTTGCCGCGCCACCGGAGGCGAACCCGATCACGCGACTACTCCCTCATTTATGCGAATCCCGATGCTACCACATAAGCAGCTCATTTGGATTGGGGCTCTCAGCTGTGTTCGCTCATTCTGTAAGCATCGGATTTTGCGGGCGTCACAGAGGCAAACCGTGAGAAACTTATTGACGTTTATGGAGCGTATACGATGGGAGCGATGCCTTGGATAAAAACGAGCTGCAAAAGCGTATGGAACAGGCCATCCGCCTGACGGCACCTGGCCAGCCGATCCGCACCGCCCTCGACATGATCATTGCTGGTCACCTGGGCGCTCTTATTTGCGTCGGCGACACCGAAAACGTGCTCGCTGCTGGTAACGACGGCTTCCCGCTCAACATTTCGTTTACCTCGAACCGCCTGTTCGAGCTTTCCAAGATGGACGGCGCCATCGTCATCGACGGCGACCTCACCCAGATCCTGCGCGCCAACTTCCACCTCAATCCCGATCCCTCGCTTGCCACGAGTGAGACGGGCATGCGTCACCGCACCGCCGCCCGCATGTCGGTGCTCACGGATGCCATCGTGATCTCGGTCTCGGCCCGTCGTGCCGTCGTCAACGTGTACGTTCACGGCAAGAGCTACGAGATCCAGCCCGTCACCACCATCATGAGCTCGGTCAACCAGCTCGTCGCCACGCTCCAGACTACCCGTCAGTCGCTCGACCGCTCCCTGCTGCGCCTGACGGCCCTCGAGCTCGACGACTACGTTACGCTCGCCGACATTACCGGGATTTTCTCGAGCTTCGAGATCATGCAGCAGGCAAAGACCGAACTTAAGGATTGCATTGTCAAGCTGGGCAACCAGGGCAAGCTCGTGCAGATGCAGCTCGAGCAGCTCGCCGGCTCCAGCATGGATACCGAGTACGACCTGATGATTCGCGACTATGCGAGCGATTCCTCCGAGGCCAATGCCGAAAAGATCCGCGCCAACCTGAGCCGTATGACGCCCAAGGACTTGTCCGACCCGCAGCATGTGGCGGCGGTTCTGGGTTACGACGACCTGGACGAGGACTCCGTCATGACACCGCTGGGCCTGCGCACGCTTTCGCGCGTGTCCGTCGTGCGCGACGGCGTGGCCGAGAAGATCGTCGACGAGTATGGATCGCTGCAGGAGCTCATGGACGACATCAGCGAGGATCCGGAGCGCCTAGGCGACTTTGGCGTCAACAACCCTGCCATTCTTGCGGACTCCCTGTACCGCATGAAGGGCACCAAACAGGGGAACGCATAATGGCGCCCGTATGCGCCGTGGTCGTTGCCGGCGGCAGTGGCCAGCGCTTTGGAAATCCCGGCGGCAAGCAGCTCGTTAACGTGGCGGGCCGTCCGCTCATGAGCTGGTCTATCCGCGCATTTGACCGTAGCAATAAGGTCGGCCACATCGTGGTGGTGTGTCCTTCCGAGCGCCGTGCCGAGATGCGCCGCCTGGCCATCGACCCGTTTGACTATGACACGCCCATCAGCTTTGCCGATGCCGGCGAGACCCGCCAGGATTCCACCCGTGCCGGCGTGCATGCGGTGCCGGCGGGTTTCGAATATGTCGCCATCCACGATGGCGCCCGTCCGCTCATTACGACCGAGGCCATCGATCATGCGATCGACGTGCTTGTGGGCGACCGTGCCCTCGACGGCGTCGTGTGCGGCCAGCCTGCCATCGACACGCTCAAGATCGTCGATGGCGACAACATCGTCGAGACGCCGCCGCGCGAGCTCTATTGGGCCGCGCAGACGCCGCAGATCTTTAGCGTCGACGCCATGAAGCGCGCTCACGCCGCTGCTATCGCCGAGGGCTTTATCGGCACCGACGATTCATCGCTGGTCGAGCGCATGGGCGGGCGCGTCCGCTGTGTCCAGAGCCCGCGCGATAACCTTAAGGTGACGGTGCCCGAGGACCTGCGTCCCGTAACCGCGATTCTGCTCGGTCGCATGGCCGAGGGAGAGGACCTTCCCCATGTTCAGTAACCTGCGCATTGGCCACGGCTACGACGTCCACCGTTTGGTGGAGGGGCGTCGATGTATCATCGGCGGGGTTGACATTCCCTACGAGCGCGGCCTGCTGGGCCACTCGGATGCCGATGTGCTCGCGCACGCCTTGGCCGACGCCATTCTGGGCGCCTGCCGCGGGGGAGATATCGGCAAGCTATTCCCCGACACCGATCCCGCCTACGAGGGTGCCGATTCGATGGTGCTGCTCGCTCGCGTGATGGACTATGCGCGCGAGCTTGGCTTTGAGTTTGTCGATGCCGATTGCACCATTGCCTGCCAGCAACCCAAGATCACCCCGCACCGCGATGCCATGCGCGCCAACCTTGCCCATGCCCTGGGCGTCGACGTCGAAAACGTGGGCGTCGCCGCCACTACGACCGAAAAGCTCGGTTGGGAAGGCCAGGGCGAGGGAATCGGCGCCTGGGCCGTCTGCCTGCTACAGAAAACCGTTAAGGAGTAACGAATGCGTATCTACAACAGCGCTACCCATAAAAAGGAAGAGTTCCAGCCCATCGAGTCCGGCAAGGTCCGCATGTACGTGTGCGGCCCCACGGTCTACGACAACATCCACATCGGCAATGCCCGCACGTTCATCAGCTTTGACGTGATTCGTCGCTGGCTCATCGCGAGCGGCTACGAGGTCACGTTCGCCCAGAACCTCACCGATGTCGACGACAAGATCATCAAGCGCGCCAACGAGCAGGGCCGTACGGCTGCCGAGGTCGCGACGGAGTTCTCCGACAAGTTCATCGGCGTCATGCGTGCCGCCAACGTGCTCGATCCCGATGTGCGCCCCCGCGCCACCAAAGAGATCGGCCCCATGATCGCCATGATCAAGACGCTCATCGAGCAGGGCCACGCCTACGCCGCCGATAACGGCGACGTGTACTTTGCCGTGCGCAGCGATTCCAACTATGGTCAGGTCTCGGGCCGCAACATCGACGACCTTATGGTTGGCGCGCGCATCGAGGAGAACGAGGACAAGAACGACCCGCTCGACTTTGCCCTGTGGAAGGCTGCCAAGCCCGGCGAGCCCAGCTGGCCGAGCCCCTGGGGCGAGGGCCGTCCCGGTTGGCACACCGAGTGCGCCGCCATGGTGCATCGCTACCTGGGCACCCCGATCGACATCCACGGCGGCGGCTCCGACCTTGCCTTCCCGCATCACGAGAACGAGTGCGCCCAGGCCACCTGCGCCTGGCACCAGGGCTTCTCCAACACCTGGATGCACACGGGCATGCTGCTGGTAGACGGCGAGAAAATGTCCAAGTCGCTCGGCAACTTCTTTACGCTGGCCGAGGTCCTCGAGCAGCATTCCGCTGCCGCCCTGCGCCTGCTGATGCTGCAGACGAGCTATCGCTCGCCGCTCGACTTTTCTTGGGAGCGCTTGGAGGGTGCTGAGAACTCGCTCACGCGTATCGCCGGTACGGTCGAGAACCTGCGCTGGGCCGCGAACCATGCGACGGCCGATGCCGATGAGGCAGCATCCGAGGCGTTTGCCGCCAAGGCCGCCGAGACCCGTGCCACCTTTAAGGAGTGCATGGACGACGACTTTAATACCGCTGGTGCCATGGGTGCTGTCTTTGGCTTTGTGACCGAGTGCAACCAGTACCTGGAGCAGGCGGGCGATGCTGCCGACAAGGCCGCTGCGCTTGCTGCTGCCGATACGCTGGTCGAGCTGCTCGATACGTTTGGCGTCGAGCTCCCCGAGCCCAAGGTCGAGTTGCCGCTGGGCCTGCTGGGCGTTGCCGCCGGCCTGGTCGCCTACACGGGTGACGACGTGGACGAGGCCGCTGCCAAGATTCTCGAGGCCCGTGCCGAGGCCCGTGCCGCCAAGAACTGGGATCTGGCCGACGCCATCCGCGACCAGCTCAAGGACCTGGGCCTGACGATTGAAGATACGGCCGCGGGTACTCGTATTAAGAGTCTCTAGTATTTGTCGACCGTTCGAGGTGCGGCAGATTGCCTTGAAAGAGGAGGGCATAGACCTGGTGGTCATGCCCAACGATTGAAAGGCAAGGTGCCGTGGCTCGGACGGTCGATTCTTGTTCGTTATCTATTTAAGGAGGCCGTTTTATGGCCGACAATCGCAAACGTGCACCGCGTGGAGGCAAGCAGGCTGCTTCTGGCTCGCGTCCGATTCGCCGCAACGACCGCGCTGCCACTCCCAAGGGCCAGCGCGAGCGCTCCCAAGCCCAGGCTGCGCGTTCGCAGCGAGATCGCAACCGCGACAACGTTCAGGTTCCCAAGGGCGAGTTTATCGAAGGTCGTCGTGCTGCCGCCGAGGCACTGCGTACCGGCTTTCCCGTCAAGTGCGCGCTCATCGCCGAGGGCGGGGAGCGCGATGCCGCCTTGTCGCGCCTGGTCGACGACCTCAACGCCGCGGACGTCCGCATTAAGTATGTGCCGCGCACGCAGCTCGATGCGCTGTCGAGCCATGGCGCTCACCAGGGCATTGCGCTCGAGGTGGGCAATTTCCCCTATGCCGATATCGCCGATATTCTCGATCGCGCGGGTGAAGGACCGGCGCTCGTCGTCGTGCTCGACCATGTGACCGACGACGGTAACTTTGGCGCCATCGTGCGCTCTGCCGAGGTCGTGGGCGCAGCGGGCGTCATCATTGCCAACAAGCGCGCCGCCGGTGTGACCGTGGGCAGCTACAAAACCTCCGCTGGTGCCGTCATGCACCTGCCCATCGCGCAGGTTCCCAATATCGCCCGAGCGCTTGACGACCTCAAGGCCGCCAGCTTTTGGGTGGGCGGTGCTTCCGAGCACGCCGAGGGCAGTTGCTGGGATGCTCCCTTCGAGGGCCGCGTTGCGCTCGTCATGGGCTCCGAGGGCGACGGCATCTCGCGCCTGGTGCTCGAGAAATGCGACTTTTTGACCAAGCTTCCCCAGCGCGGCATGACCGAGAGTCTCAATGTGGCCCAGGCGACCACCGCGCTGTGCTTTGAGTGGCTGCGCCGCAATGCCGGCGAGCTCATGGGGGAGGAGTAGCGCATGTCCAAGAAGAACCGCGCCAAGTCCAAGGCCAAGCGCTTTGGCGAAGGCTCGGCCAAGCCGATTGTTTCGGCCGCGACCTATGGCGTGGGCGGCAATGCGTTTGCGCAGGCCATCGCCGACCCGGTCTCGACGGTGCACTCCAATAAGCCCGAGCTGCTGGTGGTCGACGGCTACAACGTGATCCACTGCACGCCGCGCTACGAAAAGCTCGTCTACGACCATTCCGATGATCCGTATTCCAGCGACGTTCACGATATGGCGCGCACGGCACTCATCAACGATGTTGCCGCGTTTGCCCAGGGCCGCTACGAGGCCGTAATCGTGTTTGACGGCGTGGGCAATATCTCCAGCGAGCGCCCCAACCTGCCGGCCCGCGGCGTGCGCATCGAGTTTTCGCCGACGGGCGTATCGGCCGACACCGTGGTGCAGAAGCTCTGCATCGAGGCGCGCGAGGAAGGCCGCGCGTGCTCCGTGGTGTCGAGCGACGGCACGATCCAGGCCGTCGTCATGGGTAAGGGCGTTACGCGCATCTCGAGCCGCATGCTGGTGGACGAGATCAAGCAGATAGATAACGATGTTCACGAGGCAGAGGAAGCTCCGCAGATCAAGATGACCCTGGGCAGCCGCCTGAGCCCCGATGCCCTGGCCAAGCTCAAGGCCCTGCGCGGGAGGTAGGGGATTATCCATAGAGACCCGTTTCCCAATTGGCCGGTCCGTTGATTTGTAATCAACGGACTGTGGGTTGCCGTCGCCAAAACGAATAGTTTTTAGTTTTGGCGAACGGATAAAACTATTCGTTCTGACGAATAGTTTTGAGATATGGTCGGTCGAAGGGTCTGTTGCGCCTCGTCCGCAATTCCTTTATTCTTAACTGGCTTCGCGCGAAAGCGCCAAGTGTGCCAGTGTGGCGCAACGGTAGCGCAACTGATTTGTAATCAGTGGGTTGCAGGTTCGATTCCTGTCACTGGCTCCATGGGAGTTTCGGGCTCTGTTCCTTGTGGGACAGGGCTCGTTTCTATTTAGGTGGTGCGCCATCGGGTTAGCGCCCATCCCGTTTTTGGTTTGTCTCGTCCTCCAGTTTGTCTAAATCTGTAACACCAAGACCGATATTCGGCATCTAACTGTTACAGATTGAGATGAAACTTAGGGTGTTTTAGGAATATCTTGATCTGTAACATGTAGAAGCGGAATAGGCCTCTTGCTGTTACAGATCGAGACAAGGGCGGGTGCGGACATGGGGTCCTGCTCGAGCGTGGATTTCTGGACACGCGAGCGAAGAAAATCTCCCGATCGGAGAACGAGCGTGGATAATTAACTTGGATAGGGAGCTAAGGTAAACACCGATTGTCTATCGACGGCTTTAGAAACAACGGCCCCGATTTCATTGTGGAATCGGGGCCGTTTGTGCCTCAGGAATCCGAATGGATTAATCGAGCTCCTAAGGAACTTCTTGGGTTCTTGCTAATGGTCTGCCGAGGATGTCTCCAATGCAAACAGCGGGCATCTAGTCAATATAGCTGGGGTTCTTCTTGATGATCACGCGTGCAGCGATGAAGGAGACGACGATGGCGATGATGGCGACAACGCATGCCAGCACGAAGTTGCCCATGGACCCATCGGGAGCGATAAAGATGAGTGCCGAAAGAAGGCCGGGGCATGCTCCCGCAACATACTCTTTCAGAACAAAGATACCTGCAGGGAGTCCAGCGCAGAGCGCGCCGATTGCCGTGCCGACAAGCAGGCGGGGACGCTCGATGAGGCAACCGTAGAACGCGGGCTCGGTTACGCCACAGAGTGCGGTGACGGCAACCGTGGTGACCATACCCCTCTTCTCTTTGTTTCCCTTCATGGCAGTTGCCAGGGCGAGGCTCGTGCCGCCAATGCAGAGGTTCGAGATGAATCCAAAGATAATGGGTGCCCAACCGAGCTGCGCCAGGCTCGTAACTTCGATTGCGATGTAAGCCTTATCGAGACCGAGCATGACGAAATAGGGGTTAAGGGCTGCCAGGATCGGAGTAGCGATAAATGCCACGTTGTCCATAAGCCACGTGACGGCATCGCTCAGCGCGTAGCCCATCATGCTGCCGGCGGGGCCAAGGATAATAAGCTCGACGGGCACGACGATGATCATGGTGAGCAGCGGCTTCAAGAACAGTTTGGTAACGTCGGGAATGATCTTCTGAAGGCCGCGGTCGACAAAGTACATGAATACAACGCCCAGTACGATGGGCACTACCGTACTCGAATAGTCGTTCGTCGGGATGGGAATACCAAGAAAGTCGAGACCCTCGGCACCGCTAATGGACGAGCTGATCATGATCGCGCCCAGCAATGCGCCCATGATGGGCTGCATCTTCATGACGGCCGCGAGCTGATAACCAAGATAAACGGGTAAGAAGCTAAACGAAGCGCTAAAGATCGCCAACAGGACCTGGGCGGTTCCGCTATCGGTGCTCAATCCGCAATAATTGACCAGGAGATTCTTGATCGAAAGAATGAGTCCGCCAACGATGAGCGCCGGGACGATGGGCATGAATACCTGTGCAGAGACGTTCCCGAATTTCTCAATCAAGCCCATGGCGGTGTTACCGCTTTTAATGCCTTCTGCAAGGTCTTTGGCGGTTTGGGCATCGTCGGCAACCGTGCCACCGCCGACTTCGATTCCCGCGAAGTCGAGGAAGTCGTTGTAAGCCTCGGTGACGTTGGGGCCGATGATCACCTGAAGCTGGCCACCGCTGACTACTGCCCCGAGCGCCTGATCGGCCGATTTGGCGAGCTGGAGATCGATGATCGAGGTGTCTCGTGCGTCGATGCGAAGGCGCGTCGCACAATGAGTTACCGATGTAATGTTCTCTTTGCCGCCAACAGCCTTTAGGACTGTTTCGGACATTGCCTGATATTTCATCTCTTTCTCCTAACCTTCCTGCTCCTGATACTTCGAGATAAGGTCTCGGTACCAATACCAGCTCTTTTTGGGGGTGCGCTCCAGATTGTTCTCGAAGTCGATATGGACAAGTCCGTATCGTTTTTCGTAGCCGTTGATCCAGCTATACAGATCCATCGTCGACCAGAGGTAGTAGCCCTCAACGCGCGCGCCGTCGCGCTTAGCCCTCATCATGTGCTCGATGAACTGGCCCAGAAGCTCGATGCGGTCATCATCGTGGATCATTCCGTCTGCGTCTGGTTGCTCATAGGCGCCATGTCCGTTTTCCGTAATAAAGATGCGGGGCGCGTCATAGCGCTCGTGGACATCCATGATGGTTGAATACATGCAACCTGGGAGTATTTCGCGGCCCCATTTATTGCGGGGAACATTGCTGTCGCGGGCGCTTTCAAACAAGGGCGCAATGCATTTTCCTTCGACCTTTTTGCTCGAACCGCCCTTATTGTTCGCCGAAACGGCAAGCTCTCCACCGTGCCAGTCGGTTACATACTCTCGGCAATACACGTTGAGTCCAATAAAATCGACTTTACCGTCTCTGAATTCTTCTACGTCATTTGGGGATCGATAGAGCGAGACGCCAAGTTTTTCAAGGATTTCGTCCATTTCTGGCGGCAGTTGACCCTGAAGCGCTGGTGCCAGAATCATGCGATTGGCGAAAAAGTCTGCGTATCGAAATACGTCATCAGGGTGCTCGGTTGCCGGGTCGAGTTCGACAACGCCGCCATCGTGGACGGCGCCGATGATGCCGTCGTAGCCCATTTGACGATATGTTCGGACTGCGAGTGCGCTCGCGCGCATCAGGTTGTACTGAAACTGCATGTACGACTGAACGTCGAGCGATCGATTGGGGGGATAGTTGCCCAACATGTTTACGCAGTAGCTGTAGAAATGCGGCTCGTTAACGGTAGCCCAGATTTTGACGCGGTCTCCAAAGCGCTCAAAGCAAATCTTGGCGTATTTGCAGAACCACTCTGCCATGTCGTTGTTCAGCCATCCGCCTTTGCAAGCAAGCGTGAATGGTAGATCGTAATGGAACAGCGTAACGTTGGGCTCTATGCCATTTTCGAGGCAACAATCAATGACCCGATTATAAAAATCGATACCCTCTTCATTCACTTCGCCGATACCCGTGGGGATGATTCGACTCCATGAAAGAGAGAAGCGATAAGTGTTTTGTCCGCCTTCTTTCATCATGCGGATATCTTCTTCATAGCGATGGTAGAAGTCGCAAGATACATCACCGTCAACATGGTTGATGTTCTTATTGCTTGTGTGGCTAAAGAAATCCCACTCGCCAAGGCCTTTGCCGTCTTCGTTCCAGGCACCCTCGCACTGATAAGACGCCGTGGCGGAACCCCAGAGAAACGGCATGTTGTTCACGTTGTCCATGAATCCCCTTTCCATCATTCAACACGGTGGATACGTGTGGCGGAATTACGATTAAGATGACGTCAACTGATTTGAATCATAGGAGAACGACCAAAGCTGTTTGATTCAATAAATGAACCATGATTTCGAGGAGAGCGGAAAGAGGGATCACGTGAATATCAATGACTTCGATGTGCTCAATCGCATTAGCTCAATCATCAACAGCGAGTTTGGGTCAAACGATGCCGCCATCGCTCGATATCTCATCGCTCACATTAGGCGTTCGAGCGAAATCAATGTTGCCGCAATAACCCGCGATGCATTCGTGACCCGTTCCGCTGTTCGTCGTTTCTGCAATCGATTGGGCTACCAGTCTCTTAGCGATTTGAAAGAATCATTTACTCAATCAGTCTTTCCAAGCGACTTAAGCCATCGAGAGGAGGAATTTGGCTACGAGGAGTACAGGGCAGAGCTCGACGTTCGCATGATCGAGATGTTCGCTGAGGTTGAAAGCGGCGTGTCCGATATCGCTATTAAGCACCTTGCCGACGAAATTGATGGCCATAAAAACGTTGAAATCTGGTGCACCAATAATGTGAGCGCCAATCTCGTACGATTTCAGCAGGAAATGTTTTATGCGGGCAAGATAGTTCGCATAGTTGCTGGGGCTAACGTCGCGGAATTGAAAAACATGGGAGACGTTTCGCAGTCATTGATAATTCTCGTATCGGTCTCCGGGCTATTTGCGTCACAGGCACGTGAGTATCTTGATTGCCGTTCGGGCAGGAAGATTCTAATTACTGCGTTTAGCAACGATGACAAATCGAGGTCTTTTGACCGTGTATATCGTCTTGGTAATGCGGGAAACGGAATTGACCGACTAGGCGTTTATTCGAAATATGCCATGACTTATTTCTTCGACTTGCTATCGTCGTGTTACTTGAGTCGCTACCCCTGCACCAAGGGGGAGCCGCTCTATGGGTCTACTTTGGCCTGGCCCGAGTAGTTCGGCTCTATAGTTCTCCCGCCTAGAGAATGAGCGTGGATAATCTGC
The DNA here is from genome assembly GCA_905215135.1 of uncultured bacterium. Taxonomy (GTDB): domain Bacteria; phylum Actinomycetota; class Coriobacteriia; order Coriobacteriales; family Coriobacteriaceae; genus Collinsella. Next base: position 24,284 of record CAJMOX010000006.1, read on the forward strand.
CACTTTGGCCTCAGAAACGCGCCAAAAGTGGGAGATTATCCACGCTCGATGTCAAACGGGAGAAAATCCACGCTCGATTGTGCCGTGGAAGCCCGATTGCAACCTATGTAATAGTGCAAGAGGGTCGTTATCGAAGTTCGTTCCAGCCAGCGTACTCTACTATGACAAAGTGTTCCCTCGGGAAATGTCACCGCTACATGCAAATTCACCGTCCGTCATATCTAAACTCAGCAAAACCGAAGGTCAAAGGTATATAGATACGCCCGGCACCGTGTATCTAGAGGTTTTCGTTGACAGCCCCCAAGGTTGCATCGTATTATCTTTTTCGTTCGCGGGGGCGGCGGTCCAAAAGACCAAAGGACCTGCGGATACTTGAACGATTGGGAGTTTGCCCGAGTGGTTAATGGGGACGGGCTGTAAACCCGTTGGCTCTGCCTACATAGGTTCGAATCCTATAGCTCCCACCCGTCAAGTGCCTGTATAGCTCAGTCGGTAGAGCACTTCGTTGGTAACGAAGAGGTCACCAGTTCAAGTCTGGTTGCAGGCTCCATCCGGCGGTGTAGCTCAGTTGGTTAGAGCACACGGTTCATACCCGTGGCGTCACTGGTTCGAATCCAGTCACCGCTACCATAGGTAACACGGTGGCTTCTCAATAGTATGTTGAGAGGCCACTATGGTATAAAGGCAAAGTCCCGTCCGGGGACGACCTGTTTAGAGGAGGGCTTTATGGCCAAAGAGAAGTTTGAGCGCACTAAGCCGCATGTTAACATCGGCACCATTGGTCACGTCGACCACGGCAAGACCACGCTGACCGCCGCCATCACCAAGGTTCTCTCCGAGACCGAGGGCTGCAAGGCTGACTTCACTGCGTTCGAGAACATCGACAAGGCTCCCGAGGAGCGCGAGCGCGGCATTACGATCTCCGTCTCCCACGTCGAGTACGAGACTGCTGCTCGTCACTACGCTCACGTTGACTGCCCGGGCCACGCTGACTACGTCAAGAACATGATCTCCGGTGCTGCTCAGATGGACGGCGCTATCCTGGTCATCGCCGCTACCGACGGCCCCATGGCTCAGACCCGCGAGCACATCCTGCTCGCCCGTCAGGTCGGCGTTCCCTACATCGTCGTCTTCCTGAACAAGTGCGACATGGTTGACGATGACGAGCTCATCGACCTCGTCGAGATGGAGACCCGTGAGCTCCTCTCCGAGTACGATTTCCCCGGCGACGACATCCCCGTCATCCGTGGTTCCGCTCTGGGCGCTCTCGAGGGCGACGCCAAGTGGATGGACGCTATCCGCGAGCTCATGAACGCCGTCGACGAGTACATCCCGACGCCTGCTCGTAACAACGACCTCCCGTTCCTGATGGCCGTTGAGGACGTTATGACCATCTCCGGCCGTGGTACTGTTGCTACCGGCCGTGTCGAGCGCGGTGAGCTCAAGCTCAACGAGCCCGTCGAGATCGTCGGCATCAAGGATACCCAGAACACCGTCGTTACCGGTATCGAGATGTTCCGTAAGTCCATGGACTTCTGCGAGGCTGGCGACAACGTCGGTCTGCTGCTCCGCGGCATCAAGCGCGAGGACATCGAGCGCGGCCAGGTTCTCTGCAAGCCCGGTTCGGTTACCCCGCACACCAAGTTCACCGGCGAGATCTATGTTCTGACCAAGGAGGAGGGCGGCCGTCACACCCCGTTCTTCGATGGTTATCGTCCTCAGTTCTACTTCCGTACCACCGACGTTACCGGTACGGTCAAGCTCCCCGAGGGCACCGAGATGGCTATGCCTGGTGACCACATCACCATCGAGGGCGACCTCATCCACCCGATCGCCATGGAGGAGGGCCTGCGCTTCGCTATCCGCGAGGGTGGCCACACCGTCGGTTCGGGCATCGTCTCCACGATCATTGAGTAAATTAGCTCTTTGATATAGCTGACTTAGAGAACCCGGCACTTATATGGGTGCCGGGTTCTTTTCTGCAATGGATATTGAGCCGTTGCTGGTGTCGAGAGGATCAATAATGGTCCTGGTTGCACCGTCGATTAGCTCTCGATGGCTTCATTGATGTGTTCCAAATATGAATGGATCCACCGAGAACCAATTGATTCGAGGTTTTCATTGACAGCACTTACATAGAGCTGATAAAGTACCATCTCGTGCCCGTACGGGGCGGAAATGAAAGGTTCAGGATAAATGCGTACTCTAGTTACTCTTGCGTGCACTGAGTGCAAGCGCCGCAACTATACGACCACCAAGAACAAGTCGAACATGCCTGATCGTATGGAGATCAAGAAGTATTGCCCCTGGTGCCGTCACCACACGCTGCACAAAGAGACTCGCTAGTCTCTAGTCACATACGCCAGTAGTTCAATTGGTAGAGCGTCGGTCTCCAAAACCGAGTGTTGAGGGTTCGAGTCCTTCCTGGCGTGCCAGTCATTATTCCGTAAGCTCCCAATTGGGGGCTTACGGTTTACTCATGTATAAGCGCATTGCGCGGAGGTAACCCAAATGGCCAACAAGAAGAACAAGAAGAAGGCTCAGCAGTCGGCACCTGCCAATAACGCTGCCGCCAACTCCAAGGTTGAGGCCAAGAAGGCCGTTGCCAAGAAGAACGAGAAGGCTGCGAAGTCCAAGAAGAACGAGAAGCCTGGTTTCTTCGCCCGCACCAAGAAGTATTTCGCTTCGGTGAAGTCCGAGATGAAGCGTGTCACGTGGCCCGATAAGAAGGAGCTTGTGAACTACTCGGTCGTCGTTTGCGCTTCTCTGATCGTCGTCGGCGTCGTCATCGCTCTGCTCGATGCTGGCTTTGGCGAGGCTCTTGCTCTGTTCTCCGGATTGAGGGGCTAAACCATGTCTAAGCGTTGGTACGTCGTTCACACTTACTCTGGATACGAGAACCGTGTTAAGTCCGATCTCGAGCATCGCATCGAGACCATGGGCATGCAGGACCGTATCTTTGATATCGAGATTCCTATGGAGCGCGTCACCGAGATCAAAGAGGGTGGCAAGCGCGAGACCAAGGATTCTAAGATCTTTCCGGGTTATGTCCTGGTTCGCATGGAGATGGATGACGATGCATGGACGTGTGTTCGCAACACGCCCGGCGTCACCGGTTTCCTAGGCGGCAACGGCAAGCCCGCTCCGCTTTCCCGCGACGAGTACAACAAGATGACTCGTCGTCCCGGTAAGGGCGATTCGCCCAAGCGCACCTCGGTTGATATTGAGGTCGGCACGTCCGTCCGCGTCACCGATGGCCCGCTTACCGACTTTGATGGCAAGGTCTCCGAGGTTAACACCGAGGCTGGCAAACTCAAGGTCACGCTGATGATCTTTGGCCGCGAGACGCCGGTCGAGCTCGACTTTAACCAGGTCGCTGTCATCGCTTAAGTTTTCGTCCGTTCGCGCGAGCGTGCTTCTTCTGTGACTGCTCATCTCAGGAGTGCTTCTAACACGTGCGTGCTTACGATATAGCAAGTACTTCACACTCGTGATTCGAAAGGAATGACCATGGCTGAGAAGAAGGTTGCCAACGTCATTAAGCTCCAGATTCCTGCTGGTGCAGCTAACCCCGCTCCTCCCGTCGGCCCCGCCCTGGGCGCTGCTGGCGTGAACATCATGCAGTTCTGCCAGGCCTTTAACGCCGAGACGCAGGACAAGAAGGGCGACATCATCCCCGTTGAGATCTCTGTCTACGAGGACAAGTCCTTCTCCTTCATCACCAAGACCCCGCCGGCGGCTCACCTCATCAAGAAGGAGCTGAACCTCAAGTCTGGTTCCGCTAAGCCCCAGGCCGACAAGGTTGGTCAGCTCTCTCAGGAGCAGCTCACCAAGATCGCCGAGATCAAGATGCCGGACCTCAATGCCAACGACATTGACGCCGCCAAGAAGATCATCGCCGGTACCGCCCGTTCCATGGGCGTCACCATCGCTGAGTAGCGATTTCTTTAGGTAATGACGGGTGCTCCGACCGGGGCGCCCGTTATATGTGTGCAATAGGGCACACGATACGATGTGGGAGGGCTCACGCCCGTTTAACCACAGGAGGTAATGCACATGGCTAAGCATGGTAAGAGCTATAACGCCGCTGCCGAGAAGATCGACCGCGCCACGCTCTACACCCCCCTTCAGGCTGCCAAGCTCATCAAGGAGCTCGACACCGCCAAGTTCGACGAGACCGTCGAGGCCCACTTCCGTCTGGGCATCGATACTCGTAAGGCTGACCAGAACATCCGTGGTTCCATCTCCCTGCCTCACGGCACCGGCAAGACCGTTCGTGTTGCTGTCTTCGCCGAGGGCGAGAAGGCCCGCGAGGCCGAGGCTGCCGGCGCCGACATCATCGGTTCCGACGAGCTCGTCGCCCAGATCCAGAAGGGCGAGATCAACTTCGACGCCGCTATCGCTACGCCGAACATGATGGCCAAGGTTGGCCGCATTGGTAAGATCCTTGGTCCCCGTGGCCTCATGCCGAACCCCAAGCTCGGCACCGTGACCATGGACGTCGCCAAGATGGTCTCCGAGCTCAAGGCCGGCCGCGTTGAGTATCGCGCCGACCGCTACGGCATCTGCCACGTGCCCCTGGGCAAGAAGTCCTTCACCGAGCAGCAGCTCGTCGAGAACTACGCTGCCCTGTACACCGAGATCCTGCGCGTCAAGCCCTCTTCTGCTAAGGGCAAGTACGTCAAGTCCATCTCCGTGTCTTCCACCATGGGCCCTGGCGTCAAGGTCGATCCCGCTATCCAGCGCGACTTCCTGGCTGAGTAACTAACAGTTACTGCCTGAGCAAAGCAAGCATTGCTAAAGAGACCCGGTTCTGCCTCGTGCAGGACCGGGTCTCTTGCTTTTGAGTCAACGAAACCACCACGAAGGGGACAGGCACCCTTGTGGTGGTTTTACTTGTGTTGTACTTTAGCGCGATGTAGTACTACCCGAGGCCGAAGGGAGCCCAACATGTTTAAGAACACGCAACAGCTCCTAGGCCTAGCGCTACTAGATTGGATAGCGCGCTAGGGTTGTAATCTCGCTATAACGATTTGTTGTACCCGGGTGCGCTATCGTCTGCCGCTTTCAGGCGTGATGAGCGACACGGGTATTTTTCTATCTCTAGGCCTTCTCTCTCTCCTGAAAGCCATCTGTCATAAAACGGTCAATCAGGAGGAACATATAAGCCGCAAAATCACAATCTTTGACGCCACCCTGTGCGACGGTGAGCAGTCGCCGGGCGCCAGCATGAATACCGAGGAAAAGCTCTTCATCGCCCGCCAGCTGGTGCGCATGAACGTGGACGTTATCGAGGCGGGCTTTCCCATCTCGAGTCCTGGTGACTTTCGCTCCGTACAGGAGATTGGCAAGATTGCGGGCGACCGATGCACGGTATGCGGCCTGACGCGCGCTGTCGACAGGGATATCGAAGTGGCTGCAGAGGCGCTCAAAACGGCCCAGAGGCCCCGTATCCATACAGGGCTGGGTGTGAGCACCAGTCACCTGCGCGACAAGCTCCATATGACTGAGGAAAGGGCAATTGAGTGAGCGATCCATGCCGTCAAACATGCTCGCAAGTTCGTTGACGATGTTGAGTTTTATGCCGAGGATGCTGGCCGCTCCGATCAGGAGTTTCTGGTGCGCATTATCGAGGCGGCCGTAAAGGCCGGTGCCACGGTCGTGAACATCCCCGATACGATGGGCTACAACATGCCGTGGGACTTTGGCGCCCGCATCCGTGACCTGCGCGGGCGCTGCGGGTGCGGCCGGTCAGCGTGCGGTCGACGTGATGGAGTATCGCGAGTACGAGATTGAGCGCATTGCGCGCCAGGCATTTGAGGCGGCGCGCAAACGTCGCGGCAAGGTGACGAGCGTTGATAAGCGCAACGTGCTGGAGACGAGCCGCATGTGGCGCGAGATCGTGCATCGCGTGCAAGACGAGGAGTACTCCGACGTGGAGCTTGAGGACCTGCTCGTCGACAACGCCGCCATGCAGCTCATCAGTCGACCGGCAGACTTTGACGTCGTGGTGACGGAGAACATGTTCGGCGACATCCTGTCCGATGAGGCGGCTCAGATTACCGGATCGCTCGGTATGCTTGCCTCTGCCTCGCTGGATGATGGCGTATCGCTGTTTGGGCCGAGCGCTGGCAGCGCTCCTGACATCGCGGGGCTCGGCGTGGCCAATCCGCTGGCTCAAATCTTGTCGGTGGCGATGCTGCTGACCTACGCGCTCGACATGGGCGAGCAAGCCGCGTGGATCGAGAGCGCCGTGGCGCGCGTGCTCGACGAGGGCTGGCGCACCCGTGACATCGCCGATGTCAACACCCCGGCAGATAAGATCCTCGGAACCACGACGATGGGCGACAAGGTCGTCGCCGCGCTGTAGGCGATGCCGATTCAAGCTGTCAAATATCTCAATCTGTAACATCTAAGGGGCAAAATCGTTCCTACCTGTTACAGATTGAGATTTTCGGCTGAGCATCCGTGGTCTGTCTCGATCTGTAACAGCTAACCGATTATTTGGGCCCTACCTGTTACAGATTGAGACAAACCGTTGGGACAGGTCGGACGAGTCAGCAAAACCACCACAAAGGTGCCGGTCCCCTTCGTGGTGGTTTTTAGCGCAACGAGGTGTTCCCAGCCGACCATACGGGCGGCCTTGCGCTCACGCTGCTCGATGACAGCGCATCTTTAGACGCGAAGTGCGGAACCGGGTGCATATACGAGCCGCGTAGCGTTACGAATTCATGGGAATGACCGTATCGCCAATTTGTACGCTTGCAATCTTGTCTGTGTCACAAACTTGCGAGAACGGCCAGGTCTTGTGGACATCAGTGGTGCCGTTATCCAGTTTATTTGCGAAATAGCCGCTGTGGCTGGTTGCGTCCTCAACATGACCGTCTTTGAACGTCACGATGAGGGGTATGTTGCCAACGGCATCCATAGACTCCTCCATGTTTTGAGACATCTTGCCGCTGTTGTTGTCGTGTTCGATGGAACGATCTATGTTGTAGCGGACTGAAACGCCAACGCAGGATACGGTGGCCTCTTGAATCGTCGCCTTGGTGCCGTTAAAGTTGACCGATTTGGGCGCGGGAATCGTAACGGATGTATCTTCGTAATTCAGCTGGAACTTAAGATCCCATGGGCCCGTAAGTATTTTCTTATACTCGGGAAGCTCTTTGCCAGCACGTGGCACAACGAGAGAGTTGATATGCGTGCGGACGGTCCTGCCCATAAGGCCGGGTGATTCAACGCTGAACTGTGCAAAGTATTGAATGCTGGAGTCATTGGGGTTCTTGTCAATGAGCCATGATTGGCCTTGGCCGCCATGCTCGCCATCAACGTATACGTTTCCATCGACACTTCCGGCGATAGTTCCGTTCTCGCCCGGCTCGGAAAGCTTTTTCAGGGCAGCGGGATCGTCGAACGTAAGCGTATAGGCGATGGTAACCATATCCTTGTCGCCCATGATGGCGTCGGCGGTCACGGTGACTCCGTTGTTGGAGCAGCTAGCACCGACGGGCCGGCCAATATGGTCGATGATCTCGGTTTGAGAAGCAGGTCCGTCAAAGATGTCGGAAAGCATGTCAGAAGGAAGCGGCAGGACGCCTGTTGCCATAGCCGTGCCAGCGCCTCCAATGACGATAGCGAGGACTGCCGTTACAGCGGCAATGCGAGCGACTGTTCTTACGGGATGGCGGGCGATGCGCGGCTTGCGTCGCGTGCCATTAAAGTTGCTTTGAGCGGTCGCCGCATCGCTTGAGGCGACGGACTGAGCAATCGAGTTTGCCATGTGCTGCTTCGCATTATCGGTAAACGAAATGTGCTCCAGGGCGTGGCGATAGTCATTCGAATTCGTAGTCATTGTGGTCTCCTTTCAAGGAAAGCCGAAGTGACGCACGTCCGCGGCTAAGGTGCTGGGCGGTTGCAGCTGGCGTCGCGTGAACGGCGTCTGCGATTTCCCTGATGCTCATGCCTGCGTAGTAGTGCAAAAAGATGGCGATGCGCTGTGCTTGAGGCAGGGCCGTGACAGCGGAAAGAATGGCGCAGTCGCGTTGCGCGAATTCTTGCTCGGTATGTGTTACGGGTGCGCAGAAATCGGGGAGCGAATCGAGGTCGACAACCGGGTGATTCGCGTGCGTACGGCCGATATCGCGACATGCGTTCAGTGCGACTCGGATCACCCAAGCACGTTCGTGTTCGAGCGAGTCGAACGGTTGAGTGCGTTGGAGAATCTTGATCAGCGTGTCCTGGCAGATGTCTTGAGCGTCGTCAGCGGATCCAAGGGCCGAATAGCACAATCGAAGGATGAGGTCGGAATACGTGTCGACCAAGCGCTTTGCTTCCCGCTCGATCTGATCGGCATCGCATCGGAGCGTGCTATTGCGGTTACGGCGTGCAGGCATAGTGTCACCTCCAATTGGTCGTGGTGGATATAGGGAAGGCGTCTCGCGAGGTCCCTCTACATACAACACGGTCGAGACTGCATAAGTTGACAAAAAAAGACGGCACGTGAGCGCCGTCCTTACAAAACAATGAGTGTTCTCGCTAATTACACAAGCACCGTGATGGACAGGTCGGACGAGTCAGCAAAACCACCATAAAGGTGCCTATCCCCTTCGTGGTGGTTGTTGGCAGTTACCAGGGGGTTCTGGCGGTTGAAGACTCGATTGCTTCGTGGCGTTTGAGCTCGCGGCGCATGGTTTGCGAGTTGAGCCAAGCGGCCTTCCAACCGCGCGTGGGGTAGCGCGCCTCGTCAATTTCGATCTTGGTATAGCCGCAGGCGTTGACAATCTTCGTTCCGCATGGGTGTTGGCGCTCGCGTTGAAAGTTGGGGCCGTAGCTTTGGTGCACATGCCCGTGAATCATATAGTCGGGACCCCAAGACTCAAGAGCCGCATTAAAGCACTCGAATCCTCGATGCGGCAGGTCGTCCAGGTCGCCCATGCCTGCGACGGGTGCATGGGTAAGTAGAATATCGCATCCGTCTACCAGTGCGATTTTTCGCGATAGCTTGCGCATGCGTTTTGCCATCTCGCGCTCGGTATACATGTTCGCGCCGTCGCGGTAGCGCATGGAACCGCCCAGACCCGCAATGCGAATACCTCGGTACACATATACGCTGTCCTCAACACAAATGCACCCGCCCGGTGCATGGCGCGCGTAGCGGTCGTCGTGGTTGCCACGAACGTACACAAGCGGTTTGTTGATGACAGTGACCAAAAACTCAAGATAGTCCGGATCCAGGTCGCCTGCGGATAGAATCAGGTCAACGTCCTCAAAGCGCTCCTTGCGAAAACATTCCCACAGGCAGCGCTCCTCGGTATCGGCTATGGCAAGGATTTTCATAGGGCGCGGACCTTCGGCTCATCGTCGAGTTGCGGAATGGTGCCCACCACGTTGTCGGCCAGCCAGTCCATCTCGACGATTTGCGTGCTCGGCAGTGGGGGAAAGCCCTCGATCTGCACCACGCCGTCTTGGCTATGGAGCTCGCCGCCAAATGGATTGATGGAGCCCTCGACGATGCCATTGCGCAGTAGCTGAACAAGCTTGCGCGTCTGATAGGGCAGGCCCGGAGCGTAGCGAATGTCGATAACGCCCGAGCTCATACCATACCAGTAGTTGACGGCGCGAACCTGGCTGTTGTCACTGGTCTCATCCCAGGTGCCATGCAGCAGGCTTCGCACGATAAGCTCGTAGTAACGGCTCCAGTTCCATACCGGCATGGCGATGCCGACGACCTTGCCATCGACCAGGCGGTGGAGTCCGTAGGCCGTGGGGTCCTCCAGCGACTTGGACATGTCGACACCGGTCATAACGCTCACGCCTTCGCGGCACATGGCCTCGGCAAGACCGCCGGCGGGTACATCGCCCCAGGTGAGGATTACCTGCGCGCGAGGGTCGAGCAGCGAGGCGCCGATGGCAAAGGCGTTGATCTCGCTAAGCGCGCCCGACGCAAAGACCGACGCGTGGTAGCCAATGCGATGGTTGTCCGCCATGCTAGCCGCAAGGGCGCCCAGGAGGAACTTGGCCTCGTACATCTTTCCAAAGTACGAGCGGACGCTTTGGTGGGGAAGGCCGATAGAGCAGTTGAGGAATCGCACCTGGGGATACTCAACGGCAGCTCTGAGCGTGTATTCCATCAGGCGGTGCGAGGTCGAGAAGATGACGTTAGCTCCATGTTTGACAGCCGTTTCCACGGCGGCGTAGAACACGTCCGGATCGTGGCAGTCCTCGAACGCCTCGGTGCGCACGATACCGCCAAAGTGCTCATCGAGATACTGACGCCCTTGGTCGTGCAGACTGTCCCAGCTCGACGTTGCGCAGGGGAATTCATGGATAAAGGCGATGCGCAGGGGGTTGGCCGCCGAATAGACGGTCTTGCCCATAAAGAAGTTGAGCACGCCGGAGGTGGACTTAGCGGGCGACTCTTCCTCATCGACGCTCGGTGCTTCGACAAGATCGACCTTGTCCTCGTTATTTTTGCCGGCAATGACAAGCTCGCGCCAAATCTTGCACAGACGGTTGACGACGATATCCGTCGGCGTATCCAGCAGACGGTCCTGGTTGTAGACGTTGAGGTAGACGAGCATGGCATCGGCAGGCGTAATGTCCAAGTGGTCGCCGCCCGCGCGAAGATAGGCGCGCTTAAAGAGCAGGAAGGTGTGACGTAGGTAGTCGACCTTCTTTTGAGGCCATTTTTCGACAAGATCTTGGCCGAGCATTTTGGCAAGCATCTCGTAGCTGCCCTCGCGCGAAAACTCAATCTCGTACAGGGGGCATACGTACCAAAAGGCGCAAAACTCACCGTACAGGCGGCTCTCGACGGAATCCCACTTACCGGGGTACAGACGCGTCACCTTGGCCGAAACCGTCGGAGCGTCAAGGAATTTGAGGACGCTGACACGCTTGTTGCCCTCTTGGACGTAAAAGCGGTGCATGAACTCGGTGACGATGATGGGGTCGCGGTAGCCCTCGGAGATTTGGATATCGTAGAGGTTGGACCATTTGCGGGCGAATTCGGTATTCCAGGGGAGCAGCGGCATAAAGTTACACGAAAAGGCGGACTGGCGACCTTTGGTAACCGTGCCGACGACCATTTCGAGCGGAATGTCCCGCAGGCCGATGTTCTCGCGCTGCCCGCAGGGAAGCTGGGCGACCAAGCTGTCGAGGTCCGTAAGATATGGATTCTCGCTTTGGCTGATGGCGCGACGGCGTCCCTGTTCGCCGCGCTTGCGCGCTTGACGATAGGCCTCTTCCATGGTGTCTACTCCCTTAGTCGTTTAAACAACGATATGAACCATGGTACCACGATGCGAAACCACCACAATGGTGCCTGTCCCCTTTGCGGTGGTTTTAGGCGATGATGGGGGCGATGGCGCGGATGCAAGCGTCGGCTGCCGTGAAAGTGGTGCTGTCGTCGCTGACGATAAAGATGATTTTGCCCTTGACGCCAAAGTCGCCGATCTCGCTAAAGAGCACGTAGGGCTCCTTGTCAAAGCCAGAGATGGGAAGCACCGCGGCCTTGGTGGCGTCGGTAAGCTCATCTGCCAGCGCGTCCAACGAGGCCCACTTGGACGTGTCCTTTACGGCAACGGGCACGGCAACGCGCCCAAAGGGCATGAGGTGCACGAGCGTGTTCTTGGAGATATTTGAGTTGGGGACGATGATGGTCTGCCCGCAGGCGTCCTCGATGGTCGTATGGCGCCAGGTGATATCTTGGACCACGCCCGTCACGCCGCCGACCTCGATATTGTCGCCGGGTTTGATGATGCCCATAAAGGTCACCTGCATGCCACCGATAAGGTTTGACAGCGTGTCCTGAAAGCCGAGCGAGATGGCGATGCCGCCGACGCCAAGAGCGGCGACGAGGGCGTTTGCATTAATGCCAAAGCAGTTGTCGAGGATAAAGCTGCCGCCGATCATCCAAATGACGGCGCGCGCGATGTTGATGAAGATGCTTGATGAAGGGAGTGGGTTATCGTCGCGGTTGAGCAGGTGGTACAGGGTCTTGGACGCGACCTTGGCGGCAACGGCGGTGCCGATGGCCAAGATACCTGCCCAGATAATGTTGTGGACCCATCGTTGTGCAAAGAAATGAAGAATCGGCTCAAACAATTCCATGTAGAGAAACCTCCTAATGATCGTCCAACCATGATACCCATCAAGAAGCCCGTCCGATCAAATTCGGACGGGCTTCTGTGCTCGATATGGGGGTTAGCGAAAACCGCCGCAAGGGCGTCTGTCCCTTTGCGGCGGTTTTGACGTTTGCGCAGATAAAACCTGCCAAAATAAACCTGTCCCTTATTGGCAGGTTTTAGCTCAGCAGCATGCGGTCGTTGGCGAGCTCGCCGCCCGAGACCTCCTCGAACTTCTGCAGCAGGTCGGCGACGGTGAGCGACTTCTTCTCGTCGCCCGCCACGTCGTAGATAACGTGGCCCTCGTGCATCATGATCAGGCGATTGCCCAGACGGATGGCGTCATTCATGTTGTGCGTGACCATGAGCGTGGTCAGGTGGTTCTCGTCGACAATCTCCTCGGTCAGATTGAGCACCTTAGAGGCGGTCTTGGGGTCGAGTGCCGCGGTGTGCTCGTCGAGCAGCAGCAAGCGCGGCTTGGTGAGCGTGGCCATGAGCAGCGTGAGTGCCTGGCGCTGGCCACCCGAGAGCAGGCCGACCTTAGCGTTGAGGCGTGTATCCAGACCAAGGTCCAGACGCTTGAGCAGCTCAACGTACTCGTCCTTCTCGGCCTTGGTGACGCCCCACGAAAGGTCGCGACGCTGGCCGCGGCGCTTGGCGAGGGCCAGGTTTTCGGCAATTTGCATGTCGGCTGCGGTGCCGCGCATGGGGTCCTGGAACACACGGCCCAGGTACTTGGCGCGCTGCGACTCGCTCAGACGCGAGATGTCGGTGCCGTCGAGCTCAATAACACCCGAATCAAGCGGATACACGCCGGCGATCATATTGAGCAGCGTGGACTTGCCGGCGCCGTTGCCGCCAATCACGGTTACAAAGTCGCCATCATTCAGGGTAAGGTCGACGCCGGTGAGTGCGCGCTTCTCGGTGACGGTGCCCTTGTTAAAGGTCTTCTTGACGTGCGAGAGCTTAAGCATCTGCCTCATCTCCCTTCGTGTAGGAGCTGCGGAGCTTGTAGCGCTCCCAAACCACGGGCACGCACAGGGCCACGGCAACGATCACGGCGGAGAGCAGCTTCATGTCGTTGGCGTCCATGCCCAGCTGCAGCACGATGGCGCGGATGAGGAAGTAGACCACGGAGCCAAAGACGGCAGAGGCAAGACGGACGCTAAACTGCGTCAGACCGCCGGGCAGCAGGCGACCGAGCACCTCGCCGATAACAATGGCGGCAAGACCGATAACGATGGCGCCGGTGCCCATGCCAATGTCAGCGTACTTCTGGCTCTGGCAGATGAGCGCACCCGAAAGGCCGATAAGGGCGTTGGAGAGCACGAGGGCGATCATCTTGGTGGAGTTGGTGTTGACGCCCAGGGCGCGGATCATGTATTCGTTGTTGCCGGTGGCACGCAGCGCCGAGCCGATCTCGGTGCCAAAGAACCAGTACAGGATGGCGACGATGGCCACGGCCAGCACAATGCCCAGGATAATGGCAACAGTGGACTGCGGCAGGCCCGTCATGTGGCTGACGGATGAGAAGATGGTGCCCTTGGCAAGAATGGGCGTATTGGACTTGCCCATGATGCGCAGGTTGATGGACCACAGACTGATCTGCGTAAGGATTCCGGCGAGGATTGCGGGAATCTCAAAGACGGTGGTCAAGATGCCCGTGACGGCGCCCGCGATGGCGCCGGCGCACATGCCGGCCAGCACGGCGAGCAAGGGGTCGACGTTATTGTTGACGATGAGCACGGCGCAGACACAGCCGCCGAGGGCAAAACTGCCGTCGCAGGTCATATCGGGGATGTCGAGCAGGCGGAACGTGATAAACACGCCAAGCACCATAATGCCCCAGAGGACGCCCTGCGAAACGGCGCCCTGCAATGCAATGAGCATGCTTCATACCTCCTAGGATAGGGTGGACACGCGAGTCACCATGATAGCGGTAACAATGAATATAAGAACGGCAGGCAAACGTTTTGTTATATCTGAGCCATTGGGGCGAACGCCGATCTATGACGTTCGCCCCAATGGCTCAGATATTGAATAACGCAGCTATGGGCGAGAACGAACCCTAGATGCGTTACGGCGCATGGTGCTACTCGTCCAGGGCGGAAAGGTCGATGCCCAACGCCTCGGCCATCTCGTCGTTCTTGACGACGACCAGGTCCTTGCTCGAGAGGTGCTCGATAGCCATATCCTCGGGCTTGGCCTCGCCCTTCAGGATCTTAACGGCCATCTCACCTGCAGCGTAGCCCAGATCCTCATAGTTGATGGAGAGGGTGAACAGGCCCCCGGCCTTGCACATGCCCTCCTCGCCGGTAACGAAGGGGAGCTTGTTCTCCTTGCAGATCTGACCGACCTGCGAAGCGCCCGCGGCGATGGTGTTGTCGGTGGGGGAGTAGAGCGCGTCGACCTTGCCCACGGCGGATTCGACGACGGACTGGATCTCGTTGGAGCTCGAGACGGTGAAGTCAGTGTACTCGAGGCCCAACTTGTCGAGTTCCTTCTTGGCGGCCTTGATTTGGACGTCGGAGTTGGACTCGGCGGTGCAGTAGAGCAGGCCGACCTTCTTTACGTCGGGCAGGACCTTCTGCATCATCTCGAGTTGCTCGGCGACCGGGGTAAGGTCGGAGGCGCCGGTGACGTTGGTGCCGGGCTTGTCGTTGTCCTGGACCAGGCCGGAGGCGGCGTAGTCGGTGATGGCGCAGCCCACGATGGGGATATCGGCCGTGGCGCCGGCGGCAGCCTGCGCGGCGGGCGTGGCGATGGCATAAATCAGGTTGACGTTGTCGCCCACAAACTTGTCGGCAATGGACTTACACGTGGACTGGTCGTTCTGGGCGTTCTTCTGGTCGATCTTGACCTTAAGGCCGCTCTCCTTGATGGCCTTGACAAAGCCGTCGTTGGCGGCATCGAGTGCGGAGTGCTCGGTGAGTTGCAGAACGCCGATGGTGTAGTCGGAACCGGCGGCAGCAGAGCCGGAACCAGAGTTGCCGCCGCATCCGGCGAGCGGGGCGAGCGCGAGCAGACCGGCGGAGACCAGAAGGCTCCTGCGGCTGATGGTGATGTCCTTCATATCATTACCCCCAGTATAAAAATGGCTGGAAACACTGCACTGGGACAAAGTGCAAGTGGAACTATAGTAGCGCTGATGTCCATTTTTACAACAGCCTGGCGGGTTTTTTAATACAGAATCGGATGGGCGGTACGGGTAGTCTAATGGGCGGCGGAGGGTCTTATGCGGCGGAGGAGGCATCGTCCTCGTCCAGGGCGGCGAAGAGCTTCTTGCCGTCGAGGAGACGTGTGGTGACGTTTCTCATTCGGCCGATCTCTACGGTACGCAACGTGTCATCGGCGCCTCGCGCGTCATAGACCGTTCCCAGCAAATACGAGATGCCGTCTCGTTGCTTGATGGCAAAGGGACGGAGTGTCATCCGTGCCACTTCGACCTCTCCGCGTGCCGTGACACTCGAAATATCAAAACTCACCGTGGTTCCGTGGTCGATGGCCTGCTCGATGAGCTCGCAGGCATCGATGCGCTTGACGGGCGTGCGTGTGGCCTTGGTGGATTTGCCGCCTGCGCTTGGAGCAGGCTCGGGTGCATCGAGGTAGCCGCGAACGTCGGCACTCGCCATGGCGACCAGGTGCTGCGCCATGCTTTTTCGAATGGCGATGGGCGTAGAGCGGTTGCGCATGACCATGCCGTGGAGTCGGATGATCTCTTCGTCGGTGAGCGGACGGGTCAAGAGCCGATACCCCACGCCGCGCTTGTACTCAATTTCGTATCCGGCATGGCGAAGTGCGGAGATGGCGGTGTAGATGCTGCGCCGCGCCGCCGAGATGGGCATGCGGGCGGGGTCGTCGGGATGGGCGAGGCGCCGGATCAACTCATCGGAAAGCATGGCCTTGTCCTCACCGGTGTTTTCGCTTAATAGTTGCAGGATGCGAACGGCGCGATAGGCTGCCATCGAGGCGGCGCCCCTCGTCGTGGTCTCGTAAGTTTCAACAGCGGTTTCGGTCATGGCGCCCACGTCCTTTCCGTTTTGGGTGGCGACGGTATGGAGCCTAGGACGCGGGGCTTTCCCAGGGGTGCAGGACGCCCTGGGCGGTCGGTAGCCGTCGGCAAGCGGCGGGTCGAGTTTTCAACAGCCCTGCCCAACTGACCAAAAACTTGCCAAAAGCTTGACGGATGCTGTTGAAAAAAGCGCCCCTCGGCTTGCCGAGAGGCGCTGGCGTGATGCGCTGGAACGCGTTTGGTGGCGCTGTGGCGATTAGAAGTCGGCGTTGCCCACGGTGCGCGGGTGCGGCAGGACGTCGCGAATGTTGCCCACGCCGGTCAGATACATGACCAAGCGCTCGAAGCCCAGACCGTAGCCGGCGTGCTTGCAGGAACCGTAGCGGCGCAGGTCAAGGTAGTACTTGTACTGCTCGGGATTCATGCCCAGGTCCTTGATGCGGGCCTCGAGCAGATCCAGGCGCTCCTCGCGCTGGGAGCCGCCGATAATCTCGCCGATACCGGGAACCAGGCAGTCGGCGGCGGCGACGGTCTTGCCGTCCTCGTTCATGCGCATGTAGAAGGCCTTGATCTCGGCCGGGTAGTCGGTCACGAAGGTCGGGCGCTTAAAGTGCTCCTCGGTCAGGAAGCGCTCGTGCTCGGTCTGCAGGTCGATGCCCCAGCTCACGGGGTAGTCAAACTTGTGACCGGCGGCGACGGCCTGCTCCAGGATTTCGACGGCCTCGGTGTAGGTAACGCGGGCAAAGTCGGAGTTTGCCACATGGTCCAGGCGCTCGATCAGGCCCTTGTCCACAAACTTGTTGAGCATGTTGAGCTCGTCGGGGCAGGTGGCCATAACGTCCTTAAGGACGTACTTGAGCATGGCCTCGGCGTTATCCATGTAGTCGTTCAGGTCGGCAAAGGCCATCTCGGGCTCGATCATCCAAAACTCGGCGGCGTGGCGCGTGGTGTTGGAGTTTTCGGCGCGGAAGGTGGGGCCAAAGGTGTACACGTCGCCAAAGGCCATGGCAAAGTTCTCGGCATTGAGCTGGCCGGACACGGTAAGGCTCGCGTGCTTGCCAAAGAAGTCCTGGCTCCAGTCGACCTCGCCGGACTCGGTGAGGGGCGGGTTTTTGGGGTCAAGCGTGGTCACGCGGAACATCTCGCCGGCACCCTCGCAGTCGCTCGTGGTGATGATGGGGGTGTTGACGTAGACAAAGCCTTGCTCCTGGAAGAAGCGGTGGATGGCGGCAGCCGCGACAGAGCGGATGCGGAACACGGCGCGGAACAGGTTAGTGCGCGGGCGCAGGTGCTGCTGGGTGCGCAGGAACTCGACGGTTGCGCGCTTCTTCTGCAGCGGGTAATCCGGGGCGCTGACGCCCTCGACCTCGATGGAGGTGGCAGAAAGCTCGAAAGGCTGGGGTGCATCGGGGGTCAGCTTGACGGTGCCGGTGCAAATGAGTGCGGCCGAGACGTTTTGATGGGCGATCTCGTCGTAGTTGTCGAGTGCCTCGCGGTTCATGACGACTTGCAGGTCGCGGAAGCAGCTGCCGTCGTTGAGCGTGACAAAGCCAAAGTTCTTCATGTCGCGGACGGACTTGACCCAGCCGGCGACGGTGACGGTCTGGCCGCCGAGCGACTCGGCATCGGCATAGAGCTGCGCGATTTTGGTGCGGTTCACGTATCCTCCCATAACGGTTGAATGATAGTTATCCATACAGTTCGATATTCTAGCAGCTCGGCTCATTTGGGCTATACAGATAAGGCATTGGCGGGATGGTTTTTCAAACGAAAAGCGCCCGCGGCCAAATGGTCGCGGGCGCCTGACGAGGTGCCTTTTGGCTGTGTGGCGCGGGGCCTGGCTACTTGGTCTTGGCAACCAGCAGCGGATCGCCAAGCTTGACGAGCGGATTGCCGCCGATAAGCGTGCCAGACTCGCCGACGTGGTCGATGCTCTTGAGGCGGTCGAGCTCAGAGATGATGACGGTCACAATGTCCTCGTGACCGGCGGCCTTGATAGCGTCGCGGTCGAAGCTGATGAGCGGCTGGCCGGCCTTGACCGTGTCGCCCATCTCGACAAAGCGGGCAAAACCCTTGCCGTTCATTTCCACGGTGCCCAGGCCAACATGGATGAACACGCGAAGACCGTCCTCGGTGATCATGCCGATGGAGTGGTTGGTGACGGTGGTGGCGCCGATACGGCCGTTAGCGGGGGCGTAAATGGTGCCGGTAATGGGCTCGATGCCGTAGCCCTGGCCGAGCATGCCCGAGGCGATGGTCTCGTCGGGAACCTCACTCAGATTGACGAGCACGCCGTTGACAGGAGCGTAGATGACGCCTTCGCGGGTGGCGAAGCTTGCTGCGGGCGGAACGGACGCCTCGCCCGACGAAGTGAACGTGGACTTGAGCGAATCGAGCAGACCCATAGATGCCTCCAACGTATCAGGCGCGCATGTTGCACGCGTGTGGTTTGCCGGAAACGTTTCGTACGTGTTTCCCAGCACGGTCAGCGCTCCTATTTTACGCTGTCCAACGATACCTCTGAACAGCGATTTTGTGATATATCAGTTGAAGGCCAACTTATTGCGGGGGTGTTTCTGCGCCGCGGGCTCAAGTGGGGTACGCTAAGGTGCGAAAAACGAGTGCGCACGAATCGCACGGAGGGAGCACCTATGATTATTGAGAACCATGCGCTGTGGGGCGAGGAGCCAACCGAGGATTATCCGGCGACGTTTACGTATCTGGGTGCCGAGCCGCTGCCCGACAAGCCCAATGGCCGCCGCCCCGCGGTGATCATCTGCGGCGGAGGCGGGTTTACGCATATCGCTCCGCACGAGCAGGACCCGGTGGCGTTTGCGTTTTTGGACCGCGGCTACCAGGCCTTTGTGCTCAACTATGTGACGAGCGCCACGGGCGACGTGAGCTTTCCGCACCCGCAGGCGGACCTCGCCAAGATGGTCGCTACCGTGCGCGCCAACGCCGACGAGTGGCATGTCGATCCCAAGCGCGTGTGCATCGTGGGTTTCTCGGCGGGCGGCATGATCTGCGCCTCGTTGGCAACGCAGTGGAAGACCGGACCTTTCGCGGGCCTTGCCGGGGCTCGTCCGGAGGATATTCGTCCCGACGCCGTGGTGCTGGGCTATCCGTTGCTCGACCTTGCCTATGTGCGCGATATGCAGACGCGCGACCCGCGCATCGACCTGCGCGTGCCCAAGACGGGTGGCAAGACGGGGCGCGATTTGCTCAACGACTATCTGTCGATGGTGACGGGCGGCGAGGCGACCGATGAGCACCTGGCCGACATTTGCCCTACCACGCACGTTTCGCGCCAGATGCCCCCGACCTTTGTGTGGGGCGTTTCGGACGACAAGACGGCGCCGATTGCGCAGGTCTATCCGTTTGCGCAGCGCATGGCCGAGGAGGGCGTCGCTTGCGAGATGCACGTCTTTGACCAGGGCGGTCACGGCCTTTCGCTCGGCAACGCCAACACCGCGGTCGACAACGAGGACAAGCAGGTGGCAGTCCGTCCTTGGATCCGCCTAGCCTTCCGCTTCCTGGAGCGCCACGGTTTCTAGACCGCGCAGCACGAGAGTGGATAATCTCCCATTTTTTGGTCTGCTTTTCGACAAAAACGGGGGATTATCCACTCTCGTGAGATGGGCGTCTGATAGCTTTCCTTGTTGTATTTCTACCAAACGGTGAACTGGGCGTTTTCCGTGTTCCAATGGACATCGCGAACGTAGTCGCGCACGCCCGTCGCGTCTCGTGCTTCGAACAACTCAAGAATATGAGCATGTTCGTTGTTGGCTTTATTGAGCAGTTTGCAAGCCGTCTCTTGGTCAACAGTCTCGTAATCGCGCTTGATAAAGCAACGCTCGAGCTGCGAGATCATATCGCGCAGACGGTCGTTGCCACAGCGGTTGAAGTACGTAAGGTGAAAGTCTCGCTGAATGTCGTCATACTTACGGATGAGACCGCCTTGGATCGCGAGGTCCATGGAGCCGACGAGAAATTTCAGCTGCGTAATATCGTCGTCAGTTAGATTCGGACAGGCGAGATATGCGGCCTGCCCGTCGAGCGGCCCCATAATCTCAAAGACTTCAACGGCGTTTTGCTGATCGAACCCACGGACGCGGAATCCGCGGCGGGGGAGATTGTCCAGATAGCCGTCGCTTGCGAGCTGGATGAGCGCTTCGCGGACCGGCGTGCGCGACACGCCCATGGCATCGCAGATCGCCTGCTCGCTCAGCCGGTCGCCGGCCGAAAGCTCGCCGGCGTCAATACGGCTCGAAATATAGTCGTATACGTGGTCCTTCAGGGGCTTTCTGAGCGTTTCCATGAGCCTATGTTCCTTAACGGTATATTTCTAAAAGCAAATACGTTTCACTTGAATAGCTCAGTTGAATTATAGAACGACCAGCTAAATCATGCTACTTTGCGCCGATACGTAAGAATACGCTTACCGAAGAATACCTACCGTTCAGGATTGTATACAATATACAAAACAGGAAAACCGCCCTAAGATAAAGCCATCGAAAGGAAGGCGGGCGCGAAGAAGTCCCGCTCTCTGCTAAGAGATCCAAGGAGGATCATCATGACCAAGTTCAGCCACGTCATCATCCGCCGCCCCGGCAAGTCCCTGAGCAATGGCATCACGAGTGCCCCCGAGCTTGGCCAGCCCATCTACGAGCGCGCCATCGAGGAGCACTACGATTATGAGCATGCGCTCGAGCAGTGCGGCGTTGACGTGTCGGTGCTGCCGGCACTCGAGCAGTATCCCGACAGCTGCTTCGTCGAAGATCCGGCCGTTATCACTCGCTGCGGCGCCATCATTACCAACCCCGGCGCCGATAGCCGCAACGGCGAGAAGGACGAGATTGAGCCGGCCGTCCGTCGCTTCTTTGACGACGAGCATGTCAAGCACATCGTTTCTCCGGGCACGCTTGACGGCGGCGACGTCATGATGGTCGGTGACCATTTCTACGTCGGTCGCTCCGCTCGTACCAACGAAGAGGGCATTCGCCAGTTCTGTGAGATTCTCGAGGGCTGGGGCCTCGAGGGTTCTGAGGTTCCGCTGGAGGAGGTCCTGCACCTCAAGACGGGCGTCAACTACATCGAGGACAACAACATGCTCGTCTCTGGTGAGTTCATCGATAAGCCTGACTTTGCCCAGTACAACAAGATCGTCGTGCCCGAGGACGAGGCGTACGGCGCCAACTGCATCTGGGTCAACGGTACGGTCATCGTTGCCGAGGGCTATCCGACTGTGCTCAAGGCCGTGCAGGATCTGGGCTACAAGACACTCGTCGTCGACACCTCCGAGTATCGCAAGGTCGACGGCGGCCTTTCTTGCCTGTCGCTGCGCTTCTAACGCGATAGCTGTAACAGTCTGATGATCGCTTGACCGATGGCCCGGCACCCGATTCGGGACGTCCGGGCCATCTTTCGTTCGATCACATGATGAAGGGGGTGCACATACAATGGCCTCTAAAACTTCTAACGACGAGATTATCGACCCCAATGGTCTGGATCTCTTCCGTCTGACCATGATGGTCATCACTGCGAGCATCTGCGGCGGTATCTTTTCTCTTGCCGGCGATATGGCGGCAGGCGGAGCCAATACCGGTGCGGTTATCGTCTCGTGGGGAATTTGCTTTATTGGCGTCTTTGCGTTGATGATGGTGTTCAACGGTTTGTCTCAAGCCCGTCCCGACCTGACCGGTGGCATCTATGCATACGCTGCGGCCGGTTTTGGCGATTACATTGGATTCAACTCCGCCTGGGGCTACTGGATCAGCGCATGCCTTTCCAACGTGAGCTTTGCACTTTTGCTGTTTAGCGCGCTGGGCTATTTCTTCCCTGCGTTTGGCGCGGGCAACAACCTGCTTTCTATCGTCTGCGCCAGCGTGTTTTTGTGGTTCCTTACCGCCCTTGTGCTTCGTGGCGTTAAGGAGGCTGCGGGCATTAACACGATTGTCACCTTGGCGAAGCTGGTGCCGCTGGGACTCTTTGTGCTGAGCATTGTGCTCCTGGGCAAGTTCAACGTCGATATCTTTATGGACAACTTCTGGGGAGAGCCGGCTGGTCCTGGCTTTGGCGAGCAGGTTGTCTCGACCATGATTGCCCTTGTCTGGGTCTTCACGGGCATCGAGGGCGCCGTTGTCATCTCGGGCCGCGCAAAGTACGTGCGTGACGTCGGTCGCTCGACGGCGCTCGGATTTGCGGCGGTCTTTGTCCTGTATTTGATTATTTCTATGCTGTCGCTCGGCATTATGCCGCGAGAGGAGATGGCACAGCTTGCAACGCCCTCCATGGCGGGAATTCTCGAGTGCGCAATCGGTCCGGTTGGTGCTGCCATCGTAAACCTTGGCGTTATCCTTTCGTTGGTCGGCGCGCTGCTGGGCTATGTCATCATTGCGTCCGAGACGCCGTTCGAGGCGGCGCGCCAGGGATCCTTCCCGCTGGCGTTTGCCAAGACGAACAAGCACGACGCCCCGGTGGTAACGGTTCTCGTGAGCTCCGGCATTACGCAGCTCTTCTTGATCGTGTCGTATGTGGCGGCGAGCACCTACCAGTTCTTCTATAGCTGCGCAGTCAACACGATTCTGGTTCCGTATGTCTGCTCGGCTGCCTATTACATGGTGATTGGCTGGAAGAACGAGCATCTGGACGGGCCGCATGCGCCCAGCGTCGGCAAAGCCCGCTTCTTCGGTACGCTCGGCTTCATCTACACATTGTTCCTGGTGTGGTCGACGGGTCTTCAGGGCGTTATGATCACGACGATTCTTTTTGCTCCGGCCATTCCCGTTTATATGCTGGGCGAGCGAGGCCGCGGTAAACCGGTGCTTCCGCATCTGCACGACAAGCTGATCGCAGCGGTGGTCATTGTCGTGGCAATCATTTCGCTGTATCTGCACTTTGCCGGCATTGCGCCGATAGTCTAAGACTGCGGCAAGCTTCATCGCTTGGTAAGCCGACGGAGGCATCGCGTGCCGGTGCCGTTCGGTAATCCATAACTGACGTGGGCCTCTGTAACGTGCCTTTGTGAGCGCCCACCAAGCCCGCGCAGGTGACATTTGTTGCCAGCGCGGGCTTTTGTTGTTGCGGCGAAATGCTGCCGGCAGCTGGGGACGTTCCTATTGTGCCGGCACCCTGGGACACTCCTTGGATGTTCCGCATGCGACGGAGGGAACGGATCATTTTGTCGAGGGGCGGGCGGCTGCTTCGGTCCTCGGGGAAACCGCGTCCCGTTTCGAGAGCAGATTCCGGGCCGCAGTTTCCCCGAGGGCTCCATTGGGAAATTGCATCCCAGTCTGAGCGCCGATTCCGGGCTGCAGTTTCCGCTAGATGCCTCAACCGGAAAGCCCATCCCGTTTAGGTGTTCCGGAGTGGGATTCGGTTTCCGCAGCAGGCCCGTCTGGGAAGCAATGGCCCAGAATCCCCCCTGCACCGATCTGTTGATTGAACATCGTTGCATGTTCGCGCTATCATGCATGGTTAAAATTGGTTAGCCATGGCAAACGGTTAGCCATGGTGAACATAAATACAACGCCCTGTGGGCGCCGGGGGAGGAACACGGACGTGAAGCTCGATACACTCGAGATTGGAAAGGACGCCGTTGTCGCATCGGTGGCATCGGACGATCAGGCACTCCGACAGCATATTTTGGACATGGGCCTAACGCCGGGCACCGAAGTCACCATGATGAAGTACGCCCCCATGGGCGACCCGCTCGAGATTCGCTTGCGTGGCTACGAGCTCACGCTGCGCAAAGACGATGCCGCGCGCATCGAGCTCGTGGGCGTGCACGACACCGATACCGGCCCGCGCGTTAACGCCGCAATCGGTACGACGGAGCACCCGGCACTCGGCGAGGGGACGTATTCGCCCCGTGCGGCAAAGACGGCTGTGCCCGAGGGCGCACCGCTGCATTTTGCCCTCGCCGGCAACCAAAACTGCGGTAAGACCACGCTGTTCAACCAGCTGACGGGTTCCAACCAGCACGTCGGCAACTTTCCCGGCGTGACGGTCGACCGCAAAGACGGCGCCATCCGTAACCACCCCGAGGCGAGCGTCACCGACCTACCTGGTATTTATTCGCTGTCGCCATACACGGGCGAGGAAGTCGTCAGCCGTCAATTTATCCTGGATGAGCATCCCGACGCCATCATCGACATCATCGACGCTACCAACATCGAGCGCAATTTGTACCTGACGCTGCAGCTTATGGAGCTCGATCGCCCCATGGTCATCGCGCTCAACATGATGGACGAGGTGACGGCCAACGGCGGCGCCGTGGACGTCAACCTGCTCGAGAGCCTGTTGGGCGTGCCTGTTGTCCCCATTAGCGCTGCCCGCAACGAGGGCATCGGCGAGTTGGTTGATCATGCCTTGCACGTGGCGCGGTTCCGCGAGCGCCCCGGTCGCCTGGACTTCTGCGCGCCCGATGGCCCGGACGGCGGCGCGCTGCATCGCTGCATCCACGGCATCGCGAACCTTATCGAGGACCATGCCGCGACGGCGCATATTCCGGTGCGTTTTGCGGCGACCAAGCTGGTTGAGGGCGACGAGCTGGTAACCGAGGCACTTCACCTGGATCGCAACGAACTCGACGCCATCGAGCACATCATTACCCAGATGGAGGGCGAGGCCGGCACCGATCGCCTGTCCGCGCTGGCCGATATGCGCTTTAGCTTTATCGGCGACGTGTGCGGGCGTTGCGTCGTCAAGCCGCACGAGAGCCGCGAGCACGTGCGCTCCGTCAAGATCGACCGCATCCTGACGGGTCGCTATACGGCCATCCCGGCGTTCCTGGTGATCATGGGCCTCGTTTTTTGGCTGACGTTTGGCGTGATCGGCGCGGCGTTGCAGGGACTCATGGAGGACGGCATCGCTGCCATCATCGCCTCGGCCGATGCGGGTCTCAAAGCGTTCGGCACCAACGATGTGGTGCGCTCGCTGGCTGTCGACGGCGTGCTTACGGGCGTGGGCAGCGTGCTGGCCTTCCTGCCGATCATCGTCGTGCTCTTCTTGTTCCTCTCCATTCTGGAAGACTCCGGCTACATGGCGCGTGTGGCCTTTGTCATGGATAAGGTGCTGCGCCGCTTTGGTCTGTCGGGCCGCAGCTTCGTGCCCATGCTCGTTGGTTTTGGCTGCACCGTGCCGGCTATCATGTCGACCCGTACGCTCCCATCCGAGCACGACCGCAAGATGACGGTCATGCTCACGCCGTTCATGAGCTGCTCGGCCAAGTTGCCGGTCTACGGTCTGCTGTGCGGGGCGTTTTTCCCGCAGGCGACGGTACCCGCCATGGTCTCGCTCTATCTGATCGGCATCGCGGTCGGTTGCATCGCGGCTTTGGTGCTCAATCGCACGGCATTTAAGGGCGACCCGGTACCGTTTATCATGGAGCTTCCCAACTACCGCCTGCCGAGCGTCAAGACGACGGTGATGCTGGCATGGGATAAGGCAAAGGACTTTATCACCAAGGCCTTCACCATCATCTTTGCCGCTACCGTGGTCATCTGGTTCCTTCAGACGTTCGACATTCGCTTTAATGTGGTCGCCGATCAGTCGCAAAGCTTGCTTGCCGGTCTGGGTAGCATCATCGCGCCGGTGTTGGCCCCGCTCGGTTTTGGCGACTGGCGTGCATCCACGGCGCTCGTCACGGGACTTATCGCCAAGGAGAGTGTCATCTCGACCCTCACGGTGCTTTTGGGCGCGACCTCGCCCGCGGCACTGTCGACCATGTTTTCGCCGTTTACCGCTTACGTGTTCCTGGTCTTTACGCTGCTGTACCCGCCCTGCGTAGCGGCAATCGGCGCCGTCAAGAGTGAGCTGGGCGGACGCTACGCCGTTGCCGTGTTCGCGTTTCAGGTGACGGTTGCCTGGATCGTGGCGTTTGTCGTGCATTCGGCGGGCATATTGCTGGGGTTGGCTTAGCTATTTATTGACGGCGCAACCCCTGTGTATTGAGTTGATTGCGGCCCCGCATCTGTTGCTGACGGATGCGGGGCCGTTGCTATATAATCGCCCACCGCTCAGGACAATCGGAGAGGTTCCTACATGACTCAGGCAAGACAAGATGGCATCTCACTCAAGCAGTGGCTCCCGCTTATCGGGCTCGCCTGTTGCGCGTTCGTATTCAACACGTCGGAGTTCATGCCCATTGGCCTTCTGACTGATATTGCCGCGTCGTTTTCGCTCACCGAGGCCCAGGCAGGCATCATGATCTCGGTCTACGCCTGGGGCGTCATGCTGCTGTCGTTGCCGCTTATGGTGTTCGCCTCGCGCTTTGAGTTCAAGCGTATGCTGCTCGGCGTGCTTGCCGTGTTCTCTCTCGGGCAGTTCCTGTCCGCTGTGGCACCGACATATCCCATCCTGGTCTGCGCGCGCCTGGTGGTCGCCTGCGCGCACGCCGTGTTCTGGTCAGTCGCCTCGATTATGGCCTCGCGCCTGGTCGACACCCGTCACGGGGCGCTCGCCATCAGCATGATCGCCACGGGCTCGTCCATCGCGCAGATCTTTGGCCTGCCGATCGGCCGCGCCATCGGCCTGGCCGTGGGCTGGCGCATGACGTTTGCCGTGGTCGGGGCTTTTTCTGCCGTTGCGGTGGTGTACCAGGCAGCGGTGTTCCCGGCTATGCCGGCGGGTGAGCGCTTTACGCTCAAACAGCTTCCCGAGCTGCTCAAGAACCCGTTCCTCATCGCGCTTTATGCGGTCACGGTCTTTATGGCGACCGGCTATTATACGGGTTACAGCTATATCGAGCCGTTCCTGGCGCAGGTCGCGCACGTCGACGCAAGCGCTATTACCATGACGCTGACGGCGTTCGGCTGCTCTGGTCTGCTCGGAAGCTGGCTGTTCGGCCGTCTGTTCGATGGGCATCGCTTCCCGTTCTTGGCTATCACGCTCTCCGGCGTGCCGGTGGCTCTGCTGCTCATGGGTCCGGTTGCACCGTCGCTCGTTGCCGTTCTCGCTGTTTGCGCGCTATGGGGCTGCTGCTCCACGGCCTTTAACGTGGCGTTTCAGGCCGAGCTCATCAAGTACACACCGGCGGATTCGTCGGCCGTCGCCATGTCGATCTTCTCGGGCCTGTTCAATCTGGGTATCGGCACGGGCACCGCAATCGGTGGCGCCGTGGTTTCGGGTCCCGGTATCGCTTGGATTGGCTTCGCGGGCGGGGCGATTACCGTCGTGGGCGTCATCCTCGCCATCACCGTACTGTTCCCAGCCATACGCCGCGCAAAGCCCGTCGCCTAATCACGTCCCCTCATCAGTTGCGGTGGAATAGTTCCTGTTTAAGGCCTCTGAAGGCTCAAACAGGAACTATTCCGCCGCAACTTATTTTGGGGAAGAGGATACAAGCCGGGCATACAATGGATGTCGTTGTGTTGAGCTTACCGGGAGGTTGCTATGTGGGCATACGAGACGACGTTCTGTCAGATCTATCCGCTGGGCTTTTGCGGAGCTCCGCGCGAAAACGCCGCCCCCGTTGCCGAGGATGAACTCGCTCAGGCTGCCAACGCCGCGCCCAACCCCGATGCGCCCATCATGAAGATCGCCCAATGGGCCGACTACCTGCAAGAGCTCGGCATCGGTGCTGTGCTCATTAACCCGCCGCTCGAATCCGACAGCCATGGCTACGACACGCGCAGCCTGCGCCACATCGACCGCCGCCTAGGTGGCGACGCCGACTTTGCCGCCGTGTGCGAGACGCTGCACGCCCATGGCATCCGCGTGGTGCTCGATGCCGTCTTCAACCACGTCGGTCGTGGCTTTTGGGCCTTCCGCGACGTGCAGGAGCGTAAGTGGGACTCGCCCTACAAGGACTGGTTCCACATCAGTTTTGACGGCGATTCCTGCTATAGTGACGGCTTTTGGTACGAGGGCTGGGAGGGCCATTTTGAGCTTGTGAAGCTCAACCTGCAAAACCCCGCCGTGGTCGATTACCTGCTCGAGTCCGTGCGTCGTTGGGCCGAGGTCTTTGGCGTCGACGGCCTGCGCCTGGACGTTGCCTATATGCTTGACCGTGATTTCATGCGTCGTTTGCATGCCTTTACCCGTGAGCTCAAGCCCGACTTTGTGCTGATCGGCGAGACGCTCCACGGCGACTACAACCAGATCGTCAACGACGAGATGCTCGACTCCTGCACCAACTACGAGTGCTACAAGGGCCTGTACTCCAGCTTTAACTCGGTCAACATGTTCGAGATCGCGCATTCGCTGCATCGCCAGTTTGGCGGCGATCCGTGGTGCATCTACCGCGGCAAACACCTGCTGTCGTTTGTCGACAACCACGACGTGCCGCGCCTGGCGAGCATCCTCACCGACAAGTCGTGCCTGCGTCCCGCCTATGGCATGCTCTTTGGCATGCCGGGCATTCCGTGTGTCTACTATGGCAGCGAGTGGGGGATTGCCGGCGAAAAGGGCGGCCCCGATGGTGACTGGGCGCTGCGACCTGCGCTCGATGAGCCTGCGCCCAACGAGCTGACGGCGTTCGTCACGCAGCTCACGCACCTTCGCTCGGCCGACGACGCGGCGGCCCGTGCTCTCAACTACGGTGCCTATCGCAACGTGGTGATCCAGAACAAGCAGCTGCTGTTCGAGCGCGCCTGCGACGGCGCGACGGTACTCGTGGCGGTGAATGCCGTGGACGAGCCTTACACCTTTGGCGCTGGCGAGCTCAACGGGTCCTTTGTTGACCTGCTTGCCGACGGCGCGCCCACGGTTGAGCTGACGGGTACTCTTGAGCTTGCGCCCTACGAGGTGCGCTATCTGTCGAGGGCCTAGGTCATGGCAACGCCTGACGAGGGCTATCAACATATTGAGCACGGGTTCGAGCCCGTGTTCGACCAGCACTCGCGCATCTTGGTGTTGGGGTCGTTTCCCTCAGTGCTTTCGCGTACCAATGCCTTTTATTACGGCAATCCCCAGAATCGCTTTTGGCGCGTGATGGCCGCGTGCCTCGGTGTGCTCGTGCCACCCAACGAGGGCGATCCTTTGGCAAGCGGTGAGCCCGCGACGCTCGATGCCTCCATTGCTGCCAAGCGATCCATGCTGCTGAACGGCGGCGTGGCCCTGTGGGATGTGATCGAGAGTTGCGACATTAAGGGCTCGAGCGACGCGAGCATTCGCAACGTTGTGCCGGCACATATCGAGCGCATTACCGATGTCACGCCGATTGAGGTCGTTATCTGCAACGGCGGCGCGGCCGGGCGGCTCTACAAACGATATCTACAAGAGCGGACGGGGCTACCTGCCATCGTGCTGCCGTCGACGAGTCCTGCCAACGCGGCGTGGCGTTTGGAGCGGCTTGTCGAGCGTTGGAGTGAAGCCGTTGACTGGGCAGCTTATTAATTTAGATTATTGATTGAGTGCGGGCGCCGAGGTGTTTCAGAACGCCTCGCCAGATCGGCGCGGGCACGGCTGGCTCGGCGCAAACCATGCCATTGGTGTCGATGTCCTCGGCACTGCCGCCGCCGAGTCGCTGCGCATGCTCAACCGAGCAACCCATACGCACCGCACCCACGAGCTTGTCCATGGCTTCGGAAAACGGTCGGCGCAAGAGGCCCATGCGCGGGGAGTGGCGAAGCGCTGCGATGCCGCTGCCGGCGCAGATGGCAACGCCGCCACACCACGTTAGTTTACGGAGCTCGCAAGCTTCCCGCAGGCGCTTGACGGGCATGTGCGCCCCCTCGGTGCTTCTGTGGGCAACCTGCACGACGACATAGACGCGTGTCTCTGCATTCCCAAGGCGATCGAGCATCTGCTCGACAGTGATCATCGCCCCGTCATCAAATGCATCATCAACGGCGAGCACGAGGCCATCGGCGGCAGCATCGTCATCATCCGCCTTCAAGTCGACCGGGCGGGGGAGTACAGTGCCGGAAAGCTGTGCATAGGCGGCGATGGCATCCTGCAGGTCCCAGAGCAAAAACTCAAGATCGGCGCTCTCGGGAATGCTGATATACGCAATGGTTTGCAACGTCTTGGGCTTATCGCCGCGCGCGATCGTCTCCATGCCGCCTCCTTTCCGGCTCGTTTCCGTTTAGGTTACACCGTCTGGTGGCGCCTCGCCGCGCTATCCTAGTGCAACCCTTACGAAAGGAACGCCATGCGCCTGCCCATGAATACCTCGCTTGCCACGCTCAAGCCCTCCGGTATCCGCCGAATCAACGCGCTCGCCGCTCAGCATCCGGGATGCATCGCGCTTGCGCTCGGCGAGCCTGATTTTCCCACGCCCGATGTGATTAGCGCCGAGGTGACCGCCGCACTGGGCCGCGGCGACACACACTATCCGCCCAACAACGGTCGCCCTGTCCTGCGCGAGGCACTGTCTGCCTACATGGGGGACGCGGGCCTTACGTTTTCGGCCGACGAGGTCATCCTGACCGACGGCGCGACCGAGGCCCTGTCGGCAACATTCATGGCCATGCTCAACCCCGGCGACGAGGTCATTATCCCCACGCCGGCCTTTGGCCTGTACGAGAGCATCGTCGTAGCCAATCACGCCAAAGCGGTCTTTTTGGATACGGAGCCTGCGCAATTTCAGATTGACGAGGATGCGCTTCGCGCCTGTGTGACCCCGGCGACCAAGGCCATCGTCATCTGCACGCCCAACAATCCCACGGGTTGCATTCTCAACGCGGCATCGCTCGACGCCGTGGCGCGCGTAGCGGAGCAGGCGGGCATCTACGTGGTCTGCGACGACGTATACAACCGCCTCGTCTATGTGGACGGCTACGAGCGCTTTGCCCAACGCCACCCGGAGCTACGCGAGCAGACGGTCGTCATCGAGAGCTTCTCCAAGCCATGGGCCATGACCGGCTGGCGCTTGGGTTGGCTCGCAGCGGCAGCCCCCGTCATCGCCGAGATTGCAAAAGCTCACCAATACCTAGTATCGAGTGCCGTCTCCTTCGAAATGGACGCCGCAGCTCGAGCCCTCACCGTCGACCCAGCCCCCATGCTCAAAGCCTACCGAGCCCGCCGCAAACGAGTTCTTACAGCCCTCAACAACATGGGCCTCGACGTAGTAGAGCCCGCAGGAGCCTTCTACACTTTCCCGAGCATCAAAAAGTTCGGCCTAACCAGCGAAGACTTCTGCATCAAAGGCATCAAAGAGGCCAACGTAGCCCTAGTTCCCGGAAACTGCTTCGAAACCGAAGGCCACATCCGCCTCAGCTACTGCGTCTCCGACCAAGATTTGGACGAAGGCCTCCACCGCCTGTCCACCTTCATTTCGACTTTGTAGTCCTCAGGGATGCAACACATCAGCCCACCGACCCAAGCATTATGAGTGGGGCGCGCCGGCCAACGGACACGAGGATTCGCAGCAAAGGCAACGTAGCTCCGACCGGGAGGGGCAGGGCGAGTTTTCCGTAGATTCCGCACGAGCCGAAGGCCACTTAATGTGGCCTTCGTGCGAGCCCAGGACTTGACCGAGCGGAAAACTCGCCCTGCCCCTCCCGGTCGGAGCGTATGCAGGGTTTGTGTACGAATCCTCGTGTCCGTTGACCGACGCCGGGGTCCCCGCCATAATACTTTCGGTTCACGCACGAATCCGCTGCCAGAGACAGCCGGTGCAAACGGGCATCGCCCGCGAGCTTAATGGGATATCCCGCCAGCCGAGGTGGTCGAGTAGATATGTCTTCTCGCCCCCGTCGCTCATGCAGCGCGGGGGCTTTCTTTTTGGACATGCCCCCGTCACGTCCTTGTGGCGGACCGTGCCCGGAAAGAATTTGAGGAGGTGTAATTCATGCCCCAGCAGTACAAAATCGACAAGGTTGCAGAGATCGAGTCCCGTATCGCCGAGAACGCCGGTCTGTTCGTCGTCAACTACAACGGTCTGACGGTTAAGCAGGCTCAGGAGCTGCGTCATCAGCTTCGCGAGTGCGGCGCCGAGATGAAGGTCTACAAGAACAACCTGGTCAAGATCGCTCTCAAGAACCAGGAGCAGCCCGAGCTCGACGAGATCCTCGCCGGCCCCGTCGCTTATGTGTTCTACGAGACCGAGCCGGTCGAGGCCGCTAAGGCCCTCAAGGACTTCTCTGCTAAGTCCAAGGGCGTCCTTGAGATCAAGGGCGGTATCTCCGACGGCAAGGCCGTTTCCGCTGATGATGTTAAGGCTATCGCCGAGCTGCCCACCAAGGATCAGCTTCTCGGCCAGATCGCCGGTCTCATCTCCGGTTTCGCTCGCGACATCGCTGTCTGCGTCAACGGCGTTTCCTCTGGTCTCGCTCGTTCGATCCAGCAGGTCTCCGAGCAGAAGGCAGCCTAGTTGCTGTTTTCACCCGCGGCGGCAACGCCGCACCCCTGGCGCATTCGCGCCGTGTTTTAACTGATCTCCGTGCACAGACACGGAAACCGAAAGGACTTAGAAATGGCTAAGCTTACCACCGATGAGATCATCGATGCTCTTAAGGAAATGACCCTTCTCGAGGCTTCCGAGCTCGTCAAGGCTATCGAGGACACCTTCGGCGTTTCCGCCGCTGCTCCTGCCGCTGTTGTCGCCGCTCCTGCTGCTGGCGCTGCTGAGGCCGAGGAGAAGACCGAGTTTGACGTCGTGCTCGAGGGCTTCGGCGACAACAAGATCCAGGTCATCAAGGCCGTCCGTGAGCTCACCAACCTTGGCCTGAAGGAGGCCAAGGAGGTCGTCGAGGGCGCTCCCAAGGCTGTTCTCGAGGGTGCCAAGAAGGAGGACGCCGAGGCTGCCAAGGAGAAGCTCGAGGCTGCTGGCGCTGCTGTCACCCTCAAGTAATCAGGCTCTCTCGCCAGATTTCTTTGCAGACGGGACTCGCTATGCGAGCCCCGTCTTTTTTGTTTTGGCCTCTCATTCCCATTGCTCGGCACGCAGAACACCGTTGTCTTCGCCGTGTCAATCCCGTTACCGCTGGGGCGTAAAATTGCACCATTCGAGCAATAATTTGCGTTGACCTGCTGAAGAATTGCGTTTGCCTTACGGCGACGTATGTCTTCGGCGGTAAGATACTTCGGTATCGCAATTTGGTCTGCGGCCGCCGTGCCGCACGCATAGGGCGCATTCTGCGCCTGCGAAAGGATCCTTGAATAACATGAAGGCAATCATCCCCGCCGCCGGTCTTGGCACGCGTTTTCTGCCTGGCACTAAGTGCACGCCCAAAGAGATGTTGCCGGTGCTCGACAAGCCGGTCATTCAGTATGTCGTTGAGGAGGCACTCGACCCCGAGGAGGTCGACGACGCCATCATCGTTACCTCTCCCGGTAAGCCCGAGCTGCTGAGCTACTTCCAGCCCGATCGCTCGCTCGAGAACCTGCTGCGCGAGCGCGGCAAGAATGCCTATGCCGATGCCGTCGCCCATGCTGGCGGTATGCCGGTCGACTTCCGTTATCAGTACGAGCCCAAGGGCCTCGGCCATGCTATCCGCTCTGCTGCCGACGCCGTGGCAGGGGAGAACTTCCTGGTTCTTCTGGGCGACTACGTTGTGCCTAACCGCGACATCTGCGACAAGATGCTCGCCGTTTCCAAGGAGCACGGTGGCGCTTCGGTTATCGCCGTCGCTGCTTGCTCGCCCGAGGAAGTCAGCCGCTATGGCGTTATCGCCGGCGAGCGCGTCGGTTCGCTCGAGGGCGCCGAGGGCGTTGCCGATGCCGAGCCGGGTGCCGTGTGGCGCATCGGCGGCCTGGTGGAGAAGCCCGCTCCCGAGGCGGCTCCGTCCAACCTGTACATCGTCGGTCGCTACCTGCTGAGCCCGCTGGTC
Organism: uncultured bacterium; assembly: GCA_905215135.1. Taxonomy (GTDB): domain Bacteria; phylum Actinomycetota; class Coriobacteriia; order Coriobacteriales; family Coriobacteriaceae; genus Collinsella. The sequence continues at coordinate 58,138 of CAJMOX010000006.1, forward strand.
ATGGACCTGCTGGCCGATCAGCAGGCCGGTAAGGGCGGCGAGATTCAGCTGACCGACGCCATGGCACGTTCGCTCGACCGCGAGGCCATGTACGCTGTCGTCATCGATCCGCTCTCGGGCTACGACACTGGTACCCCGTCTGGCTGGATGGCCACCAACGCCCTCATGGCCGCAAGCGATCCTCGCTTTGCCAGCGCCTTCTGGGATGCCATCGACGAGCGCGGCGGCTTGATGCGTAAGTAAGCCTTCGGGCATCGACATTTACGGGTGCGGACTTCGGTCTGCACCCGTTTTTTCAGCCAATGTGACAAAGGGACTGTCCCTTTGTCACATCCTGCCGCTTCACCTGATTTCCTTCCAAGTAAAAGGGGCCGTCCCGTGAGGGGCGGCCCGATTTGGCTGTGGGTTTGCTTGTCAGATGCTATTCGACCGGATGGCCGCACTTGGGGCAGAACTTGGCTTCTGGTACGAGTGGGGTGCCGCAGTGGCGGCAGAATTTCGGGGCAGAAGATGCGACCGGCTGCTGGGGAATGTCTGTGAGGGGCTCTCCTGATGATTGCCATTGTGTATCAAATGCCGAATCAGCAGAAGACTGTTGAGCAACCTGTCCCTGCTGGGCATACTTCTTGTGGCGGCTGCGCTTGTGTTTCTTTGCTTTGGGTGCGGTGCCAGCGATGCTTGTTTGAGCTGCGGCGTGCTTTTTGCGACGGATGCAAACGACTGCGATGCCGCCGATGATCATCAGGACAGCCGCAATCCCGCCGCCAACAACGATTGGCATGTTGTCCTGGGCAAAGAAGATGAGTTTCTCCATCGGGCTATAGTGGATATTCGACTTGTAGACGTCGATGTGCATCTTCGTGGGGTCTTCGGCATCGGAATAGTCCACAACGATTTTTTGGTCGTTATCGACGAACTCGGGGATGCCAGTGCTATCCGATTTAATTTTACAGTCGACTCTCTGGCCCGTCTTGGTGTCGATGAGGCGGATTGCGCTTGAATTATCGTGCGAGACTCTGGCCAGTGCGATATCGCCATTCCTCGAGATGTCGCTGATACTATCATACGAGTCCTCGTCGTCATTCCTAATTACATAGCGGATTTGCTTCCCAGAATGCGAATCGATGACAATAGTGTCGAAGTTTTCGCCAGTAAGGGCTAGGATATTATTTCCCCAGCCATAGATATGAATTATATGACCGTCGGCTACTTTATCGATGTTGTTGCCATCGTAATCCGCCATGAAATAAGTTGTATATGGCGAATCGTCATCGTCGCTGGTAGTCTCTATGAGTAGTAGTTTATCGGACCCGTCTGCCGTAGTTACCCCATCACATTGGGCGTTGCCTGGCATCTCTTTAATTGACGTGGAGCCATCGGGAATGTCGATTATCTTGAGCTTTCGATTCGAGCAGACATACAAACGCTTTCCATTCCTTGAGAGGACGGCATCCAAATCGTCTTTTTCGAACTTGTAGGTAAATGATTTCTCATTTGATTGCAGATTGAAAACGCAAAAATCCCCGTATTTGCCATTCGAACAATAGGCGGTCAAGCTGTTTCCGTCTTCATTAAGCTCGATGCGGTTGACCTCTGATTTCTTTACTTGTATAGAGTGGGCGACCCGCTGTTGATCTTCGACGGAATAGACGATGACCTTGTCGTCTTCCAGCCAATAAAGATACTTGCCGTTCGAAGTACTGTAAACATCGGATAGACAGGATTTCGGTATGTCGATTGGAGTGACTTCACCGCTCTTAAGATCAAGCCGCGAATAACCGTAACATACATCATTAGCGTCATCGTTATAGTTATCGTCAAAGTCATAGTCTGCGATGACGGCGTAATTGCCGTCGTCTGTGAACCATGCAGACGGATCCTCGCCTTCGACGTCAACAGTTAACGACTTCTCAAGCTCCGGTGTCGGCAGGCCGTCAGCTAATGCTGCGGGGGGGGGCAGCCAGCGGGGTCAGCGCCGCTACGATGCCGATTGCGACTGCGGCGATCCTCCCGCTTTTTCGGATGCTCTTAAACATGGCGATCCTTTCGTTGGGTTATAAGTAACTATCCAGTATCTTCATGCCGGATTCGAAGAATCTGTTGCGCAACATTGCCAAACGAATGCGATAGAGCGGCGGTCCCCTTGTCACGTCCTGCCGGAAACTTCGACCCACAATTTGGTCGAATTCTGGGACGCGCTTTCCGGCTGAGGCCCCTAGCGGAAACTGCGACCCGGAATTTCGGCTCAGAACGGGATATGCTTTCCCAAACAGGGCTCAACCGGAAACTGCGACCCAGTTTGAGGCCTCAAAACGGGACGCACTTTCCGCCTGATCAACCCTCGCTGCCATTCCGCCGCTCAGCGGGCCGCACCAGCGGTCTCGTTCACAGAAAATATATGAACAGGTGTTCGATACGCACTAATCTACCTGCGTATTCTCTGACGAAAAACTTTGCTACTCCAAAAACTCAATCGCGTCAAGGCTTTTCTTGCCCAACGGTCGGTACCTGATAAACTATTAGGTTGCGATAACTGGCGAAGCTATGCCTCGCCAACCCACCGAGCATTTCCGTGAAGGAGGAAAAACCTGGTGACCTACGCATACACTGCCACTGAGCGCAAGCGCGTCAGCTTCGGGAAAATCCCGGAGGCCATGGAGCTCCCCAACCTTATCTCTGTTCAAAGGGAATCCTTTGAGCGTTTTAAGGACGAGGGCCTTCGTGAGGCGTTCAAGGAATCCAGCCCCATCCAGAGCCAGAACCATGTTCTCGAGGTTACCTTCGGCGAGCATCAGTTCGGCGACCCCGCGCACACCGTCGAGGAGTGCCGCGAGAAGGATATGACCTATCAGGCTCCGCTTCTGACCGACGTCCGTCTTACCAACAAGGAGACCGGCGAGATCAAGGAGCAGCTCGTCTTCATGGGCGACTTCCCCATGATGACCGATCAGGGCACCTTCATCATCAACGGTACCGAGCGTATCGTCGTCTCCCAGCTCGTCCGTTCCCCGGGCGTGTACTACAGCTCCGAGATGGATTCGGGCAAGCAGATCTATAAGGCTCAGATCATCCCGTCCCGCGGTGCTTGGCTTGAGTTTGAGGTCGACAAGCGCGACCAGCTCATGGTCTCCATCGACCGTAAGCGCAAGCAGAGCGCCACGATGTTCCTGCGTGCCCTTGGCATCGCCGTCACCAACGACGATATCGTCGAGCTGCTCGGCAACTCCGATGTGATCAAGCGCACCCTGGAGCGCGACACCGCCCTCACTCGCGAGGACGCCCTCATCGAGATCTACCGTCGCCTGCGCCCGGGCGAGCCTCCCACCGTGGACGCTTCCCGCAGCCTGCTCGAGGGCCTGCTCTTCAACCCGCAGCGCTACGATCTGGCCCGCGTCGGTCGCTACAAGGTCAACAAGAAGCTCAACCTCACCACCGAGGAAGAGGTCACGGTGCTCACCGACGAGGATATCGTCGCGACGCTGCGCTACCTGCTGTCCCTCGCCGCCGGCGAGCAGGGCTTCAAGGTCGACGACATCGACCACTTTGGCAACCGCCGCATCCGCACCGTCGGCGAGCTCGTCGCCAACCAGTTCCGTATCGGCATGAGCCGTATGGAGCGCGTCGTCCGTGAGCGCATGAGCTCCCAGGACATCGACGAGATCACCCCGCAGTCGCTCATCAACATCCGCCCGATCGTGGCCTCCATCAAGGAGTTCTTCGGTTCCTCGCAGCTCTCGCAGTTCATGGACCAGGCGAACCCCCTGACCGGTCTGACCCACAAGCGCCGTCTGTCCGCACTCGGCCCTGGCGGTCTTGCCGGCCACAAGTCGGGCTCCAGCCGACGCACCAACGTGCCGACGGCCGTCCGCGACGTTCACAACTCGCACTACAGCCGCATGTGCCCGATTGAGACCCCCGAAGGCCCCAACATCGGCCTGATCGGCTCGCTCGCCCTCTACGCCCGCGTCAACGAGTACGGCTTCATCGAGGCCCCGTTCCGTCGCGTCGAGAACGGCGTTGCCACCGACCAGATCGACTGGATGACCGCTGACGAGGAAGAGAAGCACGTCATCGCGCCGGCCAACACGCCGCTCGATCCCAAGACCAACGAGTTCATCACGACCGATGCCGAGGGCAAGATTGTCCGCCCGCATAGCGTGATCGCCCGTACCCGCGACTTCGACGGCTCCTTCGGCGCTCCCGCCGACGTGCCCGTCGAGGACGTCGACTACATGGACGTCTCGCCGCGTCAGATGCTCTCCGTCGCAGCCACGTTGATCCCGTTCCTTGAGCACGACGACGCCAAGCGTACGCTCATGGGCGCCAACATGCAGCGTCAGGCCGTGCCGCTGGTTCACCCTGCCGCTCCCTACGTGGGTACCGGCATGGAGCGTCGCGCCGCTCTGGACTCTGGCGAGGTCACCTTGGCCAAGAACGCCGGCGAGGTCATCTTTGCCGACGCTTCCAAGATTATCGTCAAGCATGCCGGCGGCATGGACGAGTATCACCTGGCCAAGTATCAGCGCTCCAACCAGTCCACCTGCATCAACCACCGTCCGCTCGTGCGCGTCGGTGATACCGTTGAGCAGGGCGAGCCTCTGGCCGACGGTCCTTCGACCGATCACGGCGAGCTCGCACTGGGCCAGAACCTCACCGTGGCATACATGCCGTGGGAAGGCTTTAACTACGAGGACGGTATCGTCGTGTCCGAGCGCCTGGTGGCCGAGGACCTGCTGACGACCATCAATATCACCCGTCACGAGATTGACGCCCGCGACACCAAGCTCGGCCCCGAGGAGATCACCCGCGAGATTCCGAACCTCTCCGAGGACATGCTTGCCAACCTCGACGAGGACGGCATCATCCGCATCGGCGCCGAGGTCGGCCCTGGCGACATCCTGGTCGGCAAGGTCACGCCTAAGGGCGAGAGCGCTCTGACCGCCGAGGAGCGCCTGCTGCGCGCCATCTTCGGTGCCAAGGCCCACGACGTTCGCGACACCTCCCTTAAGATGCCTCACGGCGCTTACGGCCGCGTCATCGACGTCGTCCGCTTTAGCCGCGAGAACGGCGACGACCTGGCCCCCGGCGTCAACGAGCAGGTGCGCGTCTACGTCGCCCAGCGTCGTAAGATCCAGCAGGGCGATAAGATCGCCGGCCGCCACGGCAACAAGGGCGTTATCTGTAACGTCCTGCCGGTCGAGGACATGCCCTACATGGCTGACGGTACCCCGATCGACGTTATCCTCAACCCGCTGGGCGTTCCTTCGCGTATGAACGTCGGCCAGCTGCTCGAGTGCCACCTTGGCTGGGCTGCTGCCTGCGGTTGGGATACCGAGCAGGCCGACTCCGACAAGTACGTCCCCGGCCCGTTCTTTACCGCGACGCCCGTCTTCGACGGCGCCAAGGAGGACGAGATCGCCGAGGTCATCCGTCGTGCCAACAAGAACATGCTCAACAAGGCCACCGCTGCCTTTGGCGATCACATGCGCCCCGAGTTCGTCACCCAGCTTGACGAGCGCGGCAAGACCCGCCTGTTCGACGGCCGCACCGGTGAGGAGTTCCGCGAGCCCATTACCGTGGGTACGTCCTACATCCTCAAGCTCGGCCACATGGTCGACGACAAGATCCACGCTCGTTCGACCGGCCCTTACAGCCTGGTTACCCAGCAGCCGCTGGGCGGCAAGGCCCAGTTTGGCGGCCAGCGCTTCGGCGAGATGGAAGTTTGGGCACTGTACGCATACGGTGCTTCCAACGTCCTGCAGGAGATCCTGACCGTCAAGTCCGACGATACCGTGGGCCGCGTCAAGACCTACGAGTCCATCGTCAAGGGCGAGAATGTTCCGGTCCCGGGTATCCCCGAGTCCTTCAAGGTTCTCGTCAAGGAGATCCGTTCCCTCGCGTTGGACATCGAGCCCATGCACGATGCTGACGAGGACGCCTCCGCCCCTGTGACCGCCGAGGAGACCTCCGCTCTCGACGACCTGGCTGCGCTCGCCGGCGTTGACGCCGACGTCGAGGCCCAGGATGCCGAGACCGCCGAGGCACCCGAGGCTGTCGCCGCCACGACCACTGATAAGGAGTAGTTGACTGTGGCAGATTTCGAAGCTACTGATTTTGACTCGGTAAAGATCTCCCTTGCCTCCGCCGACCAGATCCGTTCCTGGTCGCACGGTGAGGTCAAGAAGCCGGAGACCATCAATTACCGTACCCTCAAGCCCGAGAAGGACGGCCTGTTCTGCGAGAAGATCTTCGGTCCCGCCAAGGACTGGGAGTGCTCCTGCGGCAAGTACAAGGGCATCCGCTTTAAGGGCATCGTCTGCGAGCGCTGCGGCGTCGAGGTCACCTCGGCCAAGGTGCGTCGCGACCGCATGGGCCACATCGAGCTCGCCGCTCCCGTGTCCCACATCTGGTACTTCAAGAGCCCCACGAGCTTCCCGATGAGCCGTATGCTCGACATCAAGTCCAAGGACCTCGAGAAGGTTCTGTACTTTGCCAGCTACATCATCACCGAGGTTGACTACGAGGCCCGCGAGGCCGACGCTGACGACCTGCGCGAGGAGCTCGCCGCCGATCTGGAAGAGATCGATGCCGAGTGCGCCCGCCAGATCGAGTCCCTCAAGGAGCAGGGCGACCCCGAGAACTTTGACGAGTTCTCCGACGAGGAGCCGCTGACCCCCGAGGAGATCGCCTCTGGCATTGTCGACATCGAGGAAGAGTGCAAGGACGAGAAGCAGCTCCGCACGGACGCCTTCAACGCCTTCATGAAGCTCTCCGAGCGCGACCTTATCTCCGATGAGCCGCTGTTCCGTGAGATGACCCGCTACTACTCCATGTACTTTAAGGGTGGTATGGGTGCCGAGGCCGTCCGCGACCTGCTCGCTGCCATCGACCTTCCTTCCGAGGCCGAGAAGCTCAAGGCCATCATCGCCGACGAGGACTCCCAGAAGCAGAAGCGCGAGAAGGCCGTCAAGCGCCTCGAGGTCGTTGACGCCTTCCTGAAGGGCGGCAACAGCCCCGCGAACATGATCCTGGATGTCATCCCGGTCATTCCGCCCGATCTGCGCCCGATGGTCCAGCTCGACGGCGGCCGCTTCGCCGCGTCCGACCTCAACGACCTGTACCGTCGCGTGATCAACCGTAACAACCGACTCAAGCGCCTGCTCGACCTGGACGCCCCTGCGATCATCGTGAACAACGAGAAGCGCATGCTCCAGGAGTCCGTGGACGCCCTGTTCGACAACGGCCGTCGTGGTCGCCCGGTCTCTGGCCGTGGCGGTCGCCCGCTCAAGTCGCTCGCCGAGGCCCTCAAGGGCAAGCAGGGTCGTTTCCGTCAGAACCTGCTGGGTAAGCGTGTCGACTACTCCGGCCGTTCGGTAATCGTTACCGACCCCAAGCTGCTGCTGCACCAGTGCGGTCTGCCCAAGACCATGGCGCTGGAGCTCTTCAAGCCCTTCGTCATGAAGCGCCTGGTCGAGCTTGGCAAGGTCGAGAACATCAAGGGCGCCAAGCGCGCTATCGACCGCGGCGCCACTTTTGTGTGGGACATCCTCGAAGAGGTCATCGACGGCCGCGTCGTGCTGCTCAACCGCGCACCGACCCTGCACCGTCTGTCCATCCAGGCCTTTGAGCCGGTGCTAGTCGAGGGCAAGGCTATCCACCTGCACCCGCTGGTCTGCTCGCCCTTCAACGCCGACTTCGACGGCGACCAGATGTCTGTCCACGTGCCGCTGTCCAGCCAGGCTCAGGCCGAGGCTCGCGTGCTCATGCTCTCTGCGAACAACCTGCGCTCGCCGGCATCCGGCAAGCCGGTCAACATCCCCTCGCAGGACATGATCATCGGTGTGTACTACCTGACCCAGGTTCGCGAGGGTCTGCCGGGCGAGAACCACGTGTTCTCGAGCTTCGACGACGCGCTGCACGCCTATGACTGCCGCTCCGAGGTCGACATGCAGGCCAAGATCCAGGTCCGCGTGTCCGCCGAGAACGCCAATGTCATCAACGAGGACGGCACCCGTATCTTCCGCGTCAAGAACGGCAAGAACGAGTTTGCCGACTACGATGTCACCGGCAACAAGACCGCGCGCTTCGAGACCTCTATCGGCCGCATTATCTTCAACCGCCAGTGCCTGCCCGAAGACTATGAGTTCATGAACTACAAGATGGTCAAGGGCGACGTGGCCAAGCTGGTTGCGGACTGCTGCGATCGCTATCCCGAGGCCAAGGTCGGCCCGATCCTCGACGCCATCAAGTACTCCGGCTTCCACTACGCTACCCGCGCCGGCCTCACCATCTCGGTGTGGGACGCTCTCATCCCTGCCGAGAAGCAGGAGCTGCTCGACCGCGCCCAGGCCAACGTCGACCAGATCAACGAGTACTTCGAGGAGGGCTTCATCAACGAGACGGAGCGCCACATCGAAGTCGTTAACGAGTGGACCGCTTGTACCGATAAGGTTGCAGCGCTCATGCTCGACATGTTCGACGAGGAGAACCCGCTGTACATGATGGCCGACTCCGGCGCCCGTGGTTCTAAGACCCAGCTGCGTCAGCTCGGCGGCATGCGTGGCCTGATGGCAGACATGTCCGGCGAGACGATCGACCTCCCCATTAAGGCGAACTTCCGCGAGGGCCTGCTGCCGCTCGAGTACTTCATTTCGACCTACGGCGCCCGTAAGGGCCTGGTCGATACCGCATCCCACACCTCGGACTCTGGTTACCTGACCCGTCGTCTGGTCGACGTGGCCCAGGACGTCATCGTCCGCGAGGAGGACTGCGGTACGCACGAGGGCGTCACCTACAACCTCATCATCCCCGGCACCACCGACCTCAACACCGACCTCGTCGGCCGTTGCTTCATTGAGGACGTCGTGGCTCCCGATGGCACCGTGCTCTTTGAGCAGGACGGCTACATCGAGAAGGTCGCCGACATCCAGAAGATGGTCGATGCGGGCCTCAAGAAGGTCAAGCTCCGCGCGCTGCTCACCTGCCGCTCCAAGTACGGCGTGTGCCAGAAGTGCTACGGCTGGGATCTTTCCACCCGTCGTCCGGTCGCCATCGGTACCGCGGTCGGCATTATTGCCGCCCAGTCCATCGGCGAGCCCGGTACGCAGCTTACGATGCGTACCATTCACTCCGGCGGCGTCGCTGGCGTCGACGATATTACGCAGGGTCTGCCTACGGTCAGCCGTATGTTCGATATCGTCGGCAACGTCAACGAGAAGATCCTGGGTCGCGAGGCCGAGCTGGCTCCGTACTCCGGTCACCTCTCGATTAAGCCCGAGAAGTCCGAGTACGTGCTGACGCTCACCGACTCTGAGGATCACACCCGTGTCCTCGACGAGCGTCGCGTCCCCGCTTCGGTGCGCTTTATGCCCGAGATCGAGGACGGCTGCGAGGTTCGCGCCGGCGACCAGATCACCAAGGGCTTCGTCAACTTCCGCAACCTGCGCAAGCTGACCGACATCGAGTCGACGATGCACACCTTCGTCGAGAGCGTTAAGGACGTCTACACCAGCCAGGGCGTCGACCTGAACGACAAGCACATCGAGGTGCTCGCACGTCAGATGCTGCGTCGCGTTCAGATCACCAACCCCGGCGACTCCAAGTACCTGCTTGGTCAGTACGTCGACCGCTACGAGTTCGCCGACGAGGTCGAGCGCGTTGCCCGTCTGGGCGGTCAGGCTCCCGTGGCCGAGCCCGTCATCCTGGGTACGCTCAAGGTCGCGTCCAACATCGACTCCTGGCTGTCGAGCGCTTCGTTCATCCGCACCGCCGGTGTCCTTACCGAGGCTGCCATCGAGGGCAAGGTCGACCACCTGCTCGACCTTAAGTCCAACGTCATCGTCGGTAAGAAGATCCCGGCTGGTACCGGCCTCAAGCCGTACGCTAACGCCAAGCTGACGTATCGCACGGCCGACGGCTACGTGGACATCGACGGCCCGGCTTCGCCCAACGCCAAGTCGCTGCCCGAGTGGGCTCCGGTTGAGCTCAAGGACCTGGACGAGCAGCTCCCGCAGCAGCTCGACTGGGCCGGCTACGACGAGTTCGGCGGTGCTGACGGTTCGTTCACCCGCAACGGCCACACCATCTCCGCCGAGAAGGCTCGTCTGTACCTGTTCGACGATCTGGGCGTGTCGCAGCGCTGGACCAACAAGTTCAGCGAGGTTGGCATCGAGACGGTCGGCGACCTGGTCGGCAAGTCCGAGGAGGATCTGCTGCGCATCGATGGCATCGGTGCCAAGGCGATCGAGGAGCTCCGTGACGGCCTCGAGGCCCACGATCTGCTCTACATCCTCGAGAACAACGACGACGTTGCCGACGAGGAAGACCTCTCGCAGCTGCTGCAGATGGTCTTTAGCCCCGACGGTCCGGACGATATCCTGCTGGGTACCTCCGCTCCGACGCATCACGCCGACGCCGACGAGGAGCTCCTGGGCGCCCCGATCGACGACAAGAAGGCTCCCGCCAACGGCGCGATCAACGAGGACATGGCTTCCCTCGACGAGCTGCTCAATCAGCTCGTGGACACCGACGACGCCGAAGAGGCCAAGGACAACGACGAGGAGTAATTAGTTCCGCCGTTCTAACGAACGGCGGCGACCTCCGTCGCTGCGCGGCCCCCAGAGCTACAATCTGTCATTCAAAAGGCAGGGCATGACCAAAAGGTCAATGCCCTGCCTTTTTCATGCCATCTTGTACGCTCTGGGGGCCGCTCGCTTGCGTATGCTCAACCTGTTGCGTTCCGTTGATCCCTTGCCAAAAAGGGACAGGTTTATTTTGGTAGGTTTTTCCTGCTTGGATTTGAAACATTTCGTTCGGCCAAAGCGTATCTATGGTGAGGACCTCATCAAGAACCATCAGCGTCACCGGGAGGTGATTATGGAAGAACAAGCTTTTAGACAGGCGGTCGAAGACCACCGGGATGTCGTGTTTCGGATCGCATTGACGTACCTGCGCGATCGCGCCGATGCCGACGATGTTGCCCAAGACGTCTTTCTTAAACTGCTCAAAAGCGATGCGCAATTTGAAAGCTGGGAGCATCTTCGTCGATGGCTTATCCGGGTCACGATCAATGAATGCAAATCGCTCTTTCGAAAGCCGTGGAGGCGCGTGGAGGATATTGAGAATCTGGCCGATTCGCTTTCGACGGCGCAGGAGGAGACCAAGGCGGTCCTGTCAGACGTTATGCGACTTCCGGAGCGATTCCGTATTCCTATCGTGCTCTATTACTATCTGGGCTTCTCGACTTCAGAAATTGCCGAGTTACTGCATGTGCCAGCCGCGACCGTTCGAACGCGTTTAGCTCGCGGCAGATCGAAGCTCAAGTTCATCCTAGAGGAGGGCGACCGTGAAATCCAACCAGATCAAGCAGGCCTTCGAGTCCGTCCAAGCCGATAGCGATCTTGCTGACCGTGTTCTTTATGCCGCTGCTGGCGAGCCGCTTCGCCGAAAGGGTCACGCGAAGCCTCTGTATGTTGCCGTAATCGGATGTCTTGCCGGAGTGCTGGCGACCGGAGGGGTCGCCTACGCTGTTGTCAATTCCAGTTATTTTGCCTCTGCCTGGGGAAACCATGGCAACGGAGAGTCCGTTACCTGGACTCAAGGTGGCTCGTCGGGGACTAAATATACCTACACCAGAGAGTTTGGTGATGGTATCGCGCCCCAAAGCTTGGAGGGTTCAGTACAGAAGGTCAATCTGTCCGTCGAGGGCAACGGCTATACACTCGACATTCATGATATGGCTATCGACCAAAACGGCTGCGGTGCTGTGACGTTTACGCTGTCCAATCCAAATGGTGTTAACTACTACAAGCCGGCAGCAGAGACAGGCGAACTTGTTCTCTATGGTGAAGAAGAACAAGGCATCGGTACACCCAGCATGAACTTCGGCGAGGAATGGGCTGATACACGCTGCACCATTGATAAGGACACATCAAGCGATACTGTCATTAATGGCACGATGTACTTTGCTTCTATGGATCGCGAGCGAGGTTTTCAACATGCGGTCACCTGGAATATCTCGTGGACCGAGGGCGAAGGAGAGGATGCGAAGCCGTTCGAGGCATCGACACCCGAGTTTAGCGTTGGAGCGTACGTCGATACTAAGGAACTCCGCTCCGATGACACGCCTCTCGAGATCAGCCCGTTTTCCATCCAGACGCACATCGATGATCTGGGCATTGACGCAGTCACGAAGAAGTTGACGGTTACCTACAAGGATGGATCGGAGCAGATTATCGAAGATGACGACGCAGGGGCGTTCAACTTATATTTTTCTTATACGCGCAATAGCGGAGAGAACATCTGGGTGCCAACGAAGTTGATTGATGTCGACCAAGTGGTCTCAGTAACGCTTGAGGGCACACGCTGCACTTCAACAGGGGGCGCCGAAACGTCGGAACCCTTTACCATCGTCTATTCGTAAGATTTGGGGCCGCTTCCTATTAGGGGAGGCGGCCCATTTTGCATTAAATGGACGGTTAGACCGAGCGATATACTTCCGAAGACGCCGCCGATTTCCATGCGACAGATGAGAGCAGATCAACGCTGGAGTGCGACGTTTCCCCAGATAAAACCGACCATAATAAACCTGTCCCTATTTGGAAGGGAACGTTGCCCCAACGAGCACGTCGGATTCCCGGGCCGGGCGGCACAGGGGTTAAGTTTGTCGCGAGTTCCGCACGAGCCGGAGGCCACTTAATGTGGCCTCCGTGCGAGCCAGGACTGTAGAGCAGCAAACTTAAAACCTGGGCCGCCCGGTCCGGGGATCCTCCCAAGCGCACAGGAGGGGATTCCTTTTGTGTAGGCTTTGCGGAAATGTGCCAATTTTGGGATACGCCCGGCGGCGTGGTCTGTTGACGTCACAGCTAACGCCACGTATCCTATCGAACTGCGTGTTTCGTAGGGGGATGCTGACCCCTCGATTCAAGCCGTTGCACTTTACAGAAAGCTGGAATCATTCGAGAAGGAGTACGCTTTGCCTACTATTAACCAGCTGGTTCGCCAGGGCCGTCGTTCCGTGCCCAAGAAGTCCAAGAACGCTGCTCTGCAGCACAACTCCCAGAAGCGCGGCGTGTGCACCCGTGTCTTCACCACGAGCCCCAAGAAGCCGAACTCGGCTCTTCGTAAGGTTGCCCGTGTTCGCCTTGTCAACGGCATCGAAGTTACTGCTTACATCCCGGGTGAGGGCCACAACCTGCAGGAGCACTCCATCGTGCTCGTCCGCGGCGGTCGTGTCCGTGACCTCCCTGGTGTCCGTTATCACGTCATCCGTGGCGCCTACGACGCTGCTCCGGTCCAGAACCGTATGCAGGCCCGTTCCAAGTACGGTGCTAAGCGCCCCAAGGCCAAATAAGCCAGATAACGTTTTGATACTTTCGCCGTGTGCCGCTTAAGCGCCGCACGGTAGACACTTAAGGAGATTTCACATGCCGCGTCGTGCAGCAGCTAATCGTCGTGAGGTTCAGCCTGACGCCGTTTACAACAACCGCCTGGTGACTCAGCTCATCAACAAGGTCCTTCTTGACGGCAAGAAGGCCACCGCTGAGCGCATCGTTTACACCGCTTTCGAGATCGTTGCCGAGAAGTCCGAGGGTGGCGACGCTCTCGCTACCTTCAAGAAGGCTATGGACAACGTCAAGCCCACGCTCGAGGTTAAGCCCAAGCGTGTCGGTGGCGCTACCTATCAGGTCCCGATGGAGGTCAACTCCCGTCGTTCCACCGCTCTGGGTATCCGCTGGATCGTCAACTTCTCCCGCGCTCGCAAGGAGAAGACCATGGCCGAGCGTCTCGCCAACGAGATCCTCGACGCTTCCAACGGCCTGGGCGCTTCCGTCAAGAAGCGTGAGGACGTCTTCAAGATGGCCGAGGCCAACCGCGCGTTCTCTCACTATCGTTGGTAAGTTAAGGTAAGGAACTAACATGGCTAAGCCTAAGTACAAGCTTTCCGATACCCGTAACATCGGCATCATGGCTCACATCGATGCCGGTAAGACCACCACGACCGAGCGTATTCTTTACTACACCGGTAAGACCCACAAGATCGGTGAGGTCCATGAGGGCGCTGCCACCATGGACTGGATGGTTCAGGAGCAGGAGCGCGGCGTAACCATTACCTCCGCTGCTACCACGTGCTTCTGGAACAAGGACGGTAAGGACTACCGCATCCAGATCATCGACACCCCGGGCCACGTTGACTTCACCGCCGAGGTCGAGCGCTGCCTGCGCGTCCTCGATGGCGCTGTCGCCGTCTTCGACGCCGTTGCCGGCGTTCAGCCCCAGTCTGAGACCGTTTGGCGTCAGGCTTCTACCTTCAACGTCCCCCGCATCGCCTTCATCAACAAGTATGACCGCGTGGGCGCTGACTTCTTCAACGCTATCGAGACCATGAAGGATCGTCTCGACGCCAACGCCGTGGCCGCTCAGGTCCCGATGGGCGCCGAGGACAACTTCTGGGGCGTCATCGACCTCGTCACCATGACTGCATGGGACTTCAAGGCCGACGAGAAGGGCATGACCTACCCCGAGCCGATGGACGAGATCCCGGCTGAGTTTGCCGACATCGCTGCCACCAAGCGCGAGGAGCTCCTCGACGCTGCTGCCAGCTTTGACGACGAGCTCATGGAGAAGATCCTCATGGAGGAGGACTTCACCGTCGAGGAGCTCAAGGCTGCTCTGCGCAAGGGTGTTCTGGCCAACGAGCTTAACCTCGTCTTCGTGGGCTCCGCCTACAAGAACAAGGGCGTCCAGGAGCTGCTCGACGCTGTCGTCGACTACCTGCCCAGCCCGCTCGACGTCGAGGCCGTCACCGGTACCGATCCGGACACCGGTGAGGAGATCGAGCGTCATCCTTCCTTCGACGAGCCCTTCTCCGGCCTGGTCTTCAAGATCATGACCGACCCGTTCGTCGGTAAGCTCACCTACGTCCGCGTTTACTCCGGCCGTGCCGAGTCCGGCTCCTACGTTGTCAACGCTTCCAACGGTCAGCGCGAGCGCCTCGGCCGCATCCTCGAGATGAACGCCGCCGAGCGTATCGACCGTGACGACGCTGCCGCCGGCGACATCGTCGCTTGCGTCGGCTTCAAGAACTCCACCACCGGTGACACCCTGTGCGCCGAGGGCAAGGAGATCGTTCTCGAGAAGATCGAGTTCGCCAAGCCCGTTATCGACGTTGCCATCGAGCCCAAGACCAAGGCCGAGCAGGACAAGATGTCCCTGGCCCTGACCAAGCTCGCCGAGGAGGACCCGACCTTCCAGGTGTCCACCAACCACGAGACTGGCCAGACCATCATCGCCGGCATGGGCGAACTGCACCTCGAGATCATCGTCGACCGTCTGCTCCGTGAGTTCAAGGTTGACGCTAACGTCGGTAAGCCCCAGGTCGCCTACCGCGAGACCGCTGGTCACGACGTCGAGAAGGCTGAGGGCAAGTTCGTCCGTCAGTCCGGTGGTCGCGGTCAGTACGGCCACGCCGTCATCAAGCTCGAGAAGATGGAGGAGGGCTTCGGCTACGAGTTCGTCAACGCTATCGTCGGCGGCGTCGTGCCCAAGGAGTACATCCCGTCCATCGACAAGGGCATCCAGGAGGCCCTGAACACCGGTGTTATCGCCGGCTTCCCGGTCCTCGACGTCAAGGTCACCCTGTTCGACGGTTCTTACCACGAGGTCGACTCCTCCGAGGCCGCCTTTAAGATCGCCGGTTCCATGGCTATCAAGGACGCCCTCAAGAAGTCCGACCCGCAGCTGCTCGAGCCGATCATGGCTGTCGAGGTCGAGACCCCCGAGCAGTACATGGGCGACGTTATGGGCAACCTCTCCGGTCGCCGCGGCAAGATCGAGGGCATGGAGGATCGCAAGAACAGCAAGCTCATCCGTGCCAAGGTGCCGCTGGGCGAGATGTTCGGTTACGCTACCGACCTTCGCTCCCAGACCCAGGGCCGTGCATCCTACACGATGCAGTTCGACTCTTATGAGCCCGCGCCCAAGTCCATCGTGGACGAGGTCATGAGCAAGAACGCCTAAGTTCGAGCTCCCTGTTACGTAATCCGCGAGAGCATCTCTCGCACTCTTTGGAGGTTTAAGTTGGCTACCCAGAAGATCCGCATTCGCCTCAAGGGCTATGATCACGAGGTCGTCGATCAGTCCGCGAAGCTCATCGTCGAGACCGCTCAGAAGACCGGCGCTCGCGTTTCCGGTCCTGTCCCCCTGCCCACCGAGCGCAACCTGTACACGGTTATCCGCTCGCCGCACGTGAACAAGGACTCCCGTGAGCAGTTCGAGATGCGCACCCACAAGCGTCTCATCGACATCCTCGACCCCACCTCGGGCACCGTTGATTCGCTCATGCGTCTCGACCTCCCCGCTGGCGTCGACATCGACATCAAGCTCTAAGCGATATCGCTCATAGCTTACAGAGCCCCGCTGCCATGTTGGTAGCGGGGCTCTTTTGTTTCAAATGATGGTTTGGACTGCCGGGCAATGCTGCCGAGTAGGTGGCTGCGGCGTCCTATTCGCTCAAGGGGCGCAGCGATGCCTCCTCAAAATGGAAGGATCGCAAGTCGTCTTCCGTTTCGATACACGCGCGACCAAAGGCATCGACGGTTTTAAAGATACCGCGTGCCAGCTCTTCTCCAGCGGGGGAGCGGGCAATTACGTGGTTCCCAATCCAATTGAGGCGGGCGACATAATCATCGAGGATGGGCGCAAGCGGGCCGACGCTACTCTCCATTGTATTAAGGCACTTCTCCCAAGTGTCTACACCCTCAACGACCGCATGGTAGACCGCATCGAGCAGCGTATCGACCGTGGGAACATTCTTGTTGAGATCCGAGAGGCCGATTGCCGCCAGCCCGCCATCGGGAACCTCCGAGGGCACATAGTTCACATTGACGCCAATGCCGCAGACGGCGAAGGGTTTGCCTTCGTTATCGCGTGCTGCCTCGACTAAGATGCCGCCAAGTTTGCGCCCTCGAGCGACCAAGTCGTTGGGCCATTTGAGGCCAATCTCGTTTGCAAGACCCTGTTTTTCGAGCGCCTCGAGCACCGCTAGGCCGCTGACGGCAGCAAGACCAGAGTACTTCGCAGGATTAACGCATGGACGCAGGACAATCGAAAGCAATAGGTTGCCGGCGGTTGAATCCCACTTGTGGCCGCGCCGGCCGCGTCCTGCTGTCTGAGCCCGGGCGGCAAGTCCTGTGCCGTGCGGCGCTCCCTGTTTTCCTGCTTCGAGCAGGTCATCGTTGGTCGATCCGGTTACGTCGACTATCGTTAATTTGGCATCCATAACGGCTGCTACCTCCTTAATGAATAAGTGAATAACGCAATGGTGTCGAGAGAGACACAATGTGAAGCCTTTGTTGCATTTGGACAATTTAATGTTAACACGTTAACAACGACTGAAATGCGCTATCCTCTCTTGGTCGATGTAAACACGTCAACAACTCAAAGGAGGTTAGTGATGGGTTTCACGATTCTTGGAACAGGCTCGGCGCTTCCTAAGCGCAGTGTTTCCAATGACGAGCTGTCCGAGTTCCTCGATACCTCGGATGAGTGGATTTTTACCCGCACGGGTATCAAGAGCCGCCATGTATGCACCACCGAGTCACTTGACGACCTTGCCGTAGCGGCGAGCGAGCGGGCACTCCGGGTGCCCGGAATCGACGCGAGCCAGCTGGATTTGATTGTCTGCTCGACGACGACGGGTGACCACCTTGTTCCCGCCGAGGCGTGTGCCGTTGCTGAGCGACTGGGCGCGACGTGCCCTGCCTTCGATGTCTCGGCTGCCTGCGCCGGCTTCGTATTTGCGCTCGATGTTGCCGAGGGCTATATCGCCCGAGGACGAGCCAAGCATGTGCTTGTCGTTGCCGCCGAGCAGATGACGCGCGCGCTCGACTGGACCGACCGCGCCACCTGTGTGCTCTTTGGCGATGGGGCAGGCGCCGCGGTGATTGAGGCTGGGGGAGACAGCCCCCTTGCCGTTGAGCTTTCGACGGCGCCCGACGTCAAGACGTTGTGCGTTCCCGGTCTGGTCGGCACCTCGCCGTTTAAGGCCTCCGCAGATAGCGAGAGCGTGCTGTCCATGAATGGCCGCCGCGTGTTCAAGTTCGGCGTCAACGCGATTTGCGACACGGTCCATAAGCTTGCGAGCGATGCGGGCATTTCGGTCGAGGACATCGACCATTTTGTATTCCATCAGGCTAACGAACGAATCCTGAGTCAGGCGGTCAAGCGCCTCGGTGTGCCAGACAAGCGCGTGGTTCGAACGCTGCGCGAGACCGGCAACATTTCGAGCGCATGCATTCCCTTTGCGCTTGATCGGCTGGCGCGCACCAACGCACTGAATGCGGGCGACACCATCGCCCTCGTTGGATTTGGCGCCGGCCTGGATATAGGTGGCTATCTGCTTCGTTGGAAGTAGTCGCACATAGGAAATAAAAACGCCCCTAGGGCACAAACAAAGGAGAACTACCATGGCAGATCAGAAGACCTTCGAGCGCGTTTGCGATGTTATCCGCGAGACCGCCGGTCTTGACGACGTCGAGATGAAGCCCGAGTCCACGCTCGAGGAGATTGGTCTCGACAGCCTGGGCACCGTCGAGATCCTCGTCGCCGTCGAGGATGAGTTTGGCATCCAGCTCGATACCGAGGAGAACCCCAAGACGGTCGGCGAGTTCGCCGATACGGTCGAGGCGGCATTGGAGAAGTAGTGATGCTCAAGTCTCCTCTCTGCGATCTACTCGGCATCGAAAAGCCCGTGTTCCAGGGCGGTATGGCCTGGATTGCCGACGCCTCGCTGGCATCTGCCGTGTCCGAGGCGGGCGGCTTAGGGATTATCGCGGCCATGAACGCCGACGCTAACTGGCTGCGCGATCAGATTCACGAGCTGCGCGCCAGGACGGATAAGCCCTTTGGCGTCAACGTTATGCTCATGAGCCCGTTTGCCGACGAGGTCGCGCGGGTCGTGATTGACGAGCGGGTGCCGGTCGTCGTGACGGGTGCCGGCAATCCCACCAAGTACATGAAGGCGTGGAACGAGGCGGGCATCAAGGTCATCCCGGTTGTTGCATCTGTGGCGCTGGCGCGTCTCGTGGCGCGTCGCGGAGCCACTGCCGTGGTTGCCGAGGGTACCGAATCAGGCGGCCATATTGGCGAGACCTCGACGATGGCACTGGTGCCGCAGGTTGTCGATGCGGTCGATATTCCCGTGGTTGCGGCTGGCGGCATCGCCGATGGCCGCGGTGTAGCGGCCGCCTTTATGCTCGGCGCTGCCGGAGTCCAGGTGGGAACACGCTTTCTGGTCGCAAACGAGTGCACCGTATCCGAACAGTACAAAGAGTTGGTGCTCAAGGCAGGCGACACGTCGACGCGTGCGACCGGTCGCTCGACGGGACATCCGGTTCGCGCCCTCAAGAGTCCCTTCACCAACGCGTATGCCAAGAACGAGGCGGCTGGCGCAAGCCCCGAGGAGCTCGGGGCCATGGGCACGGGCGCGCTTCGTAAAGCCGCAAAGGACGGTAATTACGAAGAGGGTTCGTATTTGTGCGGACAGATTGCCGGAATGGTCAACGAACGCCAGAGCGCGCGTGAAATCGTTGACGATCTGGTCGATGGCGCCGTGCGCGTCCTGAAGGGTGCGTCCGCATGGGTAGCGTAGCGTTTCTGTTTGCCGGCCAGGGTGCCCAACACCCCGCGATGGGCGTCGACCTGATCGAGGCATCGCCGGCGGCCGCCGAGGTGTTCGCCATTGCCGACGAGGTGCGCCCGGGGACGAGCGAGCAGTGCCGGAGCGCCTCCAGGGAGGAGCTCTCGCAGACCGAGAACACGCAGCCGTGCGTGTTCGTTCACGACCTGGCAGCGGCTATCGCCCTGCGTGAGCGCGGCGTGGTGCCTGCCGCCTGTGCGGGATTCTCGCTGGGCGAGGTCGCCGCGCTCACCTTTGCGGGGGTATTCGATACGCGAGCGGGCTTTGAGCTCGTGTGCGAGCGCGCGGCGCTGATGGCCGCGGCTGCCGAGCGCCATCCGGGCGGCATGCGCGCCGTCATCAAGCTCGATGCGGTGCAAGTCGAGGGCCTGGCAAAACAGGCCGGCGAGGACTGCTGGCCGGTCAACTACAACAGTCCCCAGCAGACGGTTGTGGCCGGAGCGCCCGATGCGTTGCAGAACCTCGACGCCCTGGTAAAAGAGGCTGGCGGTCGCGCCATGAAGGTCGCGGTGTCGGGTGCATTCCATAGCCCCTATATGGCCGAGGCGACTGAGGGGCTGGCGACGTATATCCAAGCCGGGCACGCCCCGTCCCCTTTGCTGATTCCGGTCATGGCAAATATGACGGCGGCTCCCTATCCGGCCGACCCGCAGGCGGCATCGGAGGTGCTGGCCAACCAGGTGAGTCATGCCGTGCGCTGGGTCGACACGCTGCATGCTCTGCAGGATCAAGGCATCGACACGTTTATTGAGGTCGGCCCCGGCAAAACGCTGTCGGGCCTGGTCAAGCGTACGTTGAGCGACGTTCGTGCGTATTCATGCGAAACGGCCAAGCAGGCCGCAGCTATTGCCGACGAGCTCGCATAGTCCACAGGGCTGTAACCCGAAAGGAATGACATGGGCAATTTAAACAACGGCGCGCTCGGGCGCGACGGATCGCGCCGTGTGGCGCTGATCACGGGCGGCTCGCGGGGTATCGGCCGTGCCTGCGCTGTCGGTCTGGCGGAGGACGGCTTTGATATCGCCGTCGTCTATGCCGGTAGCGTCGATGCGGCGCGCGAAACGTGCGAAGCCTGTGAGGCGGTTGGCGCCACGGCGCGCGCATATCGATGCGATGTGGCCGACCCCGCTGCCGTCAACGCGTGCGTGGAAGCGGTCTTCAACGACTTTGGCTCCATTTGGGCGCTCGTCAACAACGCCGGCATAACGCGCGACGGTCTGCTCATGCGCATGGGCGATGACGCCTTCGATCGCGTGCTCGATGTCAATCTCAAGGGAACATTCAATATGACGCGCGCGCTCACCAAGACCTTTATGCGCCAGCGCGGCGGTTGCGTCGTCAACATGAGCTCGGTCGTGGGCCTGATGGGCAACGCCGGACAGGCCAACTACGCTGCCTCCAAGGCGGGCGTGATAGGGCTTACCAAGGCGGTGGCGCGCGAGCTTGCGCCCCGCGGCGTACGAGTGAACGCGGTCGCCCCCGGGTTTGTCGAGACGGATATGACGTCAAAGCTCTCGGAGAAGGTGCGTGCGGCAACCGAGGAGCAGATTCCCCTGAAGCGCATGGCGCGCCCCGAGGAAGTGGCCGGCGTGGTGCGCTTTTTGGCGAGCGATGCGGCTTCCTACATTACGGGCGAGGTTGTACGCGTGGACGGCGGAATGGCGATGTAGAAACCAGGGCCGAAGAACGGCTTGGATGAGGAGACCATGATGGAACAGAGAGTTGCAATCACCGGCATCGGTGCCGTATCGCCGCTCGGCAACACGGCGCTTGCCACTTGGGCGGCTATGTGCGCCGGCGCGTGCGGTATCGGCCCGATTACGCACTTCGATACGGATGCGTTTGCCGTCAAGGTGGCGGCCGAGGTCAAGGGCTTTGACGGCAACGACTACTTTGGTAAGCACGATGCCAAGCACCTCGACCCCTGCGTTCAGTTTGCACTGGCGGCGTCGGACGAGGCCATGCACGATGCGGGCTTTGATGTCGAAGGCGCCATCGATCGCGAGCGCCTGGGCGTCTACGTGGGTTCAGGCGTGGGCGGCATGCAGACGCTCGTCGACAACGTCCATACGATTGCCGACCGTGGGCCCCGCCGCGCATCGCCTTACATGATCGCGATGATGATCCCCAACATGGCATCGGGCAATATCGCAATCCGTCACAAGGCAAAGGGACCGACCCTGCCAGTCGTGACTGCGTGCGCGACCTCGGCCCATGCCGTGGGCGAGGCGTTCCGCGCTATTAAGCACGGCTATGCCGACGCGATTCTCGCCGGCGGTGCCGAGGCGGCCATCATCCCCGATGCCGTTGCGGGCTTTACGTCCTGCCGTGCACTCACTACCAATCCCGATCCTGCGACGGCTTGTCGTCCGTTCGATGCGAATCGCGACGGCTTTGTGATGGGCGAGGGCGCCTGCGTGCTCGTGCTCGAGAGCATGGAACATGCGCAGGCGCGCGGTGCGCACATTTATGCCGAGGTCGTGGGCTACGGCAACACCGATGATGCCTATCACATCACGAGCCCCGATCCCGAGGCTGCCGGCATTGCCCGTGCGATATCGCTGGCGGTGGCCGAGGGCGACGTTAAGCCTTCCGAGGGCCTCTACATCAACGCTCACGGCACCTCGACCAAGCTCAACGATTCGTCCGAGACGGCGGGCATAAAGCGTGCGCTCGGCGAGGACGCGGCACGCGCCGCGCACGTCTCGTCGACTAAGTCGATGACCGGCCACATGATCGGTGCCACGGGTGCCATCGAGGTCATGGCCTGCGCCATGGCGCTCGAGCAGGGCGTGGTGCCGCCGACCATTAACTACCACACGCCCGATCCCGCCTGCGATCTTGACTACACGCCCAATCGCGCGGTTCGCGCCGACCTTACCTGGGCGCTTTCGACAAACCTGGGCTTTGGCGGGCACAACGCCGCCATCGCGCTGCGTAGATATACGAGGAGCTAGAGCATGGATTCCAAAAGACTTGCCGAGATAGCCGATGTTATGGAGGACCGCGGCCTCACGCGCGTACGCGTTGAGGAGCCCGATGGCACCGCGGTCGAACTCGAGCGCGCGAGCGCCGCGCAGCCGGTTGCCGTGCCCATGCCTATGCCGGGTGCCGTGACTGCTCCGGCGGTGGCTCCTGTCGCCATGCCTGCCGCCGCACCGGAGCCCAAGGGCACCGAGGTGACCGCTCCCATGGTCGGCGTTTTCTATGCTGCCCCGGCGCCGGGCGACGAGCCGTTTGTGCACGTGGGCTCCAAGGTCAAGGCCGGTGAGACCCTCTGCATCATCGAGGCCATGAAGGTTCTCAACGAGGTGACGGCCGAGGCAGACGGCGAGGTGCTCGAGATCTGCGTGGCCGACGGCGACCTCGTGGAGTTCGGCAGTTGCCTTATGAGGATCGGATAGGTGATGTCCATGAACAAAGAAGAGCTCAAGAAGCTGTTGCCGCATCGCGAACCGATGCTTTTGCTCGACGAGGCCGAGCTGGTGGGCGACGAGGCCCACGGCAAGATCACGATTACGGGCGACGAGCACTTTTTGCAGGGGCATTTTCCGGGAAACCCGGTAGTCCCCGGCGTGATTCAGTGCGAGATGCTCGCCCAAAACTGTTGCGTGCTGCTGATGGGCGACGAGGAGGCGCGCGGCGCGACGCCGTTCTATACGAGCCTCGATAAGGTGCGCTTTAAGCGTCCGGTGCGCCCGGGCGACACGGTTGATCTGGTGTGCACCATCACGCGTGCGCGCGGGCCGTTCCGCTTTGCGACGGGTACCGCGAGCGTCAACGGTGAGGTTTGCTGCCGCGCCGATATGTCTTTTGCACTCATGCACGAAAGTTAAGGAAGGCTTCATGTTCGACAAAGTGCTCATCGCCAACCGCGGCGAAGTCGCGGTCCGTGTTATCCGCGCGTGCCGCGATATGGGCATCAAGACCGTCGCCGTTTATTCCACGGCCGATGCGGACGCGCTGCACGTGCAGCTTGCCGACGAGGCGTATTGCATCGGCGGCCCGCGTCTTGCCGAGAGCTACCTCAACGACGATGCCGTGCTCACCTGTGCCGTGAAGTCGGGGGCAAAGGCGATCCATCCTGGCTACGGTTTCTTTTCCGAGAAGGCGAGCTTCGTGCGCGACTGCGACAAGTATGGTCTAGCGTTTGTCGGTCCCTCGGCCGAGGTCATCGACAGCATGGGCGACAAGGATGCCGCACGCCGAACGGCTGCCGCGGCGGGCGTACCCATCGTGCCGGGCTGCGATTTGCTCAAAAGTCCCGAGGAAGCAACGGCCGAGGCCGAGCGCATTGGCTGCCCCGTGCTCATCAAGGCGCGTGCAGGTGGCGGCGGTCGCGGCATTCGCAAGGTCGAGTGCGTGGAAGACGCGGCAAAGGCGTTCATCGAGGCGCGTGCCGAGGGCGAGGCCGTTTTTGGCGACGGCGAGTGCTACATGGAGAAGTTCGTCGCGCCGGCCCACCACGTTGAGGTGCAGATTATGGCCGATAAGCAGGGCCATGTGTTTTCGCTCGGCGAGCGCGAGTGCTCGGTGCAGCGTCGCAACCAAAAGCTGATCGAGGAGAGCCCCGCGCCGTGCCTCGACGGACACGACGACATTCGTGCTCGCATGCACAAGGCGGCGCGTGACCTGGCTCGTGCCGTCGGCTACGAAGGAGCCGGTACCATCGAGTTCCTGTATTCGGACGACGGCAATTTCTACTTTATGGAAATGAACACGCGCTTGCAGGTGGAGCATCCGGTTACGGAGTTTGTGACCGATACCGACTTGGTCAAGTGGCAGCTGCGCGTGGCGGCCGGCCAGCCTTTGCCCTTTGAGCAGGAGGACATGCCGGTCCGCAACCACGCCATGGAGTGCCGCATCAATGCCGAAACGCCGGACTTTCTGCCGTCATGCGGAACGGTCACCGCGTTGCGTGTACCGGGTGGTCCGCGCGTGCGCTGGGATTCGGCCATGTTCACCGGTGCGACAGTTCCGCCGTACTACGACTCCATGCTCGGCAAGCTCATCGTGTGTGCGCCCACGCGTGACGGCGCCATTCGCAAGATGCGCTCGGCCCTGGGCGAGCTCGTGATTGAGGGCGTGAGCGAAAATAGCGAGCTTCAGCTCGACGTGCTGGCAAACGACGAGTTTTTGTCGGGCATGTATCACACCGATCTGATGGGGCATCTCTATGCTGATGAATAGAAAAGCGAAGACGGTCAATGTCCTTGAGGGGCCGATAACCGAGTCGTGCGCCGAGTTCCCCGCGCGCCACGTGTTTGTCAAATGCCCGGAGTGCCGCCGTGTGATCGATGAGGCGCGCCTGCACGACAACCTCGAGGTCTGCCCTCGTTGCGGCAAACACTTTCGCGTGAGCGGTCGCGCGCGCATGCGCATGACGGTCGACGCGGGTACCTTTGAGGAATGGGATGCCAATCTGGCGTCGAAGGACTTCCTCTCGTTTCCCGGTTATGCCGACAAGCTTAAGAGCGTGAGCGAGCGTTCGGGCGAGCGCGATGCCGTTGTGTGCGGCAGGGGCAAAATCTGCGGCTGCGATACCGCGCTCTTCTTTATGGATGCCAACTTTATGATGGGCTCAATGGGCTCCGTGGTGGGCGAGAAGATCTGTCGTGTCTTTGAGCGCGCGGCCGAGTTGGGGCTGCCGGTCGTTGGCTTTACCGTATCGGGCGGCGCCCGCATGCAGGAGGGCGTGACCTCGCTCATGCAGATGGCCAAGATTTCTGCGGCGGTTAGGCGCCACAGCGAGGCGGGCGGCCTGTATATCACGGTGCTCACCGATCCCACGACCGGAGGTGTAACCGCGAGCTTTGCCATGGAGGGCGACATTATCCTGGCCGAGCCCGATGCCCTGACGGCATTTGCCGGCCCGCGCGTGATCGAGCAGAACATGCACAAGCGTCTGCCCAAGGGATTCCAGCGTTCCGAGTTTTTGCTGGAGCACGGCTTTTGCGATGCCGTTGTTCCGCGTGGTGAGATTGCGCTCACGGTAGGCGAGCTGCTGGCGCTGCACGAAGGGCACGCGCCCGGCCTGGGGGCACCGCATGAGATCGTGCATACGGGTCGTCGCGACAAAAAGCTGGGACACTTGTTTAAGCGCTCGGCCGCACCAAAAAGCGCGCTCGAAATCGTCAAACAGACTCGCTCGGCGAACCGCGCCACGGCAGGCGAGATGATCTCGTTGGGTCTCGACGGATTCGTAGAGCTGCACGGCGACCGCTACTTTGGCGACGATGCTGCCGTGGTGGGCGGCATCGGCTGGAAAGACGGGCGACCCGTGACGGTTATCGCCATCGAGCGCGGTACCACGACCAAAGAGCGCATGCGTCGCAACTTTGGTATGGCACATCCCGAGGGCTACCGCAAGGCACGTCGCCTGATGCACCAAGCCGAGAAATTTGGTCGGCCGGTTCTGTGCCTGATTGATACTTCGGGCGCGTTTTGCGGCATCGGTGCCGAGGAGCGCGGCCAGGGCGAGGCGATTGCCCAGAATCTCATGGAGATGAGCGGCCTTAAGACGCCGATTGTCTCGGTGGTGACAGGCGAGGGCGGCTCTGGTGGCGCGCTGGCGCTGTCCGTGGCCGACCGCATCCTGATGCTCTCGAGCTCGGCCTATTCGGTCGTGAGCCCCGAGGCCTGTGCGTCGATCCTGTGGAAGGATACCGAGCGCGCGAATGAGGCCGCCGAGGCGCTTAAGCTCACGGCCCCCGATCTGTTGGCGTTCGGCATCATCGACGGCATTGTTGACGATAGGGGCCTGTCGCATGAGGAGATCGCCGGTGTCGTCATGTCCTCGGCATTTGATGCCTTCGATACGCTTGGGCAGCTCGACGACGCGACCCTCACAAACCTCCGCTACGAAAAGTACCGCGCAATCGGTCAGTACCGCACGATGTGACAAAGGGACAGTCCGCATGTCACATTGGGAAAGGCGTTCCATGTCACAAGTTTCTAACACCTCGTTTACAACGACGGTTTCATCAAACGCCATGGCCGTGGTGGACTATCTGTCCAAAAGCATGATGTCGGCGTTGCCGTTTATTGTCTGCGCGGCGCTGTTCCGCACCGTTGCCGTCATTATGGGCGAAGGCATGCTTGGTCTATGGCCTGCCGATTCCGAAATCTATCGCCTGTTTTACAGCTGGCTGTATAACGCTGGCTATTACTTTTTGCCCATCTATCTTGGTTGGGCCGCTGCCCGCCAGCTCGGTTGCTCGGAGCAGCTGGGCATGATGCTGGGCGGCGTATTGATTGTGCCCGATCTGCTTAAGCTCGTTGATGCCGCATCGACGACGGGGGCATCGATGACTTTCGTGTATGGTCTACTTCCCGCGCCGGTCAACGATTACACGACGACTGTTATTCCGGTTCTCATCTCGGTGCCCGTGCAATGGCAGGTGGAGCGTTTCTTTAAGCGCACTATCCCTCAGGCTGTGGCGTTTTCTTTTGTACCGTTTGCAACCATGCTTGTCATGGTTCCGGTGTCGCTGTGTGTTACGGCGCCGGCAGGCAGCTATCTGGGCATGCTGTTGGGACAGCTTATGTTTATGCTTGGCAATTCCGGTGGCATCGTGTCGCTGCTCACGCTCATGGGGCTTGCCGCGGGCTGGGAGTTTCTTAAGATCGCGGGCGTCAGCAACGTTGTCCTATCGCTCGCCTATGCGCAGTTTATGAGTGTGGGAACGGATTCGTGCATCCTGATCGCCGCGACGATGGCAACGTTCGCCGTTTGGGGTATGCCCTTTGGCGCGTCGCTCCGCGTTGCGGATAAGGACGAGAAGGCGCTCATGCTGGGCTATTCAATCTCGGGTATTCTTGGCGGCGTAAGCGAGCCAGCGCTGTACGGATGCGGCTTTAAATATGGCAGGTGTCTGACGTGCATGGCCGTTGGCGGCGCCGTCGGAGGCCTTGTTGCGGCCGTAGGCCACGTTACGGCTTATACCATCGGCATGACGAATGTCCTCATGGTCATTGGCTTTGCCACGGGCGGCATCTCGAACCTGCTGTGGTGCTGCGTTGCCGGCAGTGTGGCATTTGCGGTGTCTGCGGCGCTGAGCTACTGCTTTGGCGTGGTGCCGGCGAAGGGGCAGACGACGGGGGACGGAGCTGATTCACCCGAAACCTCGAAGAGCGTGGCCGAAGCAAGCGCATAAACCCGTGCGACAAAGGGCAATTTCTTTGTCATGTTCCAAGGTCGTGGCCCGTGTGGGTTGCGGCCTTTTTGTATCTGTGGGGCAAAGTGGCTACACTACAATCCGTTTGAGCAATAGATATATAGGTAGTACCGTGGGGGCGGATATAGATGGTTGAGTGGATTGTTCGTCGTGCGCAGGGCGACCGTGCACGTGTGGGCACGTTGACGGGCATGGTGTGCATTCTTGCCAATGTGGCACTTTGCGCTGCGAAGGGCGCAATCGGTGTGCTGTCGGGATCGGTTTCGATCGTGGCGGATGCCATGAACAACCTGTCCGACGCCAGCTCGAACATCGTGAGCGTGCTGGGCTTTAAGCTGGCGGGCAAGCCAGCAGACCCCGAGCATCCTTACGGCCATGGCCGCTACGAGTATCTCTCGGGTCTGGTCGTGGCAGCGCTCGTGCTGCTGATTGGTGTTGAGCTGGTGAAGTCGTCGGTTGAGCGAATTGTCAACCCCGAACCTGTCGAGTTCTCACTTGCCCTGGTGGCAGTTTTAGTGCTTTCGATGGTCGTAAAGCTGTGGATGGCGGCCCTCAACCAAAAGCTCGGCGATCGCATTGAGTCCGAGACACTGCATGCGACCGCTCAGGATTCCAAGAACGATGTCCTTGCCACAGGCACCGTGTTAGCGTGCGCAATTGTTTCGCAGGTGACGCACATCAATCTTGACGCATGGGTCGGCCTTGCCGTTGGCGCCTATATTGGCTGGAGCGGCTTTGAACTTATTCAAGATACGGTGAGCCCGCTTTTGGGCCAGGCGCCCGACCCCAAGTTGGTCAAGCACATTCGAGACAAGATCATGAGCTACCCCGGCGTCTTGGGCGTCCACGACCTGATGGTCCACGATTACGGCCCGGGCAGGAAGTTCGCAAGCGCTCACGCTGAGATGGCAGCCGAGGCAAGCCCGCTGGAAAGTCACGA
This sequence comes from uncultured bacterium, assembly GCA_905215135.1. GTDB lineage: Bacteria > Actinomycetota > Coriobacteriia > Coriobacteriales > Coriobacteriaceae > Collinsella. The sequence goes on from CAJMOX010000006.1 coordinate 86,951, forward strand.
CACGCTCGATAACATCGAGCAGTCGTTTAGAAACGAAGACGGCATGATCGTCACGCTCCATTACGACCCCATCGTGACCGACAATTCAAATGTGGCGAGCATGCGCCTGCGCATCAACGCCATGGCTCAGGAGATTGATGGCCGCCTTTCGATTCACGACTTGCGTTGCGTACCGGGCCCCACGCACACCAATGTGATTTTTGACTGCGTGCGACCCTCGGATTTGGGCATGGGAGCCGATGAGCTCAAAAACGCGTTGGCCCAGAGGGTCGAATCGGAATATCCCAAGTCGATTGCCAAGATCACGATCGACGAAGACTATGTCGGCCATACCCACGAGTAGGGCCGAGCCGATAAAGCAACTGATGCAGAAGGGGAGAGCATGAAGAAGCTATATCTACTCCGCCACGGTCAAACTGAGTTCAACGTCAAAAAGCTGGTCCAGGGCCGCTGTGATTCTCCGTTGACCGACCTGGGCCGCAAACAAGCGGGAATGGCAGCCGCATGGCTCAAGGACCACGGCGTCGTTCCAGACAAAGTGGTCTCTTCGCCCTTAGGCCGGGCCATGGACACAGCTCAGCTCGTCGCTACCGAACTCCTTGGCCAGGACGCTGCAGTCGAGCCCTGCGAAGGCATCATCGAGCGCAGCTACGGCACCTTCGAAGAAGGCCCCCACGACGCCCTGCCCACCGACGTCTGGGACCCGGGCGAGGACCTGGTCCCCTTCGGAGGAGAAGGAAGTCATGCCCTGCAGGAGCGCATGGTAGCCACCCTCACCAATCTCATGGGCGCCAAGGGCATCGAAACCCTCCTAGCAGTAAGCCACGGCAGCGCCAGCCGCCAATTCATCAAAGCCGCCGCTCCAGAGGACTTCAAACTCCCAGCAAAACTTCCCAACTGCGCCATCATGATTTTTGATTTTGAAGAGTTCACGCCACAAGCAGAAGGCGAACCACATCAATGCAAGTTCACCCTCCAACAAATAGTGGATCCCCAACAAAGTCATTAGCCTGAGCGAGCAGAGTTAAGCAGACATCAACGTGTCGTCTCCCGAGCACGGCGGAGGGCCGGTGAAATATATTAAGGGCATCGCGAGTTCCGCACGCAAAGGAGAGCACTTAATGTGCTCTCCGTCTTGCGCAGGACTGTAGAGCAGGGACCTTAATATATTTCACCGGCCCTCCGCCGTGCTCGGGAGCCATCCACGCACTTTACCTGCGTAAACAATGTGAGTGAAATATGAATCTCGATGGATACGCCCGCAGCCGTGTATACTAAACAGCTGTGTGAAACCAGGGGAGTATTCTGGCTGGACAAAATGCCTGCTTAATAGGGTTGTCAGGTAGTCCGGGCGAAATACAAGGCTGGGGAGCACGCCGTGTAAGTAGTGGTCCTCTAGGGGCGTACGCTCGGTGGTGTACGCATTGTCCCAAGACCACGCGAGAGTTGGGATCATATCTTGATCAGCATGATTCTCGGCCGCAAGATTGGCATGACCCAGGTTTGGGACGAGAACGATAACGTCGTTCCCGTCACGGTCATCCAGGCTGGCCCCTGCGCTGTCTCGCAGGTTAAAACTCAGGCAACCGACGGCTATGACGCCGTCCAGATCGGTTTCGGCGACATCAAGGCCAAGAACGTGAACAAGCCCATGGCTGGTCACTTCGCCAAGGCTGGCGTCGAGCCTGTCCGCTTCCTTCGTGAGGTCCGCGTCGAGAACGGCGAGGAGCACAAGGTCGGCGAGGTCGTTACCGTCGCTGATTTCGCTGATGTCGAGAAGGTCGATGTCATCGGTACCTCCAAGGGTAAGGGCTTCCAGGGTCGCATCAAGCGCTGGGGTCAGCGCCGCGGTCCTATGACGCATGGTTCTCACTTCCAGCGTCACCCCGGTTCTATCGGTCAGTGCGCCTATCCTGCGCGCGTCCTCAAGGGCGTCAAGATGGCCGGTCACATGGGTAACGAGCGCGTTACCGTCAAGAACCTTTCCGTTGTCCGCATCGATGCCGAGCAGAACCTCATCTTGGTCAAGGGCGCTGTCCCGGGTGCCAAGAATGGTCTCGTCGCCATCCGTATGGCCTAAGGGCCCAGCCCATTTAGCCCAGCGTCATACCAAGGAGAACACTTAAATGGCAAAGTTTGAAGTAAAGAACAGCGAGGGCAAGAAGGTCGCCGAGGCCGAGCTCGCCGCTGAGGTGTACGGCATCGAGCCGAACATCCACGTTATGCACCACATCGTCAAGTGCCAGATGGCCTCTTGGCGTCAGGGCACCCAGTCTGCTAAGGGTCGCTCTGAGGTTTCCGGTGGCGGCAAGAAGCCTTGGCGTCAGAAGCGCACCGGCCGTGCCCGCCAGGGTTCCATCCGTGCTGCCCAGTGGCGTCACGGTGGCGTTGTCTTCGCCCCCAAGCCCCGTTCCTACGCTAAGCGTATGAACAACAAGGAGGTCAAGCTGGCTATGCGCTCCGCGCTGTCCGCCAAGCTGGCCGATGGCGAGCTCGTGCTCGTCGACGACTACGGCTTCGAGAAGCCTTCCACCAAGGCTGCCGTCGCCATGCTCAAGGCTCTCGGCCTTGAGGGCAAGCGTCTGACCATCATCGTTCGCGATGAGGACGTCAACGCCTACCTGTCGTTCCGCAACATTCCCAAGACGTTCATCATCACTGCCGACGAGGCCAACACCTACGATCTCGTCAACAACAACGCTGTGCTGATGCCCGCCGACATCGCCGCTCACTTCGGGGAGGTGCTTGCATAAATGACCGCCCACGAGATCATCATCCGTCCGATCGTGTCCGAGCGTTCCTTCTCCGGCATGGAGCTGAACAAGTACACGTTCGAGGTCGCCAAGGATGCTAACAAGTATCAGATCAAGGACGCTGTCGAGGAGATCTTCGGCGTCAAGGTCGTTCGCGTGAACACCCTGACGGTCAAGCCCAAGACCAAGCGCGTGCGCTATGTCGCCGGCAAGACCCGTTCTTGGAAGAAGGCCATCGTCACGCTGGCCGAGGGCGACACCATCGAGGTCTTTGGCAACCAGGCCTAAGACTCGCTGCTGTTGAGTGAGCTCATGCCTCCCAAATAGGGGAGGCGAGAGCTCAAGGTTTTGGGCGTATAAAATGGACACGCCCGGAACCGTGTATACGTCCGGTGTCATCGCACCCGAGGCAGAACCTCGAATCCCTGTCTGCGATGGCTAACGGATTCCTATTGAAAGGGATTGTAATGGCTGTAAAGCACCTTAAGCCGACCTCCGCTGGTAGGCGTTGGCAGACGATCTCCGATTTCTCTGAGATCACCTGCACCAAGCCCGAGAAGTCTCTTCTCGAGCCCCTGCCCAAGAAGGCCGGTCGTAACAACAACGGCCGCATCACCACCCGCCATCAGGGCGGCGGCGTGAAGCGTCGTTACCGCGTGATCGACTTCAAGCGCAACAAGGACGGCGTGCCCGCCAAGGTTGCCACGATCGAGTACGATCCGAACCGTTCCGCTCGCATCGCTCTGCTGCACTACGCTGACGGTGAGAAGCGCTACATCCTGGCCCCCAAGGGCCTCGAGGTCGGTCAGACCATCATGTCCGGTTCTGACGCCGACATCAAGCCGGGCAACGCTCTGCCCCTCGCCGACATCCCCGTCGGTACGCTCATCCACGCCGTCGAGTTCCAGCCGGGCAAGGGCGCCGCTATCGCCCGTTCCGCCGGTAACTCCTGCCAGCTGATGGGTAAGGAGGGCAAGTACGCTATCGTCCGTATGCCTTCCTCCGAGATGCGCCGCATCCTCGTTACCTGCCGCGCCACCGTTGGTGAGGTCGGCAACGCCGATCACGCCAACATCGTCATCGGCAAGGCCGGCCGTAAGCGCCACATGAACGTGCGCCCGACCGTCCGCGGTACCGTCATGAACCCTGTCGACCACCCGCACGGCGGTGGCGAGGGCAAGAACCACACCTCTGGTCGTCCCTCTGTTACCCCCTGGGGTAAGCCGACGAAGGGCCTTCGTACGCGCAAGAAGAAGAAGGTCTCGAACCAGCACATTATTCGTCGCCGTAAGAAGTAATTTCGGATACCGAGTTTTAGGAGAAAGCACTTATGAGCAGAAGTCTCAAAAAGGGCCCGTTCGTGGAGACTCGCCTTCTCTCGCGTATCACCGCGATGAACGAGGCTGGCAAGAAGGACGTCGTGAAGACCTGGTCCCGCGCGTCCACCATCTTCCCCGAGATGGTTGGTCACACCATCGCCGTCCACGACGGCCGCAAGCATGTGCCCGTGTATGTTACCGAGTCCATGGTTGGTCACAAGCTCGGCGAGTTCGCGCCGACTCGTACGTTCCGTGGCCACAAGGCCAAATAGGGGGTTAACCGTAAATGGCAACTAAGTCTATTGAAACTGAGGCCACCGAGGTTCGCGCCGTCGCTAAGTACGTGCGTGTTTCCCCCAGCAAGGCCCGCCTGGTGGTCGATCTGATCCGCCGCAAGCCTGTCGCTCAGGCCTTCGACATCCTCCACTTCTGCGACCGCGCCGTCGCCGTGGATGTCGAGAAGGTTCTCCGTTCCGCCGTTGCGAACGCCGAGAACAACAACGGTCTGCGTGCCGACAACCTGGTTGTCGCCGCTGCCTATGTTGACGAGGGTCCGACGCTTAAGCGCATCCGTCCCCGCGCCAAGGGTTCCGCTTCTCGCATTCTGAAGCGTACTTCCCACATCACCGTCGTCGTTGCTCCTCGAAAGGAGGCGTAAAGCTGTATGGGTCAGAAAGTCTACCCCACCGGCTTCCGTCTTGGCATCACCGAGAACTGGCGCTCCCGCTGGTTCGCAGAGAAGGATTACGCTAAGACCCTCGGTAACGATCTCGAGATCCGCAAGTACCTCGAGAAGCGTCTTTCCCGCGCAGCTGTCTCCCGCGTCGAGATCGAGCGCGCTGGCGACAAGGTGAAGGTCATCATCCTCACCGCTCGCCCCGGCGTTGTCATCGGTAAGAAGGGTGCCGAGATCGATACCCTCCGCACCGAGCTCGAGAAGGTCGCTGGCGTCTCCAAGGGCCAGCTCTCCGTCGACGTTGTCGAGATCAAGCGCCCCGAGCTCGACGCCAACCTCGTTGCTCAGTCTATCGCCGAGCAGCTCGAGGGCCGCGTTGCCTTCCGTCGCGCTATGCGCAAGGCTGTCCAGTCTGCCCGCAAGGCCGGCGCTAAGGGCATCCGTATCCAGTGCTCCGGTCGTCTCGGCGGTGCCGAGATGGGCCGTCGTGAGTGGTACCGCGAGGGTCGCGTGCCTCTGCACACCCTCCGTGCCAAGATCGACTACGGCACGGCTGTCGCCAGCACCACCATGGGCGCTTGCGGCGTGAAGGTCTGGATCTACCTGGGCGAAAAGCTCCCGGGCCAGCCTGTTCCCAACCCTGCACTCGAGGGCTCTTCCCGTCCTCGTCGTCGTAACTCCGAGAGGAGGGGTCAGTAGTGCTTGCCCCTAAGCGTATTCTTCACCGCAAGGTGCAGCGTGGCTCCATGAAGGGCCAGGCCAAGGGTAATACCGAGCTGCATTTCGGCGAGTTTGGTATCCAGGCTCTCGAGGCCCATTGGATTACCAACCGTCAGATCGAGGCCGCTCGTATTGCCATGACCCGCTACATGAAGCGTGGCGGTCGTGTCTACATCACGATCTTCCCCGATAAGCCCATCACCAAGAAGCCTGCCGAGACTCGCATGGGTTCTGGTAAGGGTAACCCCGAGGAGTGGGTGGCCGTCGTCAAGCCCGGCCGCATCATGTTCGAGGTCAAGGGCGTGCCCGAGGAGGTCGCTCGCGAGGCTCTGCGTCTTGCACAGCACAAGCTTCCCATCAAGACCAAGATTGTTGCTGCCAAGAACGCTGAGCAGCGCATCGAGAAGGAGATGGCTGAGGAGGCCGCTCTCGAGGCCAAGTGGGCTGCTGAGGGCGCCGCCGCCGCCAAGGAGGAGAACTAATGAAGCCCGCAGAGATTCGTGAGCTCTCGGACGCTCAGCTCGTTGAGAAGCTGAAGGAAATGCGCGCCGAGCTCTTTAACCTTCGTTTCCAGATGGCCACCAGCCAGCTGGACAACACCGCTCGCGTCAACACCGTGAAGAAGGACATCGCTCGCGTCCTCACGGAGCAGCGCGCCCGCGAGATCGCAGCGGAGAAGTCCGCTGTCGCCGAGTAGGACCTAAGGAGAGAACATGACTGATTCGCGTAACTCGCGTAAGGTCCGTACGGGTGTCGTTACCTCCGTCTCCGGTGCCAAGACCATTGTTGTCACCATCACCGAGCGCAAGCGTCACCCCAAGTACGGCAAGATGATGACCAGCTCCAAGAAGCTGCACGCTCACGACGAGGAGTGCACGGCTGGCGTGGGCGATACCGTCCGCGTTATGGAGACCCGTCCTATGTCCAAGATGAAGCGTTGGCGCCTCATCGAGGTCGTCGAGCGCGCTAAATAAGCAGTCGCTCTTACGACTTGTACGTTTCCGAAGATGTGCGTATGCCTGGCTTGCATACCACGGGCCGTATAAAGGCTGCGCACCTCTCTTCGGTTCTTAGTTCGGAGGAACATCTACCATGATTCAGATGCAAACCATGCTGAACGTCGCCGACAACTCCGGCGCTCGCAAGATTCGCTGCATCAAGGTGCTTGGCGGTTCCAAGCGTCGTTATGCAGGCATCGGCGATGTGTTCATCGGTGCTGTCCAGGAGGCTACCCCTGGCGCCAACGTCAAGAAGAAGGACGTTGTCCGTTGCGTCGTCGTTCGCACCGTTAAGGAGATCCGCCGCAAGGATGGCTCCTACATTCGCTTTGATGAGAACGCCTGCGTTGTCATCAACAACGATGGTTCGCCCGTCGGCACCCGTATCTTCGGGCCCGTCGCTCGCGAGCTTCGTGACAAGAAGTACATGAAGATCGTCTCGCTCGCTCCCGAGACCCTGTAGTTAGGGGAGATATATGTATATCAAGAAGGGCGATAAGGTCCAGGTTCTCTCTGGTAAGGATCGCGGCAAGCAGGGCGTTGTCCTGCGTGCTCTCCCCGCCGAGAACAAGGTCGTTGTCGAGGGCGTTTCGGTCGTCAAGAAGGCCGTCAAGCCCAACGCTGCCAACCAGCAGGGCGGCATCGTTTCGCAGGAGGCTCCCATCGACGCCTCCAACGTCAATCTCGTTTGCCCCGAGTGCGGTAAGGTTACCCGCGTCGGTCACGAGAAGGACGGCAAGAACAAGCTGCGCGTCTGCAAGAAGTGCGGCCACAAGTTCTAAGCTGCCCGCAACATCAAGTTGCTAGCAAAGGCCCGGATGCCATGGCACCCGGGCCTTTTTCTATCCCTACTCATTGCACTCATTGGGGACAGACTTAAATGAGTGCCCTTAATGGGCAAGCATAGATGAGCGGGTGCGCTGTACAAATTACTTGTGTGCGCGTTTATGCGCGTTAGATTGAACACTCATTGGGGACAGACATAAATGAGTGGGCATACATGGTGTTTTCAAATTGACCGCGTGCGTGTTCGTGCGCATTTTACTGCGATTTCTTGCGTACCACTGCGTATATATGCGCCGTTTTCGGGATAATAATGACCGTTTAGCGGTGAGATACGCAAAAACGCGCACAGAAGCGCGTGTTTGTGCGAATATAGAGCTGTCAGAAAGCAAGGCGTTCTATGACACAGGAGGCACATATGGTAGATTCCAAGCAGGCTCCACTCGACTCCGCGGCAGCCGCAAAAGCAGCGTTCGCTTCGGTCCAGGACAAGCCATTCCCCGATGATATCTTTACGGCTCCCGAGCTTCGTTGGGCTGTGATCGGGTGCGGCGTTATCGCCAACCAGATGGCCCAGTCTCTCGCTCTTGCCGGCCGCAAGCTTGCGGGCGTCGCCAACCGTACGCTGTCCAAGGCTCAGGCTTTTGCTGAGCAGTATGGCATCGAGAAGGTCTATGAATCGGTTGAGGACCTCTACGCCGATCCGGGCATCGACGCCGTCTATATCACCACGCCGCACAACACGCATATCACCTATCTGCGTGACGCGCTGGCCGCCGGCAAGCACGTGCTCTGCGAGAAAGCCATTACCCTCAATTCCGCTGAGCTCGACGAGGCGCGTGCCATCGCCGACGAGCACAACGTCGTCCTCATGGACGCCACCACGGTGCTTCATATGCCCTTGTATCAAGAGCTGCGCCGTCGCATGGATGCCGGCGAGTTTGGTCGCATGAACCTCGCCCAGCTCAACTTTGGTAGCTACAAGGAGTACGGCGATCTGACCAATCGCTTCTACAACCGCAACCTTGCTGGCGGTGCCATGCTCGACATTGGCGTGTATGCCCTGTCCGTCATGCGTCTCTTTATGGTAAGCCAGCCCATTGAGGTCGTTTCGTTGGGCAACACCTGTGAGACCGGTGTTGACGTTGCGGGCGGCATCGTCTGCCGTAATGCCGAGCAGCAGCTGGGTGTTGTGAGCCTCACGCTCCACTCCAAGCAACCCAAGCGCTCGATTATTAGCTTCGATAAGTGCTATATCGAGGTCAACGAGTATCCGCGCGCCGATCACGCGACTATCGTGTGGACTGCGGACGGCCACCGCGAGGAGGTCCACGCCGGCACCGAGGCTTACGCCCTTTGCTATGAGATGGCCGATCTTGAGAAGGCCGTTGCCGGCGACGACTCTAAGCGTGAGCTTCTGGGCTATGCTTCTGATGTTATGGAGCTTATGACCAAGCTTCGCGCCGACTGGGGAGTCGTGTACCCCGAGGAGGAGTAAGCGATGCTAGCGGAAGATAGGCTCAACGCGATCGTGTCGATGGTTCAGCAGACCGGCTCGGTTACCGTGCCGGAGCTTGCCGAAGCCCTGGGCGTGACGGCGTCTACCATTCGGCGCGACCTGCAGACGCTCGACCGAGCACACCGTATCGCCAAGGTGCACGGAGGCGCGACAAGTCTGGAGCGCGCGCACGTGACGCGCGACCTAACGCTTAATGAGCGCAGCGACCTCCATAACGACGACAAGGAGCGTATCTGCGCCCGTGCGGCGGCACTTGTGGAGCCCGAGAGCTTTGTATACATCGACTCGGGTTCGACGACGCTCAGGCTCATCGAGCATCTTCCACACCTTGAAGATGTCACCTATGTGACCGATTCCGTGCTCCATGCTCAACGCCTTGCTTTGCGCGGCATGCGTACCGTGGTGCTGGGTGGCGAGCTCAAACCCGAGACCGAGGCGCTCGTTGGCCCCGATGCCTTGGCAACCTTAGACCGCTACAACTTCAACTGTGGCTTTTGGGGCTCTAACGGCATTGCCGCCGAGCAGGGCTTCACGGCGCCCGATATCGAGGAGGCGCAAGTAAAGCGTATCTCGATGCGCCATACGGCCAAGCGCTTCGTAATCTCGGACGCCAGTAAATTTGGCATGGTGGCGCCCGTCAAGTTCGCGGACTTCCGTGACGCAACGATTATTACCGCAGGCGAGGTCCCCGCCAAGTACCGGGCAATGGACAACGTCGTCACGGTCTAGCGACGGGAAGGCCAAAACCACCACAAAGGGGACAGGCACCTTTGTGGTGGGTCAATGGAAAAGCGGCAACGACCATCCCGGGCGCTGCCGCTTTTGTTGTCTACCGGTTTATCTAAATCTGTAACAACCAGACCGTTAAAAGCAGGCTAGATGTTACAGATCGAGATACTTACGAACCGCGCCGTCCCTTTGTCTCAATCTGTAACATCTGGGACTGATTTTGCCGAGTTACTGTTACAGATTGAGATTTTCCCTTAAGGGGGATTCGAAAGTCTTGATCTGTAACAGGTAGACCAGAAAATGGGTTCTAACTGTTACAGATCGAGACGTTTTGGGACCGCGGCTGAGCCATCGCGGCAAAACCATCATAAAGGTGCCTGTCCCCATTGTGGTGGTTTAGGGCTCCCAGGGGCAAGGGGCTTCGATGTGGATGTGCTCGCCGGTTACGGGATGCGTAAAGGACACGCTGTGGGCGTGGAGCATCAATCCACAGGGGCGCGGCGTGCCGTACAGGTCGTCGCCTACCAGGGGATGACGCTCGCTGGCCAGATGCACGCGGATCTGGTGCTTGCGGCCGGTGAGCAGCTCGACATCGATATACGAACGCGTGGGCAGGCCGCGGCGGCTCTTAAGGCGCTTGAGCACCTTGACGCGCGTCTGAGAGGGCTTTCCGCTGGCGCCGACACGCATCTTGCGGCTATCGTGGCGGTCGCGCGCGATGGGCTTGTCGATGAGCTTTTCGTTCCAGTCGATCTTGCCCTCGGCGAGCGCCAGGTAGTGCTTTTCGAAGGCGTGGTCGATGACCATCTGGTCAAAGGCGGGTTGCGTCTGCTTGTCGAGCGAGAACAGCACCACGCCGGTGGTGTTGCGGTCCAGGCGGTTGAGCGGCTGCATGTCAGTCGCGGCAAAGCCGTCGCCCATCGCCAGCAACAGATCGCTGGCGTAGTCGGTAAGCGTGCGCTCGCCGGTGCCGTCGCCGTGGACGATCATGCCGGCGGGCTTGTCGATAGCCATGAGCCAGGCATCGCAGTAGAGGACTTGAGGTTCTTCGTTCACGTGTAAGCCTTTCGGTTAACTAATTCCCACAAACATGCAGCCCGAGGTGGCACCGCGCAGGCGGGCGGCGGGCTTGCGGCCGGCTTGCGCTGCCTCGACGGCGCGGCGGACGCGAGCGACGGCGCGGCCCACCTCATCCGTCTCGAGCAGCGTGCCGTCCACCATAAGACGGCGCACACCGGCATCGAGCAGCTGTGGTACCTGCGGCGTAAGGTCGATGGGGTAGGCATCGTACAGGCGCGAGCGGCCGTGGATGTCGGTACGGACCGGCATGACCTTGCCGTCGATATTCTTGAGCGACAGCTTGCGGGCGCGCAGGCGGCAGTTGGCGCAATCGTGGATGCAGCCATTGGCCACCTGCAGGATGCAGTGCTCGCTCGTCATAACGCGCGGGCGGCCGAAAACGGTGATGCCCAGGACCGCGGGCGCGGCGGCGCCAAGCGAGATAATCTCGTCGAGCGTGATCTCGGGCGAGAGCCAAAACGCGCCGGCTCCGCGCTCGGCAAGTGCCTCCATGCAAGGGGTGTTGTGCACGGGCAGGCAAGAGCGGACCTCCGCCGTGGCACCAACTTGGGCGGCCAGGGCAAGCTCGGATATATTGCCGATAGCGACCGTGGCGCCGGCAACAACCCACGGGTCAACGCGTACGTGGTCAACGGCGCGGCAGACCTCGTCGAGTATGGGTACGATGCCCTGCTCAAACGCATCGGCGGGGGAGAGTTCGGCCGCATCGAGTGCGTCGGTGGTCATGTAGATGCGCGTTGCACCCTCGGCGCGAGCGGCCTCGGCGGCCTCGAGCGAGGTGACGGTAGCGCAGATCTGCGGCTCATCGCGGTAGTGCTCGGGCGCGGGGCGGGAATCATTGGTGACAATCGCCGGTAGCTCGAGCGTGCGGGCGCGCTCCTCGTACGGTGCCAGAATGGCCTCTTCCAGCGCCTTACAAGCGGCGGCGCGCACCTTGTGCACGGCGGAAAAGCCCATGCCGCAACTCTCGTCGAGGGCCACGTCAAAGCTCGCGGCCTCAAAGGGAGAGCAGCCCATGCGCCCGACGTGCTCAACCAGATCGGATGCCTCGACGGCGCGGGTTTTGGCGGCCTCGACGGTGAAGCCCGTGGCGGTGGCGGTGAGCGCGGGGTCGTCACAGCAGGTGAGTGTGACAGTAAACGGCTTGCCCAGGCGCGCCACGACGGACACATCAACAGCGCGGCGGCGCAGCACATCGCGCTTGAGCGCGGCGCCGGCGGCGTCGATGGCACGCTGGCTGCGAATCACGCGGACGCGGCAGCCCTCGGGCATGCTACGGGGCACGCGACACTCGATAACATCGCCGGCAGCGGCATCATCGGCGGCAATGGTGGTCAGGAACTGGTCAAACTCGTTATCGTGGCGAAGCTCCAGCAGGTCGCCCTTGCCCACGGGCTCAAACAGCTCAATGCGGGCGATGGCGGCGCGGCGACGGCGGTCGTCGGGCTTGAGCCCGCGCACATCGCGGTTGGCCAGGCGGCTGCCGAGCACCGTGCCCACGATCTGGCCGCGGTTGTTGGAACGCTCATAGCTCATCATCTCGTCGCCCGAGGTGCCGTCCTGATAGGCGTGCGTAAAGTCGCGGTTGAAGCAGCGCTTGAGCTGGCGCTGGCGGGCGGCTTCCTCGTCCTTGGCAACGGTGGCTCCGGATAGCATGTCGTCAATTTCGTGACGATACACATCAACGATGGAGTACACGTAATCGGGCGCCTTCATGCGGCCCTCGAGCTTGAGCGACGCGGCGCCGGCGTCATACAGACGGCGAACAAGCTGCGAGGTGTTGGTGTCACGCGGGCACAGCGCGCGCTCGCGACCGGCAGGGGAGAGCGAGCGGCCGTTCTCGTCGATCAGCTCGTAGGGCAAGCGGCAGGGCTGGGCGCACATGCCACGGTTGGCCGATCGTCCCGCCATGGCAAAGCTCGAAAGCAGACACAGGCCCGAGTAGCAAAAGCAGATGGCGCCATGGCTAAAGACCTCAAGGTCCACATCGGGCGCGGCATCGTGAATGGCGGCAATCTCGTCGATGGAAAGCTCGCGCGAGAGGGTCACGCGGTCGGCGCCCTGCTCGCGGCACCAAAGGGTTCCGCGGTCGTCGTGGATGTTCGCCTGGGTCGAGATATGCGTCTCGATGCTGGGCATCGTGCGCTTGACCTCAAAGAACAGGCCCCAGTCCTGGATGATGAAGGCGTCGGCGCCCAGCGTGGAGCAGCGATGGATGAGCTGCAGCGCATCGCTCATCTCGGATTCCTTGATGACGATGTTGACCGTGACGTAGACGCGCGAGCCGGCCAGATGCGCGGCGCGGCAGGCCTGCTCAAAGGCCTCGTCGGTAAAGTTGGTGGCCTTGCGGCGGGCGTTGAAGCTGCCCATGCCGCAGTAGATGGCGTCTGCCCCGGCGGCGAGTGCGGCGGCAAAGGGCTCGGGCCCTCCGGCGGGCGCCAAAAGCTCGGGTCTGCGGTTGGTGGTTCGACTGGCGGTTGCGGTCATATCCTGCCTTTCAAAATGCTCAGATAATCAAAAGTATAGTGGTGCCGTCGCGGCAGGCGATGCCCGTGCTCTAAGCGGGATAAAGTCTTCAGCAGCTTGGACTGGCTGCTTCACATGAGAACCGTTCAGCGGTCCGGGGAAACCGTTGGGCGATAAAATATTCTCGCAACGTGATAATAATCTTGCATCGCGCGGAAACCTTGAGTACTATCTCAATCAAGCGCGGTGTTCAGACCGAACTGTGCCTCCCGGTGTGAACGCCGCGCTCCCGTTCCCTTTTACTTGTAAGGAGAAAAACATGAGCAAGACCGTCGTGTCTTCCGATAACGCACCCGCAGCCATCGGCCCGTATTCCCCTGGTATCCAGACCGGCAACATGGTGTTCCTGTCCGGCCAGCTGGGCATCGATCCCGCAACTGGCAAGATGCCCGAGGGCGTCGAGGCCCAGGCCAAGCAGTCCCTTGCTAACGTCGAGGCCCTGCTGACCGCTGCCGGCGCCACCTTTGCCGATGTCGTCAAGACCACAGTCTACCTGGCTGACATTGCCGACTTCGCCGCCGTGAACGAGATCTACGCCTCCAAGTTCGAGGCCCCGTTCCCCGCGCGCAGCGCTTTCCAGGTTGCCGCTCTTCCGGCTGGCGGTCTGGTCGAGATCGAGGTCGTCGCCGCTCTCTAAGGCGTTGACCACAACTAAACATGACATGCAAAAAGACCCTGCAGCGCGTGCGAGCTGCAGGGTCTTTTGTCAGGTGACGAATCGCTTGTGGAGCCGCGCTCCATTTTGCTCGTTAGCCCTCCTTGCGGACTTTTTGCAGGTAGCGGTACACGCTGGGCTCCGAGATGCCCAGCGCGGTGGCGGCGCAGGCCACGGCGCCCTTGAGCATGAACACCCCGTTGCCGTTGAGGTGGCGAATGACGTCCACGCGGTCGCTCTGACCAAGCGACGCTACATCCAGCCCGCGCGCGCTCAGCAACTCGGCAATGCTGCGGTCGATGAGCTCCTGGGTGGACTCCGAAAGGCTTTCGACCTCGATAGGGGCGGGCTCCGTGCGCGTCGGCGCTGCGTCGAAGCACGCCATGAGCTGCTGCGCCATGGCGTTGATGGAGCGTACGGTCGAGAGGTCGGTGTTGACGCAGAGCATACCGACGATCTCGTCATTTTCGCGGATAAAGAACGTCGCGGACTCCAACGTCTTGCCACCGGCACCGCGCCCCTCGTAGCCCGTAATAAACGGCAGGTCGCGATACTTGGGGTCGTGCATGATCTTGAGCGCCAGATCGGTGGCGGGACCGCCGACCTTGCGGCCGCTCACGATGCCGTTGCGAATATCGACGATGGCGTGGTCGGGATCCGAGAAATCGTGCAGGACGATCTCGCTGTTCTTACCGAGTATCTGCTCCAGGAAATCGACCATCGGCAAAAAGCGACGTACGGTCTCGTTCACGGGCAACTCCTTTGGGTGAAATCGGAAGGTTCATAACAATTTTTTCTCATGGTAACACGCTACTCTTCATCTCGTATATCCGCAGGTACATTGCGTAATACAGACGAACGGTAGGAATTTGGCGGTAAACGGTTGACCAAAAGAAAAGTTAGATGTTATTTTGACCAGACACTTTCCTGACCTGCGGAAATGCATTATCTCAGCTGAAGAATAGTCTGATAACAAAAAATTATTATTGAGAATGAGAATCATCTTTAATACGATATGCAACGAAGGCACAACCTCAACCCCGCACTGCGTCACAATAGAGCGTTAGATGCGAAACAACTATTTCGAGGATTGGTGGTCAAATGACCCAGGAGACGGTTACGAACGGCACTGAAGCCCTGTTCACTCGTGAAGGCATGCCTCCCGTTAAGGAAATGATCCCGTGTGCCCTTCAGCACGTACTGGCTTCGTTTGCCGGTATCATCACCCCGGCTGTCATCATGGCCGGCGTCTACGGCTTTAATAGCCAGCAGAGCACCGACATCATTCAGGTTGCGCTCATTCTTTCGGCAATCGACACGGCCCTTCAGGCCTTCGCTCCCTTCCGCCGCATCGGCGGCGGCCTGCCCATCGTCATGGGCGTCTCGTTCGCGTTCCTGCCGGCCCTGCAGGCCATGGGTGCCTCGGGCTTTAGCTTTGGTGCGCTGCTGGGCGGCGAGATTGTCGGCGGTGCCGTCGCGGTCCTCTTTGGTCTGGCCTACAGCAAGATTAAGTGGCTGTTCCCGCCCGTCGTGACCGGTACGGTCATCTTCTCCATCGGCGTTTCGCTGTATCCCACGGCCGTCAAGTACATGGCCGGCGGCATGGGCACGCCGCTGTGGGGCACCCCGCAGGCCTGGTGCGTCGCTCTTATCACCTTCGCAGTGGTCTTTGCGCTCGCCAACTTTGGCAAGGGCACGCTCAAGCTGGGCTCCGTGTTCTTTGGCATGATCGTTGGCATGATCGTCTCCATCCCCTTCGGCATGATCGACTTCTCCAGCGTCGCCACCGCTCAGGTCTTCGCCCTTCCCAAGCTCATGCCCTACGCGCTCGAGTTTGATCCCGAGGTCTGCATTACCCTCGCCGTCGTGTTCCCCATGGTTGCCATCCAGGTTATCGGTGACGTCTCCGCCGCCTGCCTGGGCTCCATCGACCGTATGCCCACCGAGCGCGAGCTCTCCGGCGCTATCGTGTCCCAGGGCCTCACTTCTATGGTCGGCGGCCTGCTGGGCGGTCTTCCCACCAGCGCCCTTGGCCAGAACGTGGGCATCATCTGCTCCAACAAGGTCGTCAACAAGTGGGTCTTTGTGATCATCGCGGCCGTCTTTGCCATTGCCGGTCTGTTCCCGCAGCTCTCTGCCGTCCTTTCCGCTATCCCGCAGCCCGTCATCGGCGGCGCGACCGTCGGCGTCTTTGGCACCATCACCATGAATGGCGTGCGCATGTTCACCCGCGAGGGCCTCACGCAGCGCACTACCACCATCGTCGGCACCTCCGTCGTCTTTGGCCTGGGTATCTGGATGGCCAGCGGTTGCCTTGCCGGCGAGGGTATGCCCGCCTGGGTGTCCACCGTCATCGGCTCCAATGCCGTAACCCCCACCGCAATCATGGCCATTGTCCTTAATCTGATCCTTCCGCAGACGCCGGTCGTGGCTCAGCACATCGATGCCGCCAAGGACGCTGCCGTGGATCTGGTCTTGCCCGAGAGCAAGAAGTAACCAATTCGGTGCTATTCGTCGGCGGACGTATCGCCTCGTCCGCCGACGCCATGCGGCGATAGGCCGCACTTCAAAGGGCTTGCCCCTTTGGTGAAGCGTTGACGGGAGAGGGCCCGTTTCCGGTGTAGGCCGGCGCTTCGCACTTCCGCTATGTCAGAGGTGTCAAACCCCGCCTCTGATGTTGAAGGGAGCATTCATGCTTCTGGTCGCTAACGGTTCTGTCTTTACCCGCAATTCTCAGACCCCGTTCATTCCCAACGGTGCGGTCGCCATTGACGGAGATACGATCGTCGAAGTAGGCCCCGAGCGCGAGCTCAAGGCCAAGTACCCGGATGCCGAGTACGTCGACGCCCAGGGCAACCTCATCATGCCCGGACTCATCAACTGCCACACCCACATCTACTCGGGTCTGGCCCGCGGCCTTGCCATTAAGGGCTGCAACCCCACCAACTTCCTGGAGAATCTTGAGCAGCAGTGGTGGAAGATCGATGACAACCTGACGCTCGACGGCACCAAGGCCAGCGCCTATGCCACGATTCTTGACTCCATCCGCGATGGCGTCACAACGATCTTCGATCACCACGCGAGCTTCTGCGAGATCCCAGGCAGCCTCTTTACCATTAAGGATGCAGCTCAGGAGCTGGGCATGCGTTCGTGCCTGTGCTACGAGGTCTCCGACCGCCGCGGTCAGGAAAAATGCGACCAGGCCATTGCCGAGAACGCCGAGTTTGCCCAGTGGGCTGCCAAGGAGCGTCGCGATAACGACAACCACATGATCGCCGCCATGTTTGGCGGTCACGCCACCTTTACGCTTTCGGACGAGACCATGGACAAGATGGCCGAGGCCAACAACGGTCTGACCGGCTTCCACATCCATGTGTGCGAGGGCATGAATGACGTGTGGGACTCCCGCCTCAACCGCGGTGGCATCAGCCCCGTCGAGCGCCTGCTGCAGCACAACCTGCTGGGTCCCGACACCATGCTCGGCCACTGCATCCACGTGACGCCTGCCGAGATGGATATCGTCAAGGAGTCCGGTACCTGGCTCGTCAACAACCCCGAATCCAATATGGGCAACGCCGTGGGCTGCGCCCCCGTGCTCGAGTTCTTCCGCCGCGGCATCCCCGTGTGCATGGGCACCGACGCCTACACTCACGATATGCTCGAGAGCCTCAAGGTCTTCCTGATCATTCAGCGCCACAACGCCGCCATGCCCAACGTGGGCTGGTGCGAGGCAATGACGATGCTCTTTGAGAACAACGCCAAGATGGCCAGCAGGTACTTCGATCGCAAGCTCGGTGTGCTCGAGGCCGGCGCTGCCGCCGACGTCATCGTTATGGACTACAAGCCCTTTACGCCGCTGAGCGAGGAGAACATCGACGGCCACATGCTCTTTGGCATGATGGGCAAAAACTGCCGCACCACCATCATCAACGGCCGCGTCCTGTACAAGGATCGCGAGTTCGTTGGCATTGATGAGGACAAGATCAACGCGTGGACCATGGCTGAGTCCAAGAAGCTCTGGAGCACGCTCAACGATCGCGCCTACTAATTCACAAGTAGTTTCGCGCGCGTCGGATGTTTCGCCGCATCCGACGCGCGTATAGGCGGCCTCCGCGGGGTCGCCGGCGCTGTGCTAGCGCTACACCGTATTTGCGCCCGCCGCGCGGTCTCGCCGGGCGTTACAGAGAGGAGCTCACTATGAGCGACATCATGAGGCCGATCCCGTTTTCGCAGCTGATGAACTGGATCATCGAGGAGCATAAGACCCAGGACGCCATCTTTGGCGTGCGCAAGATGGTCACGACCAACCAGGAGGGTGCGCTTCCCATTTTTGACGAGCGCATCGAGACTCCGTTTGGCCCGGCCGCCGGTCCCAATACGCAGCTGGCCCAGAACATCGTGGCATCCTATGTGGCTGGTTCCCGCTTCTTTGAGCTCAAGACCGTCCAGGTTATGGACGGCGAGGAGCTCTCCAAGTGTGTGAACAAGCCCTGCATCGTGGCGCAGGACGAGTGCTACAACTGCGAATGGTCGACCGAGCTCGAGGTTCCGCAGGCCTTTGCCGAGTACGTGAAGGCATGGTTCGCCTGCCACCTGATCGCTCGCGAGTACGGCCTGGGTAGCCCGGACGGCTTTGTCTTCAACATGTCCGTGGGCTATGACCTCGAGGGCATCAAGAGCCCCAAGGTCGACGCCTACATCGAGGGCATGAAGGACGCCAGCGGCTCCGACGTCTGGAACGAGTGCCGCGCATGGGCACTCGCCAACCTGGACAAGTTTGAGCATGTCGACGCTGCGTTTGTCGAGTCCATCCCGGCGCGCGTCTCCAACTCCATCACCGAGTCTACCCTGCACGGCTGCCCGCCTGCCGAGATCGAGCGCATCGCGACCTACCTCATCACCGAGAAGGGCCTTAACACCTACATCAAGTGCAACCCCACGCTGCTGGGCTATGAGTTTGCCCGTCAGCGCCTCAACGAGCTGGGCTTTGACTACATCGTCTTCGATGACACGCACTTCCGCGAGGACCTGCAGTGGGTCGACGCCGTGCCCATGTTCGAGCGCCTGATTGCCCTGTGCGCCGAGCGCGGTCTGGAGTTTGGCGTCAAGCTGACCAACACGTTCCCCGTCGACGTGACGAGGAACGAGCTACCCTCCACCGAGATGTACATGTCCGGTCGTTCGCTGTTCTCGCTGACTATCGAGGCCGCCCGCCGCATTACCGAGCAGTTCGATGGCAAGCTGCGCATCAGCTACTCCGGCGGTGCTACGGTCTACAACATTCGCGCCCTGTATGACGCCGGCATTTGGCCCGTTACTCTGGCGACCGACGTGCTCAAGCCCGGTGGCTACGAGCGCTTTAGCCAGATGGCCGGGGAGTTTGGCGATCTGGACGGCAAGCCGTTTGAGGGCGTCTCTCTCGAGGCCGTGACTGCGATCCAGACCGACTCGCTCACCAACCCGCTCTACAAGAAGCCGCTGCGCCCGCTGCCCGACCGCAAGGTCGCCGGCAAGAGCCCGCTTTCCGACTGCTTTACCACGCCGTGCCGCACGAGCTGCCCCATCCAGCAGGATATTCCCGCCTATCTGGCGGCTGTTGACGAGGGCCGCTACGAGGACGCACTCAACATCATCATCGAGCGCAACGCCCTGCCGTTCATTACCGGCACCATCTGCCCGCATCCCTGCGGCCGTGCCTGCGAGCGTGCATTCTACGAGCCCGAGGGCGCCCAGATCCGCGCCAGCAAGCTCAAGGCCGCCCGCGAGGCCATGACCACCGTGCTGCCCAAGCTGCGCGCCCAGGCCATCGCCAACGACGGCGAGCGCAACGTTGCCGTTATCGGCGGCGGCCCGGCCGGCCTGGCGACGGCGTTCTTCCTGACGCGTGCCGGCGTGTCCGTCACCATCTTTGAGGCCCGCGATTCGCTCGGCGGCGTGGTCCGTCACGTGATCCCCGAGTTCCGTATTGCCAGCGACGATATCTCCCACGATGCCGAGCTCTGCCTGGCCTTTGGCGCCAAGGTGCAGCTCAACGCTCGCGTGGAGTCCATCGACGAACTCAAGGCCCAGGGCTTTACCGACGTGGTCGTGGCCACCGGTGCCTGGATGCCCGGCTCTGCAGGCTTGGGCGAGGGCGCCGAGCTCGACGTGCTGGAGTTCCTCGAGGCCGCCAAGAAGGGCGAGAAACTCGAGCTGGGCGAGGACGTCGTGGTCATTGGCGCCGGCAACACCGCCATGGACGCGGCTCGCGTGGCCAAGCGCCTGGCAGGCGTGAAGAACGTGCGTCTGGTGTATCGCCGCACCAAGAAGCAGATGCCCGCCGACGAGGAAGAGCTCGATCTTGCTCTTGCCGACGGCGTTGAGTTCTGCGAGCTGCTGGCGCCCAAGGCACTCAACGGCGCCGTGCTGGCCTGCGACGTTATGGAGCTTGGCGAGCCGGATGCAAGCGGCCGTCGCAGCCCCGTCGCCACGGGCGAGACCGTCGAGCTTTCCGCCACCACGGTGATCTGCGCCGTGGGCGAGGGCATCGATGCCAGCCTGTACGATGCCGCGGGCGTCGAGCATGACCGTCGTGGCCGTCTTGCCGCCACCTCCACCGGTGTTGAGGGCGTCTGGGCTGCGGGCGACTGTCGCCGCGGTCCCGCCACCGTGGTCGAGGCTATCGCCGACGCCGCCGAGGTCGCCCGTGCCATTGCCGACGTGGACTTTAACAAGTACGCCGACTGCAACGAGCAGGCCGGCCGCGAGGACACCTGCTACGAGCGCAAGGGAACGCTCTGCCGCGACAAACGCAACTGCACCAAGACTCGCTGCCTGGGCTGCGGCTCGGTGTGCGAGGTCTGCTGCGACGTGTGCCCCAACCGCGCCAACGTGGCAATTAAGGTGCCGGGCCTGGACAAGCACCAGGTCGTCCACGTCGACGGCATGTGCAACGAGTGCGGCAACTGCGCCGTGTTCTGCCCCTACCAGGAGGGTCGTCCCTACAAGGACAAGCTCACCCTGTTCTGGAGCGAACAGGACATGGAGAACTCCGAGAACGAGGGATTCCTGGCCGTGGGCGAGGATCACTTTAAGGTCCGCGTGGCCGGCACGGTCCGCACCGTCTCGGTCGATGCCGTCAACACTGGCCTTCCCGAGGCCGTCCGCCTGACCATCAGGGCTGTGCGCGACAACTATTCGTACCTTCTTAAGAAATAGGCGAGTCTCTTATGGCCAAATCCATTCAACATAACGTGGCCTACGTTGCCTGCGGAAGCGGTTGCGCCTCCGCAGGCGGCGACGCCCGCTGCAGCGAAGGCTGCATTGGCTGTGGCGCCTGTGTCACGGCCTGCCCCCACGGTGCCATTGCGCTGGTCGATGGCATCGCCCGCGTGGATCGCTCAAAGTGTACGGGCTGTGGCCTGTGCGGCATGGCGTGCCCGCAGCGCGTGATTGCCTTCGTTCCCGGCTACCAGAACATCCTGGTGCGCTGCAATAACACCGATAAGGGCGCCATTGCGCGCAAGATCTGCGACACCAGCTGCATCGGTTGCGGCATGTGCGCCAAAAAGTGCCCTGCCGGCGCTATCCGTATCGAGGACAACTGCGCCCATATCGACGGCGCGGACTGCCTGTCGTGCGGCATGTGCGCCGTCGTCTGCCCGCATGGCGCCATTCACGACCGCACCGGCATCGCCGCCGGCGTGTAGAGGGGAATCACCATGGCACAGGAATTCACTTTTACCGTTAACGGCGTCGAGCGCACGACGACGGAGAATAAACCGCTGCTGCGCTACCTGCGCGACGACCTGCACATCCATTCCGCCAAGGACGGCTGCTCCGAGGGCGCCTGCGGTACCTGCACCATCCATGTAGACGGCGCGGCCGTCAAGGCGTGCGTGCTGACCACCGCTCTTGCCGCCGGTCGCAACATCGTGACCGTCGAGGGCCTGCCCGAGGACGTGCGCGAGGCCTTTGTGTACGCCTTTGGCGCCGTGGGCGCCGTGCAGTGCGGTTTTTGCATCCCCGGCATGGTCATGGCGGGCGCGGCGCTCATCGCCGAGGACCCCGAGCCCACCGAGGAGCAGATCAAGTACGCCATCCGCGGCAACGTCTGCCGCTGCACCGGCTACAAGAAGATTATCGAGGGCATTTCGCTGGCCGCTGCGGTGCTCCGCGGCGAAAAGCAGATCGACGAGGATCTGGAGCGCGGCGATGACTACGGCGTGGGCAAGCGCGCCTTCCGTATCGACGTGCGCAAGAAGGTGCTCGGCGAGGGCAAGTATCCCGACGACATCGACGAGCTCGATCAGCCGGGCCTGATCTATGCCAGCGCCGTGCGCTCCAAGTATCCGCGCGCCCGCGTGCTCTCCATCGACACCTCCAAGGCCGAGGCCCTGCCCGGTGTGGTGGGCATCCTGCGCGCCGAGGACGTGCCGGTCAACCAGGTCGGCCACCTTATCCAGGACTGGGACGTCATGATCGCCCAGGGTGATATCACCCGCTGCGTGGGCGATGCCATCGTGCTGGTGGTTGCCGAGGACGAGGCGACGCTCGAGAAGGCCAAGAAGCTCGTAAAGATCGATTACGAGCCGCTGGAGCCCGTGCGCAACATTGTCGAGGCCAAGGCCGCCGACGCCCCACGCCTGCATGACAGCTTCTTTGCCTTTGGCAACACGGTGGAGCTTAAGGACAACGTGTGCCAGAGCCGCCATGTGACGCGCGGCGACGCCGCCAAGGCGCTGGCAGAGAGCGCGTTCACCGTGACGCAGCGCTTTACCACGCCCTTTACCGAGCATGCCTTCTTGGAGCCTGAGTGCGCCGTCGCCTTCCCGTACAAGAACGGCGTCAAGGTGCAGTCGACCGACCAGGGCGCCTACGACACGCGCAAAGAGTGTGCCCACATGTTTGGCTGGGACAGCGAGCCCGAGCGTGTGGTCGTCGAGACCATGCTCGTGGGTGGCGGCTTTGGCGGTAAGGAGGACGTTTCGATCCAGCACCTGGCCGCGCTTGCTGCCTATAAGCTCCAGCGTCCTGTGAAGTGCAAGCTCACGCGCGCTGAGTCGCTCGCCTTCCATCCCAAGCGCCATGCCATGGATGGCACCTTTACACTGGGCTGCGACGCCGAGGGCAACTTTACCGGCCTGGACTGCGAGATCAACTTTGACACCGGCGCCTACGCGTCGCTGTGCGGCCCGGTGCTCGAGCGCGCCTGCACGCATGCGGTCGGCCCCTACAAGTACCAGAACACCGACATTCGCGGTTTTGGCTACTACACCAACAACCCGCCCGCCGGCGCGTACCGCGGCTTTGGCGTCTGTCAGTCCGAGTTTGCACTCGAGAGCCTGATCGACTTGCTGGCAGAGAAGGTCGGCCTGGATCCGTGGGAGATTCGCTACCGAAACGCCATCGAGCCGGGCGAGGTTTTGCCCAACGGCCAGATTGCCGACTGCTCCACGGCGCTTAAGGAGACGCTGCTCGAGGTCAAAGATGCCTACTATGCGCATCCCGGACACGCCGGTATCGCCTGCGCCATGAAGAATGCAGGCGTGGGCGTGGGTCTGCCTGATGCCGGCCGCTGCAAGATTCGCATCGAGGACGGCGTGGCCGTGGTCTATGCCGCCACGTCCGACATCGGCCAGGGCTGCAACACCGTCTTTTTGCAGGACGTTGCCGAGGCCTGCGGTCTGCCGCTTCGCTGCATTGCCAACGGCGAGTGCTCCACCGAGAACGCTCCCGACTCCGGCACCACGTCTGGTTCGCGTCAGACGGTCGTGACCGGCGAGGCTGTGCGCGGCGCCGCTTTCCTGCTGCGCGATGCCATGGTTGGCATCGAGGCCGGCAAGCCTGCGCCCGCCGCTCCCGTGAGCGCGCATGGCGACGGCGTCAAGATCGAGTACAACGACGGTCGCGCCTATCAGCTGCGCGCACAGGAGCTCGTCGCTGGTCAGGGTATGCATCCTCAGGACCCCGCGACCGCCATCAAGGCGCTCGAGGGATGCGAGTTTGGCTACGTGTATCTGGAGCCGACCGACAAACTGGGCGCCGACGTCCCCAATCCCAAGAGCCACATCTGCTACGGCTTTGCCACGCACGTGGTCATTCTGGATGATGACGGCCGCGTGAGCGAGGTCTATGCCGCGCACGATTCCGGCAAGGTGGTCAACCCCATCTCGATCCAAGGTCAGATTGAAGGCGGCGTGCTCATGGGTATGGGCTATGCGCTCACCGAGGACTGGCCGCTTAAGGACTGCGTACCCCAGGCAAGGTACGGCACGCTCGGGCTGTTCCGTGCGCCCGAGATTCCGGATATCCACGCCATCTACGTGGAGAAGGACGAACTGCTGCCCGTGGCATACGGCGGCAAGGGCATCGGCGAGATCGCAACGATCCCCACGGCGCCCGCCGTGCAGAATGCCTACCGCGCGTTTGACGGCAAGCTGCGTCCAAATCTGCCCATGGTGGATACGCCGTACAGCCGCGCTCGTCACCGCGGGTAGGGTAGAACGCGGACGCCCATTGCTGACTGCCGTCTGCGCTTGCCATCAACTGTATAAGCTGCGCCTTTGGCCCCAGCTCCATCGTGAGCCGGGGCCTTTTGCTTAGAGCGGAAACTGCGTCCCGAAATGAGCGCTCAGAATGGGATTCGTTTTCCGAATCGGCCCTCCAGCGGAAAGCGTGTCCCGGAATTCGGCTCCAGAGTGGGATGCGTTTTCCGGCTGAAGCCTCAGGCGGAAACGGCGTCCCGGAATTCGGTCTCAGAACGGGATGAACTTTCCCAACGGGGCCGCATGCGGAAGCTGTGTCCCGGAATCATGCCTCAGAATGGGATGAGTTTTCCGCTGGCCGGTCGTTTGGAAAGCGCATCCCAGTTTGAGTGTTTATTCCGGGATGCGGTTTCCGCTGAAGGACTCAACCGGAAAGCCTGTCCAGCTCTGAGACGGGATTCCGGGACACGCTTTCCGCCAGGCCCGCCATCCGGAAAGTGCATCCCGTTTTGAGCGTCCAGGCTAGGACGCACTTTCCGTTGGCGTGGTCGTTGGGAAAACGCGGCCCAGATAGGGGGATGCGATCTGGCGATGCGTGGCCTAGCAGCTCCTACAGGTCTACCTCGTTGAGCCATGTCGGCAGCGCGGTCTGCCGGATGCCTGCCGTCTGCAGCTTTTTGGCGAGCATTCCTGCCGGGCGGACCTCGTTCATGGTAAAGCGCAGCAGAGGGTGGCCGTAGAGCGATAGGTGCGCCTCGCGCTGTCGTTCGGCAACGAGCGCCTCGGCGGTGGTGCGTCCGGCCAGCATGGTCTGGTCGGTATATTTGATGAGCCCGTCGAGCTCGCCCAGCGTGAGTTCCTGCGCCTGGCGCTCCCAGGCAAAGTCCGTTCGTATGGGTTTGGCCGAATCGAAGGGGTCCGTCAGCTCGTATTGAAGCCAGTCGGGTGCAAAGCCCGTCTCGATCATGACGGCTCGGGCGACCGATTCTCCACCACTCTCGGCGCGGGCGTCGGCATATCGAAGTGTTGTGAGGGCGGTGCGAATCGCGCGACCATTGCAGGCGGTCGCTCGTTGCTCGACGGCCTCCATCAGCTGTTCCCGCGCAAGGCCGAGCTTTGAGATCGTCGAATCGGCAATGGGCATGCCGTCGGCAAAACCGGTCTGCAACAGGCAATCTGTGACCGTTTGGATGGGCGGCGTTACCGATATGCCGGCTCTGCGTATTGCTCCGGCCGGCTCAATCTGGTGCCGCTGAATATGTGCGCCCGGGCGAGCCGACGGCTTTGTCGAGCTGCAAACATGCACGACATTCAGGTGTCGCCACGAGACCTCGAGCCCCAGCAGGCAAGCTGCCGAAAACGAGCAGAACGTCCAATCGGGGTGGATGATCGCAAGGGCGCGGAGGATTTCGCAATGGCGTTGCGCTCGGTTGAGTTCATCCCAGCGCGTTTTTCGCGCAAACAACCCCGGCATGGGCGAGACAACCGTGCCGCCGGTGCGCCGAAGGAGCGCTTTTCGGATTGCCGTGCTCGGGGGAATCAGACAGCGCCCCTCTTGTTCGGCTTGAGTGAGCAGTTGGTCGATGAGTTGGTCATTGCAATGGGTCATGAGCTACCGCCTCCTTTTGGGTAGCAAAAAACGTATCAGCCGCAACTTGCCGCCCAACTGACCAAAAGCTGACCAAAATCTAACCATGCAGGTAGATGGCCTGTTTTCGGCGACATTTTTACATTCGAATCGGTGGGCGGTGATTGGCTCCCGTGAACGGCAACAAGTTATGAAGACCTGGTAAGTTTAGGGACGTGTACTTTTTCGAAAAACGGTAGTCTCTCCGCGGAAAGTGCATCCCAGAATTAAGCCTCGGAACGGGATGCATTTTCCAGTAGATGCTTCAGTGGAAAGTTCATCCCAGAATTCAGGCTCAGAACGGGACACGCTTTCCGGATGGCATGCTTGGCGGAAACTACGACCCAGTATTTGGCTCCAGAACGGGACAACCTTTCCGAATCGGTCTTCAAGCGGAAACTACGCCCCGGATTTGACCTTCAGACCGGGATGTCGTTTCCGGTTGAGGCCTCGAGCGGAAAGCGCATCCCATAATCCCCAATGGCACCGCAGCGCATTTCGTGTCCGCGTGGGCGTTTGCGCCGGTCGTCGAATGACGTTATAGCTGGCTATATTATGGGTAGCTATAATGTTCGACTTTTCGACAACCCTCGGCCTGTGGCAGAGCATGGGTCGCCAATCAAGGCGGCGGTTGCCGAGGCCTCGTTACCGAAAATCCATTTGTTAAACCTGGCACCCGTGGGTAGAATAAAGTCGACGGCAGCCCAAGTAGTGAAGAGCTGGGCAGCGCCGTTACTCAGTTTAAGGGGTCAATGCCTTAACGGCGTCGACCCCTCTTTTTATGCTTCGAATGCTGCTTGAGTGCCTCGGAAAGTTCGATAAGCGCCGTGAAGAGCGAGACCAAAGCAACCAAGAGCTCTACGAGCTCTGATGGGCCCGGGATGACCTCTGATTCAAGTCACCGGGCCTAAATCTTTTTCAGGCATTTGAATAGAGCGGGCGATTCTCTTGGGGCCGTCTGCATGGCGTATGCCTGGCGCGCGTGGCATTGCGTCCCGCTTTTGTGTCCGCACGGGCGCCTATCCTTACGGCAATGTAGCCGCCTATGTAACGAGCGGCAGTTGACGGAGAAAGGCCCAACCGTGTCAGCTGAAAAGATGCCGGGTGTCTCGGCTATCGATACGACGAACTTTGCGCGCCAGATTGTGCTGGACTTTGAGTTTGCGCCGGTGCCAAAGCAGCGTCAGCGCCGTGGACTGTGCAATGAGATTATCGAGGCCGGCACCGTCAAGCTCGATTACCACGGCAACGTTATGGGCGAGTTCTCGCAGTTTGTACAGACGGAATTTACCGAAGGCGTTGCGTTCCCCGTTCGCGAGCTCACAGGGATGTCGGCCGTGGGCACCGCGATGGCCGATCCGCTCTACATGGTGATCAAAAGGCTCAGCGATTGGATCGGGCGCTACTCCGCCCAGGTGGTCTGTTGGAGCGGGGCGGATCGTCGACAGCTTTTGATCGAGTGCCAAGCAAAGCACATCGATCTTTCCGCATTTCCTACGGACTGGGCCGACCTGCAGGCGTTTTACACCTCGATCATGGACATGAGCAGCCACGGGTGCGTCTCTTTGAGTGACGCAGCGACGTGGTTTGGCATCGAGTTCGACGAGTCGACGGGTCACGCCCACAGCGCTCTGGCCGATGCGCGCGTGACCGCCAAGCTGCTCAAGCAGATGATGGACGGGGACTACCGCGTGAGCCCGCGCGCCCAGGAGGTCCGTCAACGGTGGGGGATGGGCGAGCGAGCTCAGACGCGCCTTTCCAGCAAGTGCTCCGAGCTGGGCGACCTGCTGCTAAAGCTGAAGGCGGAGGGGGTAGGCCTTTTGAGAACGCCATTCGGTTTGGCATGGCGGGGCTGTAAGCGCGAGCCCGCCCTGCTGTTTGAATCGAAGCGTCAACCAGTATGACGAGCTGTCTGGCCTGTCTGCCTACGCCCCCGCAATCCCGCGGGCCGCACTCAACAGCTCATACTCCCTCTGGCTCCACTAGTACAGCTCGGCCGTGCGTACGGCGTCGCGGCACAGGTCCAGGAATGCCTCGGCTCCCTCGCAGAAGCACTCTCGGGCAAAGGCGCCGGATCCGTCCGCAACGCATATGCCGTCAGCAAAGAGCTTCCAGCTAGACGGCTCGCGAGAGTCGTCTCCAAGCAGCTTGATCTGCAGCACGTGCGGGCTGCCGGCGGCGCAGAGTTCTTCCTAGAGCACCTGCACCGTAAAGCGCATCTGGTGGGAGAGGCTGCTCTTGATCATGGCCGAGGCGTAGCCATTTGGCTTATCCAGAAGATGCATGTGATTCGGTTTGACGATCAGGTTGTGGAAGTTACGCTCGCTGCGCACGGAGAAATTGTCCATACGGACTCCTTTCATCGATGTTGGCAGGGCCACCGTGCCTCTTGGCCGGTTGGCGTCGGGATCGTGGAGCCAACTCTCTACCCCGACTCTGGATAAAATGCGCCCGCTCCTTGCGGGCAAGAGGAAGTCTATCAACGTGTACGGACAGAAATCAAGCGCCGCCTGCGAAATGACGCGTGAACGGCGTTGGTTTCCCAAGTGATTATTCGGCTTTCATCCGGAAAAGTGTCGAAATCAGCCGTGTAAAAGTACGGAAAAGTGTCGAAATAGGCACCTTAAAACTTCGGAAAAGTGTAGCTGGATGACAAAACAGCACTTAGAAGCCGGTGCTGGATGCGGGATCCTGCGGCCGCCTTCAGCTCTCGCTACTCATCGTCTCCGTCGTTGGGGTCGCCCTTGAGGGTGTTGATGTCCAGGTACTCGTCATCGTTCTCTTTTTGCTGGGTCTCCGACTCCGCTTGGGTGGGGCCGGAGAACAGCCGGAATCCCTCAAACGCAATGACGCCGAGCAGGGCAATGACAATGGCGATAAAGGCAACCTTGACTGCCTGCGGAAATTCCGAAAAGCGCAGCGCCTTTTCCTCGGCGTAATAATCGGCGAAGCGCTCGTCGCCCGTGCTTTTGGTATACGCCGGCGCGGACGCGGCCTCCGGGTCATATTCCGGTGCAGGCGTGGCAGCGTACGGATCGTTGAGATAATCGCTCGATGCGGTGCCATAATCCTCGGTCTCGATGCGATCGGTGCCAGCATAGCCATCGGAATAATCGGAATATGCCGCACCGCCCTCATAGTCCGCGGCGCTCGTGTTGGCGGCAAAAAGCGGGTTAACTGGAACGTCGAGCGCCGGCATGCCGGTAGAGGTCTCATCCAGATCGGCTGCAGCCCAGGAATCGTAGGCAACCTGATGGGCAACGGGCTCATCGAGCCTTGTGACCGGAGACTTGCGTGCCGCAGGAACGGGCAACTGCTGGGCGCTGTACATAACGGTGCTGTCGGCCGATTTGCTCCGCGTCGCCGCAGCGAGAAATGCCGCCGTCTCGGACGGGTCGCTTGCGGGGCGGGGAGCGGGTGTGGGCGCCGAAATGGGTGCGGGCGTAGACGCGGGCGTCGAAACAGGCGGCTGCGCAGGAGTCGGCGCAGATGCGGGCTTAGGCGCAAGTGCGGGATTGGGGCTTGACGGGCGAGCCCCGCCGCCCATGAGTTCGTCGGCGGTCCACGGGCGATCATCCATCACGTCGTCAAGGCTCAGCGAAAACAGGTCGTCTTCACCCTCATCGAACATGCGGTGCACATGTCCACCAATTGCCGGAATCAATCCGCGACCGGTGCATGATGCCTTGCTCAACGCCATTCTGTTCCACCCTTTCGAAATACTAATGACATCGATTATATGGAACTTCCCAAGCGGCTCGGTCTTGGATTCATGCTTTCCAGAACTCGCGCCCAAAAGGGGAGGGACAATCCAGGCGAGTGCCTACTTGTCGTCGGCCGCCGCCTTGGCCTCATTGAGGTAGCTATAGAAGCTGTACTTGGAGATGCCAAAGAACTCGCAGGCGCGCTCGCTCGACTTGGAAATGAGGAAGGCGCCGCGACGGTCGAGGTAGCCAATGGCGCGAATGCGCTCATCTTTGGTCATGAGCGCCGCGGGCTTGCCCACAAACTGCTCGCACTCGTGCAGCAGGTCCTCGAGCAGGTCGCCGATGTTCTTGGTAATGGGCTCGGGCTCGGTGTAGCCCGTGCCGCCGGTGCCGGTAAAGGCGTCGAGCGAACGCTCAAAAGCCTTCATAAGCGTAATGTCAAAGTTGATGCCCAAAATGCCGACGGGCTTGCCTTCGTCGTTGCGGATAAAGATGGTCGAGGACTTGAGCAGCTTGCCATCGGTGGTTTTAGTGAGGTACGGCTCGCGGTCGTGTACGTCGGTGGTGCCCTCGTGCATGGACTCAAACACGATATGGCTGGGGCCGTCACCCAGTTTGCGCCCGCTGACGTGGCCATTTTCGATCACTACGATGGAGTGGTCCACGTCCTCGGTCTCCAGATCGTGGACGACGACTTCGCAGTTGGGGCCAAATTGGAGCGCCAGACCGTGTGCAAGGCGCTTGTAAAACTCAATCTGTGCGGGGGTCATGGGTGCCTTCCTAAAAATTTGTTTGGGCACACTTTGCCATAAACCACACTTGTTCGCAAATAACGAAAGCGTTGCTGCGTTATGTGACCGTTTGGCGGCGAAAAGGTACCGATTGCGGCAACAAACAATTTGTTAGGTTATCCAATCAAAAAGTGTGATAGAACATTGCTAACAAACTTTTTGTTTGGCATCCACATAAAAGTTCAGCCGTGTGAATGGGATCGGGCTGAAACGCGTATGCGGGGGCCGGCAAGAGAGGACTTAAGGAGTTCACCGTATGGCCGATAAGATCCAGTGGGCGGGCAACACGATGCCCAAGAGCGATGACAAGCACTTGGGAATCATGAGCCTCGACCACGTGAAGAAGGCCCGCGCCTTCCACCAGTCGTTCCCTCAGTACACCGTTACTCCGCTTGCCCGCCTGGACGGCCAGGCCGCGCGCCTGGGCCTGTCCAACCTGTGCGTTAAGGACGAGAGCTATCGCTTTGGCCTCAACGCCTTTAAGGTCCTGGGCGGCTCGTTTGCCATGGCCAACTATATTGCCGACGAGACCGGCAAGGACGTTGCCGACTGCACCTTCGATTACCTGACCTCCGATCAGCTGGCCGAGGACTTTGGCCAGGCTACCTTCTTTACCGCCACCGACGGCAACCATGGCCGCGGCGTGGCATGGGCTGCCAACAAGCTGGGCCAGAAGGCCGTCGTGCACATGCCCAAGGGTTCCACCAAGCCCCGCTTCGATAACATTGCCGCCGAGGGCGCCACGGTGACCATCGAAGAGGTCAACTACGACGAGTGCGTGCGCATGGCCGCCGCCGAGGCCGACGCCTGCGAGCGCGGCGTCATCGTTCAGGACACCGCCTGGGAGGGCTACGAGAAGATCCCGTCCTGGATCATGGAGGGTTACGGCACCATGGCTTCCGAGGCTGCCGAGCAGCTGCGCGAGATGGCTATCAACCGCCCGACGCACGTCTTTGTCCAGGCTGGCGTAGGCTCGCTCGCCGGCGCCGTGGTGGGCTACTTCACCAACCTGTATCCCGATAACCCGCCCACCTTCGTCGTGGTTGAGTGCGCACCGGCCGCCTGCCTGTACAAGGGCGCTGCCGCCGGCGACGGAGATCCGCGCATCGTGGACGGTGACATGCCCTCCATCATGGCCGGCCTGTGCTGCGGCGAGCCCAACATCTTGGGCTGGGATATCCTGCGCAACCACACCACCGCCTTCGTGTCCTGCCCCGACTGGGTCACCGCTCGCGGCATGCGCACCCTGGGCGCTCCCGAGAAGGGCGACCCGCGCGTCATCTCCGGCGAGTCCGGCGCAGTGACCACCGGTCTGGTCGAGACCCTCATGCTCGACCCCGAGTACGCCGAGCTCAAGGAGCTCATCGGCCTGGACAAGACGAGCTCCGTGCTCTGCTTCTCCACCGAGGGCGACACCGATCCGGATCAGTACCGTCGCATCGTCTGGGAGGGCGAGTACCCGACTTGCTAGCAGGCTGACCTGTCCGGAGGCAGCCGGAGGACTTTACTCCCTGCTCGGACAGTCCTGCTCGCACGGAGAGCACATTAAGTGCTCTCCGGCTCGTGCGGAACTCGCGACGGAGCAAAGTCCTCCGTCCGCCTCCTATGGTTGCTTGCTTGCCGGGTGCTCGACCTCACGCTGCTTGGCACAAGTGATCTATCTGAAATATCTACCTGTAGGTAAACCCTTGTAGAAAGGTTGACTGTTATGACTAAGGAACTCGATTTCGAGGCAATTAAAAACGCTGCTGAGTCTCACCGCGCTGACATGACCCGCTTCCTGCGCGCCATGATCTCGCACCCCTCTGAGTCCTGCGAGGAGGGCGAGGTTGTCGCTTGCATCAAGGCCGAGATGGAGAGCCTTGGCTATGACGAGGTCAAGGTCGATGGCTTGGGTAACGTCATGGGCTTTATGGGCGAGGGCGACAAGATCATCGCCATCGACTCCCACATCGACACCGTCGGCATCGGCAACATCGAGAACTGGGATGCCGATCCCTATGAGGGCTACGAGACCGACGAGATCATCTACGGCCGCGGCGGCTCTGACCAGGAGGGCGGTATGGCTTCTGCTACCTACGCTGCCAAGATGATGAAGGACATGGGCCTCATCCCCGAGGGCTACAAGATCATGGTCGTCGGCACCGTCCAGGAAGAGGACTGCGACGGCATGTGCTGGCAGTACATCTACAACAAGGACGGCATTAAGCCCGAGTTCGTCATTTCCACCGAGCCTACCGACGGCGGCATCTATCGCGGTCACCGCGGCCGCATGGAGATCCGCGTCGACGTTCACGGCACCTCCTGCCACGGCTCCGCTCCCGACCGCGGCGACAACGCCATTTACAAAATGGCCGACATCATCGCCGACGTCCGCGCCCTCAACAACAACGGCTGCGACGAGTCGACCGACATCAAGGGCCTCGTCAAGATGCTCGACCCCAAGTACAACCCCGAGCACTTCGAGGACGCCCGCTTCCTGGGCCGCGGCACCTGCACCGTCAGCCAGATCTTCTACACCAGCCCCAGCCGCTGCGCTGTCGCTGACTCCTGTGCCATCTCCATCGACCGTCGCATGACCGCCGGCGAGACCTGGGAGTCCTGCCTGGACGAGATCCGCAACCTGCCGGCCGCCAAGAAGTACGGCGACGACGTGAAGGTCTCCATGTACATGTACGACCGTCCGTCCTGGACCGGCGAGGTTTACGAGACCGAGGCTTACTTCCCCACGTGGATCAACAAGGAGACCGCTCCGCACGTCAAGGCCCTCGTCGACGCCCACAAGGCCATGTTCGGTGACGAGCGCATCGGCTGCGAGCCCAGCATGGACAAGCGCACCGGTCGTCCGCTGTGCGACAAGTGGACCTTCTCCACGAACTGCGTTTCCATCCAGGGCCGCTATGGCATCCCCTGCGTTGGCTTTGGCCCGGGTGCCGAGTCTCAGGCTCACGCTCCCAACGAGGTCACCTACAAGGACGACCTGGTCACCGCTGCTGCCATGTACGTGGCTGCCCTGAACCTCTACGATCCGAGCCAGGCCGATGGCGACGCTACCGTGTTCCGCGCTGGTCTGACCAACAACAAGATCGACTAGTCCCATTCCTTGATCTTGTTGAGCCGGGGACAGCCTGTGTCCCCGGCACCCCCTGTTGACTTGGGGCCCGCGGTCGTTATCTCCCATGCTTCCTCAACGGTAGCGGGTCCTCGTCATAGTGCTCTGCATGTTCTAGCCACACGCGCATGCCGGGGCACATCTACTCATTGCGATCGTTTCACCTTTAGAAAGGACATTTACATGGACGCTAAGTTTACCGAGCTCGTCGAGCAGCTGAACGGCCTCGATTTTAAGGGCATGTACGGCAGCGACTTCCTGCACACCTGGGACAAGACCACCGATGAGCTCAAGGCGCTCTACATCGTCGCCGACGCCCTGCGCGAGCTGCGCGAGAACAACGTTTCGTCCAAGATCTTCGATTCGGGTCTGGCCGTCTCGCTGTTCCGTGACAACTCCACCCGTACGCGCTTCTCCTTCTCTAAGGCAGCCAACCTGCTCGGCCTTGAGCTGCAGGACCTGGACGAGAAGAAGTCCCAGATCGCTCACGGCGAGACCGTCCGCGAGACCGCTACCATGATCTCCTTCATGGCCGACGTCATTGGCATCCGCGACGACATGTACATCGGCAAGGGTGACGCCTACATGGCCGAGGTCTCCGAGTCCGTGCAGCAGGCCTACGAGGACGGCGTTCTGGATCACCGTCCCACGCTCATCTCCCTGCAGTCCGACTCCGATCACCCCACGCAGTCCTCTGCCGACATGCTCTACCTCATCAACGAGTTTGGCGGCCTCGAGAACCTCAAGGGCAAGAAGGTTGCTGTCACCTGGGCCTACTCGCCCTCTTACGGCAAGCCGCTGTCCTGCCCGCAGTCGCTGATCAGCCTGCTGCCCCGCTTTG
This sequence comes from uncultured bacterium, assembly GCA_905215135.1. Classification (GTDB taxonomy): domain Bacteria; phylum Actinomycetota; class Coriobacteriia; order Coriobacteriales; family Coriobacteriaceae; genus Collinsella. Next base: position 121,253 of record CAJMOX010000006.1, read on the forward strand.
GCATGGACGTCACCCTGGCCCACCCCGAGGGCTACGACCTCATGCCCGAGGTCGTCGAGCGCGCTAAGGGCTACGCCGCCGAGTCCGGCACCACCTTTAAGCAGGTCAACACCATGGCCGAGGCCTTCGAGGGCGCCGACATCGTGATCCCCAAGAGCTGGGCTCCGTTTGCCGCCATGGAGAAGCGTACCAACCTGTACGCCGAGGGCGACGACGCCGGCATCGCTGCGCTCGAGAAGGAGCTGCTCGCTCAGAACGCTACGCATCAGGATTGGTGCTCCACGACCGAGCTCATGGAGAAGACTGCCAACGGCCAGGACACCATCTTTATGCACCCGCTGCCCGCCGACATCTCCGGTGTCTCTTGCGAGCACGGCGAGGTCAACGCCGACGTCTTCGACATGCACCGTGTGGGCATGTACAAGGAGGCCAGCTACAAGCCGTACGCTATCGCAGCCATGATGTTCCTGCAGAAGGTTGCCGATCCCGCCGCTACCCTCAAGGCCCTCGACGAGCGCAACACCGCCCGTTGGTTCCAGGCCTAAAGCCGGGTTGAGGTAAGCCATGTAAAAGGGGCACTCTGCCAACCGGCGGGGTGCCCCCTTTTTTGCATCGTGGGCGTGCGGGATAAGCGCTTTCGATGCAGATGCCCCACGGCGCGAGTTATGGGTACGATGGTTTCAGGGGAGGTATCGCCATGAAACTTGGTTGCGTCATTATGGCCTCGGGCGAGGGCAAGCGGTTTGGCTCTAACAAGATGCTCGCCGATATCTATGGCGAGCCGCTGATTGCCCGGACCATCGATTCGGTCCCCGGGGGCTTTGATGTTGTGGTTTCGACGCGTTGGCCCGAGGTCGCTCAGATTTGCGAGGACAAGCATTGCCCGTGCGTGCTGCACGATGGCGAGTTGCGCAGCGAAAGCGTCCGTGCGGGCCTTTCGTGGGGAGTCGAACGCAACTGGAAAGGTTGCCTCTTTTTGCCGGGCGACCAGCCGCTCGTGAGTTTGGATTCTTTTGAGGGTATGGTTCGTGCGTTTGACGAGCGTGACCGCAATCATCCGGTGCGTCTTGCGTGCAACGGCGAGCCTTCGAGCCCGGTGCTCTTTCCGGCGGAATTGTTCGATGCGCTTATGCGTCTTGAGGGCAAGGACGGCGGCGGTTCGATCCTTAAGGACCGTACCGACGTGGTGCTCGTCGAGGCGCGTGCCTACGAGCTGTGGGACGTCGATACCGCCAAGGGACAGCGACGCATAACGGAGCATATCGCCGCCTGCTCGTATTTTGATCGCGTGGCCAACTGCATCAATCAATAAGGAGCAATTATGATCATCATCAAAAACGGCGCGCTCGTGACGCCCCAGGGGCTTCGCTGCGCCGATCTTGCCATGGATGGCGATAAGATCGTGCGGATCGCCGCGGCGATTGAGCCGGCCGAGGGCGATACCGTCCAGGACGCCACCGCCTGTTGGGTGTTCCCCGGCTTTGTCGATGGCCACACGCACATGCAGTGCTGGACTGGCATGGATTGGACGGCCGATAGCTTTGAGACCGGCACACGTGCGGCTGCCTGCGGCGGTACGACGACCATCGTGGACTACGCGACGGCTGATCGCGGCGTGACCATGCCCGATGCCCTTGCCGAGTGGCATCATCGCGCCGACGGAACCTGCACGGCCAACTACGCTTTTCATATGGCACTCGCCGAGTGGAATGAGCGCAACCGCGCCGATCTTTCGGCCATGCGCGAGGCGGGCGTATCGTCGTTTAAGACCTACTTTGCCTACGACCACCTGCGCTTGGACGATGCCGAGACGCTCGAGGTGCTGGAGGAGCTCAAACGCGTGGGCGGCATGCTCTGCGTGCATTGCGAGAACGGCACGTTGGTGAATGAGCTGCAGAAGCGCGTGTACGAGCAGGGGATTCATGGGCCCGAGGGGCATGCGCTCAGCCGTCCGGACGTGTGTGAGGCCGAGGCCGTGAGCCGCCTGCTGTATCTGGCGCACCTAGCCGGCGACGCACCGGTCAACGTGGTGCATCTTTCGACCAAGCTGGGGCTCGAGGCCATTCGCGCTGCCAAGGCGCGCGGGCAGAAGAACATCTATGTCGAGACCTGCCCTCAGTATCTGATGCTCGACGATACGTGCTACTTGGAGCAGGGCGAGGACGGCTTTGCGGGCGCCAAGTATGTGATGAGCCCGCCGCTGCGCCATGCCGGTGACCGTGCCGCGCTGCGCGAGGCGCTTGTGGCCGGCGAGATCGATACCATCGCCACCGACCACTGCAGCTTTAACCTGCATGGGCAAAAGGACCGCGGGCGCGACGACTTCCGCGCGATTCCCAACGGCGGGCCCGGTGTGGAGCATCGCCCCGTCGCGATCGCTACGAGCTTTGAGGGACAGCTGGGCCCCGAGGATCTGTGCCGCTTGATGAGCGAGAACCCGGCGCGCGTCTTTGGCATGTATCCGCGCAAGGGCTGTCTTGCTGAGGGCTCCGATGCCGACGTGTGCGTGTGGGATCCCAAGGTGCGCTGGACGATCAGTGCCGCGACGCAGCATCAGGCCGTGGACTACACGCCGCTCGAGGGCTTTGAGGCACATGGCCGCGCCAAGGCCGTGTTTGTGAATGGCGTGCTGGCGGCGCGCGACGGCGAGCCCACCGGAGCCCAGCCCGGTCGCTACGTTCCCCGCTAACGGGGGGGGTGCCGGACCCTCTCCGCAGTTGCGGTGAAATAGTTCCTGTTTAGCCGCCAAATAGGCCGTTTCAGGAACTATTCCACCGCAACTTATAGGCCTGCTGGGGCAGCGCCGGCTACTTGAGGCTGGTGGCGACGATGGGGCGGCCGAGGACAGCCTCGAAGCGATCTGCCATCGTTGGGTCGGCAAGCGTATCGACTTGGTTGAGCATGACGCGTGCGGTGCTGAGTTTCAGCACCTGCATCTCGGCATTGAGCACCTGGGCGACGCGCTCGGGCGTGGCGATGTCGGTGAGCTCGCAGCCGCAACGCTCGCAAAAGAGCTCGGGGCGGTGGACGGCTTCGTTGATGGGCTTGCCGAGCCCCGAGGCGCCGACGAGCCAGATAACGTTGACCGTCCCGGCGGGAACGACCGGCTCCCACGGGGCGTGCGCCTTGAGCGGGAGCCGCTTGCTGCCGTCCGCCTCGGCCAGGACGTAGTCAAAGCGCTGCGCCAGCTGGTCGAGCGGCTCGGCAGGGGAGGAGAGCTTGCCCGTCTCCGGGTCCAAAACACCCGCCTGGCAGATACTTCCGCGGCTCATGCCCGCGCATGCCTCGCAGGTGCAACCGGGGACATGCGAGGCGCCCGGCTTCCAAGGCACGGCGTCCAGGCGACGGCTCGACCCGTCCCACGGCACGCCGGCGACGGGGAACATATGCGTGGTGGTGCAGAGGAGCGCGCGGCCGCCAGCGCGCATAAGCTCAAGGCCGAGCGTCTTTAGCAAGGTCGACTTGCCACCGCTGCCGATAATCGCGGTAATGCCCGGCTTGATCCTGAGCGCCGAGGCAAGATTGCCGCTAACCGTTTCCATCTGTTCACCGCCGTATAATACTGTGATAATAAATAATCATCAGAGTAGCGGTCGAACCGCTTTTGCTCTGCTCAAACCGTAGCACAGGGAGGTGCCCCGGGAATGCTCGTTTATGTTCGCGGCGCCGGCGATATCGCCACGGGTGTCGCTGCCCGTTTGGTGCGCGCCGGCGTGTCGGTCGTTATGGCCGATATCGCGGTTCCCACGTGCATCCGTCGCACAATCAGTTTTTGCGAGGCCATTCGCTTGGGCGAGGTCCAGGTCGAGGGTATTTGCGCCCGCTTGGCGCAGACGCCGGCAGAGGTGCTTGCAATTACCGAGGCCGGAGACGTCGCCGTCGTGGTAGACCCCCAGGCCAAGATGCTCGACGAACTGAAGCCCGCGGCCGTGGTGGACGCGATTCTGGCCAAGCGCAACTTGGGCACCACGCGCGATATGGCGCCTGTCGTTATTGCCGTGGGACCGGGCTTCACCGCGCCGGTTGACTGCGACGCCGTGGTCGAGACCATGCGCGGGCATTTTCTCGGCCGTGTCATTACCCAAGGTTCGCCCCAGCCCAACACGGGCGTGCCGGGCATTATCGCCGGCTATGGCAAGGAACGTGTTATCCACAGCCCCGCCGCCGGCGTGTTTCGGTCCGACCGCGCAATCGGCGACATCGTGAGCGCCGGAGACGTGATTGGCTACGCGGGCGATACGCCCATGTGCACGCAGATCGATGGCTGTCTGCGCGGGCTTTTGGCGAACGGCGTGCAGGTGACTGAGGGCTTTAAATGCGCCGATGTCGACCCGCGCGGCGATGCCAGCTATATCAACTATATTTCGGACAAGGCGACGTCGGTCGGCGGCGGCGTGCTCGAGGCACTCGCTATGCTCACCGATGTCTTTAGAGGATAGAAGGCGGCAATGGAAAAGCTCGATGTGGTGAATGCGGCGCTTGCCGCCCTGCGTGCTGGCGAGACGTGCGAGCTGGTGGTCGTGGCCGGTACGGCGGGGTCGTCCCCGCGCGGTGTGGGCGCCTGGATGGCCGTCTTTGCCGATGGCAGCCAGGCGGGCACTATCGGCGGCGGCAAGATTGAGCTCTTTGCGCTGGATGAGGCGCGCGAGCTCCTGAGCGCGGGACGGTCGCGTCTGGTCCGCTACACCATGGGCGGCGAGAACTCCGATACCGGCATGATCTGCGGCGGAGCCATCTGCCTGTGCTACCTGCATTTGGATGCGACTCAGGCACCGTTGTTCCAGTCGGTTGCCGACGTCTTGGCCTATCGGCGCATCGGCGACTTCGTCATCGACTTTGAGCCGTTTATCGCGAGCGCGCTCGAGGGCGATGTGGTTGAGTACCATGGCGAGACATCGCGCCATACCATTGCCGGCTGCCCCGAGCTTTCGCTGGTGGAGGAGGGGAGTAAGGTCACCTACACCAACGCCGCCTCCGAGATTCCCCCGGCGCACATCGAGACGCTCTGCCCCGAGGGCCTGACCTATATCTTTGGCTGCGGCCACGTGGGTGCTGCGACGGCGCGGGTGCTCACGGCGGCGGGCTTTGCCGTTGTGGCTTGCGACGACCGCCCCGGCACACTGACCCCCGAATGGGTGCCCGGTGTCTACGACCGTCGTCTGGTCGACTACAAGAGCCTGAGCAAGCAGTGCCCCATCGGCCCGCGTGACCTAGTGGTCGTCGCCACGGCGGGTCACAAGTCCGATATCGACGTGGTGATTCAGGCCATGCGCGCCAAGCCAGCCTATCTGGGCTGCTTGGGTTCGCGCCGTAAGACGGCCTTTGTGCGCGCCCGCCTGGAGCAGGAGGGCTTTACGCAGGACCAGATCGACGGGCTGCACCTGCCGATCGGCGTTGCCATCGAGGCCGAGGATCCCGAGGAGATTGCCATCTCCATCGCTGCCGAGATGATCCACCTGCGCCGCACCAAGCTCATCCCCCGCAAGCGCTAGTCGCATCCCCATCAATAAGATGCGGCGAAATACGGACTGTTTAAGCCGGTTAAGCCGTCAAACAGTCCCTATTTCACCGCAACTGCCATTTTGATCCCCTAGGGATCAATATGTGCGGGGGAGTTGTGGAGTTGTGCAGGCAGACGAGGTTTTTCTGGAAATACGCTCCCGATGCGCGTATAGTACCGATTGTTTTGTCGGCTCCTGCTGCGTCGAGTCCAAACCGCGTAAATGCCATGAGCGGCGCGGATGCAGCCAGGAGGCACGAGGACAACCCATCGTGGCCACGCCCCGTGCTTAAAACCCCAAGAAGGAGTGAACAATGGCAGAAGAGAAGTATGTGCCGCGTCTGAAGACCAAGTACAACAACGAGGTCAAGCAGCAGCTTCAGGACAAGTTCCAGTACGAGAACGTCATGATGATCCCCAAGTTTGAGAAGATCGTCGTGAACATGGGTGTCGGCGAGGCCGCTACCGATTCCAAGGCCATCGACGGTGCCGTGCGCGACCTGCGCGCCATCACCGGCCAGCAGCCGATGATCACCCGTGCCCGCAAGTCCATCGCTACCTTCCGCCTGCGCGCTGGTATGCCGATCGGCTGCAAGGTTACCCTGCGTGGCGACCGTATGTGGGAGTTCTTCGATCGTCTGACCTCCGTCGCGATCCCCCGTATCCGCGACTTCCGCGGCATCTCCGCCAAGAGCTTCGACGGCCGTGGTAACTTCTCCATGGGCGTCACCGAGCAGCTCATCTTCCCCGAGATCGACTTCGACTCCGTCGATCACCAGCGTGGTATGGACATCACTTTCGTGACCACCGCCAACACCGATGAGGAGGCCAAGGCCCTTCTGGACGCCTTCGGTTTCCCGTTCAAGAAATAGGTTCACCTGCCCTATGAGCGCCGTTCCCAGAAGGGGGCGGCGCTTGGGGCGAACAATACTCTATGTGAGGAGGATATAAGTGGCTAAGACATCGATGATCGTCAAGTGCAATCGCAAGCAGAAGTTCTCTACTCGTGAGTACACGCGCTGCCAGCGCTGCGGCCGTCCGCACTCTGTGTACCGCAAGTTCGGCCTGTGCCGTGTCTGCTTCCGCGAGCTTGCACTCAAGGGCGAGCTTCCCGGCGTTAAGAAGGCCAGCTGGTAAGTCACTACCAGCGTTTCAAGCATCAGTTTGGAACAGGGAAAACGCGCTAAAAAGGCTTTGCCGTTAAGGGCGGCGAAGAACCAAGAGCACGTGTTCATCAAGAACGAAGGAGAATCTGTATGAACCTTACAGACCCGATCGCAGATATGCTTACGCGCATCCGTAACGCTAACTCTGTGAACAAGGCCACGGTCTCCATGCCGAGCAGCAAGAAGCTCGTCGAGATCGCTCGTGTTCTGCACGAGGAGGGCTACATCGAGGGCTACGATGTCGAGGACACCGTTCCCCAGAAGACTCTGCACATCACGCTTAAGTATGGTCCCAAGAAGGCTAAGGTCATCAACGGCATCCGCCGCATTTCCAAGCCGGGCCTGCGTAAGTACACCGGCGTTGCCGACATGCCCCGCGTCCGCGGTGGCCTTGGTACCGCCATTATTTCCACCAGCCATGGCGTCATGACCGACCGCGATGCTCGCAAGCACAACGTCGGCGGCGAGATCATCGCTTACGTCTGGTAATTCGCTCGGTAGGTAGAAGGAAAGGAGATCACCGTGTCTCGTATCGGTAATAAGCCTGTCCAGATTCCCGCCGGAGTCGAAGTGGCAGTCAACGGCAACAACGTTGTCGTCAAGGGCCCCAAGGGCCAGCTCGAGCTCGATGTCTTTGAGAAGCTCGCTATCAACATCGAGGACAACGTCCTCACCGTTTCCCGTCCCGACGACGAGCGTGAGACCCGTGCCCGCCACGGCCTCACCCGCGCCCTCATCCACAACATGGTTGTTGGCGTTTCCGAGGGCTTCGAGAAGAAGCTCGAGCTCGCCGGCGTCGGTTACCGCGTGCAGCAGAAGGGCAAGAACCTCGAGTTCTCCCTGGGCTTCTCGCACCCCGTGATCGTCGAGGCTCCCGAGGGCATCACCTTCGAGGTTCCCGACAACACCCACGTGAACGTCAAGGGTATCAACAAGCAGCAGGTCGGTCAGATCGCCGCTGAGATCCGCGGCCATCGTCCTCCCGAACCTTACAAGGGCAAGGGTATCCACTACGTTGGCGAGCACATCCGCCGCAAGCTGGGTAAGGCCGCCAAGTAGTCGTAACCGACTCACTCGCATAAGACCAGCACCCCGTCAGGTGCTGGCAAGATCAACCTTTTTAGGAGTTTACGTATGAACAAGCATAAGGCGAAGCTGGAAGGCCTCAAGCGTCGTCAGCGTCGTGTTCGCGGCAAGGTCTCGGGTACCTCCGAGCGTCCGCGTCTTCGCGTGACCCGTACTAACGCCAACATCTATGCCCAGATCATCGACGACAGCAAGGGCTCCAGCCTGACGCTCGTCTCTGCCTCGACCCTCGAGGCCGAGTTCAAGGGCACCCACACCTCGAACAAGGAGGCTGCGGAGAAGGTCGGTCAGCTCGTTGGCAAGCGCGCCATCGAGGCCGGCATCACCAAGGTCGCCTTCGATCGCGGTGGCCGTATCTACCATGGCCGCGTCAAGGCCCTCGCCGACGGTGCTCGTGCCGCCGGTCTCGAGTTCTAGGAGGTATGTAGCACATGGCTCGTAATCAGAAGCAGCAGCGCGAGGCCTCCGAGTTCGAGGAGCGCGTCGTTTACATCAACCGCGTGTCGAAGACCGTCAAGGGTGGTCGTCGCATGAGCCTCGTCGCTCTCGTCGTCGTTGGCGACGGCAAGGGCAACGTCGGCGTTGGCATGGGCAAGTCCGCTGAGGTGCCCCTGGCCATCTCCAAGGCGTCTCTCGATGCCAAGAAGAACATGTTCCACGTGCCGGTGACCGAGCAGGGCACCATCCCGCACGAGGTTCTCGGCCACTTTGGTGCCGGCCGCATCATCATCAAGCCCGCTGTCGAGGGTACCGGCGTTATCGCCGGCGGCGCTGTGCGTCCCCTCTTTGAGCTTGCTGGCATCAAGAACGTCCTGTCCAAGTCCCTCGGTACCGACAACGGCCTCAACATCATCAAGGCTGCCGTCGAGGGCCTCAAGGAGCTCTCCAGCCCTGAGGACGTCGCGGCTCGCCGTGGCCTGACGGTCTCCGAGATGTTCGTCGGTAAGGAGAACTAAGCATGGCTGACACCATCAAGATCAAGCAGGTCCGCAGCACCAACGGTTGCAAGCAGGACCAGGTCCGTACTGTCCGTGCCCTCGGTCTCCACAGGATCCGCGAGGTTCGCGAGATTGCTGACAACGAGTCCGTCCGCGGCATGATCTTCAAGGTCAAGCACCTTGTCGAGATTGTAGAGGAGTAGCAAATGCAGCTTCACGATCTTACTCCCGCGCCCGGTTCCACCAAGAACCGTAAGCGCGTCGGCCGTGGCAATTCTTCGGGTCACGGCACCACTTCTGGCCGCGGCCAGAAGGGCCAGGGTTCCCGCTCTGGCGGCACCAAGGGTGCCGGCTTCGAGGGTGGCCAGACTCCGCTGGCTATGCGCCTGCCCAAGCTTCCGGGCTTCCGCAACCCCCGTCGTATCGAGTACACCGCTGTTAACGTTGAGCGTCTCGAGCGTAAGTTCGAGGATGGCGCTGTGATCGACGGTGCCGCTCTTAAGGCCGCTCGCATCACCAAGAGCGAGTTCGAGCCCGTCAAGGTGCTCGGCAATGGTGAGCTCACCAAGAAGTTCACGGTCAAGGTCGACAAGGTCAGCGCTTCTGCGCAGGCCAAGATCGAGGCCGCCGGCGGAAAGGTCGAGCTGCCGTGCTAAATGGTCTTAAGAATGCTTTCCGCATCAAAGAATTGCGCGAAAAGATTCTTTTTACCATAGCTATGCTCGTCGTGTACCGCATTGGTGCGCACGTTCCTGTGCCCGGCATTCCCTTCCAGGGGATGCTGGGCCTTTTCTCGACCGATAACAATTCGGTCGCCGCAGGTGCTATGGCCCTCCTGAATCTTTTCTCTGGCGGCGCGTTGAGCTATGTGTCGGTGTTTTCGCTGGGCATCATGCCTTACATCACCAGCTCGATCATCCTCCAGATGCTCCAGGCCGTCGTGCCTTCCCTGCATGAGCTTGCCCGCGAGGGCGAGGTCGGTCAGACCAAGATTACGCAGTATTCGCGTTACCTCACCTTGGCTCTGGCAATCCTCAACTCCGTGGGTTACCTCTTCCTCTTTAAGAGCTTCGGCATCAGCTTTAATGGCGCCGGCGCTCCCGAGATCATCTTCGACCTCATGGTCGTCGGCACGCTCACTGCGGGCGCCATGCTGATCATGTGGATTGGTGAGCTCATCACCCAGCGCGGTATCGGCAATGGCATGTCGCTGATCATCTTTGCGAACATCATGGCCGGCCTTCCGCAGGCTATCTTCTCCAGCACCGAGGGCAATGCCGGTGGCATCATCACCATGGTGATCATCTGCGCCATCATCCTGCTGGTTATCCCGCTGATCGTTTTCCTTGAGCGCGGCCAGCGCCGCATTCCGGTCTCCTACGCCAAGCGCGTCGTGGGCCGTCGCATGATGGGTGGACAGACCACCTACCTGCCCATCAAGGTCAACACCGCGGGCGTCGTGCCGATCATCTTCGCTTCGGCGCTGCTGTACTTCCCGGCTCAGATTGCCGTGTTCTTCCCCGGCATCGGCTGGATTCAGGCAGTTGCCTCTGCGCTTTCGACCGGTTGGCTCAACTGGGTGCTTAACGTTGTCCTCATCGTGTTCTTCGCATACTTCTACACCTCCATGGTGTTCAACCCCGATGACACGGCCGACAACCTTAAGAAGCAGGGCGGCTTTATTCCGGGCGTCCGTCCGGGTAGGGCTACCGCGGCCTACATCAAGAACGCGCTCAACAAGATCACGCTTCCCAGCGCTGTCTTTTTGGCGCTCATCGCCATCGTGCCTTCGATCATCTTCTCCTTCACGGGTAACCATCTGATCCAGGCATTTGGCGGCACGTCCATCCTCATCATGGTCGGCGTCGTGCTCGACACGGTCGATAAGCTCGAAGGCCAGATCAAGATGTATGATTACGATGGATTCTTTAAATAGGCTAGAGGAGGATTGCTCATGAACCTCGTATTGCTCGGAGCTCCGGGTGCCGGTAAGGGCACCGTCGCACAGGAGCTCGTCGCCGAGTTTGGCGTCGCTCACATTTCCACGGGCGACCTGCTGCGTGCTGCCGTCAAGGGTGGCACCGAGCTTGGTATTCAGGCTAAGAAGTACATGGACGCTGGCGAGCTCGTTCCCGACCAGCTCGTGATCGACCTTGTCAAGGAGCGCCTTGCCGCCGATGACGCCCAGCAGGGCTTCATCCTCGACGGCTTCCCGCGCAACACCGCCCAGGCTGTGACGCTCGATTCCGAGCTCTCCGCCATGGGTCGCGAGATCGACTGCGCCCTTCTGGTCGACGTGGCCCCCGAGGTCATCATCGATCGTCTGTCTTCGCGTCGCACTTGCCGCGCCTGCGGCTACACCGGCACCGCTGCCGATGCTACCTGCCCCAAATGCGGTGGCGAGATGTATCAGCGCGACGACGACAAGCCCGAGACCATCAAGAACCGTCTCGACGTCTACGAGAAGTCCACGAGCCCGCTCGTCGACTACTATCGTGGCCAGGGTCTGCTCAAGTCGGTCAACGGTGACCAGGCTCGCGAGACCGTGTACGGGGATGTCAAAGAGGCTCTCGGTCTATGATCAAGATTAAGTCTGCAACGCAAATCGAGCAGATGAAGAAGGCAGGAGCGCTATCTAAGATGGCGCTCCGCCACGTTGGAGCCATGGTGCGCCCTGGTGTTTCGACCTTTGAGCTCGATCAGCTCGCGGAGCAGATTATCCGTATGCATGGCGGCACCCCGGCCTTTAAGGGTTACGGCGGGTTCCCCGGTACCATTTGCGCATCGATTAACGATGCCGTGGTCCACGGTATTCCCAACCCCGACATGATCCTGCGCGATGGCGATATCATCTCCATCGATACGGGAGCTGTCGTTGACGGTTGGGTCGGCGATAACGCTTGGACGTTTTTTGTCGGCACACCCACGCCCGAGGCCAAGGCCCTGTGCGAGGTCACGCGCGATTGCCTTAAGGCTGCCATCGAGCAGGCTGTTCCCGGTAACCATATCGGGGACGTCGGTTATGCCGTTCAGTCCCTTGCCGAGTCTCACGGTTACGGCGTGCTTCGTGACTATGTGGGTCATGGCATTGGCCGCGTGATGCACGAGGACCCCAACGTTCCTAACTATGGAAAGAAGGGGAGGGGCGTTCGCCTCCAGGCCGGCATGGTCATTGCCATCGAGCCGATGGTTACGATGGGTTCCAACCATGTGAGCACGGGCTCCGACGGTTGGATTGTTACGACCAACGACCACCTGCCCGCCGCGCACTACGAGAACACCGTCGCCATTACCAATGACGGTCCGGTGATTCTCACCACGGATGCCCAAGGTGCTTGGTGTTCCTTGCAGGGCGGTGAAATGTAGGGGCCGCGTTCAAACACGTCGGCATCTACATTTCTGAAAAGTAACAAGTTCCGCTTAGTTGTGGAGCCATTACGAAGATATTACGATACGTGCATGCGTATTGTAGAATACTCAATCGCTGTCGTTTTCTAGAGAAAGATGATTGCTTGTGAAGAAGGAAGACGCAATTGAGCTCGAGGGTACGGTAAAGGAGCCGCTGCCCAACGCCATGTTTAAGGTCGAGCTCGAGAACGGTCATTCGGTTCTGTGCAACATTTCTGGCAAGATTCGAATGAATTACATCCGTATTCTCCCCGGTGACAGGGTTGTCGTGGAGCTTTCCCCGTACGACCTGACCCGTGGCCGCATCACCTATCGCTACAAATAGCGGCACGCATACACGCACTCCATTTCCGGCTGCAGGCTTAGCTCAACCTACGGTCGGATTGTGTGTGAAGACCAGCCATAGTTTTAAACGCCTGCGGCTGGGCGAGTAGATAGTAGGGAAGTAGTTTGAGCGCTACCGAAAGGAAGAACGATGAAGGTACGTCCTTCGGTCAAGAAGATGTGCGATAAGTGCAAAATCATTAGGCGCCATGGCAAGGTCCTCGTCATTTGCGAGAACCCCCGTCATAAGCAGCGTCAGGGTTAAGAGAGGAGACTACGTTGGCCCGTATTAATGGTGTCGACCTCCCGCGTGAGAAGCGCGTTGAGATCGGTCTGACCTACATTTACGGCATCGGCCGCACCACTGCGACGAAGATCTGCGTCGAGTGCAACGTTAACGTGGATACGCGCGTTAAGGACCTCACCGAGGATGAGGTTAACGCCATCCGCGATTATATCGATAAGAACCAGATCATGGTTGAGGGCGACCTCCGCCGTGAGCGCAACCAGAACGTCAAGCGCCTTATGGACATCGGCTGCAACCGCGGCCTTCGTCACCGCAAGGGCCTCCCGGTCCGCGGCCAGCGCACCCACACTAACGCTCGTACCCGCAAGGGCCCGAAGCGTCAGATCGGTGCTAAGAAGAAGAAATAAGGAGCGCTAGATAGATGGCTACTGCTAAGAAGAACGTTCGCGCTGCCCGTCTGAAGCGCGCGGACCGTAAGAACATTTCCGTGGGCCAGGCTCACATTCGTTCTACTTTCAACAACACGATCGTTTCGATCACCGATCCCCAGGGCAACGTCATTTCCTGGAAGTCGGCTGGCCAGGTGGGCTTCAAGGGCTCCCGTAAGTCCACGCCGTTCGCTGCCCAGATGGCTGCCGAGGCTGCTGCCAAGCAGGCCATGGAGCACGGTATGAAGAAGGTTTCCGTCTTCGTCAAGGGCCCCGGCTCCGGTCGTGAGACCGCCATTCGCTCCCTCCAGGCCGCTGGCCTCGAGGTCTCGAGCATCCAGGACAAGACCCCCATCCCGCACAACGGCTGCCGCCCCAAGAAGCGTCGCCGCGTGTAACTGAAAGGATCGTATCAATATGGCAATCGACAGGACTCCTGTTCTTAAGCGCTGCCGTCAGCTCGGGATCGATCCCGCTGAGCTCGGTTACAGCAGCAAGAAGGAATCTATCCGTCAGCCCAAGCGCCGTCGCAAGGAATCTGAGTACGGCATGCAGCTGCGCGAGAAGCAGAAGGTCAAGTTCATCTATGGCGTTCTGGAGAAGCAGTTCCACGGCTACTTCAACAAGGCCCGTAAGATGAACGGCGTCACCGGTGAGAACCTCATGATCATCCTTGAGTCTCGCCTCGACAACGTCGTCTTCCGTCTTGGCTTCGCCCGCACCCGCAAAGAGGCTCGTCAGTCCGTCCGTCACGGTCACTTCACCGTGAACGGCAAGCGCGTGGACATCCCGTCCTACCGCGTCAAGGCCGGCGACGTCGTCGCTGTCGGCGAGAAGTTCCGTGACCTCCTCCCCATCAAGGAGGCTCTGATTTCCTCCGAGCGTTTCGAGGTCCCTGGCTGGCTCGAGGTCGATATCGAGAAGCTGTCTGGTAACGTGCTCGCTCTGCCGACGCGTGAGCAGATCAGCGGTGATATCAACGAGCAGCTCATCGTCGAGCTCTACTCTAAGTAGTCCATCCGGGCTGCTGAGGCTGGAGGTAATACATGTCAGAATTCATTAGGCCTCAGGTTCAGGTCGAAGAGATTAACGAGACGTCTGCTCGTGTCTCCGTTGAGCCGCTCGAGCGTGGCTACGGCGATACGCTGGGTAACTCCCTTCGTCGCGTTCTTCTGTCCTCGCTCGAGGGTGCCGCCGTCGAGGCTATTCAGATCGATGGCGCGCAGCACGAGTTCATGACCATCCCTAACATGGTCGAGGATGTCACCGACATCGTCCTGAATGTCAAGGGTCTTGTCTTCAGGGCTCTCGGCACGACCGACGAGGCGACCGCCACCATTTCGGTTGACGGCCCCTGCGAGGTCACCGGTGCGGACTTCTTTATTCCGTCCGAGTTTGAGCTGGTCAACCCCGAGCAGCACATCGCTACGCTCACCGAGGGTGGCCATCTCACCATGAGCATGCGCATCGGCTATGGCCGCGGCTATGTTTCTGGCGAGGCCAACAAGCGCGACAACGATCCCATCGGTGTGATCCACGTCGACTCGCTGTACTCGCCGGTTTCCCGTTGCGCCAAGCTCGTTGAGGCTTGCCGTGTCGGTCAGCACACCGACTACGACCGCCTTGTCCTCGAGATCGAGACCAACGGCTCCATCGCCCCGCGCGACGCCGTGGTCCAGGCTGCCAATATCATCAACCAGCATATGGCCGCCTTTATGAACCTTGCCGAGACCCCCGAGGTCGAGGAGGAGGCTTCGATCTTCGCTCCCGAGGTCACCAACGACAACGCCGAGCTGGACAAGCAGATCGAGGATCTGGACCTTTCCGTCCGTTCCTACAACTGCCTTAAGCGCGCCAGCATTCACTCTGTCCGTCAACTCGTTGAGTTCTCGGAGAACGATCTGCTCAACATCCGTAACTTCGGTGTTAAGTCGATCGAGGAAGTGAAGGACAAGCTTGAGTCCATGGGCCTGAGCCTGAAGGCTTAATGCTTCGCATATTTGAGGAGAAACTAGACCATGCGTCACAACGTTAAGAAGGGCCTGAAGCTCGGCACCGATGCGAGCCACACCAAGGCCATGAAGAAGAGCCTTGCTAAGGCCCTCTTCGAGAACGACCGCATCAAGACCACCGAGACCCGCGCTAAGGCGCTGCGTTCGGTCGTCGATCCGATCATCACCTGGGCCAAGAAGGGCGACCTGCACTCTCGTCGTCTGGCTATCGCCAAGCTCGGCGATAAGCAGCTCGTTGCCGAGATCTTCGACAAGGCTGCTCAGGGCATGTGGCAGGACCGCAACGGCGGTTACACCCGCATCATGAAGCTCGGTAACCGTAAGGGCGACAACGCTCCCATCGTTATCATGGAGCTCGTCACCGAGCCTTGCACGCCTAAGGCCAAGAAGGCTGCTCCGGCCCCCAAGAAGGCCGCTGCTCCCAAGAAGGTCGAGGCCGTCGAGGAGGCTCCTGCTGAGGAGACCGCTGAGTAGACATTCCGTCTGCATAGGCTATATTCGAGGGGTACGTTCGCGTACCCCTCTTTTTTTGTCGCGATACCGTTGCTTGTTTGTTGGGAGCGCCCATGACTGCGCCGTCTGATTTCAATTCGATTTCCGAGCTTGATGCTACGCTCGTATTTCGCGTGGCCTATGATGGCTCGTCGTATAGCGGATTTGCCGAGCAGCCGGGACAGATGACGGTTGCTGGTGAGCTACGTCGAGCCATCGAGACGCTGCTTCGCCGCCCGATCGATCTGACGTGCGCGGGGCGTACCGATGCCGGCGTGCATGCCGTGGCTCAGTACATCAGCGTGCCCGTAACGGACGCTGAGCTCGCTTGTACGCGCCGTAGGTGGCTGCGGGCTATGGATGCCCTACTGCCCAAAGATATCGCCATTAACGAGGTCTACAAAGCCCGTAAAGGCTTTTCTGCGCGTTTTGACGCGCGCACCCGTACGTATACGTACCGTATTGCCGATCGAGATGCGCGCCCCGTGCTGTCCCGCGGTGCCGTGTGGTGGCATCGCTATCCCTTGGATGTTGAGGCTATGTCTGCTGCCTGCCCCGCACTGCTGGGCGAGCAGGACTTTAAAAGCTTTTGCAAGGTTGCTTCGGCCGTTGGCAAGCCCACGCATCGCTGCGTGATGCGTGCCGAATTTGGCCATGAGGTTGCGTTTGGCGAGGACATCCTGACGTTCACCATCGAGGGCAATGCGTTTCTGCATTCGATGGTCCGTACGATCGTGGGCACGCTTGTCGAGATTGGCATGCATCGCCGTGAACCCGGGTGGATGCGCGAGGTTATCGATGCTTGCGACCGCACCGCTGCGGGCCCCACGGCTCCTGCCTGCGGCCTTACGTTTATGGGCGTGGATTACGATCCCGCCGAGCTTGTCGTGCTCGACTAGGGGAGGGCTCGACGTGTCGTGCGTCGACACCTGTCATCTGTGGGCTGCGCGTGTGCAACATCTGTTCTTGGCGTGCAATGCAACCGGTGTCTCATTGCTTTTATTGCCGGGGTGTACCATGAACCACGGTTTGATTCATTGCTGTCGAGAGGACGGATAATTTGGTTCGACGTGGCTCGCATCCGCGACTTTCGGTGATCCTTGTGGTAGAAGGTTCGCCCAGCTATGCGATGCGTGCGCTCGAGAGTATCCAGAACCAAGACCTCTACGATTTGCAGATTGTCGTTGTCTGCCGCGATGCTGCGCCCGGTGTGCGCCATTCGCTTCAAGTTGCTGCCGACAGGGACATCCATATTGATTTGATTGACGTCGAGGACGCGACGCGCGGCGCGTGTCTTCGTGCCGGTTTTGCTGCCTCGCGCGGCTCTCAAATCATCGCCATGAACGCCGATGAGTGGTTTGCTCCGCAATCCCTTTCCAAGATGGTCGATATCGCGTGCGATACTGCGGCAGACATAGTGTTCCCCACGGTGTCGCTCGACCGCTATGATGCACATCGAGAGCGCCATTCGCGCGTCTTGGATGCTACTCATATTTCCATTGATAGCAAATCATCGATGGTGGCCGGGCTGCCTCAGTTGATTTTAGGCGGCTTGGTTGCTCAAGTCTCTGGCGTGATGTATAGCCGTCCGCTGTTTGAGGCATGCCTTTTGTGCGACAAGGCGTTTCGCACAGTTGGGTTTATGGCATGCGCGCTCTCGCTGGCGCAGCGTGTCTCCGGATGCGGCGACGCTTGTTTCCACGCGGTAGCGCCTAAGCTTACAGATGCCTTTGATCCCACCATGTATGCCAGGGTATCCGATGACACCCGAGCGCTCGACGAGCTTGCGGACTCACTCTCGGAAGCAGATAGCGGTGGTCGGCTCAAGCTGGCAAGCCAAAAGTTCTACTTTGTCGGACTGGTCGCCTGCATCGAGAATTTGTGTCTGAGCCCGCATGGGGTGTCGTCAATCGAGCGTTCCGCCCGCATGCGTGATATGCTCGAGGCGCCTCGAACCCGTCAGATGGTCGCCGCGCTCAAGGACAACCATCGGGGACTGGGTCTGTTGTTTGGGCCGATCGCCAGCGCTAAGCCCGCGCGCTGCGTGATGTGTACGCATCTGGTAGCTTTTCTTAACCGGACGGGCGCAAAAACCGCCTAAACGGCTCATTACGAAACAAACTTGCATAGAATTGTTTCGAAATGCGTTCTTATACACAAAAGCCTTCAAATAGCGTTAAACTATTCAATCACTGATTGATTGTCTCCGCCATCTTTTGGAGAGAGGGTTTGTATGGCTAAAAAACGCAATGGGCGCCAGGATGCCATTAGAGATATTGTGCGCAATAAGGATGTCCGCACGCAGCGCGTGCTGGTTGATGAGCTCCGTGCTATGGGCTTTGATTGCACGCAGGCGACTGTCTCTCGCGATATTGCCGACATGGGGCTGCGTAAGCTCCCTGAGGGCATCTATGTTCTGGCAGAGGACTTGCACCTGCAGCGTATGGTTTCCGAGCTCGTAACGGGCGTTCTGCGTACCGATAATCTGGTTATGATCAAGGCTCAGCCTGGCACGGCTTCCGGCATCGCCGCCGCCGTTGATGCGGCAGAGTTGCCCGATGTGCTTGGCTCGCTTGCCGGCAACGATACGATTTTGGTTATTGCCCAGACGGCCGAGGACGGCGAGCGTCTCGAGGCGCTGATCAATAAGCTGAGCAATTCTCGCAAGTAGGCGTGCGGGTCGTGCGCTCGGCATTGTGTGCGCTGACATAGTGGCTTGTAAGGGGTATCGACGTTGGTCGGTACCCCTTTTTGTTTGCCGGTATAAAGACCGCCCACCAGGTCGCTTCAAACTAAAAGGCCCCGAGCAGTTCAATAAGCTGCTCGGGGCCTTGTTGGCTTTAGTTGCGTACTTCTTAGCCGACCGTATCGTCAGGCGTGGGCGAGGGGTCGGGAGTGGGCGTAGGCGTAGGCGTGCCGCCATCGTCGCCGGTCGAACCACCAGTGGAGCCGCCCGTCGAGCCACCGGTCGTACCGGTGCCGCCGGTGGTGTCGCCGCCCGTGGTCTCGGTGGTCGTGGTCGTCGTGGTAGTCGTTGTGGTAGTTTCCTCTTCCTCTTCGTCCTTGTCCTTGTCGTCGTTCTCCGACTTATTGGTGTTATTGGTGCCGTAGAACTTCCAGACGCTGTTGTTCTTGTAGGTGGGCGCCGTTCCGGTCGCAAACTCCTCGCGCTCGGTACCGGTCAGAACGGTGTTCATAAACCGCTTAAAGACAGGCAGGTTGGTGCTGTCGCCCAGCAGGTCCGTGCCGTACTTTTGGATGGGGATCTCGCCCGCGGAATAGCCGGTCCACAGGGCGCACGCCAGCTGCGGGGTATAGCCGCAGAACCACAGGTTGGTGGTGTTGTCGGTGGTGCCCGTCTTGCCGGCATAGGGCTGGTTGACACTCAGGGCGCCGGCAGCACCCGTACCGCTGCCCTTCATGACGCCGGACAGAACATCGGTGACCGCGGCGGCCTCGCCCTCGGTAAGCACCTGTGAGGGATTGTCGGTGTGCTGGTACAGCACCGAACCGGTACGAGAGTCAATCTCGGTGATGGCGATCGGCTGGCGATAGTAGCCGCCGTTGGCAAACGTCGCGTAGGCGGCGGCCATCTCGAGCGGCGAGATCGAGCCGGTGCCGAGGGTCATGACGGGAACGTCCTCGATGTTGTCCTTGGCGGGGTCGATGCCGAGCTTTTTGACGAGCGAGATGATCTTGCTGTTGCCGACGGCTTCCGCCACCTGGATGTAGCCGGTGTTGGAGGAGTATGCCGTTGCCTGCTTAAGCGTGATGTTGCCATAGCTCTGGTTGGCGTAATTTTGGACCTCGGTCGTGGTGCCCTTGGCCTTGAGCGGCGAGTTGCAGTTGAGGGTGACGTTGGGGTTCATGCCGTTTTGGATGGCAGTTGCCAGCGTAAAGGCCTTAAAGGTGGAGCCGACGGGACGCTTGGCCGTGGCATGGTTTACGTGGTTCTCGTCAGCGTTGTAGTCGTAGCCGCCCACCATGCACTTGATGTAGCCGGTCTTGGGGTCGACGACGACCATGCCCATGTCCAGGCCGTCGAGCGAGAGCGTGTCGAGCTGCTCCCGGACGGCATTCTCTGCCACCTGCTGCATCGTGGGGTCGATGGTGGTCTTGACGGTCAGGCCGCCCTTAAAGAGCACGTCGGTCGAGAACTCCTGCTCCAGCAGCTGCTTGACGTAGGAGACAAAGTAGGGCTGCGAGTAAACGTCGACGCCGCTGCCCGAGATTTCGGTCACGTTGAGGGTGATGGGCTCGGCCTGTGCGGCATCGTGCTCCTCTTGGGTGATGTGGCCCAGGCGCAGCATGTTGTCGAGAACCTTGTTGCGGCGAGACAGTGCCAGATCGGGATTGACCGTGGGGTCGTACTGCGAGGGCGAGTTGGGAAGGCCGATGAGTAGCGCGGCCTCGCTCAGGGTGAGGTCGGCGGCGCTCTTGGATAGGTAGGTCTCGGCTGCGGCCTCGATGCCGTAGGCGCCGTGGCCGTAATAGATGGTGTTGAGGTACATCATGAGGATCTCGTCTTTGGAGTACATGTCCTCCATCTTGATGGCGATGTAGGCCTCGCGCACCTTACGCTCAATGGTCGAGTCGAATTGCTCCTCCTGCAGGATGGTGTTGCGCACAAGCTGCTGGGTGATCGTCGAGGCGCCTTCGTGTCCGCCGCCGAGGGTTGCCACCGCAGCACGCGCGATACCCCACAGGTCGATACCGCCGTGCTCGTAGAAGCGCTCGTCCTCGACGTCAACGGTGCCCTGCAGCACGTAGGGGGAGACCTCGTCCTTGGTGATGGACTTGCGGTTTTGCGTGTAGAAGCTCGCGATCTTGTTGCCGTTGCAGTCGACGATCTCGGTGGGCTCGCTCACCAGATACGCGTTGGCGTCGGTGTAGTCGGGCAGATCGGACAGCCAGCGGTTGACGTTGCCGACCATGCCGATGCCAAATGCCACGCCCGCAATCAGCAGAAAGCCCAAAAACGAGAGCAGGATTATGGGCAGAGCATGCGTCTTTGAACGGCTGCGTCCCTGTCGTTGGCGAGGACCCATATATTGACCTCCAGGTATGTCGTGCCGGACGGTGGATGTGCCGTCGGGGCAGGATGGACATAAGTTATTACACGATAAACCAAACGGGGCGCGCGAGGCCTCGTGTATGCTGGAAGACGGCATTTTTCAGAGTGAATGCATACCTTGGTAAGGAGTTTGTCGATGGCGATTCGGACGATGGGGCCGAGCGGACAATACGAGACTGGATTGGATGCTGCCGGTGCGGCGCTGCCCGAGCTGCTGGCGCCGGCGGGCGGACTCGACCAGATGCTTGCGGCCATCGCCGCGGGTGCCGATGCCATCTATGCGGGGTTGGGCGGCTTTAACGCCCGTGTGAGCGCCCATGGCTTTACGGATAACGAGTTTGCGCGCGGCTGCGCCGTGGCGCATGCCCATGGCGTGCGTGTGTACGTAACGCTCAACGTGTTCGTGTTTGACGATGAGTTGTCCGACGCGGTGGCGTTGGGAGCTCATGCACTGGAGCTGGGCGCCGATGCTCTGATTGTCGCCGATGCCGGGTTGGCCTGCGCGCTGCGCGCGGCGATTCCCGGGGTCGAGATTCACCTGTCCACGCAAGCGGGCGCTCATAGCGAGGGTGCCGTGCGGCTTGCCGCCGATGAGCTGGGGGTCGAGCGCGTGACGACGGCACGCGAGCTGACGGTCGACGAGATTGCGGCGCTCTGTGCCACGGGCGTGCCCATCGAGGTATTCTGCCACGGTGCGATTTGCATCGGCTATTCGGGGGCGTGCGAGTTCTCGGCCTTGCGGCGTGGGCGCTCGGCGATGCGCGGCGACTGCACGCAGCCGTGCCGTCTGGCGTACGACCTAGTGGACGAGGCGGGGCAGAGTGTTGTTGCCGTCGAGGGAGACCGCCTGCTTTGTCCGCGTGACTATCTGGGTATCGCGCACCTGCCCGAGCTTGTTGCCGCCGGCGTGGCATCGCTCAAGATCGAGGGACGCATGAAGAATCCCGATTACGTATTCAACGTGGTGAGGGTGTGGCGTCGGGCACTCGATATGCTGTGCGACGGCGCGTGGGACTCCGGTGCCGTGGAAGAGCTTGAACGCGAGCTGGGAAGGTCGTTTAACCGTGGGTTTACCGATGCTTACCTGCGGGGTCGTTCGGGTGCCGAGCTCATGAGCTTTGAGCGCGCGATCAACCAGGGCGTGCGCGTGGGCCACTTGGTGGCGGTGGGTCACGAAGAGGTGACGGTTGAGCTTGATGCCGCCGTGGCGGCGGGCGATACGCTCGAAATCCGATTTTACCCGGGTGCCGACGCGCGTCCCGATGTGCCCAAGCGCTGGCCACAGGTGCCTTGCCCCGTGGATGCCGCTGCGGGGGAGCGCATCGTCGTGCATTGCAAACGTAAGGTGGACGCGGGCTGCGAGGTCTATCTGATTCGCAGCGCCGGCGTGTTGGATCAGACGGCGGCGGTGTTGGAGCGCATGCGGGCCGAGGCGGATGCGATTGCGCCCGTTGCGCGTGCCGTTGAGGTGCTGCCCTTTGAGGGCGCTGCGGTGGATGGCGGTGCGTCGACGGAGTTGGCGGGGTCGGCGGGGCCGGCAAAGCGCGAGGATTTTGCTCGTATGGTCTTTGCCTGGGAGCTGATGGATGTGGGTCCGCGCGATGAGCGAGATCTGTCCGATACAACGGTGGTGCTCGACGAAGTGTGCCGCGCGGGCGACGCCGAGCGGACTCGGGCGCTTATGCAGCGTGCCGGGCGCGTCGTCTGCCGCAATCTGGGACAAGTGGCGATGGCCCGCGAGCTGGGCACAACGTTTGACGTGGCGGCGCCGGTGTTCTGTGCCAATCGGGCCACGCTTACCTGGCTGCGCGGACTCGGTGCGGGGCGGGTGTGCTTGTCGGCCGAGTTGCTCGGCAATGATGCGGAGCGTGTTGCCGAACTTGCCGCTTGCCCCGGTGTCTTGGGGCCTGTCGATGCCGACCGTCCCGAGCTCATGGTGTGCGAGCACTGCTTGCTGACTGCCGAGGGCGCCTGCGCCACGGATGCAACGGGGCAGGTCCGTTGCCGTGACTGCTCGCGCCGTCAGCAGGCGCGCTTTTTGGTCGAACGTGACGGCACGCGTTTGCCGGTCGTTATCGACGCGTGCGGCAGGACGAGGATTTTCCTGTCGTAGGTGCCGCGTCGCGCTGTTTTGGTTATTATTAGTGGGTTTATGAACTTCCAGCACCGCCGTATCCGGTGAGGGTGCTATAGCAAAAGGAGGATACCCAATGCTGTCTGTTGACGAGCAAATGCGTATCATCACCTCGGGTGCAGCGCAGATCGTCCCCGAGGCCGACCTTCGCAAGAAGCTTGAGAAGGGCGAGCCCCTCAACATCAAGCTCGGCGTCGATCCCACCAGCCCCGACCTGCACCTGGGCCATGCCGTGCCCCTGCGCAAGATGCGTCAGTTCCAGGACCTGGGCCACAACGTCACCCTTATCATCGGCAACGGCACTGCGCTGATCGGCGACCCCTCGGGCAAGAACTCCACCCGCCCGCAGCTTTCGCAGGAGCAGATCGAGGCCAACGCCGAGACCTACGTGAGCCAGGCCATGAAGATCCTGGACCCCGAGAAGACCACCATCGTGCACAACGGCGACTGGATCCTTTCGATGGACCTGGCCGGCCTGCTGCAGGTGTGCTCCAAGTTCACCGTCGCCCGCATCCTCGAGCGCGACGACTTTACCAAGCGCTACCAGTCCCAGACGCCGATTGCCCTGCACGAGTTCCTGTACCCTGTGATGCAGGCCTTCGACTCCGTGCAGATCAAGGCCGACGTCGAGATGGGCGGCACCGACCAGCTCTTTAACCTGCTCGCCGGCCGCGAGCTCATGGAGAAGATGGGCATGGAACCGCAGATCGCGCTCACCATGCCGCTGCTCGAGGGCACCGACGGCGTCCGTAAGATGTCCAAGTCCTACGGTAACTACATCGGCCTGACCGATGCTCCCAAGGATATGTTCGGCAAGACCATGTCCATCCCCGACGAGATGATCGGCAAGTACTATCGTCTGGCCAGCTCGCTCGCCCCGGCCGAGGTCGACAAGATCGACGCCGCCTTGGCCGATGGTTCTGCCGACCCCTACGAGCTCAAGCGCGCATTGGGCCGCGACCTGTGCGACACCTACCACGGCGCCGGCGCCGGCGACGAGGCACAGGCCGAGTTCGACCGTGTGTTCAAGGAGGGCCAGCTTGCCGACTTCCCCGAGAAGCACGTTGAACTGACCGTCAACGACGAGGGCCAGATTTACCTCGCCGGCCTGCTCAAGGACCTGGGCCTTTCGGCCAGCGCCGGTCAGGCCCGCCGCGACATCGACGGCGGCGGCGTCAAGGTCAACGGCAAGGCTGTGGCTCCCAAGAGCTACAACATCGATCCGAGCGCCCTCAAACTGGGCGACACCCTCTCCGTGGGCAAGCGCAAGGGCTTCAAGCTGGTTTAGTTACGCGGTTTTACCAAACCGCGTAACCGGTTGACGCTGCAAACCCGCCAGAGCGGCAATCTGTCTTTCAACTTCGGCGGCATGACCAGAAGGTCAATGCCGCCTCGTTTCAAGGCACCTTGCTCGCTCTGGCGGGTTTTCGCTGTCGTTGCCAGAACATCAGGGTACTCATTGGGGACAGACATAAATGAGTAGTCGTAGGGGGGACACTCCTTCTCATTGCGCGGGGTGGCGTGTGCCGTTAAGCGGAGGGGGGTGTATTCCCGACCCATCGTTTGGGCATACAATGGCTATTGGCTTGCTGCGGTGAAGGCCCGTCCGCCCCGCAGTTATTTCTACGGTTAAAGGAGTATGTATGTCCGTTGAGGTCATGAGGTCTGTGATCGACGCTGCCGAGGGCCGCGTGCCCGTCGACACGCTGTTTGCCAATGCGCAGATTGTCGACGTGTACGGTCAGCGCGTGGCGCCCGGTAGCGTTGCCGTCAAGGACGGCGTAATCGTCGGCGTGCTCTACAACGGGCGCGACGATGCCGCCGGTACCTATGAGGCTGCCGAGGTTATCGACTGCCAGGGTCGCTATCTCGCCCCCGGTTTTATCGACGGACATCTGCACATTGAGTCCTCGAACATCCGCCCCGCCGAGTATGCGCGCATGGCGGCGACGCGCGGTACCACCACCGCCATTGCCGACAGCCACGAGATTGCCAACGTGGCGGGCCTGGACGGTCTGCGCTTTATGATCGAGGACGGCCGCCGTACACCCATCTCCATCAAGTACATGATGCCTTCGTGCGTGCCCGCGCTGCCCGATGAGCAAGCGGGCGCTGTGATTACCGCCGCTGACATGCAGGCGTTTTTTGCCGAGCATCCGGGCGACGTTTTTGGCCTGGGCGAGATGATGAACCTGCCGGGTGTCTTTATGGCCGATCCTGAGACCTGTGCTCGCATCGATGCTGCCAACCAGACGCCGTCCAAGCAGGTCGACGGCCATGCGCCGCTCGTTGCCGGCAAGGACCTCAATGCCTATGCCGCGGCGGGCATTATCGCCGACCATGAGTCGACGATTCCCGAGGAGGCGCTCGACAAGCTGTCTCGTGGCATGTACGTGATGCTGCGCGAGGGCACCTGCAGCCATGACCTGGCCAACCTGTCGCCGATGCTGCTGGAGAATCCCGCGCGCGCCCGCCGCTGTTGCTTTGCGACTGACGACCGCGCCCCTTCCGATGCGCTTGCGACCGGCATGATCGACAATGCCTGTCGCGTGGCTATCGAGGCCGGTATCGACCCCGTGGTTGCCATCTCTATGGCGTCCCTCTCCACGGCCGAGGCGTTTGGCCTGGACCACGGTTGCCGCGACCCGCACGAGCTGCGTGGCGCCATCGCCCCGGGCAAGCGTGCCGACCTGCTGGTACTCAACGACCTGACGTTTGCCACGGCTCCGCATCGCGTATATGCCGCCGGTGCTCTGGTGGCGCAGGACGGCACCTTTGTGGGCGAGATCGCACCCGAGATGGCCGAGGTTGCGGCCCTTGCCGATGAGCTGCGTGCTTCCGTTAAGCTGCCGAAGCTATCGCTTGACGTGTTCGACTATGCCTTTAAGCCGGGCGAGGCCGTGATTGACGTGGTGCCGGGCAAGGCCATCACGGGCATGGCTCGTCCCGAGAATGCCGAGGGCCTGCGCCGCATTATGCTGATCGAGCGCCACGGCCGCGGCTTGTCACTGCAGGCCGAGGGGGCCGACGGTGATGGCCCTGCGGGCCTGGGTCTTGTTGGCAAGCACATTGGTCGCGGCTGGGTGCGTGGCTTTACCATTACGGGCGGTGCCATCGCCTCGACGATCGGCCACGACTCGCACAACGTGTGCGTGGTGGGCGACAACGCGGCCGATATGATGGCTGCCGTTGAGGCCGTGGGCCAGGGCGGCCACGTGCTGGTGCGTAACGGCGAGGTCGTGGCGCGCATTCCGCTGGCGCTCGGTGGCCTTATGAGCGAAGGCACGGCCGAGGACGTTGCCGCGCAGCACGACGACTTTATGGTCAAGGCACGCGCCATGGGTATTGAGCCGCCGCTCGACCCCATCATGGGCATCATCTTCCTGCCCCTGCCGGTTATCCCGACGCTCCGCATCCGCCCCGAGGGCATGTTCGACGTTACAACCTTCACCTACGCCGACTAGTCATCGGGGTGGCGTGTCGCCTGACGCCGCGACCGTGAGACCTCTGGCATGTGTGAGCTATTTGCCAGGTCCTTGTAACGTTTACGCCCGCGGAGTCTTATTTGAGCTCCCTTTGGGTACGTTGGAATCGGATACACGTTCGATTCCAACAAGCCCGAAGGGAGCTTTTCTATGTTTAAACTGATTGCATCCGATATGGACGGCACGCTGCTTGACGAAAACGGCCAGGTGCCTCCCGAGACCTACGAACTGATTCTGGCGCTACACGAGCATGGCGTGCATTTCGCCGCATCGTCAGGTCGTCGCTACGATCGCCTGTGCGAGTTCTTTGCGCCCGTTCGCGACAAGATGGAGTTTGTCGCCGCTAACGGCGCCCAAGTCTACGCCGACGGTAAGATGGTAGACCGTGAGGTGTATTCGCACCTGGCGATTCGAAGGCTCGCCCAGGCCGTCGCGACGTTTCCCAATCTGCATCTTGCGCTCTTTGACCGTACCAAGTCCTTCCTGCTCGATGACGAGAGCAAGTTCGTGCGTGAGGTCGATAAGGACCTTCCCAATGCCGAGCGCATTTGGGAGCTGCCCGATCCCAGCGTAAATATCATCAAGGCGAGTATCTTTTGCGACGACAGTGCGGTTATGGACAGTGCGTACGTGCTACAGCGCGAACTTGGTCAGCTCTTTACTTTTGCGCCTTCGGGCAACGCGTGGATCGATGCCATGCAGCCTGGTGTGTCGAAGGCCTCGGGTATCGCGCAGCTCGCGGAGCATTACGGCATTGGTCGCGACGAGGTCATGGCGTTTGGCGACTCGATGAACGACTACGAGATCATTCGCTTTGTCGGCACGGGCTGCGCGATGGAAAACGCGCGCCCCGCGCTTAAGGCGGTGGCCGATCGCGTGGTGGGTTGCAACCGCGACCACGCCGTCCAGCAGGAGCTCCGTCGCGTGCTGGAGAGTCTCTCCTAATTCGGCAGATGGGGACGTTCCTTTTCTGCCGACAGTGGGGGACAGTCCTTGCAGCTTTTTGCGAAGAGTGTCCCCGGCGACTAGTCGTTTAAGAACGTCCCCAATGACTGACCAATGACTAGGCGAGGGCGGCCATGATGGTGCGGGCGACGCCGTCGTGGTCGTTGTCGTATTCGGTGATGGCGTCGGCGGCCTCGCGATCTTCGGGCTCGGCGTTGATCATGGCCATGCCATGGCCCGCTGCCTGCAGCATGGGGATGTCGTTGATGTTGTCGCCGAACGCCCAGGCGTCGGCGAGACGCTCGCCCAGATGCTCACACAGCCACGTGAGGGCCGTTCCCTTGGTGGCGCCTTCGCCCATAACCTCGATATTCATGGCGTACGAACGCGTGACCTCAATGCCTCCGAGCGTGTCGAGCGCCGCCGCGATGGCGTCGCGATCGGCGGGGTCGTGCCAGTACATAGCGATGCGTTCGAGCGTCTCGACCTCGTCGATTTTGCTGTCGATATTCATGTCGATCGGCGTTCGTGTGCGCTTGAGCGAAGCCGCGATGTGGGGGTCGCCGCCACAGAACTCATCCAGACGCCCGTATAGCGAGCGGGGGAGGAAGCACTGCCCATCCGCGAAGATATCGAAGGTCACATCGTGGCCGGCGGCAATGCGATGGATGCGGTGGGCAATGCCACGGTCGAGCGGACGGCTCAAGATGCACGTGGCGCGCGAGGCGTCGGTGGGCGTATCCTCGTCGAGCTGCCAGACGCTGGCGCCGTTGGCACAGACCGCGTAGTGCACGGCGGGATGGGCGAGAATGGGCTTAAAGATGCCCGACAGTGGACGTCCCGTGCAGGGAACAAACTCGATGCCACGACGTGCGAGCTCGTCGAGCATCGCCCAGGTGGCATCGCTCATTTGCTTATCGCTCGTCAGCAGCGTCCCATCCATATCGGAAAACACAATCATTTGATGCAGCCCTTTCTACTGGCATAAAAAGCGTGGCCGAGGGCTTGGGTCCCTGGCCACGCTCGAGTTCTATAACGGTCCGCGTCCTAGCGGTCGGCGAGCGGCTTGTACTCCAGCGGCTCGATCACCGGACGATAGGCGGGGCGGATGATACGGTGCGCGCAGAAGAGCTCTTCCATGCGGTGTGCCGACCAGCCGGCCATGCGGGCGACGGCGAATAGCGGCGTAAAGAGCGTTTCGGGCACGCCGAGCATCTTGTAGATAAAGCCCGTGTACAGGTCGATGTTGGCGCAGATGGGCTTGGTCATGCCGTGGTCGCGCATGACCTGGGGTGCCAGGCGCTCGATGCGCTCGATGAGCGCGAACTCATCGCCCAGGTTCTTCTTGGCGGCAAGTGTGCGCGCGTAACGACGGCAGACCTCGGCGCGCGGGTCGCTGAGCGTATAGACGGCGTGGCCCATGCCGTAGATGAGGCCCGTGCCGTCGAAGGCCTGCTTGTCGAGGATCTTGCCCAGGTAGGCCGCGACCTCGTCCTCGTCCTCCCAGTTGGAGACATGCGCGCGGATGTCCTCGTGCATAGACACGACCTTGGCATTGGCACCACCGTGGCGCGGGCCCTTGAGCGAGCCGATAGCCGCGGCGTAGGCGGAATACGGGTCGGTGGCCGAAGACGACAGCACGCGGCAAGCGAAGGTGGAGTTGTTGCCGCCGCCGTGCTCGGCATGCAGCATGAGCATAACGTCGAGCAGCATCGCCTCATCGCGGGTGAACGCCATGCCGCCGCGCAGGACCTGTAGGATGGTCTCGGCGGTGGAGAGACCGGGCGTGGGGTGCGGCACGTGAACCTCGGAGCCGCGAAGCTTGGCGACCGAGGCCATGTGTGCGAAGGCGGCGATGCGCGGGAGACGTGCGAGCATGGAAATGGCGACGTCGATTTCGTGCTCGGGCGTGATCACGTCTGGTTCGGCATCGAAGGCGTAGAGCAGCAGTACGGCGCGCTGGAGCACGTTCATGATGCTCGACGATACCGTGGTCATAGGGAACTCTTTAACGTACTCGTCGCTCAGATGTCTAAAGGCGCCCAGGCGCTCGCAAAAGCCGTCGAGCTCTTCCTTGTTGGGCAGCGAACCCGTGATAAGCAGATAGGCGACTTCCTCGTAGCCGTAGCGATTCTCGGCCTGGGCATTGTTGACCAGATCCTCGATGCTGTAGCCGCGAAGCGTGAGCTTGCCCTGATCGGGCACGACCTTTCCGTCGACCTTGTTGTAGCCGTGCACATCCGAGATACGAGTGAGGCCCGCGACCACGCCCGAGCCGTCGGCATTGCGCAGGCCGCGCTTGACATTGTGCTCTTCGAACAAGCCCTCGTCATAAGGGTCGGTCGGCAGGCCGTGGTAGAGGCTTTCGCTCTCAGACGAAATCTGGCGGCTTGCTTCGTAATCCAGAACCAGTCGGCTCAAGTGGTCATCGAAGCGGTAATAGATTTTCTTGGCGTCGTAGGCCATGTGCGCTCCTCTCCGGGCCGCATCGGGGTGACTTGCATGGCCATGCGCGCGTCAGGCTATCCCCAGCGGCTTGTTCGCTACAGGCGGTACATAAAGTTAAAGACGTCCTCGCGCTGGATGGACACGTTGACGCCCGAAAGCTCGCCGGCCTCGGCCAGGGCCTTCTGCAGCTCAGCGAAGTCGAGCTTGGACTCGGCGGTATCGGCCAGCATGGTCATGGTGAAGATGTCCTCGATAATGGACTGCGTGATGTCGCGGATGTCGACGTTGGCCTCGCCCAGGACGCGGGTGACGCCGGCGACGATGCCGGGGCGGTTCTTGCCAAGGACGGTGATGACGATACGGGAGGACGAGATCTCGGCCATGGGAAACCCTTTCGCGTGATTGCGGCGCGCGCGGGGCGCTCCGCTACGGTACAGTGTTCATCATTGTACCTGTCTGGCGCAAAAAAGGCGCGCTCGCTGCGGCGTTACATGCCTGCAACATGAGCGTAAGGGGGAAGGCCGTACGGGGAAGAGCCGTCTGGCGCGTGTCCGGCTCGTGTTGGGTTGATTTCCGATCTCAGCCGAACACATTGAGCGGACAGGCCGTTCCCGCAGTCAGCCGAACGCCTCCGACGGCTGATTCCGAACTGGAAGCGGAGGGCATCCCCGCCCTTCGGTAGGGGATACCGCTCCGCGGCGCATGCCGCGGGCGGCGCCCCTATCGGACCACCGTGACCTCAGTTGGGATGGGCCCAGCACTGCCGCGTACTCGGTGAGCTAGAGCCAACTGTTCGTCTTCACGTCGCGTATGGCGATATTTCGGTCGTCCGGCTCGGTGATGTCGTAGCCGAACGCCTGGAGCGTCTCGATGGACTCCTGGATCCTCTGTTGGAACATGGGACCCGGATCGACCCTCGGCCCGAGGTGCCCGCGCCAAAGGCACGGCGTGGCGCGCAGCATGTTATGGATTTTGGAGATGGGCTCGATGTCGGCGTAGACGTTGAGCGTCGCCATGGCGTCCTTGTGGCCGAGGATCGATTGGAGCGCCTTGATATCGCCGCCTTGGCGGATCCACTGCGTTGCGAACGTGTGGCGAAGGCCGTGGAACGTGATCAGCTCGTCGTTGGTGCCCATGAGGCCGTTGGTCTCCGAGAACGTCTTGAACGCCCTGCGGATATAGCTTGTCGTCGCGAAGGTCGCGCCCGGCTCCGACAGGATGTAGCAGTCCCCGATCTCGACCGCCCCGGTAAGGCCGCGCAAGCGCAGCTTTCCGCAGTCGATCTCGTGGGTCTCCTTCAGGAAGGGGAGTAGGCCGACCGAGTCGATGGGGATACCCCTGGCGTTATGGGTCTTGGTGTCCTTGATGAACGAACCCATTCCCTTCGCGTACGCCACCGAGTGTCTGATCGAGATCAGGCCCGTCTCGAAATCCACATCGCACCACCGAAGGCCGCAGACCTCGCCGATTCGCATCCCCGTGTGCAGGGCGAGTACGACCGCCCTCTAATCCTCGGCGGACCAATCGAGTCCGAACTCCTTTCGGGCATCCTCTTCGCTCATGACTTCGAGAAGGTCTCCGGGTTGGCAACGAAGGGCGAGGCATAGCTGCTCGAGTGTGTTGAAGCGAATGCCGCGAATATGCCCTTTTTTAATACGGGACAGGTTCACGGGCGTGGTTCCAATCCTTTCGGCAAGTTCGTTCGAGGAAATCTTTCGCTCGGCCATGATCTTGTCGAGGCGAACAATTACGGGCATGGCGTTTCCTTACGCAATCTTGTCGGAGTCGAGGTACAGCTCTCGGGCGTACAAGAAGAGCTGGGAAAGCATGAACAGGACGATGCCGAGAACCAGAGAGGTCCAATCGAATGATGAAGCGATCTCTTGGGCGCCGACGGCCCCCTCGCCGCCAAACATCGAAACGGAGGTTTTGAGTGAGCCGGCGTAGAGGCTGGTGGCAGCTTGAACAACGAAGAGAATGCCGAGCACCTTCAAGCATGTCGCAGACCCTTTCTTGAAGGGGTCTCCGCTCTTGATCGTCCACACGAGAACGGCGCTGAGGATGGTCGTAGCGATACCGATGACGGCAGGGACCAATGTCGAGATCGCAAGGGCTGGATACGCGGGGGAGTCTGCAATTACAGGGTTGTCGAGCACTTCGATTGCTGGCTTTAAGGAGAACGCCACTTGTGCGATGGCGGTGGCGCAAAGGGTCGCAGAGGCTATCGCACATGCGATGCGGAAGGAATGAAGCCGGGGAGTGCGATTGTCGGAACTCATAATAACCTCCGAAGAATTTAAAAAACTCAGGTTACTTTTTAACAGTTTATGTTAAATTGACTTTGCCGGCAAGTAATAAGGGCCGAGCATTTTGTTCGGCCCCTCTGTTCCGACTGGATGAGGTTAAGGTTGGCGATGAATATGCTCAAAATCTCGAAGGCGATCTTTAGGTCGCTTCTCTCCTCCAGGTCGCTCTGTGTTGTCGTTGTTGCGTTGATGGTTCTTTGTGCTCTGCCCGTCTTCAGGAGCGCGGCTGGCATCGACGGACGGGTCGAATACCTCGAGTCGGGAATAACCCGTGTTGAGCAGGAATTGTCAGCATCCTATGCGGATGCGCTTGTGAATGCGGGGGAGGACGGTGTCTATACCTCTTCATCAAGCATGCCCGCGCTTCTGTACCCTCTTGCCGCGGGACGTCTTATCTTGGCACCGCTCTCTCCCCTACTTCCGTTTCTGCAGATATCGGATGGAGAGTACACCTATTATGACGGATCGAAGGAGTACTTGCTATGGGTCGCAACGGCCGTTGCCGTCTCGTTCCTTGCCGCGCGTCTTAACAAACGTGAAAAGCTCATCATCCAGGCACCGATGGGCGAGCTGGGTAGACTTGTTGCATCGAGCGTATGGGCGAGTGTTTTTGCAATGCTTGCCGTCCTCGCCATCAATCTTCCAGGGATAATCGCCGCGCTTGTGAAGAATGGCCCGGGCTCGCCGTTCTATCCGATAGGCTACATTCAATATGCGACTCCGGTTATCAAACCGGCTTGGCTGGTGTTCGCGCAGACGGCCATCTTGCAATTCTTGGTGGCAGCGTTCATCTCGCTTGTCGTTCACCTTGCCGTGAAGATTGCCAATAACCCTACGCTTGGAATCGTGTTCGTATGTGCCCTGATGGGGGTGACGATGGTTCCCGGGTATTACGGAAGATCCATCGCTTTACGTGAGTTCGCCCTGTTGAATCCCCTTACGTATGCGAACACTGAGTTGACCGTCGGCGCCTATAGCCCGTACCCGACAACGCAGATAGTGAATCTGCCTGGACTTTGCTTCGAGCGTGGCGCGATTGCCCTCGTATGCGCAATCGGGATCGAGGTGCTGGCAATTAGCCTGCTTTGCGTTGCTGGAAAGAGCGGCTGCGCGTGCCCGATATCCCCGATTTGTCTTGAGAGAGGTTCCTTCACTGCATCGAGAACGGCAACTCGTTCGAGCGCTTGTGCCTCAGCCGTTGCATACGTAAGAACGATGGGGAAACTGCTCCTGCGTTCTCCTACCCTCGCCGTATGCGCGATTGCAATGTCGACGACGATGCTGGCCCCGGCTCTGGTCGAGATGTTTCCTGACGCTGATAACGTTTCCGCTGTTCGGTATAGGGATGGGGAGCTCCGTTCAATAGATCGGTATCTAGAGCAGAACGCTGCGAATATGGACGTCGAGGGCAAAGCGGCCCTGGAAGACATGCGGGATGCTCTTTCGGGTTTCGTGTACGCGCCTATGCCTGCGGAGGGGTTTCGAAGCCTTGCGACGTACGAGCGCGCTCGAGGTGAGCTGGGCGCGGCAGATGCGACTCTCCTGCAATCGATCGGAATCGAGCCGGAGACTCCTTCTCGTGCGGAGGCGCGCGCCCTTCTGCTTGAGTCGATCGCGAGCTTGCCGGACCCCAAGGTTTACGAGTTAAGTACGAAGATGCCCCCATTAATCCTCCTTTCGTATCTCCAGGCAGCGCTTCCCTCCTTATTTTTGCTGTTGCCCGTGGTTGTCACATCGCTCGCGTGCACCCACCTGCAGTGTCGTTCCCTTCTGGTTCTCCAGATCCCCGCAACAGCGCATGTGCGTTTTCTGACGGCTGTTGCGCTGGCTCTCCTGCTTGGCTTGGTGCTGCTTTTGGTGTCGATGGTTCCCGCTGTCGTTGTGTCCGTGATTAAGAACGGTGCGGGTGGATCGGAGTATCCCGTCGCTCTCATTCGGGCGGGAGCTTCGACAACGTCCATGGTGGGGGAGGCGGTGTTGTGCAGTATTCCGTTGCTGGTCATGGCATACGGCGTGATTTCCGTCGTCGCTGCGTTGACAGCAGCGATTAGCCGCAACCCCGTTGTCACCGGAATGGTTTGCGCGGTTCTCTTGGTGTTGGGTTCGTTGAGCGCTCATGTTGAAAGCGTGGGCATGGGCGTCGCGCTGCTGGCTCCATTCGCCTCGTTTGATCCCGCTTCCCAGGTGGGGACGATTGGGTTCCTTGGGCGAGGGACGAACGCGATGCCTTTTGGAGAGGTCGTCGGCGCATCGGGCGCTCTGCTGGTGGTCTTGGGCGCCGTATCTCCGTTGATGGTGCGCCTGAGTGTTCCAAAGATCGAAAGGGGATGATCTCGATGATTGACCTTCAAACGCTGACGATCTCTTATGGAAAGAAGGTGCTCGTAGATTCGGTGAACGCTGAGTTTGCCCCGGGTACGGTCTACGGTCTCGTCGCTCCGAACGGGCATGGAAAGACGACGTTGCTGCGTGCGATGGCAGGTTTGCCGGGTCCTCGCGTGGACGGGAGCATCGTTCTGGATGAGGTGCAGGGTACGGGTGCGAGAGAGGTCCGTTCTATGATCTTCTATGCACCTGGTGAGGGGACGCTGCTGTATCCCGGATTGCGTGCGGAAGATCACCTCAAGATGGTTTGCGATATGTGGCCGCATGCTCGCGATATCGAAGAGATAGTGGAACAAACGCAGATAGGCGAGTTCGCGAAGATGAGGATCCGCACTCTGAGCCAGGGCATGAAGCAGCAGCTTACCCTGGCGATTGCGTATGCGACGGGCGCGCGGTACCTTCTATTAGATGAGCCCATGAACGCGCTCGACCCCAGCAGGGTGGACTTGCATTCCGAGATTCTCAGGAAGCTGGCCGATTCTGGTACGTGCATCATCATGTCATCCCACATCTTGGATTCGGTCGATAGGCTGTGCGATGAGATTCTGTTTTTGAAGGATGGGAGGCTCATTAGAAGCATTCCGCAAGATGATGCTGCGCCGAAGTCTCCTGGATCCCATTTCGCAAAGCCTGCCGGACGCGCCGAGGGTGCGCTAAGCACGTATCGGCGACTCTACGAAAAGGGCGGGTAGAAATGCAAGTTAAAAATCTATGTGGTCAATATAATACCGTTAAACCCGCATATCGATACCGCTCAGCCATTCGCCTCGCCCCCGTCGCACGTATCTTCATCCGGT
>CAJMOX010000007.1:0-149237 GCA_905215135.1 uncultured bacterium
ATCCCCCTCGTCTCCACCCGAGCATTGAATGAGGCTCCAACGCAAGTTGGGGCCTTTTTTCATATAGGCACACAAGGTCAAAGGCGGCACCATGATCCTCCTGGTCGACAAGATCGAAAAAAGCTTCGGCGCGCGCGTCCTCTTTAGTGGCGCGTCCTTCCAGATCAACCCCGGCGAGCGCTTCGCGCTCGTGGGACCCAACGGCGCCGGCAAAACCACCATGCTCAAGATCATCATGGGCATCGACAGCCCAGACGCCGGCCAGGTCCAGTACGCAAAGGACTGCCAGGTAGGCTACCTAGAGCAGGAAACTAATCTGGAGCAAAAGGACACCACCATCCTTGCCGAGGTCATGGCCGCCGCCAAGGAAATCCGCCGCATGGGCGAGCGCGCCAACGAGCTGCAGGCCCAGATCACCGAGCTCTCCGAGCAGGGCAAAGACGTCGACGCGCTTCTTAACGAGTACGGCCAGGTCCAGGACCGCTTTGAGCACCTGGGCGGCTACGAACTCGAGAGCAACGCCCGCAAGATCCTGTCTGGCCTGGGCTTTAAGGTCACCGACTTTGAGCGCCCGTGCTCCGAGTTCTCCGGCGGCTGGCAAATGCGCATCGCGTTGGCAAAGCTCTTCCTGCGCCATCCCGACCTGCTGCTGCTGGACGAGCCCACCAACCACCTGGACCTCGAGAGCGTCCAGTGGCTGCGCGGCTTTATTGCCAACTACGACGGCGCCGTGCTCATCGTCAGCCACGACCGCGCCTTCATGGACGCCTGCGTCGACCACGTGGCCGCGCTCGAGAACCGCCGCGTGACCACCTACACCGGCAACTACAGCAGCTACCTTAAGCAGCGCGAGGACAACCTGGAGCAAATGCGCGCCAAGCGCGCTGCCCAGGAGCGCGACATCGCCCACATGCAGGTCTTCGTCGACAAGTTCCGCTACAAGCCCACCAAGGCCGCCCAGGCGCAGGAGCGCATCCGCAAGATCGAGCAGATCAAAAAGGAGCTCGTCATCCTGCCCGAGGGCCACAAGCACATCGACTTTAAGTTCCCCGACCCGCCGCGCTCCGGCGATATGGTCGTGGGCCTGGAGGGCGTATCCAAATCCTACGGCGACAAGCACATCTACAGCGACATCGACCTCAAACTCTACCGCGGCGAGCACGTGGCGCTCGTCGGCCCCAACGGCGCCGGCAAGTCCACCCTCATGAAGATCATCGCCGGCCTGGAGCTGCCCACCACCGGCACGCGCGACTTGGGCACCAACGTGGGCGTCGCCTACTACGCCCAGCACGCGCTCGAGGGCATGACCGAGTCCAACACCGTCCTGCAAGAGATCGACACCGTCACGCCTAAGTGGACCGTGCCGCAGCAGCGCAGCCTGCTGGGCGCCTTCCTGTTTAGCGACAACGATTCCATCGAAAAGCAGGTACGCGTCCTCTCTGGCGGCGAAAAGGCGCGTCTGGCCCTGGCCAAGATGCTCGTGGCCCCCGAGGCGCTCCTATGCCTGGACGAGCCCACCAACCACCTGGACATCGACTCGGTGGACATGCTCGAGAACGCCCTGCAAAACTTCCCCGGCACCATCGTGCTGATCAGCCATGACGAGCACCTGGTGCGCGCCGTGGCCAACCGCGTCATCGATATCCGCGACGGCAAGGTCACGGTCTACGACGGCGACTACGACTACTACCTCTACAAGCGCGAGGACCTCGCAGCCCGCGCCGCCGCCGAGGCGTCCACGGAGAGCGCGCCTGCGGCGGCCAAGTCCACCAAAGCCAGCGCCGCCCAGGCCGATACACCCGCCGCGGCGCCTAAGCCTGCCGAGGGCAAAAAGACCAAGGAGCAAAAGCGCGCCGAGGCCCAGGCCCGCGCCGCGCTCAACAAAAAACTCAAGGGCGTGCGCAATCAGCTGAAGAAGATCGAGGCGGAGCTCGACAAAAAGCGTGCCCGCTATGACGAGCTTATGGAATTGATGGCAAGCGAAGAGCTTTATGCCGATCAGGACAAGTTCAACGCCGCGCTGGGGGAATATAACGGGCTTAAGCAAGAGCTGCCCAAGCTCGAGGACGAATGGCTCGAGCTTTCCACCCAGATCGAAGAGGAGACCGCGCGTGAACTCTCGTAAGGCCGCTGCCGTGGCGATGAGCATCATCGCCATCGCGTGCCGCATCTGCGGCATTTTTATGAGCGCTATGACCGTGCTGCTGTGCTTTAGCGGCCTCACCGCCAAGCTGCAGATCGTGGGCTTTGTCGTCGAGCTTTCGCGCGCGCTGCCGAGTGCCATCGCCGGCTACGGCGTCATCACCTCACCCTTTGGCGGCGTATTCCGCTTGGATTACGCCATCGTGGCCGTCATCCTGTTTGCGGCCGACTACCTGCTCACGCGCGCCTCGCGCCGCGTCCGCTAGAGGAGCGCCATGTCCAGCAGCTACTTCATGAACCTGCTCGCGAGCACCGTCGCCGTCATCGTGGGCATCGTGATCCACGAGAGCGCGCACGCCGCTGCGGCCTGGGCGCTCGGCGACAAGACGGCCCGTTCGCGCGGGCGCGTCTCGCTCAACCCGCTCAACCACATCGACCCGTTTGGCACCGTCCTCCTGCCGCTGCTGATGCTCGCGGCCGGCGGCCCGGTGTTCGCCTTCGCCAAGCCCGTGCCTGTGTACCTCAACAACCTCAAGCACCCCAAGCGCGACGAGGTCCTGGTGAGCGCAGCCGGCCCCGCATCGAATATCGCGCTCGCATGCCTGGCCGCAGCCCTCATGCACGCGGCATACGGCAACCTCTACGCCAGCATGTCCTTTGCCGTGGCGTCGCAAATCATGAACTTCGGCGCCACCTTTATCGTGGTCAACCTGTCGCTTGCGTTCTTTAACCTCATTCCGATTCCGCCGCTCGACGGCTCGTCGATCATCGTGCCGTTCCTCAAGGGTAAGGCGCTCACCAACTACTACCAGCTGCAGCGATACGCCATGCCCATACTCATCATTGTGCTATATCTGCTGCCCATGTGGACCGGCATCGATGTGATCGGCCGCTATTTCGACGTTACCGTGTATCCGCTGGCCGAGTGGCTGCTCAACTTCGCAATCGCCGGCATCTAAGGTAAACTTACAGGTCGACCGCGCAAAGCGGTCGCAACATGCACCCAAACCGCGCCGCGAAGGCGCCGTCAAAGGAGGTCGAAGATGTCGTATCGCGTGTCGACGCAGGTCTACAGCGGACCGTTCGACCTGTTGTTGCAGCTGGTAACCCGCCAAAAAGTAGATATCGGCGCCATCTCTATTAGCGAGGTGGCCGAGCAGTACCTGGCCGAGGCCGAGCGCATCGAGGCGCTGGACCTAGACGTGGCGAGCGACTTTTTGCTGGTCGCGGCAACCCTTCTGGACATCAAGGCCGCCTCGCTGGTGCCGCAGGAGGCCCCCAGCAAATCCGTCGACGATGACGATGACGACGAAGACCTCGAGGAACTCAGCGCGCTTGACGGCGATGCCCTCCGCGAGGTCCTGATCCAGCGCCTGATTGCCTACAAGCAGTTTAAGGGCGCGGCTGCGGCCCTTGGCGCGCGCATGCAGGCCGAGAGCCGCATGCACCCGCGCGTGGCCGGCCCCGACCCCGAGTTTTTGGGCCTTATGCCCGACTACCTGGCCGGCATCACCCTGCGCGGCCTGGCCGTCATCTGCGCCGACCTGGACGGTAAGCGCCAGACCTTCCTGCTGGAGGCCGAGCACGTGGCGCCGCATCGTGTGCCGCTCGACCTGACGGTGGCCTCGGTCGACCGCTTTACCATGGCGCACCAATCCTGCACCTTCCGCGAGCTGCTGGACGGCGACGCCACCACTGAGCAGCTCGTCGTTACCTTCCTGGCCATGTTGGAGCTCGCCAAGCGAGGCTCGATCACCCTGAGCCAGGACGAGATCTTTGGAACCATCCGCATCAACCGCGTCGAGGGCGCCGAGGCCTACGTGCCCGGCGAGGGCCCCGAGCTCACCGAATAGGAGCGGCAACCATGTCAACCCTTTCCACGCTGGAGACAAACAGTCTCAAAGGCGCCTTGGAGGCGCTTCTGCTGGTGTCAAGCGATCCGGTGAGCGCACCCGCGCTGGCTGGTGCGCTGGATATCGCCCCCGGCGAGTGCGCATCGCTGCTCGCCGAGCTCAAGGTTGAGTACGAGGAGGCCAACCGCGGCTTTCAACTGCGCGAGGTCGCCGGCGGTTGGCGCCTGTTTACGCATCCCGCCTATCACGACGTGGTCGAGGCCTACGTGTTGAGCTGGGACACGCAAAAACTGTCGCAGGCGGCACTCGAGACCCTGGCCGTGATCGCCTATCACCAGCCCGTTACGCGCGAGGTGGTCAAGGGCATCCGCGGCGTCAACTCCGATGGCGTCATCGCATCGCTCGTTGACAAGGGTCTGGTGCGCGAGCTTGGCCGTGACCCGCAGCGCGGACAGGCCATCATTTACGGTACAACCAACGCCTTTTTGGAGAAGTTCGGTCTGCGCTCCATCCGCGACCTGCCCGATCTGGAGCAGTTTGCCCCCGACGAGCAGTCGCGTCAATTTATCCGCGAGCGTCTGAGCGGACGCAGCATTCAGTCCACGCTCGAGGAACAGGCCGATGATCTGGACGAAGAGCGCGAGCTGATCGATACCGATATTGATGATGTCGAGGCGGTTGGCGGCGAGGAATCACTGGCCACCGACGACACTGCGGAGGATACGCATGACGAGGACTAACGAAGCAGGGGAGACGCGTGCCGACGCTGCGGCGCCCAACGCGGATACGTGCAAGTCCGACGCCCAGCCCGTCTACCCGCACACCATGCGCCTGCAGCGCTTTTTGGCGCGCGCGGGCGTGGCGAGCCGTCGCGGTTCG
This sequence comes from uncultured bacterium, assembly GCA_905215135.1. Lineage (GTDB taxonomy): Bacteria > Actinomycetota > Coriobacteriia > Coriobacteriales > Coriobacteriaceae > Collinsella. Next base: position 4,875 of record CAJMOX010000007.1, read on the forward strand.
GAGGATCTGATAACCGCAGGCCGCGTGACCGTCAACGGCCAGGTCGCGACCGAGCTGGGCACCAAGGTCGACGTCGACCGCGACCATATCGAGGTCGACGGCATGCCCGTCAAACTCGGCCAGGGCGCCGTGTATCTGATGCTCTACAAGCCGACCGGCTACCTCACCACCATGAGCGACCCGCAGGAGCGCCCCTGCGTGGCCGACCTGGTCCCGCGCGACCGCTTTCCGGGGCTCTTCCCGGTAGGTCGCCTTGACCGCGACACCACGGGCCTTTTGCTCTTTACCACCGACGGCGACCTGTCACAGGATCTGCTGCACCCCAGCAAGCACGTCTACAAGACCTACCGGGCACTTGTCGACGGGCAGCTGTCCGACCGCGACCTCACGCCGCTACGTCGTGGCATTGAGCTCGACGACGGCCTATGCCAGCCGGCAATCTGCCGCGTCATCAGCGCACGCGAGGCCGAGGCCGTTGCTCCCCAGGGCGTCAAGCCCGGCACTACCGCCGTGGAGGTCATCATCCGCGAAGGCCGCAAGAACCAGGTCAAGCGCATGCTGAGCAAGATCCACCACCCGGTGATTCGCCTGCATCGCTGCAACTTTGCCGGCCTGGAACTCAAGGACGTGGCCAAGGGGTCGTGGCGCGAGCTCACCGACCGCGAGGTACAGATCCTCAAGTCCGGCGGCATCCCGCCTAAGCAGGCCGTCGGCAAGCGCGGCACCGCGCCGGCGACCAACGCCGCGAGCCGCACGCGCCACCACGGCAGCCACGGCTCCGCACCCAAGCGCAACACCTACCGCGAGCGCTACACCGGCTAGGCAAACCGCCAACCAATACAGCGTCCGCGTCTCATATCAGCACGTCAACCACCGAAAGGAAGCATTGCATGATCGTCGCCATCGACGGCCCCGCCGGTTCCGGCAAGTCCACCATCGCTAAGGAGATCGCCTGCCAGCTGGGCTTTAACAAGCTCGACACAGGTGCCATGTATCGCGCCGTCACCTTCACCGCCCTCGACCGCGGCATCGATCTGGACGACGAGGCGGCCATCGATGCCCTCGCCGAGCAGATCGAGATCCGCTTTACCAACGGTACCGGCGAGGACACGCGCCTGACCATTGACGGCAAGGACGCTTCGGCCGCCATCCGCACCCCGCAGGTCGACGCCAACGTGTCCAAGGTCTCGGCCTACCCGGGCGTGCGCGCGGCCATGCTCATCCATCAGCGCCGCGCCGCCGAAGACCGCGATATCGTAGCCGAGGGTCGCGACATCGGTACCGTCGTATTCCCCAACGCGCAAGTCAAGGTCTTTCTGACCGCCGACCCGCGCGAGCGCGCCCGTCGCCGCGTGCTGCAGCGCCACCAGAACGATGCGCAGCCGCTCACCACCGAGCAGCTCGAAGCCGAGGTCGACGAGACCCTCGATGCCCTCAAGCAGCGCGACAAGCTCGACAGCAGTCGCGAGGTCGCGCCGCTCGTGCCCGCCGAGGACGCCGTGCACGTCGACTCCACCGCCCACACCATCGACGAGGTCGTCCGCATTATCGAGGACCTCATCAACCAAAGGAGGTAGCCCATGCGCCTGTTTAAACAGACGCCCGAGGACTATTACAACGCCCCGTATGCCGAGTTCCCCGCGCTCATCCGCGGCACCGTCTTCGTGGTCATGGCAATTCTTTGGGCTTTCTCAAAGCTCATGTGGCGCTGGAAGGTAGAGGACGCCGATCTGCTGTTTGAGCGCCAGGAAGGCCGCGGCAGCGTGGTCATCTGCAACCACACCTCGATGGCCGAGCTCCTGGCTGTAGAGACGGCGCTGTTTTTTGGCGGCCGCCGCATTCGCCCCATCTTTAAGTCCGAGTTCGCCAAGAGCAAGATCGTACGCTGGGCCTTTAGCCGCGTGGGCGGCATTCCCGTGGAGCGCGGCACCGCCGACATGAAGTGCCTGCGCGCCGCCCAGCATGCGCTGCAGCGCGGCGAGGACGTCCTGATCTTCCCCGAGGGCACGCGCATCCGCTCGCGCGAGATCAAGCCCGAGGTCCACGGCGGTTTTGCGCTCATCGCCCAGATGGGCAAGGCGCCCGTCAACCCGCTCGCCATTTGCGGCTGGTCCGACATCACGCCCGCGGGCAAAAAGCTCATGCGTCCCAAGAAGTGCTGGATTCGTGCCGGCAAGGCCGTCGCGCTTTCGGACGCGCCGGCCGGGCTTAAGCGTACGGAGCGCCTGACCTGGTTTGAGTCCGAGGCCATGAGCCGCGTATACGCCATGCGTGACGAGCTGTGCGCCGAGCATCCGGGCAGGTTCTAGCCATGAGCGAGAACGTGACGAACACCGCCGCGACTGCGTCCGACCACGCAACCGCGCCTACCATCGAGATCGCCGCCCACGCCGGCACTTGCTACGGCGTACAGCGTGCGCTCGATATGGCGCTGGCCGCTGCACCGCAGGCAGGGGAGTGCAATCAGGTCCATACCTTGGGTCCGCTCATCCATAACCCTATCGTGGTGCGCGAGCTCGCTGAGGCAGGCGTTAGCCTGGCTGAGAACCTGGATAGCGCCGCAACCGGTACCGTGATCATCCGCGCCCACGGCGTGGTGCCGCAGGTGATCGATGCTGCTCGCGAGCGCGGCCTCGACGTGATCGATGCCACCTGCCCCTACGTCAAGAAGGTCCACGTGGCCGCCGAGCGCCTGGTCCGCGAGGGCTACCGCGTAATCGTCGTGGGCGAGCCGGGCCACCCCGAGGTCGAGGGCATTCTGGGCCACGCTGGTGATGACGCTCAAGTCGTGAGTTGCGCCGCCGATGCGGACGCACTACCGCTCAAGGGCAAGGTAGGCTTGGTTGTGCAGACCACCCAGACCGCGCAGAACCTGGCCGAGGTCGTGGCTGCCATCACTCCGCGCGTGCAGGAGCTGCGCGTGATCAACACCATCTGCGCCGCCACGAGCGAGCGACAGCAGGCAGCAGCCGCACTTGCCAACCGCTGCGACTGCATGGTCGTGGTGGGCGGCAAGAACTCGGGTAACACCCGCCGCCTGGCACAGATCTGCACCGACGTCTGTGAGCGCACACATCACATCGAGGAGGCATCCGAGATCGAGGCGGCATGGTTTGTCAACGTACGCCACATCGGCATCACCGCAGGAGCCTCCACCCCGCAAGAACACATCGAACGCGCCGTCGCGCGCATCAAGGAGCTTTGCCGCTAATCATGGACCAGACCGTACCCGCATACGCCGCCGAGGTGGCCGATTACGGGCGCAGCCGCGACCCCGAGCCGGGTGAAGGCGCGCTCGTAAAGAACGTGCGTCCCGAATCGCCCGCGTGGGATGTGGGTATCGAGCCGGGCATGCACGTGCTCACGGTCAACGGCGAGCAGCTCACCGACATGATCGTGTGGCTCTGGGAGGCCGACGATGATACCGTCGACCTCGAGGTTTTCGACCCACGCGACAACACCGTCACCTCCGTCGAGCTCGACCGCTTCCCGGGAGAGGACTGGGGGCTGGAGTTCGACGGCCCCATCTTTGACGGCATGCGCACCTGCGTGAACGCCTGCGTGTTCTGCTTTATGACCATGCTGCCCAAGGGCGGCCGTTCCACGCTCTACATTCGCGACGACGACTATCGCCTAAGCTTTTTACAGGGCAACTTTGTCACGCTCACGAACCTCACCGACGATGATGTTCAAAACGTCATCCAACGCAACATGAGCCCCATGAACGTGTCGGTCCATGCCGTAAGCCCCGACGTCCGCCGCCGCATGATGGGCCGCAACGCCCAGCGCGGCATGGACGTACTCGAAGCCATCATGGCCGCCGGCATCGAGATTCACGCGCAGATCGTGTTGTGCCCCGGCATGAACGACGGCGAGGAGCTTCAAAAGACTCTGCGCTTTTGCGAGGAGCACGAGCAAATCACCAGCCTGGGCATTGTGCCGCTCGGTTTTACCAAGCATCAGAACCGCTTTAGCTGGTCCTACAGCGACAAGCCCGAGCTGGCTCGCGAGACCATTGCCATGATCCGGCCTTTCCAGGACCGAGCCTTCGAGCGCTTTGGCCGCCACACCTTCCAGATGAGCGACGAGTTCTACCTGGACGCCGGCATCGATCCTCCCGAGGCAGACTTTTACGACGGTTACCCGCAGTACTACGACGGCATTGGCATGATCCGCTCGTATCTGGACGAGACCGACGACGTGCTTGCCGCCGACGCCGAGCGTCTGGCCCGCGTCCGCGCTGGCATCGCCGAGCGCAACCAGCGCCTTCTGTGCCTCTCCGGCGCCAGCGCGCGCGACACCGTGGCGCGCTTTGTGGAGTCGCCCCAGGGACTCGCCGGCACCGTCACAGCCATCAAGAACCGCTACTTCGGCGGCAACGTGGACGTGACCGGCCTCATCGTCGCGTGTGACATTCTGGAGCAGCTGCCCCAAGATCTGTCGGGGGTTATGCTCTTTGTGCCTAAGCTCATGTTCAACGCTGACGGCATGACGCTTGACGAGTATCATCGTGACGATTTACTCGCAAGCCTTACCAGTCGCGGTGCCGAGGTTCATGTGGTGTCGACCATGCCGCATGAGTTGCTCGATACCCTGGAGCATATCCTTGGCATTGTGTCCGCGGACTCTAACATTTCCACTGACCCTACCCATTAAAGGAGAGCAGATGAAACCTATCGTCGCCGTCGTCGGACGCCCCAACGTGGGCAAGTCCACGCTCGTTAACCGCCTGGCCCAGACCTCGGACGCCATCGTCCACGAGTCCCGCGGCGTCACGCGCGACCGCTCGTACCACACGGCCGATTGGAACGGCCGCGAGTTCACCATCGTCGACACGGGCGGCATCGAACCGCTCAAGAGCGATGACGTCTTCGCCACGTCCATCCGTGACCAGGCCCTTGCCGCCGCCGAGGAAGCCGCCGTCATCCTGTTTGTGGTCGATGGCCGCACCGGCGTCACCGAGGAGGACGAGTCGGTCGCCCGCATGCTCAAGCGCTGCGACAAGCCGGTCTTTCTGCTGGTGAACAAGCTCGACAACCCCGATCGCGAAAACGACAGCATCTGGGAGTTCTATTCGCTCGGCATCGGCGAGCCCACGCCGCTCTCGGCCCTGCATGGCCACGGCACGGGCGACCTGCTCGACGACATCGTGGCCCTGTTGCCCGAGGAGGAGGACGAGGTCGCCGATGAGTTCCCCGATGCGCTGAACGTGGCCATCATCGGCCGCCCCAACGCCGGTAAGTCCTCGCTGTTCAACCGCATCCTGGGCGCCGATCGCTCTATCGTGTCCAACATTGCCGGCACGACGCGCGACGCCATCGACACCGTCGTGGAGCGCAACGGCAAGCACTACCGCATGGTCGACACCGCGGGCATCCGCAAGAAGAGCACCGTGTACGAGAACATCGAGTACTACTCGATGGTCCGCGGCCTGCGCGCCATCGACCGCGCCGACGTGGCGCTGCTCGTCGTCGACGCCTCCGTGGGCGTTACCGAACAGGACCAGAAGGTCATGGGTCTTGCCATCGAGCGCGGCTGTGCCATCGTTGTGCTGCTCAACAAGTGGGACCTGCTCGACGACGACCGTAAGCGCGAGGCCTGCATGGAGACCATCGACCGCCGTCTGGGCGTCATGGCTCCCTGGGCCCAGTACCTGCGCATCTCTGCCCTCACTGGCCGCAGCGTCGAGAAGATCTGGGCGATGGTCGACGCCGCCGAAAAGACGCGCTCGCAAAAGATCAGCACTTCGCGCCTCAATACGTTCCTCACCGACCTACGTGAGTTCGGCCACACCGTGGTGGACGGCAAGCGCCGCCTGCGCATGCACTACGTGACCCAGACGGGCGTCAACCCGCCGACGTTCACGTTCTTCGTCAACCACAGCGACCTGGTCAACGACACCTACCAGCGCTACGTGGAGAACCGCATGCGCTCGACCTTCGATTTTGCCGGCACGCCCATTCGACTCTTCTTTAGGAAGAAGGAACAGAAGGATGCATAATCCGATTCTGCTGACCGCCATCTGCGCCGTGGTCTCGTTCTTCATCGGGGCGATTCCGTTTGGCCTGATCTTGGGCCGTGTGTTCAACCACACGGACATTCGCAAGGCGGGCTCCGGCAACATCGGCACAACCAATGCGCTGCGCGTGGCCGGCCCTAAGGTGGCCGCGCTCACGTTGTTGCTCGACTGCCTTAAGGGCGCCATCTGCGTCCTTATCGCGCGTCCGCTCATTGCCGACTTGGGCTATGGCTTCCCCGTAAGCATCATGGCGCCCGGAGCCCCCGGCGATTGGATGCTCGGCGTCATTTGCCTGGCAGCGGTGTGGGGCCATATCTTCTCGCCCTACCTCAACTTCCATGGCGGCAAGGGTATCGCGGTTGGCCTGGGCGTCATCCTCGCCTGGTACTGGCCTATTGGCCTGTCGCTGCTCGGCATGTTTATCGTGGCCGTCGCCATTACCAAGTACGTGTCGGTGGGCTCGCTTGCCGCGGCCATCGGTCTTCCCATCGCTGCTTGCGCGGTCTTTCCGTACAGCAGCCTGGGACTTAAGTTTTGCATGGCGATGATCGGCATCACCGTGGTGTGGGCCCATCGCGCGAACATCAAAAAGCTCATGTGCGGTAAGGAGTCCAAGCTCTCGTTTACCAAGCGCGTCACCGAACCCGACGATAAGTAGGAGAGAGTCATGAATGTTGCGCTGATTGGCTCCGGCTCCTGGGGAACCGCCGTCGCCGGCCTTGCCGCCGCGCGAGCCGAGCGCGTGACCATGTGGGCCCATAGCAAGCAGACGGCCGCCGGCATTAACGGCGAGCACCGTAACCCCCGCTATCTGGTGGACTACCTGCTGCCGGAAAACGTTGTCGCCACGACGGACCTGGCGCAAGCGCTCGACGCCGCCGACGCCATCATCTTTGCCGTGCCCTCCACACACCTGCGCAGCGTATGTCATCAGGCAGCGCCTTTCATCGCCGCCAACACCCCGGTGCTCTGCCTTACCAAGGGCATTGAGCCCGAGTCTGGCCTGCTCATGAGCGAGGTCATTGCCAGCGAGATCGGCAACGAGCGGCGTGTGGCGGCCCTCTCGGGCCCCAACCATGCCGAGGAGATTTGCCGCGGCGGGCTCTCTGCCGCCGTCATCGCCAGCGAGGACCAGCAGGTGGGGGAGACCTTTAAGGAGCTGCTGCTGTCCACGGCCTTCCGCATCTACCTGTCGCAGGATATGACCGGTGTCGAGGTTTGCGGCGCTATGAAAAACGTCATCGCCATCGTGTGCGGCATTTCCGCCGGTTCTGGTGCGGGCGACAACACGCTCGCCCTCATCATGACGCGCGGCCTGGCCGAGATCAGCCGTCTGGTGCACGCCCGCGGCGGCCAGGCCATGACCTGCATGGGACTTGCCGGCATGGGCGACCTCATCGCCACCTGTACCTCGGAGCATTCGCGCAACCGCACCTTTGGCTACGAGTTTGCCCACGGCGTGTCGCTCGACGAGTACCAGACGCGTACGCATATGGTGGTCGAGGGCGCCGTCGCAGCCCGCAGCGTGAGCGAACTCGCCCGTTCACTGGGCGTAGACATTCCGCTCACCTTTGCCGTGGAGCAAACGCTCTACAACGGTGTTACTTTGGATAGGGCGCTCGAGATTCTCACCGACCGCGTCCCTTCTCAAGAGTTCTACGGACTCACCGACTAGCGCAGAAAGGCTACTACCATGGGTTCCATTAAAATCGCTCCGTCCGTCCTCTCGGCCGACATGGCCAACCTCAAGGGCGAACTCGACAAGATCGCCGGTGCCGACTACGTGCACTTCGACGTCATGGACGGCCACTTTACCGGCAACCTCACCTTTGGCGTTGACATCCTCAAGGCCGTCAAGCGCTCCACCAATGTACCGGTCGACGCGCACCTCATGGTGTCGAACCCCGACGAGACGGTCGATTGGTACGCAGACGCCGGCGCCGATATGATCACCGTACACTACGAGGCCTCCACGCACCTGCACCGCACGCTCACCCATCTGCAGCAGCGCGGCGTTAAGGCCGGCGTGGTGCTCAACCCCGCCACCCCCGTGTGCGTGCTGGAGAGCATCATCGACGTCGTCGATATGGTGCTGCTCATGAGCGTGAACCCGGGCTTTGGCGGTCAGAGCTTTATCCCGGGCACCATCGCTAAGCTCCACGAGCTCAGGGCCATGTGCGAGCGTCACGGCGTTTCGCCCCTCATCGAGGTCGACGGTGGCATTTCTTCCAAGAACATTGTCGAGGTCGTCAAGGCCGGCGCCAACGTGCTCGTGGCCGGTTCTGCCGTATTTAAGTCCGAAGATCCCGCTGCCGAGGTTGCGCTGCTGCAGAAGCTGGGCAACGAGGCCGCACAGGAGGCATAAACCCTTATGACCGCAGGTCAAAACCGCATACCCGTGAATCTTGACTATGCCGCCTCGACGCCCATGCGCGCCGAGGCGCTCCTTGCGCAGCGCGAATACGACGACAGCGAGCTTGCCGGCGTCAACCCCAACTCGCTGCATTCGCTCGGCCGCAAGGCTGCCACGCGTCTGGAGGTTGCACGTCGCGAGATCGCCCGCAGCTTTGGCGCGCGCGTCCGCCCGTCCGAGATTGTACTGACCAACGGCGGCACCGAAGCCAACCAGCTGGCGCTGCTCGGTCTTGCCGAGGGCGCTCGTCAGCGCGATCGCAAGCGCAATCGTGTCATCGTTTCGGCCATCGAGCACGATTCGATTCTGGACAACCTGCCGTTGCTGCGTGCCGCCGGCTTTACCGTCGACCTGGTGCAGCCCTGCCACATGGGCTACATTGAGCCTGCCGCGCTTGTCGAGCTGCTAGGCGACGACGTGGCGCTCGTGAGCATCATGGTTTCCAACAACGAGACCGGCGTGGTGCAGCCCATCCGCGAGCTTGCCGCGGCCACGCATACCGTTGGCGCCCTGTTCCACACCGATGCCATCCAGGGGTATCTGCATATTCCGCTCGATGTCACCGAGCTGGGCGTCGACGCCATGTCCGTCGCAGCCCACAAGATTGGCGGTCCCGTGGCATCTGGCGCACTCTACCTTAAGAGCCGCACGCCGCTGCGCCCGCGCATCTTTGGCGGCGGACAGGAGGCCGGTCGTCGTGCCGGCACGCAAGACCTGCGAACGCAGCTCGCCTTTGCCGCTGCCGCCTCGTCTCTGACGCCCCATGTGGCTCAGGAGCGCGCGAAGCTGCAAGCCCTTTCCGACAAGCTCTACGCCACGCTTACGGCTCATCCGCGTATTCATGCCACCATGGGCGACTACGCACAGGCCGATCGCCTGCCGGGCATGGTGTCGATCTACGTTGATGGCATGGACTCCGAGGAGCTCATCGTCAAGCTCGATGCCGCCGGCTTTGAGGTTTCGGCCGGCTCGGCGTGCTCGAGCGGCAGCATGGACCCGAGCCATGTGCTCAGCGCCATGGGCATTGGTCGCGAGCAGGCACTAGGTGCACTGCGCATTTCCTTTGACGACCGCGTGAATCCGGACGATCTGGACGAGTTTGCCCAGACGCTGCTCTCGATCGCAGGTGCCGCATGATCGTCGCCGAGCTCGAGCGCGCGCTACTGGCACGCTATCCCAAGACGGACACCGAGCCCTGGGACCACGTAGGACTCTCCGTTGGCGATCCGGCCGCGGAGATCACCGGCGTTGCCTGCGCACTCGATGCGACTGAGGCTAATGTTCGCCGCGCCCAAGAAGCAAGCGCCAACGTGCTGCTGACGCATCATCCCATATACATCAAGGCACCCGAGGCCTTTTGTCCGGCGGATGCCACACGACCCCAGTGCAGTGCGGCCCTCTACGAGGCTGCCCGCTGCGGGGTGAGCATTATCTCGCTCCACACCAACCTGGACCGCTCGCACGAAGCCCATGTCTGCCTGAGCAAGCTGCTGGGTGCCGCACCCGTGAGCTCACTGGAGCACGTGGACGACCCCGAGGCCACCGGCCTGGGCGCACTTGCAACGCTCAACGACCCGTGCACGCTGCGCGATCTTGCCACCCGTGCTGCCACGGCCTTTGGCAGCGACCCGCGTGTGTGGGGCAAAGCTGATCGCCCGTGCCGCACCGTCGCCATTTTGGGCGGCTCCCTGGGCGACTTCGGAGAGCTCGCCATCGCCGCGGGCGCAGATGTTGTCGTGACGGGCGAGGCGGGCTACCACGTGGCACAGGACCTTGCCTTGCGCGGGCTGCCGGTGATCTTGCTCGGCCACGACCGCTCCGAGGAGCCGTTCGTTGATATATTGATGAACTCTGCAGTTGACGCCGGGGTCGACCCCCGTCATGCGATTAAAATACTGAACCCTTGCCAATGGTGGACTGTGACAAAAGGAGAGAACTTATGAGCGCCGGCGCTACGCTACTCAAGCTGCAACAGATCGATTTGGAGCTCGCCCGCAACAAGAGCGAACTTGCCAATATGCCGGAGCTCAAGGAGCTCGCTTCCAAGCGCAAGACCTACGTTAAGCTCAAGGCCGAAATGACCAAGCTCTACGCCCAACGCAAGGACCTGGATATTGAGCTCGACGATCTCAACACCACCGAGATCCAGACCAATAACGCCATCGAGGCCGCTAAGAAGCGCCACGTTGACGGCTCCGACTACCGCGAGGTACAGGACCTGGAAAACGAGCTCGCCACCCTGGCCAAGCGCCTGGACAAGATTGAGCACACCCGCAAGGATGTCGTTGTCGCCCACAAAGAGGCGCTCGACCGCGAGACCCGCGCGCAGGCCATCATCGCCAAGTTCGAGGAGGGCGTGAAGGCCGATACCAAGGCCGCCCGCGCCAAGGCTGCCGACCTGCAGGCTCAGATCGAAGCCGCCACTAAGGAGCGCACCGCTCTTGCCGCCACGCTGCCGGCCAACGTGCTCACCGACTACGAGCGTCTGCTCAAGCAGTTCCGCGGCTTGGCCGTCGAGACCATCCAGGGCAACATCCCCACGGTCTGCCACACCGCGCTGCAGGCATCGTCCATGAGCGACCTCAACCACGACGGTAGCGAGATTACGCACTGTCCGTACTGCCACCGCCTCCTGGTGCTCCCGAGCAAGGAAGCCTAGCGATGACGGCGGCATCCAACAATTCAATGCAACTTGAGGGAAAAACGATCCTGCTGGGCATTACCGGCGGGATCGCCGCCTATAAGTCGTGCAATATCGTGCGCCTGCTGCAAAAGCGCGGCGCACGTGTCAAAGTCGTTATGAGCGAGCATGCCACGGAGTTCGTGGGCCCGCTCACGTTCCGCGCGCTCACCAATGAGCCGGTCGCGGTTGGGCTATTCGACGACCCCTCCGACCCCATCCACCATATTTCGCTGGCGCAGGAGCCCGATTTGGTGGCCGTGGCGCCCGCGACGGCCAATATCATCGCCAAGATGGCAAACGGTATCGCCGACGACCTCATCTCCACCACGCTGCTTGCCACACCGCGACCCATCGTGGTCGCACCCGCCATGAACAACGGTATGTGGAAGGCGCCGGCGACGCAGGCCAATATGGCCACGCTGCGCGAGCGCGGTGTCCACGTGGTGGGGCCCGGCAGCGGCTACCTTGCCTGCGGTGACGTGGACACGGGACGCATGAGCGAGCCCGAGGGCATCGTCGAGGCCGTCTGCGAGGTGCTCAACCCCGTCCCGCAAGACCTGGCGGGCAAGCGCGTCGTGATTACCGCCGGCCCCACGCACGAGCCGATTGACCCTGTGCGCTTCATTGGCAACCGGTCGTCGGGCAAGATGGGCATCGCCCTGGCGGGGGAGGCCGCTCGCCGCGGCGCTGCGGTCACGCTTGTGCTGGGGCCGACATCGCTCGACGTGGGCCGCGGCGTGGAGTGTGTGCGCGTGCAGACCGCAGCAGATATGCTGCAGGCGGCTCTGAGCGCCTTTCAGACGGCCGATGCGGCCATTTGCGCGGCCGCCGTCGCCGACTACACGCCTGCCGCCCCTGCGGACCACAAACTCAAAAAGGCCAACGAGCGCCTGGACCACATCGAACTGGTCGAGACGATCGATATTTTGGCCGAGCTTTCACGCCAAAAGGGAGAGCGGTGCGTGATCGGCTTTGCGGCCGAGACCGATAACGTCGTGGAGTACGCACAGCGCAAACTTGCCCGTAAGGGTTGCGATGCGATCATCGCCAACGATGTCTCGCGCGCTGATTCAGGCTTCGGAACCGATACCAACAAGGCCTGGATCGTGAGCAAAGCGGGTACGCAAGAACTTCCCGTACTAACAAAACCCCAGCTTGCAGATACAATTTTGGACTTGCTTCAAAATTTGTAAAAAAGTTCTTGCACAAGGGCAAAGTTTCGGGTTAATATACTCCCTGTTGCGAGCGAGAGCAGAGCAACAAACAAAAGCTTCGGGACGTGGCGCAGCTTGGTAGCGCACTTGACTGGGGGTCAAGGGGTCGCTGGTTCGAATCCAGTCGTCCCGACCAGAAGTTTGCAGGTCAGGCACCTAGTGCCTGGCCTTTTTTTATCAGGAATCAACAAGGTAATCAAAAAAGAATCAACGGCTGTTTTTTAGCTAATAAGGACATGCCCATCTACCTGCGGTTTTGTAGAATCGTGATTTTAATGGATCCCCCCTCCACTTCTATTCCATATTTCGGAATCTATTGATTCCGCATACGCAAACTATTTCGTCTGTCTGGTCTACTTATGCGAAATCAATTTGCCTGCGCCAATCTACTGCGGCTACTTGCGCCGTGGACACAAGCCGAAAGCCCCCAAAATCGGTGCAAGCCGGCCCGCGAATCGTGCGCCCACGGCAGATGGCCGCGGTCGCACCGATCGTATCCATGCCCGATATCGATATGGCCGGTCAGGAACCTAAATAGGAGCCTCTTCGAGTGGACATCCCAATGGGACACCCCCAGACAGCCAACAGCCCCTCCAATCGCCTCTGAGGCTCTGGGGTAGGGGATAGCTGATCGGTATCCGTATGTTTCGACCTGCCCTCACTTCACCGTATAGTTCGTCAGGAGTACCTCGACCACGGGCCTGTGCTTTCCGTTGACGATATAGGCATGGTCGGCGTAGGAGACGTGGCAATCCGACCAAAGCGTGTCGATGAGATCATTGCTCCGGTAGTCGTTGTGCGACCACGAGGAGACCATGAACCGGCATCCGCTTTCCATGAGCGAATCGTGCAGCCCCTTCTCCTTCTCCTCGTCCCAGGTGTCGTAATAGGTGCTCGTGAGTCCGATATAGGGCGGATCGCAGTAAATGAGGGATTTGCTAGGCGCGGCATCTATGGCGTCCCCGTAGTCCATGGTCAGAAACACCCAATCATTCTCGGCGATCTTTGCTTGGACTTGCTCGACCTGGTTCACGATCTTCGTGACGTACGCCTTGGAGAAACGGTTGTCGTTGTGCCCATAGGGGACGTTGTAGCGGTGCTGGCGGTTAAATCTCATAAGGCCGTTGAAGCAAGACCGGTTGAGGAAGAGAAAATCATGGGGGTCATGTGAATTGTTGAACCGGTCGCGAACCTCATAGAAGTAATCCCCCCCCCCTCGATTTCAGGCGGGCGCCCTCCGATTCGAGAAACTTCCGGCAGCCCGCGGCGGTAAGCTCGCCGTTCTGGATGGCTCGATAGAAGTCAATGAGATGGATATTCGTGTCCGAGAAAATCGCCCGCTTCGGCGCGAGGTTGAACCCGACGACGCCCGAGCCCATAAACGGCTCGACCCAAACCGTTTGGGCATCAAGCGAAGCGTATTGCGAAATCCAAGGAACGAGCTTTGTCTTGATGCCCTGCGTCTTGATAGGCGGTACGTGAACCTTCTCGATTGCATTTTTTACTTCTGAATCGGTGGCCTGAACCATGGAACTGTCCTCTCGACGTCGTTGCGTCTTGGGACTTTTACATGGGTCCGATCTCCTAAATAAACTAATGCCGCAACGGCAAGACCGTGGCGGATTGCCACGCCTGTCCTACGCTCGGTGATGTATCTGCAAACCCTGAGCGAAGGGAGCCGCAATGCATGCAGCGGCATTTTCGCCTCGGGGGGGGGTATCTCCTAGGAGTGCCCGCCTTCGAGGTCAATCCATCATCGAGTACGTCCTGATCATCGCAATCATCGGCCTGGTGGTGGTATTTGCGGGACCGCAGGTCTCCGGTGCCATCCGCAACCAGTTCAACCAGGTGACGAAAACGGTCGACTCCGGCACCGACGGAGACAGCTTCATGAGCGCGGAGGAGAAGGCCTACCGCGAGGCGATGAAGACCGTCGTGAACAAGGACGCGAAGGACTGGACCCTCGACGAGCAGAAGGCCGCGGCGACGGATATCGCCAAGAACGGTACGTCCTCGGTCGTCTACGCCAAGGCCAAGGCAGCCATGGAAACGGGAAGTGAATGGTCGGTAAAGCTCACCAATGGCAAGACGATGACCTACCGTATCGTCGGCATCAACCACGATGACCTCGCCGACGGCTCGGGCAAGGCGGGGCTGACGTTCCTCACAACCTCGACAGACATTCAGTCCCGCATGAACGCTATCGACGCCAACGCCGGCGGCTGGGAGAAGTCGGAGCTGCGCCAGAAGATGAATTCCGGCGAGATCTGGAACCTCATGCCGGCCGATTTTCAGTCCAAGGTGAGACCCGTCAGCAAGCTCACAAACAACGTCACTGGAACCGATAAGAACGCCGCTGTCACGACGACCTCCGACAAGCTGTTCCTGCTCAGCTACTCCGAGATCGTCCCCACTTCCTACTGGGCATCCAGCTTCCCTTGGACTTCCTCCGAGGGTGCCCAGTACGAGGCTTTCAATGGCAAGGTGACAAATAACTATTCGAGCAATGGGTGGTGCCTGAAGAATGGGGTTAATTGGTGGGAGCGTACGGTGGATCCGTACGGCTCCAGCAACTTCCTCTTTGTCAGCTATTCCGGCAATCCGGCGTGTAACCACAACCCTATGAACTTGCGTTTCGTCTGCCCCGCGTTTTGTTTCTAAACTCAGCTGTTAAGCCCGCGCCATCTAGCGCGGGCTTTTCTATTGGCAAGCCAACATGATTGCCGTAGCGGCAACGGCCAATCCGAACTATGCGCCTCCTGTACGTTGACTTAAACAAGGTGAGCAGAAAGGTGTCCTATGGCTTCGAAATGCGCGGGACGGGGCGTGCCGTTCGGATATGACCCACAAACTGATAGGTTTGTATGGTTGAGCTCGGTACCGCTCGACAGGTACGGAGAGCGCTGCGGGCTCGTCTGCCCGTCCTGTGGCGGCAAACTGCAGGCCGTGCGGACTGCGACAAATACGCCTCACCCGTACTACAAGTGCTTCAGGCACTCTTCGCTGTCCTCGTGTGGCGGAGGTTTCGAGTCGCAGCTGCATAGGGCAGTTAAGTCTCTTCTGGCCGACTCGGCCGGCAGGGAGTTCCGCCTCCCGATGGTCTCCTTGGCGGACGCCGCGCCGCACGCGTCGAGGATGAGCGATTCCGGACGATGGGTTCACGATTGGCGGCAGACTTTCGAACAGGACGACCGCTGCGTCTATCCGGAGATCTGGGTGCCGTACTCGGCGAGAAAATGCACCATCGAGGCCGTTGAGCTTGAGACGACTCAGGAAAACGGCCTGCGCCCAGATGCCGTCCTGACACTGAAAGATAGCCGTGGGGATCTCGGCAGGGTTGCGGTTGAAATTCGCGTGGAGCACCAAAAGTCGCTGGAAGACGCAGTAAAGTTTAGCGAGATCGGTCTGGACGTTATCGAGATAAATTTCGGCGGTATCGATTTGACCTCGGAGGATTGCGAATCATTGCTCCAGAGGATCGTATTCGGTGATCTGTCCCCGAGATGTCAGCGAGATAGGCGCCGCGAATGGCTTTGGACTGCAAGGGCTGTATCGGTGCTGGATAATTACCATCCCTATGTAGACCAATCTGGTTTTTCTAAAAGTGAAAGGGCTCAGTTTCCATATATCGGCAGACATGCCCACATTGCCGTGGCAAAGGGTATCGGGAAGCAGGATTGGGGCAATCAGCCTCGCCTGACTTGGGAGGATTTGACTCGTCTATGCGATATCGTAGACGAGATCGATAGGGAGGCGGATTCCGAGATCGAGGGACCGGAGCTCGATTACTTCGGAACGATTGAAACGGATGCGGAATCGTACGATATGGCTGACGGGCAGGAAGATCAAGCTGTTCAACCAGATGAGAATGCAGCCGATGAATCCGATGGCTCTAACTCTGATTGGTCGAAAGGGAAAACCGACAAGAAACGATGGTGGCAGCGCAATCCCTTGAGCCGTTTCCTGAGCAGGTTCAAATAGCCGCCTTGCTTAAGCGCCATACCGATGACAGCTTGACTGTTAGCTGATATATCCGCCGTTGCATGTACTGACTTCATGTCACTCTAATCGGACTTCCCATAGAGAGGGGATGACCCAATGCACGGGTGCCATCTCAACGGCGGAGGGCTCAGGGGGCAACAGGACACTCGGCCTTCGAGAGTATTTATTTCGAGAGGCTCGTTTCGATTTCCGCGCGGCGGGCGTTGATTCGATTGCACTCCTCGGCATACTCCGTGGCGTATTCCGAAATGTCATAGAGCGATTCGAAATCCTTGTCGAAAAGCCGATCGCATAATTCAGGATATTTATTCCTTAGCGCTACTTCATTTCCGCAGCTCAACAGTATCGAGGCAAGGGAAGAAGAGTGGATTTCGGTGAGATTTTCGTCTAAAAATTCAATGACCGAATAGGACATTTCGTCATTCCTGCGCGAGAGGATGATAGCGATAGGCTCAACCGTGCCAACCGACTTTTCTTGGAGTTCGATATCGCTCAGGAGTTGAAGGCTTGTCGGGACGAAGGTTACCGGCCCCGATTTCTTTGAACCGATGTGAATCGCGCCAATTGCGAAGCCTGCCTTTGACCCGGATATCCAAATCTCAGCGTTAACTTTTGAGCGACGCTTGTTGACTGCACTCACATGTGTTGCGGTGGAACCGAATTCATTTAGGAATTTGGCTGCGATTGTTTTCATCTTAAACTTAGGCGCGATGCTATAGCCGAGGTCTTGGGGTTTAAGATTGCCTGCAATCGCTCGGGCATACACCTCATGAGGTTTGATTCGGCAATTGTGTTTGTCGATGCCCGCGAGATGACTGAAGTTGCCGGCTGAAAATGACACTTCGAGAAAACGAAGTGTCATTGTACCGAAGCAAATAAGAAAAGATTTGCCATTCAAATTCTTATCGAACTGCTGGGCTAGTGAAATTATTGCTTCAGCTTCTTCCTTGCCGGCTAGACGCCCATAGCTGTTGCTTCTCATGGGGTGCCTCCTTTTTGGGAAAACTACCTCAATCGCTGAAACTGTCGTTATCGGTGCCGCGGCGGCAATATCTACTCTCTAAACAAATAAGGGCGCTTTCGCGCCCTTATTGATTCTCGGTTGCTGCCTGCCAGTCTGCTCTCCTAAACCGAAGTCTAGGCGCGGGGGCTTAGGCCCCTAGGCTTGAACGTACTCGAGGTCAAGCTCTCCAGGCGCGTCCACGTACACCGCGCCGAACGTCAGGTTTACCAGCCGAGCCTGGGTTCCTTTCGGAACACCTTCATTATACCCTGGTAAGTCTAGGTGATCAATATCGTTTAGGAGAGATTTCAATCTAATCTCGATTTCGACGTCTCCCCATCCACTCAGTCAAACATGTGGGACGCCCCAAAAAGGCGCCCCTCAGTAAAGCAAGTTGTTTTCATCACTCATATCGCGAACCCACATCGTCCTATTTATCCCTTCCGCTCTTTCCTGCCCTTCTACCTACCCGCTAGCCCTCTACCTGTGCCGAGCCGCCATATAATCCTCACCGCAGCAATGGTTTATCCGTCGCCCAGGTCAACCCGATAAAGACAACCAAAACCAACCATTTCCGCAGTTCTGCGCTATTACTCCCTTCAACATCCCAATACCGAACCGTCTCCACATCACGTTCAAACTCCCAGTAAAATCTAGCTGCTTGAAAATCGCCTGTCCGCGCGTCTATCAGCTTGATTAGACCCCAGTCATTCACTCGAACACATCCCCGAACGCGACCCCGCGCTATCTGCCCGCCGCCTCGACACCTACCTCGACAACTGAATATCGCCCGACTGGCTATTCTTGACCTATCCGGTTGCCTGCCGCGCGACCCGACGCCTGATCAGCATCGGCAAGCGCCGAGCGCGGAGGACGTGGCCACTAAGGGCCTGAAAGAGTCCGCAAGTGCTCAAAACTTGGCGAAAGGCGCAAAGGATGACGGGATCCATTTCGGATACCGAGTACCCAGGTGGGGTCGATATAGGCGGTTTTTGCAGACTACGTCTCCTGCCAGCGATTACCCCCGAGAGGGAAAGGATCTCATAGGGTTCCGTAATTCAATGCGACCGATTGCCGCCCGGACAAGGGACCGGACTTCATGGCCACATGCCGCGAATCCATAAACGCAAATTACCCATACCACGGATTCGCGGCAAGGCCTCCATGGGATAGGAGCCACATGTCCGCGAGCGGTTTGAAATTAAGAGACTACCAAGCGGAATGTATCGACATAATCGACAACCTAGACGGCGGCACCCATCTGGTGCAGATGGCAACCGGCTTGGGCAAGACCGTCACGTTCGCGAACATTCACAGACACGGCCGAATGCTGATTCTGTCCCATAGGGACGAGCTGGTGGCGCAGCCGGTCAAGTATTTCGATTGCCCCGTGGGAATCGAGAAAGCCGAAAGGCATTCGGATGGCGAGCCAGTCGTCTCCGGTTCGGTACAGACCCTATCGCGCGGCACCCGCCTTGAGCGGAACTTCAAGCCTGGCGATTTCGACCTCATCGTGACTGACGAGGCGCACCACGCCTCAGCACACACCTATCGCAAGATAATCGACTATCTGCAACCCCGCCTTCACATCGGTTTCACGGCGACGCCGAACCGAGGCGACGGTAGGGGATTGGACGATATCTTCGAGGATATCGTCTTCCAGCGCGACCTCCTCTGGGGTATCCGCCGTGGGTACCTCTGCGATATCGACTGCATGCAGGTCGAGGTCGAATGGTCCACCGCTGGCGTGAAGCGCGTCGCGGGAGACTTCCAGCTGAACGCCCTAAACGACGCCGTAAATCGCCCGAAATCGAACGCGCAGGTCGCCGAGGCATACCGCCGATTCCATCGCGGCCAGACTCTCATCTTCGCCTCGTCGGTCAAACATGCCTACGCGTTGGCCGAACTCATCGAGGGCGCGGTGGTCGTCGACGGCAAGACCCCGATGGACGAGCGCCGCCAGATTATCGAGGATTTCACCGCCCGAAAGATCCCCGTCATCATCAATTTCGGCGTATTCACCGAAGGCACCGACATGCCCCTCATCGAGACAATTCTATTGGCCCGACCGACGCGAAACTCAACCCTCTATACGCAGATGGTCGGGCGCGGCCTGCGTCTCTACGAGGACCCCGAAACGGGCTACAAGAAGCAGAACCTGCTGCTGATAGACTGCGTTGGCGATTCCGACAAGAACGATATCTGCACGGCGCCGAGCCTGATCGGCATCGACTCGAGTGACCTCGATGAGAACGAGAAAAAGGCCGTCCGTGGCCCCCTGTCGGGCATGTGCGACCGTATCGAGGCATCCGAGGACACTCCCGAGGGCTGGGTCCTTTCCGTCCGCAAGGTCGACCTCACATCATCGAGCCAGAATATCGCTTGGATTCGCCGCGCAGACGGCTCGAAGGTCATCCGAGGCAAGGGCTGGTCGGTCCGCATGCACGCGCCCGATATCCTCTACTGCGTCACGGTCGATTTCAACGGCAACAACAAGACCGTCCGTGAATATGACGATGAGGCCGAAGCTGAGGCCGCAGTTCGCCGCTGGTTAGACCGCTATCCCGTACCCTCACAAGACAGATCACTATGGGACACTGAATCTGTCAAGAAATGGGGCAACAAGCCCGCCTCCAGCGCCCAGATTGGGCAAATTAGGCGGATGCTCGGCGATGATGCCGAGGCGATCGATGTCGAGCATCTGACGAAGCGTGAGGCGGCGGCGGTGCTGGACAACGCATTCGAGAAACAGAAAAAGGCGTTCGCCGATATCTATGGCCTGTGCCCCAAATGCGGTCAAGCTCTAAAGCTCACCAAGAATAAGAAATCCTTCACCTGCACGTCAAACCACTGGTCGCAAGACGGCACATGGACGCTGATTTCGGGGTGCGGGACGACCTTCAAGGTGAGAGCCGACGGCCATTGCATAAAGCCCGCCGACCTCAAGGCCATTCGCGAGAGCGGCTTCTACGTATGGCGCGGGAAGAGGTTCGCCTTCGAACCCGCCAGAAACCCTGGTGACTTCAGCGCTATCAGATGCATCGGCGATGCCGACGATGCCTCCTGTTAGATATTCGTCCCTACATTCCACAACCCAAACACGTCCAGTCCTAACGGCCGGACATTGCCTCATTCCCAGTCAATCGGGGTGATTTTCAATAGCATCATCTGACTGATTGAGGTCTTTAGTCATTTTCAAATTCAGATCACAACCGCCACCCTTGCCGCTGCGGCAAGACCGCCATAAAAATCCGCGCCGACCCCTAAGCTCGAAATGTTTCTATCAACCCTGAGCGAAGGGAGCCGCACATGAACGCAGCGGCAATTTCGCCTCGGGGGGGGCGCTCCTAAGACGACCCGCCTCAGAGGCCAATCCATCATCGAGTACGTCCTGATTATCGCCGTCATCGGCCTTGTGATCGTATTCGCGGGACCTGGTGTGGCCGGGGCCATCCGCAACCAGTTCAACCTGGTCGGCGACATCCTAGACAGCGGGACGAGCGGAGGCACCGAGGGCGGCGGAGCATCCGGTGGCGGCTCCGCTGGGGCCGATTCCGCGACCGTCCAGGCGGCTGTGGCCAAGGATGCCAAGGACTGGACGCTCGACGAGCAGAAGGCCGTGGCCGAGGATATCGCCGCCAAGGGCGAGGCCTCGCCCGCCTACGCCAAAGCGAAGGCTGCGATGGATGCCGGAACCGAATTCTCGATGAAATTGACGAACAGCGATATTCTTAAGTACCGCATCATCGGCATCAACCACGACGATTTGGCCGACGGCTCGGGCAAGGCGGGCCTGACGTTTCTCACCACCTCACCGACCATCTCATCCTACATGTGCTACAAGGGTTCGAAATCTAACGCCGGCGGCTGGGAGTTCTCGGATCTCCGCGCGATGCTGAACGGCGAGCCGTTCTGGAACCTGATGCCGACCGAGTTCCAGTCAAAAGTCAAGAGAGTAAAGAAGTTGACGAACAACGCCGGCAGCGGTGAGGAGATCTTAGGCGATGAGGAGAACAAAAATATCCCCGCGACGGCTACCTTGGACAAGCTGTTTCTGCTCAGCTATTCCGAAATCGTCCCAGCTGCCCACGGAGAAGGGGAAATCATCCCAAACCTCCCCGGAACCCCCACCGGTGGCCCCACCCACAATTGGGCCTACAAGTACCCGTGGACTTCCTCCGAGGGCACCCAGTACGAGGCCTTCCAAGGCAAGGTGACGGAGAGGTATTCGAACAACGCTTGTCTGCAGCTTGACAGCGAAGGTTTCCGTTGGGAGTGGTGGGAGCGTACGGTGAATCCTGGCTCCTCTACGGGCTTCCTCAATGTCGATGCCAACGGCAATCCGTCGGACAGCTGCGACCAGAAGATCTCGCTTTACGTCTGCCCCGCTTGGTGCTTCTAGTCTGTCTAGTGTAAGGCTCGCGCGATCCTGCGCGGGCCTTTCTTTTGGTAATGAAGCTCTGGTTGATGCCGCAGCGGCAAGTCAGCCTCACTAGACCCCATGACCCCTATCTTCAAACCATCAAAGACTTTGGCTTGAAAGGACACCTTCATGGCAGATAGCGAGGCTCGCCTGTTCGACGCAACCGGAAACAACATCGGCTCGTACAAACTCGAGGTGATGGACACCTTCTGGAAGCGTTTCATGGGATTGATGGGACGTCCTGAGATGCCAATCGGCGATGCCGCATTGTTCCGCAACTGCTCTTCAATCCACATGTTCTTTATGAAGATTCCCCTCGATGTCATTTGGTACGGAGCGCCACTTTCCAATGGCCGAATGCCCGTCCTTGCGGTATCGAGGGACGTAAAGCCCTGGCAATTGTCTTTCGGCCCGAAGCACTCGCAGGGATGCCTCGAGGTTGCCGCCGGCACCGTCCCCGCCAATCTCGATGCGATCGAGATCTTGACCGTATCTCCCAACCGACCGAACGCAACCGTTATCCGACCCGACTACCGCGACGTCGTCCGAGACCGTATCCAAGTGACCAGATGCGCCGATACCCAAACCCACTTGGGCGGAGCCGCCTCACTCCTACATGGTCATGTCTGCTAGCCAATTCCTCCACGCCACACTACCTGATGAGCCCATGGCTTTCAGTATCGCGGGGACGCTCGACCTCCATAGGTTGAGTTTCCATGGGGTAGGGAATACATGCCCACAAGGCCGCACATCCCATTCGCCCCGAATGATTCCCAAGATTTCCCCTCATTGACTGATTCCTGTAGTCATCTACCTCAATCAAAACGCGGCAAATCATCCAGTCCTCACAGCCGATCATCATCTTGAACCCAATCAACCAGAGCGATTTCCAATGTTGCTCTCCCTGCTGGATTTCTTTAGTCACCCCCCCAAATTGCCGCAGCGGCAAGACTACCCCAAAAACCCGCGCCGCCACTACGCTCAATCTGTTTCTACCAACCCTGAGCGAAGGGAGCCGCAATATGCATGCAGCGGCAATTTCGCCTCGGGAAAGGGTATCTCCTAGAGGTACTCTTCTCCGAGGACAATCAATCATCGAGTACGTATTGATCGCGGCCGTCATCGGTCTGGTGGTGGTATTCGCGGGACCGCAGGTCTCCGGCGCCATCCGCAACCAATTCAACCAGGTTACGAACACGGTCGATTCCGGCACAGACGGCGGCAATTTCATGAGCGCGGAGGAAAAGGCCTATCAGGAGGCTATGAAGACCGTCGTGAACAAGGAGGCCAAGGACTGGACGCTCGATGAGCAGAAGGCCGCCGCGACCGACATCGCCAAGAACGGCACGTCCTCCGCTGTCTACGCCAAGGCGCAAGCCGCGATGGATGCCGGTACCAAGTTCTCCGCCAAACTGACCAATGGCAAGACGCTCGAATACCGCATCGTCGGTATCAACCATGACGATCTCGCCGATGGTTCCGGCAAGGCGGGCCTGACGTTCGAGGCGACTAATTCTGCACTGGGTTACCAGAAAATGAACACTACGAATACCAACGCCGGCGGTTGGGAGAAGTCGGAACTCCGAGGCCGTCTCAACACAGGTGACCTCTGGTCGCTCCTGCCTAGCGAACTTCAGTCCAAGGTGAAGGCCGTCACGAAGATGACCGATAACCAGGGTGGCGGCAAGGCCGGTACTCCCACCGCCACGACCGACAAGGTCTTCCTGCTCTCGGCGACCGAGGTCTGGGGCGATATGCAGTCCGACGGCACCCAGTACGAGTACTACAAGTCCAAGGGCGTGACGACGTCGAACTACTCCGGAGCTTCGTCGAGCAACAGTCACTGGACTCGCTCCGTGTATCCGCGCACCTCCACGACCTTCCGCTATGTCTATGGCAGCGGCGACTGGACCACCCTTTACGCGGCGAACACCAGCTACGTCTTCCCCGCTTTCTCCTTCTAATCTACGCCCCTGAACCCCTCCGGCATTCGCTGGAGGGGTTCCTTCTCAGCTGGAGGTCCCATGGTTCCCAAGAACAGACAGACCGAATCGGTCTCGACTGAATATCTCCGACAGGCGCGGATTGTCTGGCGTGAACTCATATCGATAGCCAAGAAACTCCCGAAATCCCGCGCCTTCACCGAGACGCAGTACATCTGCCGCGCCGGCTACGACCTGATGCAGGCAGCGGCCGAGGCTGATGGAATCTACGTTATGACGGTTGAGGAAAGCGCTCAGAGGCTTGCCCTTCTGAATGATGCCTACGGGCGGCTTTGTCTCATCGGTATGTTCATCGATGCCTGGCTGGACGATATGCCCCAAGTTATCTATACCGAGCAAGGCGCTGGGGGAGCCGAGGTGGGAGTTTCCAAGCCCTTCGTGAAGATTAGTCGGCTCGAATCGCTTGCAGGCACCGTTTCTACCGCCATGAAGGTGACAAAGGGAGCCATAAAGGCAGAGCGTATGCGTCTGAAATCATTTGATTCCAAATCAGATGCAAGTCCGGTTTCTCCCGAGTAGGCTGTTCTCCATCTGGGGTTCATTTGCGTGAATCCCAGATGGTGGGCATCCGTTTTAGCTTCGTCGAGCAACAATCACTGGACTCGCTCCGTGAATCCGAACAACTCCACGAACTTCCGCTATGTCAATAACAGCGGCGACTGGAACAACAATAACGCGACGAACACCAACTACGTCTTCCCCGATTTTCTCCATCTGGTCTGAGTAGCGCACCTCGCGAAAGCGGAATGGTAAAGGAGAAAAGGGGATACCCACCGGTCGGCGCCCCATTCGGCGCTGCGAATACAGGCCCTGGTGATGCAAGATGGGCGGACTTGACTCCCAAATGGGACGGCATCTGGACTGCACTAGCGGTTTTCAGGCACATTGGAATCGGCGCCCTGAATAGGGGTGCAGCCGGGGCTTATTGTTAATTTACGAGGAGGGAGGGGGCTCCTTGAACCGCTCCCAACGGGCAAGGCGGCGCGAACGCCGAGAAGAGCGCCGCCGAGAGCTGAGTCGCCGATCGCTCAAGACGGTACCGAAGACGCCTGAAGACGTATTCTCTTTCGGAAACCTATATAAAGCGGCTCGTGTATGTGCGAAGGGTACCTTATGGAAATCGGCTGCGATGAAGTTCGATAGGTACCGCGCCGTCAACTGTATCCGCCTGCGCGAGAGTCTGCTATCGGGTAAGTATCGCCGCCAGCCCCCAGTCCGCTTTACCCTTTGCGAGCGGGGCAAGATCAGGCATATCGTAGGACCGCGCTACAAAGACCGCGTCGTCCAGCGTTGCCTATGCGACCGCTTTATCGTCCCGATGGTGTCGCGCAGCCTCGTCTATACGAACTCGGCGAGCTTGAAGGGAAAGGGGACCTCCTTCGCTCGCAGCCGCTTCGAGCGGGACATGCTTTTGGCGAGCCAAAGATACGGGGCAGCCGCTCGGGTTTTCCAATACGACGTCAAGAATTATTTCGGAAGCATCCCCTCGGCCTGGGCGCATGCCGTCCTGTCTGAAATTATCTTGAAGCCCTATCAAGGACGGCCTGAATCGGACTCCATGTCACGCCTCCTCGATATCGCCGCTCTCTATAGCCGCGAATCGGATTTCCTGACATTGGGCAATCAAGTGAACCAGCTTGCAGCGATCGCCTATTTGAACAGGCTGGATCACGCCTTCCATGAACTCCTCGGGCAGGGCGGGGCTGGCCGATATATGGATGATGGCTACATTTTCTGCTCTGAAAAAGACCTGCCGTACATCCGCCATCTCTTCCTAGCGGGTCTTGAATCCCTGGGGCTTCAGCCGAATGTAAAGGCCTGCTTCTCCTCCCGCCTGAATCGGGAGCTGACGTTTCTCAAGATTCGATTCTCTTGCGCTGATGGCCATCCGTGCCGCCATCTCTCCCAGACCACACTCATCCGATATCGAAGGCACCTCAAGTCCCTCTGTTCGTCTGTGGATTCGCAAGAACTGCCGCCTGAAGTCATCAACGCATCTATCGCGAGCTTCAAGGGTGTCCTGTCCGTCTCCACCGCAAGGCACAGACGCGCTCTCGAATCGAAAGCCCTGTCGCCGCTTCGGACATTTACGGACATTCCCGGACAATGTCCTAAAACAGCCCAAAAATGTCCGAAAACGCCCCCATATGTCCGCAATTGCTTACCATCCACCGATAACACAGGAAATATATAACGGCGCACCGTTAACTATGCTACTATCCTAGCTGTCAGGTCGCACCCCAAACGACCTGCCGGACAGATAGGATGACGATATGAACACTCTGTTTGCAGGAGGCGGACCCAAATCCGCCTCCGCCCTTTTGCGAAGCGAAAAACCTATAGGAAGCCGAATGTTCTACTTCGAGGACGAGCCGCACGATGACGGCACGTTCGTCCACGAGGCGGTCCAGTCACTTCTCGGCGAGGTCGTTGACGTCGCGATGCCCTCGCCGTTCAAAGCTCGCGGCTTGGAGACCATACGCATGGAGATCGCCCAAGCATACCCCGCATTTTTCATCGGACGCCGGGTGAGCGGCCACAAGCGCGGTCTCGTCGTGAGCGTCCGCTATGCCGATATCTCGAGCGGCGCCTGTATATCTGACCGAATCTCCGCCGCCGTGCGCCGAATTGAGGCGTCCCACACCCGCCCACAAAGCCATGCGCCCCGCGCAAAACGCGCGAACTTCATCGCAGACCTTATCGATTAGCGTTTCGAGAGAGGAATCGACATGTCCGATATCAACAACGTTTCCCTGACCGGCCGTCTGACGCGACAACCCGAGTTGCGTACGACCGCGGGCGGTACGCAACTCCTGTCGTTCACCTTGGCGTTCAACACCTCGGTGCGCAACAGGCAGACCGGTGAGTGGGACGAAAGGGGCAACTTCATCGACTGCACCATCTTCGGCAAGCGTGCCGAAGCCCTGTCGCGCTATCTCGCGAAGGGCCAGAAAGTCGCAATCGCAGGCGAGCTCCGTTACTCGACATGGGACAAGGACGGACAGCGCCATTCCAAACTCGATTTGATTGTCGCTAACATCGAGTTCTTGGCATCCCCTAGGACGCAAGCCCAACCCACGCAGCCATCTGCCCCGCAAGCCCCAATGCCTCCCGTCGTCGATCCCTACGATGACGATATCCCTTTCTAGGGGGGCAAGGGTTAATGGATTTTAAATGCTCTGTCCGCGTGCAGACGGCAATCGAAGGCATTATTTATTTCACGATTCTAATAGGAGTGGGTTTACTCCTCTTTGCGATTTGGGACTTTGGCGACAGCGAATACAATTCGTTCCAGCTCGAGCGCACGCAGGCGGGGAGCATCCAAGGCAAATACATCGACTCATCGGGTTCAGCCAAAAGCTGCTACGTGACCGTCCGAAATGGGAGATACGAGGCAGACCATGAGGTCTCCCTAGCCGAGTACAACGCCGCCAAGGTCGGAGCCGATTTCCCGATCGTCTTGACCGATTCCGATTCCGTCAAATCGGACGAGGCTCAAGAGCTGGCCGACAACACCGAAGCAGATTCTGCCAAATCCCAGGCGGCTGAGCGCCAGAACAATGCCTACTGGCAGTGGTTTTGGACCCACCAGTTGCTCACGAACATGAGCGCGGGAGGCGAATAATCGTGATGCACTCTGAGCCCGAACACCTTCTAGCTTCACAGGAGCGATAGATGCACGTTATCGAGAAACTTCGGGATATCTGGATGAGATACGGCGGCAGGTTCAATAGTCTGAGCCCTTACGAGCTGGACGAGTTCATACATAGCGCATCGATCCTCGTTCTCCTTGGTGGCGTCCTCGCATGTATGGTCACATTTCTCGTGGTTCTGAACAACCTGACCTCGAATTCCTCCTAGTTTCATGGGAGTGCTAGATGCCCATCATCAACATACTTCGGGATATCTGGACGAGGTACGGCGGCGGATTCAATAGCCTGAGCCGCGCCGAGCAGGTCGAGATCCTGCACGGTGTATGGACCTTCTCGCTCGCTCTCGGTGTTCTCTCCTGCATCGCCACGCTTTTCGTGATGCTCGCACGTCTGATTCAGTTTTTGACGTAATTCCCTGACATACAACTGTTTATAACCGGGCGGCCCCTGTCAGAGCCGCCCTTAAAGAAAGGAAGCTGCATGCTCTTCGAATCTGTAATCTTCAACCTACTCCCCATCATCGTCGGCATCCTGGTCGTGGCGATGGTGTTCGAGAGCTGCTGGCGCAAATGCCCGCCGGACAAACTGATGATCGTATCTGGATTCGGGCAGATGCGCAGCGTCTCCGGCAAGGGTACGTTCGTTATCCCGCTCCTCCAGCGCGTCGACACTCTCTCCCTCGGTGCCGTGCAGGTGCAGCTGACCACCGAAAACGAAATCCCCACTCAGGATGCGATCCTCATCCACGCCTGCGCGGTCGCCAACTTCCAGATCGGCCAGACCCCCGAGCTGATCGAGACCGCTTCCAAAAACTACCTGAACATGGACAAGGAGGAGATGACCCGCCAGGTCACCGAGGTCATGCTGGGCAAGATGCGCGAGGTCATCGGCCAGATGGACTTGAAGGAGCTCATGCGCGACCGCGAGAGCTTCAATGCCAAGGTCTTCGACGGCTCCAAGGACGACCTCGCCAACCTCGGCCTCGAGCTGCGCACCTTCAACGTCCAGGACTTCTCCGACTCCCAGGGCATCATCCGCTCCATGGGCGCCGACCAGGCTGCGGAGATCAAGAAGGAGGCTGAGCTGGCGCAGATCAAGGCGGCCGAGGAGGTCGCCATTCGCCAGAACCAGCTCGACTTGAAGCAGGCCGACCTCAAGAAGCAGGCCGACAAAGCGAAGGCCGAGGCCGATATGGTGAAGGCCACCGTGACGGCCGAGAAGCAGCGCGAGCTCTATATCGCCCAGCAGGAGGCCGAAATCGCCGCGGAGACCAAGAAGGTCGAGCTCGCCGAGCGCCAGGCAGACGTGAGGGAGCGCGAGCTGAACGCAACCGTGAAGAAGCAGGCCGAAGCCGACCGCTATGCAGCCGAGCAGGCGGCCGAGGCCGACCTCTACAAACGCACGAAGCAGGCCGAAGCCGCCCGTATCGAGCGCCAGAACGCCTCTGATGCCGAGCTGTATTCCGCCCAGAAGGATGCGGAGGGCATCAAGGCGAAGGCTACCGCCGAGGCCGAGGCCACGCGCCTGAAGGGCGAGGCCGACGGCGCATCCGAGAAGAGCAGAGGAGAGGGCATCGCTGCCGGCGTGAAGGCCCAGGCACAGGCCTACAACGGCATGGAGAACCCCTATCTGCTCGCCAACCGCTACATCGACATCATGCCCAAGGTGGCCGAGCAGGTCGCGAAGCCCCTTACCGCCGTCGATTCCATCAAGATGTACGGTTCGGGCAACGCCCAGAAGCTCGTAAAGGAGACCACCTCGATTGTCGACCAGGTCGCATCTGGCCTGAAGGACAGCACGGGAATCGACCTGCCGTCCCTGCTGAACGGCCTGATCTCGAGCTCCGATACCGATACCGACTCTGCAGAAAGCCCAGTTGACTGATGGCCATCTTGCTGGTCGTCTCGGCCTTGCTGCTCGACTTCCTTGGCTGCGCGATGCCCCTGTCATGGATAGTGGACACCAGGGGCATCAAAGCGGGCGTCTTTCTGATTTGGCTGGCGCTCGCCATCGTTGCCGTCCTGATGGGGTTGCTGCATCGCGATGAGCTGACGGGGGTGAACCCCCTGTTGACGGCAGGTCTTGAATCAATCTGCCTAGTCTGTGCAATCTATCCCTTGTTTGGTTTCGCTACGAGCTTGGCTCTCTGCGGTACCGCACAGATCAACACGCTGACCGTCCTTGCCTTTTTAGATCTCCTTGTGACGACCGCAGGATATATTTCCTTGCTCTTGGGTACGGTCTGGCTCATATTCTTCGGCTCTGTTAGACCATAATTGACATATAGGTGATGCCACCGTGGTATAATATAATTGTTAACCACGGCATTGGAGCAGGTATGAACGCCGAGGATCTGGTCATCACCCTCAAGAAGAACATGGCGAAGCTCAGCAAGTCCGAGCGCCGCCGCGCAATCGAGTCGGTACGCGACGTCATCCGTGCCGCCATGTTCGACGATGCAGCGGGAACTAGCTACGAAATCCAGCGTTGCCCACGTTGCGGTTCGGTCGCTATCGTTAAAAAGGGCAAGTCCAGGAACGGTGAGCAGCGCTACCTCTGCCGCGACTGCGGCAGGACGTTTTCAGGCTCCACCGACCGGATCCTCGGCACGAGCAAGCTGCCCCGCGAGACCTGGATGGCCTATGCCGAGTGCTTCGTCCTCATGCTCCCTCTCCGCGAGTGCGCCGGCCGCTGCGGTGTCTGCCTCAAGACCGCCTACACCATGCGCCACAGGCTCATCGAGTGCCTGAAGGAATATTCGCCCACGTTCCATGTGGGGCAGGGGCAGGCCTGCGAACTCGACGAAACATACTTCCCCGAGTCCTTCAAGGGCAACCATTCAAAGGGCTCCTTCACTCTGCCGAGAAAGGCTCGCCACCGCGGCAAGCAGGTCCACAAGCGCGGCCTCTCCCGCGAGCAGATCTGCGTCATGACGGGCATCAGCGACACGAACGCCACCTTCTTCGAGGTCTCGGGGCGCGGCGTGGTCTCGCGCAAGCGTGCGGCTGAGGCCCTTCGCGACCGCATCGGCGCGGGCGCGGTCGTCGCCACGGACAAGGCGACCGCATACATCGACGTGTTGCACGACCTGAAGGTCGCCTCGCATGAGTCCTATGACTCCAAGGACCGCTCGGAGGGCACCATCAACCGCATCAATACCGTCCATTCGCTCCTCGAATCGTTCATGGCACGCTTCAAGGGCGTGTCCACCAAGCACCTCGCCGCCTACCTCGACTGGTTCCGCTGGTGCCGCACCTTCATGGCGACCGACTCCCGCACCGCGGAGTCCACGGTCGCCCGTCAGCTCGCCAACGGCACCTGCGCGACCCGCATCCGCGACATGTTCAACGTATTGCCGCCCTATATGGACTACTGGGTCGCATCCGCCGCATAGAGACGATAAAATGGTTGCACCGTGATATACGAGGAAAGGTACAACCATGCCGTCGAACATACCGGCCACGACGATTCGTATCGAACCGGAGGTCAAAAAAGAGGCCACAGTCATCCTTGACGAGCTCGGCCTGTCCATGTCCACCGCCGTCAATGCGTTCCTCAAGGCGCTCGTCCGCGAGGGCGGGATGCCGTTCGAGATGAAGGTCAAGACACCGGCATCTGACGGAAAAACGGTGAGATAGTTGGCAAATCAACTTGAAACGCAGCTGACACTGGCCTCTTCGCTCGGATTGTCGGAGCTATCGAAAACTGCAATCATGCGCGGGCTCTTCTCGCTGGACGGCACTCAGATAAAGTATTCCTTCCGCAGGACGAAAAGCTATCAGATCGGCGATCCCGAAGAAAAAGTCAGGGCCGACACCATTGCGTTTCTGGTCCTGTCGAAAGGCTATGATTCGCGAAAGATCGATACCGAGGTGGAGGGCTCGCACAACGATTTCGCGGATATCGTGCTCTACGAAGACGACAGATGCACGAAGCCCTGGTTAGTCGTCGAGAACAAAAAAGAGGGTGCGACTCCGGCTGAAAAGGCGGAAGGGGAAGCGCAGGCCTTCGCCAACGGTATCGCGCTGGGTGCAAAATACTCCATGAAGGACTACGGCGACGAGTCGTGCGTCTGGCAGCTCGAGGGCTTCGGCGCTAGGGAGCGCAGGAGAAATAAGCTGGGCGATAGAGAACTTCTTCCGAGGAACTACTCTCAGGATATGGTGTATCCGTTTCACGCGGGCACGGAAATGGATATTAAGCCGGCGAGCGCCTTTGATATCAGCATCGCCATCAGGCGCGCGCACTCCATCATTTGGGCTGGAGGAAAACGCGATCCGCTATCGGCTTTCGATGAGTGGAGCAAGCTGATGTTCGCCAAAGTCCGCGACGAGCGCTACACGCGAAACGGCCACCCCCGCTCGTTCCAAGCGGGCATCAACGAGCCCGACTCGGCTATCGCCACGAGGGTCCACAAGCTATTCAGCGACGCCAAAGAGCAAGATCAGGCCATTTTCCCGCGTGATGAAAAAATCGAGCTTCCAGACAGCAAGGTCGCTCAGGTCGTTCGCGTCATTCAGGAGATTTCGTTCATCGATACAGATTCTGACGTCATCGGAACGGCCTTCGAGGATTTCTTCGGATCGGTCTTCCGCGGAAGCCTCGGGCAGTATTTCACCATGAGACAGATAGCGAGGTTCACAGTCGGGATGCTCAATCCCACGAGCGAAGATTACGTTCTAGATCCGACTTGTGGCTCGGGAGGCTTTTTGCTCGAAACTCTCCTTCAGGTATGGAACGATACCGATGCGGGCTTTGCCGGACAGGGGAACCTCGCGAGAATCAAATCAGATTTTGCCGCGCAGAACGTTTACGGAATCGAAATTCACCCGACTCTGGCTAGAATCTGCAAAATCAGCTTGCTTCTGCACCACGATGGACACACGAATATCGAGGCCGACAAGAGCTGCCTCAGCCCGAACCTGAGCAAGCCGAAACTCCAGAAGGATCGTCAGTTCGACCTGATCGTGGGTAATCCGCCCTTCGGAACCAAGGTCGCAGATGGAGATGAAGATCAGCTTGACGGCGCAAGCCTGGATGACTACGTCCTGGGCCGCGGAAAGCACTCAATACAGTCAGAGCAAATCATCCTGGAGAAAAGCGTTTCCTGGCTCAAGCCGGGCGGCAGGCTCGGTATGGTCCTGCCCGATGGTGTTCTCAACAACAGCGGGTCTCAATCAAATTGTCCGGCCCTTCGTGAATGGCTCTTTAAATCGGGGAGGATACTGTCCGTGATCTCCCTTCCAGACTTCGCTTTTCGCAGGTCAGGAGCTACGAACAAGACTTCGATATTGATTTTTGAAAAGTTTTCCGACCTGGAATCGGCTAGATTGAACAATCGACTGGAAGCATGTGAAGGAGATATTGCGGCCGCCCTCATGGACAGCGGGCTGGACTATAACATCTTTTTTGGAGAGGCATCCCATATCGGATACACGCCATCTGGTCGCCCTGATCCTCGAAACGACCTCTATGTCGCCGACGAGAACGGTTATCTTTCAAACGATCAGACTGGCTCGATATTGGGAGAGTGGAATGTCTGGGAAGAAAACGGGGCGGTTTCCGATCCGAGATGCGTCGTCGAGAGGGCTTCGTCAGTATGGAGAAGCCATTCGAGTCATAGGGTGGATCCGAAATACCATGTCTACGTGGCCCATAAGGGCGATTACGTGCCGCAGGGCTGGTCATCTGCTCCCATGATGAACCTTGTGAAGCGGATGAGAAGGAACGTGGACTTCGGGGAAGAGCCGATGAAGGAGTACAAGGTCTTAACTCTTTCCCAAACTGGTGTTGCAAGGCTTAGGGAACCAGGTGTCGGAAACAACCCTCCCGAATGGCGAGGGATGTATTTCTACGACTCAAGCAGCGACTGGTTTGAAGTAAGAACCTCCGACATCGTCTACTCTGGAATCGACCTATGGAAGGGTGTCGTATGCTTCGTCACCGAGGAATTCGATCATGCCCTCGTAACGCAAGAATATCCGATCTTGCGGGTCAAAGACCCAAACGTCATCGATCCGGAGTTCCTGTCGATACTCTTGAGAAGCCGCCGCTTCCAAAAGGCATTCCGCGCCATCAACACCGGCCACAGCAATCGAAGGAGAACGCAGTCTTCTGACTTTGGGAAGGTGCTCGTCTATTACCCTCCCATAGAGAAGCAGAAGGAGATTGCCTTAAAGGTGCGAAATGCACGGGAGAATATCGCAAAGGCCTATATTGGCGTTTCCGATATCGAAAACGAACTTGATGCCATCTTGCATGCGGATGACGAGTGGGATGAGACGACAGAGTCCTAACGATTAACTTGTTCGAGTCTGAGCGCATCGCCCCTTTGCCGGTTTTAATCCAGCAAAGGGGCGAATATTTTGCAATTAGTAAAGATGACTGGGCATGATGTCAATTCTGGTCTAACAGAGCCTATTCTTCTAACTTCACGGGCGCACCCGTATCGCTTATAGTGCCCGCATCATTTGTCCCCCGCGCCACAACGGTTGCGGGGGCTTTTCTTTGCCGATGTGACCCATCCCACGCAAATACTAACGACGCGCCGATAATTCTCAGATAATGCTTGCATTATGCCGATAGGCTGTTATCATATAGTTAAGTCAAAAGCGTTCCCCAAGCGCTGGATGACGGACAGGAAGATGACTACGCGACATCTATAAATATCGTAAGGTGACGGGCGGCGTGCTGCCCATCACCTAGGCTATCTATGTTCGTAATTCCGTTCGGGGTCGCACGAATCCGAAGGGAGTCCGATGATGGGTGCCGATGGCGTGGCGCAGGTCGCAAGGACGATTGCAGTAATCAACAACAAGGGCGGGGTTGGGAAGACCACCGCAAGCAAGGCCCTCTGCGAGGGCATGGCCGAGCGCGGGTTCAACGTTCTCCTGATCGATATGGATGCCCAGGCGAACATCACGACTTGGATGAAGGCCGAGACCGCTCCTGCCGTCCCCACGGTCTTCAATCTGCTCGAGAAGCCCAAGACATCCCTCTCTGATTGCGTCCAGTTCATGGACGGGTGCGACATTATCGCCGGCGATATCGCGATGAAGGACCTCGATTCGGTCCTCTCTCAAGGCCTCGGCCGCGAGTTTCGCCTGAAGCGAGCCTTGGAACCTGCGATGGACGTCTACGACTACATCGTTATCGATTGCCCCCCGTCCCTCGGTCTTTCCACCTTGAACGCCCTCGTCGCGGCAGATGACGTGGTTATCGTAACCGAGCCGTCGATGTTCTCGATTAACGGTTTCGGCAACGTCTACGACCTCGTCGAGTCCATCAAAGCCGACTATGCGTTCAACCCCGACCTCAATATCGACGGCATCCTGCTCAACAAGTACAGCAAGGACGAGGTTGCATCCCGCGCCGCCGACGAGCAGCTTCCCGCGATCGCCGAGCTTGGCCACACGAAGCTCTACGCGG
The DNA here is from genome assembly GCA_905215135.1 of uncultured bacterium. GTDB lineage: Bacteria > Actinomycetota > Coriobacteriia > Coriobacteriales > Coriobacteriaceae > Collinsella. The sequence goes on from CAJMOX010000007.1 coordinate 39,716, forward strand.
CGCGTCCGATGAAGCACAAGGCGATTGAGGACGCGGCGAACAACAAGGAGCCGCTGTTCGGCTTCCGCCCCAACGATGCCGCCGTGGCCGAGTTCCGCAAGTTTGTGGACGAGTATCTGGGCGGCGAGTAGCCATGGCCGCACCATCGAAGAATCGCATGGACCTCACGGCTGACGCGAAACGAGCCATGCTGAACCGCCATTCGGGACGTGCGTCCGCACGCCCCGCGGAGACTGCCAGGCAGGCAGGCCCCTATCCCTTTGGCGATGAATGCGTGAAGGGGATGGCGGCTGCGATTAAAGCGGCCTACTCCAAGGAGTATGCGGCGGCAGATTTCCCGCGCCAGACGCAAGTCTCCTTCAAGATTGATTCCAAGGCAGTAGACCGCATGAAGGTCGCAGCCGTCACCCACCACATCCGCATGCGCGATCTTTGGGCGATAGCGACCGATATCGTCATCCAAGCACTCGATGAACTCGATAGGGAAGGGATTTAAATGGACGAGATTGAGGATATTACCGGAACCTCGCTTCGGGATTGGCAGGTCGAGCGGGTCTTGGAACCCAAGGACGCTCTCATTCCGAAGGGGATGAAGACAATCGCCAAAACCCTGCGGCACGCAGGTCAGCTACTCGCGGTAGCGACCGCCCCCAATCCCGATGACCCCGAGACTCCCTGTTATGCCTTTATCACCGTCTCTCGCAAGAACCGCGCTGAAATTAAGGCGTTCATCTGCGAGTTGACGCCCGAGCAATACCAAGATTTATTCGAAAGCGAGTGACCCTATGTCCGATTCTGCAAACAAGCTGCCCGCTCTGACCGATGAACAGCGCCGCGCGAACCTTGAGAAGGCTACAGCCGTCCGAAAGGAGCGCAAGGCCTTGCTCGATTTGGTTCGCCAGGGTTCCGTCACCTTCGAGCAGGCTTCTGCTGACCCCAAATACTGGCGCATTCCTGTGGTTCGCCTGCTGATCGCCGTTCCCGGTGTCGGCAAGACGAAGGCCACCCAGCTCATGGCTCAAGCCGGCATCGCTCCGAATCGCCGAGTCAAGGGCCTCGGCCGCCGCCAACGCGATTACATCATCGCTCACCTCCCTGGATTCAAGGACTAAGACATGTCTCTGCTTGCGACATTTCTTTATTTCGCGGCGGTCATATCAGGCTATGCCGCCGCCATGGCCCTGCTCCTTTGTCCTTGGCTGGCGAAGGGGCTGCGACGCCGTCTCCCTCGTATCTGATCGATTCTATTTCACGGGTCGGGTTTCACGCTTTCCAGGCACCCCATTTGTTTGACTCCTTTCCTTCCTTTGTGGGACACGTGCCTGAGTGGAAGACGGCGCCGCAGCCCTCTCGTCATATAGCTGCCGGCATGCTCGGCGCGGCGGACTCTGTTGAATTCCATTACTCCCCACACCCCCTTTTCACTCTCCCTACAGACAATGGTCTTCGACACGCCATAGAGTCCCCCGCGCCGGGCATACCGGCGAATTTCCCTACCCCTATAAAAAAGATTGGTGATACGATATGAGTCAGCTGACTGCTGTCGATATTTCCGATAGCGACCGATTTGAACTCGCAGAGGTCCTCAAAGAGGAATCCGAATCGAGCTCCGCCTCGCGTCCCCTTGAGGACATCCTGCATGCCTGGGCTGCGGAGCCGTTTTCAGCATCTGATCGCACGCATGCCGACCCCAGCGCAAATCGATTATCGAGGGCGAGGACGAATACAACGCCTGTATCGCAGCCCTCAAGACTTGGAATACACGCCATGCGGATAAGGAGGCATAAATTGGGACAGCGTGAAGAGACGACAGAGGAGCTGTCCGAGCGCGTTTTGGCTCGGTTGCGCCGCGAGTATTCCCTGGTCTCGTCTGAGGTGTGGGTGGACGATGTCCATCGCGTCGATTTCGTCGGTTTCAGGCCCGCGCGGAACTCACCGTTCCCATCATCCATCGAGCGGGGTGAATTCGTCTTCGTCGAGGTCAAATCGTGTATGAATGACTTCAAGAGCGGACACGGCCTGACGTTCCGGGGCGATGCAAACTGGCTCGTCTGCCCGCCTGATCTCGCCCAGACGCTCTATGAGACCCGACAGCTCCCCAAGGACGCGGCGGTCTTCTGCCCGGACGCCCGCGGGCGTCTGCAGAAAAAATTCGACCTCGGGATCGGCTCGGGGAGCAGCCGGATTGCATCCGTCTCCGAGCTCCTGTTCCGAATGGTGAACCACAGCGCATACTCCTACCGTACATCGCGCGGGGTCTTTTCGAACAGCTATTGCCCGTGGTGCAGCCCGTACCGCGCCAAGCTCCTCAACGATATCGATGATGTCTGCGGGGATATGGACCTGATTGAGGGGATAGAGCTCGCACTCGAGGTCAATGACCCGCAAGGGGTGCATTTGAGCCTGTCCCACGACAACGGCATCGACTGCGCTTATATTCCCATCAACTATTGCCCGATTTGCGGGCGAAATTTTCGAAAGGATAGATAAATGACCGTTATTGAGTATTGTCGCGAAGAGGCCAAGTGGCGCGATCTCGTGATTATCCGAGTTGGTGGATGGGTGAGGTGCTCGGCCTATATCGACCACAAGGATTTAATTCGCCTGCCGCCCGATATAGCCAATGCCGAGGTTGTCGGCGCAGAGCGCAGCTGGATTCGCCTCGCGAACCGGTCAGGCGGCTTAGAGGATGCCCCGTGCATCTATCTCGATATCAAATAGGGAAATTAAAGGAGCCTGATCATGACTGTAATCGAATACTGCCGACATGAGACTAGGGTGTACGAACTCGTGATTATCCGTGCTGGCGGACGGGTGAGGTGCTCGGCCTATATCGACCACGAGGATTTATTTCGCCTGCCGCTCGATATAGCCGAGGCTGAGGTTATCCGCTCAAAGCGCAGCTATATTGACATCGCAACTCGCGCGGGCGGCGCATGGAGTTCTCCGTGTGTCTATCTCGATATCAAATAGGGAAGTGCTCTGGGTGGATCAAGACGAGATTGCAGTCATCATTCCCTGCTATAACGAGGCCCAGACCATCGGCAAGGTGGTCGACGATTTCAAACGCGAGCTGCCAGCCGCGACGATCTACGTCTACGACAACGACTCGACTGACGCGACCTCCGCTATCGCGATGAAGCACGGCGCGACCGTTCGATTCGAACCTCGCCACGGCAAGGGAAACGTCTGCCGGCAGATGTTCCGAGATATCGATGCCGCCTGCTACCTCATGGTGGACGGCGATGATACCTACCCTGCTCAAGCAGCGAAAGCCCTTTGCGAGCCGATTCTAGCCGGGCAGGCCGATATGGTCGTCGGCGACAGGCTATCCAACGGGACGTACGCCAAGGAGAATAGGCGTGCGTTCCATGGCTTTGGCAACGATTTGGTCCGCGCCATGATCAAGTGGATTTACGGCTACGAATACGCCGACGTCATGACGGGCTACCGTGCCATGTCCAAACCCTTCGTCAAGGCGTTCCCCGTTCTTTCAGACGGCTTCCAGATTGAGACCGAGCTATCCATACACGCCGTTGACCGCCGTTGGCGCATTCAAAGTATTCCGATTGACTATCGGGACCGACCCGAGGGATCGGAGTCGAAGCTGAATACCCTGTCCGACGGCATTAAGGTCGTCGCAATGGTCGGCACCCTTTTCAAGGATTATCGACCCCTGAGGTTCTTTTCCCTGATCTCGCTTTTATTCTTCATCGTGGGGATTGCGCTAGGTGTCCCCGTCATTCACGAGTTCGTTGCAACCGGGGTCGTGCCCCGCTTCCCGACTGCGATTCTCGCGGCGGCATTGATGTTCCTCTGCGCTCTTTCGCTCGCCACCGGCTTTATTCTCGATGCCGTGGCGAAGTCGGATCGCAGGCAGTGGGAGCTTGAGGTCTACCGGTCATTTCCCAATCCCCATGAAGGCACGTCCGATAGACCGTGGTGGGCAATCCAATTTCAACCCCGAGACAATCGGCACCCGCTCCCATAGGTACGGCTTACCGGTTATATTCAAATTGATTTACGCTCTGCCGATAATCGTTCCAAAAGTTTGCTATAATAACTATAGTTAATGCGAACGTTCCCCAAGCGTTCCAATGGACAGGATGTTGCCGAAATGAATATCTACGAATCGCCCGCGCATTTGCCCGATTTAGACACTCGAATCCACTTCGCCGCAAGGCTCCGCCACAACTCGCACTGTCATTTCGCTGCGGGTATACCCATCTTTCCCGCTGCAATCGGCGGCATCATTGAGGAGACGGTCGCCGACGAGATGCCCTTTACCGATGAGGATACGCTGGGCATGCTTGCGAACCTGATTGACCCCGGTACCTGCGAGAACCTCAACGGGCCGCAGACCGGACACTTCACGTGCTCCGCTTGCGGGGCGGACGGCCCGCTCGGCAAGGTTCGCCTGCCCGATGATAGTTGCAAGAACGGATGGAGGGTCGAACTCATAAAGAGCTGCCCCTACTGCGGACGCAAGGTCGTGGCCCCCAAAGGGACGCTTTTTCAGGTAATTCCGGACGGCACTAAAGCCCATCGAGATTGATTTGCGAGGACGAGACTCTATATGGATGACCTAACCAACGTGAACCGCGAGATGGCCGCCGCGCTCCGCGCCCTAGCCCTCGCAGGCCCCAGGCCTGTCAGTGAATATGTCAGTGTTCCCGCTGCGCTGTCTAAGCTGGGCATTGAATGCCGTCACGCCGAAGGGGGAGCTTCTCATCGACAGGCGCGACGCGCTCACACTCGCAGACTATATCGATCGCCCCGTAGGTGATTCCGGCTTCGCAAGGCAGATTCGTCGTGATATCGCCATGTCCCTCCGCTATGCAGTCTCGGACGCAGTCTTCGAGGAAATATCGGACGGCGATACTTTGGGCCGCCGAGGCCTGTTGGATCTTTGCGACCTTGCCAAGGCTCTCGACTTGGACGTGAAGTACTACAACGAGGAATACCCTGCGGTCGAGCAATGTGCCGCAAGAGACTTGGCCGACAAGATTGACGTGCAGACATGTAGATACGTTCGCGAGCGGGTTGGCGTATGGATTTGCGACAAATGCGGCCACGATGAGGGGAAGTACGGTGCCCATTCCTACCGCCACTGCCCCATCTGCGGTCGAGTGATTGAGAAGACGGTAGGAAAATGATATTGGATAGTTCTGAAGCCATGATGTTGGATAGTCCGTCTGCCATGACATCTCAGGAATGTCGCTACTTATGGGAAATCCTCAAATTGACGTATGCGGACATCGAGCCATATGACCTCGATGCCCTTCAAGGATATATCGCTCTCGAGTGTGCCGAATCATGTCGCAAGGGTAAGACTCCGCGCTACACGATTCCTCGGCGCAAGAACGATAGCCTCTGCTACAAGATGAACCCCGATGGAGGCATCGCGAAAGCATATCTGAAAATCGACTGTCCCGGTCAGTGGAGCGGTCGCGAGGCGGTGAGTTTCAACTCCGACGGCTTCATAGGCTTTTGCGGCTGGGCTGACTCGCAGAATAGCCAACCGTTTTACCGAGCCTGGCGTGAATGGTGCTGCAGATATATGGCCTACAGGTACGAGGATGGTCGGCTTGTCGAGATAGTGGATGGACTGGAAAATGTTGAATACTGATGATGAGAATCGTATTCGCGGCTCGCATGGCGATGCCGTTGTCGTCGACCCCACCGAGCTCATCGACCTTGCCGAATACCTTGAATCGATAACGTCGGTGGTCTACTGGGAGGGCAAGTCTATCTGCGGGACGGGAAACGACGTTTCCAACCGTCTGCGGGAGATTGTCTCCCAATCCAGACCCTGTTGAGAGGAGAAAGTCTTGGATATACTCCCACGCCCTTTCTGCGGCAATTCTGACATAGAACCGAGCCGCTACGACGTCGATATGTATGACGGCACGGACGGCGTTACTGTCTACGACGTCCGCATGATAATGAACTGCGGCGAGTGCGATATGCATATGATTGGCCCAGACGGCATTGCCGACTCAATCAACGATGCTGAGGACACCGCGCGGATTCTGTTGATTCGCAAATGGAACGCAAGATGGACCCCGAGCGATAGGGGCGCGGATGAATTGGTTTAGATACGTATTTCTTGCACCGATTCTCGTCTGCGCAGTCAGTTTACTTAGTCTGCTCGCACCCGATTCAAAATCATCCGATAGACGTTTCCGCATATATATCGCATCGGTCGTTGCCGTGGGTGCGATCATCTGCGTTCTGTTTCAGGCTCTAGTTCCGACAAGTATTGAATCGGCTGGTGAGAAAACTGAGATTGCAGGGACCCACTCCCTTGCCTCGCTCAAGACGGAATCTAGCCTATCGGGCGCAACGGCGCTTTCTTTCGGATACCTTACCTCAACCGATGAGTACGTCCTGATGGTGAAGCAAGATGATAGGGGTTATCGGAGAAGATGCTACCCTGCCGAAACGGTGTTAGTGTACGAGGACGCGGACGCCGAGGATGCGAGAGTCGAGACGGTCAATAGCTATGAAATCGTCCGTTTAAACTATGCATTGCCCATAGTTGGCGAATGGTCGCGCAATCAGTTGTTTTTCAGCAGGCAGGAGACACGAATACACGTCCCGCAAGGTAGCATCACCCAGGGTGAGTATGATTTCTCTTAGTGCGCCGGCAGCGTGATCGGGCGTTTTCTAAGGCGGTCGTGAGATCGCTTTTTTTGATGTTCTTTTGCCGCATTGATCTTGTTTTCCTGCTTGTATTCAACTATACTATATGAATGAAGCGGGACGTCTTCCGTCCCGCAATCCCATATGGAGGGATGTTTCCAAATGACATTCCATTGCATGATAATCGGGAGCAGGGGCTATACCGACTACGACGCTTTCAAGGCGAAGTGCGATACCCTTCTCGCCGACAAGACCGATATCGAGATCGTTTCGGGCGGCTGCTCGGGTACCGATGCCTTGGCCGAGCGCTACGCCCATAGCCACGGCTACCCGTTGCAGATTTTCCCTGCCGATTGGTCCCGATATGGGAAACGAGCAGGTTACGCAAGGAACCGCGAGATGCATGCCTACATCTCGACCTTTGCCGAGCGCGGCGTCATTGCCTTTTGGGACGGTACGAGCAAAGGCACCGCCCAAAGTTTCGCCCTCGCCAAGGAGTTCGGCAACCCAATCAGGGTAGTCAGAATCGCTGATCCTCAAGGTTCCCCGGCCCCATAATCTCATAGATGTTTTCAGTCGCTTGGTCGTTATATTCACTGAATACTGTCGGCACGCCGTTTTCTCTGCTAAAATCAACCTCAGTTAATGCGCTTCCCCAAGGCGCCGAAGACAGGAGAACAATCGATGCGGCCCTGATAGGACTTATCAGGCTGTACCGTATTTTTAGACAGCGCTGATCCTGCCTAAATAATGCTCAATCGGTCGGGGAGACGCATCCGTACTTGGATACGAAAGGATGCGAGACAAATGACCCGACATACCGAAAAGAGCTGCCCGTGAAAATCTCCAATGCGAAAGTCAGACGGCTGCTAGAGTTCGGCATCGCGCTCGCCTTTGCCGTAGGCACTTCGTTTTTGGCTCAAGGCGCTGGATTCTTCGGTGTTTTCACTGCCAATCAGTTCGTGACGTCCTCTCAGACTCCCAATGGCACCTCAACCTCAAATAATCCGATTTCGATTCCCGAATACACGGGCAACCCCTCGGTAGCCCTTTCGGACACGAGTGGCCTATCTGCTAAATCGGCACCCTCCGATCCAGTCCTCCCGGATCTCGATTCGACCGGTCGATGCGGCTCCGTGGAGATGGTCATCTCCCTCGAGACGGCTCCCGCACGAGGGGAGAAGCGCGGCTCGATTGGAATGGTGAGACCCTCCGGTTGGCACACGGTTCGCGATGATTCCCTTGACGGAAAGTACCTGTACAACCGTTGCCACCTGATAGCGTGGTGCCTGTCCGGCTTGAACGCCGAGAAGCGCAATCTGATTACGGGAACCCGCTACATGAACGTCGAGGGAATGCTGCCCTATGAGATGCAGGTGAGCGACTTCATCTTTGCCGGCGGTGGGCGTGTCTACTACAAGGTGACCCCCGATTTCCGTGACGGCGAATTGGTTGTCCGTGGTGTCCGCATCCAAGCGTACTCCTTGGCGGATAAGGGCAAGAGCATCGATTTCGACGTCTACTGCTATAACGTGCAGCCTGGCTACAGGATTGATTACGCCACGGGCGAAGCGACGAAAGTAAATTGATTTGATTTCAGAATGGAGATTCATACATGTACACGACGGTGACTTTTATGGGGCGCGACGTGACTGCCAATGCGGAGGATGAGCTCCCGATCAAGAACCACCTTCCTGCTGACCTAGGGGCGAGCTTCCGCACGCTGAACCAGTGGCTCAATCGCGGATTCGCGCCAAAAGCGGACGCCGTTGGATATAGGATGCATCCTTCGGTCATGGCTCGGAGAACGTACGTCTATTTCCATGAATCGGATGTTGAGGACGATTGCGGTCACAGCCCAGCCGACTCGGCCAGCTACCTCAATGAAAAACAGGTGGTTCAGAGCGCCTTAAAGCAAAGCACGGGTTCAGGCGGCTTGACTGCAATCGGCATGAAAGGCCTTATGGACTAGGTGGTTGTTTTGGAAGAGCCCGGAAACGAGACGCGCCTACCTATTCCATGGGGCGCCGTTATCTACGCCGCGATAATCCTAGCGGCTATCGGCACGGTTCTACTGATAAGGTCGTTCGTTATTGAGCCGTTCAGCATCCCCACCGAATCGATGTGCGATACGCTTCGAGTCGGCGATAGCGTGCTAGCTGAGAAGATTACCCTGGAGTTGGGTGAAACCGCCTCTGCGGGGGACGTTATCGTCTTCGAGAACCCCGAAAAGGGCTCCGAGAAAGACGTCCTATGTAAGCGTGTTGTCGCCTGCGCCGGACAGACGGTCGATATGAAAAACGGATCGGTATATATCGATGGGAAGAAAATCACGGAGGATTACGCGAAGGGCGATTCCTATCCGCTGTACCTTGGAAAGGGCAAGCATATATCCTACCCCTATAAGGTTCCCGAGGGCGAGATTTGGGTCATGGGCGACAACAGGGAGAATTCCGCAGATTCCCGCTATTTCGGCCCGATATCAGAGGACAGCGTGATAGGCATCTGCGTCATGCGCTACCTGCCTTGGAACCGTATCGGCCTCCTTTGAGACATATAGTTTGACATTTAGTCATACTCAAAAGGGCATCCTTTAATGGATGCCCTTTTCGTAAATCTCTTTGTTATTATTCTCATTTTGATCTTGTATCCTCGCCAACATTCAACTATACTATATGTCATCAAGCGGAACGAAAGGCGTTCCGCACACCCGGAAGGGAGATACCCTATGGATCGCAAATTGGATGACTTCCTCTTCTACTTCCCGAGGATTGTCATGGCGCTGATCGGCGCGGCGGCGTTTGCTTTCGGTGCATGGTTCAGCCAGTTCTACTACCTCTATCTGAACTGCATCGTATTGCCCATCTCTTGGGCTATTGCCGCATACGGCATCGAGTGCGCCAGCCAAGTAGTCAAAGCCTACCGCTGCTCGCTGTAACCGCCGACAGGGGGAGTGCAACGGCGCTCCCTACCTTATCGACTATTACCCTACAGAGAAAGGAAACAACAATGACTGAGCAAATGATGAGCCTGGATGAGGTTTCTGGAAGACCAGATCGGCGTCTTGGACACCCTAATCGACCTCTCGCAGATACAGGAGTTTTAAAGGGCATCTGGTTTAGTGGGCGCTCATCCATCTCCATGAACGCCTTGTATTGGAAAGGAAACAGGCATGAAGAAAGTCTTTAAGTTCACTGAAACTCGTTCTTGGTACTTCGAGCTCGATGTTGACGAGGGGGCACAGGTCGAGGAGGCATTGTCGGCGTTGGTTGGAACCGAGGGTTTTAATTATTATCTGACCGACCGCGCCGAGGATGAATATAAGAGCGAGTGGGATGAACTATCATCAGGCGAAAAGCGCACATGCTGCGATCATGCTACCGAATATTTTCGAAAGGTCGCGGATAGGGAACTCGAGGGAGAGGCTCGAGATTTGGTTTTGAAATCGCTGCGTGATAGCGAATAAATCGTACTTTGATAAACGGTTTCCGTGCCGCTTTATTTCATGCCATTTTTCGAAATCGATCTTGTTTTTCACTCTATATTCAACTATACTATATGTCAACAAGCGGGATGAAGGGCATCCCGCAGACCCTTTTGGAGGTACTTAAATGAGCTGCTACGTCGTTTCCGATCTCACGATTTCCGCAATCGTCGCCGCAATGGCAGACACCGATTTCGAGCCGGCGAGCTTGAAGGACGAGGAGTCGGGCGTCAAGTACAACCCCGCGACTTGCGGCCAGATTGTCGGGCAGATGCTTCTCGATGCCAATTACGCTTCCGTCAACGAGTACTACGGCAAGCATACCCGCGCCCATGAGTTCAAGCTCACGCAGAAGCAGGACGGGAAGCCCTTCACTCTCGGCGAGAAGTACGGCTGCATCGAGTGCTACGAGTATCAGGCCTGCCAGCAGCCTGGATACGATAATTCGGAGATCCACGGCGCACTCGATTACGCAAAGGACGACTTAACCCGCAAGATGCTTAAAAAACTCGGTGAGGAGTGCGTTTGGGGTCTGGAATAACTTCATTTCACACAAAAGGCGGTCTCGCGGCCGCCTTTTTTCTGAACGATTTCCCAGTTGGATCTTGCATCCCTGCCCATATTCAACTATACTATATCTAACAAGTGGGATGAAGGGCATCCCGCAAACCCGAAGGGAGATACCCCCATGAAGAACTTCACCATCAAGGTCACCGAGCATCGTGAAGGTCTGGTCGTTGTCGAGGGCAAGGACGAGAATGATGCCCTAGAGCGTTTGGGTCGAATCATAGAGAGCGATGCTTTCTGGAATGACTTCGAGAACTGCGGCGAGTATTCGCTCGAGACTGAGGTCGAGTCCGACGACAGCTGCGATGACCCGATTGCCGAGTGGAACGACGAAAGCTACCGCGACCTGTTTGGCAATTAGTCCCAACAAAAGGGCATCGGCCTATCCTGTGCCCTTTTCATCCTATTTTCCCGGTTGATCTTGCATCCCTATCCATTTACAACTATACTATATGTCAACAAGCGGGGCGAACGGCGTCCCGTAAGCCTCAGAGGAAAGAACTTCAAATGTCCAACGCGAACGATATTTCCAGGTACGTGACCAGGGTGGACGACGGCCTGATCCGCCCCATGACGGTGCGCGAGCTGATGTCCAGGCTGAACGAACTGATCTCTATCGACAAGTCTATAGCGAGGATGCCTGTGGGATTGTCGACTGACGCGGAGGGTAATATGATTTATGTCCCCCGTGTTTTCACACCGAATGACCCGGAGAAAAACGATGGATACACAACCTTTGCCGATCTTGTCGGCGTGCTTACCGATGAGGACTGCGCTTACTACCGTGTTCCCAAGTGCGTTGTGATTGGATAGGTAGGACACACGAGGACTGCATAGATAGTCTAGAGGGCGATCGGTAGTGCTCGCCCTCTTCCATTAGATACACTACCTTGAACCCTTGAGCTCAGTTCGATTACTCCAAACCTTTTTCGATCTTTTCTCGATTTGATCTTGCATCCCTGCCCATATTCAACTATACTATATCCCAATAAGCGAAACGAAAGGCGTTTCGCACACCCGAAGGGAGATACCTCATGAACCCTATCGATTCCAAGCTCAAGAAGATTCTCGCCATGATTGACGGCGCGACGTCCGAGGGCGAAGCCAGGGCGGCATCCCTTGCCCTCCAGCGCCTCCTTGCCGCGAACAACATGACCATCGATGATATCGACCTCGACGACAATGTCCCCGAGGTCAACGAGTCTGCCGAAGACCTCGGCAAGCGCGTGCCGGAGTGGGTCAAGGTCCTCGCATACGTCATCGCGAAGAACTACCGTTGCCGCTACTACATGCAGACGAGCCATGGCGCATATGACTATTGGAGCGGCCGTCGCAACGTGACCGGCACCCGTTTCGTTTTCGTCGGCGAGTCCCAGGACGCCACGGTCGCAGCCGGTTGTTTCCGCGCCACCAAGCACGCGATCGAGACGTGTTTCAAGAAGTTCTGCGACAAACGTTTCGAGCAGGATGGAACCAAGATTGGGCGCCGTGCGGGTGTCAAGAACAGCTATTGCCTCGGTTTCATTCAGGGGCTCGAGAACTCCTACCGCGAGCAGCTCGAGCAGGACGAGACCATGGCCTTGGCGATTGTGGTGCCCGAGAGCGTCAGCCGCTACATGGATGCCGAACTGAACTGCAAAAAGATGAAGCCTCGCCCCATTACCGTCTCCTCCGATCAATCAATCGAGGATGCCGGCAGGCAGGACGGTTACGGTTTCGGTCTGGGTGACCGCATCGCATCCTGCGCATAGCGACCGACACCAAATAGGGGAGGGCGATACCCTCCCTATCCATTTCCTATATATGGGCATAGGAAAATTAGCGCCGATTTGAGTGGAGTTGGTTCGCTATCGTACTGATAGAATTAGACAAAATGCATGACTGCAATGAGTCATGCGACCCCGCTATAGGAAGGAACGATTATGTTCGATTTCAAATGTTCAATGCAGGCTCAGCTCGATAACCTGTGGCTCAAGCCCGAAGACCTCGCACGAGGCATCGATGTTCGCGTGTCGAGCGTACGCAAGTGGCTCGACCCCGAGCTCGACTGCGTTCCGGTCAAGGACGCCTTTGATTGGGTCTACGACCAAACCGAGAAGCTCGGAAACCTTACAATGCATTGCCTGAATGAAGCGAATGAGTCTGCCGAGAAGTTCGGCCGACATATCCTTCGCTGGTATCGCGACGAGGATCTGCCCGAGACCGAACCGATGGGCCTCTACAATCTAGCGAGTCATCTCGTTGCCGACCAACTTGAGGCTAAGGATATAGAGTCCTCATTTGTCTATGCGTGCCGCGATGATGAATGGATCGAGCGGCACCTGGACGATTTTCCCGACCTCGATCCGAAGGCAGAGTTTTCCGCCTGGGCAGATATCTTGGGAGTGCCGACGTCAGAGATTGCAATGGGGCTGGGCATTACAGGTCGCTCGGTAAAAGACTGGAAGAACCCCAAGCGCGATACGATGCTGCCGGTAGACGAGGCCTGGGACTTCCTGGAGGATTACGCTGATGCGATCGAGTACCGAACCGCCGAACTTCTCGAAAGCAAACCCAATCCGATGCCGTATCACCCTATGACCCGTCTCGGGACCCTTTTGAAACAGGAGCGTATCGACAACCTTGCAGCCCTGGCTGCCTCCAAGCAACTCATGGTCGACGGCAAGACCGTTGTAGATTTCGCATACGTCTAAGACAGGCGTGTGGGCTGAAACAGTTGCAACCCAATGGCTAGACCCAGCACGAAGCATGCCGCGGCATCGCTTCTATTGGATGATGAATGGAAAGTGACCTATCAATGACCATAAGCGATGGAATGATCAGAGCAGAATGGCGCTCCTTGGAACAAGCCGAAAATGCCAAACGAAAATGCGCGGACTGCCTCTATTGCACTTGCAACGGAAACGTTCGGGACGATTTGCACCGTCCCGAAGATACGAAAGTTGAGTACACATGCCACCGCAGGGACGGCCATGAGTTCGAGACAGCCCATTCGAACCGATGCAATTACTGGAATAAACGCGACGAAAGCTGATCAGAGCGCTACTTTTTCACATCGGTCCGCGGTTTGTTCTCGTCAATCCCACGCAGGTCGAACTGTTTGTTTCCGCGTTTAAGTACGAGCTGCCAGCCGCACGCATCGCAGATCTTGACAAACTCATCGATGGTGAATCGCGTATTGTTATGCAGTCGCGTTGACAAACTGCCTTTCTGCTTGCCGGTTTTAATCGATGCATCCTGCAGTGTCATACCGCAATCCTGCACCATATAGCGAATAGCGTCGGACGAACCGATTCGTTCAAGCACTGGATACCTCCTTTAGATATACGATAGTCTATCCCGATTATAGCCATTCTAGCTATTTCCTAGACGCGACAATGCGATCGGCCGTTGCCCGACCACTGCCAAAAGCACTGAAAACAGTGCCGAATCGTCCCTCAATCGCCCTCGGTTCGCTCGTGAGATTGCCGCAGCGGCAAATCACACTGGATATATCCAGCCTGTCCCAAGATGTAAGAACTAATTCCCACATTAGGAGGACAGATGGATAACGATACCCAATTCGACTCGGCAACCATTCGTATGGCGTATTTCGCCTTGCTCTTGAGCGGCCGGAAGGGCGACAACCTAGAACTCGCCGTTGCCCAGGAAATGCTAAAGCTGGAACGTCTCACAGCCGAGCGCTCGTTGCCCTCCATGATTGGCCGTTCGGTACGAATCGCGGCAACGATTAACTCGATTGAGTTCGAGGAATCTTCGAAGCGTTACCTGATTAAATTCCAAGCGGACAACGGAGAAAAGGAGGAGAAGATCCGTTCCGAGCGCGTTGATTCTAACCATAAGAGCGCGGTAAAGAAGATTTGGGAACGTGATCTGGTCGGTCATCGTGTCCTCCTCTTCAAATATAAGGACAGGGTCGGCTCTAAAGAAGCGCCCAACGGTTATCGAATCGCCCCATATAGCATCGACCACGGCAAGGCGGAGTAGGTGCAGATGAAGCGTACGAAACTGGAAGACCTAGATTTAAAGGCAATTGTGGAGTCCGAACTAGAGAACCGCAACTGCGACGGACTCTATTCTCCATGCAACCGTTGCGAGCGCGGATGCTCCCGCACGGGGCTCTTCTCATGCGGCAAGGCGTGTGCAGATTGCCGCCCCGGTTTACAACACCCCGGCACGAGCGACCTAAAGATCGTCTCACATGATGAATACCGTGAGATTATCGACCGAATCGAAGCCGAACACAAGCGCCACGAGGAGAAGCTCCGAGCCGAGGCAATTGAGAAAAGAAAGGCCGAGCTACTCGAGGCAAAGCAGATTAAAGAGGAGAACGCCCTCAAAAAGAAACAGGCTCGAGCCGAGAAGAAGCAGCGGCGAACTGATAAACGAAAGCAGTTCATTGATAGCATCCATGCAAAACTTGAGAAGCTGGTCGAAGATATTTCAGCCGCGATACGCACGAGTATTCTTTGCAAACTTCTCAGTGGCGTATCGATCGGATCGATTGTCTTCTCGATTGCATCTATCATCTTCTTTGAGGTTATCAAGCATGAATGGATGGCTTCGGCGGCAAAGGCAGAAGCGCTTGCAGCCGTCTATCTATTTCAAAAGCTGTTTATGTTCGAGGCGATCTACGTATTCGTTATCGTAGCGTTTACGATCGGCTTGATTATCGTCCGTGTCGTTCGCGGCGATTGGAAGGTTGATTTCGAGCTTGAAGAACAGTCTAAAAAGGAAGAAAAGGACAATCAGTTCTTCCTTTAGGATTATCTGTACCCTCGCTTCTTATATATTTCCAGCCTCAAGTTATTGGGTCAATTCATTTTGGATTGACCCATTTTCTTTCTTCAAAAGCAGTCTTGATAGCTGATTTAGATGTTCATCGGCTCGTTGCACAAGAGCCTGGCAGGACTATATTCGGCCGATAGTTTTTTAATTTCGCGGCCGAGGTGCGACATTACTGCGACAGAGGTGCGACATTTTTGTTGCCGCCTTTTTCATGCATGAATAGGTTGAGCATCTTCACAGGCTTTCAGACGATGATTTAGATCTACTTTGCTATCTGATTTCAACTCACCGTCCTAAAGAATTTCAATTGCCGATGCACTGCTTTTGCTTCAAAACACCAGCGAACATTTAATTCAGCAGGGCTGAGATTCTTATAGGGCAGATCTAATTTCAATTTTAAATTACAGTCCAGATACCAACCAAATACCAACTTGAGACTAATTGAAAGGCATGCGGAGTGCCTTGAATGGCACTCCGCGGCATCGCTGTTTGTTATTATTCATATTCTTATAATTCCATCGAAATGCCGATGCATTTGAATTGCGCAGCCTATTTGGGATTGTATTCTGCGTATTTTTGCCCGTTTTCTTTTTAGGAATCAAACGGAATCTATCTGCCCACTCGTTAGGGTTGCCATTGCATCCTATCAAATATGGCAGAAGTTAGTGTCTGATTCACACGCAGAAGCGAGAGCGGAAACCTATCAGCTCACCAATGTCCACATGTTTTTACCGCTCATTAGTTTTCTTCAGCAATTACTTCCGTCCTTTACGCACGCTGATTTCAGTTTGCAATTTCTGGGCGCGGGTTCTGTCCTGTGTGCGATTTAAAGCAATTTGCAAACCAAGCGGAGTGCCTTGAATGGCACTCCGCAGTATCACTATTTGTTCTTATTCTTTTTTATCCAAAGGCGATTATAGCTTCACAACCGACTTAAATAGCCCATATTGCTGTGCAATAAAACTTCCAGCAGTTTTTGATTTCCTTTATATCGAATAACGTTTTCAGTCTCAGAACTGCAACCAGTTTTTAATTTACGGCGTGCATCAATCGTTACGCGAAGCGCTTTTCTTTTCTATTTCAGCTACCCGCCCTTTAATAATAAGTAGTCAATTTGCGTTTCTAAATTGGAAGAACTGGCTTTCTGTTTGCCAGCAATCATCAAACACGAAGCGTTCGCACCATCGTTTTGCGTTGCACGGAACCTATTTACCGACTTTCCAAGTTAATACAAAGGCATTTGCAAATATCGATTTCACTCACGAACAACAACCAAATCAGCGTCAGATCTTATTGCTAGAACCCGTTTAACCTTACAAATAGTTTGTTGTCGAACTATTCCCGCTCTCGTTTAAATCGGAACCCGTATACAACTTACTAATTGCTGCACACACATCAGAACTCGATCACAGGCTACTAAACCGCTCGCCAAATAGGGGATTGAGCCACCTAATCTGAATCTCAGATTACTATGTTCCCCTGCCAAGCGAATCCTCAGAACACACCTACTTTCATCGCCCGCAACCCCTTTGTTAGCCCTATTCCCCATCTGTTTCATTGTCGGACATTCATTACGAACGTTATGCCCTGTCAGACATTTTAGCTCCCCGTCTGTGGGATTGTCAGACATTGCCCAGGCAACCAATAGCAACCTGTCAGACATTTCCCAACATCCTGACCACACGCCACGGAATAGCAGAAATTGCCCTAAGCAGAAGCCGATCACCCCGCGGCGCGGCCGCCCGCCCTGCGGTCAGGCGGCAGGTGCAAAACGGCCTTGCCAATTGTGGATGCCGCTGCGGCAACACCTGAGCCTGCCAAAGAACGTGCCCCAAACTACCCATAAGGCCATTTTGCACGCCAGCTTCGTTCAACGTCAGACATTAGAAATGTCAGACATTGAACCTGCGGCAAAGCCGCAGCTGGGGCCGCTAGCGGCCTGTAATCGCGTCGCTCCGCTCGCTCCCGTCAAGCGAAATGTCAGACAGGCTGTCAGACATTTAGATCCGCTTGACGGACGGCCTG
Organism: uncultured bacterium; assembly: GCA_905215135.1. Lineage (GTDB taxonomy): Bacteria > Actinomycetota > Coriobacteriia > Coriobacteriales > Coriobacteriaceae > Collinsella. The sequence continues at coordinate 57,225 of CAJMOX010000007.1, forward strand.
CTCGCGAAGCTCACCATCGGCCGTAGTTAAGGAGATACGAAATGTCAGACATTTCGACAGATCGAGAAACCCTAGAAACCGTCAGCCCAAATTTGTCAGACATTGCCCCCGCCGCCGTCCAAATGCCGGTCGACACGTCACCCTACGCCCCGCCAGTTCGGCCGCAACCCGAACGGCCGCACACCGAAATGTCAGCCATCTCGCTGACCCCAAATGCTGCCCAGCCCGTAACTCGCCGCATCACAGTCCGCCTACCGACCGCAGACCTGACCGCCCTCGACGCCCGAGCCGATGCCCTCAACGCCAGCCGAAGCGACTACCTTCGCACCCTAGTTGCCCTCCCGGTGACCCTCGACCTGACATCCATCCGCCATGCCACTCCAGGCTCCGAATCGCTCACCCGTCCGCTCGGCCCAGGCCTAGCCCTCGCGCTCTCCGGCAACCAAACTGAAAGTTTGGCAATCCAAGCCATTACCGACAGCATGCTCGAATCAATCTCCAACGAGGTCCGCGCCATCGGCGTCAACTACAACCAGGCAGTCCGTGCCTTAAATCGCATCATCAAGAAGTACGGCAACCATCGCGCCCTCTCGCAGGATGAGCGAACGGAGATTGTTGAGCTCTATGAGCGCCTCTCAAAGCAGAACAAGGCGATCTATGAGCGCCTCAAGACTCTCGCATCCGATGTCGAGGCCCTGTCCGCCAAACCGTCCGTCAACCTGACTGCTATCGGCTTGGTTCAAACCGAGGCCCCTGTCAATAAAACCGAACCCGAGCGCCGCCGACGAGTTCGCGGCAAAAAACACGGCACACCCCGACCCGACCAATTTGAGGACGGCGATGACTCATGACCTATATGAAGCTCCTCTCCGGTCATAGCTCAGTCAAATGGATTCGCTACTATCTATTCAAGAACGACCGCGCCCTGGACAAGGATTTCCTGAACCTCACCGATCGCGACTGGAAAGGCCGCGACTGGGCGAAAGTGATGGACCGAACCCGCGAGATTTTCGGCAACGACGTGCCGGTCAAAAAGGACACCAAGGTTCGTACTTACGAGCACATGATTATCTCGCTCGACGAAAAGGACAATGGCGTAGAGCTCGATGACTTCCGCGACTTCGTGAACGAGTGGGCTTCCAAATGGTTCGACTCGCGCGGCCCTGAAGGGGAGGGCATCGGGCGCTTCGAGGTGGCCATCGCCTATCACGATGACAACACCGCCCGCGAGGCCGAAGGAAAACAGGGCATCCTGCACGCGCACATCGTCATCAACAACACTGAGCTCGAGACCAAGCGCCGCATCTCCGGTCTTCTTACGACTAAGGTTGTCCAGGCGATGCGAGCTGACTTGCAAACCATGTCGCTTGAACGAGGCTGGCACGCCTTCGCCACCGATGGCAAGTCATACACTCAGGCTGAAATGGACGAAAAGGGCTTGAAAGTTTCCCGCGGCAAGAGGCTCGACCGAGCCATGGCGGCGCTCGATAACGTCCTTGCAAACGAGGCGAAGGGTGCCAAAGTTGAAGACTTTGGCGAGGCCATGCAGCAGCAGTTGGATGAGCGTCGTTCGGTCGAAAAATTGATTCCCGAGACATATACGGACAGCTTGACCGCCAGCCGACGGCCAAGTGACGGTAAGCCCGACTCAACCAATTCCGACAAGTTCACCGGTCTTTCGTACACAACCATGAGGACCGATGACGGCCGCGCCATGCGTCTTGTCGTCCCGCGTGGATTCGGAGACTCCGATACCATGGCGGAGCGGCAAATCGAAACTCGTGAAGGCTGGTCTTGGAAGGATGATATCCGAGACCGCGTGGACGTCGCGATGCGCGTTTCCAAAGGCCCTGTCGATTTCGCATCGAAGCTCGCCGAACTCGGCATCAAGGTCAACTACAACCGTAACGGCGACATCGTCTATCACCATCCAAGTGACCCCGAATCCAGAAAAGTCAAAGGCTCAACGTTGGGCAAGCAGTATTCCGCAATATCGATAGAGCAGACGATGGCAGAAAAATACGCTAGCCAACGTCAAAAAGCTCAAGGACTCGTCAGTCGCGAGCGCTGGATGAACGAGGACGAGCGCTCCGCTGCGATGGCCATCGCCAAGGCGGCAACGCCATGCACCCGTGAGGGAGCGGAACTCATGGGACGCCTGAAAACGACCATTGAGCAAAATGATGCCGCTCCGCGCGACCGCACAGTTCGCGGTTCTAACGTTGAGTATCCGTCTTCCCTTGCCAGCTCGCTCGGCATCGAGTACCCCAAGTCTTCCGCGACCGGTGATGGCCGTCGCAAGAAGATGACCGAGGAGGAGATCCTTGATGCGATGGCGGATGTACGCGACGCGAAGGGCTACGGCGGTCTTGCCGCAAACAACCCAACAGGCACTTCCTCCAATTCCGGCAATTCTCAGCATCAGGAAGATGCGACCGAGATTCAGAAAACCAAACATCACTAAGGAGTAGGCATGATTATTGCTATCGAGTACAAGAACGGACGCATGAAGGAGTTCGACACGAGCGCCTTCACCGCCACCAACGCCATGAGTGCGGGCGACAAGACAGCCCGAAACGTCATGACCGAGCTTGACCTACGGCTCGACCTCGTAAACGAGGTTGGTCTGAGACTTGATTTCTATTGGTATGACGCAACGCCCCAGGGACAGCGCGTCGATATTCCAGGTCTCACGGATTCGAAAGGGGACCCCGTCAGCCTCACCTCTGCATCGAGGCGCTTGGGGACCTCCGTGCTCCTCTGCTCCCGCGAAGGCATCAAACAGATTTCCCGCATCATCGTGCAGCGTGCGAACGGGACGGTGGATGCCCTTTGGCGGCAGGGTACGGGCGATTGGCTCATCAACGGGGCGAGGTTCGAGGCTCAGCGCGTGCTTTCCTACACGGACAGTAACGTCACTTCGATGAATTCCCAGGCGGTGTTCGTCTTCAAGTATATGAAGAAGGCTAACCCCTTGATGAGCGAAGAAGAGATTTGCGACCTTATTGGCTACCCGCTCGACGCATACAAGGAGATTCAGCTGGACGAGGCGAAGAACGCCGAGGGAATAGTCGGTGCAGAACTTATCGAATCGGATGATGGAGAGGACTCGGAATATCCTTCCGATTCCGCCGCCCCCGAACCTTCCGATTCAACCTCTAACCCATCCCTCGGGAAGCATTTCGCCGTGGACGATGATGATGACGGATTCGATGACGATGAGGACTCTCTGTTCGATGTCTGACATTTGCCACAGCCGTCGGATTCATGATATTTTGAATGTGCTGGCGTAACCCCAAGCGCCATGAAACAGGAGAGACGAATATACCGCCCGACCGTGCGAGGCACGGCTATCTATTCCAATTTGATTACGCTTGACTGACTCGGTATGACTCGGACCGTCTCTCCGCACGTTCTGACAGGAGATGACAGGTTTGCGGAAGCGTAACGACACCCAGACGGAAAACCAGATGAGCGCCTGGTCGAGGCGGTCTCGATGAAGGCGGCGGTCAAGGTAAGCGAGGCCATCTCTCGGCTTCGCAGGCAGATCGACACGACGGAGCTCGAGGAAGCCGTCGATGATTTCCTCGCGGCTTACGGAGAGCTCCGCAGCCAGTACTACTACGAGGACTCCGAGGCGAAGGCGAACGCAAAGACCGCCTCGACGCTTCTGGAAGCCGTTGACCGTGGGTTGATTGAGCTGCCCCAGACCGACGATGGAATCGTGATTGTCCCAGACATGAAGCTGCGTCTCCCCGATGGGGCGAAGCTCTACGTCAACTCAATCGAAATCGAATCGACCGCGACCGGCCGCGCCCCGATAGTCCGCTTCGAGGATGGCTCGTCTATCCGCTGTCGTCGCGGCTCGGGCGTGCAGATTGTCCGAATGCCCCTGGAGGAGGAGCAGAATGACAACTGAAAGTGAAGCCCCGCTCGCTTGGCCGTTCCGCATTCCCGTTCTGCGTGTCTTCCTGCTGCCTTTCGTGCAAGACGGGAAGCGCGACCGCCTGTTCCTCATTCTGCTTGCCTGCGTCATGTCTACTGCAGGCTTTCTCATGCAGGGGAACGGATCGTATGACTCCGATGGCTGGTTCCTGCTCGCAACGGGAAAGCAAATCGTCGAGAACGGCATCCCGTACGCCAACCCCTGGTCACTGGCGTCCTACAGGCCGATTGTCGTCCAGCAGTGGCTCCATGATGTGCTGCTCTATGGTTCGTATACCCTGGCAGGATATGCCGGCACGATACTCTATCAGGTCCTCCTCGCCGCCGCCGTTGCACTCGCGCTGGCCTTTGCAATCCAAGGATTCGGCGATAAACGCCTGACTTTGCCCCGCCTGCTGTTTTGCATCGGCCTAGCCCTTTTCGGGGCGGGAATCTACATCTCAGTCCGTCCTACGGCATGGTCGATGGCATGCATGTGCTTGGCTGTCGGTGTCTGCACTCGTTGGAAGCGTACCGGTGACTGGCGCTATCTCATCGCCCTGCCCGCGATCACGGTGCTGCACGTCAACATGCAGTCGGCCATGTGGCTCCTAGATGTCTTCCTCGCTGGATGCTTCCTTCTTCCCCGCGACCTATCCGAATTCAAAACCACCACCCCCGATGAGATGCTGGCTGAGATCTTCCCGTTAACCATCGCCCTGCCTGCGATGCTTCTCGCCGCCTTCGTGAACCCGTACGGCGTCGATGGCGTCCGCTACGTGATCGATTCGATGGGTGCTGCATCTTACGGAAATGTGATATCGGAGATGAAGCCCGCCTTCGAGGCGACGAACGGCTTCTACGTCGTTTTCTTCGCGGTCGGCTTCATTCCTACCGCGCTGGCCGCCGCTATCGAGCGCAAGCGGGTCGATGCCCCGCTGCTGGTCATCCTGATCGCCGCCTTGGTCGCGACGATGCTCCATTGGCGAAACGTCTGGATCTTCTCGGTTGCATCCGCCCTCGCCTTCGCGAGCCTTCTGACGGGAACCGAAGATCCTTCCGCATCTAAATCGCATCACGCGGCAATAACTGCTGCCTTGATTGCCCTCCTTGCCGCGATCGGCCCGCTTGTTGCGAACTGCTGCGTCTGTGCCGCGAACGGAGGACAATCCTGCTGGCAGACCTCCGAACGCTCGGCAGGTTTCCTTGTCAGGGAGATTGCCGAGAGCGGAATCTACGACCCCGTCGTATACGCCGAGGATCCCGTCATCTACAACTACCTGGAGTGGAAGGGGATGAAAGTCCCCTTCGACCTGCGACCCGAGCTCTGGGATGATAAGGGTGCAGCGGGAGTCGTCTCCCCATACCGTGACTACGTGGACGGCATGCAATCCAAGAAAGCAAGGCTGTCCTACCTCGCGTCAGGCGATTTCGACTATTACATCGTCTCGACGGAATCGGCGCCTTGGTACGCAGCTAAATTGAACCTGCAAACCATTGATTCCACCGACACCCTGACACTGCTGAAGAACGTGGGGTAGGGAAGTGGAGATTAAAGTCTGGACTTACTCAGAGGGCGATGAATTTCCGATTCGCAGGCCCTCTTTTTCCGCAGGCATTGGAAAGCATTTCTGATTGCTTTCATGGCGATTATCCTCGCCGCCGAGGCGTGGTCATCTATTGCGGCAAGGTCTGCGAGCCAGCCGTCTTTCACGCCCGATTCACCCTATGTCTACGATGGAGCCGATGTCCTTGACTCCTCCGTTGTCGATATCCTGACGCAGCTAAACGAGACGTTGGAGAGCCAAGCAGATGGCGCACAGCTCTACGTAGTGACTATCGATAGTCTGCCGCTAGGTCAGACTATCGAGGATTATTCGATTGAGCAGGCTCAGCACATCGGCGCGGGTAACTCCAAAAAGGACAACGGCGTACTCTACACGTTCGTGAAAAACACCCGCCAGGATAGGCTTGAGGTCGGATACGGTCTCGAGGACAGGCTGACGGATTCGGTCTGCTCGAAGATTCTCGACAGCGCCCACGGCTATTACCGAGACGCCGACATCAAGGCCGGCGTGAGAGATCTCGCGCGGGCTTTCTTTTGTCCGCCTTGAGAGCCACGCTACCGAACGTACCCAGCAGGGCAGGGCAGAGCCTTTCCCATCCATCACCCTCATGTTCTCCTCCTTCTTATTCTTATTATTCTCATCCTCCTTTTCCTTCTCCTCCTCCGGCGCTCATGCGCCGCCCCCAAACATCGCTATTCCTCAAAACCGAATATTATTCAGTTTTGAGGAATAGCGTCGAAATCCTTCAAGCTCCGCCAATTGTCGCCACTTTATGAATCCTAGATTCCCATTACGCATATGTGGAATCCCGCCTATTATGGGAACCACCGAACGGACGGGGATCTAGCACCCCAATGAATGGTACTCTGTTTGGGTAAGAGGATTCGTCCCGTAGGATGAATCACTCGCGGAGTATATCCTCCCGGTTGGTTTTGAACGCCAACTGGGAGGTGATCTCCTTTTTCAAATCGCAATTCCAAAATCAAAATCCCCAGGCGCTTTCACCGAAAGCGCCTTTTTTGTATTACAATAGCCATGACCTCCTTTCGGTGCGCCGTTATTCCTTTTTTGGATTAACGGCGCGTTATCTTTCTGTTATACTTAATATCGACCAAGGCGTACCCCAAGCGCCTTGTAGAGCAGGAAGATGAACAACATGCCCCAGAATCTAAACGGTTCGCGTGCATCCCGTTTCCAAAATGGTGCGCGTCATGCCGACTGAAACCGAAGAAACTAAAGCCCAGACGGCAAGCTCCATCATTGCCCCGCAGCAGGAGACGATTGTCCTGACAGCCTGCATGCGTTCGAAGGACGTTCGTGAGGACGTTCTCCCGATGCTGCTCGAGGATGATTTCGTCAAATCTGACCATCGTGCGCTGTTCCGCGCCATCCGCGCCATGCACGAGGCAGACTACCCGATTGACGACGTATCCCTGCTCGACTACCTGAGATCCAACCGTGAGCTGGATGCCGCGGGCGGAGAGCGGGCCGTCGAGCGCATGTTCGAGTCTGACATGCCTCTGCTGTCCTGGCAGACCGCCTACGACGAGCTAATCGATGCTTCGAGGCGCAGGTCGCTCGTGACGGCGATGAACGAGATTGAGGCCGAGGCCTACAAGACCCCGACCGATATGAAGGCATTCGTCTCGAAGGTCGAGGGTTCGATCGCACAGGTAGCCGAACGCCGCGATATGCGCCCCTATCGGCACATCTCATCGTTCCTCACTGCAGCCGTGGACGAGGCCAGAAACCTCGATAGCGTCCCCTTGGACTACACCGTCGTGAACACGGGCTTTGCAACCCTGGACGAGATGCTGGCAGGGCTGCGAGCAGGGCAGCTCATCGTAGTCGGCGCGAGACCTGCTGTCGGCAAGACCTCTTTTGCCCTCACCCTCGCGCTGAACGCCGCCCGCCAGGGCGTGAAGGTCGGCATTTTCTCGCTCGAGATGTCAGGCAAGGAACTTGCTCAGAGAATCATCTGCGCCGAATCAGGCGTCTCGATTTCCCATTTCCGCATGGGAACCATTCCCAAGGCTTCATGAGACGCGATTGCGGCAGCCTGCTGCGACATCCCCGGAAACGGCATCGAGATCGAGGACAAGGCAAGCGTGACGATAGGGGATATCCGCGCGACAGCCGCCCGCATGATGCGCGGAGCCGAGCGCGGGCTGATTGTAATCGACTATCTCCAGCTCATTTCGTCCGCATCCGATGGTCCCAGATTCCAAAACCGCGCAGTCGAGGTCGGCGAGATAAGCCGCCGCCTGAAAGTGCTTGCCAAGGAACTGGGCGTTCCCGTGGTGACGCTGGCGCAGTTGAGCCGCCAGGCCGAATCCCACCCGGGCCTGCCACGCCTGTCGGATCTTCGCGAGTCGGGGTCCATCGAGCAGGACGCGGATACGGTCCTATTCCTGTCGCGAGACCCGGACGAAATCACGGACGAGAAATCGGGTTCAAGGCAGGTCGTCCTGTCGGTCGCGAAAAACCGCAGCGGCCCCACAGGCGAGATCGACATGCTCTTCGTCCCCACGAGCACGAAATTTTACGAGGTGGGACCCAGAAAGGAGACCAGCGATGAGTAGGAAAAAGGCCAAGTGCGCATCGAACAAGATTGTCGGGCGCTGCCTTGAATCGGATGCCCATGCACAGACCATCGACGAGGGCTTTGCATTTCTCGACCGTCCGATTCTCAAACCGCGCGAGGCTCTCGCGTATCAGTGGGCGCTGCGCAACATCGCGCTTCAGAATCTGCGTATCAAATCGGAAAGCACGCGCGATGCGATAGACAACGGCACGAGCTATTTTTCCGACGGTGCGATTAAGGTAAAGGCCCATATCTTGAGCGGCATCGCCACCGATGTCCGCTTCGCCACCGATGACCCGGATGCCCCCATCGACCGGATCATGATGTCGTTCGTAAAGGTTTACAACGAACAGCAGCACAGATGGTGTCCTGTAGATTCTCACCTCTGGCTATTCGCAGACAAGCTGACCGTGCGCCCAGGAGAGGGCTGGGAAGAGAGGAAGGATGGCGAGGGCTTCGGAGTAGCGTTAGGCGACCGTGTCGTATTCCTCGCCGAGGATAGGCTCTATGACGGACCGAAAGGCATGCGCCGACATGGGGCAGGGGAGTGGTCGGTGTTGTCGTCTCAGCTGATGTACGGGACGAACAACAAGAGGAAAGCCCGCATCAGCGAGGTTCCCCGCAAAGTGCTAACCGATGGCTACCTGATGTTTCTTACGAAACGAGGCGAGCAGGTCGGTATCGCACTCATGAATAACGAGGAATGGGCGGAATGTCAGGAGCGCTGTCAAACGGCGGCAATGAAAGAGCCTTGGAGTCTCGTTGCCTACCTCGAGCAGGCCAAACGCCCCTTAAGGATATAAAGGAGATACATGATGATTCAAAAGAATACGCCGCGTTGTTCCCGAGTGGTCCTAGTTGAACCGACCAGAACCATCTATGGGCACATGGTTTTCAAGTTCACGGGTAAAGCCGAGCGGGTAACCACCGGTTTCATCGAGAGGGAAAATCGGGACGATGGTTCCGTTGTGTGGTGTCCGTATATCCGCTCATCGACGCGCTCCGGGTATTGGAATGCCGGACCGATGAAAGAGTTCGTTGACGGGTACAAGTCGGAGGAGGATGCCATGGTGGCGCTTCTGGACGAGGCTCAGGAGGTTCTTTGGAGTAGCTAATGGTCGAGATTGAACCCAACCGGCTGCACAGGCGCTTGAAACGCGCCTTGACAGGCAAGGGCATCTCTCAGCGCGAGCTGGGCAGAAGGATTGGGGCGACGCAGGCGAGTGTCTCGCACTATGTGAAGGGAAAGCGCCTGCCGGGAACGGTCGTCCTATACAAAATCTGTAAGGAATTGGATGTCTCAGCGGACTGGCTGCTGGGGCTGAAGCGAAAGGAATCGGACATGAACGACGGCAATTGGATTGATGACGGGATTGTGCCCTACCGCACGGCCGACGATTGCTCCCTGGTCGCCCGCATCGAGCAGGCGGAAGACGGCTCATTCGAACTGGGAATCCTCGAGGGCGACACCGCCTGCGAGCTGTTCGCCCAGCGGTTCGACTCGATGGATGCCGCCAAAAAGTATGCCGATGGGATTCTTGACCAGAAGCCGCAAAGGGACAAGGCGATTACGCTTATCGAGGACGAACTGGACGGCGTATTGAGCCCCAACCTGTCAGACGAGGACTACCTCGCCAGCACATCGCTCGACCGCGATACGATGCGTACGCTGGTCGTACGCATCATGCCAACTTGCACGGGTTCCGCCAACCAGGAGGTTGCCGTTGCGTTCTCCATTTCAGGGCCCGACGGCATCGAGATGGAGACGGAGCTGGAACAGGCCGCCTTCGACCTCGCGACCGAGCAAGCCGTGTTCCTCTCCGGTATCTGGTCGGTCTACGCGACGCCTGCTGCTGCGATCGAAGCCGTGAAGGGGCTGATCGCCACACTTGAAAAGGCCTACCCCTCACTGACCCGATAGATAAAACGCACTACCTGTCGGTAGTTTCTCTATCTGTAGCCTCCCTTGTAGCGGCACCTGCCGCCATGAGGGAGGCCTCTTCGTTCTTGCCGCCCATCATCTCATCAAGAGATTCTTCCTTTTTCTTATTATTCTCACTGTCCTCGTGCGCGGTGTTCGACTTCTCACGGAGCGCTTTGGCAAACTCCCCGATCTTGTCTCGCCCGACGGTCACATAGGTATTCTTACCGCCATCGTCACGGGACAGCTTCAAGTCATACCTTCCATTGAGCATAATCTGGAGAGAACCCTCATCCGCGGCGCGGTCGAGATATTTGTCCACTACGACCACTTTGGCGGTAAAGCCGCCGAGACCGTAGCCATCGACCGCGACGCCCTTAGGCACCGAGAAGGTAACCGAATTGAGCACCTGACCGTATTGATTGGTTTTCGTCTTACCGTCCTTATCGGTCATGGTCTCGCTGTCGACGATGTTGCCGTACGGGATGATGACCTTCGGATTGTCGAACGTGACATCCTTATCGATCTTCCTGGTTCCGAGATATTGCCCATTGAAGGGCGTCTTGCCCGGATCGGTCTTCTTCTCATCGGCCCGGGTCTCACTCAATGCGCTCGCGACCGACAGCTTTTCAGGTTTCCGACTCGCCGAGGTCGCGGGCACATCGGCATCTCTATCAAATGTCTTTGCATCCTTACTCTTCGGGATGTTGATGAGCTCTTCGCAGCATTTCTCGAGGTTCGAGACGAAGGTCCCGATTTTATCCTGTCCCACGGTCAGCTCGATGGCGCGACCGTCCTTGAAGCCGCTGAGCTTCAAGGGTCGCGAGTCGTTGAAGGAGGCCTGGAGGATACCCGTCTTCTCCGCACGTTCGAGGTACTTGTCGGGATTGATGATCTCGACCCGAAGCCCGTCCATGCTGTAGCCGTCGAGCTCCATCTTGCGCGGCAGGCGAATCACGATTCGTGACATCTCTTGCCCATATCGGCTCGTCACGGGCGTCCCGTCTCGCCGCACCGCAGCCGTGGAGGAGATGACGCTCGAGTAGGGGATATTGATGACCGTCTTCTCGATCTTATCCTTTCGGTCTTTCGAGACGGTGCCGATGACTTGTCCCTTTTGCACGGTCTGCAGATCGGAATCGACCGGATCGATTCTCTTCACGCGACCCAATCCGAGTTTCTTCAGAAAGTCGAATCCGCCGAGCAGAGTGGTGTTCTGGCTATCGTTTTTCGGCATGATGTCTCCCTAATATCGCAAATCTATTTATCAAGGTATCTACCGAATGCGCAATCGAGTCGGACGGGACGAAAGAAGCAAAACGGCCGGCCGATAATCCTTATCCATATTGACGGGGTGATATACTTTTGTTATCATAAGAGTCGTAATCGATAGATAGATGCGTTTCCCCAAGACGCATCGGACAGGAGATTGACAATGTCAGATTTCAATAAGCCGAAAATCCGGCTGCATACGGTCAATATGCGCGAACAGTTCGTGGCCCCTCTGATGGATGGCCGCCTCAAGGCGATAACGCGCCTGAACGGTCGCGGCTATAACGCGGGGGACTACATTCGCTTCAGCGTGCTGCCGATGCAGTCCTCGGATGTCCAGTTTTCCATTACCACCGATGACGAGCGCGAGGCGCTCCAAAATCGGTTCTACAGGATCACCTTCGCCATGTACGGCAAGGGGCTGAAGGAGGGCTATGTGACGCTCTCATTGGAGCTCGTCCGCGAGAAAGCCATCATGGACACCCTCCGTTCCGAGATCGACAGGATGGCCAACAACGGGCAGAAAGTTGAGAATCCGCTCGATGCCTACGCAGATCTCTTCGACACCGCCTATCCCCAGGGTTATGATTCCCCGTATACGAAACGTCACACACAGCCCAGTCTGGACAGCATCGCCGAGGTAGCAACCGAGGCGGCGTCCAGCACAGAGCGACCGCGCGGCTGCTGACTTCAAGGAGTGCCCCATGCAAGCCATCACCCTCTTCCTCTCCGACCCCTATAACGTGGCCGGCATTACCCTGTTCGCCTATATCTACTTCATCGTCTGCAAGCGGATGCTGCACTTCCGCGCATTCAATGTATGGAACGCGAAGACAAACCCGAACGCTTGGTGGCGCTTCGACCGTAGCTCCATCAAGTACGCCTACAGGCATGGGCGCCGCCACGTGCCCAAGAAAATCGAGGATTTCTGCATCATGGTCAACCGCGTGATGTACCGCCGCGAGATTCTCGTGAAGCTCTACGGCGAAGACGGCAACGACCTCCACATGCCCACCGTCTGGATGAAGAAATCCGATCTGTCGCGCAAGGAACGCATGACCAAGACGATTAAATGCTGCCCCGTCTCCTCGCCTGACAAGCACGGCTTCGCGTTCATCACAGAGAATCACGCCTACGTCAGCGCAGTCGAGACCTTGGCGGGTGCGACCCGTCTTGCCGGAAAGCCTTACAAATACGTCTCCCTCGACCACTACGAGATGATCCAGATGCCGCAGGAGCTGTTCCTGAAGGACGAGGTCGTCAAAGCCCGCGTCGAGCGCCTGAAGGAGGACCACGCCTTCATCGTCCGCCACTACAAGCGTGCGGCCCTGTCGTACCGCTTGGCCTACGGCCGCTGCCTGCCGCTCAAGTACTTCCTGCCCCATTACCAGTACAGCCCGATCAGCCACGACATGGCTATCATCTAAACCGTGTCCTCACCTACCCCTATAATCACTTGATATCTAGACCAGATTGGAAACTGCCATGAACGCCGATATGAATCCCGAGAACGTCAATCCCGACGACTCCAACGACCTCAATACCGATACCGAGAAGACCCATCTCATGGACACCCCCGATAATCCCATCGCCGCAGATGTCACCGCCGAACTTCCGATCGCCAAAGACCTGGAAGATGCCGTGGCACCCGACCCGGACGCTACCGCCGATGACTCCCAGACACCCAAGCGTCCGAGCGGCCTGAAGCGCAAGCTCGTCGCAGGCGGCGTAGCGCTCGCCATCGTGGCGGCACTCGGCATCGGCCTATCGTTGAACCACGAGGCCGTGAACATCCCCGATAACGCACCCGTCGCGTCCATCGACGGCAACAAGGACTCCAAGACCTATTCCGCATCCGTGACGCTTACGGCCGATGGCTGGAGCGAGGGGGACGGCGAGTTCTCCTACGAGGTCGTGGACGCAGACGGCAAGTCCGCGGCCAAGGGCGATATCGTCCCCGGCAAGGAGGTCTCGGTCGATCTGACGCGCGGCGCCTACGCCCTGAATGTCACCTCCATCCCGACCGCCAAGGACGGCAAGACCACCTGGCTGGTGCCCGATGCGGTCGATTTCGTGGTCGAGGGCAAGGGTGCCTCGGTCAAGGTGAGCCTCACTAAGGTCGACATGACCGACGATGCGGCAGTGGACGCGGCAATCGAGAAACTCCCCGAGGAAGAGCGTGCGGCGGCGAAGAAGCTCATCGAGGCGAAGCGCGAGAACCCGAACGCCGATGCCGTGGCGGCCCCCGTGGCCAAGCCGAGCAAGGTGACCGTCCAGCAGGCCGCCGCAGCCAACGGGTCTTCCAACAAATCCGACTCGAAACCCGCATCCAAGCCCAGCTCCGGCTCCGGCTCCAGTTCGAACAAGAACGACTCGAAGCCCTCAGCAAAGCCTTCCGGTTCCGGTTCAAACTCGAACAAGAATGATTCGAAGCCCTCAGGCTCCACCGGCTCGAACAAAAACGATAAGACCGACAAACCCGCATCCAAGCCCGACAACTCTGGCAACTCCGGCAGCAACTCCGGCTCTGGTTCCAGCAGTTCCAAGCCCGCCGAGCCCGAGAAGGTCTGGGCAATCGTGACCCCCGCCTGGGACGAGCAAATCTACCATCCTGCCGTCACCCACGTTGAGAAAAAGAAGGTCGGCGTCCAGTATATGGCTGACGATGGAACACTATTCAACAATGAGGATGACTGCGTTTACTACACCATTATGAATGGACAGTCATATAGCGTTCTGCCCAAATACGAGGACGTGACTATCGTCGACCAGGAGGCATGGACCGAGACCGTCCACCACGAAGCTGTCTGGGGCTGGGTGAACAAGTAAGTCTCGGTTATGTCGCAATCGTCTCTCTTAAAGGAGGCAGGCCATGAAAACCCTTGAGGAAGCGCGAAATCAACTTCAGATTTCACAGGAAGACATCGATTTTCTCGTCAGCGGAATCAGGCGGGCGGGAGAGCCAATTGCTATCATCGCCTACGGCTCTCGGGCTCGAGGCGAAGCTGGAAAAAATAGCGATTATGACATCCTCGGTCTTTCAGAGCTGACGGGAAAGGAACTCAAGGAGTTCTCGATTGCTGCTCATGTCCAGCTGCGAAGGTTCGGAAAAGACCTAGATTTCTTCATCGGTAACGTGGACGATTTCAAGGCTGCGGTTCAACACGGTCGAAGTTTTGCTACCGAGGTCGATAGGGACGGAGTGATTCTCTATGGAACGGTTTGACGCTCACGAGGATTATTACGGAGCAGCACAATACGATAAAGTAATTTGCGAGTTGGTCTATCCACACTATAAGCAGGTTGCCCCTGTCATTTGCTACCACTCGCAACAGTTTGCCGAAAAACTATTGAAGTCGATCTATCAGGCAAAAGGGCTACCAGTGGAAAGAACCCATGACCTATTGAAACTCGCAACGAAACTCGAGGGCATTGGCTTACTCAAGCTATCGGATGATGCCCTCGATGCCTGCGCATTTTTGAATCAATGCGGAGCGTCCATTCGCTACTCAACTTTTGCCGATGCGCAAAACGGAGAAGCCATGGAAGCGATTCTCCGCGCCAATTTCATAGCGGACGAAATTGGCGATGCTGGCTTCAATACGTGGCATATCGATGTGCCGGTCAAATTCCTCGATGCCGTATTAAACGACAGCTTGGAGGAGTCTTTTGAGATTGGGGAAAATCAGTGCATTGACGAGATGATCGAAAGCAGTCTGGCATCCGACAATAGTGTAGATGAACCTGATTTCAATACCTTGATTAACCCAGCAGACGGTGAGTCATATGACGAATAACGGCTCCCACCGTGTTCAATTCGGTGAATATACAAGATGACTGATACGAAGAGTGGTGTAGATTATGTTGCTACGTACCTTCATCCATGGGCTTGTGGGCGTAACCAAATCAAGCGAGCCGAAGACATCGACATCGATAGGCTCCGAAGAAAGCTCAAACGAAAGCGAGAATGTTTCGAGAGTTCATTCACCAGAGTCAAAATGACCAAGGAACACCTGAACGAGATCATGGCGACCCTTTGCAGGAAACTGAAGATCCGAAATAGCGATTTGGTCGCAGTCCACGAGACGGCGCTTATCGCCTTGGGCATCGACAGCAATGCGATTCCGCATGGATTGGACTTCATCGTTTTGCGAGGTTTTGAGGATGTAGGCGTTCCCGAATTCTCCCTCAACGGTTTCGATATCAGACTTCATTCGCCCGAGGAATTTAAAACGGACGGATTCATCTCCCTCGTCGCTCCCAAAGGCATGGATATTCCGATTCTCGCCCCCGAGGTTCTTTTGGAGACGATTTCCAAGTCTCCAGCAATCGAATACCTGATGGAGCAAAGGGCTGCATTGGCAGAACTGCTGTACTACGAGGACATGGATGATGAAGAACTCCTTAAATTTGCCGCACACGTCAGATTCTGATTTCACAGGAGCCGATGAAAGGAAATGCCCCATGAGATTGCTTGACGAGGCACGTGATACGATCCAGATAACGCAAAACGTCATCGACTCCTCATCGATGGAATTACCCAAATCGGTGAACCGGTCGCGATAGGGGCCTACGGATCGCTGGTCCGAGGTGAGGGACGCGAGGACAGCGACTACGATATTCTCGGTCTTTCCGCTCTTAAGGGAACTGAGCTTAAAGAATATTCGCTTGCAGCCGATGGGAACTATGGGGTCTCGATTGCGATCTGGTCTTTCTCGTTCTAAATGTCGATGAGTTTAGAGTTGGCCTAAAGGCCGAGAACAAGTTTGCTTGCGATGTGAATCGAGACGGTATCCTTCTCTACGGATCGTTTGAGAGGTGAGAAACAATGAACGAACGAGATTTCTCCAACTATCAGACCATTCTCGAACGATGCTATGATGTCATCGCGAAGCTCGAGCGTATCGAGTATAGCGATGAGATTTGGAAACGCAATCGAATGATTAGAGATTCAATTCTGTTCTCATTGAGTCAAATCGGAGAGCTGATCTCGCACTTCAAGACGGGCGAATACGAGGAGCTGTTCCCCGAGATACCTTGGAGACGGATAGAGAAACAACGAGACTATATCTCTTGCTGGTATACGGACATGGGATATGAGACCGCTTGGAAATCTGCTGTGGATGACGTGCCTGCAATCAGGAAAATCCTTCTCTCCAACGACGAGATTGCGCAAAACTACGATATCGGGCGCGAGGGCGCGGAGTATGAATCCGGCTCTTGGGCGGGAACCCTGGTAAACCTCCGCATCGGACGTCCAAGTTTTTCCAAAGCCATGAAAAACTTGGTAAAGATTTAGATGACACTGCCGATGCCATGAATGACGAGAGGACCCATTAAAACGATAAGGGAGGGGTGGAGATAGAATCTCCACCCCCCTTTGCTTACTTCCTCCTGATGCCCACCACGCCGTCCGAGACGACCTCGGACCAGCGGATGTAGCGCACGGTATCCACAGTCATCTTGACGGCGTTTGCGGCACGAGCGCGGGAGCGCGAGCGTCCCGAGACACTCGTCTCGGAAGCCTCCGAAGCCTCGGCCGCAGCGTTCGCCTCATCCACATCGAGCCACGCCTCGCACTTGTACGTGCGCCACTGCCCGCCGCCGATGTTGCGGTACGCGGTCGCAGGCACCGTGATGCGGGCGAGCTCGTCGAAGTAGTACGCCGTGTGACCCTCGCCGGAGTCACCGATCGCCGCAAGCTCGAACTCCTTGCCCTTGGCGTCGTAGCCCTTGTGCTTGGGTTCCTCGAAGATGGGGATGAAGCCGGGATGGACCTCGGCGCCCTCCTCGGGCAGCAGCCTCATGTCCCAGCTCGGGTCAAGCTCGACCGACCCGGGCGCGTACTCCGTGCGAAGGGTGCAGCGGTTGCGACCATAGAGACAGATTATAGATGTACCAGCGGTTGCTTCAGTAATCGGCTGATCTGACAAGGTCTTGTCAAGATGCCAGCCCGTGAAGCCTGTCGAGGGGTCGGTACCGAACCTTTCGTTGAGGTTGCAGGTCGGCTCAAGCTGCTTATCGTAGACCTCTTGCGGGAAAACATATCGAGTGCCCGTTAAATAGCGACGCGCTGTGTAGATTACATCGGTCTTATCGAGGCCGTCTTTAAAGAACATAAATCCGCCGACTTTGACCTTCGTCCACAGGTACAAATCTCCGTTGACCTTCCTGCCGACGTACTTCCCGCCCTGGAAGATGCTCGGGTCCGAGCAGTCCTTGTCACCTTCATACCAGCCGTCCAGGCACCTGTCGAGCAGGCTCATGTCCTGCCCCTCGTCACGCATGACCTGCTCGATGGCCGCGCGTGCGTCCGAGAATTCGCCTTGGTTCCCCTTTGTTGAGAAGGTGCTGTTGAGGTTGATGTAGACCGTATGCACCTCCTGCGTATCGCCGAGCGTGTCAACCAGCATGAAGTGGACGACAGACTGCAATCGGGTCGGCGGATTGTCATCGTCTTCGTGGTCACCTGGGGTCTTCGGCATACCGGTACCGACCACGACGGTGCCGAGCATACGGTCGGTCCAGACGCGTGTCTCGTCCGCATTCACGGTCGTGATGCCCATCATGGCCGCAGACCACAGCCATACGGCATCGTCACCGCTGGCGATTTTCTCTGTGACCTCGATCGTATCATCGAACGAGAACTCCTTGACCACCCGGGCGGCTCGCGGTTTGCGGATCAGATGGACATTGAGACCGCACATCTTCACAGAGCCATTGCTGCCGCAGGCTGGTGCAGCGGAGCCGTCATTGTCCGCATGGCCGCAGGAATAGACGGTATCTGTCCACTTACCATCGAGCGGGATGGAGCGGTAACAGAGGTCATAGTTCTCCGCGAGCTCGCCGGTTAGCCAGATCTTCACCTCGGCGATAGGGGAGCCGCAGATTTCCTGACCGTCGGCACCGGTGACCCAGGTGGAGGAATCCCAAGGCCTCACCGCATAGCAGATAGACCCGCCGAACTGCGAACCTTCCACATGGAGAGCGAGGTTGTAGATTGAATGCCCGCCGTGCGGGAATCCGATATGGCGGTGTGCCGGCGCCTCGGTCTGCTTCCCCCACGTGGAGACGAAGCAGTGGGCCATGATGACGGCATCGCTATCGTCGGGGATATCCACCACGTCGCGTGTCACGTACCAGCGGTACATGGGCTGCGGGGGAAGCTCCTTTCTATTCGTGACGTTATGAGCCCAACCGGAGGGAGTGAGGGTGGGGATCTCATCTGAATCCGGCATGAAGCCGACGCATTCGACCTTGTCGCCGATGCGGGCGGTAGGCTTGCTGTTCTTCACATAACCACGGCATCGGCCCTCGATGAGCTTCCACTGGGCATTCTTCTGGTAGCCCCATTCGCCTGGCTTGGCATAGCTACAGACTCGAACCGCGCCGCGATTGCCGGTTGCTCCATCCGTATCGAGGCGCTGACCGTCGGCATCGGAGGTGATGAAATAGCATTTATGGTTGGTTTCGCTGGTCTCGGCCGGCTCATGGCACACCCACCAGGAGTTCTCCCTGCCGGAAGACTGGCGGATGTCATATATGACGGCGGTACCGGACTCCATGCCTCCGTTCTTCCATGCTTGGTTGACGTCGGCATGCCAGCGGTTGTTGAGGGTATGGACCAACTTTGGTCCGGCGAGATTCGCCAGGGCGAAGGTAAACGTCCCAACGCCGTCCTCGAGATAGGGCTTGAACATGAACAGCTGGTTGACGCCGTCGTAATCCTCCCAGAAAATCAGAGCGCGTTCGTTGTCATATTTTGTGATTGGATTTCCGCTGGCATCGTAGACGCCTTGGCCGAGATCAACGCGGGCATCGGGCATGGCGAGCGGCGCAAGCGAGAAGATGCCGCCGTACAGCGTCACGTCATTGTCGATTCGAATGGCCTCGGTATCGATATCGATGCCGCCCGTGACCTGGCGGAGGTCTTTTTCGTATTCCGACCGTCCATCATCGTTGTCTCTCATGACATTGAGGATATCCACCTCCGCATGGAACGTATTGACGGCCTCGGCCGCGCAGCGGCGCATGAACAGCTCTGGCTTCTCGTAGGAATAGTCATCGTATCCGACGATATACCAATGTCCGTTATTCTGACTTACCCCAGCCCCCGCGTCCGTATCGAGCATGTCTCCACGGAAATTCGAAATCTTATTGCTATTCAGGAAGAGCTGGCCGCGGTTATCATCTTTGCCAATGTCCTTCCACAAGCGGCGAGAGTTCTGGCGGTTTATGTCCGCGCAGGCCATATAGGGATGCGCTTTGATATGGTCGTACAGCTCGTTCGAGTAGTCGCACTCGACGAGCAGGCACAGGGAGTAGCCGAGCGCTTGGAGATAAGGGCTATCCCAGCCCCTACCAGTATGGGCGTCGGCCGCGACCCAGGTTATCCATCCGTGGGCGAAGCCGCGGCCGTAGTTATTCACACCCTGTGTTCGGTCTGGATGAGTGACACAGTGTATATAGTCACCAGATGTGAAACAGCCGCCGAAATAGTACGAATTCGGCTGCGGGCTGATGTGCTCACCGCGAAACCACAGTTCCTTTGCCATGGCAGACCGTGCAGGCACCGCGCCGAGGCCGGCAACGACCGCCAGCGCCGCGAATAACCCGCGGCGCGAGAAGGAAATGTCTTTATACGGGTCTTTTACGAGACTCTTATCGTTGCCGTTACTCATCGATATCCCCCAAGTCATTAGAAGCGGCAGTGTAATTCGAAATGCCCAACACCGCGACCGCCGCGATAATCAGTTCGAGAAACGCCTGCGTGTCCAAGCCGCGGTTGATATTGATTACGGCACCGGCAACCTGAAGGCAGGCGATTACGATACACGCCGCCTTGTTATTCTTCACTGCCGGAACGAGCAAAAGAAACCCCGTGAGCGGAAGCCATAGGGTATTGATGTTCAGAACGGAAATCATTCCCGAGATTCGTCCTTCGCCTAGGCGGCCGTCCGTGGCGAAATCGATGCCATGGGTGACATTTATAAAGAGGTACTCGGCACCCAACCCAATCGTCGGTAGCAGTCCGAAAAGACTGGCCAGAAGCCCTCCCTTGAGGGAATCAGGGCTTGAGATATACCTTTTGAGATTGAATTTCATATCATCCTCCGCTAGCTTTGGCGATTATTCCCGAGGATACTCATTGCGCGACCGCCCCGCTCGGACTTGCCGCAGCGGCAACACCCGTGCCTTCCGCAACCTGCCGAAACTGCTAGAATGTGCTCGAAATAAGATTCACTTGGAGGAACTCGTTGGCTTACATCCTCATAGCGGTAATCGCTCTTTTGGCAATCGCCTATATCGTCTACCTAATCCTCGACCTCATGTCGCGCAGAAAGTTTGCCGAACAGTACAGCACATGGGAGCCAGACCTCGACCAATACTATAAACAGGAGTTCGAGAGGGAGCAGCAGGCTAAAGACGAAAAGATCTGCGAGATGCTGGAAAATTTGCTCAGGATGCAGGGGAGGTTGTAGGGGGCAGATCCCTACAAATCCGCCTACCGGCAGCCTGACTCCCTCACTAGCCCGACTTCCTCCGATAGCCCCGCCTCTACGCTTTTGGCTTCAAGTAATCCGTCTATTCCAATCTCATCTCGCCCGGTAACTTGATCTGGTCCCATCTCGGGGAAGTCCGCACAGACCGCATCTTCATCCAATCCGAAAAACTCGGTCCCACGTGCGAACCGTCCCGTATGGTGCTAGGACTTATATTCGAGATAGGTATCGGCCAGCTGTGCGCGGGTCATCGACTCGATTTTAGAATCGTAGGCAAGGTCGAAATCATCGCAGTAATCCTTGATGGCAGAGATGATTGCCTTGCGCGTCCACTTCGACATCGGCATCTCGCCCGACTCATATGCCGCCCGGGCGCGGACGCTCATGGAGGTGCCCACGTACCCGGCCTGCCCGTAGCTCACGGCGCCCATGGCTACCACTCCGTATCGTCGTACGAGTTCTGCCAGCTATCGTCGTACGAGTTGGAATATTCGTCCTCGAGGCGCTGGTTGTACAGTGCCGCCTCGTCCTTCTTATAGCAGATGAACTCATCGATCTGCGAGGACTCGTTGTTCCATTCGTCCTGCTCCCTGAGCTTTGGGTCGGGTTTCATGCATTCCATATAGCCGAGCGCCGACACGCCCGAGCACGGGCCGCCGCGACCGCTGAACAAATCGACGACGTCCTGCGCTTCCTTATCGGAAAGGGAGCATTCCGTTCCCTCATACGGGTCATAGCCCACGACGACGAAATCGCCGTACAGCACATCGGCCGGGTCGCCCGCCACGACGGTCTGGCCAGTGAAAGGGGACTGAAGATCCTCGTCCGCCATCTCCTGGGTGGCCCAGATTGCACGGTTGGCGGGGCAAGCCGCCCGCCCTTCAGCATTGACATAGACGCAGACTGCATCTCCCAAAGACTTGTCGGGCAGCTCTTGGGATACATTGACGGCCCGCTCGCCGACAATTCCCTTGAGTGCGGCGCCACAGCTCCCATTCTCATCGACCGGCAGCTCGACTTCGCGGCATTCGGCATTAACGGGAACCAGCACGGCGCGAATCGTATCCATCATCGTTCACCGCCCGCAAGAGCGTCGGCGCCGATAGTCCCGATACCCTCATTGACCATCTCCGCCTCATCGTCCTTCGCTTCAGCGAGGTTATCGAGGCACAAATCCCCATCTGGCGCCCCCTGCGAAGCAATCATCTTCTCAGCGGACTCGATGATGGCGTCGATGTCATAGATCTCATGGTCGTCATTGTAGTAGAAGAGCTCCCCGACACTGAGCTCGGGGTTGTCCACGACAATCTGCGCGAAACGGTTCATATCGGCAATTGAATCGTCCGAACCGAAATCATGCCAGGAATATTCACGGAAGCGCCCGTGAAGTTCATAATCGCACATGACGAGCTCGCCAGCATCGACCCCCTCCATTTCCGCTATGTCCTTGAGGGTGCCTTCGAGCTCGGCGGCATCCATCGGCAGTGTCAGCGGCAGGGAGATATTGAGTCCCAGATCGGCAGCTTCGCGATCCTCGGCATAGACGACGATACGGTCGGCCGCGAAATCGCGGTCGCCCTCGAAAGCCGCCTGCTCGAGTTCATCCAAATCGAATTTCATCAAGTCGACCTCATTGGAGTTGCGGTCGAAATAACCGCTATGCCCGAGACACACGTCCCCGCCAGCCGCCATCCTGGCACCCAGCGCCTCGGCAGGCACATTGCCGAGCAACTCGCCGATGTTCAAGAGGCTGGCCTTCGAGGCAGGGGAGAGACGATTGTCGTTCACGCACGACTCGAGCTCTTCGCTGGCTTGGTCGAGGAGCGTGAGGCCGTATGCCCGCCACAGGTCGCTGGGCAGCGAAGCCTCGCTATCGACAGCGACCGAATAGCCGCAAAACGGCATCTCATCGGCCTGCATGATGACGTTGCCGACCATGAGCGGGTCGACCGGGACATCGAAGTTGTCGCAGTAGTCGCGCACGGCATCATAATCGAGGTCAGGATTTCTCTTAACGCACTCCGCCATGGCGTTGAGCGCCCGCAGGTCCACGCGCTCGTCCTCGGCGAAGTGCAACTTGTCGAACTTGCCGGAAGTCTGGATATCCTCGATGGCATAGTCGTGCCTGCCGAAATAAGTCATCTTATCGATGACCTTTTGCAGGTTGTCAGGCGCCATCGGTAGGATAACGCTGTCCTGCGGGGCGTAAGCGTAGTAGGCCGCATCGCTCGCCGCGACGTTGACCCTGATGTTTCCGATCTTGTTCATCGTCCGCTCTCCTTATGCTCAAACTGCCCATCGCGGTCAGCCGTCCCATCGACCAAATCCGTCTCGGCCTGCTTCTCATCGCAAAGGTCATCCAACCCGCGCTCGATGCCGCCCTTGGTCGGCTCCAGGCGAAGCGTCGAACCGTCGATTTTGATTGGAGTGGCATCCACGCGAGCGCCCTCGGGCATCGCCGCCTGACCGCTGGCAATGGCGATGCCCTGTGCGCAGGCGTTCTCGATGCACATATGTCCAAACTCGTGCGCAGACTCGTCTATGTCTATGCGGACGCTGGCCCTAGGGATATCGAAGCCGGCGCTACGCAAAGCGCAGCGGATAGCTGCCTTCTCCTCGCATATGCGGGCAAGGCTGTAGCCGACGGCTCCGCGCCCGTGAAGTCCGGTAAAACTGATGCTGGGCATACTCGGGCTGCCGCCGATGCTGACGGAGACCTTTCCCTTGCCCTCGATATAGAGGCTGCAAGATCCACCGTTCATATCGTCCTCCTTATTTTTCGTTTCCTAGACTGTCAAATTTCATTTTCGATTCCAACGCGACTGACCTCATCACCGTCAGAGACAAGAGCAGCTTCCTCGCTTTTCGCGGCGCAGATATCATCCAGACCCTGTTCCCCTCGTTTGCCCTCGATACATCCCATCTCGAGCCCCGCGTTGAATGCGATTCCCGCAGCGAGATCGTCCCGTTCGATGCGCTGTTCTGCTTCCGCAAGACTAACGGCTACCTTCTCGAGGGCGGCAGGCTTGAGTGTCTCTTTCATATGCTCGGAGCCGAGTTCGTTGACTGTGTCCGCTACATCCTGAACGGAGACGAAACCGATGGGGAACTTGCTATCGGGATTGACTCCGGCAAGCGAGAAATCATCCGCTTTTCGGCAATCGAATCTCACCTGGGCCATGCTGAGCTCATTGATTTCGTTGATGGCTCGTGATGAAATCTCATCGCCGAAATTTTCAATATCACAACTGGCGTGTGATGCCGCGCCGCGGGCAATGGCGGCACCGAGCATGAACTCAGGGGAAATCCTGCCGCCCTCAAAGTCCGTTGCAGTCAGCTCGGAGTCGAGCATATCGGTATATGTTTCGATCACCTCAGGATGGTCATCGATATAGGCATCGATATATTCCGAGGCGAGTGCATAAACAGAATTGAAGAGGGGCCCTTTGCGTTTATCCAGCTCGTTGTGGGCAATTTTGTTCACGAGCCACATATCCAGACCGCCGGACTCATACAGCTCGGCAATGCTCGGCTTGGCCTCAGACATAACTACTCCATCTCTCTGATTACCTGATGTATCCCAGCGTACTTTTGAAGGTCAACGCGCACTGAAAAGGGGACGAAAGTAGCCTTCGCGCCAAACGAAAAGGGGAGGGATGGAAATCCATCCCTCCCCGCATCCAATGGCTGTCTAGACTCAGCGTTGGACGTTCTGAGCACTTCGGTCCTGAGAGCCACTCTCGCGCTCATTGGCCTCGGCGGTCTTCTGCTCGCACAGCTCATCGAGACCGGTCTCCTGCTCCTGGGAGCGGTCGTGGCTCTGGTGCTGCTCGCGGTACTCCGCACGGGCGGCCTCGACGGCATCGGAGAGCTTCTGCGGCTCAACAGACTCATCGTGGCGCTGGCCGTCCTGGTCGTATTTGAAGAGGCTCACGTTGCGGTCGGCGTTGACGAACACGCCCGTGCCCTTGCCGGCCTCGATATCGGCCTTGTTCCACGGCTTCTGGAACGTGGTGAAGCTGAAGCCGGAGAGGTCCTTGCCATCGACCTTGGTGCCGGTAGGCAGGGTACACTTCACAGCAGGCCAAGACTCGCCCTTGCCGTTGGAGATCGTGAAAGGCTCGCCATTTGCCTTCTCGGCAGTCACCCACTTCGGCGGGAAGTCGATGCGGACCTTGCCCTTGTTCATGTTGTTCTGCTCGCTCATGGTTCCTCCATCACGCGAATTGATAACTTAACGACTAGCATGAAGCCCCGTCCGCCCGAGTCGCCCCAGGGGACAGAAGTAGCATCTACCTCGGGATGCCCTCCGTATCGCGAGACTCATCCTCTTCTTGGCAGGTGCTGTCCTCGCCATACGCCTCAGCGAGGTCATCTAGACTCGTCTCTTCGCAACGAGAGTCATGACGCGAATCCCGCACGCTCTTCACCTCGGCTTTGATTTGCCCCCAAGCCACATCGTTGATGTCGTCATATCCACCCGAGTTCCAAAGGTTCTCGTTGGCGTTGTCGCGGACTTCAAGAGCTTCATCGAGCGTCAAATTCGGATATTCCTCCTTGATGTCATTGACAGATATGGAGAGAAACACGTTGTCGATATCGACGCAAAGTACATCGAATCGCTCCATCAGGTAATCTGCCGACTCAGGTAACACCGCGCCATTGCGTAGGGCGCTGTCCAGCGCGGCCTTCAGCTCGTCAAACGAATTGATATTCAGCTCATCGTTCATGTCTAACGCCCCTCCTCACAGCGCGACGTCATTACCGCGCAATCGCCACCGTTGGCGATATCCGCTTCCTCGCATTTAGACGCACACAATTCATCGAGACTGAACTCCCCGCCGTCCT
This sequence comes from uncultured bacterium, assembly GCA_905215135.1. Taxonomy (GTDB): domain Bacteria; phylum Actinomycetota; class Coriobacteriia; order Coriobacteriales; family Coriobacteriaceae; genus Collinsella. Next base: position 82,845 of record CAJMOX010000007.1, read on the forward strand.
GCTCGATTTCGAATTCGCCGCCTTGCTCCATATCGGTTTCCACAACCGTCTCGTTGGAGAGTTCCATGGACTTGAAGTAATCCTTGCCGAGGGACGGCGTGAAGCAGTCTTTCACGAGATAATCAGTCGCCTTGCTCGCGCGAGTCGCAGCCTTCAGCAATTCACCGCCCGGATCCTTCAATTGCGAAGCCCAGCCCTTGAGGTAGGCGGCAGAATTCGACATGGCATCGACCTCATCACCAGAAAGGGGCTTATCGTCATCGACGCCGCGAAGATCGAGACCGATGGCGTTCGCGGTGAACACACTCGAAAGCTCGGCGATAAGCTCCTCGAAGGCATACTTCTGCCGGTTCTGCATGAGCCCGCACTGCTCGCGGTCGAGCCTGCTGGGATGCCCCGTGGAGTGGCCCATCTCATGCAAAAGCGTTCGACAGAAGGACTCGACGTTCGTGAACTGGTTGCGCTGCGGAACGTAGATCTTGTCCGCGCCGGGCAGGTAGAACGCCTCATCGTTCGGGGTCTCTATAACGGGGCAGGGTGACGCCTTGACAAGACCATCGGCAACACGGTCGGGCTCGATAGGCTTGAAGCACTCAACGGAGATGAGGTTTTCCGTGTTCTCCATCTGCTCGGCATTGAAGACCGTGAACGTGCCGACGCAACGCGGCTCTGCCTTATACTCGGGATTCGCGAGCGCGATTTTCCATTCTTCCTCGGTCTTGGGCTGTTTGAGTCGGGCCGTCGGATCCGTCTTGCTGACGAGCATGCGCTTCCAGCGCTCGATAGGATAGCCGTGCGATCCCTTGATGATGTGGCACCCCTTATCCGATGCCATTTTGAACGTGGCGAATCGCGGGTCCCTGAACCCGCCGTCCCTCATGGCGTACATGAGCATAGCGGTATTTCGCGGCCCATAACCCTTGCCGGTCACGCCGTTCATAGGCGGATGGGGGAACGACCACTCCTTGACCCATCGGGAACCCTCACGCTCCATATCCGCCAGAAGCGCATCGAATAGCGCCTGCCGTGCATCCGTCAGCTTCTCAGTCGGGCTCTTACCGGAATATTTGCCATAGGTTTTCTTGGCCATAGATAGCTCCCATTCACGCTCGGACAATCTATCTCGAACATAAACGCCTGATACCTCTACACCCCACTTGGGGACACAAGTAGCCTGACCAACCTCGCTACGCCGCTACACGGCTACCGGGCTACACGCCTACAAGGCTTTCCGCCATACACCCAGCAAAACAAACGGGGCGTCCCAACAGACGTCCCGCAGCAAAGCAGCTTGTTATTATTCTCATCCCTTAGCGCTCGTCATTGGACAAGTCACAATGCGCCCTCACCTCATCGATGCTGTAGTTCTCAAGCCTGCCAGCGCGATAGTCCTCGACCTTCTGCTCCATCATTTCATCGAGCGATTCATCTTCAACCAAGCAGAGCGTCTGCTGGCATGCATCCGATGCCTGCGTGAGGAAGTAGTCGAAAGTTGCGCCCGTGAGTGCATGGAACACCTCGGCGATAGCCGAACGACCCGAAGTGTCGGAGCGCGTATAGACATCCAGCATGCCCATTACCGCATCGGTTGAGTTGTCCTGGATCTCTTCAAATGCCTCGGCGAGGACCGTATCGGCGCCAATCGCCTCCTATGTATCCATATCCTTGATTAAATCCATGTACTCCGAAACCTGCTCGACCATCCCATCGCGCCACTCATCGGCTTTGGGGACGTTCGTTCCGACATGGCCGTTCTCTATAGACATAGTTCCTCCTCGATGATTCGCATTTAACGATCTGTGTTGTCCAGATTGACCTCAAAGCTCATCTCGCCATCGCCCGCAACCTCGATCGCCTGCGCTATAAGGTCATCAATCGACTCGCTGCTATCGCACTTGCCTTGGAAATCTGAACAGCTAGGGGAGTCATGAGTAAGCGACTCCCTCAACTCGCCATACAGACCGTTTTGGACAGCAAGAGCGACCTCGCGCCCGCTGCCGCGGGGGCTCTCGCGCTGGAAGTAACTCATGACATCCATCATCTCGCCATCGGAGAGCGGCGCGTCTTCACCAGTAGCTGGATTGAAGCCCGTGATGACAATATTTCCGTAAAGTACGGACGTTGGCAGGCCGGCAACCACGGGCTTGCCATCGATTGGAGAATAACTGCCTTCTTGCTCCATGCGTTCAGTTGCATAAAACGCACGGTTGGGTTGACAAACAGAAAGTGACTCATCATTGACATACATAGAGAGATTAAAAGGAAGGGCATCGGGTGGTAGATTTCCCGAAGCATTAGTAAAGATGCCGCCGACTTGGTTCCTAATGTCTCGCCAACTGCCGATATCAACGGCAACGGGGTCGAAGCCCACAGGCACAAGTACGGCGCGGTATTTCCCAGATGTAACTTCCGTCTCACTAATGTCAATCTCAGGAATGGCCCCACCGAGATATCCCTCGATTTCAGCGCGACATGCCTCCGCGTTGCCCGCGTGGGTCAAATCGACGGGCGCATAGCGGGCAAATAGCCGTACGACCGTACTGGGCAACTTATCCCCAAGTATTTGCTCGAATTGCCTAAACCCATCAAGGTCGTTATCTTCGAGTAGCTCACCTGCGGATTTCAAGAGCGTCTCCACCGAAACACTGTTCAACTCAGTTTCGAGGCTGAGCTTCTTCGGAACTTCCATGGTAAGGCTGCGCCAGCCCCCAGCAGAAGCAGAAGGCCACGCCATCGCAATGCGAACCGACTCGCCGCAATCCACCTGGTATCCGATACCAGGGTATTGGTCTCCGCAGATAGAGGGGATTTTAGTGATTTGAGAACCCATCCGGCTCATCTCCTAAATCAAGGGGATTCATTTCCTCCCTCGATTCTCAAACCCCACCCATGCCTTCAGCCCACGCAGGACACAAGTAGAACCTGTCAAACATCTATCCTGCCGACCGTCTTTCACCAAGATAATTTGCCCAGCTCCCTGACATCAGAAAGATATATAAGGCGGACGACCGTCTGTCACCGTGCAAAATCCGGATTACCTAGCTACACCGCTACGACCCTACACTCATCCATCTAGAAGCCACCATGCCAAAACAAAGGGGTGCCCATCATGGCACCCCGCAGGATAGCTACTTGTTATTATCATTTTTCACCCGCACGTCCCCGAACCTCCCTTTGTCTTTCTTCTTATTATTCTTCTTATTATCCTTGTCCTCATTCACCAACCTACACCGCTACCGAGCTACGCACCTACATCCCTACACAGCCTCCCGCCAATCACCCAGCAAACCAAACGGGGCGCCCCTAATGAGCGCCCCGCAGCAAAGCAGCTTGTTATTATCCCTCTTAACCCCTAGAATTCATCGTCCGCATCGCTATCTAGATTGACAGGCTCGCTGGAACCAAACCCGAGTATCGTCCAGAAGATAAACCCCGCGAGAACAAGCCCGATCGTATAGCCGGTCTCTTTCCCGAAGGCATGGGACAGATCGTTAAGCACGATGATATTCATCACGAGCTGGGCCAACGCAAGCAAACAGCCGACCGTATCGACCCAGCAAAACACCCACGAGCAAATGAGTACGATGAGGTACGCCATGAGAAACGTCCTTGTACCGTCGCCGCGATGCACGCGCTCACATAGCTTGTAGTCTGCATAGACCGGGACAATCGAGTACCAGCCCGGCATGCCGAGCTTCCCGTACACCTTCCATTTGCCGGCGATAGGCACGAGCCAGATAAACGCCAGCAAGACAACGAGAAGAACGAGCAGAGCCGATTCAATAGCATCGAGCATCTGAAACCCCCTTACCTACAGGCTGCCCATAGCCTGGATAGCCGACATGGCCGCAGGCGACAGAAGCACGCCGAACAGGGCGGGGAAGATTAGGAAGATGATCGGGATGAGCATCTTGGTGCCGATCTTGTTGATTTCCTCCTCCAGCTTCTGCCTGCGGTACGTGCGCACCGTCTGAGCCTGATTCTCGAGCACCTCGACGAACTCGGCTCCGGTCTGGCGTGCCTGGATAAGGGAGGCCACGAAGATGGTGAGCGGCTGCACGCCGGCATTGGAGGCGAACTGCTTGAGCGCATCGGTGATATCCATGAAGCGGGCGTTGGCCAGTACGTCGCGGAAGCCCTCGGCGAGCGCTCCCTCGGAGTTCTCGGCCACTGTGCGCACGGCATCGTCGAACGTTGAGCCTGCGGCCATCGAGATGGACATAAGGTCGAGTGCATTGGGCAGCTCGCGCTCGATGTTATTGCGCCATTCGCGGCGCTTCTGGAGCAGGTAGAGCTCGGGCAGGATATACCCGACCATGCCGCCCAGACCGCCCGCCGCAATGGTCGCAAGGCCGCTCAGCTTGGTGCCGATGAGTACGCCGACCATGATGCCCACGACGATGCAGATAATCTTCGAGGCCCAAAACATCAGCGCCGAAATCTTAAGGCCGGAGCGCATGAGCGCCTCTCGCTGGCGCTCCTCCTGCTCGCGCGACATTGCACCGAAAAGGGCAGACCCCTGGAACGGCTGACCGAATTTGAAGCGATCCTGCATCTCCTCGCTGCGCTGCTTGAGCGTCTTCTGGTTGAGAGTTCGAACCTCGATACCGAATTTCTTCTGCACCGCCAGCGTGGTGCTGAGGCCCGCTGCGAGCGACCCTGCGCCGATAAGGCCGATAGTTGTTCCGTCAACGATCATATGAACCACTCCTAGTCGGTCTTGATGTCGAGCATCTTGTTGGCGATGAAATAGCCGAGAACCTCGAGCAGGGCGCAGATGCCGATGACGACCAGTCCAATGGCGCTCGAATAGAACTCGCGGTACATGTCGTTGCCGACATAGAAGACAAGTCCCAGCGCGGGCGGCACGCAGACCATGAGGATGGCCGTGAAGCGAGCCTGCGAGGTGCGGGAGCGGACCATCTGGCGCATCTCGCAGCGCTGCTGGATGGTGCTGCCCACCGAGTCCACGATATCCGCCAGCGAGCCGCCCGTTCGCATTTGGGCGCGGACGGCCGAGGCGAACAGCTTGAGGTCGGCCGATTTGTTTCGCTCGGCCAACTTGTCGAGTGCCTTGTCCACGGGCATGCCGCGGTCCATATCGCGACGGAGCTGTTCGAACTCGCTCTTGATGGGCTCGTCCATGTTCTCCGCGACGGGGCGGATTGCCTGCGACAGCATCGCGCCGCCGCGGAGGTTTGCCGAGATGAGCGGCATGGTCTGACCCAGAAGCTCCTCGAATCGCTTTTCGCTGTGCTTCTTCTTGGCAGACAGTAAAAACAGCGGCATGAATGCCCCGAGCACCGCGAGAAGCATGACGGCGGCCGCGTTCATGCCCATGACGATGCCGAGAAGCGGTGGTACCGCCGTGCAGGCCGCCCAGATGCTCATGAACTCGTTGAGGGAGAACTTCACGCCGCTGCCCTCGATATGCTGGCGTGCGACCTCGCGCAACTCGGAGAGGATCCCGGATGCCTTCTTTTTGGAGTCCTCGTCACCTTCATGGTAGACGTTGCGGCGCTCGGAGAGGACGCGCAGCTGCCTGGAGACGAGAAGCGCCATGACGCACAGCGTCAGCACCGCGATGATCAAGGTATACGTGACACCGTAGAAGAAATAGGTGACTACGGTCTGGTCCATTGCTACCACAACCCTCCGTTATCGAACCAGCTGGACTTGATCTCGACTCCGTTGGAATAGAAGCGCTCCTTGTGGTCCTCGGAGACGATGCGCGAACCGGTGGGGCGGAACTCGCCCTTGATGCGCCCGTTGGAATCGATGCCGGTTTTCTGGAACTTCATGATGGAGCCGACGGTAGGCACATTGCCCTGCATGCCGCAGACCTCGCAGATGCTGTTGACGCGGCGGCTGCCGTCGGGGAGACGCTTGATCTCGACCACGAAGTCGACGGCCTCGGTGATGATCTTCATGATGGCATCGGGGGGCATGTTCGCGCCTGCTCGGCTCATCTGCACGAGGTTTTGCAGGCGGTCGAGGGCGGCGCGGGGATTGTTCGCGTGCGTGGTCGTGAGCGATCCGTCATGGCCCGAGTTCATGGCCTGGAGCATGTCGAACGCCTCCGGTCCTCGGCACTCGCCGACGACGATGCGGTCGGGGCGCTGGCGCAGCGTGTTGATGACCAGCTGCTGGAGCGTGATCTCGCCCTTGCCCTCGTTGTTGGCGGGGCGGGACTGGAGCGACAGGACGTGGCTCTTCGCCAAGTTGAGCTCGGCGGTGTCCTCGACCGTGATGATGCGCTGGCCGTCGGGGATGAAGTTGGAGAGCGCGTTGAGCAGTGTGGTCTTGCCCGAACCGGTGCCGCCCTCGATGACGATGTTCATGCGTGCGAGGACGAGTGCCTGCAGAAAGTCCGCCATGTTTTCGTCCATGGATCCGTTGGCGATAAGCGATTCGGGCGTGAGGGCGTCGTTGCGGAACTTACGGACGTCGAGCGTCCAATGTTTTGCGATACCGAAGGCCACGGCGTTGACGCGGCTGCCGTCGAACGGCGCCCCCGCGCGATGCAGCATGCAGTCGCAAAGCGGGCTCTGGTTGTCGCACCTGCGACCGTCCGAGGAGACGATTCGTGCGATAGTTCTCTGGACATGCTCCTCATCGAAGAAATGAACGTCCGAGAGCGTGATTTTACCGCGGCGCTCGACCATGACCTGGTCGGGCGAGTTGACCATGATTTCCGATACTTCCGGGTCCCAGAGCAACTCCTCGATGGGGCCGAGCTGGAACAGGTCGTCTACGACGAACTTGGCCGCCTGGCGCTTCACGTCCTCATCCGCGTCCTCGAAGTCCGGCGAGCGGCTGACGTATGCGAGAGCGCGGTCTTGCAGGCGCTCGATGCCGTCGGACACCTTTCCGACGAGAGCCACCTGATTTTGCAGGTCGTTGGCGCATCGCGACATGACCTCGGCGACGGCGTTGTCGTACATCTTATCGAGCATGTTTACTCCTCAGCCGGGGTATCGTCTGCGTCCACGACAGGCGCGGTGCCGGAATCGCTATCGCTTTGCGCATCGAGGGCATCGGGGTCGGAATCGTCCTTCGGGTTCTCACTGAGCGGCTGGGCGGCGAGGCTGATGGAATCGGCGGTGCCGATTTCAGAGAGTTGCTCGGGCGTCAGCTCAAGGGTGACGGTCGAGTAGCCGGCACTCTGCGAAGAGCCGTCGGAACTCTGGAGCGTGGCGTCGGTTGCGAGGACCTTGACGTTCTGGTAGGCGACGGTCTGCTGCGTGGAGCCGTTGCCGGACTTGAAGGTCGCGGTCATGGTGACATAGTCACCCGGCTTGAGCAGCGGCGACATGCTGGCGGCAGCATCGAGCGAGAAGGTTCGCGCGACATGGCCGGAAGCGAGCGCGAGCGAGATGGACGACGGGTTGGACGAACCCTGCACGGTGCCCATGGAGATCGGCACGCCGGCCGACAAGTCGCCGACGGGAGCCTTGCCGATAAGATCGGACTTGCTCGACCCATCGGCCGCATCGGCGGGCACGTAGCGCTTGGGTACCTGCGCCTCCTCGAGCATGTCGGCGGTGATGGGGGTTCCCGCCTTGATGGTCTCCTTGGGAACGACGATTTCGATCATGTCCGCCTGGCTCTTGGCGACCGTATCCTGGGCTACGGTGAACTCCACGGCCGCAAATGCCAGCGAGCCGACCGCGACCGCAGCGCACGCACCGCAGAGCCAAGAGAGCTGGCGGCGGCGTTTCTCGGGCGTCACGATTTTTGCCGCAGGGTCTTTCTCCTTCTTGCGACCGAACGCGGGAAATCCCTTTTTCTTGACCTCCTCGCCCTCCAGAGGCTCAATGGGATCCTTATCCTTCTTGTTGAACATGGTGTTCCTTTCCGGCGCCGCGAGCGCCTGTCTCATCGCTTATGGCTCCGGTACTCACGAGAGTTCCGCGAGTCCCTTGTTAATTGCATCGTTCAGCGCATCGGAGATATCCGAGGCCATGCTGAGCGTCGTATAGGTTTCCTGACCCACCGACTTGTCTGCAGACTTGACAAGCTTGCAGCCATGGCCGGCGGAGTTCTGCCGCCAGACCTCGGTAGATGAATACGGGTTGATGGTGAACGTGATGGTGTTCTTGACGGGGACCGAGGCGAACCCGAACGTCTGGGCGAAAACGCACCTGTACGTGCCGGTAACCGAGACCTCGACTCCGATAAGCCTGTTCATGCTACCGGTCTTGGTTTCGGGTACCTCCCACGAGGTCACGGAGACCTCTGAGCCGCCGAGGTCGCGAAGGTTCTCCGTCAGGGACGAATAGATGATCTCGTCGAGGGCGCGGGTCGAGTCTGTGGCATTGAACTTGATTTCGTTGCTGCGCGAAAGGGCTGATTCCTTGGCGATTTCAATCGCATCGTTTTGACGCTGCGATTTCCACCAAGCGCCCGACGCGTCGATCGCCAGCCCCAGCACCATGACGAGGACGGCGGCGACTAGGACAAATATGACGAGCGCCTGCCCGCGTGTGGTTCCCTTGCCGAATCGTTCCATCTATGCCACCTCCCAACGGCGCTCGACGGTGAAGCTCTGCCTGACGCATCTCCGGTAGGGGATACCACCGGCACCCGCAAATCCGATACCTCGACCCAGGTGGACGGTGATATCGGCGCTGATGTCGAGATAGCTGGCGGTCGTCGTCTTCAGCTCGCTTCCGAGCTGCACTGCGGTGCTGTTGCCGAGGTCGGTGCTGCCCTTGTCCTCGAGATGGATCTCGGCGGAGTTGACCTCGATATCGTCCTCGGAAAGCCCCGAGGCGGCCGCGACGCAGCTCTTCACGACCCGCTTGGCATCCATGGACTCCCAACCGCTGGGAAGCTCGTCTGCCATATGCGATACCTGGTAGTCGAATGAGGACTTCTGGAAGGTGATGAAGCCGAAGCACAGCACGGCCATCATCAAAAGGATGAGCCAGATGCCCGCAAAGGCGAACTCTACGGTCGTCTGGCCGCGAAGCCGATGGAATCTCATTGCAGCACACCTTCTTCCGAGGAGCTGCCCACCACGGTCGCCGTGGCAGTGGCGGTATTCCCCTCGCCGAAAAGCGAGGGCAGGAAGGTCTTAATGGTCTTCTTACAGGTGAACGCCTTGCTTTTCGTAACGGTCTTCACATCCGCAGTCTTCCAGCCGCTGGACTGCTTGACGCGCATCGTATAGTCGCTCTCCGCAGCACCGGCGTCCTCCGTGCTGAAGGAGAACTCGATGCCTTCGGTTCCCTTGACGCAAGCGAGTACATGGGCCTTGACATCGGCATCGGATGCATCGGGCCGCTTCGTGTAGAACGCGGCCGCTTCGGTGGCTGCCGTGCGCACGCACATGGCGCTGCGGTAGTAGGCCGACCCGTCCAGCAATGCAAACAGCATGATGATGAGCAGCGGGGCGCACAGGACGAACTCGACGAGCGACTGTCCTTCACATCGATGGCAATTTGGAAAACGTTTCATGGCATCACGCAACCAAGACGAAGGCGAGCGCAGGTAGGAAGGCGAGGGGAGCGAAAGGCAGCGCCGTATCCGATTTCCTGATCTTCAGCACGGCGAGGATAATGGAACACTCGGCCAGCAGGGCAAGGCATGCGGCCAGAATGGCGTTTGAACTGTACACGGCCGATGCGCCCACTGCTCCGATCAAAAGGACATCGCCTAGGCCGAACGCCTCTTTCCCGCAAACCATTTCCGCGCCGCAAGCTGCCAGATACAGGACCACGACAAGGCAGACCCCCTGGGCGAGCCTCTGCGGGATATTCGCGCCGCCGCCCATAAAAAGTCCGAAGAGGGCGAGAAAGGCGATGGAGTAGAGGTCGATGCGGCGGTACCTGAAATCATTGATGCAGATACTGATGAGTGTGGCGACCCAGAAGCCGAAGGAGGGCTCTGTCGAGGCGCTGGCGATGGCACCGGCGGCGACGCCGCCGACAAGGCCGACTCCCAGCAGCCAATCCGAACAGCCCGTATCGAAGCGGCCGTCTTCGCGGCCGCCCCAGAACTTATAGGATTTCTCGATACCCACGAGGTCTTCATCGCTGAAATCGCAGGCGGAGCAGGCGGCGCGGGCGACAGAAGGGCTGACGAGCCCCTTGAACGCCCCGTCGCGGATTTCCTCGACCCACTCGGCGTCCGTCTCAAGACCGTTCTCGATGGCATGGATCTGTGCGGTATCGACTTCCTCCGCATCACGCTTCTTCGCCGCGAGCGAGAAGATGGCAGCGGCAAGGATGAACGCCGCGCCGATACCTCCTATTACTCCATTGATTGCGGTCATAGGGTCTCCTGTCAGTCTCTGTCTAAAAAGAAAAGGCACCAGCCGTCTTTGGGAAACGGACGGTGCCGAAAAATGCAAGCAGCTCAGCCACTAGGCACCGAAGCCGGTACCGGTACCGGTGTTCAAGGTCTCGGAAATCTTGGTGAACTGATTGCGGATGGCGCCTGCGACGGCGGGGCCGGCGAAGACGACGACGAGCGAGATGACGGCGATGATCAGGACGTACTCGATGAGGCCCTGGCCGGACAGCTCGCCGGCCTTGGCGGCGCGGAAGTCACGCACGAGCTTGTTCTTGAGCTGGTTCTTGGCGACCACGGCGCGGGCGCATGCGGAGTTGACGAAATCCATTGGAGTGTTCCTCTCTAGCGGAGATAAATAGGGCAAATATGCCCGATGGACGAGACGAATCGCCCCGTCCATCGGGCATAGACGAAGTCTTGGCGACTAGGCACCGAAACCGGAGGTGGTACCGGTGGTCAGGGTGGTGGCAATCTTGTTGAACTGATTGCGGATGGCGCCTGCGACGGCGGGGCCGGCGAAGACGACGACGAGCGAGATGACGGCGATGATCAGGACGTACTCGATGAGGCCCTGGCCGGACAGCTCGCCGGCCTTGGCGGCGCGGAAGTCACGCACGAGCTTGTTCTTGAGCTGGTTCTTGGCGACCACGGCGCGGGCGCATGCGGAGTTGACGAAATCCATTGGATGAATCCTCTCAGTAGAGAACGATAGAAGGCGAGGGGCGCGCTCCCCCGGCGAACATAATCGGGCTCCGTCAAGCGAGAAAATATGTCGTGCCGCAGCGGCAATCACATTCCTTCATAACTTGGTGGTTTTTAGAGAACCGCCTGAAAGGGGAGCCATAAAAAACGGTCGACTGTATCGGCCGACCGTTAAAACACAGCTATTAGAATCATCTCGCGCTATTCGGGCTTAATGCCTTTCCCCTTGTCGCGCGACTCGAGAAATGCCTTCATGAGCGATTTGGCGCTTGCCAGATCGGAGCAGATGCCGACGAGCGGGCAGTTGTTTGGCTCTCGTTTGATGGAGATATATGGCAGGCCTTCCTTATTGACCAGAACGAAATACTTCTTCACGAAATCGCTTCCTATTTGTAGAGGTTGATGCCATCTGATTCAGGGTCGCCCTCGCCATTCGGACGAGACGCATCGACCTTGCCCTCTTGCTTTGTCTGGACTGAACCCGCAAATTCCCTGCGCGGGCGATGCGCAGGTGGCCTGAACTCGTCAAGCGAGACATCGAGCACCGTGGCGATCCTCTCGATATTCTCGAAGGAGGTCATTCTGCGACCCGTCAGCAGGCGAGTGATAATGTTCTTGGATACCCCAGAAGCCTCAGAGAGCGAACTCTGGTTCATACCCTTTTTTCTCATGATTCGCCAAATGCGAACTCCGAGCTCCTTGTCCCCGGATTCGATGTCACGTCCTGCGATTTGTTCCCTGCGGGTCACGTCTTTGTAGGTGTTCATAAGCAGCCGCCCGTTGAGTTGAGATTTTGCACAAGCCAAAACTTAACCCAGCCAGCCGTAAAAATTAAGTAGGGTCATTCTGACCCCCGCTCAATATGATTCCGCCCGTCCCGAAGATAACATCAGAGCAGAATCAACATACCGTACGATTAGAAACAGATCTGTAGCGGCAAACCCAACCTAGAGCATCCAGTCGAACCCGTTCTTGCCGAGCGTCTGGCGCATGTTCCCAATCTGCATTTCGGCATGGACGCCGTCCTCATCGAAGACGGTGTTCATGCCTCCGAATCCTGGGGTGACCGTCTTGACGTCTCCCGTGGTGAGGTCGATTCTCTGGTTGCCGAATTGCCGTTCGAGGTGCATCCTGCCATCCGAACCGAGAACGTTTTGAAACATAGCCGATTCTCCTATTCTCCTATTCAACGTATTTGTTTCCCTTGCCGCAGTTGCAGTCCTCGCAAAGGGTCTGGAGGTTGTCCATAACCGACTTACCGCCGCGCGAAACGGGAACCACATGGTCAACGTGCAGCTTCACTCCATCTTCGCGACCCCGCCCGCAGCGCACGCAATGGAACCCATCGCGGCGAAGCACGTCGTAACGCATCGCGCGTGTTACCTTCGCATGCTCGGCATCGTTGGCCATACGGCGGTCCTGATATTCCAGTCGCCGCTTCTCCCGCTTTTTCTCGCGCTCACGCTCACGCTTAGCCTTCTTATGCTCGCGCCAGAACATGTCGAACACGGTCTCTATGCCAAACAGGACGATAGCGAGCGTAAAGAACGGCATCATGGCATCGGTCATTTGTTCCATGTCTATCCTTTCGGAATATTGAGGGTCTTCCATGCCAAACATACCGAACCCCAATGCCCACCCATAACGTACTGCCGCTACGGCATCACCGATGCAGCATCGCCAAAAGAAAAGCCCGCGCAGGATTACGCGGGCCATTTCTGAAGCACGGTCTTTTGCCTGAAAGGATTAGAAGCAGAAAGCCGGGAGGGCGTAATTCAATCGCGGCGGATTGTCGTTGAGCGACGGATTGCCTTTGATGTTGACCGAAAGGATGCCCGCGGCGTTTGTCGGAGATGCCGAACGCAGCCACCAGCTCAGTTTATATCTGAAACTAATAGCCAGACAGTCGTTCTCTGCATGGTTATTCGTCACCTTGCCCTTGAACGCCTCGTACTGGGTCCCTTCAGAGGAGGTCCAAGGATAGCTGGATGCCCAATAGGAAGTAGGGACGATCTCGGAATAGCTGAGCAGGAAGAGCTTATCCGAGGTAGCCGTGACTGCGGCGTTCTTATCGGTTCCGTTGACGTTGTTCGTGAGCTTCCTGACCGATTTCACCTTGGACTGGAAATCGGACGGCATGAGGTTCCAGATCTCGCCTGAGTTCATCTTCTGGCGCAGCTCAGATTTCTCCCAGACGCCCCTGGTCGAGTTCTTTGCATTCATCCGATGGGCATCGATTGCGTCATTCACAGCCCAAAACGTCAACCCGGCCTTGCCGAAGCCGTCGGCGAGGTCGTCGTGGTTGATACCGATAATCTTATACTCGAGCGTCTGGCCGTTCGTCAGCTTGATCGAGAACTTCGTTCCCGCGTCCATGGCGGCCTTCGCCTTGGCGTAGGCGATAGACGATATACCGTTCTTGGCAATGTCTTTGGCAACCGCCTCCTGTTCATCCAGCGTCCAGTCCTTCGGGTTCTTGGCCACAGCCGCCTGGACGGTCGCGGAAGCGGTGCCTGTGGAGCCTCCGCCGGACGCGCCTCCCTCGATGCCGCCGGCCGTCCCGCTGTTCACCGTGTTGCCGACCAGGTTGAACTGGTTTCGAATCGCGCCCGAGACCTGAGGTCCCGCGAACACGATCACCAGACCGATGACCGCGATGATCAGGACGTACTCGATGATAGATTGCCCTCGGAGAAGGGTACCTCTAGGAGATACCCCCCCCCCGAGGCGAAATTGCCGCTGCATGCATATGCGGCTCCCTTCGCTCAGGGTTAATAGAAACGACCAAAGCGTAGGGGCGGCACGGGGTTTTGGGGCGCTCTTGCCGCAGCGGCACCCCAAAGCGATTAGCACCTCACCTAGAACAGCAAACGGGACGCCTTTCTTGGCGTCCCTTAGTACGGCAACTTGTTATTATTCTCATTCTTCTAATGCACTTAGCGTCCAGCCATCCACCCAAGCCATTACCCCTCACCCCAAACCCGTACAAAAAAGCCGTGCCAGATGAAATCACCCAGCACGGTGCCCCAAACACGATGGAGGGCGAGACAGGAAAGCTGTAGAGCATGACCCTCCATCTGTTCAAGTATCCCAAACGGCGAGAGGTGGCAACCCCTCGTGCCGCAAAGGCACACCTCAACGCTCCAAGGTAACTTCCACCTCAGCCGTTCCCGCCTGATCCCCGTACACCTCGGCCAGCTCATCGCGCGAGACGGATGGCCCGTCCTGCTCACGGACGGTAAGCCCGCGCCGCTCATCCATGTCCTGGTCGGCGTTGAGCCTGATTCGCCTCGAGACCTCGTCATCCGTCACGAAGTCAGGCAGCTGGTCGATGCAGATAGCAAGCGCGATGAGATAGTTCGTGTCATGCTCGTCGACAACCTCCTCGAAGACATTATAGGGGATCATGGTGGCAGCGCCCGAAGCCCCTGCAAGCGTCTCGGCAAACCTTGCCGCATCGTGCGCATCGCTAAGCGAGCCGCGGTCTTGAATCGCCTCGCCGCACGACCAGATGCCCGCCTCGTCGCGGCTCCATACCGCTACCTGCAGATCCCAGCCGCGGCCAAGGGAGGGGTCTTCGACCGCATGGCAGTCGACGAAGATAGGGGAGCGCTCCGGTTCCTTCACGACCCAAGCGGCGCTATGGTGTACGAGGTCTTCTTTGGCCTGCTCCAGAAAGTACGGCTGATGGTGGGTTCCCATGTTGTCTCCTAACGCTCATCACTTGATAATTTGCACTCCGTGCCGCGACGCTCAGGCTGAATGACCCCATCGATTTCGAGTCCATCGCTATCGCGACCGAACTGTTCGTAAGAATCCTGCGTGATATAGATGCCGAAACACTCGGCAAGCTCTTCCTCGATGCCCAAATCCGCATCCTCCACGCCCACTGCACATACGCCATCGGGTAGACAAAGTTCCCCCGCGTGCTTGATATCGATATCGCCGATTGCGCGGCCTTGGTAGAAATCGGTGAGTTGCAGCGTGTACCCCGGATGGGACGTGCGCGAGAGCATATGCGAGACGCCGCGACCGCTTGACCAACAATACGCATCCATGGCATCGTTTACGAGCCTTGAGATCATGTTCGTCTCCTTGACCGTGTTGCGGGCGATTGCCGCATCCGCCAAGGTGAAGTCATCGGAGATGTACGCCGCATCGATGAGTTCCTCGACAGGTTCGAAGGCGATGGGGAAGATGTTGCGATTGATATCCATGCGATGGCTCCAATTGTTCATCGAAATGCCGATGTCTTCACGATGTATACGGCGCGGTAGTGGATGTTGCCTACTAACGCTCCTGACTCGATATTTCGCGGATAGCATCCCGCGCATCCAATCGAACGGATTCCCCGCGCTCGGGCCCATCGCCAACGCAGCCGAACCGCTCATACACATCGGGTGTGATATAGATGCCGAATCGCTCGGCAAGCTCCTCCTCGATGCCAGAATCGGCATGCTCGATACCGACCGCACACACGCCATCTGGCAAACTGAGCTCGCCCTTGCCGGCATGCTTGACATTGATATCTCCCCACGCATGACCTCGATGAAAGATGGTAAGCTGGAGCGTGTATCCCGGATGGGACGTACGAGAGAGCATATAAGAGGTACCGCGCGCGCCTGACCAGCAGTATGCGTCCATGGCTCCGTTGACGAGCCTGTGGATTATGACGGCCTCCTTGACCGTGTTGCGTACGATAACCTCATCCGCCGCCCTGAAATCACGCGACCTATATGCTGCCGCTAGGATTTTCCTGACAGGCTCGAAGGCGAGGGGGTGGATGTTGCCGAAGTTATCCATGCGATGGCTCCAAAAGTCTATCTAGATGCCTATGCGCAACAGCTCCATTGCACGGTCGCGGTCGAAAGAGGCGGTGAGCTTGCCAAAGCGCTCGATATAGCCGATATGCTCGAGCCGCTTCACCAAGCGGCGGAACGGTTCGTACTGGACGCCTGCCTGATTCGACAGCTCTCGGATGGTGACGCGCTGCCCGACCGACTTCTCGAGGGCATCGAGAGCCGCCATATAGAATTCCCGTTCCGAGGGGGTCAACTTGAAGCGACTCGGATCGCAACGATCCGAAATCTCATCGGCGTCCGCATCGGCGCGTCGGTACGCCTCGGTCGGGATGTGCCGTCCCGCCGCCTTCTCGAGAAGGGCGAATACCCTGATCGACTGCAATGCGGTGAGGGAGAGGGAGAATTCACAGCGTGTCGCACTCACGGAGCATTTCTTGACGATCAGCTTGGCGATTTCAGTGGACGGCACGAGATTGAAGGAAGAATAGCCGCCGTCCAGCAGGTACAGCTTGGCGAGCATCTCGACAAGCTCATCGCGGCTAAGCGCTATATCGCAGGAACCTTTGACTATCATCGATACCTCCTATGCAATCGCCACATTGCCGTAAGAATCGAACTCGATGAGCTTCTTGACCTCAAGGGAAGTCAAAATCGACTCGAACGTTGATTCGACCGGTGCGGCCATGATGCCATTTCGAAGCTCAGCGCGGCTCACGGTATGGTCTCTGTTTTCGTATAGGTAGAAGAGAACCTGTTGTTCGGTCCTCTCGAAAAAACTGTCCCGTTCGTTCATTTGGTCTCTTTTCATAGAAGTCTCTCTTTGCCGAACAGGATACGGAGACACGCGCAGGCGCTGACCTTCTTGCCGCAGCGGCAGGTCTACCGGATTGGCAAACCCTAGCGTCCCATAGTCTGAGTCATAGTGCCGATTTTATCGCCGGCGCAGCACTCATCCATGCGCTCGGCGATGTCATCCAATCCCTCCTCGAGCCTGAACCCCTCGGGGACGTCCAGCGCACCGATGGAGCAGAGCTGCGTGATGGTCAAATTAAGGTAATCCTCGCCACCGTCCTTGGAGAATTTGCCGAGCCAAAAAGGGGAGTTCTCTAGATCGGGCGTCTTGATGGCCATATCAATGTTCCAATCATTCGCCTCGATCCCCCTGTCCTCGAGAATGCCCGCCACATCGGAACGCTTCCATTTGACGGTAGCGCCTTCGATGATTTCAGGGTCGGCGATATCCCATGCTACCGACAGATCATCGACACGAACGGAATCGCCCGTCCACTCGCCGGTCTTGCCGTCATATCCCTTCACGACCATAAACGGCTCGTCACCGCCGCAAAACAGTATCGCCGTCGAGCCGAACCTCGTGAGTTCGACATTGCCCCTCGGATCGGGTTTGATTTCCGTGCCTTGGATATCGATATCCATTTCTTCCCTCCTAAAATCCAGCTTTATCCCTGCCGCCGCGCCCATAGGGCTGCGCCGAATCGAGCTCGACGGCCTCCATGAGGTCATCGAGCGATTCCATCCTCCCGTTCCCGGAGAAATCCCAGCCGAATACCGCGCAGATATCCCGCTCGACGCATGCGACATCGCCGCTCATCTCAGCCAGGCGCACGACAAGGTTCTCTGCAGGAAGACCTCGGCGCATCCGCAAGCGTGACATCTCCCGCCCGAGGTCGTCATTTTCCATGGCAATCACCCTGTCGCTCAGCGACTTGGCGATGAAAAGGACCTCATATTTCCCGTTGCCGTGTGCCATGCTCGGTGTCTCATCGAGGATGAGCTTACCGCCTTCTACGACAAGCTCGAAATCCCGCGCATCGTCGTCGAGTCGATATCGCCCAGCGACGAGTTCGGCCGCGAACTCGCCGACACTGCGCGGCTGTGCCCTGATGAAGGACTCGGTATCTGAAAACAGGTATTCGCAAAATCCCGAAGCCGAGTCCTTAAGGATGACGATGCATTTGGACGTGTCGATACAGTCGAGCAGGACGCGGACGTTATCGGTCGCGCTCGAATCGTAGAACTCGGCTTCGGATTCGAGGTCGCGACTGAAAGCAGAGCGGATGACGTCACACGCAAACCCAAGATCTGCGCAATAATCCTCATAGGCGCCCCTGTTTTCGCCCGCCGCGGTGCGTGCGCTGTCCAGAATCTCATCGGTCAGCCCGCTCGGAATTTCGACATCCGGAAAGTGTGATGGGTCGGCGATTCGCGAAACCGCCTCGCGTGCCCAACTCACACCGATGTCGTCGGCGAGCTCTTCCATCCGTGCCGGGCCATGTGCCAAGACTATATGCCTGTCGGTTCGGGTAGGTACCGCCGCGGCAGCCTTGGGGACAACGGCTGCGAGACGGGCGAGGTTGATGAGCTTATGGCTCTCGACTGCCTTGCCCAGTAGCATCTCGTAGCTTTTCTCCGATGGGATATTCCGAAGCTCGCGGACCTTTTCCGTGATGGAGAACAGGCTGCTCGGGATAGCGGAGATTCGAGCAGACGCAGTGTTGCCTCCATCATCTGAGAGAACGAGCTGCCCGTTTGGCTCGGGGTAGAGCCGCTCGGAATCTCCGACGAGACTCGACACAAAGTCACCCGCCCGCGACCCGTCTTTCTCCGCTACCCAAGAATCTCCTCGGCGGCAGAGGAGAACCGCATCGGGTACCTTTAGGCCTTCGAGATTGTCTATGGGTATTTCTCGCATCGACGCCGCTCCCATCATGTTCGAAATTTCTGCGATCGTATATCCTGACTTTACGAACATGTATGGCAGACAGCCCTGAGGGGACAGAAATAGACTTGGAGGGCGACCCGAAATGGTTCACCCTCCGCAATGCTCTGCCTTCCGTGCTCTAGAACTCGACATCCTCGTCGTAGAGCTCGGGCTCGGGCCCTGTGATTACATAAGGCTGTTCACCTTGAACCTCGGCCGCCTCGCTGCTCTTCACATCGCACAGATCATTCAGCGGCGCGTCCTCGCCGCCGCCCGTCTGGTGATATTCCAAGGCCGCGGCCTTGCTGCCCTGGCGCGATGCAGCGGCATCGCGGTCCTCGAGCATCTGCTTGGCCTCGGCAGCGGCGGGATTCATTTCCTTGCCAGCCGCCGCGAGTTTGTCCTCGTAACCCTTAGCGTTGAGCAGGCGTGCACCGTAGGCGTCCTCGATGCCGGCGACCAAGGCACCTGCGCTGAACTCCTGCGGGTTACGGTAGTCATAGTCGAAGTTGTCGCGGGAATCCTCGCCGCTGACAGGATAGACGCGGACGGGCGATTCAGTTTTGAAGCTCGCCGTGAAGGGCTTACCGGACTGTGCATAGGGCAACTGTCTGTCCGTGAGGAACTTGCTCACGATCATGCCGCCGAGGTCTTGGTTGCCGACCATGGTGTGGGGAGGCAGCTTGCACAGCAGGAAGTTCTTATCGGGTCCGTCCTCAACGGGAACGGTCTTGACCTTCATATCGCAGGGCGCGAAGGTGAGTCCCGTGTATTTGTAGCTCGCGCTGCGCTGTAGCTCCGGCTTAGCGGCTTCCTTGCCCTGATAGGCCGCCGACACAGCGGCGGCCAAGTCACTCGGCATGATTGCCGCATCGCCCTCACCGGGATAGTCGATGCGTTGATTCTGCTCATCGTACTTGAAGAAGCGCACGTCGCGATCGGAGCGAAATCCGTACTTGACCGCCTTTCCGGCATCCTTGACCTGCTTCATGAACTCACGGGCGGGCATGGAGACCTTCATGCCGGAAAGGTCCTTATCCCCGACAACGGTACCCTTCGGCATCGTCATGTTGATGCGCAGGCGCTCGTAGCCGTTGCGATCCGTATACGGCTTCACGCGGACGTCCTTGTTCTCGAAGCTGATATTGATGTACTCGGGCTTCTTCGACTCGGGTTCGTCTACCATATCCTTCTCCTTTTCCTTTTTATTCTTCTTCTCTTTATCTTTGTTCTCCTTGCCCTTTTCCTCATCCCGCCCGTGGGTTTCAACAGCCTTCGACTCGGCGGGTTCCACCTCGCGAGCAACCACCTCGTCGCGGACGTCTTTGCGCCTGGATGCGGCATCGACTTCCGACTGAACCAAGTCGCCCAGACTCATCGTCTTACCCGTAGGTTTCCTGACGGTCTCGATATGGATGCCGCCGTAGCCGTCCTCCAAGGCGCGGTCGACCATGCTCTCGAGCTTCATTCGCATCTCGCTTCCCTCGGGAAGGGACTTGATGGCCTCCTGCACGCTGATCGCCGCATTTTTGAAGCCAGCGATGACCTTCTCGCAATCGGGGGCGACATCGACCTTCTCGACATCCTTCACGGGATGCTCCTTGCGGTCGAGGGCGACCTCGCTGCGGACGATATCGATGATGTCGTGGTATCCGTAGTCGAGCTGTCCGCTGATTCGCGGCCTGACCCCGCAATCCCTGAGAAAGGACCTGAACTGAGCAAGGGTATGCTCGGTAAGGCTGCCGCTGGGGACGAGCTCGTACTGGGCGGCATCCAGCTCAAGCGCCGTCTCGATGGCGGCGCGGTAGAAGGAGTCCTCGCGGTCTCCCTTATAGCCCCAGAAGCTATCGACCACAGGTCCGCAGACGATCGCCACATCCAGATCGGGGTCGATGAAGCGCCGGTTACGTTCGGCCTGCATGGACGCGAGCTCGACGCAACTTTCGAGGGAGCCGTCCGTGAGCCGGATTGCCTGCTCATTGCCGCTCAATGCAGCGAGCTCCATCTCTCGGCGGCAGGACGGTACGGCGGCGGTACTGTAGCCCATCTCCGCAAGGGCACCTGCGGTGAGATTGCCGAGCGTGTTGGTATTCGGGCCGTGCAGGTTGATGACCAAGGCCATGATGGCTCCCATCGTTCTTACATTCGTATTGATTCAAAGTATGGGAGCCTAGGAACGGGCGACGAGATGATGGGACGGAAGTAGAAGATAGGAAACCGGTCTTGAAAATCTTCCGCCGAAAACAATAAAGGGGCGTACCCGCAAATCGGGTACGCCCCTTTATCAATCCAGCCGAAACCTAGTAGTTCGCGAGATGCTCCGCGGCATCGAGCATGGGAAGGCCGACGCCCTCCATGCCGTACCTCATCGATTCGGACACCTCGGTCTTCTCCTCACAGAGCGAATCGATGCTCTGCTCGCGCATGTCCGCCTTGTCGGGATCCATATACGGCTCGGTCGCCACGGACACGACCAGTTCGGCGAGCTCGCGGTTCTGATCGATTGCGGCGGGCAGCTCAATTTCCTCGATATCGCCCTCGAACCCATCGGGACGGAAAGGCTCGAAGACGACCGAGTCGTAATCCTCCGTACTTCGGATGCTGTTCGGGCGATAGAAATAGCAGGACTCGCCCTCGACTGTCACCGTTCCTTCGATGAAGTTATCGTCGTTGGTGCTATCGATCTCGACTTGAATATTCGGTACGCCCGCGCGGATGCATTCCTCCGCCCGCGCCCGATCGGCGTTGAGGGCACGTTCCTCGGATTCGATGCCGAAACGATCTGCCATCGTTTCGAGAAGCTCGGGGACGGACTGCGTGCTGATGACGTCGCTGCCGGGCAGGAGCATAGCCAGGCTGCCGAGGTCGACATCGTTGGAGCGGTCCCGCTCGGCAGAGTCGATAAAGGTCGGCTGAAAGGCGATGGGGTCGACGACAGGTCCGCTGTAGGGGATGTCGGCTACGTTCTCGAATCCATGGAACAGCTTCTCGTAGGCAAGCTCGGACGGGAAGACGTTGAAGACGCACGTATCGCGGTCATGAAGACCGAGCGGGTCGTATTCCGTGGTCGTGACGAGGAGGTTGAACTCGGGGAAATAGCTTACCGTCTCACTCGACGTGAGCTTATCGAGCAGCTCCTTGGCGTCCGCCCCGACCGGACGCTCCGATATCTCGGAAAGCGGCTTGCCGTGCGACAGCTCAAAACTCTCCCGATTCGACATCAGGTGTTTTTGGTAATAAGAGGCGCGACGTACCATATCGGGAATGCTGCCGGCAGTGATGGTCGAACTCCACGAGAACAGGCGGGATAGCATATCGATTCGGCGGTCGTGGAAGGTGAATCCATCGGAATCCTGTTCGTATGAATCGATGATGGCGAAGGCCTTATCCCGCCCGTCCTTGAAAACAAAGTCGGACACATAGTCGCAGCCCTTGAAGAACTCACCGCTGGAGATTTCGGACGCCGTAACGTTGAAGATGGCCGTCTCCCTGCTCATCGGCCCACGGAACAGGGCAGGGCTCGAAGTGACTGCGAGAAGGTTGAACTCAGGGAAGAACGTCATGCTGTTCTCCTTGACGAGCGTCTCGAGAAGTTGATCCTTGTCCTGGAAACCATGGATTTTATACATGGCTACTCTCCGATTTCCGAATTGTCGTGATTCCTATCTTCCTGGTCTCGATTGCCCGCATCGACATCCTGCGCAAGAGAGGCAACCTCGCAACGATCCTCGCACATATCGTCAAGGCTCTCGCCAAGCCCAACCACACTGTCGGCAAACTGCTGGCAAAACTCATGCGCCTCGCTAAGATCGGCGCAGAAACGACCGTTACCGCAGTCATGCCCATTGGTGAGAACCTTAGCATCGTAGCGTGCGCCCTGCTCATAGGCGAACGAATCCTTCTTGACCTCGGTAATCTGGAACTCGGTTTTCACGCCATCGTGATGCATGATGTATTCCTCGGCGGGCATATCGAGTGCCTTCTCGGCAAAACGCGGGCGGGAGCACATCTCGGGGTTGTCCCACAGGTCATGGATGAATGAGCTCTCATCTCCCTCTCGGTAGACGAACCCCATCGCCTCGATGCCATCCTTGGGAAGATGGAACCCGTCAACTGTCAGGTGATCCAAATAGAGGCGCCCGCCCTTGTCGGTCAGCTGGCGCATCTCCGCGCAGGCGTGTGCACCGAGGAGCTCACAGATTGTGGCGTATCCGTCGGGAAGCGCACCGGTCAGGATCAGCGAACCGTTTTCATCCCAGATGCCGTCGATTTTGCAGTCGGCGAAGATGTTGTCCCCGCCGGTATCGGACGGAGAGGTGTCCATCGCGTCAACGAAGTCCTCATAGGCGGTGATTACGCAGGGCGTATCGCCATATCCATTGCGACCGCCCTTGACGAGAATCGGGTTTCCCCAGTTGTCGTTGATGAACTCAGATTGACCGGTGCGGTCGGTATCGAAGAAATTATCGAGCTGATTGACCACTTCAAGGTAGCTATCGCCGACTCTTCCGATCATCCTATCGAAAACGATGCGCTGCTTGGGCTCAATCTCGGCATGCTTCTCGATGGCACGGTCGTTTTCCACATCGAAGCCCATCTTCTCGAGGGCTGATGCGATGTATTTACATTCCGAAGCCTCATTGGCAAGTGTCGCGCAATATGTCTCGCTGCAAAGCTCAACGTTGAACAGATTGTCTAGCGCCGCGATTTCAGGATCCTTGAGTACTTGCTTCAGGGAGTCCATATTCTTCTCGCAAGCGTCCGTCAGCTTGTCTGCACGTGCGGTTGAGAGCCTGCGCCCGTTCTCCTTGAAAAACGTCGCCTGCACCTCCTTGGTGCTGGCGCCATTGGCGTACGCGTTATAGCTCTTGGCTGTGGCGTACGCCACCTCTGCGATACCGATCTTCTCCGCATCGGTATCGTTCCAGCTGGTACCGTTGAAATTCGAGAAGCAAAGTGTTGCCTTTTTATCACCGCGGCTCAAATTGACCTCGATGTCATTCCCATGGTTGTGGGAGGAACAGTCCACCTCGTTGATGATCTCGAACGGATCTTTCGCATCGACAAATAACTCGACATCGGAGCTGACGTCCATAAGCTCATATCGGCTGGCACCCTCGAGCCAATCGATGATATTGTCGACTTCATCGCGGGCATCCTCGAGAAGGCTCTCGTTGCTGACGGACTCGAGGTGTCCATATCCATTGAAGCGATAGCAGTCGTATACTTTCGCGCAATCCAGCAAATCGCTATCGCTTGCCTCGTTGAGCAGGTAGTCTTTCAAGCCGATGCGGTTCATAGTTCCTCCAGACAGTCAGGGTGGTCACATTCGAATCATCGCGCTCGGTACAAGCCGGAAATCCCAACGGGACACAAGTAGCTGGCTCAATTGCGTAAACGACTTCTACATATGCGAACTAGATTTATAGCCGTATGTGCTACGGACCCTTCCTCATCCATATATCCCCCCTGCTTTTCCTCGTTCTTATCCTTCTTTTTATTTTTCTTCTTCTTATTCTTCTTATCCGTGTAGCTCGGTAGCGCCTTATGCGCCTACCGAGCTACACACCAAGCCGAACCGTCAACGGCTTGCGTCCCCACGCTGCTCAAGATCATCTTCGGCATCAAGCGAAGCCTCTTCGGTCTTCGCACTAACAAGCTCATCGAGCGACTCAGTAGCCTCGGGCTGCGGCGGGAGCTCGGCAAGGGCATCATCGACCTTCAGCTCGACCTCCAGAAGCGCGAGCATCGACGGCATAGACAGTGTCTCATCGCCGAAGACCTTCTCAACTGCCTCGCTGGGCACATCGAAGAGGTAACCGTCCTCATCGCGGAGCATATCGACACCGGCGGGAGCAAGTTCATGGAACGTCAGAAAGGTCGGCGGTTCGCTGAGGACCTTACACGCAAGGGCTCCGCCGCACTCACCCCAGTCTGCACCATCGCGTGTAAAGGGGTGCTCATCGGGGATTGTATCGGCATCGCTGAGAAGGAAATAATCCCGTTCCCCCTCGGCACCGTACATGCGCTGCACGGCGAAAAACACCTAGCACTCCGAAGGTCGCTTTCCCCAATCGTCCATGGGATACATAATGTCATCCAATGCAGCGAAGCATGCATCGATGATGGCATGCTGAACTGTCTCATCGTCCTCTGGATATTTGCTTCGAATTTCACCCCCGAAGGGCATGAAATCGTCCATCTTGTTCTCAATCTGACTCATAGCAGGTCCTTTCAAAGCGGTTTACCGCTTTCATCCTCAACGTTTACCGTCCACCCGCTCGGCAGTGGGACGAAAGTAGCCCCACACCGACAAGGCGCCCAACTGCCTACTCGCCCTCTGTGAGCTTGCTTGGCATGATCGTCAGCGGGACCTCGCCGCCGCACTTGAATTTGATTTTCACAGGTGTCTGCAGGTCGTCGATATTCCAGATGGCAATCCCGCTCGCAGTTTGCCCCGGTTCGACCTCGACCGACTCGGGGTTCCGATAGTTGCCCTCATCATCGTACAAAGCCCCATACTGCAAGGTATCGCCGCTCTGCGTCGCCGACAACAGGTCGATAGGTGAGATTACCGTCTTGACATTTGAATTGTTCGTCAGCAGCAGGTCGCAGACGAGCACCTTCTGTGTACCGATGGAGCCCACTGAGGTTCCCGTTGCCGTCGAGGCGTTGACCTCCCAAGACCCGCGCCCCAGGCGATATCCGGCAACGCTGATATTCACCGAGGAATCGCCCGGTTCCACACTCGCAGATTGAATGGCATTTGATTGACCGCCCCGTATGGCGATGCCGCAACCGGCAAGGCCGGCGCTGAAACCAAAAACGGCGATAGCCGTCATCGCAGAAACAATGAACCGTTTCATGTCTTCATCCTGTCTATCTCGAAAGCCGCTTGGGGTACGGCCTATACCAAGATGATAGCACGGCGATAGACCATGAAAGAATTAACGACACGCCGACAATATTTCCCTCAAAGCCTTTCGCTAGGCGAAGTAGGCGAGAACCAAGCCAAGGAACAGCCCTGACAAATTGCAGACGCAGTGCGCAATGACGCCCGAGCCGATCCCGTCGCGCTGCCTGAGACCGCCCAAGACCAAGGCGCAGACAAGGGCATATGCCGACTGCACGACATTGAAATGGAAGCAGGCGAACAGCACGGCTTGGATGAGGTTCGCAACCCAGAACGGCAAGCCGCGCCGCTCCAATGCCGCCAGCGAGACGCCGCGAAAGCACAGCTCCTCCGCAACCGGATCGATAACGCAAAGCCGTAGCAGATAGGGGAGTGTGATGGCGACCGTCGCCGCGGTATCGATTTTAGAGACTATCGCGATGGTGCCGATTGAGACGGCTTGCAGCAAGACCCCGGCACTGACAGCGGAAAGCACGGCAACGACCCCGAGACGGTTGAATCCAAGTCCGAAAGACCGGTACAGCCATGCCATGGCCGCAAGTGCGACCAGCGATGAAACGGCATGCGCGATATCCTCGGGCAGACCCGCCGAAAGGGTCATCAGCCCCGCGCCGAGAAGCGAGACATCGAACAGCGCGGGCGCGATGAAGGCAAAGCGCAGAGGGATACCGTTACCCTCGGACTCGGCTTCGACTTGGTTCACGCGAGCCTCCTTGCAAACAGATGCCTGCCGATGGCGCGGATGCCCTTCATGCCGGCAAGGATGCCGCCCGCCACGACTGCCGTACCCGCGACAAGTGCGACGACCCCGAGGGCGACCGCGCAGGCATCGATTGGCACCTCGTCCTCGAGGACTTTCTGTGCGATATAGCCGGAGAACCCCAGAGACCCCAGGCATGAGAGTCCCGCCATGATGGCATCGCGCTCCGTGCCGTTCCATGATTCGGTGCGAGGGCGAATGGAGAACAGAAACCCGTTCGCCAAATTGGCGAAGTCGCCGACATCAAGCCCGTTCGTCTCGAACAGGGGGCGGACGAGCCGAAACGCCTCGCCGTTATCCACATGTCTGCCGCAATCGGGCTTCCTGAGCACGATTACCGTGACCTCATTCGCTCTACCCATTGCACCCCTCGTGTCGCGGCACCCTAATTCACCGTTCATTTCCGTTTCCCCTTCTCATCGAACACGAACTCGACCTTGCCCGACTTATCTGCAGCCAGCTTGAGCTTCGCACTGAATTCCTTACCGGTTTTCGACTTGAACCCCGAGATCTTCCCGGTCGTACCGCCCTCGAGTAGCTTGCCCAACTGAGCCGCCGTCAGCTTCTTTCCCGCCACGCTCTTCCAAATCTCGAATCCGCACCCTTCGGTTTGGACCCATTTGCCGCACTTATCGCGCTTCCCCTTGTTGGAGGAGCAGCTACACGTCTTGGCCTTGGAGCCGCGGTCGATGACGTCTGCACCGCATCGCGGGCATTTCCCGACGACCTTGGACCCAACGGGTCCCAAGCTGCCGAGCTTCTCGCCGTTTTTCTTCATGACCTCGATATCGTGGACAACCATATCGGTGACGGAGTTCACCACATCGTTTGCATCCAACTCGAACCTGCCGACAGCCTCCATCTGGTTGAAGAGCCTCTCTGTTGCTTCAGGCGACGCTATCTGACATCCTCCGAGCAATTTGTAGGACACCGCGCCGCAATCGGTGAGGGACAGCGTGCCCTTCTTCTCCCTCATGAGGGCGCGGTTCTCGTCCTTGGTGATCTCGGCGAGCGTGCTGGTTCGCGTGGCACCCGTGCCTACGTTGTACTTCTCGAGGCGCTTCGTGAGCCATTTCATGGTCGGCTTCTGCGGGCGCTTATTGGCGCCTTCGAAACAGAAAGGCGTGGCGGTCTTGCCGAATTCGGCGGTATTTTCCTTCTCGGCACCCTCCTGGGCTTCCTCCTGCGATGCATCGGAATCGAAAATCGCCTTGAATCCCCGCGACAGCGGTATCTGCGTCGAGCCCGTGAACTCGGGAAAATCGGCAACGTGTGCCTTCACGAGTTCATACTCATAGTCCTCCGCGAGCATCGACAAATAGTTCTTGGCGAGCACGACGTAGATATCGCGGGCGCACTTGCCATATGCATCGAGCGCGGCGAGGGCAGCGGGGACGTTCGGACCGGGTCGGTTGGCACCGTGAGCGCCGCCCTCCTTGACGTGTGTCTTGCGGGCGGTCCTGTGGGAGCAGATGTCTGGATCGACCCCGACGACCGCGCAGATCCTGTCCACGAGGGGCAACAGTTCGTTGAACTGCTCGGGCGTGATCTGCTTGTCCTCGGTACGCGGATAGCTGACCACCTGGTCCTCATACATTTTCTGGTAGCAGGCCAAGACATCGGCGGGCTTGTGTCCGCGGCGGGCGAGGATGCCCGATAGCCCCGCAAGGTCGAGCAGCTTGCCGGGTGCGGTATGCTTCTTCGCCCTCGAGTCCTCGACCACGGCCGACTCATGGAGCGCGGCCAGATCGACCTTCTCGGCGCTATCGAAACGCCACTCATCCCCGTCCTCGTAGGTACGCGCGAAGACATTCCCGTTCTCGTCGCGGAATCGCGCCTCGAAGAACGGTTTCTTGACATAGCCGTTGTACACCTCGAGCTGGTCGCCCGTGAGCTTCACCATGACGGATTTCAGGCGCCCCTCGCGCACGACCGTATGAAACCCGTGGTCGCGGGCGATGCAGGTCGCGGCACGCACGAACTGCATAGATGCGAGGTCCCAGCGCTCACGCACGTGGGCCTTGACGAAGTCTCCGTCCTCCTCCATGGCCCCGAGCATCTTACGGCCCTTGAAGGCCTTCTGGACGCTCGCGGGAGCCTCGTCGGTGAAGTACATGCGGCTCGTCTTGCCGTGCCAACCGCACTTCTCGAGCGCCTCCCATGCCAAAAGCTCACCCTCGCCGGAAGGGTCCACATCGGTCGCGATGCAGACCTCGTCCACCCCGGCAAGCTCCCGCTTCAACTCGGAAATGACATCGGAGCAGCCCTTGAGCACGCCTTTCTTCCAAGCGAATTGTCCGAGGTCCCAGGGCAACCCTTCCAGCGACCATTTCTGCATGGCTTCGGACTGCTCGGCAGGCACCTGCTTGTCGGGCGGGAGCAGCCCCATGACATGACCTCGGAGGGCGCAGATTTTATACTGCGACCCGCCATAGGTTCCAGAAGTCCCATCAAGGGCCTTAGCGAAGTTGCGCTTAGCACTTGGCTTCTCTGCGAGTATGAGAATCATCGAGGCTCCTTTCAGAAGGCAGTTGGGCGGTCTTGGAGGTTTTGTTTTTCCAAGCAGCGTCGATTTCCCTAGCTTTCAGCACGGAGCGCAGCATCGGCCCCTCATCGCTTCCCATGAGCCAATCACAGGGCACACCGAGAACGAGGGCCAGCCGCAGGATGCATTCGTAGTTCGGAAGCCGCGTCCCCGACAGGTACTTCTTGAAGGAGTCCTTGCTGATGCCGCAGACGCGACCGAGCTGGTACAGGTTTTCGTAACCGCACGCCTCGGCGGCCCTGCGCAGGCGCACCTTGAAACGGGCTTTGCGCAGGGCGACCGTGCGGTCGGTATCGGGATCGACCGCGACCATGGCTATCAGCCGCCGAGGGCTGCGCGGGCGAGCTGCGTCGATTTAGCTAGGGTCATGGCAACTACGCCACAGCAGGCGATAATTTTGACGAGCGTATGGGCGACATTCCCGATGCCGCTCAGGCCGGTTCCGATATCGCCGACGACAGACACGACCAGATAGGGGAACATGTAGAGGACCACGACCATTACGACGCCGGCGAGACAAAGCGAGAGGAACTGTCGGAGGTATCCCCATCCCCAGCTGCGGGTCTCATCGAAGCCCATGAGGGCGAACGGGATGGGTGCGAACATGGCGGTGAGGTAGATCTCGATGGCGCGGCCGATCATCATGGCGTACGAGATGACCAGGGTGAACTGTGCGACTATATAGGCAATGGCGACTTCGAGCAGGATGACCAGGCTTTCGATGATATTGCCGTCTTCGGGGAAGACGATAAGGTTGTCCTTGCTCCACCAGTCGGTGCCGGCATTGGCCCCAAGCGAGCTGGCGGACGTGCTGGCGGTCTTGATGATTTCCAAGACGATGGAGTACAGGTCTTTGACGATTCCGACGCCGTTGCGGACCATGTACATCATGACGGCGCACCAGACGAACAGTGCGACGACCTCGCGGACCGAGGGCATCATGCCGCCGCCTTGGTCCATCTTCTTGGCAATCTTGAGGAGCTGGAGCAGCATGCCCATGGCGAGAAGGGTGGCGGCGACTGGTTTGATGGCGCTGTCGGACACGTTGGTGACCAGGGCGGCGAGGTTAATTTTTCCGCTCGTATTTCCCAAGAGATGGTCGAAGTCGCAGAGCAAGTCCGACGCCGAGACGCAATTCTTTATATCGCCCAGCGTGCATTTGAGCATGAGGTTGGCAATAGGTTGGACTAAGGTTCCGTTGAGGAACTTCATGATGCCCTGACCGATGGCCTCGGTCCAAGAGCCGATCATTTCCCCGACCTTGTTGACCAAGTCATCCAAGCCGAAAGCCGCGGCGCAATGCGGGGTCAGCAGCATGAACAGCAGCATGATTCCGAGCGCCAGCGCGAAAGACGCGCCCGCACGTCTGGCCGATGGGGACTTGATGCCATCGAGCTTGCACTCAACAGACTTTGCGACCGCGACGAGATGATGCTTCGCCTTGTTGAGGACGCCTTCATTGCGGGCGTAATCGAGGGCTTCGACCCTGATGGCGGCTACGTCCATCATTGGACATCGACCTCCTCGAACTCATGGGTGTCGGTGTGGTAGATGACGAGAATGCTCGGCAGGGAATCCTCGGCTGCGTTCGTGGCGTTCTTGATGCCAAACGTCAGGGTGCGGGTGGACTCGTTGAAGTTCTCGATGACCGTGCCGTCCCACGTCAGCTCGGTCGTGGTGGAATGGTTTGCGAGCAGGTATTCGATAACGGAGCGCTTGAACTCCTTGGTGCGGCCGTCGATGGCCTTTTTGAAGTTATCGCCCTCGATGCCGTTGAATTTGGCGCTCTCGGCGCAACGGTTGTTCGAATAGCCGTTCTCATTGTGGAACATATCGCACTTGAGCTCGAAATAGGTGTCGTTGCCCTCGCCGGTGAGTGCAGCGGGATCGACCCTGCTGAGGGTCATGATGTGGTCGTTGCCGGACGCGTCGATTACGGAGAAGACCTCCCAGCTTAAAGCTCCCGTCTGGTCGCCGGCGATGGTATCCACCGCAGTGATTGCAAAGGTCTGGACCTGCTTTTTGGTCTTCTTGACCGAGTCCTTGGACTCTCCGTAAGACTCGGTGATGATGCCGTCCTTGATCGTCATCGAACCGCTGCCGTCATTTGCCGCCCATTTCGAATTCTCGATCTGCTCGACGATTTGCTTGGTGGCCTGATCGTAGTCTCTGATGGCGGAGCGCTGTCGTTCGGTCAGCTCGGTTTTGGAATCGGCGGCATCCCCCTTATGAGATGGTTGCTCGCTTTTCTGCTCTAACTGCTCCTGCGCATCGGCTGGGGCGTCGTTCCCGCCGCCCTTCGCGACGCAAGACGTGATACCGTTCATTGCGATGAACAACACGATGCCCGCTGCGACCGCGACGACCGCCGTGTTGTTCTTGAGGAACTCCATGAATTTATCCATCCTGTCTCCTTTCCAGTCTGAGGTTTATTTCGAAAGGTCGATTCCGCCGATCCAGCCCCACTTGCAGCCGGTACCGGCGCCGTAGAATCTGATGAAGGTATCGAGCGATTTGACCGTGATGGGGCCCTCGTTGCTCATGACCCTGTTGTTGCCGATGTAGATGCCGACGTGTCCGTACGTGAGTCCGGGAGCACCGGTACCCGGGTGGGAGACATCGGCGATAATCATGCCCACCTTGAGCTCCGACCTATTGGAGCTATGGCACCAGGACCGGCACATATCGCAGGCGTTGCCGCCGAAATAGCCCACTCCCGCCGCGCGGAAGACATTGGTGACCCAGGCGGCACACCAGCCCTGTCCGGGAGACGGGGTGGCATAAGCCATGTTGACGACGGTCTGCTGGCGGGCCGATGCACCCGCAATCTGCGGGGCGCCCGTCCCGTTGCCATGGTCTCCATCGCCGTCCGACGGGTTCGTAAGCAGCTCGTAATACCTGTCGGCGGCTTCATAGCGCACCTTCAGGCGCGGGATTCCCGCCCCTTCCCAGCCGTAACAGAATTGCCTGACGGCATCCTTCAGGTCGGTGGATGCCAAGAAGGCCCGCTTGCTTCCCGAGACCAGGGTTCCCCCGACGGGATCGAGCGAACGGTTTTCCGAGCCATCGGGGCCGTGCTCGGACCTGATGGTATAGGCGCGGCTCCAATATCCCCAGCTGTCGTGGTCCCAGAAGAAATCGAGCTGGACTTGAACCTCCGTCCAGGACTTGCCGACGGACTTTGCATAGTTCACGAGATTCGTGTGGCGACCATTCGTCCATTGGCAAAGTCCGATGCCGTTGGCGTTCGTGCCGCCGCCTTCCTCCGATCCCGGATTCATGCCGCTCTCGGCGTACATGTTTCCCATGATGGCGGCGATTTGCAGGTCATCGAGCCCCTTCTCCCTGAAGAACGATGCGACCTGCGATTCCACTTCGTTCATTCCCTGAACCTCCTGATCGGCGCTGCCGCCGGAAAGAGCCAGCAAAAGGATTAGTACGGGAACGGCGGCGAGGATGAGCATCCCGAAAGTCGAGCCGCCGATAGCGGTCGCAAGGGAGCCGACTGCTCCGGCGACAGCGGCGGCAAGTGACTTCAGGAGGGCTTGGAGTGCCGCGACGGCATGCTGCGCTGCCGCCTTGAGGCCGGCGGTGAGCTTGCCGATGAGCGCGGCCTTCTGCTCGGCCTCGACGGCCTCGCCCGCCGCAGCCTTCGCCCTGGCGATCGACATGGAGCGGCGCTGCATCGATTTAGAGAAGGCGGCACGCTGCCCGTCCTCCGCCACCCGCGCAGCCTTCTTCTCGGCCTGCGACATGAGCTGCGACTTGCTGCCGCCCTTGGCTTTGGCTCGGGCTGCCTTGAAGTCCTGAGCCTTGCCGCGCACATAGCGTCCGGCGCGTACCGCCTCGTCCGCCTTCTCGACCCCGTCGAGACTGCCCTCCTCATCGAACGCGAAAACCGCCGACTTGGCGGCCTCGGCGGACGAGGAGAAGAAGCCCCGCGCCCCGGCTTGCTTTCCGGCGGCCCTGCTGGCCCTGATAGAGCGGCCGGCGGAGACTGCGGCGCGGGCAGTAGAGCGGATGGCCGTGCCGGACACGGAATCGTCCCCGATGGATGCGACGGCTGAATTCACCAAGGCGTTTGCCGCAGCGGATTTGAATTTCGCGGCGGTCTTGGCGCGTTGCTCGGCTTTGGTGATAAATGCCGAGGCTTCCCTGTGGGCCGCGACCATATCATCGGAGGCCGCCCGGACGTGCTCCTTCTCGGCGACCACCTTTTGCGCGGCAGCGCGCACGCTATCGGGGGCATCGGCGACATTGGATACGGTACCCGTCACATCGCCATGGTTGTCCCCGCCGCGGGGCTTACCGATACGCGCGGCGGTTCCACCCGCGCCATCGCGCTCCGCCTGGGTCATGAATCCGAAGTCACGGGAATCAGATACACCGGCTCGCTCGATGCCGTTGGCGCTCGTTCCGAGTCCGTCCTTGAAGCCCTCGGCTCTCGATGCGGAATCGGAAAATGCGGATGCCTGGACGCCCGAGTTCCATCCCGAGGCGTCGAGCGTCTCCAAGGCGTCCTTCTCGGCAGCAGCGAAGTCCTGCTTAGCCTGCAAATAGGCGGCCCTCGAGTTATCCAGGTTTTCCTGAATCTTCTTGCTGAGGTGTACGTCGCTCGCTTTGCCGCCGGTGAACATATCGGCAGATGCCCACGATGCGGATGAACCCTGGTGCGATCCAAAACCGATTGCCTCCGATACGGCTTCGGTTTTTTCCTCCGCGCCGCCCGTGTTGGCAGCCATAGGGGAGCCGCCGCCAAAAGGTTGCTGACCTCCCTGCATAGGTGCCGAACTCTGCCCCGCACCGCTCACGGACTTGGAAAATCCCGCCACGCCCGCATCATACGCGCCGGAGAAGGCATCGCGTGAATCGGCCTGCACGGACACGGCAGCGCCCTCGATGAAATCTCGGGAGCCGGCGATACCGGCCGCATCGATGCCGTCGAAAGAGGTCATCATGTTTCGCTGCGCGGCGGCGGCACGGTCGGCACCGCCCGCAAACTGGGTGGCAGTACCTTGCTGCTCCATGCGGGAGGTAAAGGCGCTGGGGATCTGTTGGATTGGCTGCGCGGCAATCGGGGCGGCAGGACCCTGAGATGCCGCAGCAACGAAACCCTGTTCCACGCCGCCTGTTTGATGGTTAGTCCCCATCACGCCGGCGCTATAGGCACTAGGAACGGCATCGCGGATAACAGTCGATACCGCGCTGGGCGTGCTTGCCGCATCGGCGCTAGCGGAATATCCAGAACTGGCCACATCGACATGGCGGTAGAAATTTGCGCCAGCCCCGGCTGTGCGTTGCAAGGCATCGTCATATACCGCCGCAGCCTGCCGCTGGCGCTCTGCTGCAGAGGACATGCTCGCCGTGCTGCCATCTTTCAGGTTAGACGAGGAACTTGCGTTTCCATATTTGGAATCGTCTGGCAAGATGTCCTCCTTCCAAAATCATTTGGGTTACGGCCTCGAAGTATCGACCCGGCACTCGGTAATAGACGGGCAGTTGCCGCAGCGGCAACTGCCCGTCTTCACATTTGGCTACACGTCCGAGCCGCTCTCAGAACTCTCAGAACCCTGCTTCGGCTCGTTGCGCTTCTTCTTGCGGCCGCGCACGCGCTTGCGGCGGCGGAACTCGTCCTGCGGGGCGACATTCTCGGCCGTACCGCCGTGCTTTGCCGCATCGAGTGCCTCTCGCGCCTTCTTCTCGGCCCACTCGTTCGGGTCCGTGGAGAACAGCTCATAGAGGTGGTTATCGGTCGGGAACTCGCCCTTGATCGGCACGCGGGCCGACCCGAATACGAGAAGGCCCCAACCGCGGGGGGCGCCCTCGTCGATGCAGGCGACCTCGAGCGGCGACAGTCCCAAGGCGTCCGCCCAGTAGTCGCGATCCTCCTTGGACTGCTTGAGCAGCATGATGAAATCGGAGTTCTTGACGATTGCGTTGGCATCCTGGTTGCGGATCATGGATTCGGTCGACTGCGTGATGCCCGTCAGGTACATGCCGAACTTACGGCACTCGTTGGCGAATCGGCGGAAATAGTTGAGTACCGAGGGGTACTTGAACAGCGACTCCATTTCCTCGATATACAGCCATGTCCTGCGTCCCTGGTCGAAGTTGCTGTACATGATGTTTCGCACCGTCTCGCAGAACGAGATCAGCGCGAAGACGAGCATGGAGTCGGGCACGTCCTTGAAGTTCAATCCGACGGTGCGGGCCGTGAGGTCGATGTCGGTCTCGTGGTTGAAGAAGTTCGAGTAGCCGCTGACGAAGCGCTCATAGCGCAGGGCGATATTCTGCGCCATCGGCTCGGGCTGGCGCTTCAGCTCCTCGTAGAAGTCCTCGAGGATCGGCTCGCGGCCCCCCTCCATGTTGTAGCGGCGGAAGATGTTCTCGACGCAGCGCTGGATGATGGAGCGCTCCTCCTCGGAGAATACGGTCATGGTCTCGTTGGCCGCGGCCGCCGCCTGCGCGATCATGGCATCGGCCTTGAAAGCAACCTGCGTGCCGAAATCCTCGGATTCGCGGCGCTTGTCCATGCCGAGCGGGTTCAGGTGCGCGTCGAGGCCGACACCGAACGAGGCATAGGTGCCCCCCGCATGCTCGACGAGCAGCTTGTACTCGCCGGCACGGTCGAAGATGATAACCTGGTCGTCAGGCTTCGAGAGCAGCGTGCCCTCAATCTCGTTCTTGGCGAAGAATCCCTTGCCCGATCCCGTCTTGCCGGAGATGAAGCCGACGGGACTTGCCAGGTTGGCTCGGTTGCCGAACACGAGGTTGTTCGACAGCTTGTTCTGGTAGTACCAGCTACCGCCCTCCTGCTCGAGCTCCTGGGTGGCGAAAGGGACGAAGATGCACGCCTCCGACGTGGTGAACGGGCGGGAAATCTCGATGTGGTTGAGGCCGAGGGGCAGAATCGAGTTCAGACCTTGGCGCTGGCGGTACTCGAGGGTCTCCACCTGCACGCCCGCAGAAGACGCGACGTCGAGGATCTGGAGTACCTGCTCGGTCAGCTTCTCGGGGGACTCCGCCCACGTGTAGATAAGGCCGGAGAACATGAAGAGGTGCTGCTGCTGGCCTTGGAGCTGCGTCAGCAGATCCTCGGTCTCCTCGCGGGAGTATCGCAGCTCCGAGGGTAGGATCGAGTAGTCGTAGCCCTGCTGGACGGCCTTCTTCTGCTCCTCGATGGTCTCGGCATCGATCCATGCGCGGCGGGTCTTGATGAAGTTGATCGCCTTGGACTTCTCCATGGGCTGAAGATACCAAGTCACCTCGATGGGCATCGACATGTTCACGAGGTTCGCGACGACCGTGTCCTCGAGGGGGGAGTCGTACTTGCGCATGACCAGCACCTGGCAGTACTTGTCGTCGACCTTGAAGTACATGTTCGAGCCGTCGGGCTTGAAGTTGATGCTCATCGGCGCAATGAAGTCCTTCGAGCTGTCGGGACTGTAGATCGACAGGTCGCGCTCGTAGTCGAACGTGAACTTGCGGTCGGGGCGCAGCAGGGACTGGAGGACGGACAGGCGCTCGAGACCCGTCATCGGCGTGACATCGCAGCGAATCTGCTCGAAATTACCCGTCAGGTCGGTGTTGATGCGCGAGAAGCGGGTTCGTGCCTCGATGGGGTTGTTCGCATGGATGCCGATGGTCATGTAGCGGGATCGCTTGATGTTCGAGACGCCCTCGGCGAGCTTATCGGAAAGCACCTCGTTCATCGTCTCGGCGTCCTCCTTGAGGACGTCGTTCGCCTGGCGCGACGGGTCGTAGAACTGGCGGTCGCGGATCTGGTCATGGCGCAGCGGCGTGTTGACGACGGAGAACTGCACCGTGGTGTCGGCGGGGAAATAGTTGTAGATATCGCACATCGCCGCGAGGATGGTCTTCTGGTCGTCGTCGCGGGCGTTCTGGTAGGTGATGTCGTCGAAGGAAAGGGTCTCGGAGTAGTAGCCCTCCTCGACCTCGCAGATGCCGTTCTCGAACATTCGGTTGTAGCCGATGGCATCGACCACGTTCTTGGCGTTGTCTCGGCGACGTCGCTGCTCGGCGGTGAGCTTGTCGCTCTTGGAGCTGCGCTCCTTGAGCTTCTTGGTCACCTCTGCGGCGCTTTTCGCCTGCGTGCGCTCCGCCTCCTTCGCCGCGGCGCGGGCATCGCGAATCTCATGGCGCTTGCCGGCAAGCTCGCGGTCGAGCTCCTTATGCACCTTCTTGACGTAGCGCTTGCGCTCCCGCTTGCTCATCTTCGCAAACTCGGGGTCGAGTTCGAAACCGACCTCACCCGGGCGGCGGAGACCCTCGGCGAGCGTCTCCATGTTCTTGAAGCTCTCGTCCTTGTTTGCCATTAGTCGCTCCAAAATTCTTCGATCTGTCTCTTGTTGGGGGCTGTGGTGTTCATCGGCTCAAGCGGCCCGCCCGGTTCCCACATCTCCAGGCCGTTGGTCTTGTAGAGTTTCGTCAGCACCTTGCTGCTG
Source organism: uncultured bacterium (assembly GCA_905215135.1). GTDB lineage: Bacteria > Actinomycetota > Coriobacteriia > Coriobacteriales > Coriobacteriaceae > Collinsella. The sequence continues at coordinate 120,050 of CAJMOX010000007.1, forward strand.
GCTTTCTTGCGCTCGTCCGCATACGCCTTCTTGAGGGAGTCCGCCTCGGCCTTGAATTCTCCGCGGTTGCTGGCGCTGACGTAGACCAGGCACTGCTCGTTGAAGTTGTGCGCGAGCCACAGCGGCGCGAACTTCTCGAAGTTCATGCCGTGGGGCGTATAGAAGCCGATGAGGGCGGCGGGAGCCGCGGCGAGCCATACGAGGTAGATGACGTCGTTGATGTCCACGTGGAACACGAACGTGCAGAGCAAGCCGAAAGCCAAGGCGCAGCCCACCGCCGCTCCGATACAGATGATCGTGCGTGCGGTGAGGCCGCCGATGACCTTGGGCTGATACTCGGTTACATCCTTGTGGACCGGTACCGACAGCACCCGCTTAGCCTCGCACCCAGCTGGTGTCGAGCGTACCGAAGTACAGGGCTGCGGCAGACACGATGACGCCGCCGATCAGCGTGCCGACGCCGGCGGCGATAGCAGCGCCGTTGCCCGAGGCGCCGTTGTGGACGTTGATGCCGATGGTGACGCCGCCCCAGACGACCATGATGGCGCCCAGCATCTGAATACCGCCCTTGAGCAGGGAGGTGATGTTGCCGAGGATGCCGCCGGCGGAATCGAGCTGGCCGAGCTGGACGGTGGCTACGGCAAGGGCGTGGTAAATCGGGTTCATGTGTATTCCTTTCAGGGGTATCGGTGCAGATGTGCTAAATCGACCAAGTAGCTTGAAAATGCCTTATTGGTCCAAATGCGCCGAATGTGTTACTATGCGTATGCGCCGATAAGGCGCCAGGGTGAAGAGGTTCGCGAGAACCGCTGTCATCTCCTGTCTAGCGCACCCATGAACTGTTTGGGGCCCGCAAGGGAATGCAGGTAGGTCGTTCGCGGCCGGGGTGCGCACCGCATGTCAAGGCGTCGGGCCGTCACGGGTCCGGCGCTTTTCTTTTTCAGGTGCTTCGGTAGACATGCGATCCTCCGTACCGGGTACAGGGCGGCGGCGTGCCGACCCAATGGACGCCACGAAGATACACGGCGCGGCCGAAAGGCACCTACGTCTTGCCGCAGCGGCAACATCGAGGCATTCGCGCAGTTAACGACCTCGGGCAGATGCAAAAAAGGGGCTCGCCGGACGCTCCCGTGAACCCCTTGCACAGAATCAATAGAGCCGCTGCCCTCTATTCCGCCTTGCCGGTTGAATCCGTATCGCGGGACTTGTAGTGCTTGCCGACCTCGGCATCCGATCGACCACGCAAAGGCATCCGCCGCGGCATCGACTTGGATTGACTCGCGAGGCGTGCGGAGTACTCGCGTTCCTCGCGGCGGCGCTTCTCCGCCATGTACTTCTTGATATCGAATCCGGGAGTATCGGCCATCATCCTGTAGTTCGGATGCTCCGTGAGCGGGTACTTCTCATCGACGATGGGGTTGGCGCCGTTGATGAGCACGACGCATTCCGTCTTGGGGAGCTTTGCCACCTCGGCGGGATCGATGAGGGCGCGGCCGACGGTCTGGCCGCTCTTCGACCAGCTGCCCTGTCCTCCGTGGCTCTGAGAGTAGTTCTCCTGGAAGACGGTCTGCTGGCCGCAGGAATCGGAGATGAACTCGCAGGTCGAGGTCGTGCCCTTGTTGGCCTTGCCGCCGCCGAGATAAAGGACGGTATCGCAGCAGCCCACGATGGAGTCGGCGGTCGCCTCGTCGTAGAGCTCGGCGAGCTGGGACTTGGCCTGCAAGATGACCGACATCGCGATGTTTCGCGAGCGCAGGACGGAGATGAAGCCCGAGATGTCGGCGGGAAGCGACAGGGAGCGGTACTCGTCGAGGATGAAGTTGACCGGGCGCGGCAGCTTGCCGTTGTATTTCTCCAAGGCCTTGTGGCACAGGACTCGCACCGTCTGGTAGACCATCATTCCGTGCAGAAAGCCCAGCGTCCTTTGGTCCGTGTCGTCGAAGATGGCGAAGATCGCGTTCTTCGAGTCGGGGTCTCCGAAGCGCTCGAGGTGCATCTGATCCTCGCCGACGACAAGCTGCTTCACTTCGGCGGCGGTGAACGGCGCCAGGCGTGCGTTGCAGGTGATCAGAATCGACTTGAGCGTCTTGCCGGCTGCGGACTGGAACTTGCGGTAGTTCTCCAAGGCGTAGTCCTCGGTGGGGTCGAACCCGCGCTTTCCGTTCTTGTGGACGTTGTCATACGGTCGCTTGTTGTCCGAATGACGGCGGAAGGCCGACGGGACGAGGTCGAAGCGCTCGCCGTCCGCGCCGGTGTAGACCGAGATCTCCTCCGGTGCGTCCGAGGGGGTCGGATTCTGAGCTGCACGCTCCTTGACCTCGGGATTCTTCGGGTTGCGCTTGACCCGTCGCATACCGGTCTCGATTTCGTCGAAGATGAGGTCCAGCGGGCTCTTGTAGTTCTCGTTGGACTCGGATGCCTTGGCCATCGACAGCAGCTTGAGAAGGCCGCCGATGTTGTAGTCCTGGGCGGGGCAGTAGTCGCGCATGAACGCGATGAGCGCCATGTAGAGCATCTTCTCGGACTTCTCCCAAAACGGGTCTCCCGAGCTGGACTTGGGAGGCGTCGTCATGGAGATGAGAAGTCCCGCGAACGACTGGATTTCGAGGTCGGTCCTGACGTAGTGGAGCGGGTTGTAGATCAGGGAGCGGTCGGGGAAGAACGTGTTGAACGAGCGGATCTCATAGCCGTTGTTCGTGAGCATGTTGCCGACATCGAGCAGGAGGTCGCCCTTGGGGTCGGTGATGAACAGGTCGGAATTCATCTGGCACACGTTGGGCTTCACATAGTAGCGCGTCTTGCCTGCGCCCGAGCCGCCGATGACCAGCACGTTCATGTTGCCGTCGTAGTTCATCGAGAAGCCCTCGCGGCTCCAAGCGCGACCGGTGCTCTTCGAGAGAAGCAGCGCGTTCGCAGATCCTTGCGGATTTTTATCCTCGATGAAAGGCGCGAGTTCCTCGGTGGTGGCCCACCGCGCCGAACCGTGCTCCTCGCCGACTCGGGTGTTCTTCTGCCCATAGACCAGGCACACCATGGCAATTGCCCAAGGGATGCAGATTCCGAGGAGCATGCCGAGCATGCCGGCGTCGTTCGTCAACAGACGGAACGGATGGGCGGCGATGAAGCCCCACATCTCCGCAGGGGCGGCCGTGAGACCCTCGAGCATATCCGAATAGGAGCAGGCGCAGTCGACGAACCTGTTGCCGAGGTAGGCGAAGGGGAGGGTGGCAGCCGCCGCGCCCAAAAGCGGCGCCACCTCTTTCGTGACCTTCATTAGCGGTTCACCGTCTCGAGCGAGACGTCCTTCTCGGCTTGGGCAGCGGAGCGGGATGCGACATATGCGGCCTCTTCGCCCTTGTCACTCATCAGCTCGTCGATGTTGCGTTCCTTCATGCTGACGGGCTCGTAATCGGGGTCGTCATCGATACATTCGGCATCCGAATCGAGCTTGTCGGGCATCCCGTCCCCATCGCGGTCCTCGGCGGCATCGCGAATGCCGTCTCCGTCGGAGTCCCCGGTGCCGGGGGCATCCTGCCCATCGGCATAGGGCGTGGAGAGGTCACCGTTATGGGCATCGGGGCGAGCCTGGACGCAGTCCGCCGTGGTCTTGCTGTTGGAGATATCCTCGTGTAGCTCGGCCTTGCGGGTCTCGCGCGACAGCGCCTCGTCCGCATCGGCGGCGCTCAAATCGCCATCGGCTCGGACTGCCGGCGCGGACTCCACCGTCTTCTCGGCCAGTTCCTCCTCAGCGATAGCCTCCGTGGATTCAGGTCCGGTCTTGCCGTCTGCGGCGTTGCCGGCGGGACTCTCCTCACCGCGTGTCTCATCGACGTCATCGAGACTCGGGGCGAAGACCCCGCCATCGTCCGGGTCGCGCACATCATGATCTGGGTCTACACCCTCATCTGCACGCTCATCGGCATCTGCACGATTATCGTCTCCATGCTCGGGCTCGACCTCGGACGTCGGCATATCGACACCCATATCGCCGCCTGCCTCGTCATATCCATCAGTCCCATCTTCGATGAGCGGAGGTTCGAATTCCACGCCGATGCGGTCCTTGTAGCGCTGGCGCATGAACAGCTCGCCGCGCTCGGGTCCCATGGCTTGGATCTTCTTTCCCTCGATATCGAGGGCTTCCAAGGCGTGATCTGCATCGCCTTTGTTGACGATGACTTGGTTGCCGATATGGCGGGCGTTGATGTCGTAATCCTGCAAGATGGAGCAATAGTAGGCGGCGTTGAACGAGGATGCCTCGTTCTCGAACTCTCCGAACGTGAAACGGGTGCAGTCCCCATCGGGCAGGCTTTTGATATAGCCCTTGTCCGCTTTGCCCTTATCGAGTTTGTCGAGATTGATGATGCGGGCGGCATATCGATGGTCTCGGCTGATGTCGTAGATGGCATCTTGAATGGTGTGGGTGCGCTTCCCGTGACTGTCCTTTCCGTCTTTCGGATGGACGAGGAAGTGGCCGACGACGGTGGAGTTGGCAAATAGTTTCGGGGAGATCTGCTTCAACTCGCGAAGGGTCGCCTGCGCTTCAGCGGGAGAATCGAACCAAGTCGTCGTATAGTCTTGTTTTTTCATCCCCTTGCCGTTGTTCGATAGGCCCTTGGCCGCCGACTTGGCGTCTCGGGCTTCTGCTCGCAAGCGGTTCGACTCATTGATTTTGTTCCTGAGCATCTCCCTGCCGAACATCTCGAGTATGTTGAGCAGCTTGATTCCGGCCTCATCTGAAATTGATGGCATATCCTCTACCTCCGAAGGTCGCTGTGACCAAGCCCAATGCTCAGCCACAGCGCAGGCTACATCGGAGAGAGAAACCCCCTTCGGGTCGTGCCGCAGCGGTTAGATTCAACCGTTTCGCATCGACTCAACGGGAGTGAAGGTGCCATCTAGCGCCAAACGCCCATCGATACGGACTGGCCGTGCTCGTTTTCGGCGAGGATGCTGCCGTCGGACTTGTAGATGAGCTTCTTGACGAGGAACTTCTGGAATCCCGACCCAAACGCGACGGTGGTCACCTCCCCGGGGAGAAGCCCATGGGGTAGGGCGAGGCTTTTGACGCCGTCGGCTTCCTGCAAAGCCGCCGAGGCCCCGTCCGCACGCGATGACTCATCGGCGAGCTTCATGTTGACGCGCTCGAGTTCCTTGGCGAGTCTGCTTGAATCCCGCTCGGCCGCACGTGCGCGGCCCTCGGCATCAGCCGCGCGTGCGGTGGCTTCCATCAGCTTGGACTCCGCATCCTCGAGGTCGTCCTTCAAGTTCGAGCATACCGAAAGCTGCTGCCGCAAGGCGCCGACCTTGCCCTTGTAGCTTTCCAGGTCTTCCCGCAGAAGCTCTACGGCTCGCGCCTTGCCCTCGGCTCGGTCGGCTCGTTCGCGCTCGGACTCGACCTCCTTCTGGAGACGCTCCAACTCATCCTTGTGCGAATCGCTGACGGCACGGTTGACCTCTTCCTGCTTGGAATCGAGCGCCTCCTGAAGCTCCGCGATACGCTTTTCGTATTCCGCCGCGTCCTCTTCGAGCTTGCCCTGTGCCGCCTGCACCTGCTCGCGTAGCCGCTCCTGACCGCGCACCAGCTCTCCGATTTTCTGATCGTAGTCATGGCGCTGGCGGTGGTTCTCCTCCCGTGCCGCCTGAAGGTCCGCCTTGATCGACTCGCTGTTCGCCTGCACGGCCTCAAGGGCTGCGGCCGCATCGGCTCGTGCCTTCTGGGTCTGGGCGAGACTTTTTCCGAGGGCCTCGTTTTCCCGCGCGAGGTCGCCGATCTTGTCGGCGCTCGACTGTTCGCTGTCGCGCAGGTGGCTGGCGCCTTGCCGCTCGACCTCGAGCGAAGACTCCAGCTCCTCGATCCGGCTCGATGAATCGCCGAGCTTACCCAGCAGTTCGTCCCGCTCGGCCGAAACCGTCTCGAGCTCGGCTTTGGTCTGGGCGACGGAATCGTGCAAGGCGGCGTTGTGGTTCTCGAGCCTCTTCATCTGCTCATCCGCAGCGGCCTTGAGCTGCCAGCAGCTCTCCCGAGCTTCCTCGAGCTGCCTCTCGCGGTCCTCTGCCTGGTTTTGGAGGGTGGACATGTCGAAGGCCAGCTCGCTAGCGCGATTCTCGGCCTCCTGTGCCCGAGCGACAAGGCCGTTGACCTCATCTATCGACATCCCGCTCGTGTTCTCTAAACGGGAGCGCAGGCCGAGAACTTCCTGACGGAACTCCTCCTTCTCGCTGCGTTCGCTCTCGATTTGGTCATTGGCCTCACCGAGACGTTCCAAGAGGCCCTGCGTCTTGCTCCGCTCGCTATCAAGGAATTCGAGCGTCGCCGCATTGATGCGCTTGAGGTTCTCAATCTCATCTGCGGCTGCGGCGTTATCTGCCGCAGCCTCCACCGCCGCAGCCATCTCGGCACACTTGTGCTTGAACTCCTCGCATTTGCGCTCATGCTCTTGCTTGGTTTTCGCGACCTCGGCCTTTACGGACGAAAGTTCGGCCAAGGCCGAATCGCGCTTATCACGAGCCTCGTCAACGAGCCGTCTGGCCTCGGCGCGAGCGGCCTTCATGCGCCGTGCGCGGTTACGTGAGCTGTGAGCCGCCTTGCAGGGGGCGTCTGCAGGCAATTGTCCCATTGCTTCTCCAATCGGATCTTAGTTTTCCGTCAACTCGTCGATATCCTTCGGCACCTCGATGCCCTTGACCGAGCACATGTAGCGAAGGGCCTCGCGTCGGTTCTTCGCGCGGGGGGCGATCATCGCCGAGTGGTAATCGCCCATGAACGTCCAGATGATGCCCGAGGTCGTCTTGTTGGCGGTGAGGCAGTACTTCCTCGCAAGCACCTCGGCTTCATTCGCGCATTCCGAATCGTTTTCGGGCGCATCCTCGTGGCTGGTTCCCGCAGATTTTCCGCTGGCCGCTCGGACCTTCTTCAGATAGAACCTAAACCCGTCCGCGCGGCGAAGCCAGTTGAGCGGGAACATCGCGTAGCGCTTGAAGGCGGCCGAGCCGCCTTCGGAATTCTGCGTCATGAGCTCATCGAGATAGAGGTCCCACGCGTCGCATATCTCATCGGCATCGGCACCCGCGTTCATGGCATCGCGGATCGCGTCCATGGTCCTCTCGAGGAAGATGCCGTCGCAATGCTTGGGAGACGAGTCGGCGATGAAGCGGGCCGCATAGCGGACCTCGGCGCTCCAGCCGCCTTCACCGCCCGGCTCGCCGTTTCCACTCCCTTCGCAATGTCTATCTCCCTCGTTGGGATTATCAGAAGAATAAGAAAAATAATTATCATTATTTTTCTTATTATTATTTATATATACGTCGCGTTCAGAAGAAGACAGGTCGCTATCCTGCGGTTTTGCTGCATCTCCGCAGCTAGATGACGCTGCGGTATCTTCATCAGATTCGACGTTTGCGCAGGTCGCGCCGATACGACAACTTGGCGCATCGTTGTGACAAAATGACGCATCGTTGCGCCAAGTTGACGCATCGATGTGACAACTTGGCGCATCGTTGTGACAAAATGGCGCATCAGCCTGACCTGCGGATTGTTGAAAACTCGAGTTTTCAACAGCCGAGATGTGACAAGTTGGCGCATCAGCCTGACCTGTGCTTTGTTGAAAGTCGAAATCGAGGATTTGCCCGCCCCGCGAGGCGGAAACGGGTATCGTCGCCTCAATCGCGGCATTGATTTTCTCCTGGACGGCGAAGTAGGAGCGCGGCGATTTCATGCCGTTCGCCTCCCTGCCGGTACGGTACAGCTCGGTGTAGCCGATGAGGCCCGCCTTGCAGAGGCTGTCGAGCGCACGCTGGACGGAGCGGCGCGAGATATACAGATCGAGGGCGAGCTGGTCCTGCGTGACGTAGTAGCCGTATGCCGAATGATGGCTCATCGAGTAGATCTTGGCGTAGACCGACAGCTCGGCGCTGGATGCCTTGAGACCCAGCCCGGCCGGGTCCACCATCCAGTCGAATACGGTATAGAAGTTGCGGTCGAGCGCGTTATCAGGACATCTTGTCGTAGGCACCGTCGTCGACCTCGCTTTCGCTTGACCCGTCAGCCAGCTTTGCATCCTCGGTGCCGCTGTCGGCATCGGCGAGAACCGATTCCACGGCATCGTAATCGCACTTGAAGCTCATCGACAGGCCGTCCTCGTCCATGACGGCGCAGACGAGTCCCTTGGCAGCAAGCTCGTTGAGCGTCTTGAAGACTCGCGCGATGCCGTGCTCGGCCGCCCTGCGACCGCGGGCTGGGGCAGGGCAACCCTCATCGAGGGCCTGCGCGATATATTTCGAGGTGATGCGCTCACGGGCGGGGTCGTCGGTGCAGTCGCGCTCGAAGATGAGCGCGAAGACGATTGCCTTGGCGTTGTTGAGGCCGAGACGGCTCATCCAGCCGTACTGCTTCCAGTAGGTCTCTTGCTCCAGACGGTTGTTGCTACGATTGTTGTACGCGAAATCCATGATAGTCCTCCTATTTTGCTATCGACATGACTCTGCTCCGGCTGTTTCGGCCGGAAGGCGTTTCGATAGGAGAGGGAGAGCTGGGTGACTGCTCGCCGACACATGCGACCCAAGTGCTCGGCTCGTTCTCGCCGACATGGGTGCGCTCGATGTAGCCGCGTTCGGACAGATCGCTCAGAACACGCCTGACGGTCGTGACCGATGTGTTGCTGAGGAACGCGAGCTTAGGTTTTGAGACGCTGAGGCCCTTTTCGCCCGCTTCGCAGACCAGGGCGAAGATGATGAGCTCGTTTCCCGATAAATCGAGATCGCGCATCATCCACGGGTCGATGGTGAAACTCATTTGAGATCACCTGCCAAAGTGCACGTGCATGGCGAAAAGACCCCGAAGGGCTTGATACCCTCGGGGTCGATAGCTAACAGATTGCACGGATAGGCGGCAGCGTTCACAGCCGCACGCCCAGCAGGGCGGGTCATGCAGTTCATCTCCTATCGTCCGGCTTGGGGAACCGGTATGCTTTGATTTTGTGGCGCTATGCCGAGCTTGTCAACTAGGCATTTTTGAGAAGGGTCTTGAGTAGCAGCTTGCCGAGCTGGGCTTCTCCGATCTGGTCGATCAGTGCTTCGTCCACCTCAACTTCGTCGTTTTTCATAAGAGCCGCACTATCGGGCGCACCTGCGCCCAGAAGGGTCTCGCCTCCGAAGATATCCACGCCGTATTTTTTGAAGAGCGGGGCGTACTGCTCTTTGATTTTCTCCCTCGCAAGGCAGCGCTCGCTCACGCTCTTGTAGAGAGCCTCGTAGCTGATCCCCGCGAGCTTGAAGATATAATCGCGGTTGAAGGTGAAGCGGTTTTGGAGGCGTTGGTACTCGACGGTATCGGCGCGACACATTGATTGGAGCTTCGAGCGGCTGCAACCGAGGACTTTGGCGGCCTGGTCGGAGTTGAGAACGAGCGGGAGCTGCAAGAGCTCCTCATCGCTGAAGGATGCGGACTTGGCGCTCTTTTTGACTGCGGTATTCATCACGCTACATCTCCTCCGCGACAGACGCGAAGGATGGATTTGCCATGCGCTGCATCTGCTCCTCGACGGCAGAGTCGAACGCGTCCAAAAGACGGGCGGCGCCTTCCGCGGGCAGCATCGCCCTCACAAACACGAATTCACTAGCGGTCGGCTCGCGAAGGAAGTTGCACTGACAGTCGAGAAGCTCGGCCCCGCCGACCGATTCATTGATAGCCGTGGCGAACAATTTCGTGTCCTCGACGTAATCCAAGAGGATTTTGGATGCGGACTCCAGTACAGGGTTTGCGGTCATCATGTCTCCGTAACTAACGAACTACTTGGGGCATAGTTGACGAATGTGGAATGGTGTTCCTCATTCGTAGCTACGAGCGAGATATTAACCCTTTTTTCTATTCTGGGCAATATAATTTGGAATCGTAATTTACATACGTGGAAATTACCTATTTGCGCGATTTATATCTACATACGCGAAAATGACTTCCAAATCATGTATTCTGTAGCCGGGTAGTAACCTGATCTACAGATAGGGGAGACCATGACCTTCAAGGAGATTCTTGAGAAGTACGGTATCACGGCATCGGAACTCAGCCGCAGGTGCGGGGTTTCGACTTCAACCTTGAGCACCTTCGTGAACGGCAGGTCGAAATGCCAGAACATGCAGATCTCCACGTTTCTGAGGATATGCAAGGGCTTGGACATTCCGTTTGAGACATTTGTGGAAGACCTGTTCGATGGTGAGGAGGAGAACCCAGGAAAGAAGGCGCTTCTCTCGGGCGACGAGGAATCCCTCGTGAGCGATTTCAGGGGCTTCAACGCGCAGGCGAAATCCTGCCTCATGCGCGTATCGAGCGCCATGAAATTGGATCCCACCAACATGCAGAGAAATCACGAGGTGCAGGTCGAGAAGATAGAGCCTGATGACGTGGAAACAAATCCGGATGTCGCAGGGGAAGCCGATTAGCTCGCCAGGCGGCACCGGCGCTTTTCAAGCTACAGCTACCGAGCTACATATGTAGCCATGTAGCTGCATAGCCGCCTACATGACGCTATACAGACATATCGAGAAAGATAGGAGTTCGATACCATGGCTGGGAAAAAGCCCACCGCGGCTCCGAAAAAGCAGGTAGCGGGCAAGGACCGCCCCTACTCTAAACTGGAGTCGCTCATCAAGGGATCCGGATACTCAAACAGCCAGGCGGCAAACCTTGCCGGCATTCCGGTGAGCACGTTGACGACGATTATCCGCCCTGAAACCGACTTGGGAACGGTCCGCGTCTCTAACTTGCTCGCCCTTTGCCGGGTCTTGAACATAACCATAGAGCAGCTCTTCGACACCGAGATGCCGGTAGCCGACGACACCGATGCCCCTGTCGGGCAGAGGCTTGAGTTGGTCACGCTGTTCAATCGCCTCAATACCGAGACCCGCGGCGAGCTGATTAGCATAATGAGGAGCCTTGCGAAAGACCCGAACCGCCTGATGGTCTGGCCGAGCGAACGCGACTGACCGATTTTACAGGTAGCCGTGTAGCTCGATACTCAACTACACGGCTACAGAGCTACACGCCTACCTAGCTGCCTGAATACCCGTGCTACTTCAGGCAGACGACATACCACTTGCCGCCGTCGGCGATAATCGACCTGCGGTGCGTCCTGTTCCCGCGACCGATGACATAGACATCGCGGACATACGCGAACCTGCCCGCGGTACGGGACGGGCACATGAGCGGCGCACCGCTACTCGAGATGGCAAACCTTCGCCCATCGGGCCAGATGATGCATGTCGGGTTGCCGCCCGCATCCTTCTCAACCGACACCTCCACGAGATTCAACTGATCTCCAACCATTCGCCCTCCACAAGACAGACATCGCCATACGCCCGCGAAGCCGCGGGCTTTATTGATTAAGCGTCCCACGCGGCTACCGTCCACATGGGGCGCTTGCCGCAGCGGCATGCTCCACGCTCATGTCAAGCCACGGCGATGGCGCTCGCTCGGCCTTTTCCTTCCATCGCTATGCATCAAAGCCGGCTACACAGCTACACGGCTACCGTGCATGTCACGTAGCCGACTACCGAGCTACACGGCTACAGCCAAGCCGATTCCGCTGCTAGACGGCGCTTTACGAGGCAATCCCACGCAACCTTGACCGCCACCTGCTGCCGCTGCGGCAACAGGTGAATGGCAATGCATGGATTGGCGTATTTTCACGGGGCTAGCAAAACCTCCGAATGGAAGGAGACCTCGATATGCGCAAACGCGAGGCAAAGAACAAGAAGACGATTTTGAAGCCGGCGGTGACCATGGCCGTGACTGCAGGCCTCATGCTGTCCCCGGTCATGCAGACCATGGCATTTGCCCAGACGGCATCCGCAGACGGCGATCAGCTAACCACCCAGACCGACATCCAGAAGGTCACCGAGCAAGCCGTAAAGGATGCCAAGGCGACCATGGATCTCGCCAAGGGCAAGCTGGACGAGGCAAACGAGCAGCTCGATACCGCGAAGGCCGCCATGAATGCCGCACAGTCGGCACAAGCCGACGCCCAGACCGCATACGATCAGGCAACCGCCGACGCTGAGGCAGGTGAGGCCGATGTACAGGCCGCGTCCGATGCCAAGGCTGCAGCCGACCAGAAGCTGACCGAGGCCAAGGCCGCATATGATGTCGCCGCCGCAAAGCGAGCCGACGCTGCAAAGGCTGCCGAGCAGGCTGCTGCAGCCTACGAGGCCGCAAAGGCGGGACGCGCAGGCGCGTTCGAGAAGATTGAGACCACCAAGCAGGTATGGACCGACGCCAAGGCAGCGGTCCATACCGCGAAGAAGGCCGTCGAGAAGGCCCAGCAGGGCGTCGACGAGGCCGAGGCTAAGGTTGCCGACCTCGAGCAGCAGGTATCCGATGCCCAGGCGGCCGAGGATGCCGCCCGCAGTCAGCTCGATGCCCTCCAGTCCGAACTCGACCAGGCAAACGCCGAGCTTGCAGACGCCCAGAAGACGCTCGATGAGAAGCAGGCCGAGTTGGATGCGGCGCAGGCCGACATGGAGGCCAAGAAGGCCGATTGGTACGGCAAGGTCCACGCCTATCTCGATGCCTTCGGCAAGTGGGGCGATGCCGCTATCCAGAAGCTGACCCAGGCTAAGGATACCGCCCAGTCCAAGGCGGCAGATGCCCAAACCGCCCTCGACCAGGCGAACGTCAAGCTCGAGGCGGCCAAGCAGGCCGTCGCCAACGAGCAGACCCGTCTCGATGCCGCAAATGCCACCGTTCCCCAGGCAGAGCAGAACATCCAAGACGCGAAGGCCGCTCTCGCTGCAGCCCAGGACGAGTACGACCTCATCAAGTCCATCGCGGACTCCCTGCCCCAGTATCGCCAGAACCTCGATAATGCTCAGCAGAAGCTCGAGCAGGAGCAGACCGCCTATACCGCAGCCGCAGATGCCTACTACCAGGCTCAGGTCGCAGGCACCGCGACCGAGGAAGAGCTGACCTCCCTCATGGATGCGGTCAACGCCGCCCGTGACACCTTCCAGCAGGCACAGGACATCTACAATGACATCAAGGCCGCTGTTGACGAGCGTGAGGCCCAAGCCGCCACGCTCGGTGATAAGCAGGCCGCGGTCGATGTTGCCCAAAAGGCAGTCGATGCCGCCCAGGCCTCCTACGATGACATCGTGAACAACTACATCCCGACCTGCGAGGCACAGCTCAAGACCGCCATGAATGATCAGGCGGCCGCACAGCAGGCCGTCGCGACCGCAACCGATGCCAAGGCCGCAGCCGACAAGGCCGCCAAGGATGCGTCCGGTGCGCTGGATGATGCCCTGAACCATGCCGGCGACCTCGAACAGCTGAATCAGGCTCAGCTCGAGGCGAACAAGGTCTTTGCCGACGCTTCCTCCAAGTATCAGAGCCTGAAACCCAGTGTCGAGGCAGCTACTGGCGTCCGTGACCAGGCGAACGCCGCCGCAGACGAGAAGCAGGCCGCCTACGACCAGGGCGCGGACGAATTCAATGCCGCGCATGGCAAGACCGCTCAGCTCCAAGGCCAGCTTTCCGATGCCCAGACCGCCTTGGTCGAGGCTCAGAAGTCCCTCGAGGATGCCGTGGCCGAGATTGACGTGAAGAAGGGCGAGCGTGCCGCCGCGAAGGCCGCCTACGAAAAGGCCTTGGGTGACTACGAGGATGCGGTCACCGCCGAGCAGAAGGCGCTGGATGCCAAGGAGGCCGCCGATGCTGCCCTGACTGCGGCACAGCTCGCATATAACGAGGCTGAGACTGCCTACCAGAAGGCCGCCGATGCTGCCGCTACCGCTGCCGCAGGCAAGGAAGAGGCGGAGCAGAAGCTCGCCGAGCTCAAGGCCGCTGCCGACAAGGCCAATGGCACGTTGATCGAGGCAACCGCCGCCGTCAAGCTCGCTCAGGGCGATGTCGACACTGCTTCCGCCGCCGTGGACGAGGCGCAGGACTTCTACACCGCAGCCGCCCAAGACTACAAGAACCTCTCCGATGCCTACGAGGCTTCCAAGACCGAGAATGGCAACGGCACCACCTCCGGCGGGGACACCGAGACCGGTACCGAAGGCGGTAACGCCAACGGTGCCGGTGGCGCCGGAACCGACCAGGCTGCGGGCGCGAACGGCAAACAGGCTCAGGGCGAGCAGGCTCAGGCCGCTGCCGCTTCCGACCAGAAGGCCTTGCCCCAGACGGGCGACTCCACCGCGTTCGAGGTGAGCGTCATCTCCGGCATGGGCGCAGCCGCGATTGCCGCAGCGGGTGTCGCACGCCGTCGCGGACTCCATGCCGCACTCTAGATCCTAGCGGTCTAGACCCCAAGCCCTTTCCCCTCGAGAGGAGGAGCCGCCGAAATGGTGGCTCCTCCTTTTTCGCTTCACTGCGTAGCTACACGGCTACCAAGCTGTCTAGCTACACGACTACGGAACTACAGAACCATTCGGCTACACCGCCGCCAAGTGATTACATTCGAAGAGACTCCCTCATATCAGATGATTACTTTTCTTATTCTTCTTATTCTTTTTCTCATTCATCTGGACAATCGTTTGGCAAGCTCATCTATGCGCCTATGTATCTATGTGCCTACAGAGCTACCGAGCTACATAACTGCACGTCTACTGAGTTGCGTGTACACATGCAGACCGTTGACAAAAAAGAGCGCCCCGGAAGGCGCCCTTTGAATTCAGCTGGAGTTCCTCTGCGATGCCTAATTCTTATCGGCCGCCGCGATGCGCTTGCCGATCCACCTCATGACGGGAACCGCCATGGAATTGCCGATGGCCTTGTAGCGCGGCCCATCGGGACATTCCTCGGCGGGCTTGCCCTTCCATCCGATAAGCGTATGCCCATCGGGGAAACCCTGGAGGCGTTCGCACTCGAGCGGGGTGAGACGACGCACGAGCATGGGATTAGCCCCAACATACTCATCAGTGACCTCCGAGGCAACCATCGCGCCATCGCCACCGCATTTGAGAGTCGGGCAGACATTGCGGCAGATAGCCGTATGCGCATTGAGGTCGCCCATGGCGATAGGGTCGCTCCCGCTGCCGGATGCGACCATGTGCGGATGGTTCGCGAGCAGCGTGAAGGCGGGGTCGCCGTCCGCACCGATTCCAAGACCCGTTCCGCGCCCGAGCTTCTTGTCACGGGTTGCGACTTGCTCATTGATGGGATAGGTGCCGCCCGTGCATACGAAAGTGGTCTGCTTCATGCCGGGTCTGGCGGCAAGCGCCCCGCTGAGGGTTCCGTCGCCGACGATGCGCACCTCGTTGCGCACGTTCTGCGCAAATTCGAATGGCGGCAGGGAGCTATTTTCGCGAGCCCAGACGGCGGGACCGGATGAGGTATCGAGGGTCGTGAAGACATCGGACATGCCGACCCCCAAGCCGTTGCTGCTCGAGTGGGCGGTCTCGCAGACATATGTCTGAATATTCGTGCCGTCCACCACAACAGGGGCGTCGTCCTTGCCCATATGCGCGGTAAGGCATCCCGTGATTTCATCGCTGATATGGCAGTGTGCCTGCGTGCCCGTCATGCAGACAATGTTTTGGCCCCTATCAGCGCACGGTGACGAATCGCCTCGGGCCGTAAGGCATCCTGCGACCTCCGTGCCGTACTGTGACATCGCCATATAATGTTGACCGGTGCCACTCAGAGGCAAGACTGCCGGTGCGTGCCAATCAGCCGTGAGCGTATTCGCCTGTTCCTCCGCATAGCCTATTGTGTTGGCGCGGGGCGCAGCGGAGTACTTGAAGCCTGCGCACGCAGCGCTGCGTCCAGCTCGGCGGGCAAGTTCCTTCCTCTTTTCACGGCTCGATTGAGGATTCCCTGACAGGCAGTCGGGCTCAAAGAGAACCTCTGCGGGGGATTCGGCTCCAAGATGTCCGACAAGAAACAGACGGCGGCGTCGCTGGGCCACTCCGAAGAATTGCGCGTCCAGTACTCGCCATGCGAGACAATACCCGAGTTCATCCATTTCGCTGAGCAGCTGTCCGAAAGCGCCCCCATCCTCGCTCGTGAGCGCTCCTGGGACGTTTTCCCATAGAAACCAGCGAGGACGAAGTTCCTGTACGCATCGAATGTACTCGAACATAAGGCCGGACGCGCCTTTGAGGCCCTCGCGCTTACCCGCCACCGAGAACGATTGACACGGGGATCCGCCAACAACAAGGTCGATAGCTCCATCGATTTCTTCCTTCCAGTCGATTTTGGTGATGTCTCCCAGATTGGGGACGTCTGGCCATCTTTCGGCCAGTACGGCGCACGGGAACGGCTCGATTTCCGAGAATGCCACCGGCTCCCAGCCGAGTGGCTCCCAGGCGAGTGTCGCCGCCTCGACGCCTGAGAAGATGCTTACATAGCGAAAGCCCAAGGGGTCCTCCTGACCGCGAACCTACAACGGTTCCCAGTCTCTGGCACCCCGATAAATCCGACGGAGTCTTGCCGCAGCGGCAATCTCCCAGCTAGATAGCCGTCTACCGACCTATATCAAAATGAGGTTTTCGCCCTATGCGGCTACATTTCTACCGAGCTACACAACTACATACCTACCGAGCTACACTAATAAATAGAAAGCCCGCAGCTCGATATCTACTTTGTCCGATAAAGTAGATCTTGACTTATATGTACCGAATATGTATCATGTCAGTATGATTAAGAACGGATACATAGAATTCGAGTGGGACGAGTGCAAAGCCGCCGTCAACGTGAAGAAACACGGAGTGAGCTTCGAATCGGCGGCCGATGCGTTCTCGGACCCATACGCCCGCGTTGTGCCAGACGCCAAGCACTCGGACTACGAGGAGAGGTTCTTCCTGATTGGGATGGATTTGGAGTCGCGGGTGCTGACAGTCTGCCATTGCGAGAGGCATGGCGGTTCAACCATCAGGATAATCTCGGCGAGAAAATCGACGAGGACAGAGGAACGGCAGTATTGGAGGTATCGAAATGAATAGCAAGGACGAGATTATGGAGATGCCCGCCGAGGTCGATTTCTCCGACAGCATTCCAAACCCCTACATCGGGAAGGTGCGCCGTCGCGTTACCATGAACATCGACGGCGAGAACATCGACTACTTCAAGGCGGAGGCCGCCCGTACGGGCGTGCCGTACCAGGTCATTATCAACATGTTTCTCACCGAGTGTCGCGAACAGGGAAAGCATCTTGCATTCTCCTAGCGTACTGGTTGGTGAGTGGCGCGAGGTGAGAAAGTAATGGTCTTAAGGGTCGTGCTGCAAGCGCGGCCCTTTTTCATGTCATTCTTCGGTGCCCGTTGCTATCGCAGATCCGCTCAGACCACGGATCCAACTGCACCATACGCCTATCGAATTACGCAACTACCGAGCTACACGACTACAAAGCTACACAGCCACATGCCCACCGAGCTACTCGCCTACACGCATAGCTACCTACTCTTCCCAACAGCAGGGGAGGGCGGCGCACCCTTGAACTGTTCGCGCTGCCGATTGAGCTTATTGAGCTCCTTGGCAAGTGCGGTCTTGTCTTCAGCAAGCTCATCGATGCTCATGCCCTCATTCGGACTCAACCCCAAGACCTCATCCATGATGGACGGGTATGCCTTCTTCAGTTCGTCCGCGTTTCCAAAACTGCGGATAATGAAGCCGAGGTTCGTCCGGCTCTGTTCGAGCAAACCCCGATCGACGTATAGCAGGGTATCGTAGCGTTTAGCCGAGGCATCTTTGCTGAGCATGGCCGTAATCGGCAACCTTTGACCGCATGACTTCTTGTCAACCTCGGCGGGCTTCAGGAGCTGCAAACTGCTCGGCACAAAGCAGGACGAACTGTGATATTGGGCGTCCACCTTCAGACAGCCTATGGCAAACTGCGCCGTATCGCCCGATACCCATATATCCGCATTGACTTTTGTCGATAGGGGATTGACCTCGCTGACGTGGGTGGCCGTGCTGATAAACGCGTTCATCATGCGAGCGGCCGTGATTTTGGACGGAAAGTATTGCGAAAGCGAGCTTCCCAGATCGTGGGGCGTCAACGTACCCGCAAGTGCCTTCTTATAGAGCACCCACGGCTTGACATTACATCGGTTGATATCGATCCCGACGAGGTGGTTAAAGCGCTTCTTGGAAAACGACACCTCGAGCATACGGGCATCGTCTCCCGAACCGTAGCAGATAAGGAAGTCCTTGCCGCACAGGTTGCGGTCATATCCCCGTGCGAGATTGATAACCCGCCGGACATCCCTCTTGTTCGCTTTCATGGTGGCCTCCTTGTCTTTTCGACAAGGATGGCCCGGTGAATTGGAACCCCATCTTTCATGCCGCTGCGGTATACGTCACCTATGCAGAATCGCCCGTGATCCACATTGACAATATTCGTGCAGTTTTTTCTGGATTTAGACCGAAACGGCAAAAAAGAAGGAGGGGCGCGAAGCCCCTCCTTCTGGACAGCCTGTATCCCGGTTCCCTGCCTGCCAGTTCACTCTCTCCGAAGATATCGGAGCGCTTGGGGTCGTGCCCCTATTCATGGGAAATTCTATCGCGGCCATGCCCGCTAGATACGTCACGCACACCGTATCGAACGTCAGGTTTACCAGCCGGGGCTGAACCCTCTTACGAGAGCGAGAATATTATAGCATCCACAAATCCGAAATACCTTGACGCATTTGAGAACTACCAAGATATGGGCCTATATCGTCATAAACCCACCGAGCTACATAGTCATCCAACTGCATAGCTACCTACCTACACGGCTACGCGCCTACACGGCTACATAGCTATTTGATTACGTGTGAACTTATGCACCTCACTTTGTTGTCCATGCACTCGGAGTGATAACACCCGGTGCATCTGAATTGAAATAATCGCGTGATGCGCTGGAAGGGATATTTCAATTCGAGCAGTCGAGTGTAAGGGCACCGCAGCGGCAATTCATCTACGGTGGTCCGGTTGCTTTCCCTGCGCTACAATAGAACATGCGTTCGCTAGCCATTTGAAGGGAGTATCATCGTGGGGGAGAGCGAGAAAACCATCCGCTTGGTCACCGCCTTGGTCGAGTGCCGCCCAGACGGCGAATATGCTCCTTGGGGGATTAAATGGTATGACGGCAAGATTTACCCATTTAACCGCATTGAATCCTACAGCTCCCGCTCATGGGCACTCGGTCCGAAACATCAGTCCGAGTCTTGGCGCGTGGTGATGGGGGACGGCACCTGCCGAGACATCTGCCATTACAAAGATAGCTGGTATGTCGTTCACGACCCCGACAACGACACCCCCGCAGCCAGCGCCCCGCAGGGACCGTGCAAGTAGCCCGCTACTGCACTACCCGTTCTCACGGCTACCGAACTACACAGCTACACGTCTACATAGCTACCTAACTACAAACCTACCGATCTTCTAGCCTACACACCCAGCAAAACGGCAGGTGAGCCACGCAAAGGCTCCCTGCCGTTTTGCTGGGTGTGTAGGCTGGGAGCTCGGCGAGCCCATCGACGGCAGGCCGAATGCGCCCATGAATACCGCCGACGATAAGACGTATACCGTAAGCAGCCGCGAGGTTATTTACAAGGGCGCCTGCAACGACGTCGACCTCAACCCCTACCGCGACGCCGTTTTGTGGTACGTGGGTAACGACAGGGACGAGGCCCTCCGCATCGCCCGCAAGTACGCCGCAGACGTACGCGACACGGGAAAGGTCGAGGTCTGCAAGAACGGCATTTCCCGCAATGTCTTCGAGGTCTGTGAGACGCAGCTCGACGAGGACGGGGATATAGTTGACGAGGACACCATCGAGATTGTGGACCCGCTCGACCGCATACCCAAGCTGCGCGAACTGCCCGACAAGGCAGACCGCTGCAAGTGCCAGCTCCCGAGCTACATCACCGGCGAGTGCAAGTGGGTCGATGACGTCGAGATCGATGGCAAGTGCTACGGACTCTACCGCTTCGAGCTTTCCGCTTTCGGCAATTTCAGCGCGTACACCGACAACGGCGGCAGCGTCTGGCTTCCCGCCGCTTTCTATGATTTCGACCTCAAGAACGCCGCCCAGCTCAAGGAAGTGCTCGAAGAGGTGCGCAGCGAGTGGTGGCAGGACTGGCAGAGTGATGACGAGTTCGACCAGATTATCTACAAGCTATTCGCCGCCGAGTGCTAACGCTCAGCTGGAACATTTTGAAACGGGTGCGGTCGCATGGTCGCACCCGTCATTGAGAAAGGCTTAAGACCATGGCAAAGCGCTACCCGCTTTCTCGGGCATCTAAGGAATACGACCGCTTGACCGGTCTCTATCCGCAGCTGCCCAAGCTCGTCACCCCGTACCCTCAGATGAACTCAGGCGATAGGAACTGTCTCGAGATGGCGCTGGATATGCTCGACGCATGCTCCGCGAAGACCGGAATGCCGATTGATCTGACCGATACGGCATCGACCGTTGACGGTCGATGGGTCATGTCCGATGACCTCCCTTGGATTGCGAGGTGGCACGCATGCAGGCAGGTCTACAAGATTGACCGCACGGTGTCCGACACGCTGGTCGAGCAGGAACTAGACGGAGACCTGCCGGTAGAGCTGATTCATCGCATGCCGTATCCGATTATCTATGTCGATGCACATGTGCCGGTGAGCTGCCAGACCACCAAGCGCTGGGCAGATGGCTTTTTCGCCTACTTGGACCGCGACCTCATGGGCGAACTCGACATGACGTTCGTCTACCTCATGGACGATGGGACGCGGTCGCGCATGTCCTTGGTAGTCGAGGACGGTGCTACACTCGAGACGTGCTTGGCGCATATTGCCGACGTCGACGATGTACTCGATGAGCTGACGGGCGACGCGATGTCGAGAAACAAAATCACCGACCCCGAGAAGCTGGCATGCCTGCGCTATTGCGCCACGGCCTCACTCAACCTTCTACTTTTCGTACTATCTGCCGAGAACGGCGCGGAGATTGCCTACACGCCGCCGAAAACCCCAAGGGGGCAGAAAGTTGGCAAGCGCACGAACACCGAGACCGTCCGTATGCTCGGAGCCAAGATTGGCAGCGCCATCGGCGCGGCACGCCGAGTCAGATACGCTCCGCATCAGGGGACAGGAGAGCGCACCGTGGCGCCTCACGTTCGCCGAGCCCATTGGCAGAGCTTCTGGACCGGAAAGCGCAAGGGCCGCGAGGACGGCAAGTTCGGTGACGAGCTGGTGGTCAAGTGGATCCCGCCCATTCCCGTCAACCAGGGCGCGGGGGAGGTTACCGAGACCGTCCATCTGAACTCGACCGAGGCAGGCGAATAGGATGGCGAGGGGAAAAGCCGATTTCAGGGCCCGTCGCGAAATGCTGGGGCTCACCCAGCAGGACGTGGCGGATGCCCTCAACGCCAATGTGAAAACAATCAAGAACTGGGAGAACTCTCGCCAGACGAGATACCGCATCTCCGATGCCGCATGGGAATACCTCGACCGTGCCGCCGATATCCAGGCTCAGCAGGTGGCATACGCCCGCTCCGTAATCGAGAAGCACGCCGAGGTATTTGCCGAAAGCCCGATTGTTGTGCCGATAACCTACTTCAGGGACCAAGCCGCCTATGACGAGTGCGGGCGGGACGCAGGCCCCTACGGTCAGGCAAATGCGACCTCCCGCGCCATCGCCCGCGAGCTGGAGCGCATGGGCATCCAAGTCGAGTTCCGCTATCCCGATGACGAAACCGCACCACTTGACTCCGTCCGCTGATTCCAGACTGAAATCGAAGGGCATCCCCAACTGTTAGGTAGGGGATGCCCTTCGCTAAGTAATGCCCCGCTCAAAAGGCGTTGCAACTTCTATCAGACCACCGTGGCCTCGGTCGGGATCGCCCCCAGCACGGCGGCGTACTCGGTGGGGTAGAGCCGGCTGATCGTCTTCACGTCGCGGATGACGATATTGCGGTCGTCTGGCTCAGTGATGCCGTACCCGAATGCCTGGAGCGTCTCGATAGCCTCCTGGATACGCTGCTGGAACATCGGACCCGGATCGACTCGAAGTCCGAGGTAGCCGCGCCACAGGCACGGCGAGACGCGGAGCATATTGTGAATCTTGGAAATCGGCTCGATGTCGGCGTAGACGTTGAGGGTGACCATGGCGTCCTTGTGTCCCAAGATCGATTGAAGTGCCTTGATGTCGCCGCCTTGGCGGATCCACTGCGTTGCGAAGGTATGGCGAAGGCCGTGGAAGGTGATCAGCTCGTCGTTCGTCCCCATGAGCGCATTGGTCTCGGAGAACGTCTTGAACGCCCTGCGGATATAGCTGGTTGTCGCGAAGGTCGCGCCCGGCTCCGAGAGGATGTAGCAATCCCCGATTTCGACCGAGCCGGTAAGCCCGCGCAGGCGTAACTTTCTGAGGTCTAAGTCATAAATCTCCTTCAGGAAGGGGAGAAGGCCCACGGGGTCGATAGGGATTGACCTGCAGTCATGGGTCTTGGTGTCCTTGATGAAGGACCCCATCCCCTTCGCATATGCCACCGAGTGCCTGACCGAGATCGACCCCGCTTCGAGATCCACGTCACACCACCGCAGGCCGCAGACCTCCCCGATGCGCATACCAGTGTGCAGGGCGAGCACGACCGCGCGTTTGAAACGGGAATCGGGCATCATGGAGCAGATGGAGTTGAGCTTCGGCACGAGGTCCGACCTGAGCGCGTTGCGCGGTTTTCCCATGATACGGGGTGCAAGCGCACCGTCGAACGGGTTCTTCCCGATTGTGTCGTTGCTACGCTTGACGAGGACGGTGTAGAGGCGCTTTCCCAATTTAAACGCCTTGTTGAGCGTGTCGGGGGCAGTCCCGAGCGCGATCCTGCGCGTAGACCATGCGTTGATGTCGTCGGTCGTCACCTCGTTCACTGGGATCGTTCCCAGCTCATCGCGCTCGATGTGCAGGGCGCTGAAGTGGTAGTCGTCTCGCGTGGTCGGGGTTATCCGGTTCATCTGCAGGCAGAAGTCGATGAACTTTTCGAGCGCGGCGCTCAAGGGGAGAAGCGCGTAATCGTCCGCCTCGAGCCTCGCCTGCCGTTCCTCGACTGCTGCCCTCAGTTCCTCGATTTCGGCGAGTTCCGCCTCGATCTCGTGCCTAAAATCCGCGAGCGCATCGAGGGCGGCCTTCTTGCCGCGGGTGCCCTCGGCAAAGCACGCGATGCCCGTGTTTCTCGTCCTCTGCGTGCGCTCACCCGACCCCTCGTCGACGAGGGTGACGATGGCCTGCCACTTCCCCTTGTTCTTCCTGACGGATCCGTTTCCACATATGCGTAAGTTCTTATTGCAGTCTTTTTCGTTTGCCATGATTCTCCCCAAAACACTTTTTGATTCCAGATAGACATTTCTGCCTGCGAAAACCCGAGTGCTGTCGATTCTGGGCGCTCCGGAGTCACCAGAGAATCAACGGCTGCACCATGAGTTTGTAAGTCGAATTATAACGAGATGTAGAAACCTGTGTTTACCTGCGTTAATTTACATATGCGGAAACAGCTTACATGCGCTATTTGCGCGTGCTATAATAAAAAAACCACAGGTAGAGCCAAAAATAGGGGTCTGGGGGTCAAGGGGTCGCTGGTTCGAATCCAGTCGTCCCGACCAGAAGTTTGCAGGTCAGGCACCTAGTGCCTGACCTTTTTTGTTTTAAGCAATTGCTTAATTTTGATTAAGCAACAGGGTGCTAAAAATCTACCTACGCGATATTCGCCTTTTGCGGCTACTTGCGCGTTTTGCACGCGCTTGAGCCGATTTATTAACGCGATATGAATCTACATACGCGTAGCTGGTATACAGCCGAGTACGGGCTGTATTTATCGCGGCGATTTACACAGATATAGCGACTGTAACGGACAAGCGTGTCGCTGTATTTATTCCAGTAGTTCACTTGACCGGTGGACAAGTGAGCGGTTGCAACGAAACGGCAAGCGGGATGGGCCCTATACGAGGGCGCCGCAGAGGTAATAGAGGTGAAGTGCGGCAGGCGCTCTGAGAGGCGCAGTACGACCCCTTTTTCCTCGAACCGACTACCTTTGTACCATGAACCTCAAATTGTTCAAGTAATCGCCAAAAGAAAGGCCCGCGCAGGATTGCACGGGCCTTTCACTAGACAAACTAGAAGACAAGCTAGAAGACAGGTTAAAAACACCAGGCGAGGAATATGCAATACGAGTACGTCGCGCCGTAGTCGTTATAGTTACCGTTGCTATAGATACAGCGGAAGTACGCGGAGCCGCTCGGATCCACGGAGCGCGTCCAGTGATAAAAGCTCGACGACACCCCTGAATGGTTCGAGTACGTCACGCCCTTGGATTTGTAGTACTCGTACTGGGTACCGTCGGTCTGGCGGTCTCCGTAGATCTCGGTCATCGAGAGCAGGAAGACTTTATCGGTCGTGGCCGATGGGGCGCTGGCACTGCCACCACCCTTGTTATCGGTCATCTTCGTGACGGCCTTCGCCTTGGACTGGAGTTCGATCGGTAGGAGCGACCAGAGGTCACCGGAATTGAGGCGGCCGCGGATCTCCGATTTCTCCCAGCCGCCGGCATTGGTGCTCGTGGCGTTCATTCGCTGCTCGTCCATGGCAGTGTTGGTTACCTCGAACGTGAGCCCAGCCTTACCGGAGCCGTCCCCGAGGTCATCGTGGTTGATACCGATGATGCGATACTCGAGCGTCTTGCCGTTCGTCAACTTCATCGAGAACTTCGTCCCCGCGTCCATCGCGGCCTTCGCCTTTGCGTACGCCGGCGACGCCTCGCCCTTGGCGGCGATGTCCTCGGCCACGGCCTCCTGCTCGTCGAGCGTCCAGTCCTTCGCGTCCTTGGCGACAGCCGCCTGGACGGTCGCGGAATCGGCTCCCGCAGAGCCGCCGCCGGTTGCGCCGCCCTCGACCCCGCCGGTCGTCCCATTGCTCACCGTGTTGCCGACCAGGTTGAACTGGTTGCGGATGGCCCCCGCCACGCCGGGTCCCGCGAACACGATCACCAGGCCGATGATGGCGATGATCAGGACGTACTCGATGATAGATTGGCCTTGGAGGCGGGTTCTCCTAGGAGATACCCCCCCCCCGAAGGTTAATTGCCGCTGCATGCATTTGCGGCTCCCTTCGCTCAGGGTTTGTAGATACATCGCCGAGCGTAGGGCTATTTCAGATTTCTGCATCGGTCTTGCCGCAGCGGCAAACGTAATTAACTAAACGCCTTCGCGGCGCAATCAACCGCTCACTCAATCGAATTTGTTGCTCAACAAATTCGCAGGTGAGGACAGTAGAATTGGTGTTATCGGAAGTGACGGATGACCGCCGGTGTCGAAGCTGGCGGCCGAGAAGAAAGGACCGAAAATGAGAACTATGGAGCTGATAATCTTCTTCCTGCCTCTCCTGGCGATCGCCGCCAACATCTGCGGCGTGGCGGAGCTCGTTAAGATTGCCAGGGCCAAGGGGCATTACACCAATGACGCGGGAATCCTCTGGTTCATCGGCCTTTTCGGCACGGCGCTCATGGTCGGCCTGATCGTCTGCGCACTGCCAGACCGAGCTGCGCCGGCGCCCAGCGCAAAAACGGATGAAGACGCCCTGCCCGAGGTGTAGACATGTCAAAGTACAAGATCGTCTACCGCGACGCCAACCCCTCCTGGCAGGAACTCTGCCCCGTCAGGGTACTGGCCGTCCAGGTCTCCAGGGACACCGAGACGGGAGCTTGCTTCCTCCAGACAAAGATCGTCAACGTATCGACGAAACCCATCAGCCGCATAGAGTTCACGGTCGGGCTCGAGGGCGAGGGAGGGGAGACGGAGAACGTCGACTTCTCGCTCCTAGATGCCGACCTGCCCGCCGGCGAGGTGCTCAGGCCCAAGGCGGTGAGAATCAAGCTGTCTGTTATCACCGGCTCGCGTGCCGTTGTGACCCGAGCGGACTGCGAGACGTCCTTCGACGACCCGGTCGACATCGATAACCCCGCGCCACTCGCGCTCAACGGAATCGAGGAGTCGGAACGCGATGTCCTGCTCTCCGAGATGGGCGCCGATGCCTGCAAATGCTCGGGTGTCCATTCCGAACACGAGGGATGGTGGCAGTGCGGCTGCGGGGCGGTGAACCTCAAGCGCGGAACCTGCTGGAACTGCGGCGCCGTGCGCGAGAAACTGGCGGATCTGGAAGATGCCGCGTTCCTGGATGAATCCAGAAGGGACAGGGTCTACAAGACGAGCGTCGCGATACTCGAGAAGGGCAACAGGAAGGAAGCTGAGGCCGCAAAGGAAAGCCTCGAGAGGCTGGCCGAGCAGGGATACGGGGACTCGGGCGAGAAGGCAAGAGAGGCCGGCGCGAAGATTGCGAACCTCTCCAAAAGGAGGAAGAAAATAGCCGTCGCGGCTGTCGCGGGCATCGTCCTGCTTGCCGTCATGGTCGCCATCTCGCCCCTGCCGTCCATGCTCGAAGCAAGGGCGGACATGAAGGCGGAGCAGGAGAAAATCGAAAGCGTCGCGATTGAGCAGACCGTCGAACTGGGAACATATTCGGGCGAGCTCTCGGCTTATACAGGAAAGGATATCGAGGGCCAACCGATTGAATGGATAGTCCTCCACAAGGAGGGCGACAGGGCTCTCCTCATGACCGAGCATTGCATCGATGAGATGGAATTCAGCGAGAATGGAGACGTATGGGACTTCAAGTCAAGCTCGCTGTATAGGTATCTGAACGGACCCTTCAAAGAATACGCCTTCAACGATGCCGAGCGCGGGATTTTAGCAGGCGACGTAACGATTCTAGACTCCTGGAGCGATTACCTTAGCGAGGATAATATGTACGCGACTCTAGCCGGCACGGACGTCCCCGAGGCATGGTGGGCTTCCGATATAGAGAAATGCGAAGACGATTCATATGGGGCTTACTACGCCGGTCAACCCTTGACTAGTTACATTGACGAAGAAGGTGGCATCTCCTGCGGCGACCTCGGCAGCACGCAGGATTCGACTCTCGGAGTTCGCCCAGCCATCTGGGTCAAATTGAATTAGCAATCGATTTTTCCATCGGTTAAATTGTGAAGGTGGCTTCCGAACCATCGGGAGCCACCTTTATGCGTTCACTTGAACTTGGCTATTGCCGTGCCTTGGGAAGGATTACGCCGGGGGCATTCTTGTTGGAGTTGCCATGCAGTGTATTCGGGCTGACGTTTCAGTCGGAACAATCCAGATGAAGACTCCGGCACTGCTCAAACATTCCCGTTTAGTCATATACGTCACTGAAATCGCACTTGGCACCGAGACCAGTTACGTCCACATCCGCGTCCGGAACGAATCGAAGCGGTATCCCGTTTCAAAACGAAGCCTCGGTCCATGAAGGAGACTTTCCCATATACATAGATTAAGATAATACCGTGTATGACGAATATGAACTTGAGCATATTCCGTCCGTATTCATACTGGATGATCAAGGAAACATCATCGGCTTATCCGAAGGAGAGGAAGAACCTCTTGCCTTATTAAAGAAATACGCCAAATACAACGGATATAAAGCGGAAGGAGGCGACATCAAGTAACTATCAAAGGCCAGATTAAGGAGCCAGCCATGAAGAAATGCCTGCCCTCCATCGTCTCAGCAGCTCTTTGCCTCTCCCTTGTCATGACACCATTTGTGCCCGTTGCGGCAGCCCATGCCGACGAGGGATCTCCCGCCGAGAGCAGCGAGATCTACGTCGGAGACAACTACGACGAAAAGTACGATATATCCCTTTTTTTGAGCGCGGGCGCTGCACGGATTCATATTCCAAGGCGTGGTGCGATTCTCACGGATCTGCAAATAACCGCACCGTCCCTCACAAGGTCACGCTGAACACGAAGGAGGAGGCTTGCCTGCGCGATCTCTAGCTTGCTGGCACCGCTGAAGTTATCGCCGGTCTCGTGACAACCGGTCCTAGCGGCGGCTTTTTTGCAACCGCAATGACATCGTACCGACTTTTCACTTGCATGTTCTGAAAGGAAGTTGCCATGTTGTCGCAAAATCAATCGAGATACTTGACCACAATCGGCTTTGCCCTGCTTGCATTACTCTTTGCTAGCGACCTCTTGCTGAAACCGCCCAAGGAACTCGTTTCGCTTGCCATAGCCTGCATTTCCGCCCTTTACTTTACGGCAACCCTATTCGTCGGACTAAAGGAGAGGAAAAAAGGCGCAGTCGTTGCATCTGCCGTAGGCGTGATCATAGCCATTGCCTCATTCTTTATCTGACACATTGGTGATCTAGGGGCGATATCGTAGGAATACGACCGGGAGAGCCGGGACCAGATTGCCCGGGTTGCCCGGTCGGCTCGCGCGACGGCGCGGCGGTTCCACAGAAAGCTCTCCGGACTTCACACCGTTTCTGATCGCATTGTAGACAGCCATCTCGTCTTCGCTGTCGGCGAGCACGCGGTGTGCGTCGTCGTTTTGGATGTCCAGTAAATCTCGAAGGTCCTCCATGCACCAGCGTCCGAGATTTGGCCATGCGCGTTGCGCGAGCTGATAAGTGTCGATTGCGATGTTGTAGTTAAAGTCCAGGCCAAAGCCGTCCCAGGCAGAACGGCCTTGTTTCCTTGATTATCAACTTTATCCGGACACTTCCCGCATTCATCCGTGCGTGTACGGATGAATGCGGGGCTCGATAGCCCGGCGGCCTGATCGGCAGGCCGCCGGGAACTCTCACTCCTCGATAAAAGCCGGCACCCGGTTAGTCCTGCGCATCTTGAAATCGCCAGTTTCGTGGGAGACGTAGAGAATGCCGTCCATCCCGTCTCGCGATGCATATGAAAGGTGAACAGAACCGCAATCCGCTCCATCATCGTCGAGAAGATCGAACGAATTCGGATCGCTCGTTGCGGCCAAACGACCACTCAGACAAGAGCCATCGCCATTACAGATTTGCCATTCCATGTCTTCGCCTGCAAGAATCGCCATAGACGGCCTGGTCGCGCCATCGTTGACATACATCCCGTCTATGCCAAAACCGTTCTCAGCGCCATCGATAAACGATTGCTCGGACCTATACCTCGCAAATGATGCACATAGAACCATTGCAAGACAAAGTACAGAGCCAACAATCGCTATCTTTGCATAGCTCTTGCCTATCATGTCATTCATCTCCCTCGTATGTATCGAGGTATTCCTGCTTGAGCGTCTGCGAGGACGACTCGATCTTTTCCACGAGCGTGCCGGCCTCGATGAAGTAGAACGAGTTGGTGAGGTCTGCCAGGTCGTCGAGCAGATGGCTTG
>CAJMOX010000008.1:0-133946 GCA_905215135.1 uncultured bacterium
GCTGCGGAAACGCGGGGCCCGTTCAGGCTGTTGCGTTGAGATTGAAAATCAACCCGCAAATCCTTGTTTCGCTGCGGGCCTTCGGCCCTTGCGTGCTGCGCTGGAAAATGCTCACGCATTTTCTCAGCTCCGCACCCTGACGGGTTCGATTCCCGTCGCCCGGCGCGTAAACGAAAACAGCTCTGATTCCCAAAGGAAACCAAAGCCGTTAAAACAATTCTTATGGAGCGGGCGACGGGAATCGAACCCGCGTCATCAGCTTGGAAGGCTGGGGTTCTACCATTGAACTACGCCCGCAAGATATGGTCGGGACGACAGGATTTGAACCTGCGATATCCTGCTCCCAAAGCAGGCGCGCTACCAAACTGCGCCACGTCCCGAAGGTGTTGAGCAGCTAAGGTCTAAACCTTGCGTGTCCCAAAGCGAAGGAAATTATAGGTGAGACTCCCCGCCTGTGCAAGCGACGATACCCTAGCTCCTCGAATGTGCGACAAACCGGCTATGGAGCAGACCGATCACAAAGGCAACCACGGCAACCGGTGCCCACGCAGCGCCGATATCTGTCAGCGGCAACGCATCGAACGGTAGCCACGCGCCCGCAAAGAACGCATCGCGGACCGAAGTGATTACGCTCTGCACCGCGACAACGCCGCCGACCCAGACCCAAACCTGCGGATGTGCGTCGCAAAAGCCGTGCACCAGGCCCATCAGCACCAGCACAATGGCAACGGGATACAAGGCGTTGAGCATGGGCACCGAGAACATAAGGATCACGTCGAGGCCCACGTTGGAAAGCACGCACGAAAATGCGGCGAACACAAAGGCGAGAACCGCAAAAGGACGGCGCATGGCCTCCTCGGAAGCCTCCGCTCCCCCTTCGACCACATACGTCTCGCAGAAGTAACGCGAGCAGCAGCTGATAAGGCCGATGCACACGTTCATGCAGGCGAGGAAAAAGATCGCAAAGACCACGACCGTGCCGGCAAGACCAAAATGCATAGAGGCCGAACGCGCAAGGATAGCGGCGCCGTTGGTAGCGTCGGGCATCACGGTGCCGAGCTGCATACCGGCAAGGCCCAAGCCGCAGTAGATGATGGCCATGAGCACGCCGGCGATAACACCAGAGCGCGAAATCTCGAAGGCCACACGCTTGTCATCGGTAACACCCAGCTCATGAATGGTCTCGGCGATGATGATGCCAAAGGCGAGCGACGCGAGCAGGTCCATGGTCTGATAGCCGGTCAAAAAGCCCTGCACGGCAGCACCGGCATTATAGGGAGCCTGTGGCGCGGCAGCGGGACCCAGCGGCGAGACCACGGCAGCGCCCACGACCAATACGATAAGGGCGATGAGCGCGGGGCCCGTAATGCGGCCGAGTACGCGCGTGATGACGCCGGGACGCAGCGTGAGCGCAAATGCGACGATAAAGAACCCGACGGCAAACACCAGGCGAGCCGTGGCGAGCGAGACGCCCTCGGGCAGCAGCGGCACCAGCATCTCGAAGGCCGTGGAGCTCGTGCGCGGAATGGCCAGGCACGGGCCGATAGCCAGATACACCGCCGCGACAAAGAACTCGCCAAATTTGGGGTGCACGCGGCCGGCAAGCTCGCGCGCCGTTCCGGCAAGTGCCACGGCGATAAAGCCCATAACGGGCAAGCCGATGGCGGCGATGAGAAAGCCAAGCATGGCGACCGGCGTGGCAGAACCTGCCTGCAGCGCCAGCAGCGGCGGAATAATGAGGTTGCCGGCGCCAAAGAGCATCGAGAACAGGGCGATACCGACGGTAACGACATGGTCGGAGCGCAGGCCGCGCGGCGCGGATGAGGCCATGGGACCACCTTTCGGGTCGAAACAAAAACGGGACGGGCAAAAGGCCCATCCCGCAAGTATATACGCTTTAGCAAGCTAAATCGTGCAAAGCTTCAATCGCGGCGTCAACTTCCTCGTCCGTGTTGAAATACCCAAACGAGAAGCGAACGACACCCTGGCGCTCGGTCCCCAACGCGCGGTGCATGAGCGGAGCGCAGTGGGCGCCGGGGCGCGTCGCAATCCCCCACCCTTGCATGAGCGCGTCCGAAATCTCGGCCGAATCGATATCGCCCACGTTGAGTGAAACGATCGCCGAGCGCACGGGCTGGTCAAAGGCACCGTAGAGCTTGATCTCCGGGATTTCGCGCACGCCAGCGAGAAAGCGATCCGCCAGTGCTCGCTCATGCGCCGCAATCGCCTCGACCCCACCTTGGGCCTCGATAAAGTCGAGGCCGACAGAAAGGCCGGCGACACCGTGGCCGTTGAGCGTGCCCGCCTCCAGGCGCGTGGGCCACTCAAGCGGCTGCAGCGGATCAAAGCTGTGCACGCCCGTACCGCCCATGGCCCAGGGGGCCACGTCAATGCCCTCCGCCACGGCCAGGCCGCCGGTCCCCTGCGGACCCATGAGCCCCTTGTGGCCGGTAAAGCACACCACGTCGAGCCCCATGGCCTGCATATCAATATGCGCCGTGCCGGCAGACTGCGAGGCATCGACGATCACGAGCGCACCGGCCGCATGGGCCATGGCGGCCACGCGCGCAATGTCGACCGCGTTGCCGGTCACATTGGAGGCGTGCGCCACCACCACGGCACGTGTGCCCGGCGTCACCAGCCGCTCAAGCTCTTCGTAGTCGAGCGCACCGTTCGCGTCGCAGCCCGCATGCTCAACGGTCACGCCCTGCTCTGCCGCCAGGCGGTTGAGCGGACGCAACACGGAGTTGTGCTCGAGCACCGTCGTGACCACGCGGTCGCCGCGGCGCACCACGCCATTGATGGCGGTGTTGAGCGCCGCGGTGGAGTTGGACGTAAAGCACACATGATCAGCCCGCGGGCAGCCCAGCAAGCGCGCGAGCTTGGCACGGCAACCGTGAATCGTACGAGCGGCATCGAGGGCACCCGACGTGGCGCCGCGCCCGGCATTGCCGAGCGAGCACATCGCCTGCGTCACGGCATCGATGACCGTCTGCGGCTTGTGCATGGTCGTCGCCGCGTTATCCAGGTAGATCATCGCACGACCTCCCACATATCAATCACGGTATAGCCCTCGGTGGGAACGCCCGCCGCGGCGAGTTCGCCGCGCAGCAGCTCCTCATCGGCAGGCAACGCTTTCCACGCCAGACCACAGCCGGCAGCGACCTCCCCGGGCACGGGAATCGTTCGCCCGGGAAGGCCACGCTCAACGCACAGGGACTCGCAGCCCATGGCGGCCGCCGTGGTGGGAAACGTGATGACAAGCGCCGGGCGCTTCTCCCTCATGGCAACTCCAACCAATACGCTACGGGCGCACGACGCGCACGGCCTGCTCCATCTTCTCCACGATCACATACATGTTCGTGACCTCGCCCACGGCAAGCTGGTCCTTAATGCCATAGTGGTCGAGGCAGGTGCCACAGGTGAGGATCTCAACGCCCTGCTCGGCCAGGCCCTTCAGGTCGTCGAGTACCGGCGAGCCCTCGACGGTGAGCTTGGCTCCGCCGTTGTAGAACAGCATGGTCGCGGGCAGCTCCTCCTGCTGCGTCACGGCAAAGATGAAGGCCTTCATGAGCTTGTGGCCCAGCTCGTCGTCGCCGCGGCCCATGCAGTCGGTGTAGACGGAAATGACGAGCTCGCCCTTGCCGGTGCTGGCACCACAG
This sequence comes from uncultured bacterium, assembly GCA_905215135.1. Taxonomy (GTDB): domain Bacteria; phylum Actinomycetota; class Coriobacteriia; order Coriobacteriales; family Coriobacteriaceae; genus Collinsella. Next base: position 3,663 of record CAJMOX010000008.1, read on the forward strand.
AAGGCAGCGCCATCCTGCTCGGGATCGGCCACGGCAATGGCACCAGAGGTCGCCACGGTCACGTGCCACTCAGCGTCAGAAACCTTCTCGACCGAGGCCGTGCAGCCCTTCTCCTGCGCCATCTTGGAGATGTTCTTGACGGCGGTCTCGTTATCGACCGAGGTCACCACGGCACCCTCGCCGTCAAACTGTTTGAGCGCCTTAAGCGTCTTGACGACGGGCAGCGGGCAGGCATCGCCCATGGCATTGACTTCAATTTTGGTAGACATAGCTACATCCTTTCAAAAGGGACCGCCCAGAACAGCAGGCGGTCGCATAAACGGTTTTCCTTAATGCACAACGCGAACAGCAGGACCGCCCGGCACCGGCTCGCACGCGCGACCGATTGTGGCGGCAACGCGCCCCTCGGCATGTAAACGACGCGCAAGCTCATCCACATCCGCCACGGGCGCCGCGATAAGCAGGCCACCAGACGTCTGCGGATCGTACAGCGCGTCGAGCATGCCCGGCTCCAGGTCCCCGTCGGCAGCCACACGCGGGCCAAAAAAGTCCTGGTTGCGGTAGGAGCCCGCGGGGATAATGCCCAGACGCGCCATGTCGAGCACCTGGTCAAAGAGCGGCACCGCCCCCGACACAAGCTCAATCTGCACGCCCGAGCCCTCGGCCATCTCGCACGCGTGCCCGATCAGGCCAAAGCCCGTGACATCGGTGCAGCCGTGAAGCTCGAGGCCCTCGGCCAGACGAATCGGGGCCTCGTTGAGGGTGCGCATCGAGTCGAACATGGCTGCGGCCTCGTCCTGCTCGATGAGCTCGCCCTTAATGGCCGTGGTGATGATGCCAGAGCCGATCGCCTTGGTCAGCAGCAGGACATCGCCAGCGCGCGCGCCGCTGTTGGCGAGCATGCGGTCGAGCGCGACAAAGCCGCTCACAGACAAGCCGTACTTGGGCTCGTCGTCGTTGATGGTATGACCGCCCACGATAGAGCAGCCCGCCTCGACGCACTTGTCGGCGCCGCCCGCCAGAATCTGGCCGGCAACCTCAACACCCAGGCAACTGGGTATGCAGAGCAGGTTCATGGCATGGCTCGGCCGCCCGCCCATGGCGTAGATGTCCGACAGCGAGTTTGCCGCGGCAATCTGGCCGAACAGAAACGGGTCGTCGACCATCGGCGGGAAGAAGTCGATGGACTGCACGAGACCCAGGTTATCGCCAACGCGGAAGACGCTCGCATCGTCGGAGGTATCGAACCCCACGAGTAGGTTGTCGTTATGCACATTGGGCAAGTCGCCCAGGACCTGGGCGAGGGCTCCAGGAGCCAACTTAGCGGCTCAACCGCTCGCGGCCGTCATAGACGTGAGCTTAATCTGATCGTCAGGCATCGATACCTCCTCTCATCGGTCAATCATTTTCTCTCAGTATACGCATGAATGCGAGCCCAAGGCGGATGCATTAATTGAGCGCCTGTGCGCGAATCGCCGCGCCGATGGCACCGGCAAAGCGAGCCTGGGGCGAGGTTGTCACCGGCGACCCCAGTAGCTCGCCCAACCGCTCCACCACGAAGGCGTTCTCGCACAGGCCACCGGTCAGGTAGTACGGGGCGCCCGCGGCCTGCCCGGCCATGGTCGCCATGCGCGAGACCACGCTGTCGATCACGCCACGTGCGATGTTCTCGCGCGGCTCACCGCGACCGATCAGGCTGATAACCTCACTTTCGGCAAACACCGTGCACATGCTGCTGATCTTGGTGGGCTCGCCGGAACGCGCCAGGTCGGCCATCTGCTGCTGGGAAATGCCTAGGCGGTCGGCCATGATCTCCAAAAAGCGCCCCGTGCCGGCGGCGCACTTGTCGTTCATGGCAAACTTGGCCACGCGGCCGCCTTTAAGCTGGATGACCTTGGCGTCCTGGCCCCCCACGTCAATCACCGTGCCGTGATCGCCAAACAGACGCACGGCACCGGTACCGTGGCAGGTGATCTCGGTCACGACCTTGTGCGCATAGGGCACGGCAACACGGCCGTAGCCAGTCGCGATCACGCGCACGTCGTCGGCAGCCACGTCATAGCCAGCTGCGGCAAGCTCGCCGCGCAGACGCTCGGCCGCATCAACCGAGGAGAACCCGGTTGGCTGCACGCACGTCCACGCCACCGAACCCTCCCCGTCGACCACAGCGGCCTTAGCCGCCGTAGACCCGATATCGATCCCGATCCCCATCATGGCTCTCTCCTAATCAGCAAGAAAATCAAACGATCAGACACTGCTGCAACAACGGCCCTCTGGCGTCTGAGGTGCCCGAGATTCCGAGCGACAAGCCCGACGAAGCGTACTCAAGGTACGCGAGGAGGGTTGGAGCCGGAAGGTCGGGTGCCTCAGACGTCAGAGGGTTTCGATAAAGGCGGCGATGCGCGTCTCAATCTGGCCCATGTCTCCGTTGCTGTAGTCGGTCTCAATCTTCATATACGGAATACCCGCACCCTCGACAGCCTCCTGCATGCGCGCACTCTCCACGTTAAAGGTGTGGCACGCCTGGAGCACATTCTCCACTACGCCATCGACGTGATGCTTCTCGCACATGGCCAGCGTGTTTTCCATACGGTCGTCGTTGGGCGTCATGACCGAGCAGTTGATATCCAGGTAGCGGTCGGCGATGGCGCGAAGGATGTCGGGAGCCTCCGGGTCGATCATCATGGCCGCCGTGCGCTCGCCCGAGCAGTCGTCCATGCACACGACCACACCGCCGTTGGACTCGATGGCGCGACCGATCTTGTTGATCACGCCGCCCACCGGGCAGCCGGTGATCAGAATGCGCTTGGCATCCGCCGCGACCGAGCGCTTGCCCGCGTCGTAGGCCTCGCGCAGCTTGGCGACCTTTTGCTCCAGCTGCTGCGTATAGGCCTCGATATCAAAGCTGAACGTACCGGCAAACATGGTGCTCATCAGGTCGACGCCGCTCATGGCCGCCGGCTGGTTGGCCTGCAGTGCAAACATCTCGAGCTGGGCCGCACGCAAGCGGTTGCGACGACGGACGGCAGCGCGCAGGTCATCGTCGGTAATCGTGATGCCGTAGAAGCCCTCGAGCTCCTCCTTGAGCAGGCGGCACTCCTCGTACCAGCCTTCACGCTCGTAGGCACGATCGCGACCCTGCGGAAGATGCAGAATGTGCGTGCGCTTGAGCTCGTTGAGTAGCTCGTACATCTTCTTCTTGCCGTCGCAGGTGGTCTCGCCGATGATCATGTCGCTAAAGTACGTAAACGGGCACTTTTGCGAGTAGGCAAAACCGTAGGTCGACTTGATGAGCGGGCACAGGTTTGCCGGCAGCACCTTCTCGGCCTCGGGAATCACCTCATCGGACGTACCGCACAGAGCCACGCTCGCAGCCCCCGCGGCATCGATAATCTCGAGCGGCGTATAGCTGCACAGATACCCGATCAGGCGATTACCGGCCTGCTTGTAATCCTTAACGCGAATAAACGCGGCCTTACGCTGCTCGTTGAACTCCTCAAACGTGCTGGGCAACGGCTGCTCAATATTTTCCGACATATAACTCCTAAACCTTTTAACCAACCAAGGAAACGGCTTTCCCAGGCGCCCGAGGTTGCCGTGAAAGAGCAGCTCCGCGCACTTTGGTACGCAAGCGACGGTTTGAACGGCAAGATCGGGTACCTGGGGAAGCCGCCGGAACGTATAGCCCTAAATGGTTTCCAAGAAAGCTTCGATGCGCGTCTGCAATTGGCCTGCGTCCTCGCCGGCGTAGTCGGTCGTGATGTGCATGAACGGAATGCCCGCCTCCTCGGCGGCCTTCTCCACGGCGAAGGACTCCATCTCATAGAGCGTGCAGAACTGCAGGGCCACGTCGACGATGCCGTCGGCATGCAGGTCCTTGGCCATCTGGACAATGTCCTTCATACGCTGGTCGTTGGGCGTAAAGACGGCGCAGTTGATCTTAAAGTAGCGCTCGGCGATGGCATCGAGCATCTCGTCGACCGTCTCACCGGACTCGTCGACCAGGTCCTTGTAATAGCGCGAGCCCGTGCAGGACTCCTCGCCTACCACAATGCCACCGGCTTTCTCGATGAAGTTGAACAGCTTCCAGTTGGGCACGGCCATGGGCGTACCGGTGTACAGGATGCGCTTAGTCCCCTTGGGCGCCACGCCCTCGCCGACCTCGACACGCTGCTCACACTCGGCCGCCATATCGTTAATGGCTCCGGTCAGACGTGGCGTGTCGTCCATAAAGGCGGCCTGAACGGTCAGCAGGCTGTCAAGACCGCTGATGGGCGCAGGGTCGGCAGCGCGCGTGGCAGCGAGGCGCTGCAGGGCGCGACGCTTCTCATTGACGGCGTGGATGGCGGCCTTCAGACGCTCAGGCGTAATCGTGACGCCGCACTCTTCCTCGATCTTGGCGGCGAGCTTCTTGACCTCGGCCTTCCAGGTCACGAGCGTTGACTCGTCGTGTACGTTGGGAATATCCATGACGTACATGTTCTTTTGCGTGGCAAAAAACTCGTAGGCCTTCTTCTTGCCATCGCAGGTGTTCTCGCCTACCACCAAGTCACTCGACTCAATGTAGGGGCAGACCTCGCCCAGCTTAAAGCCGGCAAAGCTCTTGATAAGCGGGCAGGTGTTGCGCGGCAGATGCTCCTCGACCTTATCGGTTGCCCAATCGGCACCCGAGCACAGGCCCACGGGAATACCGTCGCAGGCGAGCACAATCTCCTCGGGCACGTACACGCAGAACGAACCGACGATCTTGGTGGCCTCGCCGGCCTCCTTCTTGTCGAGCATCTCCTTAATACGGCCGCTGTGGATGTTGGTGGCCACAAAGTCCAGGTAGGACGTGGACTTTGGGCGATTGTTCTGCGTCAAGAACATATCGCCGTACATCTGGCCCACGGCGCCCAGCAGCATGTCGTGGTCGGCAAGATTCATGCCGAGGCTCTCCCACATCGGATGGAAATCGAATTCTTCAGCCATGGCGGTTCCCCTCTCGAACCAAAAACGGATAACAGCGGTATCGATGCACGACGGGCGGCGATTGCCCTGCCGTGCTCAAACCCGGAATTTTGGGGAACCTGCTTTGCGGTTGACTATTTAATTGTGCGTCGTCTCTCCCGGAGCCGTGAACATACCTGCTCATATGCGGCTCCGAGCGATATATAGGGCACGCGCGGCAACGCGGCGAATGTATGTCGTCTGCGGCATGTGCGCACCCTCCTTAACCAGTTGAGGTCAACTATATCAACGGTCATCGACCATGCGAACACCGTTGACAATCGTACGACAGCTGCGGGATGCGAACACCTCGCTGTCTGATAAATAATTATCAGATTGATAAGATTTTGTCATATAGAAATCGGCGAGCGGTAAAGTGGAAACAAAGCGGTCGAGGACTACCTCCTCGCCCGCATCGCCCACCGCATCAACGACAAACCAAATGGATCCTGCTGGCATCAAAATGCATGCGCAGCGTCTCGCCTGCTTGCGGCAGCTCGTCGACAGGCATGCCCACTTTGTTGACCTTCCACTGCAGGCGCGTCGGCGCATCGGCACGCGGCACATCCAGCAGCACCAGGCGCTCAAAACGCGAATCGCTCACGCGGGCCACATGCAGATCGTAGCTGTTACGACCGCGCTCAGCGCGGTTGTCCACATGGAAATAGCTCGCACGAATACCCAGGTACGCCACATTATCGGGAACCTCACGGCCCACGTTGAAGGTCATGCCCCAGTCCAGGGCTTCAACTTCCTGAAGCTCGATCTTGCGCGCGCGGCTCGTATTCTTGCAGCCCGTCAGACGCAGCGCAGCCAAGGTTTGCGGCCGGCGGACCACGTCCTCGACGGAGCCGATCTCCTCCACATGCCCGTTATGCATCACGCAAATGCGCTCGCACAGGCGGCATGCCTCGTCAATATCGTGGCTCACGTAGAGCACGGTACGGTTACAGACGTCGAACAGGTCGAGCATGTTCTGCTCAAGCGCGCTCTTGAGATACGCGTCGAGCGCGCTCATGGGCTCGTCGAACATAAAAATGCCCGGGTGTGCCGCCACCATGCGAGCAAGCGCCACACGCTGCTGCTGGCCGCCCGAGAGGCGCGCGGGATAACGGTCGGCAAAGTCGGCCAGTCCAAAGATGCCCAGGTAGCGCTCGGCAAGTTGTCTACGCGCTGCGGCGTCACCTGCACCCTCAACGCCGGCGCACACGTTATCGGCCACCGTCATATTAGGGAACAGCTGATAGTTTTGAAACATCAGGGCGCATTTTCGCTCCTGGGGCGAAAGGTTGATGCCCGCCGCAGAGTCAAAGAAGGTCACGCCGTTGACGACGATCTTGCCCTCGTCGGGTGTCTCCACGCCGGCAATGCAGCGCAACGTGCAGCTCTTGCCGCAACCCGAGGCGCCCAGGAGCGCCACACGCTCCTCGCCGGCCTCAAGCTGCATGTCGAGCATAAACCCGGGATAGCGTTTTTTGATATCCAAAACGAGCGACATAGCTTATCGACCTCCCTGCGGTGCTGCGTCATCGCGCATGAGCTCGGCCAGCGCCTCGCGATCGATACGCAGCGCATCGCCGCCCACTGGGTCGAGCGAATCGATCTGGCTACCCAGCTGCTTGGCCTGCTTGCGCTCCGCGTGGGACAGGCCGCGCTCGCGGTACTTTTGCGAATGCGCCGTGTACATATTGATGAACAAAATGACCAGGAAACTAAACACGATCACGACGACGACCCAAAAGAGGGCCACCGAGGTGTTGCCGCCCATCCACTCAAAGTAGATGGCGATAGGGATGGTCTGAGTAATGCCGGCGTAGTTGCCCGCAAAGAACAGGGTGCAGCCAAACTCGCCCATGGCACGCGCGAAGGCAAGCACCGCGCCGGCGGCAATCGAGGGCCAGCCAAGCGGCATCATAAGCTTGGTAAAGATGCGATGCTCAGACCATCCCAGGGTTCGCGCGGCATCGAGCATCTGCGTGTCGAGGCTCTCGAAGGCTCCGAGTGCCGTGCGGTAGACCAGCGGAAACGACACAACGACGGCCGAAATGACCGCCGCCGGCCACGTAAAGACAATCGAGATGCCGTGCGCGATGAGCCACTGGCCCACCCCGGTCGAGCGGCCAAATAGCATGAGGAGCAGAAAGCCGCAGACCGTGGGCGGCAGCACCATAGGAATCGTAAAGACCGAGTCGAGCAGGCCCTTGATGCGACTCGAGGTACCCATAGTCTTCCACGCGGCGAACAGGCCCAGCGCAAAGGAAATCAGCAGGGCAAGGCCGCTCGTTTTTATGGACACCCAAAGCGGGCGATAGTCGATGTCGCCCAAAAAGGAGGCCAGAGAGGTCAAGGGACCCTGCTCATCCCGCAACACGACAGACGATGCTTCTACCATTTGAGCGCTATCAAGCCAACGCGCGCCGCCCTTGGCATCACCCGAGGCCGATGCAATCACCACATAGCGGTCCCCATCCGCACCACGCACATCAAAGCCATAGGTATACCCGCCGGCATTAAACGTTGTTTCCGCCGTGACATACCAAGGAAGATCCACGTCCCCAAGCTGCGCACCTCCCATGCAGTTTGCGCTGTCGAGCTCACAGACGAGGGCCTTGAGACCCGATACGCACTCGTTATCCTGCGGATCCAATTCATACTTCTCGACCGCCCTGGGCGATATCCACACCACAACGCGATCGGCAGCAGGCGCCACCACAAGGTCCACGTCCTCGTCAACGGGAAACCGGTAGCCCTCAGGCTGGCCCTCCATGGCACGAGCGGTCCCCTTGGCCAACCGCTCAAAACCCTCGATCCCATAGGAAAGCCCATGAGCGGTCGCAGCAACCTGGGCCCCGTCCTCAGCGACCCCAGCAAACGCAAATCCCGGCACCCAGCAAAGCGCGAAGGTCAAAGCACAGGCGACAAGCATGCGGAATCTATTAAGCACGAAAAGCTCCAAGCGAATACAAGGACGGAGTGAAACACAAAACGATGGAATTATCGCGCCAAGCCGCACTACTCGGAAAGCTCAAAGCCGTACTTAGCCCAAATCTTCTGAGCCTTCTTGTTGGACAGGCAAAAGTCGATAAACGCCTTGGCCTCGTCGGCGTGCTCGGAGCCATCGGCGACAGCGCCCGGATACACGATGGGCTTATGCGAGTCCTCGGGACACACAAAGGCCTCCTCGATGCCGTCATAGCGGAAGATATCGGAGCTGTAGACAAAACCGGCCACGCAGTCGCCCGTAGAGACGTAAGACGCAGCGGTGCCGACCTTGTCGGCCAGGGCCACCTTGTCGGCAAGCTCGGGTGCATACTCGCCGTCGTCGCCCTCGGTGCCGGTGTAGAGACCCACAGAAGCTAAGGCCTGGTTGGCGTACTTGCCGGCGGGGACGGTCTTGGCGTCGCCGATGGCGATCTTGCCGTCCAGATTCGCGACGTTGGCGATGGCCTCGATCTTGGTGTCGGAACCCTCAGCACGAATGATCACAAGGTCGTTGACGAACATATCCTCACGGGTGTCGGCATCGACGAGCTCGGCGGCCTCGGCGTCGTCCATGGTGCCTTTGGAGGCGGTGATGAGCACGTCGACCGTGGCGCCGGCGCGCATCTGCTCGACAAGGTCGCCAGACGCCTTAAACTGCGTGTCTGCAAACGTGGTGCCGGTCTGGTCGGTGTAGAGCTCTTGGACCTCGGGCAGAGCCTTCTCGAGCGAGTTGGCGGCAAAGACCTGCAGCTCGACAGCTTTCTTGGAAGATGTCTTGGCAGAACCGGCATCGGATCCGGCCGGCTCGGACGTCTTGCTGCCCGAGCAGCCGGCAAGACCAAGGCCGGCAGCGGCGACAGCAGAAAGCGAGACGAATCCGCGGCGAGAAACCATATCGAACATATTCAACCCTTTCGGACCTTGTGCCCGGGTACCCCACCGCGAGCTATAATCTGCAATCAGATTATACTTTCACGCGAATAATGTAAGTGATAAAGATTTCTCGTCTGATAATTTTCTTTTGCCGATAGTCTCAGGACGTTCCGCGCTGTCGCTGCATAAAAAGGCGGAGCGACTCGTAAAGTCGCTCCGCCGCAGGTAGTGCGATTATTTGGCGTGCCCGCCGCCCGCCGTCATTTGGGCCGCATGCTCCAGTTGATCGCTCACGGCCTCCCAGCTTTCGCGGGCCGCTTTCGTGGATCCCGGAAAGTTGATGACAAGCGTATGCCCACGCTGCATGCACACGGCGCGCGAGAGCATGGCGCGGCGCGTCTTGGTCATCGAGTACGCACGGATCGCCTCGGCAATACCCGGCACGTCGCGATAGCAGACGGCACGCGTCGCCTCGGGCGTCACATCGCGCATCGAAAGCCCCGTGCCGCCGCAGGTGAGCACGACATGGGCGTGGCACTCATCGGCGGCTTCCACAATGGCATCACCAATCTCGCTGACGTCATCGCGCACGACCACATGTGAGGCGACCGTCCAGCCCTGTGCCTCGATAAGTTCCTCGAGTGCGGCTCCGGCCTCGTCCTGGGCAAGATCGCGCGTATCCGAGCACGTCACAATCGAAATCTTCAACTCCATAGCATTCCTCCTACAACACGGCGCCCTCGGGCAGGTCGACGCGAACAACGTCCACGACATCTCCCGCCTTGAGCTCGCACGGTCCTTCGTCAATACGCAGTAGACAGTTGGCCCGCTGCATCGTGCCGAGCAGCGCCGAATTCTGCGTCTTGGCCTCGGTCACCAACAGCTCACCGGTCTCGGGGTCGCGCAAAACCGTGGCGCGATCGAAGAAGCGTCGGTCCTGGCGCTTCTTTACGCCGTGCGTCAATATCGCCTGCTGCACGGGACGCGCACCCTCGGCAAAGCCGCGCATCTTGCGGATCGCGGGGCGGGCGAGCATCTCAAAGCCCACATACGCCGCCGCGGGATTGCCCGAAAGCCCCAAATACGGCTTGCCCCCAAGCAGGCCAAACGTGATGGCTTTGCCGGGACGCATCGAAATGCGGTCGAAGAGCACCTCGCCCTCGCGCTTGACCAGCGCCGTCACGTAGTCGTAATCGCCCGCCGAGGCACCGCCGCTCGTAATGACAAAATCGCACTCCTGCACGGCGCGATGCACCAGCTCGGCAATCGCCTGCTCATCATCGGGCGCAATGCCATAGAACACCGGGTCGGCGCCGGCATCGAGTGCCTCGGCCATCAACGCCGACGAGTTGGAGTCGCGAATCTGCCCGCGTGCCGGCAGCTCACCCGGCGCGACCAGCTCCGTGCCCAGCGAGATAATGCCCACGCGCGGAGCGGCATGGACCTTCACGCTCGCGCAACCGGCGCTTGCCAGCAGGCCAGCGCCGGCCGGGGCCACAACCTCGCCGGCGTGCATCACAACATCGCCGGCATGGGCCTCCTCGGCGGCAGAGCGAACGTTCTCCCCCACTTTAGCAGGCGCCGAAAAGCTCACGTGCGAGCCCTCGTTGCCGTCGCCGTCAAGCACCTCGACGATCTCGTATTTCACCACGGCATCGGCACCTTCGGGTACCGGCGCGCCCGTCATGATGCGGACGGTCTCGCCCGCGCCAATTGTGCCCTCAAACACATGGCCCGCGGCCTCGTGTCCGATAACGTCGAGCGTCACCGGCGCCTCGCCAGATGTCTGCGCCAAGTCCGCCGAGCGCACGGCATATCCGTCCATAGCGCTGTTGGCAAACGGCGAAATGTCGATATCGGCCACCGCGTCCTCTGCCAAGGGAAGACCGGCGGCCTGCCACACGGGAATCTCGACAACTTCGGTGCGATTCACGTGCGACAAGACGATCGCCTGTGCGTCCTCCAACGGAATGAGTTTCTCAGCCATATGCACCTCTTAATGCCACGGCGCACAACAGGAGCGCCGATTCTTTATGCTTGTCTCAGTATAATCCCCCGACGCACGACCGCGACTCGGCCTGTACCCGCAAATACACCTGTCGGTTGCAAGCCGCGAAACAGAATGGAAACCAACCCACCGGCTCGTCGCGTTTACCGCGTTTTATAATGCTCGTGTTGCAACCCAAAAGAGGAACGTATGGCTTTTACCGACAAACCCGAAAGCGCAAACGAGGCGCAGGATCATTCCCAGCCGCTCGACGACGGCGGCCTTTTCTCCCTTAACGACGTCATCATGGCAGGCAGGCAACAGCTCACCCGCTCCGAGCATCTCTTGGCTGCCGACACGCGCCGCAACGCCCGCAACCTACTCGCGAGCGCCAAGCTGCTCGTGCTCGTAGTTATCGTCTCGCTCGCCATGGGCGTTGCCGCTTGGGCGTTTTTGGCCTCGCTGAATATCGCGACCGACTATCGCGAGCACCATGAGTGGATTTGCGCGCTGCTTCCCGTTGTGGGCGTTGCCACCGCATGGGTGTACAAAAACCACGGCCTCGCCGCCAAGCGTGGCAACAACCTGGTCATCGACTCCGCTCTGGGCACACGCCTCATCCATATGCGCATGGCCGTCCTCACCTTCGTCTGTTCCACGCTCACGCACCTAACGGGCGGATCGGCCGGTCGCGAGGGAGCCGCGGTGCAGATTGGCGGCACCATCGCCAGCAACATCTCGAACCTCGCCCACCTCAAAAAGCATGACCACCACGACCTCATGCTCGCCGGCATCTCGTCGGCCTTTGGCGCCGTATTCGGTTCGCCCCTTGCCGGAGCTTTCTTTGGCATGGAGATGTGCTTTATCGGCAAGATCGACTACACCGCGGGCATCTACTGCCTGGTCGCCTCGTTTACCGGCTACTTTACATCACTCGCCCTGGGTACCGAGTACGAAGCGAATGTCATTGCCAACGTTCCCAACATGACGCCCAAAACGGTCGTTATCGTTGTTATCAGCGCAATTTTCTTCGGCCTGACGGCACGCCTCTTTGCCTGGTCGGTTCGAACAGTCAAGAACCTGTACGGTCGCTTTATCACCAATTACCTCGTTCGCGCACTTATAGGCGCACTCGTGGTTTTGGCCGCCTATGCCCTCCTCGACGCCTGGGACTACGCCGGCCTTTCCACGTGGCTTTCCGGCGCCGGATTTGCAGGCAACACCACCCTGGCGGACGCAGTCATCAAGTTGGTCGTCACAGCGCTTACCCTGGGCGCGGGCTTCCAAGGCGGCGAGGTCACGCCCCTGTTTGGCATCGGTGCGGCACTCGGTGGCTGGATTGGTTGCCTTACCGGGCTCGACCCCAGTTTTCTGGCGGCTCTCGGCATGCTCGGCGTGTTCTGCGCCGGCCTCAACGTGCCCATCACCACCTGCATGATGGCCATCGACCTGTTCCACGGCACGGCCGCCGGGTTCTTTGCCATCGTGGCCTTTATCAGCTACCTAACCGGCGGACACCGCGGCGTGTACCCCGCCCAGCGCATCATCTCACCCAAGCGCCGTTCGCTTATTGTGGATGAGGGCGGTACGGTAGCGGATGCTATCGAGCGCCACAACGACCTGATAGAGTAGACGTTAGTATTCGCCGTGCAGCCACAATCGGGGGCAATTCGACCCGAGCGCGACCGCACCGTCACGTTATACGCCGGGAGTCGCCCCATGCACGCAACTGATTTTGGTCGCACGCTCATCATCGCCAACCCAGCCGCCCAGTCGGGTGCGGCGCGCGAAGTTGCCGAGCGCCTGCAACGCTTTTTGGATATGACCGCGCGCGCATCCCAGTTTGACCTGGTGCTAACCGAGCACATGGGACACGCCAAGGAGCTTGCCGCACAGTCTCAGGGCTATCGCACCGTTATCGCACTCGGCGGCGACGGCGTGATCCACGAAGTCGTCAACGGGCTTATGACGCAAAAGGAGGACGCCCACCCCGCTCTTGCCGTCCTGCCCGTGGGCTCCGGCAACGATTTTGCCCAGACGCTCGATATCGAAGATTTCTCCGGCAAGGATTTTGGCGCGCTACTCACCTGTGAGCTGCAGCGTCAGGACATCGGGCGGATTCGCTCATGGAACCCCGCAAGCGGCAGCGGCGAGGCGATCGTCGAGCATTACGACCAGACGCTCTCCGTCGGTATTGATGCCGCCATCGGCCTTGGCACCACCGAGCTGCGCAAAAAGACCGGCTTGACGGGTGCTCCGCTCTACACCCTTTCGGGACTTGAGCAGTTTGGCCTGCGCTATCGCAACTACCCCATGACAGTCAGCTTTGACGGCGCGCCCGCCGAGCGCGTGAGGGCGATCATCATGGCGATTCAGCTTGGTCCTACCTATGGCTCGGGCTATCGCATCTGCCCCGATGCCGACCCCTGCGACGGCATGCTCGACGTCTGCTACGCCTGCGGCCCCGTCCCTCGCGCGGTAGCCCTGCCTATGTTCCTTTCGGCCAAGGACGGCCACCATACCAAGTTGCCACCGGTTCGCATGCGCCGCTGCCGCCATGCCGAGCTAACTTTTGAGGAGCCCGACTACCCCATCCAGGCCGACGGCGAGCCCATCGTCGCCTCGCGCATCGAAGTCGACATCCTACCCGGCGCCCTCCAAGTCTGGCACCCAACCCGCTAACCCCACCTAAGTTGCGGTGAAATAGGGACTGTTTATGCAGTTAAAGCCGCGAAACAGTCCCTATTTCACCGCAACTTATGAGGAGGCTATTCGTCGCTGCCCGGTTTGCGACGGTTGGCCTTTTTAATGGCGTTGAAGTGTTTGTCGTTGAGCCTGCGCTGGCGAGAGCGCTGGGGCACCTTGGTCTTTACGCGTCGGCGCGGTGGACGCCCGCGACGCTCAAGCTCAGCGCGCAGCTTGCGCAAACAGCTCGCACGATTCTGAAACTGACTACGGCTCTCGCGCGCCGTCACGACAATTCCCGTGGGCCCATGTTTCATGCGCACCGCAGAGTCTGTCGTGTTCACGCCCTGCCCGCCCGGACCCGTCGCGCGAAACACCTGCACCTCGCAATCGCGCGCCAACTCCTCGGCCGACATCTCGGCATAGCGCGCATACTCGCGCCATCCCATCTTGTTCTCATCCATATCAACACCTCCCCTCATACAAAAAATGTGACAAAGGGACAGTCCCTTTGTCACATCGCATACCAATCGCTTGTGTTGCGCGCTTAGGCGAAGGTGATCTCGCCGGTCTCGCAGTCCATATCGGCGATACGGGCCAGGCTCTCGACGCGAAAGCCGCGCTCGCGGAGCTTATCGCCGCCGCCCTGGAAGCCCTTCTCCACCGCAATGCCAATACCGGACACCTCGGCACCCGCAGCCTCGCAGATCTTGATAAGACCCTCGAGCGCGCAGCCGTTGGCCAAGAAGTCGTCGATGATCAGAACCTTGTCGCCCTCAGACAGGAAACGCTTGCCAACGATGACCGGGTACTCCTTCTGCTTGGTAAAGGAGTAGATGGTCGTGGCGTACTGCTCGCCGTCGAGGTTGATGGACTGTGCCTTCTTGGCAAAGACCACCGGCACGCCGCCAAAATGCTGAGCCGCGATGCAAGCCATACCAATGCCAGAAGCCTCGATCGTCAGGATCTTGTTGATCTCGACATCCTTGAACAGACGGGCCCACTCGGCGCCCATGTGGTCGAACAGCTCAACGTCGCATTGGTGGTTGAGGAAGGCATCAACCTTAAGGACGTTACCGGCCTTTACGATGCCGTCATGGCGAATACGATCCTCAAGCTCCTGCATGGCGCAACCCCTTCTCGCGGCAACGATACCGCGCGATTAATAAACGTTGTTCGATAGTCTACCACGGACCGACCCCCGCCCGTCCCACAAGCCGCATCGCACCACAAACCAGTTTTTTTGAGACGGCGCGAATACGTGGCAGGCAGCCTCCTAACACGCTAATGGCGGGCGCGCATCCTCACCAAACGAACCATCGAGAGGACAAAGCCCACGGCTGCCACGGCCATCAACACATAGAACACCGAACGAAAACCAAACAGGAACACATCCGGACGACCTGCAACAAAACTGGTCACGGCCTCGCCCATCGCCACGCTCATCTGCCCATACAGGATATTCGACGCCACCGTAATGCCCACTGCCATACCCGCATAGCGCGCCAGGCTACCCAGGCTGCCAGCAAAGCCGAGCGCTTCGCGCGGAGCCGAGCCCATGTACAGTGAGTTATTGGGGCTCTGAAAAATCGACGTTCCGCACGACATAAACGCGACACAGCACACGATCACAGGGATGGAAGAGTGCTCGTCGAGCGTACTTACCGCAAAGAGACCGCACACGTACACGCCCAGGCCCACCGCCGTGGGGCCCTCGCAGCCAACGCGGTCCGAAACCGTACCCGAAAGCGGACCGATAAAGGCATTCACCATCGGCAGCGCCAAAAAGAGTAGTCCAGAGATGTCGGAACCAAAGCCGTGAGCGTCCTGAAAATAGAACGGCAGGATAAACTCGGATGCGCCAATACCAACGAACACGATGAGCATGCAAGCAAGGTTGATGGTGAAGGCCGAATTTGCAAAGCAGCGACGAGCAGCCTCAATCAGGGACATGGGGCGCTCGCCGGCCTCCGGCTTAACATGCGGCAGCGTGGAGAGCCCCACGATAAACGAGATGACGCCAATGGGCAGGTTGATGAGGAAGATGCTCTCCCAGGGAAAGCTTGCCACCAGCACGCCACCCAGCACGGGGCCACACATCATGCCGAGGGCCACGAAAGTCGCGAGAATACCCATGGCACGACCGCGCTCGCGCGCCGGAAACGACTCGGTGATGATACCCATGTTGTTGGCCATGGCCGCTGCGCAGCCGACGCCCTGCACAATGCGTGCCAGAATAAGAACTTCGAGCGAACTCGAAAGGCCGCAAAGCAGCGAGCCGGCCGTAAAAACGATTACGCCCAGCTGGAATACGCCCACCTTGCCGCGCACGTCGCCCAAGCGGCCAAACGGCAGCATAGCCACGCATGTCGCAAGCAGGTACACCGAGCTCACCAGCTGGATGTGGTCGAGGCCCACGCCCAGCTCCTTTTGCATCACGGGCAACGCCACGGTCACGACGGTCGAATCCAGACACGACATAAACGTCATGATGAGCACGGTAAACAGAATCGCCCATTTGCTCTTGCCATGGGTGTCGCCCTCAAGGGCAATGTGCTCGCGGCGCAGCTGCTCTGCGGTTTTCTCCATATCCATCCTTTCGAGTGGCGCAACGCAAAAACGGGGCCCCAATCGCCTGCGAACAGTCGCGATTGGGGTCCCGCCTACGGGATCGGAACTATATGTCACCGGAACCCCAAGAGGCTCCGTCGCTTCATACGAGAAGCTAGCCTAGCACTGCTCGAGCGCCTGCTCAAGGTCGGCAATCAGATCGGCCGTGTCCTCGAGGCCGCACGACAGGCGCACCATGTCGGCGGAGATGCCGCAGGCGATGAGCTCCTCATCGTTCATCTGACGGTGCGTGGCGTTAGCGGGATGCAGGCAGCAGGTGCGAGCATCGGCCACATGCGTGGCGATCTGGGCGAGTTTAAGGCTCTTCATAAAGGTCTCGGCCGCCGCGCGACCACCGTTAAAGCCAAAGCTCACGACGCCGCAGGTACCGTTGGGCATGTACTTCTGAGCCAGGTCATAGTACTTATCGCCCTCCAGGCCCGGATAGCTCACAAAGCGCACCTTGGGATGGCTCTGCAGGAACTTAGCAACGGCCAGGCCGTTCTCACAATGACGCGGCATACGCACATGCAGGCTCTCGAGCGAGCTATTCAGGAAAAACGCCGCCTGCGGGTTCTGCATGGGGCCGAGGTCGCGCATGAGCTGAGCGGTTGCCTTGGTAATGAAGGCACCCTCGCGACCGAACTTCTCGGCATAGGTCACGCCGTGATAGCTCTCGTCGGGCGTGGTGAGACCCGGGAACTTGTCTGCATGGGCCATCCAGTCAAACTGGCCGTGGTCGACGATCACGCCACCCAGGTAGGCCGCATGCCCATCCATGTACTTGGTGGTAGAGTGCGTGACGATGTCGGCGCCCCACTCAAAGGGACGGCACATCACGGGCGTCGGGAAGGTGTTGTCGACCATCAGCGGCACGCCGTGGTCATGCGCGGCCTTGGCAAAGCGCTCAATATCGAGCACGGCAAGGGCGGGGTTGGCAATCGTCTCGCCAAAGACGAGCTTGGTATTGGGCTCAAAGGCTGCCTCCAGCTCCTCATCGGTGCAGTCGGGGGCGACAAACGTGCAAGCCACGCCCATGCGGCCCATGGTGTGGGCGAGCAGGTTATACGTACCGCCGTAGATAGCAGAGCTCGCGACCACGTGATCACCGGCACCGGCCACGTTAAAGATCGCGAGGAAGTTCGCGGCCATGCCCGAACTCGTGAGCATCGCAGCGGTGCCGCCCTCCATCTCGCAGATCTTGGCGGCAACCAGATCGCACGTGGGATTCTGCAGACGGCTGTAGAAGTAACCAGACTCCTCCAGGTCAAACAGCTTGCCCATGTGCTCGGACGTGTCGTACTTCCACGTGGTGGACTGGTAGATGGGCACCTGGCGCGGCTCCGCGTCGCCCGGGTGATAGCCGCCCTGAACACATGTAGTACCGATGGTCTGCTCGCTCATATCCAACTCCCTTACTTGGGTTTTGTTTTTATTCGGTTCACGATACCGCTACCCCGCACCCCTCTCAACCCATCCCAAAGGTAGGTTATGGGACAAATTGATCAGGGGTATTTATCTCAAGCCTTGGGCATTTGCTCGATAGATAAAAACGAGGCATACATGAAGCTCTCGATGATTACATGCCCCGTCACGGGTACCATAGGCGGGTACACCGTGACCAAGGAGACAACGATGAAGCAAATCGATACGGCCCAGCTCGACATCACCGCCTGTCAGGCTCAAGCTGCCGAATATCACGCCCGTGGCTTTAACTGCGCCCAGGCCGTCGCCTGCACGCTCGCGCCCGCCGTCGGGCTCGACCCCCAGGTCGCCTTTACCCTCACCGAGGGCTTTGGCGCCGGCATGGGCGGCATGGCCGAAACCTGCGGCGCCATCTCGGGCGCCGTGGCCATCATGGGCTTTGTAATGAGCGACGGCATGGAAAACCCCAAGACCAAGGGCCAGACCTACAAGCTGTCGCGCGAAATCGCCAAGCGTTTTGGCGAGAAGAACACGACAACCGTCTGCGGCACGCTCAAGGGCATCGGATCGGATAAGGGTCCGCTCCGCAGCTGCCCCGGCTGCATCGACGATGCCATCGAGATCGCCTGCGACGTGCTAAAGCAGCTCGCCGAGTAATCGACAGCAACAGTAAAACGACGGCCGGCGCGCTTAGGATCCATCCAAAAGCACGCCGGTCGTCGCCGTTAGAACTCGGCAAATTCGGGAGCGCCGGCCTCAATCTCCTCACGCCCCGCCATAAGCTCGCGCATCTTAGCGCAAAACGGCTCCTGCTCCCCCGCTTTGAACACCAAATGAATCGTCACGGCATCCGCGTAATCGGTATCCGAAACCTTGGCACCCGAATCCTGCGCCAAACGAAGCACCTGCTCATACTGCGGATAGGCCACACGCACGTCAACCGGCACGACGCTTGTCATCTCAACGATCTGCCCGGCCTCCTGAGCCGCGGCCACCGCCGCCTGCGTCGCAGCGGTATAGGCGCGCACCAAGCCACCGGGCCCCAACAGCGTGCCACCAAAATAGCGCGTCACCACGCAGCAAACATTTTTGAGCTCTGCGCCGCGAAGCACCTCGAGCGTCGGCATGCCACTCGTGCGGCTCGGCTCACCGTCATCGCTCTGGCGCTCGCGTCCATCGACCAAAATCCACGCGGGAACATTATGCCGCGCGTCGTAATGACGCTTGCGAACCATCTCGATAAAGGCATTTGCCTCATCCTCGGACTCAATATGGACCAGCTGGGCAATAAACCGGCTCTTGCGGTCCACAAACTCGCCCGAAGCCTCAATATTCGATTGCAGAGTAAAATAGCTGTCCAACAAAGCCCCTCAACTGAATAAAGTGCGGCAACAAACAGCCTCAATAATACGGCAAAGCCCGTACCGATAACCCCGGCGAAAAGAATGGAGCCGCCGATGAATCCGTCACCAACAGCGAGAACCCGTCAGCGCGAGCAAGGTGCCTTGAAAGACGAGTTTGCAACAAAAATGGGGTCGCCGATGAACAGGCAAAAAAGCGAGACGGCGCCAGCTGAGTCGATTTGGCCCGAAAGAGGAGGGAGCACGCCTTATGGCGGCGACCGACGAATGAGCGCCAAATCGGCCAGCTGACGCCGTCGCAGCGTCAACAAAAAAGCTGAGTGGACCGATAAGCCGGGTTCTGTCGTGAACGGTCATTTATCTTGTCTGCACGTTACCGTGCAGCTCCACGCACGCTACCCGAACGCGGACCGGGCCGGCCCATAGCGTTCCTACTCGCGCTTGCTCCGGATGGGGCTTGCCAAGCCGCCGTGTTACCACGACGCTGGTGGTCTCTTACACCACCGTTTCAGCTTTTCCCTTTACGCCTTGCGGCGCAGGTGGGAGTCTTCTTTTCTGCGGCGCTTTCCGTCGGATCACTCCGCCCGGCCGTTAGCCGGCATCCCGCCCTCTGGAGCCCGGACTTTCCTCACGCGCGCTGCAAGCAGCACATCGCGCGACCGTCTGGCCCACTCAGCAGTGCAAGAGTGTAGCACACCGTCAGCATAGGCAGCGGCACAACACAAGCGCTCGACACGATAAACCAAGAACCATGTCATGCAGTACAATAGGCTTGTCGATGGGCAACGTCGTCAGTCGAGACGCGACCGCGCTCCGCACCCCTCCGTCTACTCGGTGTGTTCCCGCCTCCTCCCCGAGGCGGGATGTCGGCTTTTTTCATGCACCGACAATCCAATAGCCTGTGGACAGCCCGGCAGCATTGCGCATCTCGGTGCCAAATGCAAAAAGGGACCCGTCCATTACGGACGGATCCCTTAAAACAAGTGATCGTCAAACCGATTTACTCGGCGTCGGTCTCCTCGTCCTTCTTCTCGGAAGGCAGCGGGGTAACCTCGATCTCGACGCCCAGAGTCTCAGCAGCAGACTTCATGGACAGGGAGATACGACGACGGTCGAGGTCGATCTCCATGACCTTGACCTGAACCTTGTCGCCCACGTGGGTGACCTGAGAAGGCTGATCGACGTGCTTGTTGGCCATCTCGGAGATGTGCACCAGACCCTCGATACCCTCGCCCAGGTCGACGAAAGCGCCGAACGGGACAAGCTTGGTCACCGTGCCCTCGACGATAGCGCCGACGGGGTACTTCTTGACCAGTGCGCGCCACGGATCCTCGGTGGTCTGCTTGAGACCCAGGGAGATACGCTCGCGGTTGAGATCGACGTCGAGAACCTCGACCTCGACCTCCTGGCCGACCTTGACAACCTCGGAAGGATGGTTGACGTGGTTCCAGGAGAGCTCGGAGATGTGGATGAGGCCGTCGATGCCGCCGAGGTCGACGAAGGCGCCGAAGTCGACGATGGAGGAAACGGTGCCCTGGAGACGCATGCCAGACTTGAGCTTGGACAGGATCTCGGAGCGCTCGGCCTTACGGGACTCCTCGAGCACGACGCGACGGGAGAGGACAACGTTGTTGCGGTTGCGGTCCATCTCGATGACGCGGGCCTCGATGCGGGTGCCCATGTAGGAGGTGAGGTCCTTGACGCGACGGAGGTCGACGAGGGAAGCGGGCAGGAAGCCACGCAGGCCGATGTCGAGGATCAGGCCGCCCTTGACAACCTCGATAACCTCGCCCTCGACGTTCTCGCCGGAGTTGAACTTCTCCTCGATGCGGTTCCAAGCACGCTCGTACTCGGCACGCTTCTTGGACAGGACCAGACGACCGTCCTTGTCCTCCTTCTGGAGAACCAGAGCCTCGATGGGATCACCGAGTGCAACGATGTCTGCAGGGTTAGCGTCCTTGCGGATGGACAGCTCGCGGACCGGGATAACGCCCTCGGACTTGAATCCGATGTCAACGAGCACCTCGTCATGCTCGATCTTAACGACAGTGCCGTTAACGAGATCGCCCTCATCAAAGTCGGTAATCGTACCGTCGATGAGGTTGTTCATCTCCTCCTCGTTGACATCGTCAAGAGAGAAAATGGACGAGTTCTGAATCTCACTCAAAGGTGGACCCCTTTCGAACTACGGGGCCCCGATTGCTAGGACCTACAGAAGGGTGCGACAAGCACACAACGTTTAGGAACACTCGGGAGCCGACAGATACTAATGTGACGCTTATGCAATCACGTTCGTATAGGTTACGGGGAAATGAGTTCGATTTCAAGCGTGAACTGCGATTTTTTACTCGTGTGGAGACTTTTTCGTAATCTTGTGAACGACTGTCTCCACAAGTTGACGATAAGCAGTGAAGCATACTGCTTTGGGGTAAAGTATCCCAGACATACGATTCTGGAACGATTTTTCGAGAAAGGTGCCCGCGTGCTCAAAGCAGTCGTTTTCGATATGGACGAGACGCTTCTTAGCATTAACCTCAATGCGTTCATCCTTCGCTATTTTAAGGATGTCTCATCGATGCTCGCGGATATCGGACGTCGCAGCCGCGGGGGCACGATGGCACGCCTCGGCACCATCCTGGTCGACCTCAACGCCAATCGTCGCAACAGTACGGACAATCGCACCAATCTTGAGTTTTACCAGGAAGAGGTTGAGCGCCGGTGCGGCATTTGCCTCTCGGACCCACTCATCTACGAGGCGTTTACCTACTACGATCGCGAAGTCCTGCCGTACAAGAATGACGAACTCATCAACGCCCATGCCATGCCGGGCGCACACGCCGCGCTCCAGGCCGTACAGGACGCAGGGCTGCGCTGCGCGCTCTTTACCAACCCCAGCTTTCCGCAGGGGGCCATCGAGTGCCGCATGGGTTGGGGCGACCTGGCCGACGCCCCCTTTGAGCTCGTCACGCACATGGGAAACGCCACCCGCTGCAAGCCTGATGCCACCTACTATCTAGAGCAGCTTCAGGTGATGGGGCTCGAACCGCACGAGGTCCTTATGGTGGGCAACGATCCCAAACGCGACTTCCCTAGCCCCGCCTGCGGCATTCAGACTGCCTATGTAGGCCAGGGCAAGCCCAACCGAGTCACCTGGCGCGGAACCATGGAAGGCTTCGCCCGCGACTTTAACGCCGTAGTAGAAGCCTTCTACGAACACCAAGTAGCCGACGAACTGTCCTAGCACACTTGGGTTTTGCCGATCATGATGTTGAGGATCTCGACGTCGGTATCTTTCATGCCCACACGGCCTACGTAGCCCATACTGGCGATTGTCTGCTCAACGGTATCTTGGATCAGGCCCTCGCCGGCGCGGAAGCCACGCCCCTGCATGGCCATGTCATGTCCCAGAATCGCCGCATCGACGGCAGCCGAAATCTTGGCGGCACAGCTCGCCTTGGCGCCATCACACACGATGCCGCCAACGTTACCGAGCGTGTTCGAAACCGTCGCGCCAATCTGCTCGCGCGTGCCACCGCACAGCCAGGTAATCGCAGCACCGGCACCGCACGCAGCGCAAATAGCACCGCAAAACGCCGAGAGCGCACCAATATAGCTCTTGATATGCACGGCGATAAGATCGGACAGCATCACGGCGCGCACCAGGCGCTCGTGGTCGCAGCGCAGGTATTCGGCATACTCCATGACGGGCAAGGCGCAGGTAATGCCCTGATTGCCCGAGCCGCACACAATGGCGACCGGCAGCGCGCAGCCGTTCATGCGGGCGTCGGACCCGGCGGCCGCACGGGCACGGGCACGGCAGGCGACGTCATCGGCACGAGCGCCCAGCAGCGTACGACCCACCTCGGCGCCCCAAGCGTGCGCAAGGCCCTCGGCACTGATTGCGCCATTCAGCTCAATCTGACGCTCAACGGCAGCGCGGGCGCCCTCAATGTCACCGCCCTCGATAAAGTCGATGATGGAATCAATGGACATGGGCGTATCGGCGTTATCTGCCGCACGCTCGGCCACCACGCGCTCGGCGCAGGCGGCGCACTCCCCCGCCGACTTGCCGCATACCGGAATACCATCGAGCGTATGGCACGTGACATTAGTGTGGTGATCGGTAATCTCGACGACCGCGGTATGGCCCCCGGCCGTCGCAGTCACCTTGATGTAGAGGTTGGGCACACCCTCGACAAGCGAAACATCGCAGTAGCCGGCGTCGGCGAGGAGCTCGGCCACACGAGCGCGGTCTTCATCGTTAACGCTCTCGAGCACCTCAAGCGCGCTCTTAGCGTCGCCGCCCACGGCACCCAGCACGGCCGCGGCCTCAATACCGTGCATACCGCCCGAGTTGGGCACGGTCACGCTCTTAACGTTCTTGATGATGTTGCCCGAGCAGGCAACATCCATATTATCGGGTTCGCAACCGAGCGTCTGGCTCGCCAACGCCGCTGCATAGGCAACGGCAATAGGCTCGGTGCAGCCGAGCGCACAGACAAGCTCGCGGTTCAAAACATCGCAAAACGCGGCATCACGAAGGGAATCGGTAGGCATAGGTATCTCCTGCTTGCATAACGGGCTGGTCTCTCAAAAATAATTAGCTCTTCTATTTGATAACAATGCATCAAAAACCGCAACCATGGTTCCGGCGGACGGCGCTCAAGCACAAACTGGCGGCATTCATTCATGAAAAGCGGGTCTTGTTGCCTGCTAAAGCGTTTGATCAAAAAAACGCCCGAGCGTTTACACAAAAGTCGCGCTATCATGCAGTCGAACGCGGTAAACACCTTTAGCATTTGCGCCGCACAGACCAGAGAGGAACCATCTATGAAGATCGGTATCGGTAACGACCACGCCGCCGTCGAGCTCAAGAACATCATTTCCGAGCACCTGAAGGAGCGCGGCTGCGAGGTCGTGAACTTTGGCACCGACACCTCCGAGAGCTTTGACTACCCCATCGCCGGCTACAAGGTGGGTAAGGCCGTTGCCAACGGCGACGTCGACCTGGGCATCCTGATCTGCGGTACCGGCGTCGGGATCAGCCTGGCTGCCAACAAGGTCGAGGGCGTACGCGCCGTCGTGTGCTCCGAGCCCTTCAGCGCCAAGCTCTCCCGCATGCACAACAACACCAACGTGCTCGCCTTTGGCGCCCGCGTCGTTGGCTCCGAGCTCGCTAAGATGATCGTCGACGAGTGGCTCGACGCCGAGTTCGAGGGCGGCCGCCACGAGCGTCGCGTCAACCTCCTCAACGAGATCGACCAGACCCGCGGTCTCAAGGTCGTCGACGAGGCCTAAAGACTTACACAACGCCATACGCTAGCGACAGCCCCCGCCTGGAATGCACGCACATTCCAGGCGGGGGCTCTTTAGTAGATTTCTAGGCATGTCCCAAAAATCTACTGGAATATAAAAGGGCGCCGCGGATGGAGTTCCGCGGCGCCCAAGCCACACGCTAACAGCTTTAAGGAGTCAAAGCTGGTTTAGCCAAAGAAGCGCTTGATCTCGATCTCGGCGTTCTCCAGGCAGTCGGAGCCGTGAATCACGTTGGCGTTGACATCGACGGCGAAGTCGCCGCGGATGGTGCCAGGAGCAGCATCAAGCGGGTTGGTAGCGCCCATAAGGGTGCGCATCTTGGAGACAGCGGAGAGACCGGAAACGACCATCTTGACGACCGGACCGCTCGTCATAAAGTCGCAGAGGCCGCCAAAGAAGGGCTTGTCGGCCAGATGGGCGTAGTGCTCCTCGACGGTAGCGCGCTCGAGCGTGGTCATCTCCATGCGCTCGATGACAAGGCCGCTACGCTCAATACGAGCAACGATCTCGCCGATCTTGCGATCGCGCACGGCGTCGGGCTTAATCATGATGAAGGTCTTCTCGATAGCCATAAGGTAGCCTTTCAAGTAGGTTCGCGCGTGCCCAAGTCCCATTCCGGCACCCGCCTGGACTGCATCGTAACAGAGTTTTAGCTGCAGTTAAACAAAAAGCTGTTTATTGAAACGCTGCAATTTATTAAAGCGCTCCATATGTGTCACTTCTGTTTCGAAGCCCGATTAGAGTACCATCCGACCGCTCATCAACCACATCGAACAGAGCGGGCGGTCGGTTGCCACCCGCGAACGTACCCCCTTCACAACCTGCCCAAAGGTCCTACAGAAGTTCTCGACAAGCTCCTTCCTTCTCTATAACAAAACGGGCGCCCACCGTAGCAGGCACCCGTAAAGGCAAGATATGATGAACGCACCAGACAGACGCATCCAATAAGCTAATTAGCTCCGTGGCCCATCTCGACGACCTTGGTCAACGAGCCAAACACGCCCTCATCGGCCGCAAGCTGCGTCTCGGCGCGCCCCAACTGCACGGCAACGGCGGCAGGAGCGGTGCCGCCCTCGGTCGTGCGCGCGGCAACGATCGACGGGATGTCGAGCGCCTCGGTAATATCGCGCTCAAAGAGCGGGCTTGCCTCCTGGAACACCTCAAACGGCAGGTCCTCAAGATTGCAGCCGTGCTTCTCACACATCAGGACCAGATGGCCCACCACGGCATGTGCCTCACGGAACGGCAGACCACGCTTAGCCAGGTAATCGGCAACATCGGTGGCGGCAAGATGCCCCACGCCGCACTCGCGCGCCATGGCATCCTCGTTGACGGTCCAGGTCGAAATCATTCCGGCCATAACGGACAGGCACTGCATGAGCGTGTGAGCGGTATCGAGCGCGCCCTCCTTGTCCTCCTGCAAGTCCTTGTTATAAGCGAGCGGCAGGCCCTTCATGGTTACCAGCAGCTGCACCAGGTTGCCGTACACGCGACCGCTCTTACCGCGGATAAGCTCGGCAAAGTCGGGATTCTTCTTCTGCGGCATGATAGACGAGCCGGTGGAGTAGGAGTCTGAAAGCGTGATAAAGCCAAATTCGGAGCTCGACCACAGCACGATCTCCTCGGAAAGACGCGACAGGTGCATCGCCATGACGGATCCGGCGTAATGCAGATCGAGCAGGAAATCACGGTCGGAAACCGCATCGAGCGAGTTGGGAATCACGCCCGCAAAGCCAAGTTCGGCAGCCGTCATCTGGCGATCGAGCGGATAGCTCGTACCGGCAAGCGCGGCAGCACCCAGCGGGCAGTTGTCGGCGGCATCAAAGGCGGCCTTCAGGCGCGTAAAGTCGCGCGCGAACATCCAGGAATACGCCAGCAGATGATGCGAGAGCAGCACGGGCTGAGCGTGCTGCATATGCGTGTAGCCCGGAAGAATCACCTTGTCGTACTTCTTGGCCGCATCCACCAGCACATGGCGCAGCTCAAGATTGGCCTCCATGAGCTCCTTGGCCAGCGCCTTGACGCCCAGGCGCGTATCGGTCGACACCTGGTCGTTGCGCGAACGCCCAGTATGCAAGCGTTTGCCAGCCTCGCCGATACGACGCGTCAGCTCGCTTTCGATGGACATATGAATGTCCTCGTCGTTGATATCAAAGGTGAAGTTGCCGGCATCGATATCCTGTTCGATTCCGGTCAGGCCCTCGGCAATCGCCTGCTCGTCCTCGGCGCTGATAATGCCCTGGGCCGCCAGCATCTTGGCATGTGCCTTAGATCCGGCGATATCCTGCTTATAGAGATGTTTGTCAACCGGCAACGACGCGCCAAACTCCTGCGTGACCTCGGCCACGCCTGCCTCAAAACGACCGCCCCAAAGAGCCATGGAACCGTCCCCTTTCATCAAATCCCAAAACAAGCGCCCAAAGCAATGCGCCCTGTCGCTAAAGCGATTTCTCAACCGCTAGTTTTGTATATTCCCCACCATGTGCGAGGCCATATAGCTAATTTGCAAAGAAGTGACGCGCCATGCACTTGGCGCCCAACGTCTCCCTCCGAATGTTGCCCTGCGAACCATCGATCCAGGCCTTTAGGCTCATAGGAACGTCCTCGATCTTTGCAGCATCGAACTCGGGCGCGAGGGCAAGTAAAGCATGCGCGATAGCATTGAACATAATGGATACTCCCCATATATATATATAGGCGCAGGGCCGTCAAATTGATAGGAGGAACCCCGCCGGACAACCCCGGCGGGGCTCGGACTCAGCCGCAGACGCGGCATCATATATGCGGGCGGAACGTAGGGGCCACCGATGTTAAGAAGTGTCAGCAAGCATAACGAAAGGTAGGGACCCCATGCGCCCGTTATGTATCACGCGGATGGGCCGCGCGGATACCAAAGGAAGGAGGCGCTAGGCCTGGGCGGCAGCAGAGCTGGGGCCCTGGACCTTAGCCCACGTCTTGAGCGACAGCGTATCGATCTCGATAAAGCCGGCGCTGGCCTTCTCGTCAAACGTAGTGTCGCGGTCGTAGGTAGCCAGACCGTAGTCATACAGGCTAAACGGGCTCTTGCGGCCGACGACATGGCAGTTGCCCTTAAAGAACTTCAGACGGACGGTGCCGGTCACGAACTTCTGGGTGTCGGCCATAAAGGCATCGAGCGCGTTTTTGAGCGGGCTGTACCACTGGCCGTTGTACACGGCGGTGGCCCAATCCTGCTCGAGCTTAATCTTGGTCTTGAGCAGGTCGCCCTCGACGCAGATGTCCTCGAGCGCCTTGTGGGCGGTGATGAGCGTCAGGGCGCCAGGAACCTCGTAGCACTCGCGACTCTTGAGGCCCACCAGACGATCCTCGACCAGGTCGAGACGGCCAAAGCCGTTGTCACCCGAAATCTTGTTGAGGGCGATGACGATCTCGGAGAGTTTCATCTTCTTGCCATCGACGGCGACGGGCTTGCCCGCCTCAAACTCAATCTCGGTGTAGGTCGGGGTGTCCGGCGTGTCCTCGGGGTTCTTGGTCATAACCCAGGCGTCGTCGAGCGGCTCGTTCCAGGGATCCTCCAGGTGACCGCACTCGATGGCGCGACCCCACAGGTTGTCGTCGATGGAATAGGGGTTGTCGTTGGCGCCCTCGGGAACCGGCACGTTGTGGGCGTGAGCATAGGCAACCTCATCGGGACGGCACTTCAGATCCCACTCGCGAACCGGGGCGATAACCTTAAGCTCGGGGTCGAGGGCCTTGACGGCAGCCTCAAAACGAACCTGGTCGTTACCCTTGCCGGTGCAGCCGTGGGCGACGTAGGTCGCGCCAAACTCGTGAGCGACCTCGACAAGCTTCTTGGCGAGCAGCGGGCGAGACAGCGCGGAGAGCAGCGGGTACTTGTTCTCGTACATGGAGTTTGCGGCGATGGCCTTAGTCAGGAACTCATCGGAGAACTCGTCGCGCAGGTCGAGCACCTGGCAATCGAGAACGCCCAGGTCAAGCGCCTTCTGCTTCTTGGCATCCAAGCCGGTCTCCTCCTGGCCCACGTTGCCGCAGACGCAAACGACATCGAGATTCTTCTCGTCCTGGAGCCACTTGACACATACGGATGTATCAAGACCACCGGAATATGCGAGAACGACTTTTTCCTTGCTCATGGCTGTTTCCTTTCGCCCTTGGTAGCTAGTTAGAACATCGGTCAGTTGCAAGTCATTCCGAGGTCAAAAAACCGTGCAATATCAGGTTAAATAGCAAAAAGCAGCACAGCATGCTCTAGAAACATGCGTTTATATCGTGCTAAAACCCAACGACCTCAAAATGACTCTGTTGGGGCATTTCACCCCATACGAACAGAGACGATTGTTATCGTCGTCGGGAAATTGCGCGCTGGCGTCGGATGGCATTATCTGCAGTGGTGATGATCTTTACGAACTGCATCTGCCTCTCCTTTCACCTATCGCCGGGCGCAATTCTAATATCGTAAACGGTACCTTTTCTTCGGTAAGCGGTTGTATTTCCGTCTCCGTTTTCGATGGTCGCTATATTACGCTAAAGTGCCCGCAGCACAAGCGACAAATTCAAATTTCTGAAAAGTTTTTTCATTACTTTGTGAAGCGTGGTGCAAATACGCTCCGTTCCTGCGACAATACGCTCAGTTACTGGTTGATGGTTATAACGTCTGAAACAATTTCGAAACGAAAGGCGCGCTTTTATGCAAACTTACGAATCGGACACCAATATCGGAAGCATTAAGATTCTCGCCGTCGACATGGACAAGACGCTGCTCACCGACAAGCGCGTGTTGCCGCAGGGTCTTGATGAGCGCCTGGACAAGCTCGCCGACGCAGGCATTGTATTCTGCCCCGCCAGCGGACGCCCCGCCCCCAAACTCGAGGAAATGTTCGAGAGCATTAAGAACCGCCTTGCTTTTTGTCCCGACAACGGAGCCTGCGTCATCTATCGCGGCAGCTATATCTATAAGAGCAACATCGATGTGGCGCTGTATCAGCAGGTGCTCGCCCGTGCCTCGGAGGACCCGCGTGCCGTTCCCGTCTTGTGCTGCTACGACGAGTTCTATGTGCTCGCCCGCGACCATCAGTACCACGACGAGATCAGCGTGTACTACAACACGATCAACTACGTCGATAGCTTTGAGGGCCTTGATATCGAGTCCAACAAGATTTCGATCTTCTTCCCCGCCTACGATGCCGAGCCAGCGTTTCGCGAGGACTACAGCCCGGCATTCTCGGACCGACTCTATGTCACTAATGCTGGCCGCGAGTGGATCGACTTTATGAACCTGGGCGTCGACAAGGGGTCGGGCGTCGCGCACCTGTGCGACCACCTGGGCATCGATATCGCCGACGCCGCCGCCGTGGGCGACACCTACAACGATATTCCCATGCTCGAGCGCGTCGGGCATAGCTTTATCGTGGACAATGCCGAGGAGCACATGAACGCGCATGCCAAGTGGCGCATTCCGAGTAACAACGACGGGGGCGTACTGACGCTCATCGACGCCATCCTGGCGGCTCGTTAACGGGGCTCGTCGGACCCGGCCGGGCGCCAAGATGGCGTCTTGAGTGTCTAGATACTTAGCTGAAATGATTTGAGCAGAGGGGAGCCCCTTGTTGGAAGGGGCTCCCCTCTGTTTTGGTTACTGTGGGACAAATTAATCAGTAGTGTTTGTCCCAAATCTTAAGTATGTGGGGGCTTGCGTCTTGGGCGAGCTTGCCTTACGGAGTGCTTCCCTATTTCGCGTCGGCCCAGGTTATGCCGGTGCTGGCTTCGGCGATCAACGGTACGCGGAGGTCTACTACGTGTTCCATGACGTCGCGGACCATGGCGGTGAGGCGCTCGACTTCGTCGACGGGGCACTCAAAGTCCAGTTCGTCGTGTACCTGCAGGATCATGTGGGCGGCAAAGCCTTCTTCTTCCAAGCGACGGCTTACGCGGGCCATGGCGATCTTGATGATGTCGGCGGCGGTGCCCTGCATGGGGTGGTTCATGGCCGTGCGCTCACCAAAGCCGCGGAGCTGTGGGTTTTTGGCCTTGAGCTCGGGAATATGGCGTCTGCGGCCATACATGGTCTCGGCATAGCCCGTCTGCTTGGCTCGCGCCACCACATTGTCGAGGAACGTGCGCACGCCCGGGTAGGCCTCGTAGTAGCGATCGATCATATCGCGCGCCTCGGCCATCGAGATGTGCAGCGACTGCGACAGACCATAGGCC
This sequence comes from uncultured bacterium, assembly GCA_905215135.1. GTDB lineage: Bacteria > Actinomycetota > Coriobacteriia > Coriobacteriales > Coriobacteriaceae > Collinsella. Next base: position 34,098 of record CAJMOX010000008.1, read on the forward strand.
TGCTGACCGTACACGATGCCAAAGTTCACGGCCTTGGCGCGGCTACGCAGGTCGGGTGTCACCTCGGACACCGGCACGCCAAATACGCGCGCGGCCGTCTCGGCATGGAAGTCCTCGCCCTCGTTGAAGGCGCGCACCAGGTGCTCGTCACCCGAAAGATGCGCGAGCAGGCGCAGCTCGATCTGCGAGTAGTCCACCGCCAAAAAGACGCTGCCCTCGCCCGCCGAGAACGCCGTCTTGACGGTACGCCCCAGCTCCGAGCGCGTCGGAATGTTTTGCAGATTGGGGTCGCTCGAAGACAAACGCCCCGTCGCGGTGATGGTCTGGTTGTACGTGGTGTGCACACGCCCGTCACCACGGCGCAGCGGGCCCAGCGTGTCCAGATAGGTCGACTTAATCTTGGACTTCTCACGCCAGTCCAAAATCAGGCGCACGATCTCGTGGTCGCGGGCAAGGTCGCTCAGCACCTTGGCGTTGGTCGAATAGTAGCCGCGCTTGGTCTTTTTGAGGCCCTTGGTCGGAAGTCCCATAACATCAAACAGCACGTGCGAGAGTTGCATGGGGCTGCCGATGTTAAAGGTCTCGTCGCCGGCCAGGTCGCGAATGCTGCGCTCGACATCGGCAATCTGGGTCGCCAGGCCCTCGGACAGACTGTGCAGGCGGTCGGGGTCCACGAGCATGCCCGCGCGCTCCATCTTGGCAAGCACCGGCACGAGCGGCATCTCGATCCCATCGAACACGTTGGCGGCGTTCTCGCGGGCCATGCGGTCACGCAGCGGTGCAACCAGCGCCAGCGTCAAGGCCGCCGTGCGAGCGGCGGGCGCAGGAGCGTCCTCGCCAGCACCCTCTGCGCCGCGCGCCGCAGGCAGCGCCATCTGCAGATACGTATCGGCCAGATACACCTCGTCAAACTCGGAGCGGTCGGAATCCAACAGGTAGGCGGCAACAACGGTATCGAAGATGCGCGTGGAATCGACTGCCAGCGGATCCATGAGCTCGGTCTCAGAAGAATCGATGGGCGAAAGCTCATGCAGAAGCGCCTTCGTATCCGGGCTCGCAACGTGACCCTCCATAAACAGGCGCGCAAGCACGCCGGCAATCACGCCGTGGGCAAAGTTGAAGCCCTCAACCTCAGCCGCCGCGCCGCCGTCGCCCTCCTCGAGCGCAAACAGGCCCTTGGGCGTCGCCAACCACAGCGTGCGCGTCAGTCCAAAGAGCGCGCCCTCTTCCTTGTCGTCGTCCACCACGGCGGCGGCCCACTCGCCGGCATCAATCGCGCGGGAGACCTCAGCCGCAACGGCACCAAGCGCGTCAGCATCGCCGGCGGCCGCGCGAACCATCGCAGGTATCTCAAACACACTGGAGGAGGCAGCTGCCCCGCCCTCGCCGCCGATCAGCGCCAAGAAACGGTTCTGTATGGCGGTGATACCAAGCGTGCCCAGCGCCGCGGAAACCTCATCGGCGGAAAACGCCGGGAAGGACGTCGCCTCAAAATCGAGCTCAACGGGTGCATCGGTGCGGATGGTCGCCACCTTACGGCTCAGCAGCGCGTCGTCGATGTGTGCGCGCAGGTTTTCTCCCATCTTGCCCTTGACCTCGTCAGCATGCGCGATGACCTCGTCAAGGCTGCCGTACTGCGCGATGAGCGCACTCGCCTTTTTGGGGCCGATGCCCGGTACGCCGGGAATGTTGTCCGACGTATCGCCCTTCAGACCGTAAAAATCGGGCACGAGCGCCGGCGTGATGCCGTGATACAGGTCGTCCACGCTCTCGGGCGTCATGATCGCCACGTCGGACAGGCCCTTGCGAGTCGAGACCACGTTGACGTGCTCGGTCACGAGCTGATACATGTCGCGGTCGCCGGTCACCAGCAGCATGTCGCAGCCGGCCTCCTCGCCCAGGCGCGCCATGGTTCCCAGGATATCGTCGCCTTCCCAGCCCTCGGACTGCAAAATGGGCACGTTGAGCGCGGCGAGCAGCTCCTTGATCATGGGGAACTGCGCGTGCAGGTCGGGGTCCATGGGCGGGCGCTGCGCCTTGTACTGCGGCAGCATCTCCATACGCACGCGCGGCTTGCCCTTGTCAAACGCCACGACAACGCCGTCGGGATTAAAGGCATCGATCATCTTGAGGAACATGTTCAGAAAACCAAAGATCGCGTTGGTGGGGCGACCGTCCGGCGCGTTCATGGTCGGCGGCACGGCGTGGAAGGCGCGATGCATGAGCGAGTTGCCGTCGATGACGGCAAAGGTACGGCGCTTTTCAGACATATTGAATACCTCGCTTTGGGCTGGGCACGGTTTGCTCACACCAGTTTACACGCTCCCCGCCCCGCGGCCACCGCACATCAGGCTTCCCTGCCGCCGCGGGCCCGCGCGTGATACGATGGCTCACGGTACATCAACCAGCACGATCGATCCGAAAGGAGCCTGCGTCATGGAGCGTCCCAGCGCATGGAAAAAGTACACGCCACAGCAGATCGAGGAGCTCGAGGAGCTTTGCCGCGGCTATAAGCAGTTTTTGAGTGAGAACAAGACCGAGCGCCTTTGCGTCAAGGCCGGTATCAAGATGGCCGAGGAGGCGGGCTACGTCAATCTGGAGACCGTGATCGCCGAGGGCCGCGCGCTCAAGGCCGGCGACAAGGTGTACGCCGCCAACCACGGCAAGGACCTCATGCTCGTCAACCTGGGCACCGCCCCGCTCGAGCAGGGCTTTAACATCCTGGGCGCCCACGTGGACTCGCCGCGCCTGGACCTCAAGCAGAACCCCGCCTTCGAGGCCGGCGACATGGCTTATCTCGACACGCACTACTATGGCGGCGTCAAGAGCTACCACTGGGTCGCTTCCCCGCTCGCACTCGTGGGCGTCATCTGCAAAAAGGACGGCACCACCGTCGACATCAACATCGGCGACAAGGCCGACGACCCGGTCTTTACCATCTCCGACCTGCTGATCCACCTCTCGAGTGAGCAGATGGCCAAGCCCGCCAAGGACGCCGTCGACGCCGAGATCCTCGACGTGATCGTGGGCGGCCGCCCCGTCAAGTTTGACGAGGACGACAAGGACGCTCCCAAGGAGCCCGTCAAGCAGATGTTCCTGGATATCCTCAAGGAGCAGTACGACGTCGAGGAGGAGGACTTCCTCTCCGCCGAGATCGAGGTCGTGCCCTCCGGCCCCGCCCGTGACATGGGCCTCGACCGCTCCATGATCTTGGGCTATGGCCACGACGACCGTGTCTGCGCCTATCCGTCCATGCTCGCCCAGATCAACGTCGCCAACGTGGAGCGCACGAGCATCACACTCATCGTCGACAAGGAGGAGATCGGTTCCGTGGGTGCCACCGGCATGACGAGCCGCTTCTTCGAGAACACCGTCGCCGAGATCATGACGCTCGCCGGCGAGGATAGCCCGCTGGCCCTGCGCCGCGCGCTCGCCCGCAGCCGCATGCTCTCCTCCGACGTGTCCGCCGGCTTCGACCCGGGCTACGCCGGCAAGTTCGAAACCAAGAACGCAGCCTTTATGGGTCGCGGCCTGTGCTTTAACAAGTACACGGGCAGCCGCGGCAAGGGCGGCTCTAACGACGCCGACGCCGAGTATGTGGCCCTCATCCGCGACATCATGGACGAGGCCGGCGTGGACTTCCAGACCTGCGAGCTCGGTCGCGTCAACGCGGGCGGCGGCGGCACCATCGCATACATCATGGCTAAGTACGGCATGAACGTCATCGACTCTGGCGTTGCCGTCCTGTCCATGCACGCCCTGTGGGAGGTCGCCAACAAGGCCGATATCTACGAGGCCTATCGCGGCTACAAGGCCTTCATCGAGCGCGCGTAACCAACCCTTCATCAGTTGCGGTGAAATACAGACTAACCTGGCCCATAAACGGCCAAAACAGACCGTATTCCACCGCAACTTCCTTTTTGGCAGAGGAGAGTCCATGCTGCAGGTCGTCATTTCGCCCGCCAAGCAGATGCGCGCGGCCCAAGATGCTTTTGAAGTCCTGGGCATCCCACCCTTTGCGCGCGAGACGGCTCGCCTCCACCGCGCACTGCTAGATATCGAGCGGAATGAAGGCAGCGGCGGCCTGCAGGCGCTATGGAACGTGAGTGACAAACTGCTGGGGCCTTGCCTCAACACCCTGCATGAGTTCGGGCCCATCCTGAAAAACGGCGATCTCGACAATCCCGCACTCGCCTGTCACCTCTCCCCTGCCGTCATGTCCTACCACGGCATTCAATACCAGAGCATGGCGCCCGAGGTGATGGATTCCGCGCAGCTCGCATGGCTGCAAAGCCACCTGTGGATCCTCTCTGGCCTCTACGGGTGCGTTCGCCCCTTTCATGCCGTCGAACCATATCGGCTGGAAATGGGCGCGAAGCTCGCCGTTGACGATGCCCCAGACCTCTACGCGTTTTGGAGCGACAAGCTCGCGCGGGCTATCGCCCCGGCAGGCTCAAACACCACGATCGTCAACCTCGCCAGCGTAGAGTACGCCAAAGCCGTTCTGCCCCATCTCGCGGGCGACGCCACGGTCTTCACGTGCCTCTTTGGCGAAGGCATCCGCAACGGCAAGCCCATCCAGCGCTCGACCGCCAGCAAAAAGGCACGTGGTTCCATGGTGCGCTGGATGGCAGAAAACAAGCTCGAGGATGTAAGCGGGCTCACCGCGTTTGACGTTGGTTATCGTCACTTTCCCGAGCTTTCAAATAAGAACACTTTGGTCTTCCTGAACGAACAGACCTTGTAGGACCACCGCTACTTTTGAATGTGCTGCCCAGGCACGGCGTCTATTCCGCCAAGCCGTCGGCTTTGGCAACTTCGTTTGTCGAGCCGTCCTGATAGGTAATCTTGACATGCTCCACCTCGGACACCGCAACACCCGTCGGGGGCTCCAAGCGCCATTCCGTCAGCGCGATATCCATAGTCGTAGGCACGTCGCCCTGATTCTTGAGCTTCACCGTCAGCGTTTTGAGCGCCGCATCATACGTCACGCGTTCGATTTCCTCACCAGGAATAGACCCACCGCTCAGCTGAAGCTGGACAAATCCATCGCGCGAATACCAATAGTCGCCCGGCGCGGCAACGGTATTGCCGCCCGTAACCTTCACTGTCATGATCGGCAGGGCATCGTCGGCCTCGAACTCCCATGCAGCGCCGCCGTGACCGCCAAACGTCCAGATACAAAAGGCAATCACCAGCACGGCAAGCACCGCAAAACCAATCGCGACAAGGCCATGGTGCGCACGGCTTTCCTCGGCCGATACATCCCATTGCGTCTCTCGATATAGATGCTTGTCTTCCATGTTCGCCTCCCCACAGGCACGCTCGTTAGGCCAATCGTACCCATTCGAGCTATACTTGAGCCCATTACATAAACGGGGAGCTTGCAGGACAGGACGGCAGGCTGAGACTGGGCGCGCCCGCCCTGACCCGCAAACCTGATATGGGTAATGCCAACGAAGGGAGCCGTGCCAATGAGCACACAGACCGAGCCCAAGCTCGTCACGCAAATCGACTTCGCCCGCGCCGGGCAGATCACGCCGCAGATGAAGGAAGTCGCCGAGCGCGAGCATCGCGACCCCGAGTACATCCGCGAGCGCGTGGCCGACGGCCGCATCGCCATTCCCGCCAACATCGTGCACATCAAAAAAGGCATGCGCGCCTTTGGTGTCGGCGAGGGCCTGTCTACTAAGGTCAACGTCAACCTGGGCATCTCGGGCGATAAAGCCGATGCCGCCGAGGAATGGAAGAAGGTCAAGATCGCCGAGGACTTTGGCGCCGACGCCATCATGGACCTTTCCAACTCGGGCAAGACGCGCCAGTTCCGCCAGCAGCTCATCGACGAGACGCCGCTCATGGTGGGCACCGTCCCCATGTACGACGCCATCGGCTACATGGAAAAGCCGCTGGTCAAGCTTACCAAGGATGACCTGTTCGAGGTCGTGCGCGCGCACGCCGAGGACGGTGTGGACTTTATGACCATCCACTGCGGCATCAACAAGTCGGTCACCAAGACCTTTAAGGAGACCGGCCGCTTGATGAACATCGTGAGCCGCGGCGGCTCGCTGCTGTTTGGCTGGATGGAGGTCACCGGCAACGAAAACCCCTTCTACGAGTACTTTGACGAGCTGCTCGAGATCTGCCACGAGTACGACGTGACGATTTCGCTCGGCGACTCCTGCCGCCCGGGCTGCCTCTACGACTCCAACGACGCCACCGAGACCGCTGAGATGATCGAGCTGGGCAAGCTGTGCAAGCGCGCTTGGGCTGCCGGCGTCCAGGTCATGGTCGAGGGTCCGGGTCACATGGCGCTCGACGAGATCGCCGCCAACATGAAACTGCAGAAGCGCCTGTGCCACAATGCCCCGTTCTATGTGCTCGGGCCGCTGGTGACCGATATCGGCGTGGGTTACGACCACATCACCGCTGCCATCGGCGGCGCCATCTCCGCCAGCTCCGGTGCCGACTTCCTGTGCTACGTGACGCCGGCCGAGCACCTGTGCCTGCCCAACGCCCAGGACGTGCTCGATGGCCTCATGGCCACCAAGATCGCCGCACACGCCGCCGACATCGCCAAGAAGGTACCCCACGCCCGCGACATGGACGACAAGATGGGCCAGGCACGCCGCAAGCTCGACTGGGACTCCATGTGGAAGTGCGCGCTCGACCCGGTCACCGGCAAGAAGCGCTACGAGGAGTCCCCCGCCGCCACCGAGGGCACCTGCACCATGTGTGGCAAGATGTGCGCCGTCCGCACCGTCAACAAGGTGTTCGAGGGTACGACGATCGATCTCGGCATGGAGGACTAACTCGTCACCGGAGCCACAATCGGTAACATGGTGTTCGTCAATTGTTGACGTGTGAACATTTGCTTACATTTGCGTAAAGATTGCATCGCCCGCCCGGGTTCGACATAGAGTCGGCCCGGGCATCTTTATAATGCTGGCTTAAAGACCCATTTGATTCCGACCGAACAAGGGAGCAAACATGGATCGCAGTAAGGTACCTGCCGTCCTGTCCATCGCAGGATCCGATTCCAGCGGTGGCGCCGGCATTCAGGCCGACATCAAGACCATCACGGCGCACCGTCTGTATGCCGAGACGGCCATCACCGCCATCACCGCACAAAACACGCTCGGTGTCACCGCCGTGCAGAATATCTCCCCTGATATCGTCGCTGCGCAGATCGACGCCGTATTTGACGATATCCGCCCCAGCGCCGTCAAGATCGGCATGGTTTCCTCTGCCGAGATTATCGAGGTTATCGCCGACCGCCTGAGCGCCTGGAACGCGACAAACGTGGTAGTCGACCCCGTCATGGTAGCCACCTCGGGCGCACGGCTGATTGCCGAAGATGCCGCCGAGGCGCTCACCCGCCGCCTGTTCCCGCTGGCGACGGTTATCACGCCCAATATTCCCGAGGCCATGGCCCTGCTTGACTACGAGGTCGACTCCGAGCGCACGCAGCAAAATGCTGCCATGCTCCTCACCCGCCGCTTTGGTTGCGCATCCCTCGTTAAGGGTGGGCATCTTGTCAACGAGGCCAACGATGTATTGGCCGAACCCGCGCCCCTCGATGACGAGGGCAACCATCTGGGCGATCCGCTCACCACGTGGTTCCGCCACAAGCGCATCGAGACCGACAACACACACGGCACCGGCTGCACGCTTTCGTCCGCCATCGCCTGCGCGCTGGCCCAGGGCATGGATCTTGCCGATGCCGTCAACGCCGGCAAGGCCTACCTAACCGGCGCTCTGGCCGCCGGCCTGAACATGGGCAAAGGCTCCGGCCCTGTCAACCACATGTGGCAGTACTAAATAGCCAGTAACCTGCCAAAAAGAGACAGGCTACTTTGCACCAAAAACCGTCGCAACATTCGATGAAAATCGTGCAAACGCGAAAAATCATTAAATGTTGCGACGGTTTGATTTTAGATAGCGGTCGAGCAAAGGACCAGAGCGCCTATTCGTCGGCGAGTTGAATTCCCAACAAACCCGAGAGTGCCAGCGCCTGCTCGGCATTGACCGTCAAGCCACGCAACTCATGGTAATCGCCCGAAACAACGGGCGCTGCAAATGTACAGCGCGACACATCAACGCCGGAAAGCGACGTCTTGAACACATCAACACGCGTCAGGTCACAGCCATCCAGGCGTATCTGACCCAGCTTGGCACCCTGAAACGCAGCCTCTCTCAGACGTGTATCGCATGCTGTCATAGGGCCAATGCGTCCCTCCGAAAGGTTCGCATAGCTCAAATCGCACGATCCAAACGACACGCTCGACAGGCGCGCCTTGAGCAAGTTGAGTCCCGGTGCCGAGCAGTCAACGAAGTCGCAGCGGCTGAGCCAGCAGCCTTCCATGTTGCAGCGGATAAAGCGGCAACCGCGAAACACCACGTCGCGAAACGTCGAGCCGCTCCAGTCAACGCTATCGAACTCGCAAGATCGGAACACAACGCCATCGAAGGTCGCGCCGTTCGCCACGTCGTAGGCAAGATCCAAATCCTCAAAAGCGGTATTGGAGACGAGCTCATCGCCCTCGGCAAAGAGGTCAATGAGCTCGTCCATGCCCATATGGCAGCCAATCCGTTCGTTTACCCGGGCAAAACCACCGCAAAGGTGCCTGTCCCCTTTGCGGTGGCTTGGGGTCGCGCTACTCACCGAGCATCTCTTGGAGCTTGGCTGCCACGGCATGTCCCAAGCTCTCGTGGCTTTCGGGCATCATATGCAGATAGTCGATATCGCCCGGCTCGGCAAACTCGGCGGCATTCAAAAAGTCGCAGCCAAACTGCTCGGCCACGTGCGCATAGTACTCGCCAAAATGTTCAGATGCCTCGACGGAACGCTCGTCAAAATCGGTCATATATACATCGGCGATCTGCGGCTTGATCTTGATAGGAGCCATCAACAGGATGCGCGGGCAAGGCGCAGCGTCGGTCCACGGAAACGCGCGGACGGCGCGAATCAGCGCCATGGCGCCACGGGCGATATCGGAAGCTGTCACGTTAAAGACCGTCTTACAGTCGTTGGTGCCCAGCATGATCACAATGGCGTCCAGCGGCTTATGAGCCTCGAGCAGCATCGGAAGCGCGCGAATGCCGTTGAGGTTAGTGTCCAGATGGCACATGTCGTCGCGTACCGTCGTGCGGCCGTTGAGGCCTTCTTCAATTACATGCCAGCCCTCGCCTAAGTCACGTTGGACCACGCCACACCAGCGCACATCCTGCGCATAGCGCACCGCGGTACCGTCGCGCATGCCCGCCGGATCGTAACCATAGGTGTTGCTGTCACCAAAGCATAGAACGTTTTTCATCGTAAGCTCCCCACTCAATAAAAAGCCGACGGGAGCAGCCCCCGTCGGCTCGGTATATCGCATCACGCGCACCGTTTACAGGTACTTGCGCCAGTCGTCGTCATCCTCGTCATCCTCGGCAGCGGCCTGAGCCTGCTCGGCGGCACGGGCGGCTGCGGTGCGGGCGGCAACCTGAGCATAGGACTCCTCGTTTCGCTCGGGGAAGTTTGCCAGCACGTGCTCGAACTTGGCGAAGTCCTCGTCCCAGCGCGTAGAGGGCACGGCAAAGAAGACCTGCTTGACCTTGAAGTCGCCCGACGCGAGCTCCTTGCGGAAGAGCTCGGCCACGGCCTCGGCATCAAAGCCGTTGTTGTCGCAGCCCCAAGCGCCCAGCACGAGCTTCTCGCGACCAAGCTCATCGCAGATGGCGAGCACAAAGCGAATGCGGTCGCGCAGGGCATCCAGCAGAGCATCGTCGCTCACGCGATACTCCTGGCGGGCGCGCCTAACGTTGGGCGCGGCGGCCACGATCACGTCGGCGTATGCATGCACGTGGTTGCGGTCGAAGCGCACCGCAGGCACCACCAGGGCGCGGTTACGATAGAGCTCGCAGTTGATGTTGCGGCGACGGTTCTCGCCGTACCACTTACGCTGCTTATCGAGAACGTTGTACAGATACGAATCGGCGCACAGCGTGGCCTCCTGGCCCAGATAACCCTGAATATATCCACCGCCCGGATTGGTAAACGAGGCAAAGGCGAGCACGGCCATGTCGCAGAACTGCGCATAGCCGCGACCGTTATCGAGGATTGCCTGCGTGGCGGAGGCATCAAGCACAGTGACCTCGGGCAGGACCGGAGCGGGCTCCTCAGCAGGCGCGGACTCAGCTTCGGCGATTTCCTCGGCAGGCTCCTCGACGGGCTCGGGCGCCGCCTCGGTCTCGGGCGCCGCCTCGACCTCGGCAGTCTCCGCGTTCTCGACGTCCTCGGCGACCTGCTCTTCGGCGGCCACAGCACTCTGAACCTTGGCCTTCATCGCCGCGACAAAGCCGGCAGGCATACCGTCAAACTCGCGAACACCGGCAAGCGAACGCTCGATATCCTTGGCGCACGCTTCGGACACAGTTGCCACGTGACGCTCGGCGGCCTTGGCACGGGCCTCGCGCTTGGGATTGGGCTGACCCGCTCGGTTGGACCTGCGGTTACGGTTCCTGTTGTCGACGTCTGCCATACGTGGCCACCTTTCCTGTCGCTGCCGCTATCGGCTTTTCCCATCCATGATACCCCGCCGCGTACAAAAAAGACGGCCCCGAAGGACCGCCTTTCACATCGTTTTACCGCGTCCGACAAGAAACGCTGCAATCCCCCGCGCTAGTCGCGACGACCGAGGATGTTCAGGATGCGCAGGAACACGTTGATAATGTCCACGAACAGATTGGACGCCATGAGCACCGCATTGGGCAGCGTGGGCGGCACCGTCGTGGCAACATAGGTGTCGTAGCCAATAAAGCCGGCGAACACCACGATCACGATCAGGTCGGTGATGGTCTGCGAGACGCCCATGAACATCAGCACGATCTCAACCAGAATAGTGGCGAGCAGAATGCCAAAGCCGATGCCATATACGCGCTGGAAAAACTTGGGGAACGTCACGCCCAAGGCGCCAAAGACAAAGGTGATGGCGGCCGTGGCGATAAAGGCAGTGTTGATGGTGGGCAGGTCGTAGTTGGCAAGGCCAAACGACGCGGTCAGGCCGAAGGTACTCGCAAAGATTACGTAGCCCACAAGGGACAGACCCACGGACTGCTTGCCCGCAGCAGCCGACATCATGACCATGCCGACGATGGTTAAAATAAACGAGCCAAAGACCAGTGGCAGGGCGGCGCCGCTCATCATCATGCGCGCAAACGACATGGTGCTCGTAAAGTAGGCGCCGGCACCCATGGCGCAAAAGCCCAAGAAGATCAGGGCAGATATGGCGAGATTGTACGCGCGCGGCGACATCTCCTTGGCGCGACTTGCGCCGGTCTCGACGGGGCCGTTCTGATAGCCCTGAATATCGTTCATGCTTCGTCCTTTCAAAAAGCGCCACGACAGCGCAGCAGGTGACAAGATTCCTGCCATTGTACCCGAACGCCGTGCGTCCTTACCTACGGCGCTCGCCCTCAAGCGTACGATCAAACGCCCAAACCCACCAACGCATCACGTGTGCCTGCGAGCCGTCCGCCCGCTCGCGCGTCTGGTCCTCCAGATACAACTCGGTCGCGTGCCCGCCAAAACGCACCTTATAGGTTGCCGTACGAATGCCGTGAACCGTCAGGCCAAACCCAGTGGTCGAGACAATCTCGTCAATCGTAAAGCAACGACCGTCGACCCAGCAGACGGTGACCGGCACGACCTGTCCGCCCGCGAGGATGCGAGCCACGACGTCCACATACTGCTTGTGCACGCGCCGAGTTTTGCCATCTGTCTGTCGATATTCCATGCCTCCTATTATCGAACGCATGTTTGCATGTTGTAAAGCGAACAGGTTGTGGTTTTGGGGTGTTGGGGCGCGCGCACGTGTCCTCATGGTGTGTTAGCAAAAAGAACACCCACGGTCAACAGGGCTAATATTCATTTTTAGCGCCAAAAAATTCACTGCTCCCATCAGAACTCGGTAAAGAAACCCGCAGGAGGTGATACGATTTATCATGTTTCTGTAACGTGCCTGCAAACTTCGAGAAAGCCCATATATGGACGTAACGTTCTCAACCTTCCTCGGCCAACTTGTGTCGAACCCAGTCCTTGCCGTCACCGTGATCCTCGCGCTCGGCGCCATCTTCGTCAATGGATGGACCGACGCACCCAACGCCATCGCGACCTGCGTCACTACGCGTTGCATGCCCGCCCGCGCCGCTATTCTCATGAGTGCCGCATTCAACTTCCTTGGCGTGCTCATCATGACGCACTTTAACGCGAGCGTCGCCAACACCATCTCCCATATTGTCGACTTTGGCGGAAACAGCACCATGGCGCTCGCCTGTCTGTGCGCGGCGCTGTTCTCCATCGTCGTCTACGGCGCCACAGCGTCGCGTTTTGGCATCCCCACCTCGCAAAGCCACAGCCTTATCGCCGGCCTGACCGGTGCCGCCATCGCCCTCGGCGGTGCGAGCAGCGTCAACGTCCACGAGTGGATGAAGGTCATCTACGGCCTGGCGCTCTCCATCGGTCTGGGCTTTGTCATGGGCTGGGTCCTGTGCAAGCTCGTCTCGATTCTTTTCGCCGCCGCCAACAGGCGACGTGCCAATGTCTTCTTTAAATACGCTCAGATCGCGAGCGCTGCGGCCATGAGCTTTATGCACGGCGCGCAGGATGGACAGAAGTTCATCGGCGTGCTCTTTTTAGGCGTGGCCTTTGCCAGCGGCCAGACGAGCGTCGGCGATGCCGGCATCCCCATCTGGATTATGCTGCTATGCTCGGCCACCATGGGCATCGGCACCAGCGTGGGCGGCGAGCGCATCATCAAGTCCGTTGGCCAGAGCATGGTCAAGCTCGAAAAGTACCAGGGCTTCTCCGCCGACCTGGCGGGCGCCGCGAACCTGCTGCTTGCCACCCTTACCGGCATCCCCGTGTCCTCCACGCACATCAAGACCTGCGCCATCATGGGCGTCGGTGCCGTCAAACGCCTCTCGGCCATCAACTTCGGCGTCGTCAAGGACATGATGTTCACCTGGTTCTTCACCTTCCCCGCCTGCGGACTCATCAGCTTTGTCATGGCCAAGCTGTTCATGATGTTCATCTAGTCAAACCGAACGTCCATCCGGACCGTAACACCTCGCCCACCCGTCTTCGCCTCGAAAGGACCCACTCATGGCAAAGAAACCCGATTCGTTCTACTTTGACAACTACGTCGCCTGCGCCGACCTCGCCGTCCAGGCCGCCGAGCTGCTTACCAAGATTTTCGAGAACTTCGATCCCGCAAAGATTCACGATATGCTCGACAAGATGCATGCGATCGAGCATGCGGCCGACAAGAAGCACCATGAGCTTGAGGACGCCCTGCTCACCGCCTTTATCACCCCGCTTGAGCGCGAGGATCTGGACCTGATGAGCTGCTCGCTCGACACCGTGCTCGACCGCATCGAGGGCGTCGTGCAACGCGTCTACTTCACCAACATCCAGAGCATCCATCCCGATGCCATCGTCATCGCCCACAAGGTGACCGACGCCTGCCGCGCCATGAAGGACCTGATGGTCGAGCTGCCCAACTACCGCAAGTCCAAGACGCTGCGCGAACTGGTCATCCAGATCAACACCATCGAGTCCGAGGCCGACGAGCTCTACATCAACGCCATGCGCAACCTGCACGTCAACGGCAAGGACCCGCTCGAGGTCATCGCCTGGCGTGACGTATATGCCTTCCTGGAGTACTGCGCCGACTGCTGTGAGAATGTGGCCGATGTCGTGGATTCGATTGTCATGAAGAACAGTTAATTGGGGGTACGTGTCCCGGCGGCGAAGGGCCGGCCACGGTTTGCTTTCTCACTCCGGCTGCTTTGCAGAGTCGTTCGAAAGTAAACCGTGGCCGGCCCTTCGCCTTACGTACCACCATTGGGAACTTTGGCTGATAGATTTAGCGCGATGGGGGTTTGGCTGAAGGGACCTATGGTACCCGTTCGGACACTTTGGCCCTTGATGAGCGTTTGGCTGATTGCTGCTTTGGGTACTCTTTGGGTTACTTTTGGTTTGTTTGATTTTTAATTTTAGGAGGGCTTGTATGTCTTATTTGGATCTGGCTCGTGGTCGGTATTCTTGTCGCGAGTTTGAGGACCGTTCTGTTGAGCAGGCTGCGGTGGATGCCATTGTTGAGGCTGGGCGTATTGCTCCTTCTGCTTGTAATAATCATCCAGCCCGTGTGATGGTGCTGGATACGCCTGAGCTGTTGGAGAAGGCTGCTGCTTGTCAGCCTCGGTTTGCTCGTGATGGGTCCATCTTTGGGGCTCCGCTTGTCTTCCTTATTTGCAGCGTTACCGGCGACGCTTGGGTTCGCCCCTATGACCAGATGAACTCGAGTGCCATCGACACCTCGATTGTTTGCGATCAGATGATGATGGAGGCCGAGGAGCAAGGTCTGGGAACGTGCTGGGTATGCCATTTTAAGCCCGAGCTAGCCCGCGAGCAGTTCAACCTGCCCGAGGGCGTCTATCCCTATCACATGCTCGTCTGTGGCTATCCCGCCGACCACATCGCCGAACCCGAGCATCGCGAGGCCCGCACCATTCCCCTCTCCAACTTCCTCCTCAAGTAGATTTTTGGGACATGCCTTAAAACCTACCCTTGACCGCTCACCCGTTCGCCGAGTTCTGCGCCACTATGTGCAGGGCTCGGTTTTTTATGTTACGCACCCCGGCACAGTCATAAAAAAGGACCCGCAAGCTGCGGGTCCTTTCTAGGCACTAAATTGTAGGCCGAATGTTAGTCCAGGTCGTCGGCGGCAAAGTTGTCGATCGGGGCGAAGGGATCGGCCACGGGGACAACCGGATCGGCGACGGGCAGCGGCTCGGCGGCGGGAACGGTCACCGCGGGAGAAGCGGCAGAACCGACCGGCGTGGAGGCCATGAGGTCGGCCGGGAAGGAGTTCTGGGCGTCGTCCATAAAGTGCTGGATGAGCTTGAGATACTCGGCCTTGAACTCCTCGCGGGAAGCCTTCAGACGGTCGATTTCCTCGAGCTCGGCCTGCTTCTCGGTCAGAGCCTGGCGGATAACCTCGCGGGCCTTGGCGTCAGCCTCGTTGCGGATGCGATCAGCGTTCTCGTTGGCGTCGTTGACAATTGCCTCGGCGGTCTGCTGGGCAGCGATCAGGGCAGCGGAGATCTGACGCTCCTGAGCGGAGAAGTCAGGGGCGGGAGCAGCCACAGGAGCAGCGGGAACGGCCTGAGCGGCGGTATCCTGGGCCTGGGCAAGCTGAGCCTGCGCGTCGGCAAGCTGCTGCTCGGTGGCGGTCAGGCGACCCTTAAGATCAACGATCTTGGCAAGCATAGCGTCAACCTCGGAGGACAGCGTCTCCAAGAAGACGTCGACCTCGGCAGGATCGTAGCCACGCTTGGCCTCAGAGAAAGTCTGAGCCTGGATGTCTGCAGGGGTAATAGCCATAACAAGTCTCCTTTTTCATCGCCTCGGCGCTACACGCCCGACGTAAGTTACTAAGTCAGTTCTATACGAGTATACCTATAAGAAGCTGCAGAATCAGCCTCTGCACCAACTGCAACGCAATAATCGCAACGACCGGCGAAAAATCAACGCCGCCCATCGGCGGGATAAACCGACGAAAGAGGTTGAGCCACGGGCCGCAGACGCTATCGAGCACTGCAGCGATATCCTGCAGCAGGCCGCCCTGCTTCATGGGAATCCACGTCATAAAGCAATAGACCACGATGAGCGTGGAGTAGAAGTTGAACAGCGTGTTGACCAGCTGGGCAATGGTGTAGATGTTGATGAGAATCTCCTCGTCTTGGGTTTACTTAAGGTAGCCGTCGGCACGAAGCTTCTTGAGGTCCGAATCCT
Source organism: uncultured bacterium (assembly GCA_905215135.1). GTDB lineage: Bacteria > Actinomycetota > Coriobacteriia > Coriobacteriales > Coriobacteriaceae > Collinsella. Next base: position 49,936 of record CAJMOX010000008.1, read on the forward strand.
TAACCTCGCAGCCGGCGGGCAGCACCATGAATACGCGATCGCCCACTTCTTTGACCGTGGCGCCCAGGCCACAGGCAAAGCCATAGCTAAAGTCCAGGACGCGCTTGGCGACCTCGGTGCGAACGCCAACAAAAATCAGTGCGACAGGCTGCTTGGTGCGAACGCGGCGCACCACGGTCTCCACGTCGTCATAGCTCTCGGGGCGCAGGACATAGGCCGGCAGCTGCGGCGTGGCGTTGATGATATTGCTCGCATAGGCCGAGGCATCGCTCGGTGCAGGCGCGGGTGCAGCGGCGGCACGGGCGCGGGTGTTCTCGGCGTAGCTCGACGGCGTGTCATAGGCACCAGGACGATAACCGCTCGCAACACTGTCCTGCGAGCGCGAAGGCGGGTTATACGTCGTGGCATGGCGGGAGTCATCGCCGACCAGCTGTCCGGAACGCGTGTACACGGCCACCGACTCGGCCTCACCGCGGCGCGTCTGGCCCAGCAAGCCGTTGCTCGGCTCGTCCTGGGTATAGAAGCCCTCGCCCGAGGCACCGCTGTAGCCGTTGCCCTGATAGCTATCGTCATAGCCGTCATCGTAGCCGTAGTCGTCGTCCTGGCCATAACCCTGGTCGTAACCCTGCTGGCCGCCCAGGTGCATCTTATTTTTAATCTCGTCAAGGAAGCCCATGGTTGTGTCCTCTCGCGGTTTAGTGCAGGCGCCCCGATAATCAGTGCGCACTTCAGAGCCTTATTTTACTGCAAACTCCGGGCTAAATACTACCCTGCCCAGGCGAACGAGCGTAGAGCCCTCCTCAAGGGCAGGCTCAAAGTCCTCGCTCATGCCGCAGGAAAGCTCAGGCAGGTTCAAATCGGGATGCGCCGCCTCCAGCTCATCCCTCAGCTCACGAAGCCCCGCAAAGGTGCGGCGTGCCACATCCTTATTCCCCCGGGGCGCCATAGTCATAAGCCCCTGTACGCAAATTCCCTCAAGTTCCGCAAGCTCACCCGCGGCGGCGCGAATCTCATCGGGCGAAAAGCCTCCCTTCGACTCCTCACCACTCACATTGACCTCGATGAGCACACGCTGGGGGCCGGCGAGCTCGCCTGCCTCAATCTTGCGAACAGCACGGCTCGAGATCGCCTGTGCCAGATGCAGCGAACCCACCGAGTGAATCAGCTCGGCTGAGCCCAGCACCGCATTGATCTTATTGGTCTGCAGGTTGCCGATCATATCGAAGCGCACCTCGGGCAGCTCCGGATGCTCCGCCAGACCCGTGAGCTTGCGGACCAGCTCCTGCGGGCGGTTCTCGGCAAAATGGCGATACCCCGCCTGGATGGCGGCAACGGTCTCATCGACACCAACGGTCTTGGACACGGCAATGAGGCGCGCGGCATCGTGGGGGCGGCCCGCGCGATCGAGCGCCGCATAAAAACGTTCCAGAATCTGCTCGCGGCGAGCGCGCATCAAGTCCAAATAGTTATCCATTGCTAATCGCCTCCGCTGACAGCCAAACAAGTAGTCCCATGCTAACGCAAGAGCGCGGTCCCGCATGTGCAAGGCCGCGCTCACTTAGGTATTTACAATCTTTCGACGAACGGGGTCACTTACTCCTCGTCGTCCTCGCCATCGTCCTCGTCCTCAAGATGATCGAGCAGGTAGCGAAGACCCTCGCTGACCTCGTTGGCGGGCACCTTGGCAACGTAACGCGCGTCGACGGCGGGCCTCATGATAACACCCTCGCCCGAAGGCACGCGCATGCTCTCGAGCTCATCCTCGTCCACACGGGCGATATCGCCGGCGTTCATACGCTGACCAGTCAACAGGAAGGTCAGACGGCAAGCGGCATCGATGGAAATGGAAGCGATGCGATCGAGGTAGCGCGAAACCATGATGGCGCGGCGCAGGTCGTCATAGTTGCTGTCGTCGTCCATAAAGTCGCCCGTATCCATACGGTTAAAGGTGCGGAAGAACTTCTCGTAGGCAGCGTGCACTGGCTCGTCCTCGACGGCCAGGTTGCAGATGATGGACATATCATTGGTGACGAGCGCAGAAAGCGAAGAGCCCAGCACCTGGTAGACGGCCTCAGCCTCGGCCTCAACCGTGCCGACAAGCTCCTTGGGCAGCGAGATGTCGGCCTTGATCATATGACGCGTGGCACGGCAGATCTGACGGACCTTATCGGTCATGCGCTGCAGGTTAAAGTCGACGTAGATGATCGTCTGAAGCAGGCGGAAGTCGGAGGCGACCGGTGACTGCGTGGCGATCAGGTTGTAGCAGACGGCCTCCAGGTTGGCGCAGCGCGCGTCAATCGAAAGCGTGCGCTTCTTGGTCTTGGTGGCGAGCTTGCGGTCGTCGGTCACATAGGCCTTCACGGCATCGTGGAGGGCCAGATCGACGGCCTCATAGATGCTCAGCATCTCGTGACGGGCCTCGACGAGCTGACGGGAAAACAGTTTGCGCATGGTTCACTCCAATCAGTTGGGTGCGGTCATGCCGCCCGCACAGTGAATACGCACCGGACTAGGTCCGATCGGCTTGGGACTAGTCGCACCGATCAGCCAAAGCGGCCGGTGATATAGTCTTCCGTCCGCGAGTCCACCGGGCTGGTGAAGATCGCGTCGGTTTGACCATACTCGATGAGCGTGGCGGGCTCGCCGGCAACTTCTTGCAAGAAGAATGCGGTGTAGTCGCTGATGCGAGCTGCCTGCTGCATTGAATGCGTGACGATGATGATCGTCATCTCGGGCGCCAGCTCGGCCATCAGATCCTCGACCTTAGAGACGGATGTGGGATCGATGGCGGAGCAGGGCTCGTCCATCAGGAGAACATCGGGTTGCACCGCAAGCACGCGCGCGATGCACAGACGCTGCTGCTGACCGCCCGAGAGCGCCAAACCATCCTTGTTGAGCTGATTGGATACCTCTTTCCAGAGGTTGGCGCGCTTGAGCGATTCTTCCACGATGTCATCGAGGTCGCTTTTGCTAGTCACGCCCTGTAGACGAGGGCCAAAGGCGACATTCTCGTAGATGGATTTGGGAAACGGGTTGGGCTGCTGAAAGATCATGCCCACGCGACGACGGAGGTCGACCGGGTCGACGCCCTCGGCATAGATATCATTGCCGTCGAGCGTCATGGTGCCCTCGACGCGCGTACCCTCGATCAGATCATTCATGCGGTTGATGCAGCGCAAAAACGTCGACTTGCCGCAGCCCGAAGGGCCAATGAAGGCGGTGATGGCGTTTTTGGCGATGTTGAGGTCAAGCCCCGTCAGCGCATGAAAGTCACCGTACCAAAAGTTGAAATCCTTGGCCGTAATGGCCGCTTGCTCCAGCGTGGGAGCGGACTGATAAACGGACATGGGACTCCTTAACTAGCGACGCTTGCGCGACAGGAAGCGCGCAAACAGGTTGAAGGCCAGAATGATCACCATCAGCAAGAGCGCGGTGCCGTAGGCTGCGTTCATGTTGATGCCGTCGTTGGCAAGCAGGTACAGGTGAACCGTCATGGGGCGGCCGGAATCGAGCGGCGAAATAGGTAGATTGATGGCTTGGCCCATGGTGTAGAGCACCACCGCGGTCTCGCCAATGGCGCGGCCGATGGCGAGGACGATGCCCGTGGCAATACGGCCAAAGGCAGAAGGAAGCACAATCTTGGAGACAACCTGCCACTTGGTGGCGCCCAGGCCGTACGCGCCCCAACGGATATAGCGCGGGACGGCGCGAATGGCCTCTTCGGTGGTGCGCATGACGATGGGAAGCATCAAGAGCGCGAGCGCCAGAGCGGCCGAGACCATCGAAAGGCCCAGGCCCATGGCCTCGACAAACAAGGCGTAGCCAAACAGGCCCATAACGATGGAGGGCACCGAGGCCAAAGCGTCAGCAGCGTAGCGAATGAGCTCGACGACCTTGCCCTGCTTGGCGTACTCGGCCAGATAGACGGCTGCCAGCACAGCAATCGGCGTGCAGATAAGCATGGCGAGCGCCGTCACATAGACGGTCGAGACGATCGTGGGCCAAATTCCGCCCTCGGCGTTGACGCCCTGGGGCCAACCGAAGATAAAGTCGAGCGAGATGTGTGGCAGGCCGTTGATGACCACGTAGGCGATGATAGCGACCAGCACCAGCGTGGTGATGTATGCCGCGGCACGGAACACGCCAAGCATGATCTTGTTGGACAGGTCCTTGTTGATGCGGCCCTTCTTGCCGTGGGAAAGGGCACGCTTGATGCGCTCGCGCGACGAGGTCGTATCGACCGTCGTGTCAACGGAATCGGACATAGCCTACCCCCTCTTCTTCTTGGAAACCAGGCGGACGATGCCCACCAGCGTGGCGGAAATGATAAACAGGACCACGCCCATGCCGAACAGCGCCGAGCGATGCAGACCCGAGGAATAGCTCATGTCGAGCGCAATCTGGCTCGTGAGCGTCGAGATGGGGCTCGCAATGCTGTCGGGAATAACTGGGGCGTTACCCACGACCATGAGCACGGCCATGGTCTCGCCGATGGCACGGCCCATACCCAGCACGATGGCATCCACGATACCCAGCTTGGCGGCAGGTAACACGACCTTATAGATAGTCTGCCACTTGGTGGCGCCCATGGCATACGATGCCTCGCGAATGCCCATGGGAATGGAATTGAGAGCATCGATGGTAAGCGTCGTGATGGTGGGCACGATCATAATGGCGAGCACGAACCACGCCGTCAGCGCGCCAAAACCAAGACCGCCGGTCAGTTGTGCGATAAACGGGCGGATGATGATCATGCCAAAGAAGCCATAGATGATAGAAGGGATGCCGGCCAACAGGTCAACGGCAGGGCTGATGAGCTTGCGCACGCGCTTGCTGGCGATCTCGACCAGATACACGGCCGTGCCCACGCCTAGGGGCACACCCATGGCGAGCGCGCCGACGGTCACCAGACCCGAGCCGGCAAGCAGCGACACGATGCCGTAGTGACCCTCAGAGGGCGCCCACGTAAAGCTAAAGAAGTCCGCCAGACCGATGTCGGTAAAGACGGGCAGCGCCGAGTACGTGGTAAAGACAAAAATCAGGATGACGGTAACAACCGCCAAGAACGCGCAGGCAAAGAAGATCCACTGCAGCGCCTTCTCCTTGATATAGGTGCTGCGCGATACGAGCGCCAGCTCGCGCTTCTTGGGCGCCTGACCATTCTGCTCAGTCTGGGAGTTTTCCTGTGCTTCCATGCTACTCACTCCCCTTCTCGTCGTTGGTGACGGGGATAAAGCCCGCCTCGCGAATCTGCTTGTCCATCTTTTCGGACGTCACATAGTCGATGTAATCCTGCGCCTGCTGCGAAGGCGCACCCTTCACAAAGAAGTAAAGGTCGCGTGAGATGGGATAGCCGCCGCTCGCGACCGTCTTCTCGGACGCCTCAACATGATTGACCGAGACGGCCTTGACCGAGGTCTTGGCGTTGAGGCTATCGACGAAGCCCAGCGAAATGTAGCCAATGGCACCGTGCGAACGAGATACCACGTCGCGCACCTGGCCCGTGCCCGAAAGAACGGCCGAGCGGCGATCGAACGGGGTGCCGTCCATCACGATGGTGCGGAATGCTTCACGCGTGCCGGATGCCTCGTCTCGGTTGATGACCTGAATCTTCAGGTCCTCGCCACCGACCTCTTTCCAATTAGTAATCTTGCCGGCATAGATATCGCGGAGCTGCTCGGTCGAGAGGTTATCGACCGGGTTATCGTCGTTCACGATGACCGCGATACCGTCGTGGGCAATGACGATGGGAGTCAGGCCCAGATCCTGTTCGTCGGCATTGAGTCCACGGGAGGAGCTGGCGATATCGGCCGTGCCAGCGCTGACGGCTTCGATGCCAGCGGAAGAGCCCAAACCGGAAACGAGCACGTCGATGCCGGTCTCCTCCTTAAAGCCCTCTGCCGCAATTTCGGCGATAGGAAGGCAGGTCGTGGAGCCGGCCACGGTAATGGAAGAGGTAGAAGATCCCGAAGAACAGGCGCACAGCGTAAGCGTAAGCACAGCGGCGCTCAGGACCGATACGATCTTTCTCATAGCATCACGCCGATCGCAGCATGGCGCCCACAGGTGCCGTCCTCGTTACGGTAGGAATAAAAGCGGTCGTTCTGGCGCACAGTCGAAAGCTGGGTATCCACGATATTATCCGCGTCCACACCGGCATCTACCAGCGCCTCACAAATGGCAGCGGAAAGATCGAGCATGCGAGAGGCACTCGCATCGATGCAAGAGAACTCGACGGCAAAGCGGTCCATGAGTTCCTGGGATACCTCATATTCGTCAGCCAAGATATGGGGGCCGATATAGGCGGAAACGTCGCTCGCATCGCAGCCGGCAGCATCGCAAAGCGCCTGGCACGCCTTGGCAGAAATACATGCAATCGTGCCCTTCCAACCGGAGTGCACCACGGCAAACCCGCCGGGGGCCACCAGCACCACGGGAACGCAGTCGGCAAAGCAGAGCAGCACGGGCACGTCATGGGCCGTACAGACGATGGCATCGCAGCCCTCAGCAATCTGCTCGCGAACAGCCTCAAGATCGTCGGCGCCGTTCGAAGTCACCGTAACGATATGGTCACCATGTACCTGATTGGGCACGAGCAGATTATGCTCGCACTCAGTGGCGCCCATAGCTTCGAGCGCTCGACGACGATTTTCTTGAACAGCAAAGGGGTCATCGCCTACATGCGAGCCCAGGTTGAGCGAGGAGTACGCATCTTCAGAAACGCCACCGGTGCGCTCGGTAAAGGCAAAACGGACATCGGATGTCGCGCCCTCCACCAACGTAACTCCATCATGGTCGACACGCGAAACGTTGTCCGCACGTGCTGCCATACTAAAGCCTCCTAATAACACAAGTACCGCGGCGTCGCCGCGCAGTCCGCGTTTATACGGCTGTCATACTTTCTTAAAAGGATACCCGCAGCGGTAGGGACCAAACGTAAAGGGAACGTAAGGAGATTGGAGGCTTTCGTTTACAAACGAGAAACAAAACGGGGTGCATCCAAATGGACACACCCCGTGCAGGTCGTTGAGAAAAACGAACTAGAAGCTACCGCGCTTCAGGAAGTCGGGAAGCTCGAACTGGTCGTTGCCAAAGTTGGGCAGCTCGGTACCACCGACGTTGCGGGTCGGAGCGGCCTGAGCCGGGCTGGCAGCCGGAGCGGTGCGCTGCGGCTCAGCGGAGGCAGCGGCCTTGCTCTGAGACTGCTGAGCAGCAAAGAGCTCATCCTGACGGTTGACATTGGAGTCGGAGAAGCCCGTAGCGATGACGGTGATACGCACCTGATCGCCCAGGGACTCGTCGACAACGGTACCGAAGATGATGTTGGCCTCGGGGTCGACGGCGTTGGCGACAACGTCGGCGGCGTCGCTGATCTCCTGGATGCCCAGGTCCTTGGAACCGGCGATGGAGAGCAGCACGCGCGTGGCACCATCGATGGAGCTCTCGAGCAGCGGGCTGGAGATGGCCTGCTGGGCAGCGTCGACGGCACGAGTATCCCCAGAAGAGGTACCGATACCCATCATGGCGGTACCGGCCTGCTTCATGATGGTCTTAACATCGGCGAAGTCCAGGTTGATGATACCGGGGACGGTGATGAGGTCGGTGATGCCCTGGGTGCCCTGGGAAAGGACGCCATCGGCAATCGCGAAGGCCTCGAGCATGGTGGTCTTCTTCTCGGCGATGTCGAGCAGCTTATCGTTAGGAATGACGATCATGGTGTCGACGCAATCGGAGAGGGTCTTGATGCCCTCCTCGGCGCTCTTCTTACGCTTGCGGCCCTCGAAGGTGAAGGGCTTGGTCACGACGGCGACGGTCAGTGCGCCGACCTCGTTCATCGCGATATCGGCAACGATGGGAGCAGCGCCGGTACCGGTGCCGCCGCCCTCGCCGCAGGTGATAAACACCATGTCGGCGCCAGCGAGCGCCTCGGCGATGTCGTCGCGGGACTCATCGGCAGCCTTGCGGCCAACCTCGGGATTGGCGCCGGCGCCCAGGCCGCGGGTAAGGTCGGTGCCGATGTGCACCTTGATATCGGCATCAGAGATCGCGAGTGCCTGAGCATCGGTGTTGATGGCAACAAACTCGACGCCGCGGATGCCCTCTTCGATCATTCGATTGACCGCGTTGGTACCGCCGCCGCCGACGCCGACCACCTTAATGACGGCAAGGTAGTTGTTGATCTCTGTCTCGTGCATGTCGGTCCTCCGAACAAAGGTTATAGCCATAGCATGGGTCGACCCCTGCGCACATTAACCTTCAGGTTGAAAGTAAATGCAAAGGTAAACCGTATTATGTTTGCACATTATGAACGTATCAGTCAAATAATTGACCGTGAAAACCAAACAAACCAGATAAACGGCGTGGTATGGCCCCTCAACAAAGCATCAACCAGCGCTACGAGGTCGGAGCATTCCTAAATGTGTAGTTGCCCGGAGAGCGCACATTGATATACGTTACGCCCTCTACCTGCGAAAGCAACTTGGTGACTACGCGTTCCTTCTTGGCGATATCGTCCGAATCGCCCAGCGACACCTCAATGCCGTTATTGAGGTTTGCCGAGATGGCTTCGACCGAAGGCGTGGAAATATCCTTGACTTGTCCCAAGAACTCGCTCGAAAAACCACGCACATAATCCAGGCCGGCCTTAACGGCTTTGGAGTTCACCGCCTGGCCGGAAACCGGAGCGACATCCGCCGAGACATCAGTCAACAACACCGCGCCATAATGCTTGGCGAGCGCCAGCGCGGCATCGATTCCGGTCAAGGTATTTGAGCCCTGCCCTGTCGTGATGACGTTGCCCTGGTCGTCCACTTCGACCGACGTCGACAGCGGGGCGATCCAGGTGTCATCGTCTCCGATAGCCCAGGCAAGGTCGTCGGAGCTGATATACGCAATGGCGATAACTTTACGCTCCGTCGGCGTGATGATAAGCGTATGGGGAAACTGGCGCTGGACATCCACGCCCGAAACCCACGGGTTCTGCTTGAGATCCTCGGTAATCTGGTCGGGATCGACGTTAAAAAGCGACGTTCCCTCGGGCAAGTCGATCAGCTGGATAGCATCGTGCTTCGTCACATGCTCGCTGCCTTGAATCTGAATATCAGTGGCAGTAAACAGTCCAGAGTTGATCACCACGATGGCAACGACGACGAGCACGGCCAAGACGGCCAGAACGCCGCCCACGATTTTGCCTTTGCCTGTAACGACAGAAGCGGCGTCTGATGTTTTATTTGCCATCGCTCCAAGTGAAGATAACGGGTTGAAACCTTTTTTACTCGAAGGCTTCTTGGCGGTAGCCGGCACCGATGTCAGCGAGCGCGGTTTCGATGCGCCCAGCGTGCGACCTGGACGCGCCGCTTTAGTTCCCGTCGAGGGCTTGGGAGCCGCCATGGGACGGGCAGGCTTGGCGCCCATAACAGGCTTTGACGTCATCGAGGGACGCGAGGACTTTTTTGCGGCCGGACGATTACCGAGCTGCGAGCCGACGACCGGACGACTGGTCTGTCGAGCATACCCGACAGACTTAGAGTGCGCGACGGTATTGCGTTGAGGTTTGGCAGGCGCGCCGGAACGCCCTCCGGCGCGGCGGAAGGTGGGTTTCGATGCTCTAGAAGCCGAGGAATTTAACTTCCGGTCTGAGCTCGATGCCATACGCCTCCCTCACCTTTCCGTGCACATGTCTAATAACCGCGGCAACGTCATCGGCCGAGGCAGTTCCGTTATTAACGATAAAATTAGCGTGAACGGGCGAAACTTCCGCGCCGCCAATTGAAAAACCCTTTAATCCACAATCCTCGACAAGCTTGCCCACACTCGCATCGGGCGGGTTGCGAAAGACAGACCCGCAGGATGCGCGACCCATGGGCTGCGTACGCTTGCGCCTTGTAAGGTACCGCTCCATGCGCTCGCGAATGTCGGCCTTGGGCGCCGGTTTAAGCTTGAGCACGCACTCGAGGATGATCTCATTGCGGGGAAGGCTACATTCGCGGTACCCCCAAGAGATCTCGGACCCCGCATAATGCTTGATACCGGATGCCGGGTCAAACGTTACGACATCCTCAACCAGCGAGCCAATCCACTCGGTCCGCGTGCCGGCATTCATAGATATCGCACCGCCGACCGAACCAGGAATGCCAACGGCAAACTCAAGGCCCGAGAGGCTACGCGACAGGGCATCGTTGACCAGGCGCGCAAACATCACGCCCGCACCGACCGTCAGCGTACAACCGTCATCGGCAACAACCGTGCGCTGGAACTCACGTCCGAGCGAAATGACGGCACCGCGATAACCGCCATCGGCAACCAGCAGATTGGAGCCCTTGCCGATGATGACCCACGGCACCTGCTCGCGATCGAACACCGCCACGGCGCGGCGGAGGGCATGATAGCTATGGCACGTCACAAAGAGGTCGGCCTTGCCGCCGATACGATAGCTCGTATGACGCGCAAGGCGCTCGTCCTCGATCACATCCGTGTCGATCATGCCCGAGAGCGCCATGACGGCGTTAAACAGACCCATTAGACTTAAGCGTCTTTCTTGGCAGTCAGATACTCAATGAACTCGGGACCGACGGTCGTAACGTCGCCGGCACCCATGGTGAGCAGCAGGTCGCCCTCGCCCACCATCTGCTCGAGCTCCTGATTGAGCTCAAGACGGCTGGAGCAGTACACGACCTCCTTGCCAGGATGCTTGGCGCGCACGGTATCGGCGAGCATCTTAGAGGTGACACCCGGAATGGCCATCTCGCCAGCCGAGAACACATCAATCAGCAGCAGTTTATCGGCATTGGCAAATGCATCGGCAAAGTCGTCGCACAGGGCCTGCAGGCGCGAATAGCGGTGCGGCTGGAACACGACGTCGACGTGCTTGTAGCCCAGCGACGAAGCGGCAGCAAGCGTCGCCTTGATCTCGGTGGGGTGATGGCCGTAATCATCGACCACGGTGATGCCATCGATATCGCCCACGTGGGTAAAGCGACGGCGGACGCCCTCAAAGCTCGAGAGCGCCTTGGCGGCGGCGTCGATGTCAAGGCCCAGGACATGGGCGACGGTGAGCACCGCCGTGGCGTTGAGCATGTTGTGGCGACCGGGATTGCTCTTGATCTCCACAGCATGCTCAGTGCCGTCCTCAAAGCGAACGATAAAGTCACTCTGGATGCCCTTGACATCCGGGTGCATGCAGACGATGTCGTTGCTCTCGGCAAAGCCGTAGGAAAGCACGTGACGGCCCGTCGACTTGGCGAGCTCGACCAGATGCGGGTCCTCACCACAGACGATGACGGTGCCCTCCTCGCCCACCAGGCTCATGAATTTGGCGAAAGTTGCCTCGATCTCCTCGATACCCGAGTAGTGATCGAGGTGGTCGGCCTCGACGTTGGTCACAATGACTACGTTGGGGTTCAGGAACAGGAAGGAGCTGTCAGACTCGTCAGCCTCGGCGACAAAGTAGTCGCCCGAGCCGTTCTTGCCGTTCGTGTCATAGCCCTCGACGATGCCACCGATCAGGAAGCTCGGATCCAGACCCATGCGGTCGAGCATGGTGGCGCACATCGAAGACGTGGTGGTCTTGCCATGCGTGCCGGCAACAGCGACGGTGGTGTAGCCGTGGCCCAAAGCAGAGAGCATCTTGGCACGGGGCCACACGGGAATACCAAGCTCGCGAGCGCGCACGAGTTCAGGGTTGGACTCCGGAATAGCGGTGGAGACAACAACCACGTCGGGCTTGACCTCGTCAATCGTGGCGACCTCATGGCCCACATGCACCTTCACACCAGCGCGGGTAAGCTGGCGGATATAACGTGACGTCTTAAGGTCGGAGCCGGTAACGGCATAACCGCGCTCGTGCAGAACGAGGGCGATGCCGCTCATGCCGGCGCCGCCGATACCGATAAAGTGGGCGCTCTTAAACTCGGGCGCGGAGGTTGCAGTCTGGGAATCAGCCATGTGCTCGTGTACTCCTTGCGTAAACACTGCCTGTAACCCGTTAACTGTACCGCACCTACCGCATCAGCGCGAGGGCGACCGACGATATCCCGTCTAACTAACGCAAACCCTCTACCGCATCGGCCAGAAGAGCGGCGGCCCTATCCTGAGCCAGACCACGCGCCGCCTGACGCATGGCGTCGCGTGCCGCCGCGTCATCGACCAGGTGCAGCAGCTCATCGGCAAAGGCAGAACCGTCGATATCGGCATCGGCACAGAGCACGCCGGCCCCGGCGTCGACCAGATAACGGGCATTGGTGGTTTGGTGGTCGGCCGTCGCATGCGGATACGGCACGAGCACCGAGGGCACGGCAAGCGCAGCAATCTCGGCCACGCTCGATGCACCCGAACGCGAGAGCACCAAATCGGCAGCAGCCAGCATATCGCCCATGTTGTCGATGTAAGGCTGGACGCGGTAGCGCTTCGCCTCCTCGGGCGTCAGCGCCAAAGCGCGCTCGGTCTCCTCAAAGCCGTCGGCACCCGTCGAATGCAACACATAGAGGTTCTTGCGCGAAAGCAGCTCGTTTTTGAGCGAAACCGCGCGCTCGTTGAGGTGCTGGGCGCCAAGTGAACCGCCAAAGACGAGCAGCAGCGTAGCGTCCTCGGGAACGCCAAGTGCCTTGCGGCCGCGAGCGCGATCGCCCTCGATCACCGAGCGACGTACGGGGTTGCCGGTCATGAGCACGTGGCCAGGGTCACCTTCGCGCTCAAAGACCGAGCGCGCTGCCGGCACCGAGATGCACACGCGATCGGCGTGGGAGTTCATCATCTTGTTGGCCAGGCCCGGAACAGAGTTCTGCTCATGTAGCAGATACGGAACGCCTGCGCCCTTGCACCACCCCAGCAGCGGAACCTCGACATAGGCACCAAAACCGATGGCGGCATCGGGCTTGCCGACCTTTGAGAAATGACTGGCGAGCGCACGCTTGGCCTTGTTGACACGCCACAGCGAGGTCAGCGCCGTCCAAGGACGGGAGCGGTCGAAGCCCGTAACCGTAATGGGCACAAAATCAAACCCAGCCTCGGGGACCAGACGACCCTCGAGCTTGCGCGACTGGCCCACGAACACAACGTGGTGGCCACGGTCACGCAGCTCTTCGGCCAAGGCGAGCGCGGGGTTGATATGCCCTGCCGTGCCGCCGGCTGCAATAGCAACGGTCATCTTATCGGTCATGGTAGTCCCTTCGTACACGCGGTCCCTGGTCGTCGGTGCGCAAACGCGCCGACGGGTCCGAGTTCAAATCGATTCGATTATATCCGCCGCCCGCATTGCGAGGAGTTGGGCGCTGCGGACGACCTTGCGGCGCCGTTCGCTGACGCGGACGAGCTGCCGGCTCGGTCGCAGAGCCATCTAGAACGGTAAAGCCGTTACGCGAAGACCGCTCGCCGCGCACGTGGGGCACGCCGGCGGTACTCTCATCCATAACGGCAAAGCTCTCGCGGCGACGGTCGTACTCATCGCGACGGGCGCTCTCGTACGAAACGCGTAGGATCAGACCGGCAAGCATAAGCGACACAATAATCGACGAACCGCCATAGCTAATAAACGGCAACGGTTTGCCCGTCATGGGAAACACGTTGAGGATGCCCAGCGCATTGATCAAAAACTGCACCGCGAGAATGACCGCAGAGCCAGACGCCATGAGCGCGCCCCGACGATCGGTCGCCTGCTCGGCAATGCGAAACGCCGAGTAGATCAGCATCGCAAACACCAAGAAGAACAGGACGGTTCCGACAAAACCGACTTCCTCGCCAATGATGGCCAGGATGTAGTCATTGTGCGCCTCGGGCAGATACGAGTACTTCATGGTTGAGTTGCCGATGCCACGGCCGAACAGACCGCCCGAGGCAAAGGCCATGATGGCAAGCGTGGCCTGATAGCCGTCACCATACTCGTCGGCCCAAGGGTTCAAGGCAACCTGAATACGCACCATACGGTATGGCTCTGCGACAAGCGCAATCACGATCACGAGAATGCCGAAGATTAGCACGCCGATGATAAATCTGGGGTCGAGACCCGCAAACAACGCCATGCACATGAGGGTCAACAGGATGATCAGGACGGTACCGAAATCGGGCTGGATAAAGATCAGAAAGAGCGAAATGCCCAGGTAGATGCCCATCTTGCGAAGGAATTCGTTGATGTTGCCACCGGGCGAAAAGAAGCGGTCGAGCATGATGGCCGAATACGCAATGGCAAATGGCTTTAAAAACTCGGAAGGCTGGAACTGAATACCGGCGATGTTGAGCCAGCGCGTGGCGCCACGGCTGCCGCTGCCCACCAAGAACACCAGAAACAGTAGCCCTATCATGCCTATGAGGAAGATCCTGAGCACATCCTCCCCAAACCAGCTGTCCGGCAAAACGCGCACGATGGCAATCAGCGCCAGAACACCGACCACGGCAAACGCAGCCTGTCGACCCAGAAAAAACGTCGCTGAGCCATTCTCGTGCAGCGCCTCGACCGAAGACGCCGAGTACACCATCAGCAGGCCAAAGCACACCAAGGTAAACAGGCAGGCCATGAATATCAGACGGGGGCGCATGATACGGGCGGGAACGCCGGCAATATAGCGTTCGCTAAACGTTTGCCCGCCGCGACCGGAACGCGGTGTGCTGCGCCGCGAGGAAGCACGGTCCGAGTCGGGCCTCCTCATACCTTGTCGGGGGCTCTCCTCTCTCACCGGCAACCCCTATTCCATTTGCGATTTCGCCGCAGCGGCAAGCTGCGCCACATAGTCCTTAAACACGCGGCCGCGCTCCTCATAGCCCGAGAACTCATCGAACGAAGAGCAGGCAGGAGAAAGTAAGATCACGTCGCCACGGCTCGACAGCGAACGGGCGACGTCCACGGCGTCGCGTAGGTCATCCGCCTGGGCGATATCCACATCGCCATCGACATCGGCCTCGTCCATAGCGGCGGTGAAGCGCTCGCGTGCATCGCCAAAGCAGACGACCGAGCGTACGTTATCCATAACGACGCGTGCGAAGTCCGTGAGCGGCGTGCCCTTATCGTGGCCGCCGAGCAGCAAGATCACATCGTCATCGGGAAATGCCGTCAGCGCCTTCTCGACCGCATCGGTGTTGGTCGCCTTGGAATCGTTGACGTAGCGCACGCCGTCAATCTCGCCACACGGCTCCACGCGGTGCTCGAGCGGCTGGAACGAGGCCAGACCGCGGCAGACGCCATCGACATCGGCACCGACTGCCAGGGCAGCCGTGGCAGCGCACAGGGCATTGATAACATTGTGATGGCCCGAGATCTTGAGCTCGGATGCAGCGATGAGCGGGGTCTCGACGCCCTTCAGGCGCACGACCATCTTGCCGTCGCGCACAAAGGCGGCATCCTCGCCCTCGGGCTCGTCAAAAGCGACCCTGCAGATGCGACGACCCGGCGTGTAGATGTACTCATCGAACTCGTGAATGCCGGCGTCTTCGACGTCGACAACCGCCAGATCGTCATCGACCATATTGTCAAACAGTTTGACCTTGGCAAGCGCGTAGTTCTTATGGCTCTTATGCCAGCCCAAGTGGTCGGGAGTGATGTTGAGCAGCACCGCCACGCGGGGGTGGAGCTCGGTGGTCGTAGCAATCTGATAGCTCGAGAGCTCAGCCACAAACCACTCGTTGCGGGCTCGCCCGTCAATCTCGTTGACCGGCGGCTCGCCGATGTTGCCGACAGCTACGCTGGCCTCGCCGGCAGCCTTGAGCAGATAATCAGTCAGCGACGTGGTGGTCGTCTTGCCGTTGGTGCCCGTGATGGCAATCCAGTTATCGGGCGACAGGCGATAGGCAAACTCGGGCTCACCCATAATCTGGGCGGCATGCTCGCGCCCGGCCTTAAAGAAGCCCGAGAACTCCGAGATGCCCGGGCACGTCACGCATACGTCATAGGCACCCTCGACCTGTTCGGTGCCATAGACAAACGACGCACCAGCAGCCTCGAGCGCTCGCGTGGCGTCATTGGGCTCAGAGGTGCCGCCGCCATACACGGTAACGGCACTTACGCGCTCGGGATGTGCCAGCGCCCAGCGGGCGACATCGAGACCGGATTTGCCCTGACCCAAAACGAGCAGGCTAAAGACATCAGCAAGAGGCATGAAAGACCACTATCCCAACTGGAAGAACAAAGCAAGGCCAACGGCACCAAAGGCCGCAGCGATAATCCAAAAACGGATGACGACCTTGGTCTCGGCCCAACCCTTCTTTTCGAAATGATGATGGATGGGCGCCATAAGGAAGACGCGCTTGTGCGTAAAGTGGAAGTAGACGACCTGGATCATGACCGACAGAGTCTCGACGATAAACAGACCGCCGATGATGAGGGAAACGACTTCGGTGTTGGTCATGATGGAGGTGCAGGCAAACGCGGCGCCCAGGGCAAGCGAGCCGGTATCGCCCATAAAGATGCTCGCCGGATAGCAGTTGAACCACAGAAAGCCCAAGCAGGCACCGGCACACGCGGTGCAGAAGATGGACAGGTTCACGTCTCCGTGCAAAAACGCCATGGCAGCCATGGCGAGCATGGCGATCATGGAGGTGCCACCAGCAAGACCGTCAAGGCCATCGGTCAGGTTCACGGCATTAGAAAGACCGGCAATCATCAGCCAGCAAAAGACAATATAGAGCCACGGGAACGAATAGCCGCAGATGGTAGTCGAAAGCACGCCAAGGTCGATCGTCAACCCACCGGGAAAACGAATCTCGGGGGCGACGCCGCACCAGTTGACGGCAAGTACCGTAAAGGTGACACAGATAATGGTTAGGCCGATCATCTTGGCATGAGGCGTCAGACCGAGCGAGCGCCCATGCGTAACGGAGGTCAGGTCGTCGATCAGGCCCAGCACGCCGGTCGCCAGCGTGGCGAGGAGCACGAGCACGAGCTCGGTGGTGAGCTTGCCCATCAGCAGGCAGGTCAGCGAGATCGCGACGAGGATGACAACGCCACCCATGGTGGGCGTTCCCTGCTTAACCAAATGACGCTTGGGGCCGTCGGCACGAACCTGCTGGCCGATACCCTCGACCTTGAGCAGCTTGATCCACCACGGCATGAGCAGCAGCGCAATGGCAGCGGCGATGCCAAGCCCCAAAAAAGCCTGATACGTTGGATACGAGGGATTGCCGAACATGGGCTAGCACACACCTTCCACAAAGCGGTCGAGCTCAACAAAGCGGGAACCCTTGACCAGTACAACATCATGTTTTTCAAGCGCGCCGCCCATGCGGTCGAGCACCTGCTGATAATCGGAGAACACCTGGATGCGGTCCTCGTCCATACCCATCATGCGCGCGGCATCGGCCATAAGCTGGGCCAGCTCACCACCCACGCACGCCAGCATGTCGAGCTTCTTGGCGGCGGCATAGGCGCCTACAAGCTCATGCATGCGAGGAGCCTCATCGCCCATCTCGCCCATCTCGCCCAGGATCGCCATGCGAGACCCCCTGCACGAAAGCGAGCACAGCAGGTCGAGACCGGCTGCCATGGATTCGGCACTGGCGTTATAGGAATCATCGATGACGCGGGCACCGCTCTTGGCGCGCTTGATCTCCTGGCGGTGACCGGTGATTGTGAGGCCCCTAAAGGCAGCATCGATCTGCTCGGGCGTCACGCCCAGGCGATAGGCAACCGCGGCGGCCTTAACGGCATTGGGAACGGACTGCACGCCGGGGATGGCAAGCATGGTATCGATTGTCTCGCCCCGGCCAAAATCGAGCGTAAAGACCGGACGGCCCTCGTCATCAACACGAATGTCGCGGGCGCGGACCTCATCATCGTCCGAGACACCGGCCAGCATCACGTCGATGCCAGCAGGCTGGGCGAACGTATCGCGAATGAACGGCGTAAAGTCGTCCTCGCCGCCCAAAACCAGCAGCGGCAAATAGTCGCCGGCGGCGCACATGCCCTGGACAATCTCGGACTTGGCGCGGGCGATGTTCTCGCGGCTGCCCAAAATACCGATGTGAGAGGTGCCGATCTTGCTCACAATGGCAAGGTTGGGATTGGCGGACTGGGACAGGCGCTCGATCTCGTGGAAATGGTTCATGCCCATCTCGAGCACCAGGACCTCGGTATCGGCCGGAGCGGAAAGCACCGTGAGCGGCATGCCGATCAGGTTATTGAAATTGCCCTTGGTGGCCCAGACACGATAGCGCTTGGCGAGCACAGCGGCGAGCACGTCCTTGGTCGTCGTCTTGCCGATGGAACCGGTAATACCAACGACCAGGCAGCCAAGCTCCAGACGGTACGTGTGCGCCAAACGCAGCAGAAACTCCTCGGGATCATCGGTCAGCAAGATGGCGCAGCCCTTGTCCTGCGCCAGCGAGACCAGCTCGGCCTCGGGCTCACGCGTCATCACGACGGCGCCGGCACCCGACTGGACGGCACGGGAAGCAAAATCATTGCCGTCGACGTTTTCACCGGGAAAGGCGACGAAAATCGTCCCTTCCTCGACCTGGCGCGAGTCGATAACGCACCCGCGGCATACCCGATCGGCTTCTCCCGTCACGGTTCGGGCCCCCGTTGAGGCCGCGAGGTTGTTGACGGCGATCTCTACCATTGCAGCTCCCCTGTAAACCTAATAATGCTATCGGCGTATTGTATCCCAGCGCCGCGCATGCGTGGTGCAGGGCATGTGAACACCCCTCATATGGGACAACAAACCACGCCCCAAAGATTGTAACCCCCTACCTCGTGTGCGGGATACCCAACACGTCGAGCGCGTTGGCCATAATGGACTGGAACGGCACCGCAGCGGCATCTGAGCCGCTCGGCGTTCCGTCAAGCGTGATATAGCACAGCACCTTGGGCGATTGTGCCGGTGCAAAGCCCATAAAGGACGACATGTAGTTCTCCTTGAGGTAGCCGCCGTTCTCGTCGGCTCGTTCGGCCGTACCGGTCTTACCCGCCACGTCATAGCCGTCAACCGCGCCGCCAACGCCCGTTCCCTCGGACACGACCGTCTGCATGCACGATGTCACCTGGGATGCGGCGTCCTCCGAAATCGCACGCTCGCCTTCGCCCCAGTCCTTCTCGTCGCCTTTGCTGGACTTATAGAAGTGCGGGGTCATCATCACGCCGCCGTTGGCGATGCCGCCCACGGCACGTGCGATCTCAATCGGAGAGACAGACAGCGCCTGTCCAAAGCTCATCGAGCCCAGCGTGGCGCCGTCATACTGGTCACGCTCCTTGACGATGCCCAGGCTCTCGCCCGGAAAATCTACACCAGAGCTGTGACCGATGCCCCACTTGTCCACATAGGCGGCAAAGTCGTCGGCACCGATCTTGCGCCCCACCAGGACAAAGCCCACGTTGGACGAACGGCGCATCATCTCGCGCACATCCATGGTCATGGCATAGTCGCGCTTGTCGGCATCGGTGACGGCATCGTCGCCCACCTTGATGCTCGCCGGCACCTCAAACGACGTACTCGATCGCACGACGCCCAAGTCGAAGCCGGCGCCCGCCACGAGTGTCTTAAAGACCGAGCCGGGCTCGTAGGCGTCGGTAACCAGGCGCAGGTTCATATCCTCGGTCTTGGCGTTTTCCAAATCGGTCTGGTCGTAGGTCGGATACGAGCAGGCTGCCAAGATCTCTCCTGTCGTAGGATCGGTGACCAGCGCCGAGCCGTTCTTGGCCTTAGTCTTCTCAACTGCCTCTGCCAGGGCATCCTCGGCCGCACGCTGGATATTGACGTCGAGCGTCGTCACGATATCAACGCCGTCGACCGCAGCCACCTTTTTATAGGCACCGCCCGCGATATAGCTGCCGTCCCTCGCGCGCTCGCGTACGAGAGAACCGTTCGTGCCGGTCAGAAGCTTGTTGTATTGCTTTTCGAGACCAGTCAAGCCGTCGTTGTCTACATTCACTACACCCAGCACCTGCGATGCCAGATTGCCGTATGGATATACGCGCTTCATGGCCTGCTCAAAAAGCACGCCGGGCAGGTTCTTCTTCTCCAGCGCCACAGCATCGTCTTCGTCCACCTGGCGCTTGATATACACCCAGGTTCCATCGGACTCGACGAGCTTGCGGCAGGTCTTTTTATCGATTCCAGTTGCCTTGACCAGCGCCGACACCGTCTTGTCAACGTCCTCGACAAGCTGCGGGTTCACGGCGATGTTGCGACATTCGACCGACGACGCCAGCACGTTACCGTTGCGGTCGTAGATGGTGCCACGTTTGGCATAGAGGGTCTGCGCAAGCAGGCGACGCGCATCGGCACGCTCGCGCAGTTTATCGGCTTCGACAATTTGATAGTCGGCAAGGCGAAAGACGCCCAAGCCCAAGCCAAGCCCAATGAAGCCCATGACGGCTTTGCGGCGAGGCAGCGGCGTGCCCGTGAGCCATTCGGTCGACGAACTCTTGCGCGACCTGGTGTTATGCACTTGAGGGCCACCCGAGCCGCGAAGTCGCGACGCCGGGTCGTTGCCACGGGACCGCCCGGCGTTGTAAGATTGCCGACCCGTTCCTTGATAACCAGAACGTCCCCGCGACGAGGGACGTCCAGAACCGCGGCCCCCATCGGAACCGCGGCGATAGTCATTTGTCATACTCAGCTACCGTCTTGCTACTGAGCGGTCGCGGTCGCGTTGGCGCCCGCGGCTGCATCCTGCGAAAAGTCAAGTGTAACGCTCTCGCTGGGCTCCACCATGCCATAAGCGCCCGCAAGGTCGCGAATGCGCGTGTCGGCGCCATAGACCGAATGCATGACCTCCAGGTCGGAGCTCTCATCGGTCGCCTTTTCGAGCGTGTTGGTAAGCTCGGCGTTGCTGTTGAGCACCTGGGCCGTAACGCCGGCGAGCGCCACGCGGGCGACGCCGATCGTCATGAAGATAGCCGCAATGATGCAAAACGTTTTAAGAACGCTCATGAAAACCGGGCTTACCGCCTGGTTTGCCTGACGGCCCGCGCCCGTGTAGACATCAAAGCGCGGCGTGCGCTGCTCACGGGGAGCAACGGGGGCCTGCGGCGTCTCACGATAGGCGGGCATGGCGTTCATATCATAGGCGAGTGCTGCGTTTGAAGTGTTGTAGCCCATGATATGCCGCCTCCCATCCCGAGTACGTTGGTAGTGTGTTTAAGCTTCGTTTATGGTGCGAGCGGGAGGTCCAATATCGCGCGGTCGCGCCTACAGACGCTGCGCCACGCGGATTTTGGCTGATCTCGCCCGAGGGTTGCGCTCAACCTCATCAGGCTGGGCAACCAGGGGTTTGCGGGTGATGACCTTGAGTATCGGCACGTTGCCGCACACGCACACCGGAATCTCCGGCGGACACGTGCACCCCTGGCTCATCTCCTTAAAGTGGTTCTTTACGATACGGTCCTCGAGCGAGTGATACGAAATGACGCAGATACGTCCGCCCGGGTTGAGCCACCTGGTGGCGGCATCAAGCCCTCGTTCGAGCACATCGAGCTCGTGATTGACCTCGATGCGAATGGCCTGGAAACTTTTCTTGGCCGGGTGTCCACCATGCCGACGAGCGGCAGCCGGGATACCCGCCTTGATGATCTCGACAAATTGGCCGGTGGTTTCGATCGGTTCTTGCTCGCGGCGGCGCACGATCTCGCGCGCGATCTGCGAGGCGAACTTCTCTTCGCCGTAGACGCGTAGAATCCGGGCGAGGTCGTGTTCGTTATAGGTGTTGATGACCTCAGCTGCGTTTAAGGTGTTATTGCCCGGATCCATCCGCATGTCCAATGGGGCGTCCTCGTTATACGAAAAGCCCCTGCCAGGGATATCGAGTTGCGGTGACGAAACGCCCAAATCGAACAGGAAGCCATCGACCCCGGGCACCTCGGCCGAGCAAAGCAGCTCGTCCAAGTCGCCGAAGTTGCCCTTCAGCAGCTGGTGCGGAACGCCGGGAACCTCGCGGTCCAGACGGGCGCCAGCGGCCTCGAGGGCCATGTCGTCCTGATCGACGCCGAGCAAAAGGCCCGTCTCCCCCACCTGTGCGGCCATCTTTACCGAATGGCCGGCACCGCCAAGGGTGCAATCGCAGACAACGGAGCCGCTCTTTAGCTGCAGCGACTCAAGCACTTCGCCGAGCATGACAGGTTCATGCCGATATTCTTGTGTCAAGATCCCACGCTCCATCCGTTACCCGTGCCTTGCCCTTACGAGAAGAAGAGGTCCAGCAGGGCCTCATCGTCATCGTCCTCATCGGCCGCGGCGCGATCCCAAACCTCAAGGTGGTCGTAGTTGCCCACAACCGTGACCTCGCGGTCGAGGTTCGCCTGCTTGCGGAGAGACTCGGAAAGACCGATACGACCGGCGCTGTCCACATCCATCGACGTGGTGCGCTTGTTGATCGCCCTCATGAGCTTCTGGTCGTTAATGTCACGCGGGTTAAAACCCTCGTGGCCCTCACGACCCGCGAAGAGTCCTTCGACCCACTTATCGAAGGCCTCGGCAGAGAACACGTACAGAGCATCGACATCCAGGGCTTTGAACACGCGAACGTGCTCTCCAAGCTCCTCGCGAAGGGGTGCAGGCAGGGACAGACGACCTTTTGCATCGAGATTGCGCTCGTATGCACCAGTCATTCCCATGTGCGCCCTCCCCTCGGTTACTCAGATGGCACGTACGCGGGGAACCACCCCGCCTGTCGACGTCATCAATAATATGGGGAACCGCCCCATTTTTCAACACCTTTCCCCACCCCTTCCCCCACCCCTCCCCACCATTCCACCCCCAATATGTTGTAAAACACCCCCGAGCATATGTTCGAAAACACAATATGTTGTGTTTGCAGCAAAGGCGGGATGCCACCTGTAGAACCACACCCGCGAACCTCAACCTTCAAGTTGACCTTGAGGCGATTTTTACGTCCCTTTACACGCCGTTCACATCGCCCCCAAACTCCCCCACCCACGGTACACACGGCCCACCGCCGCATCGGTGTCTAGCGAAAAATGGGACGGGCCCCAGATTGCCCATGCGCGCAAAAGTGCGTCTCGGCAATCTGGGGCCCGTCCCCTTTAGTATTTATAAATATGCAGGTCAGCGAGGTGCTAGCGATGTGCTAGCGGATGCGCCGCCAGATAGACCTCGGTCAGTTGCGTTCGGTCGACATGCGTGTAGACCTGCGTGGTCGAAATATCGGCATGGCCCAAAATCTCCTGCAGCACACGCAGGTCGGCACCGCCCGCGAGCATGTGGGTGGCAAAGGAGTGGCGCAAGGTATGGGGATGGAGCCCCACCAGCCCCACCTGACGCCCATACCGCTCGCATATCGCATGCACGGCCTGGCGCGACAGGCGACGTCCGTTCTTATTTAAAAAGACCGCCGAGGTCTCGGTTCCGCGGGCATGGGCCGCCAAGCGAGAACGTCCCTCAGTTACATAGAGCGTCAGAGCTCGCGCCGCGCTTCCCACCAGTGGGGACAGGCGTTCCTTTGAGCCCTTACCGCGAACGAGTACAAAGCCATCGTCAATATGGATATCGCCCACATCGAGCCCAACCAGCTCACTCACACGCAAACCGCATCCGTAGAGCACTTCCAAGATGGCATGGTCGCGCAGTCCCATCTCGCCCTCGGGAAAGTCTTGATCGAGCAGCGCCGAGACATCCTCCACCGATAGATACTCCGGCAAACGCTCAGCCTTTTTAGGCAGGCGCAACGCCGCCGTCGGGTTTTGGGCCACGGCCCCATCGCGCACCAAAAAGGCATGCAGGCCCTTCACGGCAGCAAGCGCGCGCTCCACCGAGGCGTCGGAATAGCCTCCGCCGCGGCGATCGGCGACAAAGCCCTCCACGATCTGACGGGTCACCTCTTCAAAAGACACAATACCCGCCCGCTCCAGATAGGCGCAGTACGTCGTCAGGTCACGACGATAGGCCGCAATCGTGTTGCGCGCCAAGCCCCGCTCGACCGCGAGGTAATCGAGATACTCCCCCGCCGCCACGGCGAGCGACGAGGGAGTAGCTTCGGTATGTTCCTTATTCGCCGGCACCCTTAGTCCGTAGCGAGGTTCATGGGCGTCACCTGCAGACGGTCGACACCCTCGTGCTGGCCGATCGAAGCGCGCACGAACTCGCGGAACAGCGGCTGCGGGTTGGTCGGGCGGCTCTTGAACTCGGGGTGAGCCTGGGTTGCCACATACCACGGATGCACGTCGCGCGGCAGCTCGACCATCTCGACCAGGCGCTCGTCGGGCGAGAGGCCAGAGATAACCAAGCCGGCATCCTCGAGCTGGTCGCGGAAGGCGTTGTTGAACTCAAAGCGGTGACGGTGACGCTCGTAGACGAGTTCCTCGCCATATGCCTCGCGAGCAAGGGTATCGGCGGCGAGCTTGCACGGATAGGCGCCCAGGCGCATGGTGCCGCCCTTCTCGGTCACGTCCTCCTGCGAGCTCATCAGATCGATGACGCTAAACGGGCCGTCCGGATCGAACTCAGAGGAGCTGGCGCCGGCAAGGCCGACGACGTTGCGGGCAAATTCGCACACGGCCACCTGCATACCCAGGCAAATGCCCAGATACGGAATTTTGTGCTCGCGGGCGAACTCGGCCGCGAGGATCTTGCCCTCCAGGGCGCGCTTGCCAAAGCCGCCGGGGACCAGGATGCCCGAGGCGTCGCCCAGAACCTCGGAGACGTTCTGCTCGTCGAGGCTCTCGCCATCGACCAGCTGCACGTCAACGTGGCGATCGTAGAACACGCCCGCGTGGTGCAGGGCCTCGATAACCGACAGGTAGGCATCGGGCAGCTGCGTATACTTGCCCACGACGGCGATCTTCACCTTGTCGGCGTGCTGGTTGGCATGGTTCTGCTTGCGCAGGAACTCGTTCCACTCACTCATGTCGCGCTCACGCGGATCGAGACCCAGACGCTCGCAAATGCGCAGGTCAAAGTCCTGCTCGGCGAGTAGCTGCGGAACGTCGTAGATGCTCGCGCAGTCCTCATTGGTAAAGACGCAGTCGGTGTCGACGTCGCAGAAGCTTGCGATCTTGCCGCGGATGGCATCGTCGATATGGTGGTCGGAACGCAGAACGATAATATCGGGCTGGATACCAAAGCTGCGGAGCTCCTTGACGGAGTGTTGCGTCGGCTTGGTCTTGACCTCGTGGGCGGCGGCGATATAGGGAACGAGCGACACGTGGATGTAGCAGACGTTCTCGGGGCCGGCCTCCTTGCGGTACTGGCGAATGGCCTCGACAAACGGTTGGGACTCGATGTCGCCGATCGTGCCGCCCAGCTCGGTGATGACTACATCGGAGCCGGTCTGCTCCTCGATGCGGCGAAACTTGTCCTTAATGGCATTGGTGACGTGGGGAATCACCTGCACGGTACCGCCCAAAAAGTCGCCGCGACGTTCACGGGCGATTAGGCTTTTGTAGATGGCACCGGTCGTAAAGTTGGAATCGCGGGTCAGGTTCTCATCAATAAAGCGCTCGTAATGGCCCAGGTCCAGGTCGGACTCGTAACCATCCTCAGTAACGAAGACCTCACCATGCTGGAACGGGCTCATGGTACCGGGGTCGACGTTCAGATACGGGTCGGCCTTCTGCATCGTTACTTTGTAGCCACGCGACTTGAGCAGACGGCCCAGCGAGGCCGCGGTGATACCCTTGCCCAGGGACGAAACCACGCCACCGGTTACGAACACATGCTTGGTCATATTGAGTTACCTGCGCTTCCCGTAGAAGTTGTTTATCCACATCTTACGGGTCTTCATTGTAATACTCGCGCCGCGGACCGTTCGCAATTTTTCTCGCGTGCGATTGCATTTCTCAATCTTGAAACAAAACGCCGCCCAGTTTCCCAAGCGGCGTCGCTATGGCAAGGGTTACATGCTGCTATCGATCAGCAACCTCGTCCTCAAGCATTTCTTGAACGAGCATGCCGGTACGGACGCCCTCAAGATACCACTCGCCACGTTCGGTGAGGCAAATGCCATTTGCAAGCTGACCGCCGTCGTCGCTATAACGCGAGACGACATCAATCATGCCTTCGGAATCCAAGCGATCGATTGCGGCGCGGGCACGATACGGCGAAACCCCCACGCGCTCGGCAAGCGTTTTGCGCGAGAAACCATACGGCCCGCCATTGTCTTCGGTTTGCTGGTCGATCTCCATCAACACCAGCACCTCGACACGCTTCATATCGTTGACACTCGCACGACCCTTGCCCGCCATAGCAGCCTCCTCAAACCGAGCACGAGCATCTAACGCGCCGTGCGCGACCGACACACCTCACGATGGCAGGTAATATCCATCATGCGGCATCCCGCTAAGGATGAAACAGTTACGGTTATTGTATACCGCTCAAATTGTTTCTAGGCAGGTAAACGGCTATTTTTCGCCGAAATAGGCGCTTTATTGATCAAAAAGCCGTACCGGGCGCTAACCCGATACGGCCAAAATGCAATGCAATTACCGCGGTGCTTCAAACTTAGCGATGGAAGAAACCGCGGCGCTCAAACTTGGGCTCGCAGCACACGTTGATGCCCAGTTTACGCAACACCGTCTCGTCCGTCGGCGAGATAATCACGCTAAAGAAGGCATCGCAACCGCGCAGCTGCTCCAGGCCCGAAAGGACACGAGCGGCCGTCTCGCTCGTAGCCGAGGTGATCGACAGCGCCATAAGCGTCTCGTCGGTGTGGAGGCGCGGGTTTTTGCTGCCCAGGAAATGCGTCTTGAGCTTGCTGATGGGCTCGATCGCCTCGTCGCTGATGACCTCGAGCTCAAGGTCGACGCCCGAGACATGCTTGAGGGCGTTCATGATCAGCGAACTCGCAGCGCCCAAACGCGTTGAGGTTTTACCGGTCACAACGGAACCGTCCGGCATGACCATGGCGCCCACGGGACCGCCCGTCAGCTGCTCCCTAGTAAGGGCGGCCGAGCGTGCCGGCGAATAGTTCTTATCGATGCCGGCCTTCTTCATAATAATCTTGAGACGATCGACTTGCTCATCGCCCGCGCCGGTACGGCGCACATTTTCGACCGCGGTAAAGTAGCGGCGGACGATCTCCATCTTGGAAGCGTCGCGGCAGGCATCGTCATCGGTGATGGCAAAGCCGACCATATTGACGCCCATGTCCGTGGGGCTCTGGTAGGGGCTCTTGCCCAGGATCTTTTCCATCAGGGCACGGACCACCGGGAAGGCCTCGACGTCGCGGTTGTAGTTGACCGTGGTCTTGTTGTAGGCCTCAAGGTGGAAGGAATCGATGATGTTGGCATCGTCGAGGTCCGCCGTGGCGGCCTCGTAGGCAATATTGACCGGATGCGTCAGAGGAAGATTCCAGACCGGGAAGGTCTCAAACTTGGCATAGCCGGCGGCAGTGCCGTGCTTATGCTCGTGATACAGCTGCGAGAGGCAAGTGGCGAGCTTGCCCGAGCCAGGGCCGGGCGCCGTCACGACAACGAGCGGACGCGTGGTCTCGACGAACTCGTTCTTGCCGTAGCCTTCGTCAGAAACGATCAGATCGACGTCGTGCGGATAGCCCTCAATGGGATAGTGCAGCTTGGCGGGAATGCCGAGTGCATTCAGACGATTGCGGAAGACGTCGGCAGCGGGCTGACCGGCATACTGCGTGATAACCACGGCCGCGACAGCAAAACCGTTGCCGCGGAACAGGTCGACCAGGCGCAAGACGTCCTCGTCATAGGTAATGCCAAGGTCACCACGAGCCTTGTTTTTCTCGATGTGATTCGCGTTGATCGCGATGATAACCTCGACATCGTCGGCGATGCTTTTGAGCATGCGGAACTTGCTGTCCGGCTCAAAACCCGGTAGCACGCGGCTGGCATGATAGTCATCGAACAGCTTGCCGCCAAACTCCAAATACAGCTTGCCGCCAAACTGCGAGATGCGCTCCTTAATGTGAGCAGCCTGCAGCTCGATATACTTCGCGTTGTCGAAACCCTGGCGCATGTATGGCTCCCGTCCCGTTTCGTAAATTAAGTTCCTACGCGATTATAACGGAGCCTGCCCTCCCCGATGCCCAGGCCATCAACAGGCACCAACCAAACACGCCATCGATAAGTTGCGGTGAAATAGCTCCTGTTTAACCCCTCAAGACGGCCAAACGGGAACTATTCCACCGCAACTTCCCCTTTTGGCGCAAAGTAACCTGACCCCTTTGCACCAACAGCAGAAACGTCGCGGGCAGAGAACTGACAGCGAACAGACACCAGAGCGAGCAAGCCGCCCCCTGCGCCAACAATGGCAGCGCCGCAGGTTGAGCATAAGTCAGCGAAAGCCCACCAGAGCGAGCAAGGTGACGTGAAAGAGGAGGGCATAGGCCTTTTGGCCATGCCCGACGATTGAACGTCAGATTGCCGCTCTGGCGGGCTTGCAGCGTCGAGTGGTTCCGGCGTTTGGTAAAACGCCGGAACACAAGAGCGCCCCCTCCCGCGCACGGAACGGGAGGAGGCTAAAGGTAGGAGTCTACCGGTGGGGTTACCCCACCGGACAGACGATGACCAGGTGATCCTTTACAGGATCGTCATGGTTTCCGTGGGGTACCCAAGGGGTACTTAGAGCATCACGCAAGCGACGGTCAGGATGATGGCGCAGACGACGGAGAGAGCGACGATGAGCTTAAGAGCAAACTTGAGCCAGGTCGTCCACTCGATCTTGGCCAGGGCAAGACCGCCCATGATGGCGCCGGAGGTCGGGGTGAACAGGTTCACGACGCCGATGGCGGCGGAGAAGATCATGACCATGACCTCGGGCGAGAAGCCGAGCTTAACAGCCAGCGGTCCCATGATGGGCATGGAGACAGTAGCCATACCGGAGGTCGAGGGGATTAGGAAGGACAGGCCGAAGTAGACCAGGAAGCTCATGGGAGCGAAGATCACGCCGGACAGGCCAGCCAGAGCATTGGCGGCAGCGTCGAGGACGTAGACGTCGAGGCCGGTGCTAGCCATGAGGACGGAGATACCACGGGCGAGGGCGATGACGAGGACAACGGACATCATGTCGGCAGCGCCGGTGATGAAGGTGTTGACGATCTGCTTCTCGGACAGGCCGCCGATAATACCGATCAGGACAGCCATGAGGAAGAACCAGGTGGAAGCCTCGTCGAAGTACCACTGACCAATGGGCAGGCCGGTGATCAGGGCAGACCAGCCCTGAACGATGGCGTTACCGTCGGCGTCATAGACAGCGCCAGCATCGAAGAAGTTGGCGACGCCCTCGTTAAGGTCGGCCAGCGGGATGAAGCCGACGATCATGACGACGAAGGTGAAGGCAAAGGCGATCAGAACACCCTTCTGACGACCGGTGAGCTTGACCTCCTTGTGAACCTCGGAAGCAGCCTTGCCGTGAGCCTCTTCGGCGTCCTTGAGCTCCTGCATCGAAAGGATGGTGGAACCCTTGTCAGCCTTGACCTTCTTGGCATAGCTCATGACGAAGAAGATGGACATGGCGGTGGTAACAATCCACAGGACGGCACCGAGGCCGATGATGATGGACTGGTTGACCTCAATGCCAACGCCGGTCAGAGCGTCGACGGCAGCGCCGACGGCAAACGGGTTAACCGTGGAGCCGAGGCAGCCGCAGCCAGCGCCGAGCAGGACGGTTGCAGCGCCGACCATGGGGTCGAAGCCAGCAGCCATCATGGTAGCGGCGAGCAGGGCGTAGAAGGGAACGGTCTCCTCGCACATACCATAGGTGGTACCACCGAGGGAGAAGATGAGCATCAGCACGGGAATGAGCATGATCTCATTGCCCTTAAGCTTCTGCACCAGAACGGCAATGCCGTTGTCCAGGGCGCCGGTCTCGGTCATCATGCCGAGGAAGCCGCCGAGGATCATAACGAAGAGGCAGACGGGCAGAGCGTCAGCGAAGCCCTTGACCGGGGCGGTGCAGAAATCGCTCAAGCGGGCAGCGGTAACCGCGCCACCGGACGTACCGGAGACGATAACGGTAACAACCGCGACGATTGCCAGCAGAGCAAGAAGAATGGTGAACGATGAAGGCATACCGCGCTTTTTCTTAGCGGTCTCAGTCATAGTTCTCATCCCCCCTTCATAAATCATTTACTGATCTCGCCCGAAGCGGCTCTTCCGTGCCGTGCATGTCGTTCGGTGCGAGATTTTTACCAGACAAAAGTGCTCGGGGTGCGCAGCAATGCACCCCGAGCGAGATGCTAGATGCTCTTACTTGAGCGTAGCGTACATGACAGCCTTGATGGTGTGCATGCGGTTCTCGGCCTCGTCGAAGACCTTGGAAGCGGGGCTCTCGAAGACCTCGTCGGTGACCTCCTGCTCGGTGATGCCGAACTGCTCGCACTTCTCGGCGCCAATCGTGGTGTTGGTGTCGTGGAAGCTGGGCAGGCAGTGCAGGAAGATGGCACCCGGGTTGGCCATAGCCATGACCTCGGAGGTAACGCGATACGGGGTGAGCTGAGCGATGCGCTCGGCCCAGACCTCGTCGGGCTCGCCCATGGAGACCCAAACGTCGGTGTAGAGAACGTCGGCACCGGTGACGCCGTCCTTGACGTCGGTGGTCAGCTTGATGGTGCAGCCGTTGGCCTCGGCGATGGGCTTGCAGGCCTCGATGACGTCGTCAGCGGGCATGCACTCCTCGGGGCCGCAGGCCACGAAGTTCATGCCGAGCTTGGAGCAGACGACCATGAGGGAGCGAGCGACGTTGTTCTTGCAGTCGCCCATGAAGACGAGGGTCTTGCCCTTGATGTCGTAGTTGAAGTTCTCCTGGACGGTCAGGATGTCGGCGAGCATCTGGGTGGGGTGCCACTCGGTGGTCAGACCGTTCCACACGGGCACGCCGGACTTAGCGGCAAGCTCCTCGACGTCGTCCTGGGCAAAGCCACGGAACTCAATGCCGTCATACATGCGGCCGAGAACGCGGGCGGTGTCCTCGATGGACTCCTTCTTGCCCATCTGCGACGAACCCGGATCGAGGTAGGTGACGCCCATGCCCAGATCCATGCCGCCGACCTCGAAGGCGCAGCGGGTACGAGTGGAGGTCTTCTGGAAGAGCAGGACGATGTTCTTGCCCTCGAGATAGCGGTGAGGAACGCCGGCGCGCTTCATGTCCTTGAAGTTCTTGGAGAGCTTGAGCAGGTACTCGATCTCCTCGGTGGTGAGGTCGAGGAGCTTGAGGAAGCTACGGCCGGAGAGGTTAACACCCATGGTTCGTATCCTTTCGAAAAAGTGAATTACTAAAAAGTGGTGCCCGTTTGACGGGCGAAACCGGTGCGGTTGTAGGGGGACCGCACCGGAACGTTAAAGACTTAGAGGTCCTCGCGCCAGAAGGGCATGCTCATGCAGCGCGGGCCGCCACGGCCGCGGGAGAGCTCGGCGGAGGGCACGACGAGAAGGTCCAGGCCCTCCTTGTACAGCACGTCGTTGGTGACGGTGTTGCGGGCGTAGACGCAGATCTTGCCGGGCTCGACGCACAGGGTGTTGGAGCCGTCGTTCCACTGCTCGCGGGAGGCCGCGATCGGGTCGCCGCCGCCGCAGGGGATCAGCTTGACCTGGTCGACGCCGGTGGCGTCCTCCAGGACGTGCTCGAGGGTGTCCTCGATCAGGCGGATGTTCACGTCGCCCGGGTTCTTGCCGGCGGTCAGCTCGTAGACGCGCAGGGTGCCCATGATGGCGGGGTGGATCGTGAACTTATCGACGTCGATCTGGGTGAAGACCGTGTCGAGGTGCATGAAGGCGCGCGAGACGGGGATGTCGAAGGCCAGGATGCGCTCGACCTTGGAGTCGGAGTTCCAGAAGATGTTCTGGGCCATGACGTCGATGGCGGCCGCCTGGGTGCGCTGGGAGATGCCGACGGCGAGGGTCTTCTCGTTGATGTTCAGCACGTCGCCGCCCTCGGTGTGGAACTGGCAGTCGCGGCGGAAGTACAGGGAGACGTCCTTGTAGTCGGGGTGGTACTTGAAGACGTACTTGCCGTACAGGGTCTCGCGGTTGCGGGTGACCGAGTACATGCGGTTGAGGTTGACGCCCTCGCCGACGACCGCGAACGGGTCGCGGGTGAAGTAGAGGTTGGGCATCGGGTCGATGATCAGGTCGGACTCGGACTCGGAGTTGACCAGGGAGTCGAGGGTCGTGGACGCCGTGAGGGGCATGTCGATCTCGGCCTTGGTCATGCCGGCCATGGTCTTCTTGACGAACTCGAGGTTGTCCTCGATGGAGTCCAGCTTCTCGCGGACGATCTGCGGCATCTGCTGGCCGCGGATGCCCGCCTCGGCGATGTACTGGTCGGTGAACTCGGCGCGGGCGCCGGGGACCTGGTCGAACACCTCTGCGACGAGGTTCTCGAGGTAGAGCACCTCCACGCCCTGGTCCCTCAGGATCTGGGCGAAGGTGTCGTGCTCCTGCTGCGCGACCTCCAGGAACGGGACGTCGTCGAACAGGAGTCGCTCGAGCTCGTCGGGCGGCAGGTTGAGGAGCTCGTCGCCGGGACGGTGCAGGCAGACCTTCCTGAGCTTGCCGATCTCGGAAGGCACGTGCAGACCTTTCGTCATGGCCTCCTACCTTTCTTTCGGGCCCTTTGTCTGGGCCGATTCGTTAGCGCCCCTCCGTGTGAGGCGTTATTGCTGACGACATATTTATATCCAAAATCAGCCCATACTTCCACCTTGCCCCCGAACGGTTTTTTATAGGGGGTGAACGGCATACACATATACTTCACGCATGGCACACTTTGATTTAATAAAGTTTATTTACGTGCCTAAATGCTTTTTCAAAACAAATAGCAAATGGAACTTAACTTTATTAAACCACCCTCAAATTGCATATTTTTAATAAATCTATGAATAGAATTAACGATTCATACCGCGTCTCAACCATTTTCATTTTTATTCAGAAAAAAGTTTGTCCTATTCATTTCTGGTATGGATATTACCGTTTACCAGACGCTTGGTACCGTTCACCGGAAGTTCAGTATAAGGCCCAACGAACACCGGCTCGCCTTACGGCCTCATTTGTAACAACTTGACTTCTCGGTATAGAAAAACAGACCCGCTCCCCTCATGGGAAACGGGTCTGTTATCGATAATCGTAGACAGATTTGAGTGGGTTTGAGAGCCGTCGGAATCCTAGCGATCAAACTCCGCCAGCGCCTCGCCCAGAAGCCTCAGGCCCTCGCGAAGAACGTCTTCGCTCGCGCAGTAGCCCAGACGCGCGCCGCAGGGAAGCTCAAAGCGGCTGCCGGGAACCAGCAGCACTCCCCTCTCGGCCAGCAGGCGCTTGCAGAACTCCTCATCGTTCTCGGGAATATCCAGCTGGATAAACGAGGTGGATACGCCCTGCGGCGCCGTCCAAGAGACGCGGCTCTGCGCATCGATCCATGCCTGAGCGATATCACGGTTGCCAAACACGATCTTACGGTTGCGCTCAAGGATCTTATCCTTGTGCTCGAGCACGTAGGTCGCCAGGGCGTCGTTGAACACGCCGCCGCAGATCATGGTGTAGTCACGATAGGTGCGGATGCGGTTGGAGACCTCTTCGTCGGCCACGACCCAGCCCACGCGAGCCGCGGGCGTCGAATAGGTCTTGGACACCGAGTTGGTGACAATGGCCTTCTCGTACACGTCGGCCATCGACATAAAGGACTCGGTGTTCTCGAGCGGCAGATACACCTCGTCGCACAGCACGTAGGCGCCCACCGAACGGGCAATCTCGGCAATCTGACCGAGCGTATCGGCATCAAGCACCGTACCGATGGGGT
The DNA here is from genome assembly GCA_905215135.1 of uncultured bacterium. Taxonomy (GTDB): domain Bacteria; phylum Actinomycetota; class Coriobacteriia; order Coriobacteriales; family Coriobacteriaceae; genus Collinsella. The sequence continues at coordinate 83,565 of CAJMOX010000008.1, forward strand.
TCGATGCGTTATTGATACAGATGAGCTTGGTATTGGGGTGAACGAGGCGCTTGAGCTGTTCGATATCGGGCTTCCAGCCGAGCTCCTCGCGAAGCTCCCAGTACTCAACCTCGGCGCCCAGCGTGCGCGGAATCTCGTAGAGCGGCGCATAGGTAGGCCACTCGGCAATCACATGGTCGCCGGGCTCGACCACGGCCATGATGGCGTTGAAGTTCGCACCCGTGCAGCCGTTGGTCTGCAGGATGTGGTCGGGATTGACCTCGCGGCGATACAGTTTGGCGACCTCGGCCTTAAAGTCGGGCGAACCCTCGATCCAGCCGTAGTTCATCTTCTCGCGGTCCAGGCGCTCGTAAAACGTGGCGCCGTCCTGCTCGTCGAGCGCGCGCAGCTCGCCCATGGTGAGCGACGAGATCGTCGACTGGGCGATATCCCACGTGGCGCTCTTCTCCCAAACGTTGAGCCACTCCTCAACACCGATTGTCTTGATATCCATGGCCAAGCTCCTTACAAAAGCAGTCATCCAATCGTGTTGACGTTCCTCATACAAGATTGGGGCGGTGCGAATACCCGCACCGCCCCAATGAGAGACATCTAATGGCAGCTAGATATATGTATTAAGACCTGTACGGGTCCTTGAAGACCTTAGAGGTCCTCGCGCCAGAAGGGCATGCTCATGCAGCGCGGGCCGCCGCGGCCGCGGGAGAGCTCGGCGGAGGGCACGACGAGAAGGTCCAGGCCCTCCTTGTACAGCACGTCGTTGGTGACGGTGTTGCGGGCGTAGACGCAGATCTTGCCGGGCTCGACGCACAGGGTGTTGGAGCCGTCGTTCCACTGCTCGCGGGAGGCCGCGATCGGGTCGCCGCCGCCGCAGGGGATCAGCTTGACCTGGTCGACGCCGGTGGCGTCCTCCAGGACGTGCTCGAGGGTGTCCTCGATCAGGCGGATGTTCACGTCGCCCGGGTTCTTGCCGGCGGTCAGCTCGTAGACGCGCAGGGTGCCCATGATGGCGGGGTGGATCGTGAACTTATCGACGTCGATCTGGGTGAAGACCGTGTCGAGGTGCATGAAGGCGCGCGAGACGGGGATGTCGAAGGCCAGGATGCGCTCGACCTTGGAGTCGGAGTTCCAGAAGATGTTCTGGGCCATGACGTCGATGGCGGCCGCCTGGGTGCGCTGGGAGATGCCGACGGCGAGGGTCTTCTCGTTGATGTTCAGCACGTCGCCGCCCTCGGTGTGGAACTGGCAGTCGCGGCGGAAGTACAGGGAGACGTCCTTGTAGTCGGGGTGGTACTTGAAGACGTACTTGCCGTACAGGGTCTCGCGGTTGCGGGTGACCGAGTACATGCGGTTGAGGTTGACGCCCTCGCCGACGACCGCGAACGGGTCGCGGGTGAAGTAGAGGTTGGGCATCGGGTCGATGATCAGGTCGGACTCGGACTCGGAGTTGACCAGGGAGTCGAGGGTCGTGGACGCCGTGAGGGGCATGTCGATCTCGGCCTTGGTCATGCCGGCCATGGTCTTCTTGACGAACTCGAGGTTGTCCTCGATGGAGTCCAGCTTCTCGCGGACGATCTGCGGCATCTGCTGGCCGCGGATGCCCGCCTCGGCGATGTACTGGTCGGTGAACTCGGCGCGGGCGCCGGGGACCTGGTCGAACACCTCTGCGACGAGGTTCTCGAGGTAGAGCACCTCCACGCCCTGGTCCCTCAGGATCTGGGCGAAGGTGTCGTGCTCCTGCTGCGCGACCTCCAGGAACGGGACGTCGTCGAACAGGAGTCGCTCGAGCTCGTCGGGCGGCAGGTTGAGGAGCTCGTCGCCGGGACGGTGCAGGCAGACCTTCCTGAGCTTGCCGATCTCGGAAGGCACGTGCAGACCTTTCGTCATGGCCTCCTACCTTTCTTTCGGGCCTTTCGGCCGAATCTATCAGCGCCCTTCCGTAACGGGCGCTGCTTGCTGACAGCTCTAGTTATATCCAAATTCCACCCGCAATTCCACTTCACCCCCGAACGGTCAACAAAGTGCGATGAACGGTATATCGCATGTGATTCCCCCATGATGCACTTCGGCGCTCTAAAGTAACTTTTCTAAGGTAAATGCTCTTTTTCCTATAAATTATCCCCCATCGCATCTATAAATCCATGATTCAGAATTGCATAGGTAAAACGGTTTTATGTATATAAATGAAGCTAGCCCACGTTTTGGACCGAATTCAATGATATTCAGCTTGCCATCATTCTTATTCACGCATCCTTATCAGTTGAGTGAGAATATTGAACGCTAGCAATAGCGTCGCGAGCGTTAGTTCTATGGCCGGACATCGTAAGAAATAGGTAAAGATACCGTTCACGCGATACGTCCGTGCCAGCGGTCAACTAAATTGAGACAATAGAGAATAGAGTTAGGCTATCGTCCCCTGCGGGGACTGAACGGACAGATGCATATGCCGAGCAAAATCGAAAAGAAGCAAAAGGCCGCCAAGCTGCGCAAGCCGCCGCGTGATTTTTCGTATACGCAAAACCGAGAGCTTAGCTGGCTGCGCTTTGATAACCGCGTGCTTGACGAGGCATTCGACGAGACCGTTCCTTTGTTCGAGCGTCTAAAGTTCGTGTCGATCTTCGAGTCCAACCTCGACGAGTTTCTCATGGTGCGCGTGGGCGGCCTGTCCGACTTGGCAGAACTCAAAAAACAGCCTGTGGACAACAAGAGCAATATGACCGCCTCCGAACAGGTCGATGCTGTCATGACCGAAATGCCCGGACTCCTTACCCGTTGGGAGTCCATCTTCAAGAGCATCGAGGGCAAACTCGACGCCCTGGGCGTTCACCGCGCTCGCATCGATTCGCTTACGCCCGAGGAGCGCACCTTTGTCACCCGCTACTTCCAGGCCTACGTGTCGCCGGTCATCTCGCCGTTGGTCATTGACCCGCGCCACCCCTTCCCCAACCTGCGCAACGGCGCACTCTATCTAGCTTGCGGACTGGACGGTGTCACGGACGAGGAAAGTCTGCTGGGCCTCATCGAGATTCCCGCCTCGATGAACCGCGTGGTCGAGATTCCCTCGCCCGCCGGCACCTACTCCTACATCTTGCTCGAGGACGTCATTCTTGCCTGCTTGGACAGCTGCTTTGGCTCCTATAAGCCGCTCGACCGCGCTCTGATCCGCGTCACCCGCAATGCCGATATCGACCCGGACGGCGAGGGCGTCGAGGAGGAAGAGGATTACCGCCAGCACATGAAGCGCATCCTCAAAAAGCGCTTGCGCCTGCAGCCGGTGGTGCTTGCCGTCTCCGGTTCGCTCGAGAAGGCGACGCTCAAGACCATCCGCAAAGCGCTCGAGCTTTCGCGCCGCTCGGTTTTTACCTGCGATATCCCGCTCGACCTGGGCTACGTCTTTGGCATCGAGGGCAAAATTCCCGAGCACCTGCGCAACGAGCTCCTCTTTACGCCGTTTAAGCCGCAGCCCAATCCCACCATCGACATGTCCCGCTCCATTCGCGAGCAGGTGCTGCAGGGCGACAAGTTGCTCTTTTACCCCTACGAGGCCATGAATCCGTTCCTGGACCTGGTACACGAGGCCGCATACGACCCCGAGTGCATCTCGCTGCGTATCACGCTCTACCGCGTGGCCAAGCAGAGTCGTCTGTGCGAGTCGTTGATTGACGCCGCCGAGAACGGCAAAGAGGTCACGGTGCTCATGGAGCTCCGCGCGCGCTTTGACGAGCAAAATAACATCGAGTGGGCAGAGCGTCTGGAAGAAGCGGGCTGCACCGTCATCTATGGCTCCGAGGGCTTTAAATGCCACTCAAAGATCTGCCAGCTCACCTATCGCGAGGGCATGGCGCTCACCCGACTCACGCTTTTGGGCACCGGTAACTTTAACGAGAAGACGGCCAAGCTCTACAGCGACTTTATGCTCATGACCGCCCATCCCGGGATCGGCGAAGACGCCAACCTGTTCTTCCGCAACCTGTCGCTGGGCAACCTGCGCGGCGACTACCGCTTTTTGGGTGTGGCGCCCGTCGGCCTTAAGCCACTCATCATGCGCGGCCTGGACCGCGAGATCCAACGCGCTCTCGCCGGTGAGCCCGCGCGCGTGTTCTTTAAGCTCAACTCGCTGACCGACCGCGAGGTCATCGACAAGATTTCCGAGGCATCGTGTGCCGGCGTGCGCGTGGACATGATCATCCGCGGCATCTCGTGCCTGAAGCCCAACATTGCGGGCAAGACCGAAAACGTGCACGTACGTTCCATCGTCGGACGTTTCTTGGAGCACGCGCGCGTCTATGCCTTCGGCGTGGACTCGGACATGATCTACCTGAGTTCTGCCGACATGATGACGCGCAACACCGAGCATCGTGTGGAGATCGCCTTCCCCGTGCTCGACCCCACCTGCCGCGCACTGGTGCACGAGTACATGGGTGTGCAGCTGCGCGACAACGTAAAGGCACGTAGCCTGACGAGCGACGGCACCTGGGTTCCCGTAGAGCGAAAAGAGGGTGAGAAGCCCTTTAACTCGCAAGAGTTCCTGTTGGAGCGCGCCTATCGCAACGCCGAGTCCGCAGCCGTGGCTTCGGAGCCCGTCGCCAAAGCAAAACCGGAATCCGCACCTGTTCTGGGCCCCAAGCCCGAGCCACAGCCGGCAGCCTCTAAGGTACAGAAGGTCCAGGCGACCGTCATCGGGCCCGACCTGGAGCCCGAGCCCGAGCCTGCACCCCAGCCTCAGCCGCAGACCGCCAAGCCCGCGCCCCAGGCAAGCGCCCGCCGCGAGAAACCCGCCGGCAAGACCAAAGCCATCGAGCGCCATCGCCCCGGTCGCGTGCGCATGGGCTTGGGCCTAATCGGCCTAGGACTCAAGACGCTCATTACCGGCAAGACGAAATAGACGTTTGTAGAAGCGCCCCGTATTTGAGGAATGCCTCAGGTACGGGCGCTTTTCCCTGCTACCATGGTTGCGGACAACAATGCGAATGACAGGCAGGAATATGAAGCTCACCATAGAATCGATGACGTATGGCGCCGATAGTCTGGCGCACGCCGACAACGGCAAGGCCGTATTTGTGCAGGGCGCCGTGGCGGGCGATACCGTCGAGGCCGAAATCGTGCAGGACGGCAAGTCGTTTATGCGCGCCCGCGCCACCGAGATTCTTGAGCCGAGCTCCGATCGAATTCAGCCTCCCTGCCCCTTCGTGGGCGTCTGCGGTGGCTGCTCGTGGGGCAATCTCTCGCGCACCGCTCAGCTTGCCGCCAAGGAGCAAAACCTGCGCTCCACGCTCGAGCGCATCGGCAAGTTCACCCCTGAGCAAGTCGACGAGCTGGTGCAGCCCATCCGCCACACCAAGGACGATTGGGGCTACCGCAATAAAATTGAGCTCGAACCGACCGTTGTAAACGGCCGCGTGCGTCTTGGCATGCACGGCGTCGATCCCAGCAAGATCGTGACCGTCGATTCGTGCCCGCTGTTCGATAAGCGTTTTCCCAAGGCGCTCAAATCGGTCGTCGGCGCGCTTAACTATCTGAGCGGCAGCCACGACCTGGGCTTGGAGCGCGTGGGCATTCGCGCCTCGCGTCGCACCAAAGCGCTCGAGGTCGCGCTCTGGACGCCCACGGGGTCGTTTCCGCGCTCGCAAGTCTCGCGCGTGCTGGCAGACGCCGCACACCCCACGAGCATAGTGCGCGTTATGAGCAAGGGTGAGAAGAAGGCCCGCCGCGTCTCCAAGGTTGAGATGCTCGCCGGCGAGGGCTCCTGGACCGAGAACATCGCCGACGGCCAGATGCGCCTTTCGGCCCCGTCGTTTTTCCAGGTCAACACCAAGGGTGCCGAGATTTTGATCGAGCTTGTCATGGAGGCGCTCGACCCGCAGGAAGACGAACTTGCCGTGGACCTGTATTGCGGAGCTGGAACCTTCACCCTGCCGCTCGCCCGCCGCTGCGACTTTGTTGCCGCCGTCGAGGCCTACGGCCCGGCCGTGCGCGACCTGCGCCGTAACCTAGAGATCAACAAACTCGATAACGTCGACGTCATCGGCGGCGACGCGGTGCGCGAGTTCCCCGATCAGGACGCCGATGTCCTGGTGGTCGACCCGCCGCGTGCAGGCCTCGCCCCCGAGGCGATCGACCTTATCGCCAGCACGAGTGCCCGCGATATCGCCTACGTGAGCTGCGACCCGGCCACCCTGGCGCGCGATCTCAAACGCTTTGTCGAAGAAGGCACCTTCTCCCCCGTAAAGATCACGCCAGTTGACCTGTTCCCGCAAACCTTCCACTGCGAAACCGTCGTCCACCTCAAGCGCAACTAGCCACTTAATCATTGCTCAGAAAAATCATTGGGAAATCGAGCGTGGCAAGCGGAGGTCTTCGGGGTATAAGACGGCTAATTGTATGCCGTCTATGAAAGGAACCCTCATGCCCAGCGTTGCCGTTCTCGCCGCCGATGGCTTTGAAACTATTGAATGCCTGACCATGGTCGATGTCATGCGTCGCGGCGGCGTGCGCGCCACGCTTGTCTCGATCATGCCCACGCGCGAGGTCGTAAGCTCGCTGCAGATTCCCGTGACCTGCGATGCGCTCTTTGACGAGATCAACTTTGACGAGTACGACTGCGTCGTGCTACCTGGCGGCCTGCCCGGCGCCACCAACCTGCGTGCCGACCAGCGCGTCTGCGACGTGGTCTGCGAGTTCGCCGCCGCCAAACACGTCGCCGCCATCTGCGCCGCCCCGTTTATCCTGGGTGAGCTCGACCTGCTCGAGGGGCGCCACGCCACGTGCTTCCCTGGCTTTGAGAAAAGCTTCCCCGAAGGCGCCTATACCGGCGAGAAGGTTACGCAAGACGGCAACATCATCACCGCCAGCGGCATGGCCCAGTCGCTCCCCTTTGCGCTTGAGCTGCTGCGCACGCTCGCCGGCGACAAGGCCGTCGAGAAGGTCGCCGAGGGCATTCAGCTATGATTTTGGCTTCGCAATCACCGCGCCGCATCGAGTTGATGCGCGAGGCGGGCTATGACATTCGCGTGATTCCCGCAGATATCGACGAAACGCCTTTTGATGGCGAAGCTCCGCTTACACTCGTCGAGCGCTTGGCGCGTGCCAAAGCCGCCGCCGTTGCCGCCGAGCATGCCGAGCCCAACGAACTGACCGTCGCGGCCGATACTATTGTCACCTTTGACGGCCAAATTTTGGGCAAGCCGGCAGACGGGGACGAGGCGCGCACCATGCTCCGCGAGCTTTCGGGCCGCACGCACCAGGTCGCAACCGGCGTCTGCATCGTTAAAGCCGGCGACGCTACAGCTCCGCATGCCGCCGAGAGCCTGTCGTTTGTCGATGTGACCGACGTGACGTTCTATGAGCTTACCGAAGAGCAGATCGAGCGCTATGTTGCCTCCGGCGAACCCATGGACAAGGCCGGGGCCTACGGCATCCAAGGCACAGGCGGCCGCATGCTTGTGCACGATATTTCGGGTGACTTCTACAACGTGGTGGGCTTGCCCATCGCTCGCGTCGCACGCGCGATTCAAAAACTCTCGTAATTGCATCTGGCGCTGGGTATCCCCCAGCGCCTACAATTTTGCCGTACCGTACGGATCCCGACTGGGCATAAGGCCCGGCGGAAAACCGATAGGAGAACACATGGACACACTGCTCGAAGCCATCGATGTTTGCAATGTCGATGGCTTTTGCTTTGGCAACTATACGGACGAGGAGGCTGGCACCGGCTGCACCGTAATCGTGGCGCCCGAGGGTGCCACCGGTGGCGTTGACGTACGTGGTGGCGCCCCCGCTTCGCGTGAGACCGACCTGTTGCGTCCCGAAAACACCGTCGATAAGGTCCACGCCGTCTGCCTTTCGGGCGGATCGGCCTTTGGCCTCGAGGCTGCAAGCGGCGTGGCCCGCGAACTCGAGAGCCGCGGCATTGGTCTGCCCGTCGGCCCCACGCAGGTGCCCATCGTGTGCTCCAGCTGTATCTTCGACCTTGCCTTTGGCGACCCCACCGTTCGCCCCGACATTGAGGCCGGCATCGCCGCCGTGCGCGAGGCGCTCGACCACACCCCCACCAAGCTCGAACAGGGCAACGTAGGCGCCGGCACGGGCGCTACCGTGGGTAAGCTCATGGGCCCCGCCACCTGCATGAAGGCCGGCCTTGGCGCTGCCGCCGTGGCGCTCGGCCCCATCAAGGTGGGCGCCGTGGTCTCGGTCAACGCCTGCGGCAACGTTGTCGACCCCCTCACCGGCGAGTGGGTCGCCGGCATGCGCGCCTCAGCCGATAGCGACCAAATCGTCGATATGGAACTCGCAGCCTTTGCCGCCGCCGGATCCATGCAGATGCCGCTCGACCGCACCAACACCACCATCAGCTGCATCGTCACCAACGTGGAACTCACTAAGGCACAAGCCACCAAGGTCTCTCAGATGGCCGCAGACGCCTACGCACACGCCATCCGTCCCACGCACACCACCAACGATGGCGACACCATCTACACCCTCGCCAGCGGCAAACTGGGTGCCCAGGCAAGCGCCGCCGTTCCCCTAGACCTGCTGGGCATGCTCGCCGTAAGGGCTTTGCAAACCGCCATCGTAAACGGAGCCAAAACCGCCAAAACCTCCCACGGCATCCCCGGCGCCGCAAAGTAGTCCACTCGACCGTCGGCCGGAGACGGGCGGGCGTTACGTTTGCTGCTCTACAGTCCTATGCAAGACGAAGGCCACATTAAGTGGCCTTCTTTGCATGCGGAACTCGCGACAAACGTAACGCCCGCCTGCCTCCGGCCGACTACCAACCAAAATCTTTTCAGCCCAGGCCCCTGTGTACCGCGCGTCTAAGATTTTCAAATTCAAATAACCTGACAATCGATTCTTATAGCAGAGGCCCCTTGGCCTTTAGTTTGATACAAGTTCCGCACGAGCCGGAAAGCACTTAATGTGCTTTCCGTGCGAGCAGGACTGTTCGCAGTAGCAAACTAAAGGCCAAGGGGCCCAGTCAACCTATCAGCAGCGATTACTCAGCAGCTAGTTGAATTTGAAGATCTTTGAGGCAAGACGGTATAGGCCGAGTGTGGTTTTGTCTCCGGCACGACCGCGGAGGTTAGTGAAGAAGCCGACCACACCGTAACGCGCACGACGATACATACGCTCGTCATAGGCCTTCAAATCATTCCACAGCGTCTTTAGGCGCTCGTCGGCGCAATCTTCCTCGGAAAGCTTGGTCAGCACCGAGCAGATCGCCATCATCATGGTGAAGTAGCCCATCATGTACGAACGCAGACGCGACGACTCGACATCGCTGTACAGGTGGTACGACTCCATCATGATACGCGTAACACGGAACTGCTGGTCCAGACGCTTGACCATCGTTGCCTCGTTGACGCTCTGGCCTTCGCGACCGATAAAGTAGCGGTAGAGGTCAATGTCGGCGTAGTACATGGTCTTGCAACGCGGCAGCGGTACGTAGGCGTAGATGTTGTCCACATAGAACGTGTGCGGCGGCATGGGAAGGTTGGACTCGCGCAGCACATCCGTGCGATAGCACAGGCTGTGCATGAGTAGGTTCTGGTCCAGGCGGAAATGACCGATCTGATCCCAGGAAAAGATCTTCTTGCGCGGCAGGGCAAATTTGTAGCCAATAGCGGTATGCGTTCCCTCGTAAACTTTCTCGTACACGTAGTTCGAGATAAACAGGTCAACGCGCTGGTCGCGCTCCTCAAAGCCACGCAGAATCGACAGCATGGTCGAAAGGGCAGCGCCGTCAAGCCAGTCGTCCGAGTCGACAACCTTGTAGTAGGTGCCCTGCGCCTCGCGCAAGCCCGAAAGGACGGCGATACCGTGGCCGCCGTTCTCCTGATGCACCGCGCGGATAATGCCGGGGTAACGCGCCTCCCACTCGTCGGCCTTAGCGGCCGTCTCGTCCTTGGAACCGTCATCGACGATGATAATCTCGATGTCGGTGGCATAATTGCTCCCCTCCAGAATGGAGGTGATGCAATGGTCCATGTCCTTGGCGGCGTTATACGAGGGAATACCGAATGTTATGACTTTATGCATGGCAGGCGATAATCTCATCCGAAAGATCGAGGGCGGAGTTGGTCACGGCATCCATATCGTAGTAACGATACTCGGCCAAGCGACCCACCGGGTGGAAGTTCGTCAAGTTCTGGACGCGCTCGAGATAGCGCTCGTAGAGCTCGCGGTTCTCGGGCTCCAGAATGGCGTAATAGGGCGTCTCGCCCGAGCCGGGCGTATAGGCCTTGGAATACTCCTTCATGATGGTGGTCTTGCCGGGCAGGACCTGGCCAGTCATGTTCTTGAACTCGGTGATACGCGTGTAGTCCTCGCTCGTGGTGTAGTTGACGGTGCCCACGGGCTGGAACTGGTCCATATCGAGCGTCTCGAACTTCATATCGAGTGTGCGGTACGGCAACGCACCCAAGTCGAGGCTGAACAGCTCATCGAGAGGACCGGTATAGACAATCTCGCCGCCGTAGACCTTGCCATCGATCTTGACGGTGGTCTCGTCGATTTCAAAGAGATCGCGGGCGTCCACGTCGCAGAACACGTCAATCAGGTCGTGGTCGAGCATGTGCTCAAAGAGCGCCGTGTAGCCCTCCTGCGGCATGCCCTGGAAGGGAGCTTGCGGGAAGTAGCGGTCATCATCGCCCACAAAGACGGGAACGCGGCCGGTGATCGAGGGGTCGATCTGATCGGGCGTCTGGCCCCACTGCTTCATGGTGTAATGCAAAAAGACGTTCTCGTAGACGTAATCGGCGACCTCGGCCAAGTCGGGGTCGTTCTTCTTACGCAGCTCCATAATGGGCACCTTGACATCCTTGCCAAAGGTCTCCACGAGCTTCTGATACAGCTCCTCGCCGCGCTCGTCACCAAAGGCGAGCTTGAGACTCGCATGGTTGAAGGGCACGGGCATAAGGGTGCCGTTGATGTTGGCGAGCACCTTGTGCTGATAATCCGTCCACTTGGTAAAGCGCGACAGGAAATTGTGCACGCGCTCGTTAAAGGTGTGATAGATATGCGGACCGTACTCGTGGATCAGGATTCCGGCCTCGTCAGTGCAGTCATAGGCATTGCCCGCAATGTGGCTACGGCGCTCCAAAACGGCAACACGATAGCCGATGGTCTCGGCAAGACGGCGGGCGCAAACGGCACCGGCATATCCAGCACCGACGACAATCATGTCGTACGCGCCGGCGTTAAAGCCTTCAGGCAGGCCTGAGGTAATCTGCATCGATACTCCTTGTCAAAAGCCACGGGCTCGTTAGCTGGGCTTTTCTCGAACATTCTTCGAGACATATTTATCAGAGCGATTATAGCGCTAATGCGTCCTATAATGAGCTTGCCACACAAGGAAAGCTCAAGCACCGCGGCGTACAAATTTGAAAGGTAAACCCGCTAGCAGCGGGTTTATTCGTGAACAGCCGGGCGCCTGGAGCTTAGTGAAACGCTTGTAAGGAGTAACATGAGCGATTTCCTTAACCGTATGAAGTCTGCCGCCAAGGCCGACCTTAAGACGATCGTCCTGCCCGAGGGCGAGGATCCGCGCACCATCGTCGCGGCCACCAAGATCATCGAGGAGGGCCTGGCAAAGATCGTCATCCTGGGCAACCCCGACGAGATCAACGTTCCCGGCGCCACCGTCATCGACCCGCGCAATGCCGAGAAGCACGAGGAGTACGCGCAGGAGTTTGCCGAGCTCCGCGCCAAGAAGGGTGTCACCATCGAGCAGGCTCGCGCCCAGGTGATGGACGCCACCTACTTTGGCACCATGATGGTCAAGATGGGCGACGCCGACGGCCTGGTCTCCGGCGCCTGCCACTCCACCGCCGATACCCTGCGCCCCGCGCTGCAGATCCTTAAGACCGCCCCGGGCACCAAGCTGGTCTCGGCCTTCTTCGTGATGTGCACCGACACCCCGCAGTTCGGCACCGACGGCACGCTGATCTTCGCCGACTGCGGCCTCAACATCAACCCGTCCTCCGACGAGCTCTCCGAGATCGCCATCGCCTCCGCTCACTCCTGGTCCACCTTCATGGGCAACGTTGAGCCGCACGTGGCCATGCTCTCCTACTCCACCATGGGCTCCGCCGGTGGCGAGGTCGCCAAGAAGGTCCAGGAGGCCGTGAAGTTCTGCAAGGAAAAGGCACCCGAGCTCGCCATCGACGGCGACCTGCAGCTCGATGCTGCTATCGTCCCCACCGTCGCCCAGCTCAAGGCTCCCGGCTCCTCCGTTGCCGGCAAGGCCAACGTGCTCGTGTTCCCCGACCTCGAGGCCGGCAACATCGGCTACAAGCTGGTCCAGCGCTTCGCTGGCGCCGACGCTTACGGCCCCATCCTGCAGGGCATCGCCAAGCCGGTCAATGACCTTTCGCGCGGCTGCTCTGCCGACGACATCGTGGGTGTCGTAGCCATCACCGCCGTCCAGGCTCAGATGGCTGAGTAGCGGACGCACTCGCCCGAAGGCCGTACGGGCTAACCCCTGAAAACGTCCTCGACCAATGAAACGCCCCCGTTCCGCTCCTTCGGAGCTACGAACGGGGGCGTTTCTGGTCTGCGGAATGTTTTCAGGGGTTAGCCCGTACGGCCTTCTACTGCTACGAAGCATTCAGAGCATCTGGAGTGGGCGGCGGCTTGGCTACGAGCTGGGGCTGAGGATCTGAACGAATGGGTGACGTTGCTGGGAGCGCAGGCGTTGCCGGCGATGATCACTTTGGAACTGGAATTTCCGCCTGCTAGTAAAAAGGCCTCCGGGCTGTTGCTCTGGAGGCCTTTTTGTCAATTACAGACGAATGCGTTAGTTGTTCTTGGTCAAACGCTCGACGTCGTGGGCGATCATGTATTCCTCGTCGGTGGGGATGACCATGACCGTGACGGAAGAGCCGGCGGCGCTGATGACCTGCGGGCCGTTACCCACGGCCTCGCGGTTCTTGTTGTTGTCGATGCGCACGCCCAGCCACTCGAAGCAGTCGCAGAAAGCCTTGCGGATCGACCAGTCGTTCTCGCCAATGCCGGCGGTAAAGGCAATGGTGTCCACGCCCGCGATTGAAGCGATCATGGAGCCGGCCTGCTGCATGGCCTTGTAGGCGAACATATCGAAGGCGAGCAGGCAGCGCTCGTCGCCCTCGGAGGCGCGCGTACGGATGTCACGGGCGTCGTTGGAGATGCCCGAGATGGCAAGCAGACCAGACTGCTTGTTCATCATGTCATCGACTTCCTGGTAGCTGTAGCCGCCCTCGCGCTGCAGGTAGCACACGGTAGCCGGGTCAATGGAACCACAACGGGTGCCCATCATCAGGCCGTCGAGCGGCGTGAGGCCCATCGTGGTATCGCGGCATACACCGTCCTCAATGGCGGCGAGCGAAGCGCCGTTGCCCAGATGACACGAAAGCAGACGGTGGCAGCGCGAACCCAGGATCTCCTTGGCCATCATCCACTCGTAGCGGTGACTCGTACCGTGGGCGCCGTACTTGCGCACGTGGTACTTGTTACACACGTCCTTGGGCAGGGCGTAGGTGTAGGCGACCTCGGGCATAGTCATGTGGAACGAGGTGTCGAAGACGGCCACGTTGGGCAGCTCCGGATACTTCTCGCGACAATACTCGATTGCCGCTGCCTCGCCGTAGTTGTGCAGCGGGGCAAGCGGTGCCACCTCGAGAATCTTAGCCATGACCTCATCGTCGACGACCGCGGAATCGTCAAAGTACCAGCCACCCTGAACGATACGATGCCCAATGCCATCGATCGTAAAGTCGGTCTTCTCGAGCTCCTCGAGCACACGTGCGATAGCCGAACGGTGGTCCGGGAAGGGGACCTCCTCGGTTTGCTTGGCGCCACCGTTCTCGGAGTGGCCAAAGATGCCCATGTCCGAACCGATACGTTCGCAGTTGCCCTTGGCGAAAACCTCGCGGGTATCGGTATCCAAAAGCTGATATTTAAGGCTTGAGCTACCGGCGTTGACAACAAGTACGTTCATGAGACTCCTTTGCAGTGCGATACGGTCGGCGCAGACCCCTTAAGGCGGCCGCATGTTAATAAGAAGTTATCACAACTTAATAAATAACTATCAGGCATATCGCCCAACGAGCACAAAAGAGGGGCCGAACGGCGCTCGGTCGTCCAGCCCCTCCCCTTTTGCAATTACTTGCCGTTGACGATGCGCTCGACGTCGGAAGCGATCATGAACTCCTCGTCCGTGGGGATAACGAAAATCTTAACCTTGGAATCCTTGGCAGACAGGCACCATGCGCCGTCACCACGCAGGGCGTTGCGGGCATGATCCATCTTGACGCCCATAAAGGCCAGGCGGTCGGCCACGCCGGCGCGGACGGCAGGAGCGTGCTCACCGATGCCGGCAGTGAAGACCAGAGTGTCCATACCGCACATGGAGGTGGCCATCTCGGCAGCCTTGGCGGCAATCTTGTAGACGAACATATCGAAGGCGAGCTGGGCCTCGGGGTCACCGGCAGCGGCGAGCTCCTCGACGTTGCGGCAGTCGTTGGTCTTGCCGCCGGTCACAGCCAAAAGGCCGGACTTCTTGTTCATCATCTCGTCGACCTCGTCGAAGGTGTAGCCGCCCTCGCGCTGCAGGTAGCACACGGTAGCCGGGTCGATGGAGCCGCAGCGGGTGCCCATCATAACGCCGTCGAGCGGCGTCAAGCCCATGGTGGTGTCCATGCACTTGCCGTCCTCGATGGCGCACAGGGAAGCGCCGGAGCCGATATGGCACACGACGACCTTGCGGGCCTCGCCGTTGGTCATCTCGGCGACCTTCTTGGAGATGTAACGGTAGCTGGTGCCGTGGGCGCCGTACTTACGGATGTGCAGCTTGTCGCAGACATCCTTGGGCAGAGCGTAAGTCTTGGCGACCTCGGGCATGTTGAAGTGGAAAGCGGTGTCGTAGACCGTGACGTTGGGCAGGTCGGGATACTGCTCCAGGCAGTACTCGATAACGTTGGCCTCGGGGTTGTTGTGCAGCGGGGCGAGCGGAGCGACCTCGCGGATCTTGGCGAGGACGTCCTCGTCGACGAGGGAGGAATCGCCAAAGTACCAACCGCCCTGAACGATGCGGTGGCCGATGCCCTCGATCTTGACGCCGTTGGCCTCGAGGTCCTTGAGGACGACCTCGATAGCGACCT
Organism: uncultured bacterium; assembly: GCA_905215135.1. Classification (GTDB taxonomy): domain Bacteria; phylum Actinomycetota; class Coriobacteriia; order Coriobacteriales; family Coriobacteriaceae; genus Collinsella. The sequence goes on from CAJMOX010000008.1 coordinate 98,696, forward strand.
TGTGGTCGGGGAACTCGATGTTCTCGGTCACCTTCTTGGAGCCGTTGGCAGCGTGGGTGAAGGTGCCGCCGGTAAAGCAGACGCGCTCGCAGGAGCCCTTTGCGGACACCTTGTGGGACTTGGTATCGATGACCTGATACTTAAGGGTCGAAGATCCTGCGTTGACGACCAGAACGTTCATGTGTCTCCCTACTAACAGGCGGTGTGGCGCCGCCAGGTTACATACGCTTCAATAATAAACCCAAACGCCCTCGCGCTCGGGTTTATTGCGTTGATATATAAGTTATCGGTGCCCAAATACTCATGACCTTTGGCGTGTAAGACGAAAGAGCGCGGGGATATACACAAGGGAAGAAATCCCGAGCGCGACAAGCAATACGACTCGAATGCCCGCAACGCTACTCAACACAGCGTTGAGCAGATAGAAAAGAACGGCACCCACCGCCACCATCTGGCTTTGAACCGAAATCAGTGAACAGCGCATCGAAGAATCGGCTGCCTTTTGAAAAATTGAGTATTTAATTGGAGCAAATAACGAGTACGCAACCGTCTGCAGCACATAGAACACGGGCAGCAAATTAGCCGGAGTAAGGGGAATCAAAAACAAAGCTGTCAGGAAAAGGCGCACGATGCCGCAAATACGCGCAAAGCGGCCCTTGTCGACATGAGCAATCGCACAGGGCACAATAAGTCCCATGGAGGCCGAGGCAAGGAGCTGGACCGCAATGGTCACACCCGAAGCGACGGCATTCATTCCGCGACCCGCAAGCAGCAGTGAGAAAAAGTCTTCCAGGGCGACAAAAGCAAATGCCTGAGAACAGTCCATGATGAACGCTGAACGAAGAATGCCATTACCCGCAATAGCGGTACCGATCATCTTCGGGCTAATCCCATGTTCAGGTGTCGTCGCAGTGCCCCCTCTTCGCATTTCAGGAATGCAGACAACGACAACCAACGTCAACACCATTGCGATGATATCTGCCGAAAGACCAATGAGATATGCACCGACGGACGAAATGAAACCGCCCACGCAAGCGGAGATGGCATAAGAGGCATAGAAAACAAATCGCTCAACGACATTAAGTCTTACGAGCTGGTCCTGAGAGACGCTGTCAATGTAAATCGCTTCGATGGATCCGCTCACACACGCAACGGCAAAACCCTTGAGAGCGAACGCACCGATTAAAAGCAGGGGAGAACGGACGAGAAGCAGGGCGGCGTAGTATCCAAGCATTCCCACGACGCCAACGAGACCGCTTGTCTTTCGTCCAAACCTATCAGCAATATAGCCAGTGGGAACTTCAAGGATGAACTTGCTCACTTGATATGCAATCATCATGCTAGAAATCGATACCATCGAAAGTCCGACGAACTCAAGGTAGACAGTTAGAAAATACAAAATGGTGCTGAAATTCGACAGAAAAACGAACGTCATATAAAGCAAAACCGTACGGTTTTTCATGCTCCGCCCTCCAAGAGTCAACAATCTAAATCGGAATCTTGGAAAAGCATGAGGGCAAAGCCGTCAGTCATGTGTTACAAGGCGTCAACATTCACTTGACGACACGAGGCCAAATGGCCTCACGAAGCGAGATGACGCAATAGGTGGAGAAATACCGTCTGGTGTCGATCGGTCCAGGCATTTTGTCGATAGCAAAAGTAAATGGGCAAGGCTACGTCATGTGAGGCTTCAATGGAGCACTCGCTCACTTCCGATCCATCCGATGCGTGAGAAGAGCCAGAAAAACCCAATATCAATCCCCCGGCTTGAAGAAACTCAGCCTGCGCCCTGTTTTCGTATTCGACATCACGGAAGCGAAAATTGACGAGCTGGGCTTCAGGGCATTGGTTAATCGCATTGAGACAGGGTGACAAATTAATGGGAACAGCGAGCCTGCCGCCCAGTAACTCACGAATGGTCATAGCGTCAACAGATTGATGACCCGCTGGGTATGAAAGAACCTTGAGCTCCTTTTCACCCAAATATTTTGAAGAAAGAACGCTGTCCCGTGGTTCCTCAAACGAGATAGCCGCGTCCGAAATTCCAAGTATAAGTGATTCAAAGCATGTAGCCGTTGGCTGATGCCACACATCAAGGTGAATCTGAGGGTGCGAGCGTTCAAACGAGTCATACCAGTTTTCGGCAAAAAGGCGCCCCCGCCCATGAAGGCAGGGGGCGTAAAGACGGAAATGGCCGTCGGGCGAAACGCCGCCGTTCCCCGATTGAGCGTACTTTTTGAGATCGTCGACTTGTGCCAGGATCACGCGTGCACGACGCGCAAATTCTCTGCCCGCCGGAGACAAAACAGCCTCCCCCGCCGATCGGTTGAGCAAAACAATCTGATACTCAGATTCCAACTTTTTGATTGCCGACGAAACGGCCTGTGGGCTCACATGAACGGCTCGAGCCGCTTTGCGCACGCCGCCGTAGTTCGCTACCGCTTGAAGGTATTCGAGTTGAGAAAGCTGCATAGGTTACTCCAAAGGCAGCCAAGTCGACGGCCTACGCGCCCTCAGATGAGGTTCTCGCCCAGGTTCTTGCCGCCGAGGACGTGCATGTGGAAGTGCATGACGGTCTGGCCGGCGTTGACGCCCTTGTTGGAGATGACGCGGAAACCGTCCTCCAGACCCTTGGCCTTGGCGACCTCCTGGATGGCGTGAGCTATGGCGCCCATGGTCTCGGCGGGTACGTTGTCGGCGATGTCGCTGTAGTGCTTCTTAGGGATCACGAGCGTGTGGACCGGCGCCTGCGGGTTGAGGTCGTCGAAGGCGATGACCTGGTCGTCCTCATAGACAACGGTCGAGGGGATCTCGTGGTTGGCAATTTTACAGAAGATGCAATCGCACATAGCTGGTTCCTTTCTCACAGACCAAGGTAATTATATTTGGTCGAGATGCTTAGAACGAGAGGTTGTCGTCCGTGTTGGCGGCTTCGCCGTCGGCGAGCACGTCGTTGCCGTCGACGTCCTTAAGGAGCACCGAGACCTTCTGCTCGGCATCGGACAGGCGGGTGCGCAGGCTCTTGAGGAGCTCGACGCCGCGGGTGTAGCTCTCGAGCGACTCCTCGAGCTCCATATCGCCCGACTCCAGGCTGCGGATGATTAGCTCCAGCTCCTGCGAGGCCTGCTTGTACGTAAGCTGCTCTACCGGGGTCTTCTCTGCCATATCTGTTTCCTTTCCTAAGGGTCTATCACTGCGAAACGCGGTCTACTCGACCGCGTTGACGGTTGCCGACACGTTACCGTCCGCCATGCGCACGCGGATGGCGTCGCCCGGCTTAAAGGTCTGGGCACTTATAGCCACACCATCGTCGCTGTACGCGATGGAATAGCCGCGGGCAAGTACCTTAAGCGGCGACAGGGCATCGAGCGAAGCCGCTGCACGGCCCAGGTCGGACGCTGGTTTGCTGAGCATCGTGCGCCCCTGATGTTCCAGACGGGAACTCGCAAGCGTGAGCGCATGGCGTTTGCCGTCGAGCCCTGAGGTGCTTGCAACCAGACGCTCGGGCAGACGCTCGAAGTTGGAGCGGAAGACCCCGACTGAGCGTACTATGGCGCCCGACAGGCGATCGGCAGTCAGTGCAAGCTCCGATTCGCGACGCTCGACCATAAATGTGGGGTCGTTGAGGCACGGGCGACACGCAGCCGCATCGAGCGCATCGCCAAAGCGAGCCGTATAGGTATCCCAGGCACGGCGACCGCGCTGATCGAGCATCTCCAGGTCGACCTGGGCCGACCCAATCATCGATGCCATCGCGGCACCCAGACGCTGATGGCGCGCCTCGAGAACGTCGGCCAACTCCGTCATAGCCGGCGCCACCGATTCTGCCGCCGCCGTGGGCGTGGAGGCGCGTCGGTCGCTCACCATGTCGCAAATCGAGGTATCGGGCTCATGGCCAATGCCGGTCACCACGGGCACAGGACAAGCTGCCACCGCGCGGGCAAGCTCCTCGTCATTAAAGGTCATGAGGTCCTCAAAGGAGCCGCCGCCGCGCACCAGCAAAATACAGTCGGGCGCCGGCGTAATGGAAGCGGCGCGGCGCAAGCCATCAATGAGCTCGGCCGGCGCACCCTCGCCTTGAACCTTGGCGCCCACGCAGACAAGCTCGACGAGCGGGTTGCGACGGCGCAGCGTACGCTTGACGTCGTCGATTACCGCACCGGAAAGCGAGGTGACGACCGCCACGCGTGAGCAAAACACCGGGATGCGGCGTTTGCGGGACTCGTCCATCAGTCCCTCGCGGCGTAGCTTTTCGGCCAACTGCGCCACCTGTTGACGCAGCAGACCCTCCCCCGCCAGCGAAAACGAGCGAGCGACAAAGCTCATGCGGCCCGTGGCCTTATAGAGATTGAAGCTGCCCTTAAAGCTCACCTGCATGCCGTCACGCAGATCGAAGGTACGCTTGAGATAGGCGCCCTTCCAGATGATGCAGTCGACGGCGGCCGAGTCGTCTTTAATCTGGAAGTAGCAGTGGCCGCTTCGGGCATTGGGACCACGGAAACCCGTGACCTCGCCCAGGACACTCAGCTGCGGAATGGCATCGAGCGCACCGGCGGCGATCTCTACCGCCTGGCTCACGCTGAGCTCCTTACGCTCCTGCTCGTCCGAACCGTCGAACTCGGCGGAAACGGCATTGCCGGTTAGATTCCAGCCTGCCACGCAGCCTCCTTTCGTCATCGTGCACAAGGGCTTCGGCCCTGCGCAAATTCAAGTCCAACACATAGTACAGCGCCGCGAGGACACGAATCCCCGCGGCGCCCAGCGACCCAATTTGTTATCGGTTGGAGTTTCTGTTGTATCGAGCCATAAGATAGAGCAGCTGAATAATCGAGGTGAGCGCCGCAGCCACATAGGTAAGCGCGGCGGCCGTCAGCACCTTCTTGGCACCGTTGACCTGCTTGGAGCTCATACCCGACTGCTCAATATACGCCACGGCGCGCCGACTAGCATCAATCTCGACCGGCAGCGTAACCAGTTGGAACAGCACGCTAAACGAGAAGAAGATCAGTGCGAGGGTCGTGAGTCCCGCGATGTTCATAAACAGGCCCATGAGCAGCACGATGGTCCAAGTGTTCTGGGTAAAGTTGACGACCGGCACGAGGGCGGTGCGTACCTTCATCATGGCATAGCCGCTTTGACGCTGCGCGGCATGGCCTGCCTCGTGACAAGCGACAGCAACGCTTGCGACCGAGCCGCCCGAACGGTTGGAATCCGACAGATACAGGTTATTGTCCTGCGGGTTGTAATGGTCGGTGAGCTCACCGGCGACGCCCTTGATACCCACGGCGTTGCAACCGTTGGCGTCGAGCATGCGGCGAGCGACCGTGGCACCCGTGTCGCCGTCCGAGCGAACCTTGGACCACGTCTTGTACGTCGAATTGATATAGCTCTGCGCAGCAAGGCCAAGCACCGTGCAGACAAGAACAACCAGCAGGTACAGCGGGTCGATGCCAAAGCCATATCCATAGTAATAGGGCATGCGAATTCCTCCGAATCGAGTTACACGTTGGAGGCATTCTACCCACTCGACTGACCAGCAAATCAACATCGATGTTTTGGCAATGTCAGCGAAAACGGTCGAGAGCGAGCAAGGTGACGTGAAAGAGAAGCGTCGCGTACTTTGGTACGCGAGCGACGATTGAACGTCAGATTGCCGCTCTCGGCCGTTTGCAGCGTCGAGCTGTTACGCGGTTTGGTAAAACCGCGTAACTATATACCTATAACAACTCAATCTTTCCGTCCTTCACGGTGAGCCCCATATTGCCGGAAAGCAGATCGTCCAGGCGCGAACCCACAAGCTCAAAACGCCAGCCTTCGCGCAGGGGGCTTTGCTCAGGATGCTCGATGTAATCGGCCAGGTCATCGCGCGAGGCAATGACCGAGGTCGCCACCCCCGAGCGCTCGGCAACCAGGCGGATGAGCGCATACATCAGGTCCGTCACGCTCTCCAGCTCCGGCGAGATCTGACGGTGTCCGCGCACCATGAGCGGCAGGCGATCGTGCGGGCAGCTCGCGCCGCGCTTGATGGCCATGAGCGCACCGTCCACGTCGCGCTCCCCCAGCTGGTCGGTACCGCGAATGCTACGGAACTCCTCAACGCGGACGGGATTGCGCTTAACGAGCGCAAGCAGCGTGTCGTCGGACATGACCCACTTGCGCGGGATGTTACGGCGCTCGGCGCGGTCCTCGCGCCAGGCGGCGAGCTCGCGCGCGATACCCAGCTGGTGACGGCTGCACGAATTGATGCGCTTGACCTTGCGGAACGCCTCGTGGCGATCGGCGCGATAGTGCGACTCGTCAGCCAGCGGGCGCAGCTCGTCGAGCACCCAGTCCACGCGGCCCAGCTCGCGCAGGCGGCTCATCATCTCGGTATAGGCGACGATCAGGTACTTGACGTCATCGATCGCGTACTCAATTTGTTTGTCGGTCAGCGGGCGGCGCGACCAATCGGTCAGCGACTCAGTCTTGGGCAGCGAGACGCCGCAAAACGTCTGCACGAGCGCGCCGTAGGAAATCTGCTGGCGCTCACCCAAAAAGGCGGCGGCCACCTGCGTATCAAAAATAGGACGCGGCAGCACGCCCACAGTATGGAGCATGACCTCCATATCCTGCGAGCAGGCGTGGAACACCTTGGTTACGCTCTCATCGGCCATAAGCTCGGCGAGCGGCGACAGGTCGTCGATCACCAGGGGGTCGACCGCGACGCTCTCGGCAGGGGTGGCAATCTGAACCAGGCACAGACGCGGATGGAACGTGCGCTCGCGCAAAAACTCGGTATCGACGGCAATCGCGTCGAACTCGCGGGCGCGCTGGCAAAAGTCGAGTAGAGCCTGATGTGTGGAAATGTACATATCAACCCATCGAATAAGGTTAGGCCCGAAAAACACGGGTAGGATATCGGCATTGCCTTACAACTATACTCGGTTAGTCACAGAACGGGAACGTAAGTATGCGCTGCCTTATCATCCACAACCCGGCATCGGGCCCCAGCTCAGATGAAATCTTCGCATTCACGCACGCCCTCGCGCAGGGCGGCGACGAGGTCGTGATGCGCTTTATCGGCGATGGCATGGAGCCCGAGGACGCCGTGGCGGACGTGCGCGAGTTCGATCGCGTGGTGGTCTCGGGCGGCGACGGCACCGTCTCCAACGTGCTCGACCAGATGCGCGGATGCGGCGTCCCCACACTCGTCTTCCCCTCTGGCACGGCATGCCTGTTCTTCAACAACATAGGCAATGCCCCCGAGGCGGCGGCACTCGCCAAGGCCTGCCGCGCCGGCCGCACGGTCAAGGTCGACATGGGTGAGCTCTTTTGGCTCGACGAGGACGGCAACGAAAAGCGCCATGGTTTTATCATCATCGCCGGCTCGGGCTTCGACGCCGAGATCATGATGAAGGCCGCCCCCACCAAAAACGACATCGGCGAGATCGCCTACTTCCTGTCGGCGCTTGCCACGCCCAATCCCACAGTGGCGCGCTTTACGATTGAGCATGACGGCATTGTCGAGGAGCTCGACGGCATCTGCTGCATGGCAGGCAACACCTCGGTCATCCAAAACGACATCAACCTGTTCCCAGACTGCCGCATGAACGACGGCATGGTCGACATCGCGGTCATCGAGCCCGTAAAAACCGTGCAGTTGCTGCCCACCGTGATCACCGCTGCGCTCGACCCCGCCGGCAAGGTGCTCGGTCGCCCGCAGTTCAAGATCATCCAGACCAAGGAAGCTAAGATTACCTGTACACCGTCGCTGGGCATGCAGTTCGATGGCGAGATTATCTCCAGCAACTCCGGCGTCTTTGGCGCCCGCGCGCTTCCGCAATGCCTCGACCTCATCGTCGACGAATTCTCACCGCTCGGTAAATAGGAGGACCCCATGAACGACAATCCCCTGCTCGGCTTTATCGTCATCGTTTTGGCCATGCTCGTCGGCTATGCGATCAACGTGATTCACCGCCGGAAGAAGTAATTCCACATTGGTATGATATTCATCCGAATATCATCTCCCCCGCTGTTTATGCATTTGCCAAACAGCGGGGGATTTTTCATTTCGGTATGTCCAGACGCTTTATCCAGATGCAGTAATTGCAGGGCGTCTTTATTTGGCTAAAGCTACAAACTGAGTATATTAAACCGCTCATCGCATATTTCATTACGCTTATCGAGTAAGCATTTTTCATAGATGAATATTGTTTCCGATTCGTTACGCTAAGGAAGTGTCTTTATTGGCTGAAGCCCTCTGGCTGCGGAGGGCTTTCGCACGCTGGGAGGGAATATGAGGAAAACTCACCCCGTCAACGCGCTCAAAAAGCTTGGCATAGGTCTCGCCTTTGGAGCTGCAACCATCATGTCCATGCCGACCTCTGCGCTCGCCTGCACGCAGATGTACATGGGCAAAGATCTAACGGCCGACGGCAACACGTACTACGGCCGTGCCGAGGACTTTGGTGCGCGTTACCTCAAACACTTCGGCATCGAACCTGCCCACGAAGCTGGCTTTACGTACAGCTCGAATGAGTCTGCTTTCGAATACACTTCGAATAAGCCTACATATCGCTACAGCTACGTACGTGACCATCCCTCCAATTGGGAGGGCCACACCGACGCCTACTCCGAAGCCGGTATCAACGAGAAGGGTGTCTCTTGCTCCGCTACGCTGAGCACCTCCTATAACGAGGATGCCAAAGCAGCAGACCCAATCGATGAGGCTACCGGCATCGGCGAGTACAGCTACGGCAGCGTCATCCTGGGCCAGAGCGCCAATGCCCGCGAGGGCGTCGAGCTCCTCGGCAGCCTGATCGACGAGCAGGGCACTTGCACTAACGACCAGATCATTATCGCCGACAACAACGAGACCTGGCTGTTCGCCACGCTTTCTGCCCATCAATGGATTGCCATGAAGCTGGCCGACGACGTCGCCTCACTCAACCCCAACATCGGCAGCCTCAACTACGATGTCGACCTGAACGATACTGAGAACTGCCTGCACTCCAAGGACATCGAGTCCATGCCCGTGGAGAAGGGTTTCGCCAAATACTCCGCTGACGGTAAATTCGATGTCGCCCAAACGTATGGCGAAAGCCTCGCCGATTCTGGCGTTAACCAATGGTCCCGCTATGTGCAAGGCCGCCATTATTTTGCTAGTCAGCTGACCGAAGGCACGGATTACGAAATTAAAACTATCACCGATAAGGATGGAAAACCCGTCCAAAAGGGAGCTATGGTCAGCGAAATCCAGCCTCTGTTCTTCAAGCCTGGCAAGTCTGGTTGGAGCACCTTTGAGCTGATTCGTGCCTTCGGCAACCGCGGAGAGAACGTCCCTGGTCTCAACGCGAACACTGATGGCGTTTATTGCATCGGCAGCGAGCGCAACACCGAGATCAATCTCTTCCAGATTCGTCGCGGGTATGATCCCGAAGTCGCTACCATCCAGTGGGAAATGCTCTCCCGTGCCGCGTACTCTGTCGCCATCCCGCTGTACTCCGCTCTGATAACTGAAGTTAGCCCCTACTTCAGCGATCAGACCGTCTCCTTCGACCACTGCAATGCGAAAGACGTCGTGTACAACGAGGAGCCCGAGAACTCCATTAACTACGTCCTCATGGACATCAGCTCGCTCTGCTTTGAGAACCCTGACACCCTTGGTACCAGTGTCCGCACCTACCTCGACGCGCTCCAGAACGAGCTCATCGAGCAGAACAAGGAAGTTGACGCCGCTATGCTGGCCGAGACGACCACCGAGGGTCGCACCGCTCTGGCCAACAAGGCAGGCAAGGCTGCCACCGAGAACACCTACAAGAAGTGCAAGGCCCTGCTCCAGGAGATGCGCGCTTATCAGAAGGCCGGAAACTTTGACGAGCGCTTCACCCCGAGCGACCTGAACACCGAGACCAAGGGCCTCAAGGAGTCCATCACCTACGCCAAGGACGCCCTTGCCACCGACCCGGTCACCCCGGATCAGCCCGGCACTCCCGAGCAGCCCGGTAAGCCCGAACAGCCCGGTACCCCGGATCAGCCCAGCAAGCCTGAGCAGCCCGCTAAGCCCGAGCAGCCCGCCACCAAGCCCGAGAAGCCTGGTAAGTCGGATACCACGACCACGGTAACCACCAACAAGACGAACACCAAGGGCGGCCTGCCCACCACTGGCGATCGTTTTGATGGCCGCATGGTGGCCGCATTCGCCATCGCTGGCGTTGCCGTCATCTCCGCAGGCGGTTATATCCTCTATCGCCGCAACAAGGAGTAATCCCTCACTGGTGCGGGCGGGATGGCACGGTTCGTCCCGCCCGCCTTTTTGACCGGCGGGAAACACCGCTGAAATCTTTTCAAAAAAGATTTCCCCGCACACACTTCGCTGTGCTATAGTGCAGCGCAACAGCAACTAGGTGCGACCGCGCCACGGCATCACGAAAGGAGCCACCAACATGAAGAACACGATGAAATCTCTCAACAACTGGTGGTGGCGTGATGCGAATACGATCGGTCGACAGTGAGTCCCTCACGCCTGTTTTTGCGCTCTAGGTGATTGGAAGGCCTCCGGTTTCGACCGGGGGCCTTTTTCTATCTCGAGCCCGATCGCATTCGCATCACGCGCCTCCGCTTTTCTCTTGCAATCCCCTTCCGAAAGGATTTTCACCATGCCTCAGAACACCACCGCCACCCAGCCCCGCACCGTCCATACCGCCGATCGCGGCAAACTCGATGTCCGCGCCCTCGTCCTGCTCGCCATCCTGCTCGCCGCCGGCTTCATCCTCAACTTCACCGTCGGCAAGGCAATCTCGGGCATCTCGGGCGGCATGATCAGCCCCGAGTTCATCATCTCGGCCTTCTGCCTCACCATCCTGGTCGTTCGCCCCAACATCGGCCAGGCGCTCGTCATTGGCCTCATCTCGGCTGCCGTGATCCAGATCACCACCACTTCGCCGTTCGTCGATTTTGCCGCCGAGGGCATCGCCGCCATGCTCATGGCCGGCATCGTCAACGCCGCCGGCAAGAACGGTCAGGTCAAGCCTGCCGTCGCCATCGTCGCAACCTTCGTGACCACCTTTGTCTCCGGCGCCATCTTCATGGTCATCAAGATGGCCATGCTCGGCGTGGTCGGCGAGCTCGCCGCCGCCATGTTGCCCGTCGTCGCCATGACCGCCGTCTTTAACGCCATTCTGGTCGGCGCCCTCTACCTGCCCATCCAGAAGGCCCTTAGGCTCAACTAACCCGCTCGGCTTTACGAGCCACCCCATCTTGGCGTTCATTCGTCGCTCGCGTGCCCAAGTACGCTTCGCTCCTCTTTCGCGCCAACCTGGGGCCCCTCGTAAAGCCGTCTCCGCACTCCACCAACAAAGACTGTCCCAAACAACTAGCTCTTGGGGACGTTCTTAAACGACTAGTCATTAAAGAACGTCCCCGATGACTATGAAAGGTATCCATGGAAACGATCATCAACGTCGACGATGTCTCGTTCTCCTATGGCACGCAGACCGAGCAGGCGCTCAGCCACATCTCACTCAGCGTGAACAAGGGAGATTTCATCGGCATTATCGGGCCCTCGGGCGCCGGCAAGTCCACGCTTGCCGCCTGCCTGTCGGGCGCCGTGCCCCACCACTACACCGGCACGTTCTTTGGGTCCGTCATGGTTGACGGCCACGACACCTGCGAGGTCTCGTTGACCGACGTGTCGCAAATCGTCGGCAGCGTGCTGCAGGATATCGACACGCAGATGGTCGCCTCGGTCGTCGAGGACGAGATGCTCTTTGGCCTCGAGAACTTTGGCGTTCCCCACGACCAGATCGAGCGGCGCGTGAGTGAAACGCTCGAGACCGTCGGCATCAGCGACCTGCGTGACCGCGAGATCGCCACCCTCTCGGGCGGACAGAAGCAAAAGGTGGCCATCGCTGCCATCCTCGCCATGCGTCCGCGCGTCTTGGTTCTCGACGAGCCCACCGCGGCACTCGACCCCGCCAGCTCCACGTTGGTCTTCGAGACGCTGCGTGAGGCAAACCGCGCGCTTGGAATCACCATCGTCGTCGTTGAGCAAAAGGTCGCCCTACTCTCGGAGTACTGCAACCGCGTGCTCGTGCTCAACCATGGCGAAATCGCGCTGCAGGGCGAGCCACACGAGGTCTTCGCGCATACCGACGAGCTCCGTGCCATCGGCGTCGACTGCCCTCGCGTCACGCGTATCTTCAATAGCCTCGAGGCCGATGGCCTGGTAAGCGGTACCCCTTGCTTGGATGTCGATGAGGCCGAGCGCCTGATTTCGGGCATTGTCGACCCCGCACACGCGGCCAGCGAAGCCCAGGCGCCCGCCGGCTCCCCGCATGCACCGTCGTTGCGCCCGCACGCCAAGGACGCCGAGCCCGTGCTCACCTTCGATCACGTTGAGTTTGCCTATCCCAATGGCGGCGCCGCCGTACACGACCTCAACCTGACCCTCTATCCCGGCGAGCTCGTGGGCATCGTCGGCCAGAACGGTGCCGGCAAGACCACGCTCACCAAGCTGCTCACAGGCCTGCTTAAGCCCGCCTCGGGCAGCGTGCGCGTTACGGGGCTGGACACCGCAGCCGTTCCCACGAGCCGCATCGCCCGCGAAGTCGCAACCCTCTTCCAAAACCCCGACCGCCAGATCTGCAAGGATACCGTACTCGACGAGGTCGCTTTTGGCCTGGAGCTTGCCGGCATCGACCGTGCCGAGGCTCTGCGTCGCGCTCGACTCGTTATCGACCGCTTTGGCCTGCCTGCCGATGAGGCACCTTTCTCGCTTTCGCGCGGCCAGCGACAAATGGTGGCGCTTGCCTCCGTCGTAGTTGTTGAGCCCAAGATCGTCGTGCTCGACGAGCCCACGAGCGGCCTTGATTACCGCGAGTGCATGACCGTCATGGAAACGGTGCGCACCATGGCCGAGCGCGGCTGCGCCGTGATTATGGTCTGTCACGACATGGAAGTCGTTTCCGACTTTGCCGAGCGTATCGTAGTAATGGCCGACGGTCGTATCCTCGACCGCGGCCGCACGCACGAGCTATTCTCGAACATCGAGCTCATGCAGCAAGCCTACGTTGAGCCACCTCAGGTCATAGAGCTTTCTCATCGTCTGGCATCCTCCGTCTCTCCCGTCTTTGCACAGGTGAGCGAGGTCACCGATATCGTTCGCATTACCGAGGAGATGGTCCACCGTGGTTAACGTCATCGACTATATGCCGGGCGACACACTGCTGCACCGCTTGAACCCGGTCGTCAAACTGGGCCTTGCCGCCGCCATCATCATCGGCATCTTCCTGTCCGACACCTACGTGGCGCTGTTGGGCTTTTTGGCACTCACCCTCGCACTGGGCGCCTATGCCGGTGTCGTCGACCGTCTGCTCTCGCTACTCAAGCTGCTGATTCCGCTCGCACTTATCATGCTGGTGCTTCAGCTGGCCTTTATGCGCGACGGCAACATAGTGTGGGGCTTTATCACCGACACGGGCCTCATTACCGGATCGAAGGCCTGCCTACGCCTGTTGGGCGTGGCGCTGCCACTCATCCTCATGCTTATGGTGACCAAGCTCAACGACCTCGCCAACGCCTGCGTCGAGGTGCTGCACGTGCCGTATCGCTATGCCTTCACCTTTACCACGGCGCTACGCTTTGTGCCGGTGTTTGGTCAGGAGATGAACGCCATCATGGAAGCGCAGACCGCACGCGGCGTCGAGTACGACACCAAGAACCCCATCAAGAAGCTTAAGCTCATGCTGCCACTGTGCGTGCCACTGCTCATCTCGAGCGTGGGCAAGACCGATGCCACAGCCTTGGCGGCAGAACAGCGCGGCTTCTATCTGCGTACACGCGCCAGCTCGTACAAGCGCTACCCCATCAAGGGCCTGGACATCGCCGTGCTCATCGTCAGCATCGCCCTCATCGCCATCGGCTTCCTGTTCTAGTTCGCCACCGGCAGCAACCGCCCAACGCAAAAGGCCTCGGCTCGCACCAAACGAGCCGAGGCCTTTACTGTTTCACCAGATAAAACCTACCAAAATTAACCTGTCCCTTTTTGACAGGTCGGAAGCTAGAGGCGGTAGGGGGCGCCGCTGCGGATGATGGATTCGCGCACCAAGACATCCATGGCATCGAGGGTGATCTCGGGCATCTCTCGATACTTCTGCAGCACCGATAGCTCGGTGCAGGCCAGAATGACACGGTCGCAGCCGCTACGGGCGAACTCCCACATCACGCGGTCGAACTTATCCATATCGGGCTCACGTCCGGCCTTCACATCATCGTAGATAAGCGACATCACATCGTTCTGACGTTTCTCGCTGGGATAGACAACCTCAACACCCGCGGCCTCGCATTCGCGGCCGTAGACGCCCGCGCCCACGGTTCCGTCGGTGCCCATGATGCCAATCTTGCGCACCGGCTCGGCCGGCATACTCAGGTTGGGGTCGAACTCGCACTCCCCCATCACCGCACCCGCAAGGGCATAGCGCACCGACTCACGCGGCATGTGGATAATCGGCACCTTCGTAAACGACTGGATCTGGTCGTAGAAGTAGTGTGACGTGTTGCAGGGAATGGCAATGTGCGCACAGCCCAGCGACTCGAGTGCCTGGGCACACTCTTTCATGGTCGCCAGCAGCTTGGCATGCTCGCCGGTCTTAATGGCCAGCGTGCGGTCGGGCATGGTCGACTTGGAGAGCACCACCATGTCGATATGTTCCTGATCGCAGGCAGCAGCCGTATGACGCACCACCTGGTCGTAGTAATATGACGTGGCCTCGGCGCCCATGCCGCCGATAACTCCCAGCTTTTCCATCGCCGCCTCCTTGGTGACGCTTGCGCAATTGCGCGTATCATACCCGCGCCCGCCCGATGTAAACCGGACGGGCGCCGCACTCATCTACTTGTAATACGTCTTGAACAGCTTAAAGTGGCGCAGCTTGGTGTGCCACATGCGCAGCCAGCGGTTAAAGACAAAGTCGCCCTTCATAAACGAAGGGTCGGCGCCCTTGCCTTCCTTGTCCAGGCGATGCACCTTAGCGCGCAGCTCGGGATCCTTGACGTACTTGTCGACGACGCCCATGGGAACGACCATCCACAGCGCCTCGTCCTGCGCCGTCACAAACTCCGGCTCAAACGGGCGGTTGAACACATACTCGTCCACCACATACTTGGCAACGTTAAAGCCGCTGTTAGTGACGTAGTAGTTGCTGCGACCTTGGCGCGTGTTGAAATCGAAGAACTTAAACGAGCCGTCGCGTTCGTCGTACTTAACGTCAAAGTTGGAATAACCCACAAAGTGAAGGTCCTCGAGCAACTTGCGCACGCCGCCCATGAGCTCGTCATTGGGCTCGGTGATGATACAGGCGTGGTTGCCGACACCGTGAGGCTGATGCTCCTCGAGCAGCACGTGGCCCAGGCACATCATGCGGACCTTGCCGTTGCGGTCGGAATAGCTGGTGAGCACGCGCATATACTCGTCGTTGCCGGGCACGCGATCCTGCAAGATCAGGTCGTCGGTGTAGCCGCTGGCATACGAGTCGCGAATGACCTGTTCCAGCTCGGCACGGTCGGCAATCTCATAGGCCTTTTTCTGGCCCTCGAACTCGTGCTGCCACCACATGATGCCGTCGGAAGGCTTCAGGATCATCGGGTAAGGAAAATCGATCTGGTCGAGCACTTCGGCAGGTGCCTCGCCTTGGGCATTCAGCATCGCCATGGTGAAGGTAAAGGTATGCGGATAGGGCACGCCGTGCTTCTCGCACAGCTCGTAGAAGATCTCCTTCTTCTGACACTGCTCAAGCATGCTGTAGGGAGCGTAAGGCGCGACGATGTTATCCGCCAGCTCATGGGCATCCTTGGCCTGAGCCACGAGGGCAACATAGTTATCGCCACAGCCCACAAGGACAATCGTCTTGTCGGCATGCGCTTGGGCAATGCCGTTGACGGTTTTGAGCATCACGGGCATGGTGTCGATATCCACGTTGGGCGTGTAGTCGATAATCTGGCTGCGGTAAGCGGGACCCGTCTGGTACTTGCCAAAGACCAGACTCTTGACCTGGTACTCTTCGTAGAAGGCGCGCGCCACCGAATAGGCGTTGATGTCGCCTCCGAGCAGCACGGGAATGAACTCGCGCTCTGTAAACTGCAATGCCATGGAAACTTCCTATCATGAACTGCCCACACAACGGGCGGTCTTTGCGCAACTGATTTATTCTAGCGTGCCAAGCCGCCGGCGCCCAAAGCTCCACCGTATCTATGGCAATCGACGTGATCGTCCAGCATAAAGCCGCACTCACCGCGATGGGACCCTGTAGTTGCAAAACCCCACATGAGGCGACTTTTGATAAACAAAAGCCCTCTCGACAGGGTTCCGTAACGTTAAAGTTGAACTCTATGGTTTCTCAACAATTCATCATAACTGCAGGTCAAAGCCAAAGCCTCAAGTTCAACTTGACCCTTTGGAACCTTTAAGGTTCAAGTTGAGGTCGAAAGCAGTAGTAGAATACCGTTCGAACCATAACCTACGATTGATTGCAGAGGGACTGGATGCAGCATTCGAATCATCGCACCGCAGCGCTCATTGCGTCGAAGCCGGCTCGTATCATCACGAGCGCCGCGCTCGCCGTTGCGCTGACGGCCACGCCGATGCTCTCCCCCGTTGCGGCGTATGCCGCCTCGCAGGCAACGCAGGACCAGCTTTCCGCAGCCCAGCAGAAGATCGAAGCCGCCACGAGCGCCTACAACGACGCCCGCACCAAACTCGATGACCTGCAAAAGCAGATTGACTCCAATGAGGCAAGCATCGAGGAAATCGAGGCTAAACTTCCCGAGCAGCAGGCCAAGGCAAGCTCCGCCATGCGCGATCTGTACAAGTATCAGAAAGGCACCAATCCCATCGTGAGCTTCCTGGTCAATGCGCAGAGCCTGGGTGAGTTCATCACGACCTGCAAATACACCAACCAGATCACGAGCTCGAGCGTCGACGAGATCGAAGAGCTCAATAATATGCAAACCGAACTCGAGCAGAACAAGGCCGAGCTCCAGCAGGCCAAGTCACAGCTTGAGGCAGAGCAGAAAAACGCCGAGGATGCGCTGGCGCAGGCCCAGCAGCTCCGCAGCGAGGCACAGGCAAAAGCCGAGCAGGAAAATGCCGCCGAGCTTGCCAAGCTTGAGGCCGATAAGGCCGCTGCCGCCGAGAAGCTCTCGGGCGAGGGCGTAAGCGGCGGCAATTCCAGCAGCCAGGCCACCAACACCAACACCACCATAGACACCACGGTGAACAACTCCAATACCGGTAGCTCCGATTACGATTCGTTCATTAATGAGTGGACGAGCCGCATCGATAATTATCTTGCCGGCTCCCCCATGGCAGGCCAGGGCTATAACTTTGCCGTCGCCGCCTGGAATACCGGTGTCGACCCCCGTTGGTCCCCCGCCATCGCCTGTATCGAGAGCACCAAGGGTGCTTATTGCGCCAATTCTTACAACGCCTGGGGCTGGAGCGCCCGTGGCGGCGGCTGGCGCAGCTTTGGCAGCTGGAGCGAGGGCATCTCCGCTCACGTTGCCTATCTGGGTGCCAACTACGGCTCCACCCTTACCCCGGCAGCGGCCAAAAAGTACTGCCCGCCCACGTGGCAGGACTGGTATAACAAAGTCGCCGCTCAGATGAACCGCATCTAAGTGCAACTGCAAAGGGGCCCCAAACGGGACCCCTTTTCTTTGGCCTTGCTAGACCAGAATTGGCATGCAGGCATAAGTGAGTGTTGGAAAAGTCGCTTGAGACTGAAACCCCTTCCGAAGGCAAGGTGATCCCACCACAACGTTATGGCGCGAGTGTGTCAACGGGAGCAACGATGATGCCATCGGGCGTTGTATGAACCGGCATGCCGAACCCAATGATGATGAGTTTTGCCACAGGCGGCTTCTCGCCACGCTCGACCAGCTTTCGCTCCAGCCGAAGCAGATTTGCAGATGCCTCGGGGATTTGAGGGCTTCCAAGCTTCACCTCCACGGCAATCCAAGTTCCATCGCGCCTGTGGATAACTGCGTCAACCTCGAGATCGTCGGCATCGTGGTAATGGGACACCAACGAGTCAGTTGCGGCGGCGTAAACCTTGAGGTCATGCAGGACGAGGGATTCGAAAAGCAACCCCAGTGTCTTCGGGTCAGATGCCAACGACTCCGGATTTGCTCCGAGCAGCGCAACGGCAAGCGAAGGATCGGCGAGATGCCTCTTCGCCCCCTGCCGCAGCTTCACCGGAGACCTGAGCGCTGGATGCCAAGCGGGGATATCGTCGATGATATTGATTCGTCTCAGGGCGTCCATGTATCTGGAGACCGAGTTCTTCGAAACGCCGGTACCGATATCTTTGTCAATAGACTTTGAGCCAGCAAGCGTCGACTCATTCCGCGCTAGCGATGCCAAAAGAGACCTGACCTTGACCGGATCGCGCTTAACGCCATCGGTTCTAGAAACATCCGATTCGCATACGCCATCAACATAGGCAGCGGCTATCTGCATGGCATCGTCAGTCGTTTTCCCCATCGCCTGAGGCCAACCGCCACGACACAACAAATCGGCGATTCCGGCGATGCCGGAGATTGACCCGACAGCCTGCTTGGCAGGGTAACCGGAAAGAAGCGTTCCGATCGAAACCGCGCCAGAAGAAACGCCAAGCTCGAACATCGTCATGGTGTCCATTCGCAACCTAGCTATTCGCCCAACGCCGCTATGCATCGGCTGCATCGAATCCCGAGGCGTTGCCGAACCCGTAAGAATAAACTGACCGGATTCTCCCCTCCTTGCATCGCACTCGAAACGCACGGCATCCCACAGCTTCGGCTCTTCCTGCCATTCATCGATGAGCCTGGGAGATCGCCCTGCTAATGCTTGCGCCGGATCGATCCGTGCCAGCTGGAGAGCGGAAAAATTTCCAGCCGGATCGGAAAGAGACAAGGATGAATTAGCAAAACGACTAGCCGAAGTGGTCTTTCCGCACCACTTTGGACCCTGAATGAGGACCGCACCGAAGATATTGAGATTACGGCTGATTGCCTTATCGATGCATCTATCTACATACCTATCCACACAGCCTCCTTCTTGACTTACCCATATTAGGTATTTTACCAGCTGCATGGTGACGATTGACGGAAATTTGTGGTGAGGATTGACGGCGAATTATGGTGACAGTTGACGGAATTCTGTGGTGACAATTGACGGCGCTTCGAAGCACGGAGCAATTTAACCGTCACAACACCTATGGCGATGGGCACTCGCCCCGCCCACGAGGCAGGACTGGTACAACAAGGTTGCAACCAGATGAACCGCATTTAAGCGCTACTGCAAAGGGCCCCAATCGGAGCCCTTTGCAGTAGCGGTACATTGCATTAAGCGACTATGCCGGTTGCGTTGCCGACGGCAATAATCACGATCATGATGACGCACATAATTCCCAGCGCCTTAAGCCACAGCGTGACAAACCCACGGTCCCGATAACGATCAAGCACGGGAAAGCGGCGCCGAAGCCTGCGGCGGTCGAGCATGCCAAACGAGATGAGCACCACCATGCCATCGACCATAAGAAAATACTCAAGGGCCAAAAACCACGTTGGATAGCTGCGGTTGGCTCCCGTGGGCTGGAATACGGCAAAATGGCTTCCGACCAGTAGCAGCAAGGTTGCCGCATAGATCATGCCGTTCCATATACGCCCAATGGGTTCCGGGATCCGTGAAAGCAGGCTCTTGCGGCGAGGAGTCACCGAAGAGACTTCCTTGGGCCGCCGCCCGAAAGACGGCGCCATTTGCGGAGCAGCCTGCGCCATTGAAGGCGCCGTCGTGCTATTCGAGCCAGGCTCAGGCAGACACAGCCCGTATGCCGCGCGCGCAGCGTGTCCGAGCGCCTCGGCACTTGCAAAGCGCTTGGCCGGATCGAGCGCCATGGCCATGCAAATGACATCAGCCAGCGCCGCGGGGACGTCGCACGCCTCGCATTGCTCGCGCATATTCTGACCCGGCTTAGGGTCAGCCCCCGTCAGACAAAAGAACAGAAGCGCGCCGAGCGCATAGACATCGCTGCGCACGCTCGTCTGCCCAAAACCATATTGCTCGGGTGGCGCATAGGGTCGCGTTCCAAACTTAACTGTGTCGGCATCGGCCCCGTCACGCCACACCCGCGCAATCCCCAAATCGATAATCACCAGCGACGAGAAGGTCATGCCAGCATCGGCCGCATACCTCACGCCCGATACGATGATGTTCGAGGGTTTAAGGTCGCGGTGGATTACCGGTACCCCCGGCTCCCCCGCAGCCGCAAAACCAGCATGCAGCTCGCCCACCGCTTCACACAGAACGGGATACAGCCCGCGGGCATAATCGGGCGTCGCCCCCAAGCGCCCCACCAACGCCTCGAGTGTCTCGCCTTCGACATACTCCATCACCACGTCAAGCTCGTCGCCCACACGGCGGCAATCGACGATTCGTGGAAAGTGCTCAAAACGACGACCGGCGCGCTGGGCCGCAAACAGGCGCTCATAAGCTCCGCCAATCTGCACCGAAGCATCGATGCGCTTGCGGACAAAGGGGCCAAGAGACCCGCCACCAGAGCCCTCAAAATAGACGAGTTCGGTCGTCTCGACATCCGAGAGCTTGAGCACGCGCTCCACACGATAGCTGTCATCGCGGTCGAGCGACGCCAAATGCTCGACGAGTGAAGCAGTCAGCTCATCATCGGAATATGTTGGGCTCTGAGTATCCATAGCGTCCATCATAACGCAGGGTGCGGACACCTCATGCTGTCCGCACCCCGTTCGTTTGCATGGTTGTTCTGGTGACACCGCCGGCTCAGCCATCGGCCACTAACTCACCGTTTCCTCGCCAAAGCGATACAGCTCTTTATTGACCTTTTGGAGGCTACAGCCACGGTCGATGCAAAAGATAATGATTGCATCGCGACGGTCCTTGCAGTTGAGGACGCTTACCCCGGCAGCTGTCAGAGCGCGGTTGGTCTCCTTGAGCGTCAACGCCATCGCAAAGGCAATCTGCAGCACCTTATTACGGCTCGGATTGCGCGAACCGGTAAAGATCTGATAGCCAAAAGTCTCGTTGAGGTCGGCCATACGCACCACGCGCGAACGCTCGAGCCCCTTCTCTTGCAGCAACTGCTTTAAGTAATCCGAAAGCGACGGGGCGGCAAAGTCGTGTTCCTTGATATAGCCATCGATACTTGGCGCATCAAGAAGCTCGTTGAGCAACTCGTCCGTCAGCTTTTTATCGGGCACGCGGCCTCACCTCCAAACGACCCAACGGCATCAACACGCTAAGCAAGCACCCAGCTAGCAGTCACGGTCTTTTCGAGCATGTTGGCAAAATACAGGGCCTTCTTGATGTCGCCGTCAAAGTAAATATTGCCCGCAACGGAGCCGCCGGCGGCAAGGGTGCCAGACTGCAGCTCGTCAGAGCCTTCGCTGTAATAGCCTTGGTTCTGCTGGGCGCCGTTGGCGTCCTCGCCCTTCCAGTCGTAGACATTGTAATCCGCGCCCTCATCGCCATTGTTGACGTACGTGACGTGAATGCCCGTCATGGTCGAACCGTCAAAATTGGTAAGCCCGGTCTGCACGGAATCGACAGTAACGGAAAGACCGGCAGCCGTGGTAACAGACGTGCCGACGGCCAGGTCGGTCGTAGGCTGCTCTTCCTTTTTCGACTCCTCCTTCTTATCTGCGTCGCCGGCGTCCTCGGTGACGGTCGTCTTATCGCTACCGCAACCGGCAAGAAGACTGGCAGTCCCCAAGGCAACAGTGGCGAATGCGCCAAGTGCAGCGCGACGGCTCAGCAGCACTTCGTTTTCGAGCTTTTTCATCATGCATCCTTCCATCTATCCGGCTACCGTGCCGGCACACAGCACATCGTAGGAAGGATTAAACTTGAATTCATTAGCTGAGAGCTAAAGTTGCGGTAAACGGCCAATGCGGTTATCCGAACGCCGAGCAAACGCACTTTGCGCAACCGTCTGCTGGCAGTGCATCAACCCAACGTGACGGATTCCCCGGTAAAGGTACTCACAAGCAACAGGATAAAGAAAACTAAATAGCTGATGCTCAATAGGTAGGCGACGACTAAAAAGATGGTCCATCCAACATCGGTTTTACCATCGGCACGGCGTTGCTCGCGAGAGCGGCACAGCCAGACCGTCACGCCGATGGCCACAATCAGCAACACGAGTGCCGCTGCGGCCAGCCCGGCAAGCGCAAACATCACGCCAATGCTCACAGCGATGACCGGAAGCAGCAGCAAACCGCACCCGCATCCACCCGGACTATATACGGCTGATTGCCGACGTCGCCTCATCGTCACTCCATCACAAGCAGTCGTTTGTAGACATCGAGGCCTTTGAGCAGGATTTCCTCGTCAAAAAGCATGGTATCGGTATGCAGGGCGCTTGTAGCATAGGCGGGGCAGCCATCCGAATCACTCGGGTTGTCTTGGTCCTCTGGCACGCCCGTGCCCAGCAAGAAGAACACGCCCGGCAGATGGCGCTGATAGAACGCGAAATCCTCGGCGATTAGCAGCGGCTCATCCACGAGCTGCAATTCGGGCAGAGCGGGCGCGATTCGGGCAAACAACTCAGGGTCGTTATCGACCGGTGGATAGCCCTCGGCAAAGTCGAGATCATACGTGCAGCCCGTAGCGGCGCACGCCTCATCGAGCACGCGGCGCACGCCCTCTCGCGCGCGGTCGAACATGTCGTCCGTAAACACGCGCAGGCTACCGGCCACGTGGGCCTCCCCCGCCACGGCGTTGCAGACGGTGCCGGCCTGCAGCAGGCCAAACTTACCGATACAGGGCTCATCGGCGCCCAGCTCGTCCATCAGCTCGCGCTCGGCAACCAAGAACTTGGCAGCAGCCAGCGCCGCATCGTGCGATTCCTCGACCGGTACGCCATAGGTCTTGGCGATATGGATGCTCATCCCGTGAATGTGCACATGCGTCTCGCTCGAACGCGCCAGCAGCGGACCGGGACAGCTCGCCAGCGTGCCGGCGGGAAGGTCGGGCCACACGTGAAAGCCAAAGATACGGTCGGCACCATAGCGCTCGAACACACCGCTCTCGCATACTGTCTTGGCACCACCGGTCGTCTCCTCGGCAGGCTGGAACACAAAGAGCACGTTACGCTTAATGGCACCCGGCCGCTCGCGAATCGCACGGTCGACATACGTCGCTGCGACAAGCGCCATGGCCATGTGCCCATCGTGCCCGCAAGCGTGCATCTTGCCGGGATGAGACGAGGCGAAAGCCGCGCCCGTCGCCTCCACAATGGGCAGCGCATCCATGTCGGCGCGAATCGCCGTGGCATGCGCGGCACCAACGCCAGCGTCGAAGAAAGCGCAGACGCAGCTGGGACACGGATGGGCCACCTCGCAGGCGAGCGGCGCCAACACACCCTCGATATAGGCGATCGTCTGCGGAAGATCGAAGTCGAGCTCCGGGATCCTGTGCAAGTCGCGCCGATAGCGGCGGAGTTCTTGGAGCTCGGTCATAGAGGTTCCTTTCATGGGTGCGCGTCGGTTGCCATCTATTGTGCCGCAAGATTGCCACACCCTTATTTCCAGCATATCCTTGCATTTTTTAAACGTTATATACGAATACTCTTGTTTGGTAAAGTGCAACGTGGTAGGGTCTTTACCACTTGATAGAGGCGCGGGCACGAAGAACCGCGGGCGAGCCGGCAGGCTTTGACCCCGTGGGGAGGCGAAACCCGCCGAACTGGGTTTTTCGGGCACGAACAACCTGGTGGGCCTGTAGGAAACACCCACAGGACTGTCTGCAGCAATGCGGGAGCGCTATCCGGACATTGGGTCCACGCTATGCGGATTCGATGCGCAGATGGCGCCGTCTGGATAGCGAGGTTTACGGGACATGGCATTGACCCCCAACGAGGCATATGCGGCCAAGCAGCCGTTTGTGGACAAGGAGACGCTCGAGCATATCGTCGAGCAATTCCCCACGCCGTTTCATCTATACGACGAGGCAGGCATCCGCCGCAACATGCAAGAAGTGCGCGACGCCTTTGCATGGAACCCGGGCTTTAAGGAATACTTTGCCGTCAAGGCCAACCCCAACCCGGCGCTCATCTCCATTCTCAACGAATACGGCTGCGGCTGCGATTGCTCGAGCTATACCGAGCTCATGATCGCCCGCTCGCTGGGCATCACGGGGCATGACATCATGTTCTCGTCCAACGACACGCCGGCGGCCGACTTTGAGTTCGCTGACAAGCTGGGCGCCATCGTCAACTTCGACGACATCAGCCACATCGAGTTCTTTGAGCGCGTTGCGGGGCCCATTCCCAAGACGGTCAGCTGCCGCTTTAATCCGGGCGGCCTGTTCCAGCTCTCCAACGGCATCATGGACAACCCGGGCGACTCCAAATATGGCATGACCACCGAGCAGCTCTTCGAAGCCTTCCGCACGCTCAAGGCCAAGGGCGCCGAGCGCTTTGGCATCCACGCATTCCTTGCCAGCAACACCGTCACCAACGACTACTACCCCAAGCTCGCGCGCATCCTCTTTGAGCTTGCCGTACGCCTGGAGCGCGAGACCGGTGCACACGTCGCCTTCATCAATCTGTCCGGCGGCGTCGGTATCCCCTACCTGCCGGAGCAGCAGGCAAACGACATCCACGCCATCGGCGAGGGGGTACACGCTGCCTACGACGAGATCCTGGTTCCCGCCGGCATGAGCGACGTGGCCATCTGCACCGAGATGGGCCGCTTCATGATGGGCCCCTACGGCTGCCTGGTCACCAAGGCCATCCACGAGAAGCAGATCTACAAGGACTATATCGGCGTCGACGCAAGCGCCGTCGACCTGATCCGCCCTGCCATGTATGGCGCCTACCACCACATTACGGTGATGGGCCAGCCGGGCGGCGCCGACAAGACCGCAGCGCCCGTCACGGACACGTACGACATCACGGGCAATCTGTGCGAGAACAACGACAAGTTCGCCATCAATCGCGAGCTGCCGCATATCGACATGGGCGACCTGCTCGTGATTCACGACACCGGCGCGCATGGCTACTCCATGGGCTACAACTACAACGGACGCCTGCGCTCCGCCGAGGTCCTGCTGCGCCCCGATGGCTCGGCCGACCTCATCCGCCGCGCCGAGCGCCCGGGCGATTACTTTGCCACGCTCGACGTGCTGTCGTACGGCCGAGAGCTACTGGCTAAGTCGCGCGCCGATGCCGCCCGCCGTCGCGCCCAGGACGAGCGCCTGGCAGTCGCTGCCCAATGGAACAAACGCATCCAGATCGCGGAAGCGAAGGAGAAGAACATGGACATCCGCAATCTCGAGGGCTCAATCGTCGCCCTTGTCACGCCGTTTAAAAAGGACGGCAGCGTCGACTTTGAAGCACTCGAGCGCCTTATCGATTTCCACCTGCAAAATGGCACCGACGCCATCCTCACCCTGGGCACCACCGGAGAGAGTGCCACGATGACCGACGACGAGGACAACTCCGTTGTCGCCGCGGTGGTCAAGCAGGTTGCAGGCCGCGTCCCCGTTATTGCCGGCTCGGGCTCTAACTCCACGCAGACCATGCTCACCAAGTCGCTCACCTATCAGGGCCTGGGCGCCGACGGCCTGCTGCTCATTACCCCCTACTACAACAAGTCTAACGAAGAGGGCATCTACCAGCACTTTAAGACCGTCGCCGATGCCGTGGACATCCCCTGCATCTTGTACAACATCCCCGGCCGCTGTGGCTGCGGCATCAGCGAGCGCAACGTGGAGCGCTTGGCCGTGCACCCCAATATCATGGGTATCAAGGAGGCCTCGGGCAACGTCGCCTACGCGGCCAAAATCGCCCACCTGCTGTCTGATGACTTCCGCATGTACTCGGGCGAAGACGCACTCACCGTGCCGCTCATGAGCCTGGGTGCCTCGGGCACCATCAGTGTGTGGGCCGACGTTCAGCCGCAGCTCGTGCACGACATGTGCCGCGCCTATCTGGACGGCGACGTGGAGCGCGCCCGCGATATCCAGATTGCCGGTCAGCCGCTCATCAACGCCCTCTTTAGTGAGGTCAACCCCATCCCCGTCAAAGAGGCGCTCGCTCAGATGGGTATGATCGAGGCAAACTACCGTATGCCGCTGTGCCCCATGGCCAACGACACGCGCGCTGCACTTACCGATGCTTTGAAGGGAGCTGGTCTGCTTGATTAAGACCGTCATTATGGGAACGGGCCGCATGGGCTCGCTCATCCGCACTACCGCCGAGGGCGTTGTCGACGCCGCCGGTCAGCCCGTTTTCGACATTGTCGCCCAGATCGGTTTCGATCTGTCCGAACTCGAGAGTGCCCCGGCAGCCGACGTCATCATCGACTTCTCGAACGTCGTGACCTTTGACGCCGTCGTCGCTTATGTCAAGCGTACAGGCGCCGCGTTAGTCTCGGGCACCACGGGCTACACACCCGAGCAGATGGGCTGCCTGCGCGAGCTGGGTCAGAACGCCCGCGTCATGCACTCCGGCAATTACTCCATCGGCATCGCCGCCCTGCGTCATCTGGTAGCACAGGCCACACGCGAGCTGCCCGGCTTTGACTGCGAAATCGTCGAGACGCACCATAACCAAAAGGTTGATGCCCCCAGCGGCACCGCCAAGCTGCTGCTCGACGCCATAGTCGAGGCCGAGCCCGAGGCAGGCTACCACCCCGTCTACGGACGCGAGGGCATGTGCGGCGCGCGCGACCCCCAGGAAATCGGCATGCACTCGCTGCGCGGCGGCACCGTCGCCGGCGTGCACGAGGTGAGTTTCTTTGGTCAGGACGAGGAGATCACGCTCACTCACCGCGCCACGAGTCGTCAGATCTTTGTCAACGGCGCCTTGGCAGCCGCGCAAAAGCTCGTCACCCGCGAACCCGGCTTCTATACATTCGACCAGGTCATGTTTGCCTAACCAGGTATCAACCGGATCCACCCAAAGGAGAGACAGCATATGAGTAACGCAGCCGAGATGGATGCCCAAGAGATTATCAACTACATCGCCACCGCGCCCAAAAAGACGCCCGTCAAACTGTACGTGCGCGAAAAGCCGGGCATGAAGGTCCAGTGGGGCAATGCACACGTCTACGGCGGTCGTCGTGGCAAGACCGTCTTTGGTGACTGGGATGAGCTTAAGGCCATCCTGGACGCCAACGCCGATTCCATCGATTACTACGATGTGGAGAACGACTGCCGCAACTCCGCCGTGCCCATGCTCGACCTTAAGGGCATCAACGCCCGCATCGAGCCAGGCGCGATCATCCGCGACCGCGTCGAGATCGGCGACCGTGCCGTCATCATGATGGGCGCCATCATCAACATCGGCTCCGTTATCGGCGAGGGTTCCATGATCGATATGGGCGCCGTGCTGGGCGGCCGCGCCACCGTGGGCAAGAACTGCCATATCGGCGCCGGCACCGTGCTGGCAGGCGTTGTGGAGCCCGCCAGCGCCACGCCCGTCATCATCGAGGACGATGTCATGATCGGCGCAAACGCCGTGGTCCTGGAAGGCGTGCGCGTGGGCAAGGGCGCTGTTGTCGCCGCCGGCGCCGTGTGCGTCGAGGACGTCCCCGCCGGCGCCGTCGTGGCCGGTGTCCCCGCCCGCGTCATCAAGATGCGCGACGCCCAGACCGACAGCAAGACCGGTCTCGAGGAAGGCCTGCGCCAGCTGTAGGGTTACGCGGTTTTACCAAACCGCGTAACGGCTCGACGCTGCAAGCGCCCCTAGGCGGCAATCTGACGTTCAATCGTCGGTCGCGTACCGAAGTACGCTTCCCTCCTCTTTCACGTCACCTTGCTCGCCTAGGGGCGTTTTCGCTGACTTATGCTCAACCTGCGGGGCAATTCAGCCCTAAACAAAAAGGCCGAAGCTCCAAGGGGGCTTCGGCCTTCGCTTTCTCGCTGCAGGCGTAACGCAACTTATCGATTCTCGATGCTGCCGATGTTTTTGAGTTCGATGGAGATGAGGCCGTTGGGTTCGTTGACA
The DNA here is from genome assembly GCA_905215135.1 of uncultured bacterium. Classification (GTDB taxonomy): domain Bacteria; phylum Actinomycetota; class Coriobacteriia; order Coriobacteriales; family Coriobacteriaceae; genus Collinsella. The sequence continues at coordinate 126,697 of CAJMOX010000008.1, forward strand.
AACTCGATGTACTCGGAGTTCGAACCCATCTCGGCCGGGAAGCTGATTTCGATACCCGTGTCGGTACGGATCTTATGATTGCGCACCGCCGCGCGCTCGACCTGTTTGCGCTCCACGGGAACGCGCTCGGGAACCTTCTCCTCGGTCAGTGCCGCGCGCACACTTTCCTTGATGACCGGCTCGTCCTCAAAGACCTCATCGACGATATCCCAGGGCGGAAGCTCCTCGTCATCCTCAACCTTCTCGGCAACGGCAGCCTTAACCTTAGCGAGCGCTACGGCCGTATTGGCACCGTGCTCCTCGGCGACTTCCTCGACCACGCGCGTCACGGTGTCGATGACCTCCTTGCCCGACACGCCCGTATCGCACTGCAGCAGACCGTCGGGAATGAGCATGCGGTCTTCGCCGGCAATCTTGCGCTTCTTGTCCACATAGCCGATCTCCATGGTGCTCGCACGCACGATGGCATAGCTTGGCACCTTTTGGGAAGGATTCGGCAGGATAGCATAGTGGCGCGCGATGTCGTTGCGTACCTCGCCCTCCTCGCGGCCCACCTCATGCATAAAGGCCTGCTTGGAGCCCAGCAGCATCACGGCAAACCAGCGGGCATCCTCATCGTCGTCAAAGTCGGCCACGAGCACATCGGTGGACTCGGCTTTTTCGGCCTTGGTAAGCTCGGAGGAAATGAACTCCGCAATCTGCTGCGACAGGTCTACGAACTCGCGCTCGCCAAAGAAATAGCCCTTGAGCTCGCCGCCAAACGCAGAGTTCTCGGCAAACGCGGCGCGTTTATTGTCGGCCGAGGTACGTGCGCGGCGCAGATGCGTGGTCACGAAGTTGCGCACGGTACGGCTCTCGATATCGAGCTCGCGCTGGCTCATAACGTTGACGGCAGAGTCAAAGTCCAGGATATGCAGAATCGCATGATTGATTTTCATATACGGCATTCCGTTCTAGATTGAATTGAGCACGAACCAGTATAGCGGTCGAGCCCGCCCCAGGCGCATCGAAGATTGGTGCATCGGGGACAGGTTGCTTTGCACCAATGGCTAGCGCAGGAGCTCGGACTGCCATACCTCGAGCTGTTCTGCCAGGCTCTTACCACTAGAAGGCACGCTGAACTCGGGACGTTTGGGCAGCAGCGCACACTTAAGAATTGCCACGATGGTCTGCGAGACAAAGCGTCGCGTATCCTTGTCAAACCCTTGCGCAGCCTGGAGCATCACGGGCAGGCTCTCGCGCAGATTCCCAGCGATATCCGCAAACCGCTCAGCACCCGTAGCCTCAAACACGGAGAACAACGCATCTACAAAACGCTCGCGCTCGCTAGGCGAAACTGCAAGCAGCATCTCGCGAATGGAGCCATCAACGTATCGAGCACCGGCGGACAGGCGCTCACAGTACACGAAGTCGCGACCATCAACCACCCAGCTAAAGGGATTGTGCTGCAGCAGGCTGAACTCGGTGCTCTCAACGATGGCATAGTCCTCCTGCGTCTCGAACATCATGCCAAAGATCGACGACCGAGGTAGCGTCTTGTCGATTCGACCGGAAAGATCGGCAAAGGCGTTGCCGTTCAGAAACTCCTCGACGAAACCCGGACCATCATGGGAATACGCCTGTTCGATTCGCGCACGGGCGACATCGGAGCACATCGCCGCACCGTACACCGCAAGGTTTCCACCCTTGGAATGACCTCCGCACAAAAGCGGCCCGTCAATCGCATCCGCCGCCTCGTCCACATAACGCGCCGCGGATTCCTGGGCCGGCACAGGATACCGGAACGCCATGTTAAAGTCCTCTTTCCAGCCCACAATCGTGCTGTCGGTCCCCCGGAAGGAAAGATAGCTAAACCCCGCCGGAAACCGGAACGCCATGGCTGCAAACTGCTCTGTCGCCACCACATCGCTCACGGCACGATAGCCGCAAACGTGCACGCCACGGTAGCGAGGACTTGCTGCCACGGCCTCCAGCAAGGCCTTGCTCCCCTCTGGGTCCCACAAATCGTCAATCATATCCCGGTAGCACTCGGCACGCAGCAGCTCGCGTACGTCTAGGCCCTGCCAGTTCGTCAGCTCCGCCATATCACCCGGCAAACGCAAATAGGACAACCACGCAAAGACCAGGCTATCCACCGCGCAGAACGGCCGCTCCTCAAACGGATCAAACGCCGTCTGGGCATAGGTCAAAAAGTTAGGCGAATCAGACATGGCCCTCCCATCAACAACGGTGCAAGGGGGGACAGGTTGGTTTTGCAGCGTTTGCACCTCATTTGACGCAAACAAACCTGTCCCCGATGCACCAAAAAGGCGCCCGGGTCACATGGACCCAGACGCCTTCATTGTAGCCTGTTGCTTAAACGAGCCGAATTTAGCAGGAGAAGTCGACGCTGTCGATGATGTCCTTGAGGGCCTTGGCGGAGGCGGTGAGCTCATGCTGCTCGTCATCGTCCAGCGGCACGGGGACGCGGCAGACAACGCCGTCGCGGCCAACGACGGTCGGCATGGAGATGGCAAGATCAGACAGGCCGTACTCGCCCACCATGAGCGAGGAGACGGGCAGAACGGTCTGTTCATCGCGCATGACGGCAGTGCAGATGCGCTTAACGGCCATAGCGACGCCGTAGTAGGTGGCGTGCTTCTTCTCGATGATGGTGTAGGCGGAGTTCTTGACGTCCTCAGCGATGCGCTTCTCGGCGGCCTCGTGCTCCAGGTGGCCGTGAAGCTCGCAGAAGGTGTTCAGCGGAACGCCGGCAACCTGAGCGCTGGACCAAGCGACAAACTCGGAGTCGCCGTGCTCACCCATGACGTAGGCCTGGACGTCGCGCGGATCGACCTCGACGTGGGCGCCGAGCATCTGCTGCAGGCGGCCGGTGTCGAGCACGGTGCCGGAGCCGATGACATGGCCCTCGGGCAGGCCGGACATCTTGATGGCGGCATAGGTCAGAACATCGACCGGGTTGGAGACGATGAGCAGAATGCCGTCGAAGCCAGACTTCTTAATCTCGGGAATAATGGACTTGAAGATGTTGACGTTCTTGTTGACCAAGTCCAGGCGGGTCTCGCCGGGCTTCTGGGCAGCGCCAGCGGTGACGACGATCATAGCGGCGTCGGCGACATCGGAATAATCGCCGGCATAGATCTTCATCGGCTCGGCAAACGTCATGCCGTGCGCGATATCCAGGGCCTCACCCTCGGCGCGGTTCTTGTCCACGTCGATGAGGACCATTTCAGAGAACAGACCGCTCTGCATCAGCGCGAACGCCGAAGACGAACCGACGAAACCGCAACCGACAATAGCGACCTTCTTCTCGTTAACCATTAGAAACTCCCATCTCTCTCCACAAGCAAGCCGCCCGGGAACGACCCGAGCGGCTTGCCGTAATCCCAATACATCCAATCGGGACTTTGATTATGCTCCTATTCGCAGCCAAAAATCGACCGTTTACCGAAATTGTTTGCAGGATTCGTAAAATAACTGCACGAAATCGGTTTCGAACTATTGACGCAACGGAAAGACACCCTAATACAGGCCCGCCTCACGAATGGCCTCGACAGCCAGAGCGATCTGCTCGGGTGGCAAAACCAGCGCCATGCGCACGTGCCCCTCGCCCGAAGGCCCAAAGCTCGCACCCGGCGTTACCACAACGCCGGCCTTCTCCATGAGCTCCTCGCAAAACGCCATGGAATCGGTACGGCCGCCGGGAAGCTTGGCCCACACAAACATGGAACCATGCGCATTGGGGCGCTCCCAACCCAGGCCCTCCAGACCGTCGCACAGGGCATCGCGGCGCTCCTGGTACTTCAGGCGCTGCGCCTCGACCTCATCGCGCGGACCGTTCAAGCAGGCGATGGCAGCCTTTTGGATCGGGAAGAACATGCCAAAGTCGATCTGGCCGCGCAGCTTGGCAAAGGCAGAGACCACGTCCTCGCGGCCGACCAAAAAGCCGATACGCGCACCGGTGACGTTAAACGACTTGGAGAGCGAGAAGAACTCCACGCCCACCTCGAGCGCGCCGGGATACTGCAAGAAGCTGCCGCCCGGCTCGCCGTCGAACACGATGTCGGAATATGCGTTGTCGTGAACGATCAGCAGGTCGTGCTCGCGGGCAAAAGCGATGATCTCCTCGTAGACCTCGGGCGTGCCCACCGAGCCCACCGGGTTGGCGGGCAGCGACACGATCATGTACTTGGCACGATCGGCCACCTCGGGATCGATGCCCGCCACATAGGGCAGGTAATTATGCTCGGCGACCAACGGATAGTACTCGAGCTTGGCATCGGCGATCTTGGCACCCGCCTCAAAGACCGGATAGCACGGATCGGGAACCAGAATGGTGTCACCCGGATCGAGCAGGGCCAGGCCCAAATGGCCCACGCCCTCCTGCGTGCCGTTGCACGACTGCACCATGGACGGCGTAATGCCCGAAACGCCAAAGCGACGCTCATAGTAATCGCATACGGCTTGCTTGAGCTCGGGCAGGTCGCGCAGGGCATACTTCCACATCTCGGGATCTTGGGCTGCTTGCGTGAGTGCCTCGACCACGTGGTCGTACGGCTTAAAGTCGGGCGTTCCCACGCTCATGTTGTAAATGGTCTTACCCTGAGCCTTCAGCGCGAGAAGCTTGTTGTTGAGCGAGGCAAATACCTCCGCGCCAAAGCGGCCGAGACGCTGCGATGCCTGCATGGTGCCACCTTTCGATATAAAAAACGCGGCGCTCCGACAAGAGCGCCGCGCGATACGGGCCATCAGATTGCAAAAGTGTACCGCTTGCAACCCCTATATTGGTTCAATTTAGCCAACCTTAGTCAATCGGATTGAGTGCGTCGATCTGCGCGAGCCACAGGCGCGAGCTGGCGTCGCTCGGCATGCGCCAATCGCCGCGCGGGCTGAGCGTCACCGAGCCCACCTTGGGACCGTCGGGCAGGCAGCTGCGCTTAAACTGCTGAGCAAAGAAGCGGCGGTAGAACGTACGCAGCCACGTATGAATCGTCACCTCGTCATAGACGCCCCCAAAGCTCTTGAGCGCCATGCGGTAGATCTTGCCCGGCTCAAAGCCAAAGCGCAGCAGGTAGTAGAGGAAGTAGTCGTGCAGCTCGTAGGGGCCCACCAGGTCTTCGGTCTTCTGGGCGATCTCGCCGTCGCCCGTGGGCGGCAGAAGTTCGGGAGACACCGGCGTATCGAGGATGTCGAGCAGCGTGGTGGCGATGCGCCCGCCAAAGACATCGGCCGCATAGCGCACCAGATGGCGTACGAGCGTCTTGGGCACGCTCGCGTTGACGGCGTACATGCTCATGTGGTCGCCGTTATAGGTAGCCCAGCCGAGCGCCAGCTCCGACAGGTCGCCGGTACCGATGACAAAGCCGCCGGCCTGGTTGGCCAAGTCCATGAGAATCTGCGTACGCTCGCGCGCCTGGCTGTTCTCGTAGGTCACGTCCTGAACGGCCGGGTCGTGCTCGATGTCCTTAAAGTGCTGCTCAACGGCAGCATGGATCGAGACCTCGCGGAAGGAGACACCCAGATCGCAAGCAAGCGACTCGGCATTGGACTTGGTGCGGTGCGTCGTGCCAAAGCCGGGCATGGAGACCGCCGTGATACCCGTGCGCGGCAGCCCCAGTGCATCGAAGGCGCGCACGGTCACAAGCAGTGCCAGCGTGGAGTCCAGGCCACCCGAAAGGCCGATGACGGCCGCCTTGGTGCCCGTATGGGCAAGGCGAGTCTTGAGGCCAGCAGTCTGCAGATTGAGAATAGTCTCGCAGCGCTCGGCCAGATCACCGTGGTCGGCCGGCACAAAAGGCGCGCGAGGGAAAACGCGGTCGATATCGCAGGCATCGCGCAGAACAGGCTCTTTGGCCAGCACGCCCTCAAACGAAAACTCAACGGTCGTGGCCTCCAGCGCATCGTCCGCGCGTGTCCACGTCGTCGAGCGACGGCGCTCGGCAACCAGGCGGTCAAGATCGACGTCGGCGACGGCCATATCGCAAGTGAGGAGCTTCGTCGCGGCGAGCTTCGAACCGTTTTCGTAGACGAGGTTCTCCCCCGCAAAGACCATATCGGTCGTGGACTCGCCCTCGCTCGCATCCGCATAGGCATAGGCGCAGTACAGGCGCGCACTCTGATTGGAGATAAGGCTGCGGCGGTAGTCTGCCTTACCGATAATCTCATCCGAGGCCGACGGGTTGAGAATCACCGTCGCACCGGCAAGCGCCATCTCGGTCGAAGGGGGTGCCGGCACCCACAGGTCCTCACAGACCTCAACGCCCAGCACCAGGTCCTCGGCGCCTTCATCACAGCAACGGTAGACAAGCCCCGAACCCAGCGGGACCGGACCCTGACCGGCAAATTCAACCCACACGGGATCCGCAGGCGCCGGAGCAAACCAACGGCGCTCATAGAACTCGCCATAGTTGGGCAAATACTTCTTGACCGTGAGGCCCAAAAGCTCGCCCGCGCAGCACACGGCGGCGCAGTTGTAGATATTCTCGGCAACTGCAACGGGAAGACCGATGGTAAAGACAATCGGCAGCTCGCGAGTCTCATCGAGGATATGCGCCAGAGCAGCCTCGCAGACATGCAGCAGTGTGCGATTATGGAACAGGTCGGCCGCGGTATAGCCGGTCAGGTTAAGCTCGGGCAGCACCAGAGCATGAACGCCGCGCTCGGCAGCATCGCGAACAGCCGCCAGCGCAACCTCGACATTGCCCTCGACATCGGCGACGCGAATCTGCGGCGACGCCGCCGCCACACGCAAAAAGCCATCGTTCTTATTAGCCGAAACGCAGCATTGCCTTGTTGATCTGGACACTGGAGGCCCCTTCTACCCTGAGATTCAGTCTAACGGACGTTCACATATCTCTAACTAGCCAAAGCAACCTCCCAATTTACCGAGACGCCAACCTGTGCTAAGAGCATGTATTCCAAAAATATCTTTAATTAAAAAAGGAGAAATCGATAATCGACTTCTCCTTTAAGCGAGGCAAGTAAATTCCGAAACTAATGGCAGAATTTATCCATGTAGTCCTCAAAGTCGAACACTTCTACCACGACGCCCTCTTCCTGAGACTCTTTCAGTTGCTCCAAGAGATCTTTGTTAATAACGTCCATGTAGAAACCTCCTCTATCTAATCAATTGTAGTATATCTGCTTTCATGCAATTATCAACCAACTTGTTTAATTGCTCCTCGCTTGCCGATAGTCCCTTGATTATCAACTTTATCCGAACACCTCCCACATTCATCCGTACATGTGCG
>CAJMOX010000009.1:0-86802 GCA_905215135.1 uncultured bacterium
TTTTCTTTTGCGGCGGCCGCATCTTCCGTCTGCAAGGCAACTGCACCGGTGGGGGCGCTGGTTTCCGCCGCGATCGCCGTTGCGGGGGCGATTCCCGCGATAAGTGCCGCGGAAAGGGCGATGCCCAAGGTTGTTCGTCTTGCTCTTCTCGCGAGAATGTCGTTCATCTCGGTACCTCATTTCAAGGGTCGGCGACTAACTTGGTAGCACTAATGTAAGTATACCAAGCGATTGGCCCGCCATTGATCGGGTGTGCGCGTATACCCCTTGATTAACAGCCATTAAATCTATCCCTTAAGGAACGCGGCTTGCTAGTGTTGTCTGGGCATTGATGGCTGCGTGGTTCAAGAGACGGTGGCATTACCATTTGTTTTTACAAATAAAGAGGCCCGTTTCCCTGGTTTTGGTTGGGGAAACGGGCCTCTTTGTCTATGGGCTTGTAGAATGGTGGGAGCGATATGCTCTGGCAGCTACCTTGAGTTCTTGATACGGCGTACGCCCGCGGCGGTTATTCCGAGGCCTGCGGCGGCGATTCCTGCGAGTGCGATTGCGCTCGGCGCTGTGTCGCCCGTGTTCGCGAGCTTGCCGGCGGTCGTATCTGCTTGCTTGCCGCTGCTCAAGTTCGCCTGCTTGGTGGAGCTTGGCGGGGTATTTTTGCCGGTCGCGGGCGAGCTGGCGGGCTGTGCCGTTTCGGCCGGCTGCGCTGAGCTGGAGGGTTTTGTCGTCTCGGCGGGTTTCGTTATCTCGGGCGAGGCGGCCTTGTCCGCCGCGGCTTTCGCCTCTTCGTATGCTTTGCAGGCATCGTCATAGGCTATTTGCGCTTTTTTCAAATTGTCGAGGAGCGCATCTCGCCAGGCTATGAACCGGTCGGTATGGGCTTTATACTTCTCTGCAGAACGTTCACAGTCATTAGCTCGTCTTTCCTGACTTTTGAGGCGGCCCTTGACCTCGCGGAGCTCCATTTCGCAAAAGTCAACTCGCGCTTTTGCCGTTACGATCTCTTGGTGCAACTGCTTTATTTCCTGTTTAATAGTTTCGGCAAGCTCCTCGTCGCCGAGTGCTTCGACTGCCTTAAGCTCCTCAAGCTTCATGTCTAATTTTTCCTGGAGCTTGCTTACCCGCTTGATGGCCTCGTCGTTTTTGGCTTGGGCTGCATCGATGTCCGCTTGCATGGTGGGGAGGGATTCCCTCAATTCGGCGGCTTGCGCCGCCATCTTGTCGCGGAGCTCTTGAAAACGGGCAATGTCATCATTGAGTCTCGCAATTTTCTCGGGACTTGCGGCGTCTTTTGCGGCCTCGAGGTTTTTGAGCGCTTCCTGCATGGCTGCATATGCTTTTTCTTTTGCGGCGGCCGCGTCTTCTGTCTGCGGGGCGCCCGAATTGCCGTTGGCGGCGCTCGTCTGCGAAACGGCCGCACCGGTGGGGGAACTGGTTTCTGCCGCGATCGCCGTTACGGGGGCGATTCCCGCGACAAGTGCCGCGGAAAGGGCGATGCCCGCAGTTGCTCGTCTTGCTCTTCTTGCGAGAATGTCGTTCATCTCGGCACCTCATTTCAAGGGTCGGCGACTAACTTGGTAGCACTAATGTAAGTATACCAAGCTAGTCGACCCGACACTGGCTGGGTGTGCGCGTGCCTTTCCGCTTCTTTGGAAACCGAATCCCATTAGAAATGACGAGCTGCTTACGCAATTATGGGCTCACCGTACTATCATGATTCGAATTGAGTGTGAATGATGATAGGGAGCGCCTTTTTATGATTGAGCTGCTCAGGCGTTTTGGTGGCAAGTTTCGCCGGTATATGGTGATCGGCCCAGCGTGCAAGCTGATCGAAGTGATTTTTGACCTGCTTACGCCGCTGGTGATTGCCCAGATGATCGATAAGGGTATTGGCGCACACGATGTCAACGCCGTTATCCACTACGGCATGGTACTTGGCGCCATGGCTGTGATCGGCATCTCGTTTACGCTCGTCTGCCAAAAGATGGCGGCGCTGACCTCGCAGGGCATGGGCACCGACATTCGCGGCGCGCTCTACGAGCACATCAACAAACTGAGCTATGCCGAACTCGACCGCTTTGGCACGCCGTCGCTTATCACCCGCATCACCAACGACGTCAACCAGGTGCAGCTTGCCGTGGCGTTGGGCGTGCGCATGCTCATCCGCTGGCCCTTCTTGGCGGTGGGCTCCATGTGCGCGGCCCTTGTCATCGACCTTAAGCTCGGCATGATCTTTTTGATTTGCACGCCCGCCATCGGCCTGGTGTTTTGGTTTGTCATGGCGCGCTGCATTCCGTACTACAAGCAGCTGCAGGCAAAGCTCGACCGCATCGCGCTCATTTGCCGCGAGGGGCTTTCGGGCGCTCGCGTGGTTCGCGCCTTCGTGCGCGAGGACCACGAGCGCGAGCGCTTTGCCCAGGCCGCCGATGACCAGGCCAATACTGCCATCGCGGTGGGTAAGCTCTCGTCGATTCTCAACCCCGTCACGTTTCTTGTGATGAACCTGGGCGTGTGCGCCATCCTGTGGGTGGGCGGCATCCAGGTCAACGTGGGCGAGCTAACGCAGGGTCAGGTCATGGCGTTTGTGAACTACATGACGCAGACCCTGACCTCCATCGTGTATGTCGCCAACCTGGTCGTGGTCTTTACCAAGGCGAGCGCCAGCGCGTCGCGTATCAACGAGGTGCTCAATTGCGAGCCGAGCATCACCGACGGGGGCAACCAGCCGGTCGCGCTGCTCAAGCCGGGCAATGTCGCTCCCGTTCCTGCGTTGAGCTTTGACCATGCGAGCTTTTCGTTTGGCGTGGGCGCGGCAAATGCCGTGAGCGATGTGACGCTGGAGCTGCCGCTGGGCAAGACGCTCGGCATTATCGGCGGCACGGGCAGCGGCAAGTCCACGCTCGTTTCGCTTATCCCGCGCCTGTACGATGCGAGCGCTGGCAGCGTGAGCGTGATGGGCGCCGACGTGCGCGCCTGGCCGCTCGACCAGCTGCGCCATGTGGTCGCGACCGTCCCGCAGCGCGCGTCGCTGGTGAGCGGCACCATCCGCAGCAACCTGACCTGGCGTGACGAGTCAGCGACCGACGATGAGCTCTGGGCGGCGCTCGATATGGCGCAGGCCAGCGAATTCGTGCGCAACAAGCCCCAAGCCCTGGATGCCCCGGTCGAGGCGGGCGGCAAGAACTTTAGCGGCGGTCAGCGCCAGCGCCTGACTATCGCGCGCGCCTTAGTGGGCTCGCCGCAGGTTCTGATCATGGACGATTCTGCCTCGGCGCTCGACTTTAAGACCGACGCGGCGCTTCGCCACGCCATCCGCGAGCGCAGCGTGCGCGGTGCCGCCGAGGGCGGGCTGCCGCTCACGACCGTCATCGTGAGCCAGCGCGTTTCGACCGTGCGCGACGCCGACATGATCTGCGTGCTCGATCACGGTTCGGTCGCGGGCCTGGGCACGCACGATGAGCTGTACGCGACCTGCCAGCTCTATCGCGAGATTTGCCAGTCGCAGCTGCGCCGCGAGGAGCTTGAGGGCCAGCGGGGGAGCACAGCGCCCGCGCTCGCCCCAGGTGCCCCGACCGCCCCCGCATCCGTCTGCGCAAAGGAGGGCTGCTAAATGAATCCGTACACTTCCTCCGGTTCGGTCGCCACGATGACGGCCAACGTGTCCGGCAACGATAGCCTCAACGACCTGGGAGACGGTCCGCGCCAGCCCGGCGATCCCGAGCGCTATCCCGTGGGTGCGGTGACCCGCCGCCTGCTGGGCTATGTCCGTCCGCACCGCGTCTCGTTTGCGGCATCGTTTTTGAGTGCCGCCGTCTCGGTGATTCTGCAGCTCTACACGCCCATTCTCATTGGCGAGGGCATCGACCTTATCGTCGCCGCCGGGCAGGTGGACTTCGATGCGCTGCTGCCGCTCGTTACCAAGCTCGCGATTGTCGTCGTAGGTGCTGCGGCCTTCCAGTGGCTGCAGGGCTATTGCGTCAACCGCCTGTCTTACGAAACGGTGCGCGACATGCGCGTGGAGGCGAGCGATAAGCTCAGCCGCATGCCGCTCAGCTTTATCGACAGCCATGCCCACGGCGACCTTATGAGCCGCGTGGTCAACGACGTCGACCAGGTGGGCGACGGTCTGCTGCAGGGCTTTACCCAGCTCTTCACCGGCGTTATCACCATCGTGGGCACGCTCGCGTTTATGCTCTCCATTAACCTGACCATGACGCTCGTGGTGGTGCTCGTCACGCCGCTCTCCATCTTTGCGGCCGGCGCCATCGCCAAGCTCTCCAACAAAAGCTTTACGGCGCAGCAGCGTATTCAAGGGCAGCTCGGTGGTCATATCGAGGAGTACGTAGGCGAGCAAAAGCTTGTCGACGCCTTTGCCTATGGTCCCAACGCGCAGCTGCGCTTCGATGCCCTCAATGCCGAGCTCTGCACCGCGGGCGAGCGCGCGCAGTTTATGGGTTCGCTCTCCAACCCCGGCACGCGCTTTATCAATAACATCATCTATGCCGTGGTCGCTGTGATTGGCTGTGTGGGCGTGATCACGGGCGTGCCGGCGGCGCTTACGGTGGGCGGCGTGCAGATCTTCCTGTCCTATGCCAACCAGTACACCAAGCCGTTCAACGAGGTCACCAACGTCATTACGCAGATTCAGACCGCGTACGCCTCGGCGCGCCGCATGTTTGCGCTGCTCGATGCGCGCGAGCAGGAGCCCGATGCGGCGGATGCCGTGGAACTTGCCGCCCCGCAGGGCGAGGTCGCCTTTGAGCATGTGGACTTTAGCTACGTGTCCGACCGCAAGCTGCTGCAGGACATCTGCATCGAGGCCAAGCCCGGCATGCGCTTTGCCCTGGTCGGTCCCACGGGCTGTGGCAAGACGACGCTCATCAACCTGCTTCTGCGGTTCTACGATATCGATGCCGGTCGCATTGCGGTCGATGGCCGTTCCTCGCGTGATTACACGCGCGCAAGCTTGCGCCGCGCCTTTGGCATGGTGTTGCAGGACACTTGGCTGTTCGAGGGCACGGTGGCGGAAAACATCGCCTACGGCTGTCCCGACGCCACGCGCGAGCAGGTTATCGAAGCTGCCAAGCGCGCGCACGCGCACAAGTTTATCGTGCAGCTGCCAGGCGGCTACGATACGGTAATCGGCGAGGACGGCGGCACGTTTAGCCAGGGTCAAAAACAGCTGCTGTGCATCGCGCGCGTCATGCTCACCGACCCGGCGATTCTGCTGCTGGACGAGGCGACCTCGAGCATCGATACCCGCACCGAGCTGCAGGTGCAGGCGGCATTCGACGAGCTCATGGCTGGCCGCACAAGCTTTGTCGTGGCGCACCGCCTGAGCACGATTCGTAACGCCGACTGCATTCTGGTGATGCGCGACGGGCAGATTATCGAGTGCGGCACGCACGACGAGCTGCTAGCGGCAGGCGGCTTCTACGCCGAACTCTACCGCAGCCAATTCGCCCAGTGAGCAAGCCCGTGGGGCAAATTAATCAATCGACAGACGGTGGTTTACATCTGTCACGTTAGTACTAAGATATTCATCTAATAAATTGCATTAGTGGCTTTAGTTTTGGGGGAAACGAGGCAACGTGACTATGACGTGCTCTTTGGTGGTTAACAGCAAGAGCGGTAATACCAGGATGGTTTCGGGTGCGATCAAGCGTACGCTGCAGGCTGCGGGTGTTGAGTTTGTCCATGCCGCGGCGTTGAGCGACGATGCGGATGCAGATCAGGTTGCGCTCGAGGCGCAGGGCGCCTGCGCGGCCGACACGGTGCTCGTCGGCTTTTGGTGCGACAAGGGCGCGTGCACGCCTTCGGTCGCGGCGTTGCTTTCCGCCTTGCACGGCAAGCGCGTGTTCCTGTTTGGCACCTGCGGCTTTGGGGCCAGTGAGGAGTATTTTAGGCAGATTATCGATCGCGTGACCTCAAATTTGGCCAATGATGCCGAGCTTGTAGGCTGGGCGATGTGCCAGGGCAAGATGGGCCCCGCGGTCAAGCAGCGCTACGAGGCCATGCTCGAGCAAGATCCCGAAAACGCCCGATTTAAGATGCTACTCGACAACTGGGTTGCCGCAAAGGATCACCCCACCAAGGAGGATCTGGATAACATGGCTGCAGCCGCCAAGAAGGCCGTGCTGGGAGAGTAGCTTCGCCGTTCGCGGTCCTTCGTGCAAAACAATACAAATGGTGAAAGCCTCGAAGTTCTCGAGGCTTTTTTTCATGACACGAGGGCGCCCCTTTATTGATGGAAGGCCTAGTAAGCTGATTGTTCTATGCCCGGATGTGTGCGGAGTGGGATGGGATTTCCGGATGGGTGGGGTTGCGGAAGCTGCGTCCCGGAATTTGCCTTTGGAATGGGATGCGGTTTCCCGGTGAAGGGCTCTGTGGAAACTACATCCCAGCATTCGGTCGAGAAATGGGATGTAGTTTCCGGTTGAGGGTCTTGGCGGAAAGTGCGACCCGGAATTTGTGATCGAAGCGGGATACGGCTTCCCAACGGGGCCACAAGCGGAAGCCGCATCCCACTCCGGACGGGAATTCTGGGACACGGTTTTCAGAGGGTTATGGGCTGCGAACTACATGAGGTTGTCATAAAAACTCTAGTAAAAGGGGTCGGAAATAAATGGCGCTTCCAGCAGTTTGTTTTAATGTGGGGGGGGGTACCATTATTTTAGTTTCGCAAAAAAATGATCCCTCTATGGGGAAGTTGCGTAGGGGGTTAGTCACAGATATTGGATAAAACAGACTAATTTGGTGATAAATGACCACTTACGCCAAAATAGGTAGCATTTAGCGACAAAACATTGAAAAATGTGTAGCACATCGCTATGTTTTTATTACGAAAAGATTCCAAATTGGCTTATTTCGGACTCACTTTTCAAGCGCCTTGCGGTTCCTGTTGAAACTTGCTGACCTTTGGATGGGTCGAATAGGTCCTCAAGGGGGATGAATTATCACTTTGGCTGCGCGTAGACTCAAACGATTTATTGCACTTTTGAGTAGCTTGGCGTTCGCGCTTGTCATAGCCCTTGCCGTTGTTTCTTTTGTGCCTCGCGCATTTGGATACATGCCCTTTGCTGTGCTTTCGGGCTCTATGGAACCCGATCTTCCCGTTGGCTCCATGGTGTTTGTCCGCCAGGTTGAGCCAACGGATATTACCGTGGGCGACAATGCAACCTTTTACCGATCGGACGGCGCCGTGGTGACGCACCAGGTGTACGAGATCGACCCTGCCGCGCAGACGATCGGCACGCAGGGAATCGCAAACAAAAATGCAGATGGAACCATCATGCACGATGCCGAGCAGACGCCTTTTTCACGCGTGATCGGCACTGTCTCTTTTTGTGTCCCTTACCTGGGCTTCGTTAACGCATATTGCACGACGATGCCCGGTTTGCTTGTTGTGGTGGCCGTTCTGGCGCTGCTGGTCGCGGCGTCGATAGTGCTCGATCGGGTGGTTCCCGACGAGCCTGCGGGCAAGCATGCCCGCGCGCATGCGAGGGAGCGGCGTTCATAGCGGCAGGGGAGAGGTGTCGGCAACGGCAAGGGCCGTTGCCGGGGAAGTCGATTTTCGAAAGGAAGAGAACGATGGAAAACAAGAAGAAAAAGCGCTACGGCATCATTGCCGCCCTGCTGCTGTTGGTGATGGCCGCCGGTGTGGGTACCTATGCATGGCTGACGGCGCAGGAGCACATTGACAACGTGTTCACGGTGGGTAGCTTTGGCCACCCGGAAAACAAGCCTGATCCGACCGATCCCGAGAAACCGGACCCCGATAATCCGAACACTGAAAAGGCCTACCTGTTCGAGACCCAGTGGGTTGCCAACTCCAAGATGGTTCCTGGCGCCACTGTGGCCAAGAACCCCAATGTCGGCATCAAGGCTGGCTCTGATGATGCATACGTATTCATTTACGTAAAGAATGCCATCGTCAAGCCTGGCACCAGCCTTGAAAAGACCCCGTACTTTACGCTCAAAAATACGAATTGGAAGCCCGTTGAGGGTCAAGTCAAGACCAACCAATCTGACAACTCTGGCAACCAGTACGTGAGCGGTCTGTTTATGTACTCCAAGAACTCTGCCGCAGAGAACCTGCCTGCAAAGCTCGAAGCCAACAAAGCAGAGCAGGACGTTTATACCGATGAGCTTTTCACTGCCGTGACGATTCCCTCTGCCATGAACAACACCGATGTTGTCGAGACTACTACTGACCCGAAACAGGCTCCCACGATGACGGTCTCTGCCTACATCTTTGGCGCGGGCCAGAATGGCACCGAGCAGGGTGAAAATGCTGACGCGCAGAATGCCCTTAAGCAGGCCAAGGAATGGGCTAAGACTCAGGCTCAGGCTTAATCCCCCCACTGAGATCCCGGCCCGCCCCCACCCCTATATTCGGGCTGGGATCTCGGTCCCCCTTTTTATCGACGATTGGCGAACGTAATGCTCAACAATCTTTCCGACAATCAGAAACGCACCTTGGCGCTTGCCGCGATTGCGCTGCTGGCCCTGGCGTGCATGTGTGGCACGCTGGCTTTTACCGTTGATATGGTTCCGGCGAACAACGTCCTATCGTTTGGCAGCGTGAAGGTACGAGTCTGCGAATACACCCTCAACGAGCGGGGCGAGGAGATTCCGTTTGAGGCCAACGAGCGCGGGGACTATCCCGACACCAAGGCCGGGGGCTCTGACATCAGCCGCATTGTACGCGTGGAGAACGCCGGCGCGCAGCCTGAGTACGTTCGCGCTCGTCTACGCATGACGTCAGTGGCACCCGACGGTTCGAGTGCGGATGCCTCGGGCAGCGTTGCGTTTCATGTGAACGCGGACGAGGGGTCCCCGTGGATCGACGGCGGCGATGGGTGGTACTACTACCGTGGATTGGCCGGGCGTGGCGGCATGCTCGACCCCGGCGCCATGACGGAAAGCCTTATGGACTCGCTGCGATTTGTGGGCGACTACCACGATGCCGCGCGCGGCGGCTCATTCAAGCTCGATATCGATGTTCAGGCCGTGCAGGCCAAAAACCAGCAGACAAGCGATACCGCCCTCGACGTACTTGACGTTGTGGGTTGGCCGGAGGCGAACTAGCCTATGAAGATCAAGAATATGAACCGGGGTATGCTTAGCAGGCTGGTTGCCGTCGCAGCGATTGCCCTTTGCTGCGTTATGGCGCTGCCAACGGTGGTGCATGCCGAGGATGTGCCCGAGGCCAAAATCGAATTCCACATCAAAAACGAGGCTGACTTTTTGTCGTGTGTGGCGCTGTCGCGCGAGCGCGATACGTCCGGCTGGCACGTTTATCTCGATAACGACATTGAGCTCGACAGCGACGACATGAAAACCATCGTTGCAGACACCGTTAAGCATCTGTCGTTTGGCAACAAGGAGCATCCGTTTAAGGGCGTGTTCGATGGTCAAAACCACGCCGTTGAGGGCCTGAACTACGATAAAGACGCTTTTGACCCCGAGCGCGATACGGGATTTTTTGCCGAGACCAACGGCGCCACCATCAAAAACTTCCTGGTCAAGGACGCCAACGTGTGGGCGGACTTCCGCGGTGGCATTATCGTGGGCAAGGCCGTCAAAACGCGTTTCGAAAACGTTATGGTCATGGAGAGCACGCTGCACGTGACCTGCGCCAACAATGCTCTCAACCTCATTACCAACGCAGGCTTTGAGGGCGGTCTCATCGCCGGCGAGCTCGACGGCTGTACCCTCTATAACTGCGAGGTACGTGGTGGCCGCGCCGTTAACAACACGACCTCGGGCGTGCAGGCGCTCGGCGGTGAGGGTCTGTATATGGCGGCGTTTGCCGGCTACGTTACAAATTCGACGATTGAGTACTGCCGCGTTACGCCTACGCGCAAAGATGATGGCTCGATTGGCATGACCGACGTCACCAATAAGTACGACGTGGCCATTGGCGCCCTGGGCGGCAACAACGTGTACGCCTCGGGTTTTGTGGGCTGCATGGCGGGCGAGGCCAAGATTATCGACTGCTTCTCGACGGCGCAGTGCTACAGCTATGCCGCGTCATATGTGGGCGTCGTCGCCGTGACGCGTGCGTGGACGGGTGGCTTGGCGGGTCGTATTCTAACCGAAAAGGGCAACGAGCTCGTTCGAAGCCATTTTGCGGGTGACTTGAGCTCGCGTCAGTACAATCCCATCGCCGTGATCCCCATCATTCAAAACGATGTGAACCTGGGCGGCATTGCCGCGCGTGCCAACAAGGATGATGCCACGGTCACCGAGTGCTACTTTAAGCCGAGCGTGAGCCTTTCTGGCAACAGCCAGGGCAACCCTGCCAAAAAGAAAATCCCCTCGTTTGGCGGCGATGGCACCACCAAGGGTGATGGCTATGGTCCATGGGATGACGAGCGCTACACCACGCGCGAGCTGTGGGAAGAGCACGACTACGATTTTTGTGCCGGCACCATGCGCTCGACCGACAACGACGATGCCCTGGGTGGCCAGCACACCAATGAGTGGGCGATGGATTACAAGCTGAAGATTCCCGTGCATGGCCAGAGCGTTAAGGCGACGATCGATTTTCCCGGTGCGGGTACCGCGACCATCGAGGCAACCAAACTTGGTATTGATCAGGCGACCTCGGACCCGTATGCCTTTGCCGTGAGCGCCGTGCTGGCGGGAACGGCTCAGGGCTTGGCCCAGGGCGATACATCGGTGACGTTTAGGCAGGATACCTCCGCAAAGCCCAAGGGCTTGACCGATGCCAACGGCGGTTATCGCTTCATGGGCTGGTTCCGTGAGCCCGATGTGCGTGTGAATCGAATTGGACAAGACAACAGCTGGTTTGACGGCAAGACCGATGCCGATGCTGTGGCTGCCGGCAAGCAGGTCCAGAAGAGCGAGGCACACGAGCATACGTCGACCTATACCGCCGATAATGCCAAGGGGGTCGACGGTTTTAAGGGCAATGACCTGTTTATCGCTTCGTACGAGGCGCAGGTGCTGTTCTATAACGTCCAGGGCGAAACGCTCGATTGCCAGAGCGGCACTGCACACGACAAATCGGGCGATTGGTATCGCTACGGCGCGAAGCTCAACCCCGCCGCTCCTACCGATCGTGGCACGCTGTCTTCCAGCGCCACCTTTATCGGTTGGACAACGAAGCCGAGCGAAGAGGCTCAGATGAACGGTGGCTATGCAGCCATTACCTCGACCCAGCTCGCCGAGCTAAAAAATGCCGGCGCGTTCTATCCTGCCGGCACCGAGATCACTGTGCTTGGTCCTACCGATTTTTATCCGGTGTACACCGACTATGTGTCGAACATCATGACGGTGTTTGAGGGCAATGAGCAGGATGCAACCGACGATCAGACTCGGCGCGACGGTGTGGGCAAAACTGACGTTAAGGTTGAGACTGCAGAAGATGGCACAAGCGCGTATACCGTACAGGTGCTCGACGTATCCGGTAAAGCTATATCCGAGGAGGGCCAGCTGCCCGACGGCTATCGTTTCCTGGGTTGGTATGAAAACAAGGGAACCGAGGATGCCCCGCTCGAGGTGCGCGTAAGCCGCGACCCCAGCTATACGCTCCCCGCCGATGTCGATTTAACCGCGCCACATACCTACATCGCCCGCTTTGAGTACCGAGTGGATTATTACGTTCGGGCTTATACCAACCATGAGTTTACGGACAGCAAGCTACTTTGTTCCGTTTGGAATCGCTATCAAACGCCCTTTGAGGAAAACGTCGGTAGTACCTTCGTGCGTGAAAACGTCGTCCACTGGGGCCCGGAGCATGTTGACCACGGTATAAAGGATAGTTATGAAACGTGTGGCACGCGCTTCACGAAGGAAACCCTTGTCGTGAGTCCCCTTAACGCGTACTCGCACAACGTTAAAAACGATACGGGAGCCGATACTCTAAAAAACCTCTATGCCGATACCGATTTTCCAGGCGCTGCAACGCTAAGCGATACTTGGACTTCGGCTTCGCTGAACGTAACGGTCAAACCGGTGAATGATCGCTATCGCCTGAATTTTTGGACGCTTGAGCGCGATGGTGAATATTGGACATATGTGAAAAATCCCATCGAGAGCATGGTGCGTACAGATAAGAAGTACTACGTTCGCGCGATGATTACCACGGACGTTAATTTCTACAACAAGGGCGATAATGTCGTGAGGACTGCCACGCGGCGCTATGAGAGTAACTTGCTGCAGACCAAGGTGAACGGGGCGGATCCGACGTTCACGTATTACTACCCGCATGTTAATAAGTCGGTTAAAGTGGCCGAAAAGCCAGAAGATGGTGAGAAGGGATCGTATGAGAGCCCCCTGACCCTCGAAGCTTCCCCGACCGATGCCGACATGGCCGTGCCGGGCTATAAGTTCCTGGGCTGGATTTCGACCGCCGAGGTCCAGAGGGATTCTGACGTCTGGAAGTATATCTACGATGTCGAGGGCGATTCCTTCACCACTTCTGACCCGGATAAGGCCGAACCGTATCTGGTGAAACCAGATTTTAAGGTCACCCAGTGGCAGGATGCCTATCCGGTGTACGCGAAGTACGATGTTAGGTACACCACCAACCTGTATCGCGCCGGTTTTAAGGGCACGGACAAGGTTAATGTGCCTAGGTACGACATCGATCCCGTTATCAACGCGGGCACCGACCCTGCTACGGCAACGGTGACCCCTGACGTCACGACTCCGGTTTATAAAGCAGGCGGTGAGCTGTATAAGTTGCAGAAGGTTGAGATCGAGCTTCCGAATGGCGAAGTTGAAGACATCGAACCTAACGGCGATAACTCGTATTCCCATCAGGTGGAACCCGGCGGGGCCTATACATTTGTGGCGTACTATTCGCCGTTGGCGGTTGTGTACCATCTCAATGCCAGGGATGTGGACGGTAAGGTAGCCCAGCAGGGCGATTCTCTCGGCAGCCTTAAGGACGGCATCCCGCTGCCAACGTATAACGTCGGCGATATCGATGCTGCAACAAACGCATACAATGCCTTCGTGGGCTGGACGGAAACTAAGCCGGTAGCTGGCAACGGTTATGTCGTTTGGTCGGACGACGTTTCCATGGTGAATAAAAGCACCGTGGTCAAGGCCCCCATGGAGTTGTATCCGGTCTACCGCGCCAGCGCGGTGCGTGTTCAATCGAATATCGATGCCAATCTGGATGACCCCGGTTCTGTGCGTTATCTTTCGCGGACCGACTCTGGTGATCAAATTTCGCTGGAGGTAAAAGCTGCAACTGAGGTTGTCGGCAAGGATGGCACCAAGTACGACTTTGTCGGCTGGTCGCGTGACTATGAATCCGATAACAAGTACACCCTGATGACCGGTGACGACAAGTATCCCCTCGAGGGCAATGAGCCCTTTAAGAGCGCGATGTACACTGCGGTGTACAAGATTGCGCCGCATAAGGTGCGCTATCACGGTGTCGACGGGTCGGTTCTCTTTACGGCGACGGTCGACTCGGGCGACGAGCGTGCGCAGGACGGCAAGTCCGGCTTCGTCTATACGGTTGATGTTCCCAAAATGGATGAGAACGGCCGCCCCGTCTATGACAACAGCGGGAATCCCATGATGGAGCAAAAGTCCGTGGCATACGACCCGGACGCCCATTCCAAGATCGTCGCGCTGCTCGATGAGCGTGCGGCCGCCAATGGCGATATGCGTGAGCTCTTCTTGGAGTGGCGATATGTGGGCGCCGATGGTGATACGAAGCCTTGGGATGTGTTTAAGGACGAGCCAATTAAGGGCGACATGGACCTGTATCCCGTTACATATCGCGTGGTTGCCAAAGATACGTCTGATCCCGCGAAGTCCGAAACCATGACCGCCCAGCTTAAGTGGCTGCTCGATCCCGCCGCCGCCAACACCGTCGATGACAGTGCCGACAAGGCGCCGTTTAAGGTCTGCTTTGCCAAGCCGTTTATGGGAACGCGGCTGACCGTTACGGTAATGCGGGCAAGCTACGGGCCTGGTACAGAGGGTGTTTCTGTGGCGGAAGAGCCCGTAAACGGCAAGTTTGTCTCGCTCTACAGCCTTGGTTCGGGTGACGGCTCGTTCGACCTGGCCAACCGTCTGGAGTCCAAGAAGACGGGCGAGGGCGATCAGGGCCCCGGCAAAGCCGTGTTCAACTTTGCCCAGACTCATGCGCTGACGATCGTTAAAAAGACGACCGATGTCAGCGCTATGGGGCAAACGTTCCGCTTTAAGGTAACGCGAAAGATGTCGCAGGATTCTCCTGCCGAGACGCGCATGGTCGAGGTGAAAGTTAGCGAGCAGCGCGACGAAAACGGTGAAACTTGCTATGTCGGCAGCGTGCAGTTCGCCGCTCCGGCTGGCATCTATACCGTCGAGGAAGATACGGCTTGGGCATGGCGCTACCAGGGTGAGCTGAGCACGCCGGGCAAGGCGCCCGGTAAAACTGCCGAGCTGACGATTTCGTCTGCATCGAGCGCGAACGATGCCACGTTCACCTGCACGAACACGCGTGTGAACGACAAATGGATCGACGGCAGCGATCGTGCCCATAACGTTTGGAGCAACGGCAACGTAGCAAAGAAGGAGGATTAGCATGTCCAAGCGCAAGCGCATCATCGCCTTGCTGGTGGGGGTTATCCTCCTGGCCGGTACGGCAGGCACGTTGGCCTGGCTTTCGGTTACGGGCGTGCTGGTCAACCAGTTCGGCATCGGATCGGTGACGCCATCGGTTCAGGAAACGCTCAACGGCAAAGTGAAAAGCGATGTCAAGGCGAAGAACACGGGTACTGCGCCCGCCTATATTCGTGCTGCAGTGGATATCTACTGGCAGGACCAGGATGGCGCACGCCTGTGGGATGAGCCAGTTGCCGGCACCGACTACGTCATTGACTGGGGCAGTGTGTCCAAGGCATCTGCTTCCAACACCGCCTCGTCTTGGGTTGTCGCGTCCGACGGGTACTACTACTGGACGTCTCCCGTTGCTCCGATGGGCAAAACCGATGTGCTCATCAAGAGCGTGACTGAGCAGAAGGCAGATGGGAAGAACCTGGTCGTTGACATTTCGACCCAAGCAATTCAATCCACGCCCGACGATGCAGTTGCAGAGGCATGGGGCTGTACAGTCAAGGATGGCGTGCTGGTGCCGCCGCATGGAGGTGCGTAGGTATGGCTTCTCCGATTCGTAAAGACGTTGTGTGTTCCTTGCGCTGCGTGATGGCGGCAATCGTCTGCCTTATCGCGCTTGCCGTTCCTGCACGTGCGTTTGCTGACGTTCCCACGATTGCCTATGACGGAAATGCACGCCAGCTAACGGTATCGGGAGCGACGGACTCCTCGGGGGAGCCCGATCTGTTTCCAGCCTTTAAAGATCTAATGCCCGGCGATGTGCGTGATCAGCAGATAGAGATTCGTGCCACGGGCGTAAAGTCCCAGGTGCGCGTGTTTGTGCGTGCCGTTGTCGATCACGAGACGGCACGCCTGCTGTCGCCCATTACTCTAACGGCGTCGGCGGGCGATGCGTCTGCCGGTTGGCTCCAGACGGGAACGCCGGGCAGTGTGTTCGCCTATCCCACGCAGGTCGCAACGTTTACGAACGATGGCAGCACGGTGCTCAATTTGCAACTAAGTGTCCCGACGTCGGTGGGCAACGAGGTTGCCGACGCAAACAAGACCATTCGCTGGGAAATCACCGCCGAGGACGATGGCGAGAAGATCCCCATGCAGTCTGCTGACAGCAAGAAGCCCGGTTTGCTTGGTCTGGTGGCAACAGGCGACAACACGCTCACGTTGCTTTTGGTGTTGCTGACACTTGCAATCATCGCATTTATAGCCGCACTTCTTTTGTCCCGGAGGGATAAGCGCTAGGTTCATCTTCTAAACGCAACGCCCTCCCGGGCGGCGGGCACGAAGTTCCCTGCTCTACAGTCCTGCGCAAGACGAAGGCCACATTAAGTGGCCTTCTTTGCGTGCGGAACTCGCGATGAACTTCGAGCCCGCCGCTCGGGAGGGCGCCCCTTTATTGACGGAAGGCCTAATAAGCGGATATTCCATGCCCGGATGTATTCAGAGCGGGACGGGCTTTCCGGATGGGCGGGGTTTCGGAAAGTGTGTCCCAGAATCGGCGCTCAGAGTGGTCCCCACTTTCCGTTTGATGTCTTGTCCGGAAACTACGTCCCGGAATTAAGGCTTGGAATGGGATGCACTTTCCGCTTGAGAGCCTTAGCGGAAAGTGCGACCCGGAATTAACTCTTGAAGTGGGATGCGCTTTCCCAACAGGCCCTCAAGCGGAAACTGCGTCCCATTCCGAAGGCAGATTCCGGGACACACTTTCCGAATACAAAGAAGGCCACTTAATGTGGCCTTCAACTTATATATGTTGCGGGTACCCCCATGACAAGCCGCGCTCCAACAACAAGGCGTCTGTCCGGACGGAGGCATATAAGGTTCATCGCGAGTTCCGCACGCAAAGGAGGCCACTTAATGTGGCCTCCGTCTTGCGCAGGACTGTCCGAGCAGGGAACCTTATATGCCTCCGCCCGGACAGACGTTTCTGTTATGAACTCGCAGCTAGTCGCTATTTGATCTTGGTCGTGCCCGGTGCCAGGTTGGGGTCGGTCTCGTCGGCCTCGGTCTGGAAGTGCTCGGTGTACACGTTCTTGCTGTCGCGGAACATCTCGTAGTACTGCATCTTGGCGTAATCCTCGCGCGCCTTGGTGGCGGCTGCTGCGGCGGCGTCGTCACCGGTGACGTTGGAGGAGAGCGCCCAGCGCAGGCTGGCGTCCTCGTAGCCGACCGAGTTGATGGCGGGCAGTGACTCGCGCAGCGTCACGTGCGCCTTCTGGTAGTCGGTCAGCGGTGCGCCGATCAGCTGCATCAGCTGCGTGGACAGGTAGTTGGTGGACAGGTCGTCGACCTCACTCGTCTGGTCGCAACCGGCAACGTCGTAGTTGGCCCAGATGATGTAGTCGGTCTGCCACAGACGCTCCTGATGCGTGGCGTCGTCCTCGCCGGTAAACCACTTATCGTTGAACTTGGACGGGAAGAACGGCTGGTGGTCGCCCCAGAACACCACGACCACCTTACGGTCGAGCTTGCTCAGGGCGTTGAGGAAGTAGCGAAGCGCCTGGTCGGACTGCTCGATGCACGAGACATACTCGTCGACATCGGAGAGCGTACCGTCCTCGACGGTCTTGACGTCCAGGTCGGTCGTGTCGATGTTCAGGTGCATCTGCTTGTCGACCGGCAGCAGGCCCGTGTCGTAGCCCGAGTGGTTCTGCATGGTCACGTCGAAGATAAACTGCGGATTGGCGTTCTGATCGAGCAGCTCAAGAATCTTGTCATAGGTAGCCTGGTCGGTCACCATGCCGCGCAGGGTATCGGCGCCCTGGAAGTCGTTGATGGACAGGAACTGGTCAAAGCCAAAGTCCTTGTAGACGTTCTCGCGGTTCCAGTTGGTTGCGTGGTTGGGGTGCATGGCGGTGGTGGAATAGCCGAGCGACTTGAACTGCTCTGCCAGATTCCCGGTCGTTTCCATGTTGTAGATGGTGTAGGGGTACACGCCCGAGCCCAGGTTGGCCATGGAGTTGCCGGTCATAAACTCAAACTCGGTATTGGCGGTGCCGCCGCCGTAGGCGCTCACGTAGAGCTTGCCGCGGCTGAGGCAGTTGGACAGGTTCTTAAAGTACTGCGGGCCTTCGTAGCCGGCGCGCATGTTCTGGTAGATCGACAGATCCGAGAAGGTCTCGTTCATGATGGCGATGACCGTGGGCTTCTCGCTGTCGAACTGCTCCTTTGCGGCGGCGCGCTCGTCGCTCTTGGCCGCGTCGGACTTGTCGTAGGCCTTGGCGTACTTTTTGAGCGTGGCCTTGGCATCGTCGACGGAGTAGTCGGCGGGTTTGGGCGGCTTGATGGACTGCGCTGCGCTAATGAAAGCGGGCAGGTAGCCCTCGCGCCAGTAGCTCTCGAGCGGGCGCCAGGTGTAGACGGTGATGCCGAGGGTGTTGTAGTAGTCGATAAGCGTGACGTGCGCGGTCACGCCGCCCAGGCACAGCACGGCGACGAGCAGGTTGGTGAGCAGCATGCGCTTGGCGTTGGCGGCGCCCTTCTGACGGTGCGGTGCCACCAGGCCGGCGTACTCGCATAGCAGCATGGCGATG
Source organism: uncultured bacterium (assembly GCA_905215135.1). Lineage (GTDB taxonomy): Bacteria > Actinomycetota > Coriobacteriia > Coriobacteriales > Coriobacteriaceae > Collinsella. The sequence continues at coordinate 18,123 of CAJMOX010000009.1, forward strand.
GCGGTAAAGCCCATGGACAGCACGCAGAACAGCGAGATGGAGAAGGTGTAGCCGGTGCCGGCGACCGCAGCGGCGGTGGAGATGGCCGAAAGGTCGCCCGGCTGGATGGGCATGGATTTAAACGTGATGACGAAGAACTCGGCAATGCCCAGGACAAAGAGGGCAAAGACCAGGACCGCGGGAGCTGCGCCGTGGCGCTGGAACAGGAAGAACAGGCCGACCATGAGCGTGGTGATGATGGCCCACTCGAGCAGGATGCACAGGGGGTAGACCCAGGTAAAGTCGTGGTTGGACGAGACCTCCATGCCCAGCAGTGCAAAGACGCCGGCGAGCAGCAGGCACAGGACGGCGGCGACGAGTGGTTTGCCCACAAAGGCGCCGCGCAGGCGGGCGAGCTTGCCGGTGGGGGCGGGGGCGTCGGGCTTGGCGAACGCAAAGACGCGCGGGGCGATGCGATCGCGGGCGATGCTGGCCCAGGCGCAGCCGGTGAGGATGGCGTTGGTCAGGATGAGCATCACAAAGGCGAGCGGCTCGTTTTGTGCGACGAGGCCAATAGCGCCACAGACGGTCAAAAAGAGCTGGAACAGGCCAAAGGCGACGCTCCAGGCGAAGGCGCCCTTGGTGACGGTGCCCGACTGAGCGCGAATGGCCTTGGCTTCGCGCAAGACAAGGTAGACGGTCGCCGCAAGACCGACGAGCGAGATGGCGGCAGCGAACATGCTGAGACTCCTCACAAACTAAAACCTACGAAAGCGGGGGTTTACCCGATTGTTACCAAGATATGCGCTGCATTTGCGGACTGCGCACAACAACCAGCCATATTAACGCGCACGTGTGGCGGTGTGGCGCAATGTAGTGGCGGCCTGCGCGATAATGGACGGGAATTACACGGAAACGTAAAGGCTTCTTAAAGAAATGGCGAGGATAGAGCTATGGGTGAGCAGGTTTGTATGACGGGCGCCGAGTACTGCGACGGAGCTGCGGTCGTGGATACATACGGCTATCCGGTCGAGACTACGGGCAATGCGGTTCTGGACATCTTGGAGCATCGCTCGTCTACGCGTGCCTTTGCGCGCGACGACAACGACCGTCCCGTAGCGGTGACCGACGAGCAGCGCGCAGCGATTCTGCATGCGGCAAGTCGCGCGCCGTCGGCGGGCGCCATGATGATGTATTCCATCGTAAGCATTCGCGAGCAGGCTACGCTGGACCGTCTGGCCGACCTGTGCGACCATCAGCCCATGGTCGCCAAGGCGCCCTGGGCACTTATATTTGTGGTCGATTATGCCAAGTGGATCGATCTGTTTGAGCACGTGGGCTGCTTTGAGCCCGAGTTTGTCAAGCGCACGGGCAAAGCGCCCCGCCGCGCGCCGGGTTTGGGCGACTTTGCCATCGCGGCCCAGGACGCCGTGATCGCCGCGCAAAACGCCGTGGTTGCCGCCGAGGCCCTGGGGCTGGGGAGCTGCTACATCGGCGATATCGTGGAGAACGCCGAGGAAGTTGCCGAGCTGCTCGATCTGCCGCCCTATACCATGCCGCTGTCGATGCTCATCATCGGCGCGCCCCGCAAGGAGCGCCCGGCCATTGCACATCCCGTGGTGAACCTGGTGCACGAGGAGCGCTACTGCCGTGCGGACGACGCGACTATGGATGCGCAGGTGGCCGAGATGGATGCGATGTTTCGCCCGCACGCCCGCGAGGTGGGGGAGCGCGTCGTGGACATCTATACCCGCAAGCACACGAGTCCCTTTATGGCCGAGATGAGCCGATCCATGGAATGGTGGTTCAAAAACTGGCTTGGAAAATGACGAATGTGACAAGGGGACAGTCCCTTTGTTACATTCCATATCGCCGCGGTAGCCTAAAGACTGTATAAATCTTTATCTAGCTGGGAAAACAGTGCATTAAAACATGGGCCGATTGCCTATAATCCCTTCGAACATTAAAGTTGGGAGGAGACCGGCTTATGGAACAAAAGGCCAAGGAGGCAGCCTCGCACGCTGCAATTCCTGTGAGCATCTCGGCGATGCTCGTCACGCTGGGCGTGGTGTACGGCGATATCGGCACCAGCCCTATGTATGTAACCAAGGCGCTCGTTGCCGGCAACGGCGGCATCGGAAGTGTGACGGAGGAGTTCGTGCTTGGCGCGCTCTCTCTTGTCGTGTGGACGGTCACGCTGCTGACCACCATCAAGTATGTGCTCATCTCGCTGCGCGCCGATAACCATGGTGAGGGCGGCATCTTTGCCCTGTACAGCCTGGTCAAGCGCTGCGGCAAGTGGCTTATCATCCCCGCCATGCTGGGTGGCGCCGCGCTGCTCGCCGACGGCATCCTGACGCCGGCCGTTACCGTTACCACGGCCATCGAGGGCCTGCGCACCATCCCGGCGGTCCATGCCGTGCTGGGCGATGACCAGGGCCGCGTCGTCGCCATTACGCTCGCCATCATCATCGCGCTCTTCTTGGTACAGCGCATCGGTACGGCCAAGATTGGTCACGCCTTTGGTCCCATCATGACGCTGTGGTTTCTGTTCCTGGGCGGCACGGGTCTGTTCTTTGTCTTCCAGCACCCCGCCGTGCTGCTGTGCCTCAACCCGGTGCGCGGCATCGCCTTTTTGCTAAGCCCCAACAACCACGCGGGCATCATGATTCTGGGCAGCTGCTTCCTTGCCACCACCGGTGCCGAGGCGCTCTATTCCGACATGGGTCACGTGGGCCGCGGCAACATCTACGCAACCTGGCCGTTCGTTAAGTGCTGTCTGCTGCTTTCCTATATGGGCCAGGGCGCTTGGCTTATCAACAACGCCGCCAACCCCGAGCTCATGGGTATCGCCGACCTCAACCCCTTCTACCAGATGCTCACCCCGGGCCTGCGTCCCTTTGCCGTCGGCCTTTCCACCGTCGCGGCCATCATTGCCTCGCAGGCGCTCATCACCGGCGCATTCTCGCTGGTGTCCGAGGCCAGCCGCCTGGACCTTATGCCGCACATGCAGGTCTTCTACCCTGCCGAGACCAAGGGCCAGCTCTACATCCCCATGGTCAACAACGTCATGCTTGTCGGCTGCGTCATCGTGGTGCTGCTGTTCCAGAACTCGGCGCATATGGAAGCCGCCTACGGCCTTGCCATTACGCTGACTATGATGTGCACCACGCTGCTGCTCTTCTTCTACCTGCACGAGGAGCGCAAGCTCAAGGTTGCTCCGTGGATCTTCGCGGCCTTCTTCCTTTTGCTCGAAGGCTTCTTCTTCGTGAGCTCGCTCACCAAGTTCTTCCACGGCGGCTACTTCACCATCCTCATGGCTGCACTCATCATGGGCATTATGGTGTGCTGGTACAACGGCACGGCGGTCGAGCAGCGCCAGTTTACGCTGCTGCCGCTGCGTAGCTACCTGCCGCAGCTCAAGCACCTGCGCGACGACGACCGTTACGAGCGCATGAGCGACAACATCGTGTACCTGACCAAGGACACCCATACCGACTACATCGATCGCGATATCGTCTACTCGATCTTGGACAAGCATCCCAAGCGTGCCCACGCCTGGTGGTTTGTGAACGTCGAGACCATGGACGAACCGCACACCTTTGCCTATTCGGTCGAGACGTTCGGCACCGACTACGTGTTCCGCGTGCATCTGTACCTGGGCTACAAGATCAACCAGCGCGTCAATGCCTACCTGCGTCAGGTTGTTCAGGACCTGGCTGCCACCGGCGAGCTGCCGCCGCAGACGCATGACTACTCGGTCTACAAGGATCCGGGTAACATCGGTACGTTCAAGTTCGTTCTGATCCGTAAGCTGCTGGCGCCCGAGAGCGACGTGGAGCCCAGCGAGCGCACGGCCATCACGCTCAAGTACATCATCCGCCGCGCCGCCGGCACGCCCGCACGTTGGTACGGCCTGGAGAACTCCAACGTGAGCTTTGAGTACGTGCCGCTGTTCACCAAGTTCAAGGCCGTGAATAAGATGCAGCGCCTGGCTCCCAACGAGCGACCGTAGACGTCGGCGGCTACACAGAGTTGGCTTTTGATGGATAAGCATGAGGCTGGGGAGGCAAACATGGATACAAAGGCGCTCGATGGCCGCGAGGCGGTGGTCGAAATGGTGCGTGAGGCGCGCGTCGACGCCGCCGAAGATCGGTTCTTTACGAATCGTGCCAACATGGACATGGCCGATCGCGTGATTTCGATCGTGGCACTGGTATTTGGAGCGGTGTGCATGTGCGCACTGCTCGCGCACGTGCTGTTTGTCTAACGACCGCAGGTTGCAAAGGCTATACACTTGAAACCACCACAAGGGAAACCACCATAAAGGTGCCTGTCCCTTTGTGGTGGTTTTTGTTTTTTGAGAAAGGGGCGGGGCGCTGATGGACGTCCGTGCGGACGGCGATATTGCCGATAGCTTTTGGTGGCGGCGCACAACGCTGACGCGTCGCAGCCCTCTGTATGACGCCTGCGTATCGGTGGGGCTGCTGGTCGCGGCGACGATTGTGGGCGCGCTGCTCGACCATCCGGGTCTCGCGCCGAGCATCATGATCGTCTATGTGTTCGCCGTTCAGCTGTGCGCATTCTTTACTTGGAGTCGCCTGTATTGCTTGCTGAGCTCGGCTGCCGCTGTGGCGCTCTACAACTTCTTGTTTGTCGATCCGCGCTACTCGCTGTCGCTTATCGACCGCGTCTATCCCGGCATGTTCTTCATCATGTTTGTGGTCTCGCTCGTGTCGAGCTCGATTGCCTTGGCCCTGCGCCGTGCCCTGGCACAGGCTGCCGCCAGCGACCGCCGCACGCATATGGTGCTCGAGACCAACCGCATGCTGCAGCGATGCGCCGATCAGCAGCAGATTGTCCATGCTATGGCAACGCAGCTGGCGCGTCTTTCGGGCCGTCCGGTCGTGTGGTACAGCGCCGACGCCGAGGGCGATGACCTGCTGCCGCGTGCGACATACACGGCCGTGGGCGATGCCGCGCCGGTGCACGAACTGGCGCCGCAGATGCCGCCGCGGCTCTCGGCGTCCGCCTATGTGGGTACGCCGCTCGATGCCACCTATGGCGGCTCGGCGTTTTATGGTATCTACCTGACGGTTCGCACAGGCGACGGCTTCGTGCGCTCGGGCGACCCCGCCTCGGTGGTGGGCGTGCTGGCTATCGTTGCTGAGCCCGACGTGCTGACGCACGAGGAGCGGACACTTGCCGACGCCATCGTGAGCGAAGGCGAGCTGGCACTCGACCGCGCCCGCGCCATGGAGGCCCGCGAGGAGGCAGCGGTGCTCGCCAAAAACGAACAGCTGCGCGCCAACCTACTGCGCTCCATCTCGCACGATCTGCGCACGCCGCTCACCAGTATTTCGGGTAATGCCGACGTGCTGCTCGATCAGGGCTCGACCGGCACCGCCGAGCTCGACGCCCAGACGCGCCGCGGCATGCTCCTGTCCATTCGCTCGGATGCGCTGTGGCTCAACGCCACCGTCGAGAATCTGCTCGCCATCACCAAGCTCGAGGGCGGCGGTATGCGTCTGTCGACTACGCTCGAGCTCATGGACGATATCGTCGAGGAGGCGCTGCGCCACGTGAACCCTGCCGTGCGCGAGCACGACCTTAAGGTGGTGGCGTGCGATGAGCCGGCGCTCGTCAACGTCGATGCGCGCCTGATGGTGCAGCTGGTGGTCAATCTGGTGAACAACGCCATCACCTATACGCCCGCAGGCTCGCATATCGTGATTTCGATTAACGTTGACGACGGATGCGTGACGTGCTCGGTAGCCGATGACGGCCCGGGCATTGCGCCCGAGGACCGCGAGCGAATCTTTGAGTCGTTCTACACCGCCAACCATGGTCTGGCCGACAGCCATCGCAGCGTTGGTCTGGGTCTTTCGCTCTGCCGTTCCATTGCGTTGGCGCATGGCGGTAGCATAGAGGTTGCCGCGGCGGACCCGCACGGCTCTGTCTTTACGATTGGGCTTCCCGCCGCCGACGTTTCGTTTGATAAGGAGTAGCGCTGTGCCGAACTCTGCCGTAAAACCGCTCATCTTGGTCGTTGAGGACGACCCCGCCGTTCGCAACTTAATCGTTGCCGCGCTCGAGGCGCACGGCTTGCGCCATATGGCTGTGGAAACCGCCCATGCCGCCATCGCCGCTGCCTCATCGCAGGCACCGAGTATTGTGCTGCTCGATTTGGGCCTACCCGATATGGACGGCGTCAAGGTGGTGGAGTCGGTGCGCGCGTGGTCGGGCATGCCGATCATCGTGGTCTCGGCGCGCAGCGAGGATGCGGACAAGATTCGCGCGCTCGATGCCGGTGCCGACGACTACCTGACCAAGCCGTTTTCGGTCGAGGAGTTGCTCGCGCGCATTCGTACGACACTCAGGCGCCTTTCGTATGCGCAAACGGGCGGCGTTGCCTCCGAGGGCTCGTTCGATACCGGTGAGCTGCATATCGATTTTGATGCCGGCATTGCCACGATGGATGGCGAGGAGCTGCATCTGACGCCGATCGAGTACAAACTGCTATGCCTGTTGGCCCATAATGCCGACAAGGTGCTCACGCACCAGTTTATCTTGCACGAGATTTGGGGCACGGCAACCAAGAGCGACCTGGCGAGCCTGCGTGTCTTTATGGGCACGCTGCGCAAGAAGATCGAATCCGACCCCGCGCACCCACGCTATATCCAAACGCACGTGGGCATCGGTTACCGATTGGTCACCCAAGGCTAGATCGCCAACCACCATCCCAATATGAGTTGCGGTGAAATAGTTCCTGTTTGGGCCTTTACCAGGCTTTTTAGGAACTATTCCACCGCAACTTCGTCTATTTGCCCTTGGGCTTGCTGGCGTAGAACTTCTTCTTTTTGGGCTTGCCGGCAGGAGAGGGTTTGCCGGCAAAGTTCGACTTGCCGTTGCCGGCCTGCGCGTGCGCGGGTACTGCCGCACGGGGCTTGCGGGCCTCGGGGTTGCGCAGCTCCTCGACGCGCTCGGCAATCTCCTCGGCGCTAAAGCCGACCTCGGCCATGGCGTCCTCGATGGGCAGGCGACGCACGATATAGCAATGGTGCACTTTCTGGTTGCGCGCGAAGTCCTCGGGGATGGTCTGTGCCGTAATGTCCTGTAGCACGACGCCCGCTCGTGCGAGCTTGCGCGTCTCGGGGCGGAAGCCGCGCAGGTTGCAGCTAAAGATGGCGTGCCCGCCCTGTGCGAGCAGGCGCGACACGCCGGCCAAAAGCTCAACATGGTCGCGCTGGACATCCCAGGTACGGCGGCCCATCTTGGACGAGTTCGAGAACGTGGGCGGGTCGACAAAGATCAGGTCCCAGCGGTTGCGCGTCTGGCGCTGGTCACGAATCCAGGCGAGCACGTCATCGCGCACAAAATGATGCTGAGGCCCCACAAAGCCGTTCTGGCGCATGTTGCGCTCGGCCCAGTCCAGATAGGTGTTCGAGAGGTCGACCGTCACGGTTTCCTCGACGCCGCCATCGGCCGCATAGCAGGTGGCGGTGCCGGTATAGGCGAACAGGTTGAGGAAGCGGCGCGCCTGCTTGGCGTGCTCACGCACCAGGTTGCGCGTTACGCGGTGATCCAGGAAGATACCCACATCCAGATAGTCGTCAAAGTTGACGGCAAAGGTGAGGCCGCCCTCTTCGATGAGCGGCAGACGGCGACGTGCGATGTTAGCGCGCTCGCTCGAGCCGCCCTTGCCGGCGCCCTGTTTGCCGTACTGCGAGCCGCCGCGCGAACGCATGCGGGCCTTGGCGTGCACATGCTCGGCCGGAACATCCAGGATGCGCGGCGCGATGGCCAGAATGTCGAGCATACGGGCCTGGGCCAGTGCGGGGTCGATGGTCTTAGGCGCGGCGTACTCGGCGATGACGAGCCAGCGGCCCGGCGTCTGCGGGCAGCCCTCGTACAGGTCGATGGCGGCGGAGTAGTCGGGCAGGTCGGCATCGTAGACGCGGTAGCAGCTCACGCCCTCGCGCTTTGCCCACTTGCGACGCAGACGGGCGTTCTTGCGCAGGCGGTTGGCGAACTGCTCGGACTCCGGGATGAGCACGGGCAGCGGCTTTCCGTCGCCCAGGTCGAGCGTGGCGGCAGGTTCGGGCATGGGGGCGTCGGCGGCTTCGTCTTGAGCGTCTGCGGTCTGCTCCTCGGCATCTGCGCTGGTCGCAGCTTCGAATGCCGCGGCGGCGTGGTCGAGCGAGGGCCAAACCTCAATAGTTGCCTCTTCGTTATTGGGCATGACGGCGATGGAGCGCGCGGGCTCGGCATGGAGCGCGCGGGCCATAAGGCCATCGCGGGTGAGCGCGGCGACCGGTGACGAAGCGAGTTCGGGCGCGCGGCGCAGCTCGCCTACCAACGTCATGGCGTCGTGCATGAGCGAAAGCGGGGTCTCGGTGATGTCTGCGACCACGGCGGCGCCGGCGACAGCGTCCGCATGGTCCAGCACGGTGGCGGGCTTGGCGGCGCAAAAGTCGACAAAACGCTTGTAACCGGCACACTTGACCATGCGCTCGGCGGTCTTGCGGGCGGCGGGGTCAACATCCGCGGCAACGATGCGCGCCTGGCGCTCGCGTGCTGCCGCCTCGCGCTCGCGTGCCTCGGCGAGTAGCTGCTCCCACAGAGCGGCGTCGTGCAGCCGCCAGCCCTCAAAGCCCCAGCGCTCGCGTACGGCGCCCGGGGCGCGGTCGGTCAGAATGTTCACGGCCTCCAGCAGCAGGCCGCCGCCGGCGCACGAGGCGTCGACCAGCGTGGGCAGGGCTTCGTTCTCATAATCGTCGGCCGTCAGCTCGCGCTCGCACAGTGCGGTCCAGCCGACCTGCGCCAGCACCAGGGCGGCGTAGTCGGGGCGCAACACGTGCGCGCCCTCGCCGGCGCGGGTCGCTGCGGGCGGCAGGCGTTTGAACAGCGGGTCGCCCGAAAGGTCTAGGCTTATACTCGCGCGGCGCTGGCGCAGCGAAAGCAGTAGGTGAACATCGGGGTAGGCGGCATCGACATCGGCGCGACGTCCCGTGGTTTCGGCCAGGCGGTCGCACAGCGCGTCTTTGGCGCGCAGGGCCGAGAAGCGCGTGTTGCGCAGCTGCTCGGTCATGCCGCGGGCGGTGATGGCGATGGTGGCGCCGGGGCGGATGATGGTCTCCCAGGCGATGTCGTAAACGCTGTCGTACAGTTCATCGGCATCCTGCGCCTCAAAGCGTCCGAGCACCACGAACACGCGGCTCGCCAGGCGCGACCACAGACATGCTCGGTAGCCTTGCTCGAGCTCGCCCTCAAATGTAGCGCGGCCCTTCAGCCGGCGAACATGCGAAAGCCCGAGGCGTTTAAGCTCATCGGCGAGTGCGGACTCAAAGCCCTCGGGGCAGCTTGCGTAAAATTCCATGGGTGACCTCTCTGGTTGCGTCGCTCCATTATATGATGGATGCTTCGTTTGCCCTTGTCCTCGAAAGGAACCCATATGATTGATGCGTGCCCCTTGATTCTCATTTTCATTGCAACGGCCTCAGGACTCAGCGCAACGCGTTGCGCTGAGTCCTGAGGCGCGAATCCGGGTAGGCAACCCCAGAGGGGCCGGAATCCCCCGGCCCTCGATGGAGGGAGGCCGGCATGTCCAGACCGAGACCGTCCGGAAGGTCGTACGGGTGGCTCACGAGGCACGAGAGGAACACGGTCGAGAGGATGCTCGACCGCAACCGAAGCGCCCGCGAGATCGCCGTGGGGCTCGGCAGGTCGCTCTCGACCGTGACCAGGGGCGCGTGGGGGGCGACACGCCGCCACGCGGACGCCCGAACGCCAAGGCTCGGGGCCGCAAGCGAGAGCTGGTTCTGGCACGCGAACGACATGGCGGTGGCGGGTGACATGAACCCCGGGTCCGCGTCCTGTGGGTCGCGCTCATCGTGGGCGTCGGCATCGCGACGATGGCCACGCTCTGGATCGTCACGACGTAGCGCGCCACGAGTGGATGGCGAGGGCACGGCGTATGCCACGCTGGCGGAACCCTAGTCCCGCCGCTGGACAATCTGCTCGATGAGCTTCGCGACGGAGTCCTCGGCCGCGTCTCCGATCAGGTGATGGGCCGCGGCCTTCGCCTCCGGCGTCGCGCCCGCGACTGCGTAGGAGTTCGGCACCTTTTCGAGGAGCGTCACGTCGTTTTCCGAGTCTCCGATAAAAGCGACCTCGTCAAGCGTGACCCCAAGGCTGTCGAGAAGCGCGTCGAGTCCGTTCGCCTTGCTCCAGCCAGCCGGAACAACATCGAGGAAGAATGGGGCGGGCGCGGGGAAATCAAGCTCCGGACAGGCTTTCTTGCATCGACTCCGAACGACTTCCCTCGGGGTGGAGCTGACGTTGACAAAGACGCCGGCGGTGATGACGTCACGGTTCGTGGGCACGTCTCCGAGCGCCATGTCTCTTCCGGAGTCCTTAACGACTTCCAGGGCGAATTCGTCGCCAGGCTCGACGGCGCAGAGAAACTGCTCGCAGCGCTTGCCCGTCTCATCGGCATCGGCGACTAGCCAGAGTGACGTCCCCGCGTAGGGGCGTACGGCGCTATCGAGCTTGACGAGGGCCTCCGTCGAGAGCGTCTTTTTAAACACGAGTTCGCCGCTGGAGAAGACCTTCTTTCCGTTGGACATGATGCCGGTCGAGAAACAGCGCGCGTCGCCGTCAAAGGCATCGGCCAGGTCGGCGTAGTCGCGACCGCTCGCGGGGCCGACTGCGATGCCCGCATCGAGTGCCGAAAGAATTGCGCTGTGTGTGCGCTCCGATACGACCCTTGAGCCAAACGGCAGCAGGGTCCCATCCATGTCTGCGAGGATGAGCTTTATCAAGGGGTCCTCCCGTCTCGGTCTGGGCATCGGTGCGCCCGCGTGCGTCGTCCTAGCTGTATTGCCTGTCTCCTAAGAGATTCTTTGAGATGATCCTGTTAAACTCTACCGGGTCATCCCAGCAAGAGGTCAGGAAGAGGAACAGCAGCTCGATGACGAAGTTGATCGAGCTGTGCGAGAAGGCGACCTCGGTTCCGATGATGGCCCGATCTCGCGAGATGGCTCGGATGATATGCGTGGCACGCTTCGCGAGCGGCGTATCCGGGTTGTCTGTGATCATGATGATGGGGGTGTTCGAATCCTCGGCAGAGTCGAATATGTTGACGAGGCGCTTCGAGTATCCGGACGTCGAAATGACGAGTAGGACGTCATTCTCCTTGAGGCTGGTTGCGGCGGAGGCCATGGCTTCGGTGGTGCTGGGGCAAAACGCCCTGACCCCAACTTGCGAGAGCTTGAACGCCGCGTTTACGCCCATGCTAATCGAGTTGCCGACGCCCGCGATCAGGACGAGGTTGGCGTTGTGGAGCAGATTGACGACTGCCGAAAAGTCATCGGGGTCAATGAGCGAGGTGGTTTGGGAGAGCTCCTTGACCTTGTGAGACAGGACGTACTTAATGGAGCCCTCGACGTCATCCAGAGTAACCTTGCCGCCCGTGGCCTTTTCCTCGCCGGATGCCCTGCTGATGGATATGCCGAGCGCCAGACGCATGTCCGAATAGGTTCGGTAGTCAAGCGTCCTTGCGAATCTCGAAACAGACGCCGGTGACGTACCGGTTTCTGCGGCGAGTTCGCGGACGGTCATCGTTGCGACGTCCGACGGGTGGTCGAGCACATACGTTGCGATTGCCTTCTCCGAGGGGGATAGGCTGATCATGACCGCGCAGATGTGGCTGAGCACATCCCCTGTCTTATCCATGGTTACTCCTTGGCCTTGGTTTGCTTTGTATCTTAGGTCAAGAGAGATGAAAATTAGGCAAAATGTTTCATGAGTGGCGAAATGTCGTTTCACCGCTCATTTCCTACCGTTCACGGTAAATCGGTGCTTCTCCGGCGCAATCTCAGCTTGAGCTGCTATCTTATGAGCCGTGAAACAACGGCACGAAAACGATGAAACAACAGAACATCGTTCCAACGCCTCGAAACTCCGTTTCACGCTAGATGGCGAATCACTTTGAAGCCCAGACGGGCGCCCGGCGAGCAAGAAGGAGGAAACGCGATGCACAACGCCAAGGCAAGCGCAAGCATGACTTCGCTGTTCTTAGCGAACGTCCTCTACTGGGTCTGCGCGGGCGTGTACTCGCCGTTCCTCTCCGCTCACTACGCGAGCCTCGGCCTCAGCGCGGCCGAGACCGGCATCCTCCTCGCGGCGACCCCGGTGTGCGCGCTCGCCATCCAGCCGCTCTGGTCGACGATCGCCGACAAGCTCGGGCGCCGCCGAGCGGTCATCGTGGCCCTCTGCCTTGCGGCGGCGGCACTCGCTCCGCTGTATTACCTGGCGTCGACGTTCGCCCCGGTCCTTCTCGTGACCTTTGCGTTCTCGGCGTTCTTCTCGGGGCTCCTGCCCCTGAGCGACTCCCTCGTCATCGAGCTCGCGGATCGCTCTGGCCTGGACTTTTCTCGCATACGCATGGGTGGCACCATCGGCTACGCCATCGTTGTCCTGATCGTCGGTAGGTTGCTTGACGTGGCTCCTCAAATCCAGTTCGTGGTGGTCTCCGCTGCGCTGGTGGCCTTCGCGGCTCACATGTGGCGCCTCCCCGAGGCGGGAGTTCGCGCCAATGCCGCGGACGATCCCAAGGTCTCCCACGGAAAGGGCCTCCTCTCGCTGTTCACCAGCAACGAGATCGCCTTCGTCTTGGTCTTCGCCTTCATCAGCTCGGCTGCGATTGGCTTCATCGGGGCGTTCTTGGGCCGCTACGCGGTCGAGCTTGGCGAGGGCCAGAACCTCGTGGGCGTCCTGAGCGCGGTCTCCGCTGCGAGCGAGATCCCCATCCTGCTCGTTTCCTCCAAGCTGGTCAGGCGCTTCGGCGAGATGAACCTCCTGATCTTTTCCTGCTTCATGGCGGCGCTTAGGCTCGTGCTCGTGGGCACCGGCATTGTCCCGGTCATGATCTGCGGCCAGCTGCTGCAGAGCGTGAGTTACATGACCGTTTACTACTCCTGCGTTACCTACATTGCCAACCACACCTACGAGGATTGTCGCGCTCGAGGTCAGAGCGCCTTCGCGATGGTCCAGAGCGGTCTGTCCGTCGTGGTTGCGAACCTGTTTGGCGGTTGGGCGTGCGACGCGCTCGGCACGCACGCGGGTTTTCTAGCCTTCGCCCTCGCTTCAACGATTGCTGCGGTCGTTGCTCTTGTGGCGTACGTACTGTGGCGTCGAAGCGCGGCGCCACAGCCTGAGGGCCAGTCGGCCGCATAGGCTCCACCGCGCTTTGCAAGCGCCTGCCTCGCACTTCTCTTCGTGTTCAGCCAGCTGACGAGCTGAGAACTGTCCAATCCAATGGTTATCAAAGTGAAAGGAAGACAAAGATGTCTCTCATCAAGGTCAACGAGCTTCTTCAACATGCGACCGAGCACCACTATGGCGTGCCCGCGATCAACGTCATCAACACGGAGACCATCCGTTATGCGATCCAGGCCGCCGAGGATGAGCACATGCCTATCATCATCCAGTACTGGCCCGGCTTCGAGGACCACTGTGCCCTCGACATCATCGCCTTCGCCGCCCGCTATTACGCCGAGCGCGCGAGCGTGCCCGTCGCCGTCCACCAGGATCACTCCGCTGGTTACGAGATCGCCGTCAAGGGCGTCAAGGCCGGTTTCCCCTCCGTCATGGTCGACGGCTCCTCGCTTCCCTATGAGGAGAACTTCCAGCTCACGAAGGACGTCGTCCAGGTCGCCAAGATTTTCGACGTTGACATCGAGGCCGAGCTCGGCCACGTCGGCAACGGCTCCGACGCCAACGACTTCGTGAACAGCGACCACTATACCGACCCGAACCTCGCCGAGGAGTTCGTCGAGGGCACCGGCTGTGGTTCGCTCGCCATCGCCGTCGGCAACGCCCACGGCCCCTACGTCAAGGTCCCGAACCTCGACATGGAGCGCATCAAGGCCTGCAGGGAGGCCGTCAGCGTCCCCCTCGTCATGCACGGATGTTCCGACATCCCCGACGAGCAGCTCCAGGAGGCCGTGAACCTCGGCATGAGCAAGTTCAACATCGCCACGGAGTACTTCCGCTCCATGTACCGCGCTTTCGAGAAGGACATCAACTCCGGCAAGAACGACGACAACGGCGTTGGCCTCCTGATGGACGCCGCCCCCGACATGCGCGCGTTCGTCGCCAGCAAGATTCAGCTTCTGAACCCCAACCACTATTCGCTCTAGGAGAGACTCGATGAAGAAAGTTCTTGTCGCGTCGCACGGCCACCTCGCAAGCGGAATCAGGAGCTCGATCGAGATCCTGACCGGCATGGCGGACATGGTGGAAGCAGTTGACTGCTACGTGGACGACTCCGATTTCACCCCTCGCATCCAGGCTTTTATTGACTCGGTGGGCCCTGAGGACGAGGCCATCATCTTCACCGACATCTACGGTGGCTCCGTCTTCCAGAAGGTCGTCCTCATGGAGCCGGAGAAGCGCGGGATCGTCCATGTCACCGGCATGAACCTCGGCCTCGTGATCGAGGCGCTCCTCGGCGCCGAGCCGGTCACAGCAGATTCGATCAAGCAGAGCGTCGAGCTGGCGAGGGCGACGATGCAGGTCGTCGAGCCTCCGAGCAAGGCCGCGGACAACGAGGGGTCCGACGGAGACTTCTTCGATTAGAGAGCACTAACAAGTAGGGAGAGGAAACAATGATTGTTCAGGTTCGAGTCGATGACCGTCTGATTCATGGACAGGTCGCATTGGTGTGGACCAAGGAGCTCAACACCACCAGGATCATCGTCGCTAACAAGCACGCTGTGGAGAGCGATGCCCTTCGCATGACGCTTTCCATGGGTACGCCGGCGGGCCAGAAGCTCCTCGTCAAGGACGTTCCGGATGCCTGCCGCATCGCGAACGATTCGCGTGCGGACTCCATGCGCATCTTCGCGCTCACCAACTGCGTGCGAGACGTGCTTGAGCTCGTTAAGGGCGCGCCTGGCAAGATTGAGGGCGTGAACGTTGCCAACGTCGGCCGCTTCGACAAATCCGATCCGGATAGCAAGGTCGCCCTCAACTCCACGATCATGCTCAACCCGGATGAGCTCGAGGCCGCGAAGGAGCTTTGCGAGCAGGGTATTCCGGTTTTCCATCAGCTTATCCCGTCCAATCCCAAGACTCCTCTCAAGAGTCTGATTGAGGCGGCGGGGAAATAAGGGGATTTGGCCAGGCGGCCAAATGAAATGAGAGAAAGGAAGTCAAATGATTGGGTTAGCAGTAATGGCCTGGTTGACCGTGCTGATTTGCTACGGCGGCAACTGGGTTCTCGGTCAGTGTATGATCGAGCGTCCTCTCGTGGTCGGCCTCGTTGCGGGCCTTCTGATGGGCGACGTCAAGACCGGTGTCATCATCGGTGCCTCTCTCGAGGCGATCTTCATGGGCGCGGTTAACATCGGTGGCGCCATCTCCGCCGAGCCCGTTACCGCGACCGCCCTCGCCGTCGCCTTCACCGTTGGCGCCGGCATCGACCAAGGTGCCGCCATCACGCTGGCCGTTCCCGTTGGCGTCGTCACCGCGTTCCTCTCGATCTTCATGAACAACGTGTTCCTCGCGTTCTTCGCCGCCACCTTTGACAAGATGGCCGCCGAGGGCAACGAGAAGGGCCTCGCGCTTCAGCACTTCGTTCTCTGGTTCGTTAAGTACGCCGCCTTTGGCCTCATCGCCTTCCTCGGCGTTTACCTTGGCGCTGAGCCCGTTGCCGCCATCGTCAACCAGATTCCGGCCAATGTCATGAGCGGCCTCAACGCCGTGGGTGCCCTCCTGCCCGCCGTTGGTATGGCGCTCCTGCTCCAGATGCTGTGGAGCACCGAGCTCAGCATCTACTTCTTCCTGGGCTTCACGCTCTACCAGTACCTTGGCCTCCCGATGATCGCCATCGCGGTTCTCGGCGTCATCATCGCGGTTGCCTCCGCCCTCCGCGACAAGGAGATTTTCGATCTCACCAAGAAGGGCTTGGCCACCCAGGCCGTTTCCAGCGACTCTGTAACCAGCGACGAGGAGGATTTCTTCGCATGAGCAACCTGACCAAGAATGTGAGCCCTGAAGACAAGAAGATGCTCAACAGCATTTTCCTGCGCTCTTTCTCCGTGTTCGCCTCCTGCGCCGGCGGTTCCGTCAAGGCTGGCGCCGACGGCTGGCTGTACTCCGTCCAGCCCGCGCTTAACCGCTACTACGCCGATGACCCCGAGGCCCGTGCCGAAGCCATGAAGCGTCACACGACTTGGTACAACATTACCCAGAACGTCGGCACGTTCGCCATGGGCCTCGTTGCCTCCATGGAGAGGGAGAACTCGCAGCACGAAGACTTCGACACCGAGTCTATCGACGGCATCAAGGTTTCCCTGATGGGCCCGATGTCCGGCATCGGTGACGCAATCTTCTGGGGCGTCCTGCGTGTCATCGCCGCCGGCATTGGCATCAACCTCGCCATGAGCGGCTCGCCCCTCGGCGCGATCATGTTCCTGCTGATCTACAACATCCCGTCGATCCTCTGCCGATACTTCATGACCTACCTCGGCTTCAGCATGGGCACCAACTTCATCTCCGAGATGTACGAGGGTGGTCTCATGAAGCTCATCACCAAGGCGACCTCCACGGTTGGCCTCGTGATGATCGGCGCCATGACTGCGGCGAACGTCCAATTCAACACGATCCTGTCCATTCCGGTTCAGGACTCTGACCCCGTCATGATCCAGACCTACCTCGACTCGATCTTCAAGGGCATCGTGCCCCTGGGACTTACGCTCGTCGTCCTCTGGCTCCTGCGCAAGAAGAACGTGAACGTCAACATTATCTTGGTTGGCATCATGATTCTGGCGCTCGTCCTCGGCCTCGTGGGCATCGTATAGGGCGGCTTCCAGATCATTCGAAGCTTGTTTAAGGCAATTCCCGGCGGCACGCGATCGAGGACATTCGACGCGTGCCGCCCCATTAGAAGGAGAGAACATGCGCTACACGCACCTCAAGAATTCCGATGTCGACGTCTCCCAGCTTGCCGTGGGCACCTGGGCGATCGGCGGCGACTCCTTTGGTGAGAACGATGACGCCGCCAGCATGTCCGCCATCCGCACCATGCTCGATCACGGAGTCAACCTCATCGACACCGCGCCGTGCTATGGTAACGGCACATCCGAGAAGGTCGTCGGCAACGCGCTCAGGGGCATCGACCGAGAGAGCTACCTGCTCTCGACCAAGGTTGGCCTGATTACCAGCGCCGCCGGCTATGACCGCGACTCCTCGTTCAAGAATATCATGAGGGAGGTCGAGAGCTCGCTGCGCAACCTCCGCACCGACTACATCGACTTCTACTTCGTGCACTGGCCCGACGCCAAGACCCCGTTCTCCGAGACGATGTGCGCCCTCCAGCTCCTCAAGGAGCAGGGCAAGATTCGCCACATCGGCGTCTCCAACTTCACGCCCGAGATGATCGAGGAGTGCGAGAAGGTCGCTCAGGTCGACGTCCAGCAGCCGCCCTACTCCATGGTCGACCGCTCCTCCGAGGACCTCATCAAGTGGGGCTACGAGCGTGGCATTGACTCCTTCACCTATGGCTCCCTCGGTGCGGGCATCCTGTCCGGTAAGTTCCGCGAGCTGACGAAGTTCGAGGAAGGCGACGTCCGCGGTGGCTTCTACGACTACTTCCGGGAGCCCAAGTTCTCGCGCGTCCAGGAGCTGCTCAAGGTCATGGACGAGATCGCCGAGGCTCACGACAAGCCCGTGGCACAGGTCGCCGTGAACTGGAGCACCCAGAAGGAGTACGTGGGCACCGCTCTCGTGGGCGTGCGCACGGACGCCCACGCGATTCAGAACTGCGAGACGTTCGAGTGGGAGCTTTCCGCCGACGAGATGGCCAAGCTCGACGCCAAGCTCGACGAGCTGAAGATCGGCTAGCCATGAGCGCCGAGGATAGGAAGTACCCCACTTCCGAGCTTGAGGTGCTTGAGAGTGGCGCGAGGGAGGTTGTCGAGCCTAACGGCCTGAGGCTGATGCTGAAGCCCGTGCCGGGTGACGACCGCGAGCACGTGCTCGATCCGCGCGTCTATGCTCGTGCGCACGCGAAGCTCGCTGCGGCTCCTGCGGCGGGGTCGGCGCCGGCCGGACCGGTGGACGTGATCGCGTGGCGCTCCGCGCCCAACAAGGAGACCCACGTCGTGAGGGGCGCGAACGTTGCCAAGAAGACCGTCGTCATGAACTTCGGCGACAAGGGCATTCCGCTGCATATCTTCACGCCGGAGGGGCACGAGGATGGGTCTGCCGCGCTCGTGTTCATCCATGGCGGCGGGTTCATGGTGGGCAACATCGGCCAGTACGAGAACTGCCTGCGCGACATCGTGGAGCGCACGGGTTGCGTCGCGATCTATCCGGAGTACCGCCTGTCTCCCGAGACGATGTTCCCGGGTGGCGTCGAGGACTGCGTGAAGACGCTCGACTGGCTTGTCGATCACGCTGACGAGCTGGGCGTTGATGCGACTCGCATTGCCGTGGCTGGTGACTCTGCGGGTGGCAGCCTGTCGAATGCCGTCGTGCTCGAGGGCTCTCACGCGGATAGGATCAAGGCGGTTGTCGAGCTTTATCCGCTCGTTGATGGCGGTCCCGTTCCGGATGAGTGGTCCTATGACCTGTACGAGGTCGTGGATGAGCAGAGGCCCGAGGCGCTGAGCAGGGTTGATCGCATTCGCCTCGCCAACAACGACCTTCCGCCCATGTACGTCAACGGCGATGCGGACAAGATGCTCGACCCGCTGATTTCCGCGCTGTTCGCGGAGGACGTGAGCGTGTATCCGCGTACGGTCATCATCACTTCCGAGTTCGACTTCCTGCGCTATCAGGGAGAGCTGTTCGCGAAGAAGCTGCAGGATGCGGGCGTTGACGTCACTGCGATTCGCTATCGCGGCTGCGACCACGGCTTCTTCGAGATGTACGGCGTGATGCCTCAGGCTGAGGATGTCTGCCGCGTCATCTCCGAGGAGCTTGCGAAG
Source organism: uncultured bacterium (assembly GCA_905215135.1). Classification (GTDB taxonomy): domain Bacteria; phylum Actinomycetota; class Coriobacteriia; order Coriobacteriales; family Coriobacteriaceae; genus Collinsella. The sequence goes on from CAJMOX010000009.1 coordinate 37,100, forward strand.
ATCTAGGGGCTCGTCGCGGCGACCTCCTGGACAAGTGATGGTCCGGCGGGATGCTAGGTGCGTCCCGCCGGACCTTTGCGTTGGCGGGCGCGTGCCGCTTGCCGGCGGGCGCGTTTGGGGTTTACCTCGGCGGTGCCGGATTGACTGGGAGACGCGTTTACCGCCGATCTTCCAAGTGAGCCCAGCAAGCAAACCGCGAGCTGAGCCCCAAGGGCATTGACAAGGGCGTGGGCGTGGCGCGAGCGCTGGCGTATCTGGGCCGCGAGGGAAATGCGCGCACCTTTGGCTTTGGCGATTCGGGCAACGACCTGGGCATGCTCGCTGCCGTCGAGACGGCTGTCGCCATGGGTAACGCCATGCCCGAGGTCAAGGCGGTCGCCGACTACGTGACCGACGATGTCGCACGCGACGGCACTGTCACCGCCATGCGCCACTTTGGGTTGATCTAATAAATGGCCGGGTCGCCCGCGGTGGGGCGACCCGGCCATTTGAGCTATTTTGCAATATAGAGCTTGGGATGACTGCGGCTGCTCTCGATCGCCGCCGTCATGATGCCCTCGTCGTCTCCATCAATGATGATGCCATCGAGGTCATCGATCTGCGCGGACTGATAAAAACTGGTCTTGTTGAACTTTCCCTGGTCAACCATCATGTAGCCCTGATTTGAGTTGGTCAGGTACATATGCTTGATCATGGCCGAGAAGTCGTGCTCGACGGTAAAACCGTGGTCGGGGTGGAATCCGTCGGCACTGACAAACGCCTTGTCGGCATGTAGTTTGCTCATGCAGTCGAGCGTTAGTGCGCCCGCGAGATAGAGGTGGCCTTTGCGCACGGAGCCGCCCAACAGCACTACCGAGGCATTGGGGAGATTGAAGCTGGCGTAGTTCGCGATTGCAAGATCGCCGGTGATAATGGTGATCTCACGCTTGTCCATGAGGGCCTTAGCGAAGTAAAAGCCTGTGGTGCCGATATCAATTACCAGAACATCGCCATCATCAACAAGAGTTGCTGCGGTTGCGGCGATGGCCTCCTTGGCCTCGACTTGGACATTGATGCGCTCCTCGGGATACGAGATTGCGTTGGAGCGAGAAAGCGATACCGCTCCACCGCGTACGCGACGCAGCTTGCCTTCGGATTCCAGCGAGATGAGGTCGTGTCGTGCGGTGACTTCCGAAACCGAAAAACGGCGAACGATGTCGGATACCGAGATATTTGGCTTTTCGGCCAGCCAATTCATGATAAATCGCTGACGCTCGGCCGGTGAAAGGTCTGAAGTAGATGCCATATGCCGCTCCTTTTGAACAAAAGGCAAAAGATGCTCCTTTCGTAATCGAAATATAACGTATCGATATGAAAAGAACAAGGCAAATTCGAATGAATCAAATGAACGGAATGGCATGTCCCAAATGCATGCGTAGCAGATAATTCGCACGTAGATGGGCTATAAAGAGTCTCATTCTGAAGATGCCGCCCAAAAGAAGTACGTTCACACCCGATATTCGACCGTTCACGGAAAGTTGACAATTGAGCTTTCGATAGCTTTTGAAATGGTTTATAAAAGAAAACCGAAAAGCTTTTGAAACAAAGAAGAAGGCTTTCGATAGCAATAGTGCTAGATGAGAAAGGACCGAACATGGCGATCAAAGTGTTTGCCGACGGCGCTAACCTCGAGGGCATGCTTGACATGCATGACAATGGCAACGTTCAGGGCTTCACGACCAATCCTTCCCTTATGAAGGCCGGCGGCGTGACCGACTACCGCGCTTTTGCCAAGACGGTTCTTGAACACATTACTGATGTGTCGGTCTCTTTTGAGGTATTCGCCGACGACGAGGCGGGCATGGAAGCCGAGGCTCGCGAGATCGCAACCTGGGCAGACAACGTCTACGTTAAGATCCCAGCACTCAATACCAAGGGCGAGTCCACTGCCGCGCTGGTCAAGCGCCTTTCTGCCGACGGCATCAAGGTGAATGTCACCACTATCTTCACGCCCGAGCAGGTCGACGAGTTCGTCGATGCCGTTTCTGCCGAGACCCCCTCTATTCTGTCCATCTTTGCCGGTCGCATTGCCGATACCGGCGTCGATCCGCTGCCTCTCATGGCGGAGTCCGTAAAGAAGGCTGCCGTTAAGCCTGCTGCCGAGGTTCTCTGGGCGTCTACGCGCGAGGTCCTCAATATCTTCCAGGCGGAGTCCGTTGGATGCCAGATCATTACGGTCCCCAATGCCCTTCTTGCCAAGCGCAAGAATTTCGGGAAAGATTTGCTTGAGTACTCGCTTGATACGGTCAAGGGCTTTGCCCGCGACATTCAGGCGCTTGGTTTTCATATCCTGCCCGAGGAGTAGGGGACGAGCATGCTGACCGATCTTCTTAAGCCCGAGCTTGTTGCCTGCCACGTCGAGGCCTCCGACTGGGAGGAAGCGATCAGGGCATGCGGTGAGTTGCTCATAGACGCTGGCAAATGCGACCAGAGCTATGTTGACGCCATGATTTCATCGGTTCACAAATTCGGCCCCTATATGGTCTTGGAAGAGGGCATCGCCATGCCCCACGCTCAGGCAGATGGCAATGTGAGTGAAGCGGGCATCTGTATCGTCACGCTTGACCCTGCCATTGCGTTTGGACACGAGGATTTCGATCCGGTTCACGTGCTCGTGGGTATTTGCGCACCCGACCCCAAGGCTCATCTTGGCTGCTTGGCGGAGCTTTCGCAGATGTTCGAGGACGATGACTGCGTTGCCAAGCTCAGTGCATGCGATACGCCCGAGCAGGTTTTGGAGACCATGCGTTCATTCTTTTAGGCCTTAATGGCACGGCGATGCGTCGCCGCTTTTGGATAGACGGAAAACCGTCACGTGTAGGAGAGGAAGGTTGCCATGCATATCATCACCGTATGCGGAAACGGCATCGGGTCCAGCCTGATGCTCGCTGGCAAAGTCGAGGAGCTTTGCGAGGAGGAGGGCATCAAGGCCGACGTTGAGTCTATGGACCTGAACGGTGCTTCTTCCGCAAATCCGGATCTGTTCATCACCGTTAAGGAGCTCGCCCCCGAGCTCCACGGCAACGTTGTGATCGTTCGCAGCTATGTGAACAAGAAGAAGATCCGCGAAGACGCCCTCGAGGCAATCAAGGCGGCCGCCGCTAACGCCTAAAGCGGCACAAAAAAGGGCGGTTCCCTGTGGAAGAGGGAAACGCGCCCACGTTAGAGAGAAAGGAAGCGCAGATGCAAGCCATCCTTCCCATACTTGAGTTTATCCAATCGATTCTGACCAAGCCAGCGTGGATTATGGGTCTATTTGCCTTTGTGGGCCTTGTCGCGCTTAAGCGTCCTGCCCACAAGGTGATGACGGGCACCCTGAAGCCCATTCTGGGTTACATCATGCTGTCTGCCGGCGCCGCTGTTGTTCAGGAGAACCTTGCTCCGCTGGGTACCTTCATCGAGACCGGTTTCCACATCACCGGCGTCGTGCCCAACAACGAGGTCGTCGTTTCGATGGCTCAGAGCGTCCTCGGCGTTCAGACCATGATGATCCTGATTCTCGGCTATGTCGTGAACATTATCATTGCCCGCTTTACCAAGTTTAAGTACATCTTCCTGACGGGCCATCACAGCATGTTTATGGCCTGCCTGCTGTCTGCCGTTCTGCAGGCATCTGGCTTCCAGGATGTCCAGCTTGTCATCGTGGGCGGCATGTTCCTGGGCCTCGTGAGCGCTATGCTTCCCGCCGTTGGTCAGCGTTTCACCGAGAAGGTTACCGATGGCGATGAAATCGCCATGGGCCACTTCGGTTCACTCGCCTATTACATCTCCGCTGCAGTCGGTACGCTTTTTGCTAAGGACGCCGAGGAGAACAGCACCGAGAAGATCGAGGTTCCCGAGAAGTTCGCCTTCCTGCGCGACACTACCATCTCCACGGCTCTTACCATGGCCTTCTTCTACCTGGTTACCGCTTTCGCCGCTTACGTCGCAGATCCTGCGGTCGTTACCAAGACCGCTGGCGGCGACAATGTAATTGTCTATGCCCTGACTTGTGCCCTGTCCTTCGCCGTCGGTGTCACTATCGTCTACAACGGCGTTCGTATGATCCTTGCCGACCTGGTCCCGGCTTTCCAGGGCATCTCCAACAAGCTGATCCCCGGTGCCATCCCCGCCGTCGACTGCGCTGTCTTCTTCCCCTATGCTCCCACCGCCGTCATCCTCGGCTTTGTCGCTTCCTTTATCGGTGGCGTGGTCGGTATGTTCATCGTGGGCGCTACCCTGGGCATCTTCATCATTCCGGGCATGGTTCCCCACTTCTTCTGCGGTGCTACCGCAGGCATCTACGGCAATGCTACCGGCGGTCGCAAGGGCGCAGCTCTTGGCGCTTTCGTCAACGGCCTGCTCATCACCTTTGCCCCGGCCCTGCTCCTGCCCGTTCTTGACGTCTTTGGCTTCAAGAACACTACGTTCGGCGACTTCGATTTCTCCGTCATTGGTATTACGCTTGGCCGCGCTGCCGAGGCCTTCGGTACCACCGGTGTCTACGCGATTCTTGCTGTCCTTCTGATCGTCGCCTTCGTTCCCAACTTCATCCACACCAAGGGTGCTGTGATTAGCCACGTTGAGGAAGAGTAACCCAGGCATACGTTAAGCCCTAATCGGGCGGAGCTCCGATAACCGGCTCCTACACGGAAGCGGTGACGTCTCAAATGAGGCGTCACCGCTTTTTGTTTTGGAGTGGTTGTGAAAACGCACCGGTGAAGCGCTGTCTCTGCGCCGCGAACGGAATCAACCGCGATGATCAGCAAAAACGTTTTGCCGCTGGGGTGTCGATATAAAAATGGTAAAACTGCAAAACCGTTCGCCGAGAAGATAAAAACCCGCAGTTCACGCCTTGATAAACGTAGATAAAGTATTTAGCAGTTTACCGGCCTTGTGCAAGCGAAAGGAATCAGGCAGATGGCAATCAAGGTGTTCGCTGACGGTGCAAACCTCGAGGGCATGCTCGACATGTACGAGAACGGCAACGTTCAGGGTTTCACGACCAACCCGTCCCTTATGAAGAAGGGCGGCGTGACGGATTACCGCGCGTTTGCCAAGGAGGTTCTGGCCCACATCACCGATGTGTCCGTGTCGTTTGAGGTCTTTGCCGACGACGTCGAGACCATGGAGGTCGAGGCCCGCGAGATCGCTACCTGGGCTGAGAACGTCTACGTCAAGATTCCGTGCGTGACCACCAAGGGTGAGTCCACCGCCGAGCTGGTGCGCAAGCTTTCCGCCGACGGCATCAAGGTCAACGTCACCACCATCTTTACGCCTGCGCAGGTCGACGAGATGGTCGAGGCCGTTGACGCCGAGACGCCATCCATCATCTCGCTCTTTGCCGGCCGCATCGCCGATACCGGCGTCGACCCCATTCCGTTTATGACGGAGTCGGTCAAGAAGGCCGCCGCCAAGCCCAACTGCGAGGTCCTGTGGGCGTCCACGCGTGAGCTTATCAATATCTACCAGGCGGAAGGATGCGGTTGCCAGATCATTACGGTGCCCAACAGCATCCTGGCCAAGCGCAAGAACATCGGTCGCGACCCGTACGAGGTCTCGCTCGACACCGTGCGCGGCTTTGCCAAGGATATCGCCGCTTTGGGCTTCCATATTCTGCCGTAACGCGAACACTGACTACGCCGCGGGCTGCTCGCCCCGGCCTTTCCTTTCCCTATCGCTCACGCGCTTCGCGAGGGTCGCGCTAGACAAAGGAAAGGCCGGGGCTGCCGACACGAGCTTGCCAGTAGGTTGGTGATAGGCTTCCATATCCTGCCGTGGACAAAGGTACCCCCGCCTGCGCCGTGCAAAATTGAGAGTATTCAGCAAGGTAAAGGCTTTTACCAGCTGGTTGAAGCACGGAACAACCCCCGTTTTGGCTCTGATGACGCTAAAACGGGGGCTGTTTTTGACGTTATTGTCTCTGAGGGGCGTTCGGAGCGGCGGAAATTGCAGAATACTCGCGATTTTGCACGTTGCTACAGGGGGTACCTTGCTTTGACGGTTTACTTCCCCTGCACCATGGTGAGGGAGATTTTCTTGCGGTCCCGATCGACCTTTTCGACCCACACCTTTACCGTGTCACCGACGCGCACCACGTCGCTCGGGTGCTTGACAAAGCGGTTGGCCAGCTTGGAGATGTGCACGAGGCCGTCCTGGTGCACGCCCACGTCGACAAAGGCGCCAAAGTCGACGACGTTGCGCACTGTGCCCTTGAGTTCCATGCCGGGTTCCAGGTCATCGATGGAAAGCGCCGAGCGGCTAAAGACCACCTCGGGCGCGTCGTCGCGCGGGTCGCGCCCGGGCTTCTTGAGCTCGTTGACGATGTCGATGAGCGTCAGGGTGCCGCAGTCCAGGTCGCTTGCCAGTGCCGAGATGCTGCCCAGGCGGCGCTCGATGTCGGGCACGCCGCCACGGCTGAGCTCGCTTGTCGCAACGCCGGCGCGTTCCAGGACGGCCGTGGCCACCTCGTAGCTCTCAGGGTGGACACTTGTCGCGTCGAGTGGGTTCTTGCCGCCACTGATGCGCAGGAAGCCCGCGGCGTTGAGATACGCCTTGGGCCCCAGCTTGGGGACCTTCTTAAGCTGACGGCGATCGGTAAAGGCGCCGTTTTCCTCGCGGTAGGCCACGATATTCTTGGCCACGCTCGGTGTGATGCCAGATACATATCCCAGCAGGCTCGCGCTCGCGGTGTTTACATCGACGCCCACGCGGTTGACGACGTCCTCCACCACGTAGCCCAGGGTGCGCGAAAGCTCGGCTTGGTCAAGATCGTGCTGGTACTGGCCGACGCCGATGGACTGGGGCGGAATCTTGACGAGCTCTGCCAGCGGGTCTTGCAGGCGGCGGCCTAGGCTCATGGCGCCGCGCACGGTGACGTCCAGGTCGGGATATTCCTGGCTGGCGAGCTCGGAGGCGGAGTACACAGATGCGCCGGCCTCGTTGACGATGGTGTAGCGCAACCCGGGCGCCTGCTCGGTAATGAACTCCGAGACGACTTCCTCGGTCTCGCGGCTGGCGGTGCCGTTGCCGATGACGATGGTGTTGACGCCGTCCTTCTTGACGAGGCGGGCGAGCTCGCGCTTGGTGCCGGCGACGTCGTGGCGCGGCTTGGTGGGATAGACCACGCCGTGGTCGAGTAGCTTGCCGGTCTCGTCCATGACGGCGACCTTGCAGCCGGTGCGGTAGCCCGGATCGAGCGCGAGCACGCGGGCGCCGCGCACGGGGCGCGCCGAGAGCAAGCCCTCGAGATTCTTGGCAAAGACGTTGATGGCCTCGGTCTGGGCGCGAACGGTGAGTTTGGCGCGGGCCTCGCGCTCCAGCGAGGGGGCCATGAGGCGCTTGTAGCCATCGGCGATGGCGGCGTCAAAGACGGGGGCAAACACGCCCTGGCGACGGGGCCAGCGGCTGCCGAGGCGTGCCGTGGCAGCAGCGCCGTCGACGTTCACGCGCACGCGGAGCTTGCCCTCGCGCTCACCGCGGTCGATAGCCAGCACGCGGTGGTTGGGTATACGGCGCAGCGGCTCATCATAGCTGTAGTACGGCTCGTAGGGGGTCTTCTCGGCGGGGTCGGTGGCCTCGACGACGATGTCGGCGGTGTTTTGCGTAAAGGCGCGCAGGTCGGCGACGTTCTCGGGATCTTCAGCCACCGTCTCGGCCACGATGTCGGCGGCGCCGGCGAGCGCCTTTTCGGGCGTGTCGAAGCCGGCCTCCTCGTTGACATAGTCCGCGGCGGCGTCGAGCGCGCTGCCCTTGGCCGAGGCCTGCATGATGATCATGTTGGCGAGCGGCTCCAGGCCGGCCTCGCGTGCCTTCTGCGCGCGGGTCATGCGCTTTTTGCGGTAGGGCTTGTAGAGGTCCTCGACACGCTGGAGCTGTGTGGCCTCGCGAATCTGTTGCTCGAGCTCGGGCGTGAGTTTGCCCTGGGCGCCGATGAGCAGAATGACGTTCTCTTTGCGCTGCTCAAGATTACGCAGGTAGGACAGGCGCTCGTCGAGCGCGCGCAGGGCGACATCGTCCATGCCGCCCGTGGCTTCCTTGCGGTAGCGCGAGATAAAGGGAATGGTGTTTCCCTCGTCGATGAGCTTGACGGCCGCCTCGACGTTGGCGGCCTTAAGGTTGAGCTCGCGCGCGAGCTGGGCGATAAGATCCATGGGACTCCTTGCGTTTGAGGTGCGTTTGCAGCACAGAGCTACCAAGGATACCACCTGCCACTTCGCTCAAAAAAGACTGTTTTGGCGCGGGACCACGAAAGCGGCCTATCTACTACGTTTGAACCGTGTGGGTCGACCATCCCCCGGTTTTCCGAAAATGCGCAAGCCGTTTACCTGCGGTTTTTATTTCGCGAAATTCGGTATGGATGAGGGTGATTGGTTAAACGTAGTAGATAGACACATTTCGTGGCGAACGAATCAAGCTAAGGTGCAAAAAGTCCCCCGTCCCAGAAAAATCATTGGCAACGTAGCAAAATGCCCCGCGGGCAGGAGGCTGCTCGCGGGGCAAAGAAGAGGGGCTTATTTGTGGCGGACCGAGGGGCCCGGCATGGGGTTTCTGCCGCGGCCTGTCCTAAGGTGCTACAGCTCGACGAGCTGGCCGGTCTCGGCGGCCTCCTTGATGGCGTTGAGAAGCGTGAGCGTCTTGACGTTATCGGCGGGGGTTACGACGGGCTCAACTTCGCGGCGGACGACCTTCACAAAGTGCTTGAGCTGCATCTTGTGCGGCAGCGCCGGGTCGACGGCCGGAATCTCCATCTGCAGCGGCTTGTGCCAGTTGGAGGCGCCGTCGTAGGAGAACTGGTGCAGGCGGGGCAGCGACAGGGCGCCCTTGGTACCGCCAATAAAGTAGGCATCGGCGTCGAAGGGGCGGTACTGCGGGTCCTCGCGAGCGGTGGCCTCCCAGTTCCAGGGGCTGGCGGTGGCATCGGAGATGGTCATGCTTGCGAGCGCGCCATCGGCAAAACGGACGTTGACCACAGCGGAGTCCTCGGTCTCAAAACCGCGGGCGGCGCTGGACTGCATGCCCTGGACGGCGACGGGCTCGCCCAGCAGGTAGCGGAGCAGGTCGACGTCGTGCACCAGGTTGACCAGGATCGGGCCGGCACCCTTTTTGCGGCGCCACTCGACATCAAAGTACTCGTCATTCTTATAGATTATGTAGTGGAAGCTCGACACGGTGAGCTTGCCCAGCTCACCGGACTCGATGATCTCCTTGGCCTTGTTGACGAAGGGGTTGTGGCGACGGTGCTGGCCCACGAGCACGGGAACGCCGGCGGTCTCGGCCTCGGCGGCAAAGGCCTGGGCATCCTCGAGATCGTTGGAGATCGGCTTTTCGACCAGCGGCACGATGTTGCGCTTGATGGCCTCGCGGGCAACGCCCAGGTGCAGGTCGTTGGGGGTGGCGATGATGACGGCCTCGGGCTTGATCTCGTCCATCATCTGGGCGGGATCGGTGAAGAACGGCACGCCGGCGGCCTCGGCCGTGGCGCGGGCGCCCTCAAAGGCGTCGGCGATGGCGACGAGCTCGGCCTCGGGCTCCTCGGTGACAAAGCGGATGTGGTTGCGGCCCATGGCGCCGGCGCCGATGACGGCGATGCGGACGGGGTTGAGCTCAGACATTTCGACTCCTTAATACTGGTGACCGGTGGAATGCGACAAAGGGTCTGTCCCTTTGTCGCATCGGTAAAACTAGGCGGACTTCTTCTTGCTGTCGGAGACCATCATGTAGACGGTGAGCACGACGGCGATGGCGGCGATCACGATGGCGCCGTAGAAGGACTGCTGGTAGGCGGCGCTGCCGGCCTCGGCGTGATACAGCACGGCGGTAATGGGCTGGCTGATCCAAGTAGAAGCGGCGTAGCCCAAGAACATGATGCCGTAGTTGACGCCGATGTTGCTGGTGCCAAAGGCGCCACCGGTGAGCGGCGGGTAGATGACGAGCAGGGCGCCAAAGCTAAAGCCGAGCAGGGCGAGCGCCACAAAGAACATGCTCTGCGTAAAGCTCATCGACATGATGACGAGGGCGACGATGGTGACGACAAGGCTGATGAGCAGCGACTTATAGGCGCCGAGCTTGTCGATGATCTGACCAAAGGACAGGCGGCCAACCAGGTTGGCGCAGGTGTTGACGGAGACCACCACACCGCCGAGGGCGACGGCTGCGGCGCTCGTGGGGTCGGCGAAGAGCTGGACGGCGGCGATGGAGGCAACCTTGCCCACGAGCAGGGTACCCGCGGTGGCGGCAAAGGCGAAGGTGACGATGAGGACCCAGAAGCGCGGGGTCTTGACCATCTCGCCCGGGGTGAGGTCGCCGAAGGTGCCGGCATGTGCGCCGCCCTTGGGGGCCTCGAAGCCCTCGGGCAGCCAGCCGGCCTTGGGGGCCTTCAGGAACAGGGCGGAGGCGGCGATCGTCACAAAGAAGATGACGCCGAGTGCCTTGAGGGCGCCAAAGATGCCCAGGCTCGGGATGAGCAGTGAGGCGAGCACCGGGGACAGCACGGCGGGGCCGGCGGTCGAAGCGGCGAGCGTAATGCCGGAGGCGAGGCCCTTCTTGTCGATAAACCACTTTTGGCCCGTGGTGAGTGCCGGGTTGTAGCCCAGGCCGTTGCCGACAGCGGCGACGAGCGAGAACCACAGGTAGAACTGCCACGGCTCGGTGACGGTGCCGGACATGAACCAGCCCAGGCCGTAGCACACGGCGGCGGCGATCACGACGTTGCGCGGGCCGATCTTATCGGAGATGCGACCGGCGAAGATGCCCGTCACGGCCATGATGGTCTGAAAGACCGGGAAAGCCCAGGTAAGGGCGCTGGACCACTCGGGGTAGACGGCGAGCAGGTTCTTGCTCACGACGGAATACAGCGCGATGGAGCTGATGAAGAACATGGTGACGCACGCGGCGGAAAGCACGACGGTGCGACCCTTGTTGGAGTTGGTGGAAGCCATTGGACTCTTTCTAATCGATGCGGGGGAGGGGCGGACACGTCCGCGGGGCCTCCCTGTCAGGCTGGTTTACTGGTCGGTCGGCTTTGCGACGCCGGACTCGTCAGACCAAAGCTCGACACCCTTGTTCTTGAGGTAGTTGTCGGCAAAGGCTCGGCGGCCGCCGGGCTTGGCGGTGAGGTCGCCCATCATATTGGAGAAGCCGCCATCGACCTTGATGGCGTCGCCGGTGGTAAAGTCCGAGCGCTTGGACGCCAGGAACATGACGGCGTTGGCGATATCGCTGACCTCGCCGATGCGGCGCGTGGCGATCAGGCGGCTGCGGCTCTTCTCGACCTCGGGGTCGGCGTAAAAGCTCGCCGACATGGGGGTCTTAACAAAGCAGGGCTCGACGCAATTGGAGCGCACGCCGTAGGGGCCCCACTCGGCAGCCAGCATCTTGGACATCATGTTGACGCCCGCCTTGGTGGAGCTGTACACGCCCGAGAACGTCTCGGGGGAGTGGCTGGCAACGGTCGAGATGTGCACCAGGCGACCCTGGCCGGCCTTGATCATCTCGCGACCAAAGCGCTGCGAGGTGATGAAGTAGCCGGTGAGATTGACGTTGAGGACCTCGTTCCAGTCACTCAGCGGCAGGTCTTCCATGGCTGCGAAGCGCAGGATGCCGGCAGTGTTGACGAGGACGTCGACGCGGCCGAAGTCGGCGATGGCGGCATCGACAGCGGCCTGAACCTCGGCCTCGTCGGTGGCGTTCATCTTGTAGCCCTCGGCGTGGATGCCAAACTCGGCGGCGAGGTCGGCAGCTGTGGCCTTGACCTTCTCCTCGTCCAGGTCGAGCAGGACAACGTTGGCGCCGTTGCGGGCGAACTCGCGGCAGATCTCGACGCCCATGCCGCCGAGCGCGCCGGTCACAGCGCAGACATCGCCCTCGAGCTTAAGCCAGTTGCTCATAGGAACTTCCCTTCTTGTGCCTCCCTGTGGGCCGCTCCCATTAATCGACCCACGTGGTTTTCGCTGGTTATCGTATGCTTTGCATTTGCGCAGGTGAATTGCATATTTGTTAGAATGGCGTAAACCTACGGTTTATAGTTCGCAAGACGAATAGCCCTTATTGAGTGTGTGACCTGCCAAAACACCTCCCCCCTCGGCGGCGCACGGCCATACGTCTGGAAACGGGAGATTGACGTGTACGATCGACGACTCGAGGCCATAACGGCCGCCGCGGAGCTGGGAAGCTTCTCGCGCGCCGCGGCAAAACTGCGCGTGTCGACCCCGGCACTCGTCAAACAGGTGTCAAGATTCGAGGCCGAGTTTGGCATCACGCTGTTCGAGCGCTCGCATTCGGGCGTCAAGGTGACGCCGGCGGGGGCGCTTCTGGTGGACGACGCGCGCTCGATTATGCGCCAGTCCGAGGATGCCCTGCGTCGTGCCCGACGCGCAGCGGGCGATGGCGGCGCCGTGCGTCTGGGCGTGTCGATGATGTGCCCGGGGCGCCAAACGCTGTCGATGTGGCCGAGTGTGCACGAGCTGGAGCCGTCGCTGCGCTTTGAGATTGTGCCGGTGAGTGACCTCTACGATGAGCGCGAGACCGTCATGCGCAGTCTTGGTCGCGAAGTGGATGTAGTGCAGTCGAGTTTTTCGACCCCGCGCTGGGGCGACGCCTGCCAAAAGCTCCTTATCGTCAACGTACCGTTTTATATTGATGTGCCGCGCACGAGCCCGCTTGCGCGCAAGACGCGCATCACGGTTGCCGACCTGGAGGGCATGCGCCTGCGCGTGCTCCGTCACGGCAACGACGCTATGGACAGCCTGCGCATCGACCTGTTGGCCGACGGCGGCGTGGACGTGATCGACGTGGATAGCTTCGACTTTGCGCTCTTTAACGAGGCGGAGGAAAAGGGCGATGCGGTGCTCACCTGCGGAGCGTGGTCGGGCGTGCACCCGGCCTTTGTGGGCGTACCGTTTCTATGCGGTCGCGAGGTGCCGGTCTATTTGCACTACCCGCTCGAGCCCACCCTCCAAGTCCAAAAATTCGTCAACGCCATGGCCCAACTCCTCAACTAGCTCATTTGGCGCGGGTAGTCTTTTTGGGACGGGGCTTTTTTAGCTACTTTCGCCGCCCTGCCTGCGCACCCTCAAAGTAGTCAAAAAGCCCCGTCCCAAAAAGACTAACAAAACGAGGCCCTGGCCAAACGGCCAGGGCCTCACTAACCTTTATTCCGTTTTAAACAACGGGCTGATTGCGCGCAGGAGGGTGCCCCGGGGCGGCGGGGTATTTCCTCCGCGCGCAGTTTCGCAGCGAAGCGAGAATGTTTGAGCACGGAGGAATTACCCCGACGCCCCGGGGCACCCTCCGTCAGTAACCGTTCCTACTCCAGCTCAAACGCACCCGTGTACAGCTGGTAGTAGTACCCGCGCTTGGCGATCAGCTCGTCGTGGTTGCCGCGCTCGATGATACGGCCGTGGTCCAGACAGATGATCGCGTCGGAGTTGCGCACGGTGGACAGGCGGTGTGCGATGACAAACGTCGTGCGGCCCTCCATGAGCTTATCCATGCCCTCCTGCACGATGGCCTCGGTGCGGGTGTCGATACTCGACGTAGCCTCGTCCAGAATCATCGCCGGCGGATCGGCGACGGCAGCGCGGGCTATCGAGATCAGCTGGCGCTGGCCCTGCGACAGCTGGGCGCCGTTGCCGGTGAGCATGGTGTCATAGCCGTCGGGCAGGCGGGTGATAAAGTCGTCCGCGCCCGCGAGCTTGGCCGCCGCGATGCACTCCTCGTCGGTCGCATCCAGGTTGCCGTAGCGGATGTTATCCATCACGGTGCCGGTGAACAGGTTCACGTCCTGCAGCACGACGCCCAGGCTTCGGCGCAGGTCGGCCTTGCGGATCTTGTTGACGTTGATGCCGTCGTAGCGGATCTTGCCGTCGGCGATGTCGTAGAAGCGGTTGATGAGGTTGGTGATGGTCGTCTTGCCGGCACCGGTGGCGCCGACAAACGCGACCTTCTGGCCCGGCTTGGCAAACACGGACACGCCGTGCAGCACCTCGTGGTCGGGCGTGTAGCCAAAGTCGACGTTGTCCATGACCAGGTCGCCGCGCAGCGGTACGTACTCGATCTCGCCGGTTGCGCGGTGCGGATGTTTCCACGCCCACATGCCGGTGTGGTGGTCCGCCTCCTCGAACTCCCAAGTCTCGGGGTTCACCTGCGCGTTGACGAGTGTCACGTAGCCTTCGTCGGCCTCGGGCTTCTCGTCGATGAGCTCAAAGATGCGGTCGGCGCCGGCGAGGCCCATGACCACGGCGTTGATCTGCTGTGAGATCTGGCCGATCTGTCCGCAGAACTGCTTGGTCATGTTGAGGAACGGCACCACGACGGCGATGGACAGCGCCATGCCCGAGATGCTCAGGTTGGGCACGCCCAGCGCCAGGAAAATGCCGCCCGCCAGTGCGACCAGCACGTAGAGCAGGTTGCCCAGGTTCATAAGGATGGGCATGAGGATGTTGGCGTACATGTTGGCCTTCTGCGAGACCTCGAAGAGCTTTTCGTTGCGCTCGTCAAAATCGGCCTCGGCGGCAGACTCGTGGCAGAACGCCTTGACGACCTTCTGGCCGTTCATGACTTCCTCGATATGGCCCTCGACCACGCCGAGTTCGGTCTGCTGTGCAATGAAGAAACGCGCGGAGTTGGAGCCGAGCAGCTTGGTCATAAAGGTCATAAAGGCGACGCCGGCGATGATGACCAGGCACATCCACACACTGTAGTACAGCATGATAAAGAACACCGTGACGATGATGATGATCGTCATGAGCAGGTTGGGCAGCGACTGACTGATCATCTGGCGCAGCGTATCGATGTCGTTGGTGTAGTGGCTCATGATATCGCCGCGCTGGTGCGTGTCGAAGTAGCGGATCGGCAGGTCCTGCATGCGGTTGAACATCTTCTCGCGCAGCTTCTCGAGCGAGCCCTGCGTGACGATGGCCATGGCGCGGTTCCAGAAGAGCGAGGACAGGACGCCGACGCCGTAGATGCAGGCGAGGGTGGTCACAAGCTGCAGAATCTTGGGCTGTGCGGCTTCCCAATCGCCCGACTGCCACGATTCGCTAATAATCTGCAGGGCGCTCTGCAAGAAGGTCGCGCCGATGGAGTTGATGATGGCGCAGAGCACCACGCCGGCGACGACAAGGGGCAAAAGCACGGGATAGAAGCCAAAGAGCGTCTTGATGAGGCGCGACATGGTGCCGCCCTTACGGTTGAGCGCGCGCTCGGCCGTCGTTGCCTTACTCATGTGCCTCGCCTCCTTCCTGGGTCTGAGCTTGCGTTGCGGATGCCTCGGTGTCGGCCTCGACGGCCCCTTCGCCCTCGGCAGACATCTTGTTTTGCGAGGTAAAGGTCTCGCGGTAGATCTCGCTCGTCTTGAGTAGCTCGTCATGGTTGCCGATCTGCGCGATACGGCCGCCCTCCATGACGATGATGCGGTCTGCGTCCTGCACGGAGCTGATGCGCTGGGCGATGATGAGCTTGGTCGTGTTGGGCAGATAGCTTGCCAGCCCTGCGCGGATCTTGGCGTCGGTCTTGGTGTCGACGGCGCTGGTGGAGTCGTCCAGGATCAAGATCTTGGGGCGACGCAGCAGGGCGCGTGCAATGCACAGGCGCTGCTTCTGACCGCCCGAAACATTAGAGCCGCCCTGTTCGATCCAGGTGTCGTAGCCCTTGGGGAAACCGTCGACAAACTCGTCGGCGCAGGCCAGATGCGCTGCCTCGCGGACTTCCTCGTCGGTGGCGTTCGGGTCGCCCCAACGCAGGTTCTCGGCGATGGTGCCGCTAAACAGCACGTTTTTCTGCAGCACCATGGCGACCTGGTGACGCAGCGCGTCCAGGTCGTAGTCGCGCACGTCCACGCCGCCCACGCGCACAGCGCCTTCGGTGGTGTCGTACAGGCGGGCGATGAGGTTAACGAGCGTGGACTTGGCCGAGCCGGTGCCGCCGATGATGCCGATGGTCTCGCCGCTCGTAATGTGCAGGTCGATATCGTCGAGCGCCTGGCGCTTCGCATGCTTGGAATACTTAAAGCTCACGTGGTCAAAGTCGATGGAACCGTCGGCAACCTCGAGTACGGGCTCGGTCGGATCGGCGATCGTGGGCTCGGCGGCCAGCACCTCGGCAATGCGGTGTGCCGATTCGTCGGCCATGGTCACCATGACAAAGATCATCGACAGCTGCATCAGGCTCATGAGAATCTGGAAACCATAGGTAAAGGTCGAGGAGAGCTGGCCCACGTCGAACAGCGTACCCTGGCTCGTGATGATGAGCTTGGAGCCCAGGTAGATGATGACGACAAACGGGCCGTTGACGCAGATGTTCATCATGGGGTTGTTAAAGGCGAGCAGCTTCTCGGCGCGGGTGAAGTCCATCTGGACGTCGCGCGCGGCGGTCGCGAACTTCTCCTTCTCAAAGTCTTCGCGCACATAGCTCTTGACCACGCGCATGCCGGTGACGTTTTCCTCGACGGACTCGTTAAGGGCATCGTACTTGTGGAACACGCGCGAGAAGATGGGGCGCACCTTAAAGATGATAAAGAACAGTCCAAAGCCCAACAGCGGAATGATGACCAGGTAGACCATGGCGACGTTGCCGCCCATGATAAACGCCATGGTAAAGGCGAAGATCAATACCAGCGGCGCGCGCACGGCGATACGGATGATCATCATAAAGGCCTGCTGCACGTTGTTGATATCGGTGGTCAGGCGCGTGACGAGCGATGAGCTCGAGAACTCATCGATGTTGGAAAAGCTGAACGTCTGGATTTTGTAGAACAGGTCGTGACGCAGGTTCTTGGCGAAGCCGCAGCTCGCATGGCTGCAGGTGATGCCTGCCGCGGCGCCAAAAGCAAGCGATGTCAGCGCGATGAGCACCAAAAGGCCCGCGATGGGAAGCATCTCGGCTACGGTGGCGCCGTCTTTGATGGCGTCGATCAGGTTGGCGGTGATAAATGGAATCAGCATCTCGCAGAGCACCTCGCCAAGCACGAGCAACGGCGTGGCAACGGTGACTTTCATATAGTCGCGGATGCTGCCCATGAGGGTTTTAATCATCCAGTTCCTCCCAGGTTACACGGATTTTCTCGAGCATTTCGGCGAGCCGCTCGCGCTCGTCGTGGGTGAGGGCACTAAAGGCTTGCTCTCTAAAGCGAATGCGGGCTGCCTGGTCGATGCGGGCGTTTTCCCGGCCGGTTTCGGTCAGGCGAATGGTGAGCTGCCGTCGATCCTTGGGGTTACGGCTGCGCTCGATGAGGCCGTTGAGCTCGAGCTTGGACAGGATCTCGGAAAGCGATCCCGGCTTGAGGTCAAAGTGCATGCCGAGCTCCTGCTGCGACATCTCGCCGCCGGGTTGCTTGGCCAGCAGGCAGATGATGGGCGCCTTGCCGGACACGCCTCCGCCATGAAAATGCATGTAATGGCCGCAAAAGCCCAGGCCGCTCAGGATGCGCTTGGCGAGTTTGTCTTCGGCGCTGACCGCTTCGGGTATGTCTACCGGTTGCGACGGGTCACCGCCGGGCTCATGCGGAAGGACGAGTGGTTCAACACACATATCTAAGCTTCGCTCCTTTCTTTAGTTAGGTAGTGCAATTGTTTTGTGCCTAACTAATCTAGGAGCACGGTAAATAAATGTCAAGGTACCAAACTTTATAGTTACGGCGTTTTGCCAAACGCCGTAACCGCTCGACGCTGCAAGCGTTCCTAAGCGGCAATCTGACGTTCAATCGTCGGGCATGGCCACAAGGCCTATGCCCTCCTCTTTCACGTCACCTTGCTCGCTTAGGAACGCTTTCGCTGTCCGTCCTCAACCCGTGATTCCGCCACGGTCCGCTTCGGTGCATGTGATCCTTTGGGGACGGAGGAAAAGGGATCATTTTCCGAAACCTTTCCGCAACAATTTGCCCTTCGTGCCGCTCGACTCCGCTCGCAACGTCCCCTGCGCTACACTTAGTCGCACTGTGGCGCTGCCGCGCCGCGCCCGACCCAAGGGGGACACTCATGAAGAACACTCAGCTGCTGCTGATCAACGATATGTGCGGCTACGGCAAGGTCGCGCTCTCGGCCATGCTGCCGGTACTGTCGCACATGGGCTATCGCATCCACAACCTGCCGACGGCGCTCGTTTCCGATACGCTCAACTATCCCAAGTTCTACATTCACGACACCACGGAGTACGTGCGCCAGAGCCTCGCTATCTGGGAGGAGCTCGGCTTTGAATTTGATGCTATCTCGACCGGCTTTATCGTGACCGAGGAGGAGACGCGCATCATCTCGGACTTTTGCCACCGCCGCGCTCAAAAGGGCACCAGGGTGTTCGTCGATCCCATCATGGGCGATAACGGCAAGCTCTATGCCGGCGTGCCCGAGTCGACCATCGGACTCATGCGCAGCTTGGTCGAGTGCGCCGACTACGCGGTGCCCAACTACACCGAGGCCTGTCTGCTCACCGATGCGCCTATTGCAGAGCAGATCACGCCCGATGAGGCCCGCGCCCTTGTGGACGCCGTGCGCGAGCTGGGTGCCAAGTCGGTAGTCATTACGAGCGCCGTGGTCAATGGCACGAACGCGGTTATCGGTTACGACCATGTGGCGGGGGAGTACTTCACGATTCCATTTGAGCTCATTCCGGTCTATTTCCCGGGCACGGGCGACACGTTTTCGGCGGTGCTCGTCGGCCGCGTTATGGCAGGTTGGAGTCTGCAGCGCGCGACGTCCGATGCCATGCGTGTGGTGGCTGAGCTTATCGAGCGCAATGCCGACCAAGAGGACAAGTCGGCCGGCCTTCCCATCGAGGCCTGCCTGGATGTGATTGACCATGAGTAATGCTGGTGAGGGCGGCGTCAAGCCTGCGGGCGAGAACAGACCGCTCGGCGCGCCGCGTGGCAAGCGTCCGCGTATCCGCGTGAGCTGCGTGGACCAGCTGGGGACGTGCCGCTGCCATCACGGGCACAAGCCGGGCGATGTCTTTGACTTTGATCGAGACCGCGGCAAGATGTGCGCCATGGCCTGCCACGTGGGCTTTCCCTATATCGATATCCTGCGCTATGGCGGAACCGTGCCCGGCAACGAGCCCGGTACGGCAAAGTTCTGCTGCCCCGAGGTCGATACGTTGAACGTTTGGCTTGCCGAGATCGTCGACGAGTAGTTGAGCGTGGATTATCTCCCGCCGAGAAAATCCACGCTCGATTTATATGCGGGAGAAAAACCACGCTCGATTTGTATATGGGAATTCCGACTTCGCTTATGCCTACGCTTAGGCGTTGTCGTCGTTGTTCTGTGCGCGAGTAAGGTCAAATTTCTGCATTTCATCCGATTTGTGGCTCTAAAAACTCTGCATTTCATCGATTACAGCTGCTCGAGCATAGCAGTGCAACCGTCGAGCACGTCGCGGTAGGTGGCATCGAAGTTGCCGGTGTACCAGGGATCGGCCACGTCGCCGGGGCGCTCGGTCCAATCGAGCAAGCGCGTAATCTTGTCGTCGGGGTCGTCGCCAAAGATGCGACGCAGGCCGCGCGCGTTCTCAGCATCCATATAGACAATGTGATCCCAGTCGCCATACTCCGCGCGACGCACCTGGCGCGCGCGGTGGGCAACGACGGGAATCCCGACCTCGCGCAGCTTGGCAACAGTGCCATGATGCGGCGGGTTGCCAATCTCCTCGGTCGACGTCGCAGCGGAATCAATGGCAAACTCGCCCTCGCGCCCAGCGCGGCGCACGAGCTCGGTAAGCACTGACTCAGCCATCGTCGAGCGGCAGATGTTCCCATGGCAGATAAACAGTACACGTTGCATATGCGGTTTCCTTTCGATCGCCATCATCGAGCTCGAGTATCGCATCTGCGCTTACGCCCTCGCCCGCTTGCGCTCCCAGCGAGCCAGCTTAATCGTCACCAGCGTAAGCGCCCAGGCCACAAGCGAGAACGCGGCACCAACCGCGCCAACGTAGGCAATGCCAACGCTGCTCACCACGGCGCCGCCCACTGCGGTGCCAAACGAAATGCCGACGTTAAACGCCATGGGTTCTACCGAGCTCGCGAGTACCATCGATTTGGGATGGCGGCTGCGTGCCACGTCCATAAAGTGTGTGATGCACGAGACTGAGAACAGGTACATGAGCAGCGCCAAGCTAAAGACAAAGACCAGCGCGAGCGGCATGGTGCCGCCCACGGCAAACAGCCCGAGCAACGCCGCAGCCTGCAGCACAAACGTCACAAGCAGTGCCTTCATGCCAAAACGTGCGTCGATCCATCCGCCCAGGATGTTCGAGATCAGGCAGAACACGCCGTAGGCCATAAGCGTGGTGCTCGCCTGAACAGTGCCCATGCCCAGCACCTGCTCAAGATAAGGCGTCACGTAGCCGTAGAACACATAGACCGATCCCACGCCAAACAAAAAGATGAGCATGCCGGTGATGATGCTCGGTTCGCGTAGCAGACCCGCCTGCTCGCGGAAGGTAGCGGGTTCGTCGGTCTGTCCGGCGCGCGGCATAAACGCCACGAGCGCTCCGCAGATCAAAACGGCAAAGGTCAGCGTACCGTACATGGCCACGTGCCAGTCGAGCGTGTCGGCCACAAACTTGCCAATCGAGGTCACAAAGACCATCGCCACGGAAAACGCGCCGTACACGACCGAGATGGCAAGCGAAGTTTGCTGCGGGGACAGCAGCTCGGGGATGTACGTCACGCCCACGGCGAGCAGTGCGCCCGAGACGGATCCCAGGACAATGCGCGAGATAAACAGTACCTGGAAGTTGGGCGCCAACGCCATGACCAGATTGCCGAGCACAAAGATAATGCTGTAGCACACGAGCAGCTGGTAACGACGGAAGCGCCCCGTGCTGAGCGCAAGCACCGGCGTCGCGATGGCGTAGACCAGTGCAAAAACGCTGATGAGCTGGCCCGCAGCGGCAAGCGATATGCCGAGTTCCGTCGCCAAGTCACTTTCGATGCCGATGACCACGAACTCGGAGCAGCCGAGCGAGAATCCCAGCAGCACGAGCAGCGCCAGGCAGAGCCTGGTGCGCGCGGGGGAGAGCGCGGCGGCGGTTGACTTACTTTTAGGCGTGGTTGCGGCGATCAAGGTTGTCACTCCAATGTCGCATGAATAAGCGGGATTCAATCCCTGCAACTCTAACAGAATGTGACAAAGGGGCAGCTCCTTTGTCACATTGCGCTGCCAGCCAGTCGTCCAAACCGTCACAACATTCGATGAAAATCTCGAAAACGAGGAAAAGCGTCGAATGTTGTGACGCTTTTCCTGTCTGTGCCGGCGAGCTCCCGTGTCATCTGGGGGTATAAGGCTAGCAAGTGTTTATTTGCGAGGCCAAGGGGGCGCCCCGTATGGATATCGATAACTTTGAATGGTGGTATAGCGAGGGCGAGGCTCCGGACGAGGAGTGGGACGAGCCCGCGCCGCGTGACGTGTCGAGCGACGAGGACGAGACCGGCAGCGATGCTGCTGTCGAGCCTGACGCCGCCTCCGATGCCGCCGAGCCTCTGACCTTTGAGCAGGCTTGGGCCCAGGCTGAGGCCGACGAGGCAAAGGCCGATGCCACGGCCACACTGGGTGAGCCAGCCGACATGTCCATCTCGCCGGCAAAGACCCCGCAGCCGCGTCACACTATCGATCCCGACAGCACGGCATCCTTCAGCATTCTCGACGTGCCCTCGCAGGGTGCCCAGGCGCCTGCGCCCACGCATCGCCCCGATCTGGCTCGCGAGGAAGATGCGGGACGTCGCTCTCCGCTTGGCCCCATCCTTATCGCCTTTATGGCCGGCGTTATCGCATGCTCGGTAATTGGAAACGTCTGGAGCCATGTTGAACAACAGCGCAAAGACGCCGCCAAGGTCGAGATGTCTGTCGAGCAATCGCTCAGCCGCACGCGCTCGGTGCATGTATCGGTCGAGGTCAAGGACGGCGCGACGTGGGACACCGCGCGCGGCGACAGCCAGATGCTCGTCCATATCGTGGGTCGCACGCTCAAGGGGCAAGCGATCGACGAGTACCAATACGTCAATTCCGAAGGTGACGGCATCGAGCTCAAGCCCGGCGACTACGAGCTCACGGTCGATGAGCCGCCCGTCGCCACCGACGGCACACGTTACCGTGCCTCAAAGCGCATGGTTCCGGTGAGTTTTAATTCACAGGCGCCCGA
This sequence comes from uncultured bacterium, assembly GCA_905215135.1. Taxonomy (GTDB): domain Bacteria; phylum Actinomycetota; class Coriobacteriia; order Coriobacteriales; family Coriobacteriaceae; genus Collinsella. Next base: position 59,249 of record CAJMOX010000009.1, read on the forward strand.
TACGGTCGATAGCACGCCGCAGGGCGGGTTTGACCTTTACGCTATTGCTCAATAACTGCACCTGTCGCTCAACCCCGCCGCCAAGAGTGGGACAATAGCCCTCGACACCGTTGTTGACTATTGGAGGAAGTAGCATGTCCACCGTCACTGCCATCAAGCGCGGCGGCCTCACCGCGGCCATCGATTCCATGGGCGCCCAGCTCACGAGCCTTGCCCTCAACGGCAACGAGTATCTGTGGCAGGGCGACCCGGCCTTTTGGGGCAAGCATGCGCCTATCCTGTTCCCCATCGTGGGATCGCTGCGCAACAACATGGCGACATCTGCGGCCGGCACCTGCGAGATGCCGCGCCACGGACTCGCTCGCATCGTCGAGCACAAGTTGGTCGAGGTTTCGGAGGACGGCTCCTCGGTAACGTACGAGATCACTGACACGCCCGAGTCGCTCAAGGCGTTCCCGTTCCACTTTAAGCTCAACATGACCTATGCCCTGACCGGCGACGCCACGCTCACGCAGACCTTTGCCGTCACCAACACCGGCGACGTGGCCCTGCCGTTCTCGGTGGGCGGTCATCCTGCATTCAACGTGCCCGCCCCCGGTGCCGAAGACGAGGCGTTCGAGGATTACGAGCTGGCGTTTACCGAGGCTTGGACTAACGAGGCCCCCATCATCACGCCCGACGGTCTTATGACGTTCGAGGGCAGCTACAAGGCTCCCGATAACTCGGACGTGCTGCCCATCACGCACCGCAGCTTCGATAACGACGCCATCATGTTCACCGATGCCCCGGGTTCCACGCTCACGTTGCGCGGCCGCAAGTCGGGCCACGGCGTCAAGATCGACTTTGAGGGCTTTAAGTACATCGGCGTGTGGTCTGCCGCCAACGACGCCCCGTTTGTGGCGCTCGAGCCCTGGACCGGCCACACCACCATGGACACCGAGGACGACGTCTTTGAGCACAAGGTCAACACCATTACCTTGGCACCGGGTGAGACGGACGTTCGCAGCTTTAGCGTTACCCTGCTCTAGAGGTTCCGCCGTTCTAACGAACGACGGACCGGTCGACGCTGCGCGCCACCCAGAGCGACAATTTGGCATGAAAAAGGCAAGGCATGACCAGAAGGTCTATGCCTTGCCTTTTTCATGCCAAGTGGTACATGGGGACAGGTTACTTTGTGCCAATCGTCCTCGTGTGTCTATTAATTTTTCGCGCACATGCCGCGCTGCTGGTTGTTGACGTATATCCTGTCTTATTGTCAGCAAAACGACATAGGGAAGGCATCAGATGCAACCTCGACTACAGCGCGACGCGCAGGCCCAGCCGGTGTGCAGTCGTCGCATCTTCTTGGGTAGCGCCCTCGCTGCGAGCGCAACCGTTGTCGCCGGCGCGCTTGCCGGCTGCCAGCGTCCGTCCACACTCAAGGTGGTCCAGCCCACGACGGGCGGCGGTCGCGATGACCTGTCCGATTCCGTTATCGGCAAGGATAAGATCCGCATCGGCATGGAGGCGGCCTACGCCCCGTACAACTGGCAGGTTTCCGAGGCCAGCGAGTTCACGATCCCCATCGACAACGTGCAGGGCGCCTATGCCGATGGCTACGACGTGCAGATCGCCAAGATCGTCTGCAAGGCTCTCGGCGGCGAGCCCGTTGCCGTCAAGCAGAGCTTCTCGGGCCTTATCGACTCGCTCAACAACGGCCAGATTGACCTCATCATCGCCGGCATGAGCGCCACGCCCGAGCGCGAGGAGTCCGTCGGCTTTTCCGACCCGTACTTCATTGGCTACTTTGGCCTGTTCGTAAAAGAGGGCTCGCCCTACCAAAACGCCACCAAGCTCAGCGACTTCAGCGGTGCCACGGTGCTCGGCCAAAAGGACACCATGCTCGATACCGTCATCGACGAGATTCCGGGCGTTGTGCACAAGAACCCGGTCGATTCGGTCCCCACGGTGTTCTCGAATCTGCTGCAGGGCACGTGCGACGCCGTGACCTACAACACGGAGAACGAAAAGGGCTATATGGCCCAAAATCCCGGTATCGTCCCCATCCACTTTGCCGAGGGCGAGGGCTTTAAGCAGGAGGTCACGGCAAATGTCGGTTGCCGCAAGGGCTCGGACAAACTGCTTAAGCTCATCGACAAGACACTCAAGGGCATTAGCCAAGAGGAGCGCGACCAAATGTGGGACGCGTGCCTCGCCCGTCAGCCGGCATAGGGAGGCAGCATGAAAGGCATCAATCGTCTGGCCTCCTTTATCAAGGCCGACCACCGTTATGTGTACCTGGGCACGAGCGTTATCGCGGCGCTCGGCTTGGCATTTAGCCAGCGCAACCCCACGCTGCTGAGCTTTTTGGCGCCCACCGGCATCTTCCAGGATTGCCTTTGGGCGATTCTTTGGGCCTGGATCGTCGTGTCGGCGGCAGCGCTCGTCACCAAGGTTATGCACTGGAGCGACTATCGCGAAAAGTCACCGTTTGCATCCGAGCGTTTCCGTCGCGGCGCGCGCCTGGGCAGCTATGTCGTGGTCGTCATCGCGGCGATCTTCTTTGTCGACCGCTGCGTCATGTCGTTTATCGATCTGGTGCAGGTGAGCATTGTCTCGGATTCCAACCCCAGCGACTTTTTGTCGAGCTTGGTCTACATGACCTACAAGAGCGGCGACTTCTTCATCCGTGGCATCGAGATCACCATCGCGCTTGCCACCTTCGGCACCGTCATCGCATTCTTCCTGGCGCTGCTCTTTGTGTTCCTGCGTATTCAGACCTTCGACCGCGTAGACAACGACCTGGTGCGCTTCTTTAAGAGCATCGGCCGCGGCTTTGCGACCGTCTACTCCACCATCGTGCGCGGCACGCCCATGATGGTCCAGGGCCTGCTCATCTATTACGCGGGCTTCACCGTTTTGCGCGGCATGGGCTTCGAGACTGCCCAGGCCAACCAGATTTGGAGTACCTTCACCGCCGGCCTCGTCACCATCTCGCTCAACTCCACCGCCTACATGATGGAGGTCCTGCGCGGCGGCATCGAGTCCATCGATCCCGGCCAGGCCGAGGCAGCGCGCTCGCTGGGGCTTTCGCAGTGGCAGGCTATGCGCAAGGTCGTGTTCCCCCAGGGCATTAAAAACGCGATTCCGGCGCTCACCAACGAGCTCATCATTAACATCAAGGATTCGTCGGTGCTCTCGGTCATCGGCGTGTTCGACCTCATGTATGCCACCACCACCGTCGCCGGCGTGTACTACCGCCAGATGGAGGTCTACTGCGTGGCGCTCGTGGTCTACCTGATCCTGACGCTCGTGGCGAGCCGCCTGCTCGAGGCCTTTGGCAAAAAGCTCGGCGCCGAGGCTCCTGCCACGCTGCCCAGCTCTAACTAGGCTTAAGACGAGGAGAATCATCATGGCAGATACCGCCACTACCGGCACCGCGGCCGCCGCACAAACTAAAGAGTCACTCATCCGCGTCGAGGGCCTGCGCAAGAGCTTCGGCTCGCTCGAGGTGCTCAAGGGTATCGACTTGTCCGTCAATCCCGGCGAGGTCGTCACCATCATCGGTGCTTCGGGTTCGGGCAAATCGACCTTTCTGCGCTGCCTCAACCTGCTCGAGACCCCGGACGCGGGCCACATCTGGTTCCACGGCCAGGACCTTACGGCCGAGCGCTGCAATATCAATAAACTCCGCGAGGACATCGGCATGGTGTTCCAGGGCTTTAACCTGTTCAACAACATGGATGTGCTCGACAACTGCACGCTCGCGCCCGTCACGCTCAAAAAGATGAACAAGGCCGAGGCCGAGAAGGTCGCGATGGAGCATCTGGCGAGCGTGGGACTCGAAAAGTTCGCGCACGCCGCCGTGGGTCGCCTGTCCGGTGGCCAAAAGCAGCGCGTGGCCATCGCTCGCGCCCTGTGCATGAGTCCGCAGATCATGCTGTTCGACGAGCCGACTTCGGCACTCGACCCCGAGATCGTGGGCGAGGTGCTCGAGGTCATGCGCAAGCTCGCGGCCGACGGCATGACCATGGTTGTCGTCACGCACGAGATGGCCTTTGCCCGCACGGTGTCCGACCGCGTGGTCTTTATGGACAAGGGCGTGGTGCTCGAGGACGCCGCGCCGGCCGAGCTCTTTGGCAACCCCAAACATCAGCGCACTCGCGAGTTCCTCTCTCGCTATCTCGAGGACAAATAACCGGCGCAAACGCCTGCGTTGCAGGGCCGCTCCCGTGGGGCGGCCTTTGTCGTCACAATCGAAAGGATGTCATGGCCGAGGTTTGGCGCTTCTTTGCGCATGAGGACGATTTTGCCGATATGGACGAGGCCGGCGCGTGCGAGCGCTTGGGCCGCGTGCTGTCGTTTCCGACCATCTCGAGCATGGATGCCGAGGCGGTGGACTGGCAGCCCTTCGACGACCTGCGCGCCTATATGCAGCAGGCCTGGCCGCGCGTGTTTGCGGCGGGCGAGGTCGAGCTTATCGACCACTCGCTGTTGGTGACGCTTGGCGGTTCCGACTCCGCCCTCAAACCCGTCATGCTCATGGGCCACATGGACGTGGTCCCCGTGGTGCCGGGTACCGAGGCCGACTGGACGCACGCCCCCTTTAGCGGACAGGTGGACGACACCTACATTTGGGGTCGCGGCGCTATCGACATGAAGGATCAGGTCGCAGGCATTCTCGAGGCGGTTGAGTATGCGTTGGCGCACGGCTGGGAGCACAAGCGTTCGCTGTTGCTCGCCTTTGGCCAGGACGAGGAAACCACGCAGTACGGCGCTGGAGCTATCGGCCGCGTGCTCGAGGAGCGCGGTGTTGAACTTGAATATCTGATCGACGAGGGTGACTACCGTATTGTTTCGGCTGCCGAGTACAACGCGGGCGAGGGTTGGCTCATGCACGCCGACCTGGCTGAGAAGGGTTATGCCGACATTGTGCTCAAGACAAAGAGCGCGGGTGGGCATTCTTCCAACCCCTACGGCGGCACGTCGCTCGAGGTGTTGAGCCGTGCCATCACCGCAATCTGCGATATCGAGTGGCCGACGCGCGTCACGGACCTGCTTGCCGCACAGCTCGTCGAGCTGGAGCTCTACACGGCCGACGAGATTGCTTCCAACAAGGACGCCATCGTGCGCGAGTGCCTCGCCAGCAAGAAGCTCTATCCGCTCGTGACCACCACCTGTGCACCGACCCAAATCGAGGGCGGTAGCACCGGTGCTAACGTGATGCCGCAGGATATGTGGGCCAATATCAATTTCCGCATGCTCGAGGGCACGAGTGTGGCCGATGTCGTGGCCTGCTGCCGCGTCGCCGTTGCCGAGGCGGGGCTCGCCGACCGTGTCGAGATCGAGCTCGGTCCTGGCAGCTCCGAACCCTCGCCGTCTCCGCGCATCGGCGGACCGGGACTCGAGACCGTCCGCGCCATCGCCGCCCGCTATTTCCGTGATCCAGAGGGGACGGAGGAAAACGGATCATCAGCGGCGGGCGGAGCTCCTATCGGTATCGTTCCCTCGACCGTGATTGGCGCGACCGACGCTGCTAACTACCAACGCATTTGCCCTGAGTGCATTCGCTTCTCGGCCTTTGTGGTCGACGATGACGAGTGCGACCGCGGCGTCCATGGCACTAACGAGCGCATCACCCGCCGCGCCTACCTCCAGGGCGTACGCTTCCTCATCGCCCTACTCCACACGCTCTAGAATCTGACAAAGCGACAGCCCCTTTGTTAGCCGTTGGGGGCGCTCTTAAACGACTAGTCGTTAAGGAACGTACCCAACGGCTACGTCCACTCATTCCGTGCGGGTTATATGCAGGTTTGCCTGCGCACGCTATCATGTATGGGTTAGATCGCAACTATGTACCCCACACGCGAAGGGATGCGCATGTATCTGAAGATCGACATGCTCTAGCTGGGCTTACCCCCGCAGCGGCGCCATGCGCCCCATCGATTCTGCCGATTTTCACCTTCACGCATATAAAGGAGTCCCGCCATGCGCGACAAGCTCGAAAAGATCATCAAGGCCTACGAGGAGCTCGAGAAGAAGCTTTCCGACCCGGCCGTCGCCTCCGACATCAAGGAGTTCACGCGTCTCAACAAGGAGTACGCGCACCAGTCCGACCTCATTGCCGCCTCGCGCGAGTACATCGGCGCGCTCGATGACATCGAGGCTGCCAAGGAAATGCTCCACGATACGACCGATGCCGATGAGAAAGAGATGCTCCAGATGGACATCTCCGAAAACGAGGCCAAGCTTCCCCAGCTCGAGGAAGACATTAAGTACATGCTCATCCCGAGCGACCCCAACGACGACAAGAACACCATCGTCGAGATTCGCTCCGCCGCCGGTGGCGACGAGGCGGCCATCTTCGCCGGCGACCTGTACAAGATGTACCAGCGCTTCTGCGAGTCGCGTGGCTGGAAGACCACCGTGCTCGATTCCAGCCCCAGCGAGGCCGGCGGCTTTAAGTCCATCGAGTTCAAGGTCGAGGGCGACCGCGTCTACTCCGTCATGAAGTTCGAGTCCGGCGTGCACCGCGTCCAGCGCGTTCCCAAGACCGAGTCCCAGGGCCGTATCCAGACCTCCACGGCAACCGTCGCCGTGCTTCCCGAGGCCGAGGAGATTGACGTCCAGATCAACCAGTCTGACCTGCGCATCGACACCTACTGCGCCTCCGGCCCTGGCGGTCAGTGCGTTAACACTACCTACTCCGCCGTGCGCATCACCCACCTGCCCACCAACACCGTGGTGCAGTCGCAGGAGCAGCGTTCCCAGATCCAGAACCGCGAGGTCTGCATGCAGATGCTGCGTGCCCGTCTGTACGAGATGGAGCTCGAGAAGCAGCAGGCAGAGCTCGGTGCCGAGCGCCAGAGCCAGATCGGCCACGGCAACCGTTCCGAGAAGATCCGTACCTACAACCAGCCCCAGGACCGCGTGACCGATCACCGCATCGGTTTCAACTCCACCTACAACGGCGTCCTTCTGGGCGATCAGCTCGGCACCGTCATCGAGGCGCTCGCCGCCGCCGAGCGTGCCGAGAAGCTGGCACAGGCTGTTTAGTAGGTTACGCGGTTTTACCAAACCGCGTAACGACTCGACGCTGCAAACGCCCCTAAGCGGCAATCTGACGTTCAATCGTCGGTCGCGTACCGAAGTACGCTTCCCTCCTCTTTCACGTCACCTTGCTCGCTTAGGGGCGTTTTCGCTGACTTATGCTTAACCTGCGGCGCCTTAGAGGTGGTCATTGGGGACGTACTTAAATGGCTAGTCAACTTGTTCGTTCCGGAGGTCGCTCGCTGTCCGTCCTCTACCTGCGGCGTTGCCTTGCTCCGGATGCGGTATGCTCAACCTGCGGGGTTTCCAAGGTAGTCATTGGGGACGTTCTTAAATGACTAGGTTGGGTAAATTGCTTTTCAAATTTATTTAATTTGGTTTGTTAGAAATTAAGCTATTTACCTGCTTAAAGCAATTAACGGTATGCATCTGCAATTGAAAATATTGCTCGAAAATACGTCCAAGAAGTCGCGGGGCCCTTTTTTGTGCGTCGCGTGTCAAGCGATGTGGCAAGTTCTTGGTTAGATATTGGTCAGTTTTGGGGCAACCTTGCCAAAAGCTTGACGAATGCAAATTTAGACGTCAGCGAATGAACACTTTGAGCGAGCTCGGTGCAAAATTCTGGGCTGATTCTCGATAATCGCCTTCAATCGTCCCTTGCCAAGCGCTGGCCTCGCTTACAATCTGCTCCGACATTCGCGCGCCGCCCGGCGCTTAAGAGGGGAGGGCCCCATGGCAAACGAGATCTGGACCATCAAGCGTTGTCTCGAGTGGACCAAGGAGTACCTGGCCGAGCGCGGCGAGGAGCATCCCCGTCTTTCCGCCGAGTGGCTGCTGTGCGCCGCCACGGGCCTGGCGCGCATTGACCTATATATGCGTATGGACGAGACGCTTAACGCGGCCCAGCTCGAGACCATGCATGCGGCCGTCGTTCGTCGCGCCAAAGGCGAGCCGCTGCAGTACATCACCGGCAGCACGCAGTTTCGCATGATTGACGTCGCGTGCGCTCCCGGTGTGCTCATTCCGCGCCCCGAAACCGAGATGCTCGTCGAGGAAGTCCTCAATTATCTGGATGCCGAGGTGCTGAGCCCCGAGGCCGCTGCCCGTCAGTGTGTTGAGCTGCCTTGGAACGATGAGGTCGAGCAGGCCCGCAAAGCTGAGGCGGCGCTGGCCGACGAACGCGCGACCGCCGAGCGCCGTGCTGCCAACCTGACGGCCGCCGATGAGGCTGCGCTGGGTAGCGACGTGCTCGGTAGCCGCGCCTATGCCGAGGAGCTTGCCGATCGCGAGGCCGAGGAAGCCGCCGCGCAAGCAGCAGAAGCCGAAGCCGCAAAAGCCGCCGAGCCCGAGCTCGACGAATACGACATCGCCATCGAGGGCGCCGACCAGGAGACGGTTTCAGCTCAGGATGCCGCTGTGCCTGCCCCAGCCGAGCCCCGCACTGCCCGCGTTCTCGAGGTCGGCTGCGGCACGGGCTGTATCTCGCTCTCGATCGCCTGGGAGCGTCGCGGCCACGTCACCTGCACTGCTACCGATATCGAGCCGCGCGCCATCGACCTTGCTACCAAAAACCGCGATGCGCTTGGTCTCGCGTCCGACGAGGTCGCCTTCAGCCTCACGAACCTGGTGAGCTCCATTCCCCGTGAAGAGTGGGGCACCTTTGACGTACTCGTCTCCAACCCGCCCTACATCCCCACCGATGTCATGCGCTCGCTGCCGCACGAGGTCAAGGACTTTGAGCCCGATCTGGCGCTCGAGGGTGGCGCCGACGGCCTCGATATCTTCCGCCGCCTGCTCAACGCGGCGCCCTACATGTTGCGCGCTGGCGGCCTCTTTGCCTGCGAGCTCTACGAGGGCGCGCTCGACGCTGCGGCCGAGCTCTGCCGCCAAGCGGGTCTGTCGGACGTGCGCATCGTCCACGACCTCACCGATCGCCCCCGCATCGTCCGAGCCATCGTCACCGAGCCCAAACAGCGCCAGTAATATTTATTAACTGGTTAGCAAAAATTATAAATTAGTTTATAATTAGGACGGCTGAAAGAGGTCGGCCCATGCAACCTCCTACCTTTCGGGAAATCATTGCCCTACTCAAGCACGATGGATTCGTGAAGGTCGCGCAAGTCGGTAGTCATGCTAAGTATGTTTCTGGTGACCGTGTTGTCACCGTGAACGGCTCTGGTGGTGATCGACCAAAGAAGGGCACGTGGGCAAGTATTCGTCGCCAAGCTGGATGGTAGTTGGAGGCAAAATGAGGCAGCGATTTACCTATGACTGCGTTCTCATAAAAGAAGACGACGGTTACTGCGCCAGCTTCCCGCAGATTCCCGGCGCCTTTGCCGATGGCGATACGCGCGAAGACGCGATTGCCCATGCCACCGAGGCACTGATGGCGTTTTTGGCCGACGACCTCAACAACGGTTTGACTCCGGCGGGGTACGAACGCTCGGCCGAGGTCGTGGCCCTTTCAGTCGAAATCGACCACGAGGACGCTCGGGAAGCGGCGTGCCGAACATTTAAAGACGCAGCGCTGGACCTCAAAGTCTCCGCTCCGCGGATTACCGCGCTGGTCAAAGCCGGAAAGCTCGATGTTGAACTCGTCGACGGCCGTCGGATGATAACGATAGACAGCATCGAGCGCTACGCCGCCCAAGAACGCCACGCCGGCAGGCCAAAGAAGTTCGTCGCAGTCCAATAACCCCCTCACTTTCACCGACTACTAGAGCCGCTCACCAAACCAACATGCGCTCTGGGCAAATAGGTTGAACGTTTCGTGCGAGAATGCCCCACAGTAAACAAACTTGCACCAGAGCGTAAGGGGCTGGCATACACATGCAGACGGTCTATCGGGTATACGAGGGAACGCGCGAGCCGCATCGGCTTGCCGTCGAGCGCACGGCCGAGGTGCTCGGCCGCGGCGGCCTGGCTTTGATCCCGACCGAGACCGTCTACGGTGTCGCCGTGGCAGTCAACGCCTTCTCGGACGCCGTGCCCCAAGATACAAGCGGATTCCCATCGTGGCCGCGCGATCCGCAGGCTGCCGTCAATGGCGCCGCAGTTCCTGCGCTCGGCACCGGCTATCGCCGTATCTTCACTCTCAAGCAACGTGAACTCACGCAAACCGTCGCTTGGCTGGTCGATGGCGTCGAAGCACTCGACCGCTATGGCGTGGATATCCCGGAAGAGGCCCGCGTGCTTGCCCGACGATGCTGGCCGGGCGCCCTGACTATCGTGGTCAAGGCGGCCCCCTGCGTGCCGACCTTTATGCGCGCCGCCGACGACACGGTGGCACTTCGCGCTTCGGCCTCGCCCGTGGTGCAGGCGCTCATCCGCGCCTGCGGCAGCCCTCTTGCCTGCACCAGCGCTAACACGCATGGCGCGCCCTCGCCGGCAAGCTTTGCCGCCGTCGAGGGTCGCATCCTGGAGGGGGTCGATGTTGCCGTCGACGCCGGTGAGACCCCGTGTCGCGACGCCTCGACCATCGTGTCGTTTCAGCACGGCGAGCTCCAGATCCTGCGCCAAGGCGCACTTCCCGCATCAGAGATCGAACGGGTCCTGTCCGACCCGATGCAATAGAAAGGTTTAAGCGATGTCGTTGAATCTGGGCAGCCTGGGCATGGAAGATGCCTCGTTTGACTTTGGCGGTTCCTACATCATGGCGCTCGACTGCGGCACCACCTCGGTACTTGCGACCATCGTCGACGAGTACGGCTGCATCGTCGCGCAGGCACGTCGCAGCGTCAAAACCAGCTTCCCGCGTCCCGGTTGGGTAGAGCAAGACCCCATGGCGGTCCTTGCTAGCCAGATCGCCGTCATGATGGAAGTCCAGTTTAAGAGCGGTATCCACTCCGACCGCATTGCCGCCATCGGCATCTCCAACCAGCGCGAGACCACGGTGGTCTGGGATCGCGTGAGCGGTCAGCCGATCTATAACGCTATCGTATGGCAGTGCCGCCGTACCGCGCCGGCAATCGACGCGTTGGTTGAACAGGGTTGCGAGGAGCTGGTGCGCTCCCGCACGGGACTCACGCTCGACCCGTATTTCTCGGCCTCCAAGGTACAGTGGATTCTCGACAACGTCGACGGCGCACGCGAGAGCGCGGCGGCGGGCGACCTCATGTTTGGCACCATCGACACCTGGCTCATCTACAACCTCACCGGCGGCCAGGTCTTTGCCACCGACTACACCAATGCCAGCCGCACGGCACTCTTTAATATCCATACGCTCGATTGGGACGACGACCTGCTGGCACTCTTTGACGTTCCACGTTCCATGATGCCCGAGGTTCGCTGGAGCTCGGGCGACTACGGCCGCGTCGCGAGCGACATCATGACCAACATGCCGCCCATCATGGGCGTGGCGGGTGACCAACAGGCGTCGCTGTTCGGCCACTGCTGTTTCCGTCCCGGCCAGACCAAAAACACCTATGGCACGGGTTGCTTTATGCTCATGAACACCGGCGACGAGATCGTCGAATCCAAGAATGGCCTGGTCTCCACCATCGGTATCGCTGCGGACGGCAAAGTCAGCTATGCGCTCGAGGGCTCTATTTTTGCCGCCGGCTCAACGATGAACTGGCTTCGCAACAACATGGGCATCATCTCGAGCGTGAGCGAGTCGGCACAACTCGCCGCTTCGATTAGCGACAACGAGGGCTGCTACTTCGTTCCCGCCTTTGCGGGTTTGGGTGCTCCCTGGTGGGACCCGCATGCTCGCGGTATCGTGTGCGGTCTGACCGGCGCCTCGAGCCGTGCGACCATCGTACGTGCCGCCTGCGAATCCATGGCATATCAGAGCTACGACGTGCTGCGCGCCATGGAGCAGGACGTGGGGCTTTCGATTGAGCGCCTGTCTGTCGATGGTGGTGCCTCGCGCAACGAGTTCATCATGCAATTCCAGGCCGACCTGCTGGATATCCCCGTGCTGCAATGCGAGACGGTGGAGACCACGGCAATCGGTGCCGCGTACTTGGCGGGTCTTGCCGTCGGCTATTGGGAAGACCTGGAAGAGCTGGAGCAAAATGCCCAGATCGTTAGGACCTTCCTTCCCCACATGTCCGCCGAGCGCCGCGAGCAAAACCTTGCGGGCTGGCGTGATGCAGTCAGGCGCTCACTCAGCACCTCACAGTAGGGCTGCGATGGGCTGCTCGATACAACAAACCGCTAAACTAATGCATGGCGTGCGGCGGCAACATTGCTGCGCGCCTTGTCAGCTAGGCCGTTTTGCGGCCGCAACGAAAGGGGCAATCAATCCATGACCGTCACCTACGATGCGTCCCGTGTGACGCTTGTCGATCACCCGCTCGTCCAGCACAAGCTGTCGATCCTGCGCGACAAAAACACCGGCACCAACCAGTTCCGTCAGCTCGTGCGCGAACTCGCGCTTTTTGACGGCTACGAGGCCATGCGCGACCTGCCTATGGAAGACGTCGAGGTCGAGACCCCTATCACCACCGCAACGTTTAAGCAGCTCGCCGGCAAGAAACTCGCCATCGTGCCCATCCTGCGTGCGGGCCTTGGCATGGTCGACGGCATCCTCGACCTGGTGCCCTCCGCTCGCGTGGGCCACATCGGCATGGAGCGCGACGAGGTCACCCACGAGCCGCACGAGTATTACTGCAAGATGCCCAAGGATATCGACCAGCGCATCTGCCTGGTCGTCGACCCCATGCTCGCCACGGGCGGTTCGGCCGAGATGGCCATCAGCTACCTGCGCGGGCGCGGTGTCAAGGACATCCGCATGCTGTGCATCGTCGCGGCCCCCGAGGGCCTCAAGTCGCTGACCGAGAAGGATCCCGATGTACATATCTATACCTGCGCCATCGACGACCATCTCAACGAGGTTGCCTACATCGTTCCCGGCCTCGGCGACGCCGGCGACCGCATCTACGGCACGCTCTAGTCGCTGGGCTAAACGGCCGCGGCTGCAAATACGAAGAAACGGTGCGCGCGGACGAACAAAAGGCGACCGCGCGCACTCCTGTTAACGGACGTTTTGCCCTGCAGGGTTCGAGAAAAACGTATTACCGTACCTGCGGCATAAAGAAGGTCTTAAGAAAACGAACAGGTGCGTATTAACCGATGCTTTTTCGGTTGTACTTTAGCGATTGGCTCGTACAATAGTCACCAATGTTTGGCGGGAACTGTTCTGTGAAGCGTTAAAAAGGAAAGTGAGGACGCCAGTGTTTCAGATAGCCGATCTGCTCGCTATCGTTGCAGGCGCCATCGCGGGCGCAATTGCCTTCCTTCCCTTTGTCTTTACGCTCAAGCCGGTTCTTGACGATAAACAGAATGCGGACATGCTCAAGGGTATGGTGAGTCTTGCGGTCTCGGCAATCGCCCTGCTCGTCTTTACCTTGGTTGTGTTTGTGTTGTTCGGAGAGGCATTTCGCATGTTCCTCCTGGGCGAGGCGATCGGCTTCGTGGCCTTTATGGCTGCCTGCACGGTTCGTGTCGTCAAGGCGCTGCGAGATCCTCATGAGGTCGAAAGGTAAGTCGTGGAAATTTTTGAAAAGCTGCCTGATGAGATTAATCATCTGGTCAGCGAGTTCAGCTCCACCCCTGTCGTGGGCGATCTGAGCTGCGGCATCACGCAGTACTCGTTTTGGCTGATCGTCTCCACGATCGTGCTCCTGATCGTCCTGGCCGTGTTCAAGAAGAAGCAGACCCTGGTCCCCAAGGGCTTCTTCGTCAACGGTTTCGAGTACATCATCGAGTACGTCGAGAACGATATCGGCAAGGGCGTCGTGGGTGAGAACTGGAAGAAGCACTTCCCGTTCCTGTGCTCGCTTTTCCTGTTCATCCTGATCAATAACATGATCGGCCTGATTCCGGGAATGAAGCCCGGCACCGGCGCAATCGGCTCCACCGCCGCGCTCGCCATCTTCGCCTTCGTGTATTTCATCTACTACGGATGCAAGGCTCACGGCGTGATCGGCTACATCAAGAGCCTCGCCCCGCAGGGCGTAAGCTTCCCGATGAACGTGCTTGTGTGGGTCGTCGAGCTTTTCTCGACCTTCCTGCGTCTCATCACGCTTGCCGTCCGTCTGTTCTGCAACATGTTCGCAGGACACGTGGTCATGGGCTCGTTCGCCATCATGGCGAGCATGTTCATGCAGCCGCTGCTTCAGCAGGTTTCCGCGGCCCACGCCGTTGGCGCCCTGCCTTCGCTGGCCTGGCTTGCCATCCTCATCCTGATCTATGCGATCGAGCTTGTGGTCGGCGCCATCCAGGCTTACGTCTTCACGGTCCTTACCGCCGTGTATGTCTCCGAGGCAGAGGAGGTCGCGGAGGAGGAGTAGCCTTCCGCTCGCGCCTTAAAGGTAAGCAATTCGTTAAACCGCCGGTGCCCGTACCCATGGAGCCCGGCAGTTATAAAAAAGGTTATCCTGCGTGAAATAAGACACGCACGACAAAGGAGGAATCGTGGGAGTTATCGGTTACGGTCTCGGTGTTATCGGCGCTGGTCTTGCTATCGGCCTGTCTGCTCTGGGTGCTACGGGTGCTATGGCCCGTCAGCCTGAGGTCCAGGGCCGCGTGTTCACCGTCTTCATCATGGGCTCCGCCTTCGGCGAGGCTCTGGCTCTGATCGGCTTCGTTGTCGCGCTGATCGTTAAATAGCACGGAGCGTCAAGTATGAATCTTTCATCCCAGAAGAGCGCGATCGCACTCTCCGCGTCCGCGGCCGCGCTGCTCATGCCGGTTTCCGCGTTCGCCGAGGACGGCGCTGCCGGTGCGGACATCCTCATCCCTAAGATGGCGGAGTTCATCCCGGCGCTTATCGCCTTCCTGATCATCTGGATCGTGCTGGCCAAGGTCGCCCTGCCGGGCATCATGAAAACCATGGAGGAGCGCGGCAAGAAGATCGAGGAGAGCCTCGACGAGGTCGAGAAGACCAAGCAGGAGGCTATCGCCAAGCGCGCTGAGTCCGACTCGATCGTTACCGACGCCCGTCGTCAGGCTGCCGACATCGTTCTCGAGGCCCGTAAGGACGCCGAGTCCGAGCGCGCCCGTATCATCGAGGCTGCTCACAAGGAGGCCGAGGAGATCATCGCCAAGGCCCACACGACCGTCGAGGACGAGCGCAAGTCCATCTACGCCGGTGCCGCGAGCTCTATCGCCGACCTGTCCGTTGCCGTCGCCACCAAGATCGTGGGCGAGGCACTCGAGGACGAGGCCGAGCAGAAGAAGCTCATCGAGCGCTACATCCAGGAAGCAGGTAGCCTGAATGCCGACTAGCCGCTATCAGGACAAGGTGCTCGAGACCTACGCGCGCTCCCTTTTGGAAGCCGCCAAGGCCGAGAACCATGTATTCGAGGACCTCGAGATGATCGAGCGTCTGGCTAGCGCCAGCCCCGAGATCATCGCTGTGCTCGACACCATGTCCAAGCGCGACCAGCTCGACCTTCTTCCCAAGGTGGCAGCTGCCTTTAAGTATGTTGCCGAGGAAGACGAGGATGTAGTGGGCGTGACCGTCACCACGGCGATCCCGCTCGACGACGAGCTGCGTCAAACCATCACTAAGAAATGCGAGCAGGACTTCGGCCGCAAGGTATTCCTTATCGAGCAGGTCGACCCGTCTATCGTGGGCGGCCTGGTGCTCGAGGCCCGCGGCGAGCGTCGTGACATTTCCGTCAAGACGCAGCTGCGCATCGCGCAGGAGACCCTCGCAAACTCTGCTAATTCGTACGGAGGTGAAGCCTAATGTCCGAAACCCTCAATGCCCAGGATATCGCCAAGAAACTGCAGGAGCAGCTCACGAGCCTCTCCGCGACGGTCGATACGCATGAGGTTTCAACGGTCGACGAGGTAGGCGACGGCATCGCGCGCGTCTCCGGCCTCAAGAGCGCCATGGCAGGCGAGCTTCTGGAGTTCAAGAGCTCCGATACCGGTGAGACCGTCTTCGGCCTTGCCCAGAACCTTGACCGTGACGAGGTCGGCGCCGTTCTGTTCGGTGCCGTCGACTCCATCAAGGAAGGCGACGAGTGCCGCACCACTGGCCGCATTATGGATATCCCTGTGAGCCGCGCCATGCTCGGCCGCGTCGTCAATCCGCTCGGCCAGCCTATCGACGGTTTGGGTGACATCGTCGCCACGCACCGTCGCCCCATCGAGTTCAAGGCCCCCGGTGTCATCGACCGTACCCCGGTGTGCGAGCCGGTTCAGACCGGCCTGCTGGCCATCGACTCCATGGTGCCTATCGGCCGCGGTCAGCGTGAGCTCATCATCGGCGACCGTAAGACCGGTAAGACCGCCATCGCCATCGACGCTATCCTCAACCAGCGCGGCAAGGGCATGGTCTGCATCTATGTCGCCATCGGCCAGAAGGCCTCCACGGTTGCCAACATCCGCGAGACCCTCGCTCAGCACGGTGCGCTCGACTATACCATCATCGTTTCGGCCACCGCTGCCGATTCCGCCCCTATGCAGTACATCGCGCCTATGGCCGGTGCCGCTATCGGCGAGTTCTTCATGTACAACGGCGAGGACGGCAAGCCCGCCAGCGAGACCAACCCCGGCGGCCACGTGCTCGTCATCTACGACGACCTGTCCAAGCAGGCTGTGGCCTACCGTCAGATGTCGCTGACGCTGCATCGTCCGCCCGGACGCGAGGCCTATCCTGGCGACATCTTCTACCTGCACTCTCGTCTGCTCGAGCGTGCCGTCAAGATGTCCAAGAAGAACGGTTACGGCTCCATGACGGCACTGCCGATCATCGAGACCCAGGACGGCGACGTCTCGGCCTACATTCCGACCAACGTCATTTCCATTACCGATGGTCAGATCTACCTGCAGTCCGAGCTCTTCTTCCAGGGTCAGCGCCCGGCAGTCGACGTGGGCATCTCCGTGTCCCGCGTCGGTGGCGATGCGCAGACCAAGGCCATGAAGCAGGTCGCCGGCAACCTCCGTCTGGACCTCGCTTCGTACCAGGAGCTCGCTGGCTTTACGCAGTTCGGCTCCGACCTCGACGAGGCTACTCAGAAGCAGCTGACCCATGGTGCTCGCATGACCGAGCTCCTGAAGCAGCCGCGTTACAAGCCGTTTGAGGTTGGCGAGCAGATCGTTACGCTGTTCGCTGGCAACGAGGGCTTCCTGGATGACCTGGAGATCGCCGACGTGCTGCCCTTCCGTGCCGAGCTCATCGAGTACATGGACAATGGCTTTGGTTCGCTGCTCGACAAGGTTCGCGCCAAGAAGATCGATGATGACACCAAGGCTGAGCTCTTGCGCGTCATCGGCGACTTCAAGCAGCAGTTCATGGCCAAGCACCATTCGGATGTTTCTGGATCAGAGGAGAACTAAGCCCCATGGCCAACCTTCGCGACATTAAGAAGCGAATCTCCTCGGTTACCACGACCAAGCAGATCACGCGCACGATGGAGATGGTCTCTACGGCCAAGATCCGTCGTGCCCTCGATCGCTCCAAGCAGGCCGAGCCCTATAAGGAGGCGCTGACCGACGTCATGTTGACGGTCGCCGGCGACGCCTCCTGTTCGGGCACCGATCCCATGCTGCAGAAGCATGAGAGCGTCAAGCATGGCCTGATTGTCGTTATTGCCTCGGACCGCGGCCTTGCCGGCGGTTTCAATACGACGGTGGAGCGCACGGCCGAAAAGCTCGCCGCTTCTTGGGCGAACGACGGCATCGAGTGCGAGATCATCGCGTGCGGGCGTAAGCCGGCCACGTATTTCCGTGACCGCGCAAACGTTGTCATGCACTTTGAGGGCAACTCCTCTGAGCCCGATTTCAATCAGGCCCGCATGATCTCCTCTCATATCTGCGATGCGTATCGTGCCGGTGAGCTTGACCGTGTCGAGCTTGTCTACCACCACGCCAAGAACCGCGTGGATCAGGAGCTTCGCGTCGAGCATCTGTTGCCGCTCGACCCCGAGATGATCGCTATGGCCCACGGTCCGCGTAAGAACGAGACCGACGCCCCTAAGCGCATCTCGTCCACGTTCGAGTTCGTGCCCTCTCCCGAGCATGTTCTCGGCAAGCTTGTGCCGTCTTATATCCTGACGGTCATCTACCAGGCCCTGATCGATTCGGCGGCTGCCGAGCAGGGTGCACGCCGCAAGGCCATGCACTCCGCGACGGAAAACGCCACCGCGATCATCTCGACCCTTACCCGCACGTATAGTCGCGTGCGCCAGGCTTCGATTACGACCGAGATTAACGAGATCGTCGGCGGAGCCTCAGCATTGGAGGAACAGTAATGGCTAATAACACCGTAAAGCTTGCGGTCGAGGAAGCCACCAAGAAGACGACTGCCGGTGATGGTCGCATCGTGCGTATCATCGGCCCTGTCGTCGACGTCAAGTTTGACGGCGCGGTGCCCCCGATCTACAACGCGCTCACGGTCGAGGCCGAGACCCCGATCGGTCATCTGAGCACGATCCTCGAGGTCGAGAGCCAGCTTCCGGGCGGCGTCGTCCGCACGGTCGCCATGTCCTCGACCGACGGCCTGCAGCGCGGCCTCATCGCCACCGATACCGGTGAGCCCATGAAGATGCCCGTTGGCCCCAAGACGCTCGGCCGCATTTGGAACGTCATGGGCAAGCCTGTCGACGGCAAGCCCATGCCTGAGGTGGAGGAGTTCTACCCCATCCACCATGCAGCGCCCCGCTTTGACGAGCTCACCACCAAGACCGAGATCTTCGAGACCGGCATCAAAGCTGTTGACCTGCTCGAGCCCTACATCCGTGGCGGCAAGACGGGCCTGTTCGGCGGCGCCGGCGTCGGCAAGACCGTTCTGATTCAGGAGCTCATCAACAACCTCGCCCAGGAGCACGGCGGCACCTCGGTGTTCACCGGCGTCGGCGAGCGTACCCGCGAGGGCACCGACCTGTTCCTCGAGATGAGCGAGTCTGGCGTTATCGACAAGACCTGCTTGGTCTATGGTCAGATGAACGAGCCGCCCGGAGCGCGTCTGCGCATCGGTCTGGCCGGCCTTACCACCGCTGAGTACTTCCGCGATCGCGGCCAGGACGTTCTGCTGTTCATCGACAACATCTTCCGCTTCTCCCAGGCAGGTTCCGAGGTTTCCGCACTGCTGGGCCGTATGCCGTCCGCCGTTGGTTACCAGCCCACGCTGGCAACCGAGATGGGCGACCTCCAGGAGCGTATTACCTCGACCAAGACGGGCTCCATTACCTCCGTCCAGGCTGTCTACGTCCCCGCAGACGACCTGACCGACCCGGCGCCTGCCACGACGTTTACGCACCTCGACGCCACCACGGTTCTTTCGCGTAGCATTTCGTCGCTTGGCCTGTTCCCGGCTATCGACCCGCTCGCATCTTCCTCCGACGCTCTCGATCCCTCGATCGTCGGCGAGGAGCACTACCGTGTCGCCGTCAAGGTCCAGGAGCTCCTGCAGGAGTACTCCGACCTTCAGGACATCATCGCCATTCTGGGTATGGACGAGCTGTCCGAGGAGCAGCGCCTTACGGTCAACCGTGCCCGTAAGATTCAGCAGTTCCTCTCGCAGTCCTTCCACGTCGCCGAGAAGTTCACCGGTAACCCCGGTGTCTACGTCCGCGTCGAGGATACCGTCCGCTCTTTCGCCGAGATTGTCGACGGCAAGGCCGATGACCTGCCCGAGCAGGCTTTCCGCTATGCTTCCACGATTGAGGACGTGCGCGAGCGCGCCCGCAAGATGGGGGAGAAGTAGGTTATGCGTATCCGCATCGTGTGCCCCGTGAGCTGCGCCTATGAGGGCGACGCTGCGTTTGTGTCGATTCCGTCCACGGATGGCGAGTTTGGCGTCCTGCCTGCTCACTCCAGCGAGATCTGCACGATCGACCGCGGTTACGTTCGCGTTTCCGATAAGGCCATGGGCACTGTCGACCACACGTTTGCCGTGGCCGGCGGCTATGCCCAGGTTGCGGACGATGTCGTGACCGTTCTCGCCGAGCGCGCTTGCGATTTGGCGACCGTCGATGCCGACAAGCTTAAAGCTGATATTCAAGGTTTTGAAGAGAAGCTGGGTAATTTGTCGGAGGATGATGCACGCCGCGCCTACCTCTATAATGAAATCGCATGGTGTAAGCTCAAGCTTGCCCAATAGTCAAACGATTTAGCGTTCGACCATTTGCGAACACATCATGCCCGGGATGGCCCAGCCACCCCGGGCATGCTTTTTGAAAGGGTAGACCTTGGATATTATCCGCGTTGAGGGTGGCCACGCCATCGGAGGCTCCGTGCCCGTCTCGGGTGCCAAGAACTCCGCGCTCAAACTCATGGCGGCAACGCTTCTGGCGCCGGGCAAGACGACGCTGCAGAACGTGCCCGATATTTCCGATGTCCACGTGATGGGCAAGGTGCTCAAGGGCATGGGCGCTACGATCGATGTTCTCGACGAGCACACGCTCGAGATTGATACCTCTCAGGTCGATTCATGGGAGGCCCCCTACGAGCTCGTTGCCAAGATGCGCGCTTCCACCGCCGTCATGGGACCCCTGCTGGGCCGCTTCCATCGCGCCAAAATTGCCATGCCGGGCGGCTGCAACCTGGGTGCTCGCAAGATCGATATGCACATTCTTGGTCTTGAGGCCCTGGGCGTTGAGTTCGATACCGCCCACGGTTACATCAACGCTAATGCGCCCCAAGGTCTGCGCGGTACCACCGTCACGCTCGAGTTCGCCAGCGTCGGTGCGACCGAGAACCTCATCATGGCCTCTGTGCGCGCACAGGGCACCACGGTTATCGACAATGCCGCCCGCGAGCCCGAGATCGTCGATCTCGCTAACATGCTCAACGAGATGGGCGCCAAGATTGTTGGCGCCGGTACGCCCGTCGTGACTATCGAAGGCGTGGAAGAGCTCCATCCCGTTACCCATCGCGTGGTGGGCGACCGCATCGAGGCCGGTACCTTTATCGTTGCCGGTGCGTTGATGGCCGACGATCGCGGTGTCGATATCACGGGCTTTTGCCCCATTCACTTGGGCATGGTGCTCAAGAAGATGGAGCTCATGGGTATCGACTGCGAGCGCGTCGAGGATGGCGTCCATGTGAACCGTGCCGAGCGTATCAAGCCGGTCGACATCCAGACGCTTCCGTTCCCCGGTTTCCCGACCGACATGCAGGCGCAGATTATGGTGCTCTCCGCCCTTGCCGACGGCAGTTCCGTTATTACCGAAAACATCTTCGAGAATCGCTTTATGTTTGCCTCTGAGCTGGTGCGCATGGGTGCCGACATTCGTATCGAGAGCCATCATGCCATGATTCATGGCGTCAAGGGCTTCTCGGGTGCACAGGTTACCTCGCCCGATCTGCGCGGCGGAGCGGCCCTCGTCGTAGCGGGCTTGATCGCCGACGGGACGACCGAGGTTTCGGCTATCCATCACATCAAGCGCGGCTACGAGCAGTTTGTCGAAAAGCTGCAGGCGCTTGGCGCGCATGTCGAGCATGCTACCGTCCCCGATCCCGTCATCTACTAATACAGGTTGCCTATGTTTAATAAAAAGCCCCTCGCGGATACCACCACCCGAAGACCCTCAACTGGTGCGCAGGCCAAGATCTACAGTCGCGATAACGTGGCTCGTTATTCCGAGCGAGCTCGCCAACGTCGTCGTAGCCACACGATTCGCCACGTCGCGCTCATTGTCGTGCTTGGCGTGCTACTGAGCGCCACTACCGCTGCCGGCCTGTGGTTTGCCACCATTATGGGCAAGCTCGGCGATTCTAATGTCATTACCGACAATCTGCGTCGGGTTCTGGTTGACACCGATGAAGCAAAGGATCCGTTCTACGTGCTGCTTCTTGGCACCGACGGCCGTCCGGGCGAGGATACGTATCGTGCCGACTCGATTATCCTGGCACGCATCGACCCCACGCAAAAGCAGGCGACGCTCATTTCCGTTCCGCGCGACACTAAGGTCGTGTACAAGGGCGAGACCATGAAGATCAACGCCTGCCATACCGTTGGCGGCGCCGAGGCCATGGTCGAGGCGGTCAACGAGCTGTGCGGTGTTCAGATTTCCCACTATGCCGAGGTCAGCTTCGACGGTATGCAGGCGCTGATTGATTCGGTTGGCGGTATCGACATTAACGCAACCGATGATGTTGACGACCCCGAGCACCTGGATATTAAGATTACCGCTGGCCAGCAGCATATGGACGGTGCCACCGCCCTTACCTATGCCCGCTGCCGCTACACCTATGCCGACGGCGATTACACGCGCATGCGCCACCAGCGTCAGGTGCTTGGCGCCCTTGCCAACCAGATTCTCAATAACTTCGATGCCACGAAGATCTTTGGCCTGGTTAATTCGCTGTCCGATATGCTCGTAACCGATATGAGCGTTCAGGATATCGTGGCTACGGTCAATGCCATGCGCGGTATGGATGTCGACGGTATCTACTCGGCCAACCTGCCCTCGTACGCCGACGACAGCACCATGATCGACGGCGTGAGCTATGTCTTTGTCTACGAGGACGAGCTCAAGGAAATGATGGAGCGCGTCGATGCCGGCAAGGATCCCAAGGGTCCCAACACCACGGGTCTTTCCGACGGCTCCAGCTCTACGATCGGTGACCTGAACAACAACACGTCTGACGACTACGCAAACGGTACCGCAACCTCATCGGTCAGCTCTGACGATTCCGATGACTCAAGCGATTCGAGCGATTCGGACTACTACGAACAGCCCACCGGCGACGGCAACGGTTACGAGGCCAATTATTAGGGTTACGCGGGCTTACCAGCCCGCGTAACCAGTTGACGCTGCAAACCCGCCAGAGCGGCAATCTGCCTTTCAACTTCGGCGGCATGATCAAAAGATCAATGCCGCCTCGTTTCAAGGCACCTTGCTCGCTCTGGCGGGTTTTCGCTGTCGTTGCCAAAACATCGGCGTTGCCTTGGTCCGGACTAGTCGTTGGGTAGTCATTGGGGACGTTTTTAAACGACTAGTCAAACAAGAACGTCCCCAATGACTACCCACAAAGCGAGAGTGGATGTCGTCATTTTGCGGCACTTGGGGACGTTCCTTTTGTGCCGGCAGTTTGGAACACTCCTTGCGTTAAGAGGCTGGCGTGCGTCAACCTGTTCTCATTGCAGCAAAAAAACCGCCCCGTTCTCTGTAGAGGACGGGGCGATTCGTCTTTTGGGCTTATGCAGCCAGGCTTATGCGAAACGGGCGACGAGCTCCTGGAGCACGTCGGTCATCTTGACGAGCGAACTGACCGGGACGAATTCGTTGACGCCGTGATAGCAATAGCCGCCGGTGGAAAGGTTGGGGCAGGGCAGACCGCGGAACGACAGCTGCGCGCCGTCGGTGCCGCCGCGAATCGGCAGCACTTGGGGCTCAACGCCGCAGGCAAGGTAGGCTTCCTTGGCAACATCAATAAGCTCGGGATAGTCACGAACGATTTCGGCCATATTTCGATACTGCTGCTTAATCTCGACCGTTACGCGCTCCTCACCCAGACGCTGGTTGAGCATCGAGGCGGCGGCATCAATAAGGTCGAGTTTCTGCTGGAACTTGGCGGCGTCATGGTCGCGGACGATATAGCGCGCCGTGGCGTGATCGACGGTCGCAGATACACCCTCAAGGTGATAAAAGCCCTCGTAGCCTTCCGTATACTCCGGGCGCTGCACGTAGGGGAGCAACGCGTTGAAGTCGCAGAACAGATTGCCTGCGTTGACCATACGGCCCTTGGCGTCGCCCGGGTGGATGGACTGGCCCTCAAAGCGGATGGTCGCCTCGGCGGCGTTAAAGCACTCCCACTCCAGCTCGCCGATGGGGCCGCCGTCGACCGTGTAGGCGTACTTGCAGCCAAAGGTATCGATATCCAACAGCTCGGCTCCGTGACCGATCTCCTCGTCAGGGCAGAAGCAAATGCCGAGTGCGGGATGGGGCAGAGAAGGGTCCTGAGCGATACGCGCGACAAGTGACATGATCTCGGCGACGCCTGCCTTGTCGTCCGCGCCCAGCAGCGTGGTGCCATCGCTGCAGACCAGGTCCTCACCCGCGAGGTCATTCAGGGCGGGAAGCTTGGCGGTACTCATGGCAACGGGCTTACCGTCAACCGTGCCGCAGACCAGGTCGCCGCCTTCGTAGTGTACGATGTGCGGCTTCACGCCGGCGCCCGGTGCAACTTCGGTGGTGTCGAGATGGGCGATCAGGCCCAGGGCGGGCTTGTCCTCAGCGCCCGCACTTGCGGGGATATGCGCGCAGACATAGGCGTGCTCGGTCACGTGGGCATCTTCCGCACCAAGCTCGCGCAGCTCTTCAGCCAGCACGTTGGCAAGGTCAAACTGAACGGCGCTCGAGGGTACCTGGTCGCAGTTTGCATCCTCGGACTGCGTGTTGATCTGGACGTAGCGCAAAAAGCGCTCGAGGACATCGGGGTTTGTGGTGGTGTTTTCCATAAAGACCGCTCCAATCTTGGTCGTCGTGTGCAACAAGAACTCTAGCACGGTATGCCACGGCATACCGCGACGCTTGGATGGGGTAGAATCAGCCATTGAATGCAGAAGGGACGGAAGATCATGGATACGACAAATAGCTCGCGCGAACTACATCTGACGGTGGCGAACGAAGACTACTTGGAGTGCATGGTTCGCATTGAAAGCGAAGAGGGGGAAACCAACGGCGTGCGATCGGTCGACATCGCGCAGCGCCTTGGCGTCTCCAAGGCATCGGTCAATAAAGCGGTTTCGGCGCTCAAGGCATCCGAGCTTGTCGAGCAATCGCACTACGGCAAGGTAGTCCTGACCGATCGCGGCCGCGAGGTTGGCACGGCTATCTGGTACCGTCATCGCCTCGTCCGCACGTTTTTGGTTCAGGAGCTCGGTGTCGAATTTGAGCGAGCCGATTCCGAGGCCTGCATGATGGAGCATGCGCTATCCGAGGACACGATGAACCGCTGGCTCGCCTATCTCGAAAAGCAGGGAATCAGCGTCGAGGAATAGCGGGATATATATGGATACGAGTTATTACAATCGCTTTGGTGCCGAGGAACTTACGCGCCGCTTGTCGAGCGAGACCTTGTTGGCGCAGGGCCCCATGGGCAGTGTTCTGTTGAGTGAGTACGACGCCGCCGATATTCCACCGGCGTTTTGGAATCTGGCAGAGCCGCAGACCGTTTCTCGTATCCATCGCTTGTATGTCGCCGCCGGCGCGCAGGTACTCATTACCAATACCTTTCAGGCATCAAGCTATGCCCTCAAGCACGACCAGATTGCGCCGTCCGTGGCGGAGGTCAATCGCGGGGCCGTCGACGATGCCCGCCAGGCGCACCCTCAGCTGCTGCTGGGCTCGATGGGTCCGATCGGTATTGAGTGGTTTGCCGAGGACTCGGCCGAGTTTCGTGAGATCCGAGGCATTGCGCGCGAACAGGCGCACGCCTTGCTCAATGCTGGTGTTGACGGTCTGCTGATCGAGACGGTGACGTCTATCCGTAATTTGCAGCCCATGCTTGCCGGCGCCCGAGATGCCGCCGACGGCATGCCTGTTCTGGTGAGTTTTGTCGTTGACGATAAGGGCGACCTGTTGGGCGATGGCCTCAACATCGAGGCAGCCGTTTTGTACGCCGAAAAACACGGCGCAAACTCGGTTGGTGTTAATTGCTGTTCGCTTGCGGCCGCGAACGCGGCGGTGCCCAGGATGGTTGCATCGGCGACTACTCCCGTCACGGTGCGTCCCAACGTGGGCGATCCGGTCCAGACTCAGGATGGCCCCGTATGGCACGAGAACCCCGAAGCTTTCGCGCGCGCATGCATCGAATGGAGACATGCCGGTGCCGCAATGGTGGGCAGTTGCTGTGGAACCACGGCAATCACTACGGCAGCGATGGCCGAGGCGCTCGATATATAAAGGGCAAAACCGCTCCATACGGGGCGGTTTTTTTTATTGCCTGCATGTCCTCGGCAGCATTTGCCCAAATGGTGAATGCTGGTGCCGGCAGGTTGCCGAGCGTGTATCGCGGGTATACCTCATGCGTACCATGATCCAAACACTGTGAGGTGTCTGCGCGTGTGCGCGATAATTCATTTTGGAACTGACGGTTGGCGCGCTCGCGTCGATGAGGACTTCACTGCCGATAACGTTGCCCGTATCGCCGATGCCGTCGGCGAGTTGTGGCAAAAGACCAATCCGGGCAAAACGGTATATATAGGGTTCGACACTCGGCCCCTGGCGCGCGAGTTCGCTGAGCTTGCGGCGGGTGTGCTAGCAGCGCACGGGCTAGACGCCGTGCTCGCTTCGCGACCTGTTCCGACCCCTGCCCTTACGTGGGCGGCGGCTTATGACGGTGAGGCGTGCGGCGCGCTCATGGTGACGGGGTCCCATCATCCGCAGGGTTATCTGTGTCTCAAGATTCGCATGGGTGACGGCTCGACCGCCAACCAGGATGTCATCGAAGAGCTCGAAGAGACCATGGCTCCCGAGCCAATGGGGATCGAGGGGCAATATCGCACCGCGGATATCATTCCTGACTATATGCAAGCGGTGGCATCGTTTGTCGATGCCGAAGCCATCCGCGCCGCGCACCTGCGCGTGGTTGTTGACCCCATGGGCGGCGCAGCCCAGGGCTATCTAGCCGACTTGCTGCGCGAGCTTGGCGTTGAGGTGCACGAGATTCACGCCGGGCAGGCGCCTGACCAAGAAGATATCTGCCCCGACCCCGTTGAGCCGTGGGTGGACGCTTGCGAGCATACGGTTATCGAGGACGGAGCTTGCGCTGGCCTGGTGACCGACGGCGACGCCGACCGTATCGGCGCGGTTGACGAGCGCGGCAGATATATACATCCGCATCAGATCATGGCGCTCGTTTTGGGCGACTTGGTTCAATTTCGTAATTTGGAGGGACGCGTCGTCGTCAATCTTTCGTGCTCGACGCTCGTGCGTCGCATTGCCGAGGCGCTTGGCTGCCGCGTGACCGTCAAACCAGTCGGTTTCAAATATATAGCGGCAGAGATGAAGAAGGGTGGCGTCCTCATAGGCGGCGAGGAAGCCGGTGGTATCGGCATCGCCGCGCATATGCCCGAGCGCGATGGAATCCTCGCCTGTCTGATTCTGTGTGAGCTTATGGCAAAGACGGACGCGCCTTTGGGCGTTCTGGTCGACCAACTCGAGGACAGTTTTGGTAAGACGAGTTACGGTCGACGCGATTTGCGCCTTGAGGCCGAAGATGCCGAAACGTTACGAACCCTGCTGCCGGGCGTAAACCCCAAGTCGATTTGTGGCAAGGTGCCGCAAAACGTTAGTCATATGGATGGCTTGCGTTTAGCATTCGAGGATGACACGTGGCTGCTGGTCCGTCCTAGCGGGACCGAACCAGTGGTGCGCGTCTACGCCGAGGGGTTCTCGGTGGAAGAACGTGATGAGTTGCTCGATGCTGGCTGTGCTTTAGCTAGGGGAACGTATCCGCTTTAACCATGAGACTGCCTTATATAAAGAGATGCTCGGTGAGCGGTAGTTAACGGCTGGCAAACGTTAGTCGGATCCCAAATTGTGTAGGAAATGTGTACGCCCAGATTCCCGCCCCCGGCGCCCCTCCGGTCTGGCAATATATCTCCTTGCCGC
>CAJMOX010000010.1:0-68656 GCA_905215135.1 uncultured bacterium
GCATCGCCTTTCCTTCCATTCGTCACCTTCATTACTCCAACGACGAATTCTAGGCAGTGTCCCCTCCCTTTCAAGAAAGGGCGGAGGCGTGGCATGCCCCGCCTCTTACACCACATCTCTGCGCGCTACCCGCTCGGCCGCTTCGATCACGTGTTTAGCGAGGATCGCCGTCGTCACAGCGCCCACGCCGCCCGGCACGGGCGTGATGGCGTTAACGACCGGCTCCGCAGCATCAGAATCGACGTCACCCACCAGCTTGCCAGCGGCCTCGTCCCAATTAATGCCAACATCGATGATCGTCTGGCCCTCGCGAACCGCATCCACGTCAATCGTACGCGCGCGTCCAACGGCGGCAACCACAATGTCGGCAGCACGGCACTCGGCAGCAAGGTCGCGCGTATGCGTATGGCACGTCGTCACGGTCGCATTGCGCGCCGTAAGCATGGCGGCAACAGGACGCCCGATCACCAGCGAGCGCCCGACCACAGCAACCTTAGCTCCATCCAGCTCAACGCCGTAATGATCCAGCAAAGCAAGCACGGCTTCGGCTGTGCAGGGGGCAAAACCCTCGCCGCGCCCCGAAAGCGTGGTGAGCAGCGAAACCGGCGTCATGGAGTCAACGTCCTTGGCAGGATCGAGTGCCGCGGCAACCGCATCCTCGTCAAGGCCGGCGGGCAGCGGGCGGAACATCAGGCAGCCATGAACAGACGAATCGGTATTGATGTCCTCGATGGCCGCCAACAGCTCGTCCTGCGAAACATCGGCGGGAAGCAAAACGCGGCGAGCCTCAATGCCAACCTTTTCGCAGCGCTTGAGCGCACCGCGCTCGTAGGATAGGTCGTCCTCGCGTTCACCCACGCGCACGATAGCCAGCGTCGGCACAACGCCGCGCTCGCGCAAAGCCACGCAGCGAGCAGCAAGTTCCTCAGTCAAAACGCGAGCAACGGGGGCACCCTTCAGCAGTTCAGCCATGGCTATCCCCTCTTCCTTGCGGCGTCGGCGGCGCGGCGCGCCAGCGCATCGGCGCGCGGCAACCACATGTCGAGCAACTCATCACACGCCGTCTCGAGCTCCTCAGCACGAGCGCGATCCTTCATAGACGTGGTGTTCGCAAAGAGCGTCAAGCTCGCGCCCTGCATAGCGGAACGGCAGAACACGGCGCCGCACGCCACATCGGACAGCAGCTGACGCGAACCCTTGTCGGCCATGTCCTCGAGCAGCGCCAGTGCACGCCCGCAGGCATCCATAATGCGATACGGCGGCATAGCGGCCACATGCAGCGCATCCTGAATCGCGGACGCTCGAGCCGGATCGTCGCGCGGAATACCGTACGCCGCGGACACCCGCCCATAGGCACGAACGTCCTCGGCAACCAACTCGACAAGCTCCTGGGCCAGCTCATCAGCATGGGCAAACGCACGCGTCAGGTCATCCGCACGATCAGCAAGCGCGGGATTGGTCGCACCGTAGCGGGCAACCATTCCGCACAGCGAGGCGCCCAGCGCGCCCACAAAGGCGCTCGCGCTGCCACCGCCGGGAACCGGCTCGCGCGCGGCCAGCGCCTCGGCAAACCCGCGGCAGGTCTTGTCCATCATCTCTTGGCTCATACACATGCACCTTCAAGTCATATACATCGGTCAGGCGGCAACCGCCGACCAACCGCATCGAACACGTAATGGTGCTAAGTCTAGCCCATAAGCACATGGGCGTCAGCGCACCTGGCCATCGCGGATTTCTATGACGAACGATAGGCCATGCCAACGCAAACATGGGACACATGGCCCACGTTTCGAGACTCCCGGGCAGCGGCAACTGGGGCATACATATAGGTAAGGAGCCCCATGTTGGGGCAACGCTCATCACGGCACCGGACGACGAATGGAGGAATCACCGCACAGCAAACAAAGTCATCATGTGCACGCGCAACCGCTGCCCCAGCGATCCGCGGCACACGATGTCCCTGGCAGACAAGGAGGACGCCACCATGAAGAAAAAGACCCTATCGATCCTTTCCCTTTGCATCGCCCTCTTTGCCGCGTTTGCCCTTGTCGGCTGCGGCGGGAGCGCATCGGGCGGCGGCAGCGCCTCCAAGAGCGAGAGCAAGGAAAAAGCTCCCGTCGCCAAGAAGACTGACTTCATTTGGTTTAAGGTCGAGATGCCCGAGGGCGTCGGCGTAAGCGACTCCGCCGGCAAGAATGCCGACAGGGTCCAGCTCACCTTCCCCGAAGACGAGAACGCCTCGGCCGATCGTTTTATCCCCGTTTGGAAAAAAGCGCTGACAGCTGAGGAATCCCACGCCGACCAGGCGGAAAAGAAGGGGGATACGTTCCAGTGGAAGGATGGCGGGTCCGTCGAGTATAACGGCAGGACGTGGCTCGTCGGAACGTACGAGGACAACAGCGGCGTCTCAACCATGCTTTTTACCGACGTTGAGCCGGGAAGCGTCTACGTCCTCATCTCGAACTTCGACCAGCACAAGAAAGAAGCCGAGGCGCTCCTCAACTCCATCGAATTCCCCGATGACATGGCAGAGGCAGTTTCCGAGGCGCGCGAAGTCGAGATTTCGAGCATCGAGCTCAAGTAACGGAACACCCGCACGCGCCTACGCGCACCTGCGCATATGCGCCCCATTAAAGCAACGGGCACCCAGCCCCGGGGAGGGCCGACAGCATCGGCCCTCCCCTCTTTTGGACCCGCGCATATTGCCACTTGTCGGCGCAATTCCAGCCCTCAGAATGGGACACATGGCCCACCCTAGCGAGCCGTCCACGCGTACAGTAAAGACAGGTAATCCATGGGCGGTTACAGATCGAGGAGGACACGACCATGAAAAAGAAGGCCTTTGCGATTCTCACCCTCTGCATCAGTCTCTTTGCCGCAGTTGCCCTGGTGGGCTGCGGTGGCAGCGGTGGTGCTACCGGCAGTGGCGGTGGCGGCGGAGCAGAAAAGCCAGCCGTGGATATGAGGACCGACTTCATTTGGTTTAAGGTCGAGGTTCCCGAGGGCGTCGAGATCACCGACGTTGCCGGCGACACCGCCGACAGGGCCCAGTTTAAGTTCACCGAGAGCGAGCATGCGAGCGACCGCTTCATACCCATCTTCGACCCCGATAAGAACGCCGACGAACTGTTCGACTACGAGGCAAAGTGGAAGGCCAACTCCGGATGGACCGAGAGCGACCCCGTTAAATACAACGGCAAGACCTGGCGCAGTGCTTACTTTACGCACTCGGGCGGCGTAACGACCGAGTGCTTTACCGACGTTGAAGGCGGCAGCGTTTACGTGCGCATCGACAACGTCGAGGAGCACAAGGACGCCGTCGAGACCATGATGAAGTCCCTGGAATTTGCCGATGATATCGCCAAGGCCAAGACCGAGGCCATGGACGTCAAGCTCGAGGATATCGAGATCAAGCGCTAAGCGACTGGCGAGCGCAGCGGGAAACACGAGCGCAGCGCAAACAAGCGACGGTACCCCAGCGCTTCGTACTAAGGGAGGGCCGGTAAACCGACCCTCCCTTTCTTATGCCGGCAGCCGACGAACGCGAAGATGCCGGGCGGCAAAACCGCCCCCCCAGCGCGGTAACGGCACAACATGAACAAGCACCCCAGCACGTCCGCTCGCCGATTTATAGCGCCGCGCAGACAATTGAGCCGACACCTTTAAACATCCGGGCAGTAAAGTGACCAAAATAAGTGCATAACCGCACCCTGCGAATGGAGGAGTTATGACCGAACATCATGCCATCAGTCGCCGAGCGTTTACGCTGGGCCTTGGACTCGCGGCGTTGTCGCCACTTGCAAGCCTGCCCGAAACCGCCACGCTGGGCATTAGCCCGCGGACAGCCTTTGCGGACGGCACGGCCGAGTCAGCGGCCACCCTCGACAATTTCGTCATTCGCCTTCGCCCCGCGGGCTATTTTCGCACCGCGAGCGTCAACGAAGACGGCAACGTCATCGGCAACGTCTGCCACCTGTTTAATGACGGCACGTCCAGCAAGCTCATCCTTGAGCACGTAGGGACCGATGCGGACGGCACAAACTGGTATGCCATCCGCACCCTGCTCAATTTCGAAGAGCACAAGAAGACGGGCTACAGCATTTGGTCGGTCGATGGCGACTCGGACAAAGATGGAAAGGTCATCCACGTATGGAGTGGCGAGTACGACCATAAGGACAGCCGCGCCTATACGTTCGACCGCCAGTTCGACGGAACTTATATTATTCGAGACCGCATATACACGAAAAACGGTATTAACTACCTGGCCATAGAATCGAAAGGCAAAGACCAAGACAACAACAAGATTTGCCAAAAGAAATATTCCATTCCGTGGGAGCTCGAGCTTGTCGGCTACAGCATGGACAAGACCAATGCCACAGTTAGCAGCATCGACTGGACCACGTATAGCAGCTACGTCGACGGACCATGTTGGATGAGCCACGTCGAAGGCAACAAGTACCTCGACGAGCTGAGCATCCCGGGCACGCACGATTCGGGAACTTGCAGCGTGGACAACGACACCGAACCCCAATCCTCGCAAGCAAAGTGCCAGCAGGACTACATCCCCACGCAGTTGCTCGAAGGCATTCGCTATTTTGATATCCGACTCGGAAAAGGCAACGACCCCGGCATCGACCATGGAAGTTGCTACCTGCTCAAAAAAGACGGGCACTTCATGCATCTCTCCGATGTCGTTGGCTACTTCAAAAAGTTTTTGAACGAAAATCCGTCAGAAGCGCTCATCATGCTTGTATCCCGAGGCAACAACGAGGCTACTGACGAGAGCCTTACGACGGCTTTCGCCAAGGTTTTGGACGACAACCCCAAACTGTTCTATACGTCGAGCCGCGTTCCCACACTGAACGAGGTGCGCGGAAAGATCGTCCTGCTGCGCCGATTTGGACTCGCCGGCGACAGCGTAAGCGGCCACACGTGGGGCCTCGACCTAACCGAATGGGACAACATAATCGCAGCACACCCCAGCAGCTCCTCTATGTGTCTCGTCCAAAACGCGCAAGGCTTTGAAGCCGCAGGGGAAACAGGCGACAAAAAAGCCTATTGCACCAAGGTATATGCCCAGGACCATTACGAATGCACCGGAACCGACAAGATCAGCTGGGTCGATATGGCCCTGCAGGAGACGGCTAAGCTCACCCGCAACGAGGTAGATGTCGAGGACGATAACGGGGCCAAGGAGCAAGTCCTGGAGCGCTGCTGGTCTATCAACTACACCAGCTGCACGAATCACAAGCAAGGAAGCAACCCATTTACCGCAGCGCGAGTAGTCAACGAGCATCTGTACAAGAGCCCGTACATCAACCCCAGCGACAACGAGGAAACAAAGTCAGATTACCTCAAGCACATTGGCATCATCGCATCCGACTTTGTTGATGCGGCGCTGGCCCGGAGCATCTACCAGCGCAATTACGATTACGATACACAGCACAAGCAGACAGCTTCGTACTACCTCCCGAGCCGCATGCGCATGACGTACGGCGACTCGCTGAGCGATGCCTCGCTCCAGGATGGCAAGACCGTTGGCGAGGGCCATTTCCGCCTTGTCGACAGCAGCAACGTACTCAACGTGACGGCTTCGGGCCATGCGTTTGCCATCGAATATGTGGATGTCGACGCCTTGGGCAACGAGACCGTTACGGAGCTGCGGGGCTCCGTGCCCATCGATATCGATCCACGCGCGCTGACACCCCACTTTGAGGGGCTCGAAGGCCTTAAGGCCGGCGAGGACGTGCGCGCCAAGATTGCGGCATCACTCGAGGGCAAGCTCGAAACCGATGCCTGCACGGCCCAGCTCGAGTTTGTGCACGACGCGGACGGCGCTCCGGGCACGGCAATGGCCGAGGGCGAAACATTTGCCGCAGGAACGTACTGGGTGCGCGTGAACGGTCTCTTGGGCGACGCGGCGCAGAACTACACGCTCGCCAGCGACGGAGCCGCAAGCTTTACCGTAGCGGCCTCGGGCAGTGCGGGCGGCAACGGCAGCGGCACGGGTTCCAACGCAGGCAGCGCCGACAAGAACGGCAAGGGCAACAAGAGAGACCAGGGCAAGAGCTCGGGCGGAAAGCTCGCCAACACGGGCGACGGTTCTGGCGTTGCCGCCGGGCTCGCTGCCGCCGCCGTAGCGACGACGGTCGCCGGCGCAGCAATGCTTGCCAGTGACCACGACAATACCGAGGACGTTAACGAATAGGCAAGCCAGTTTTTTGGGCGCATCAACTCAATCGGGGCGCAGAATACCGTTCTGCGCCCCGATTTTTACCTTGGACCGAACGCCGTTATCGGCTACATCACCATGTTCAGCGCGTTCACAAATTCCTGGGCCTTCGCACGGCTACTCAGGCTAAAGACGCAAGCGGTCAACAGCCTGTTACGCAGAAAAACATCACGGCCTTTGATTCTATTGACGCCCGTGATGTCCTTAAGATAGACAATCTCGGTGTGCTTGCCGCCGAAAGTGCCCTTCCTGAGCACCTCGATACGGTTGGGGTAGATCTTGACGTCTTTAAACCTACCCGAGCCCTTGTCCTGAAACAGCAAGGTGTTGTTGTCCATGCATGTCACTCCCATGGGGTTCGTGAAAACTGTCTCTATTGCCAAATTTTAGTCACCGCAAGGCCTCCATGCGAAGTTGCCAGACAGCGCAGCGATTCGTGTCCGTACGAGTCTTTAAACTAAATGCAATAAAGATGCGTCCTCAAGAGGAAAGTCGGGCGATATTGATGAGTGAACTGGCAAACCGCGGGGAATCGGCAATCGTGCCAGAAGTTTTTTACAAGCAGGTTTCCTCGATTCTCAACGCCGCTCGCGACAAGGCCTATACCGCCGTTAACTTTGCGATGGTTGAGGCATATTGGGAGATCGGCAAGAGTATTGTTGATGAACAGGGCGGAGAGGAGCGCGCCAAGTATGGCGATGCACTGATCGACGAACTTGCCGTTAGATTGACTAAGGATTTTGGCAGAGGCTTCAACGCCAGAAGCTTAAGATACATGCGTCAGTTTTATCTTGCGTTCCCAATTCGGAACGCGCTGCGTTCCGAATTGAATTGGACACATTACCGCAGGTTATCGCGTATAACCGACCCTGATGCTCGAACATGGTACATGAACGAATGTGCCGATTCTCGCTGGAGCACGCGTCAGCTCGAGCGCCAGATCAACACCATGTTCCGCGAGCGCCTGCTTGCCAGCAAGGACAAGGAGGCCGTCACCCAGGAAATCCAAAAGAGTGCCCCGGCTCGTCGCCCCGAGGATATCATCCGCGACCCATATGTACTGGAGTTTTTAGGTTTCTCGGACGATACTGCGTTTCGCGAGAGCGATCTAGAGCAGGCGCTCATCACGCATCTTCAGAAGTTCCTGCTGGAGCTTGGCCGTGGTTTCGCTTTCGAGGCGCGCCAAAGGCGCATCACCTTTGATGGGCGCCATTTCTATATTGACCTTGTGTTTTACAACTATCTGATGCGCTGCTTCGTGCTCATCGACCTTAAGACGGACGATCTTACGCACCAGGACCTGGGCCAGATGCAAATGTATGTGAACTACTACACGCGCGAGCTCATGAACGAAGGCGACAATCCGCCCATAGGCATCGTGCTCTGCGCGGACAAAAGCGATTCGATCGTCGAGTACACGCTGCCCGAAGACAACGACCAAGTGTTTGCCGCCAAATACCTGCCGTATCTTCCAAGCAAGGAAGAGCTGGCGCGCGAGCTGAGTGCCGAGTACCGCGCCATCAACGAAGCGACTAATGGCGAAGCGCAAGGGTAGCGGCACGTTGCGACCGATACCCCCGACGGCGCTCCACATCACCCGGGATAAGAGGAGCTTTCCATGACAGACAGACCGAAAACAACACTGCGCGACTGCATCTATGGG
The DNA here is from genome assembly GCA_905215135.1 of uncultured bacterium. Lineage (GTDB taxonomy): Bacteria > Actinomycetota > Coriobacteriia > Coriobacteriales > Coriobacteriaceae > Collinsella. The sequence continues at coordinate 7,896 of CAJMOX010000010.1, forward strand.
CTTGCCGTCGGTGACGCGCTGGGCGTTCCCTACGAGTTCAGGCCCCGCGGTACGTTCGAATGCGCGGACATGATCGGCTACGGCACGCATGGGCAACCCGCCGGCACCTGGAGCGACGACACATCTATGACGCTTGCTACCTGCGACTCGATTAGGGAGCTCGGGCACATCGACACCGCGGACATGCGCGACAAGTTCGTAAGCTGGATTGCCCGTGGCGAGTATACGATCGACGGCGTTTTCGATTACGGCGGTACGACCGCCCGCGCCCTGCGCACCGGCAAAGGAGGCTCCGGCGAGCGCGACAACGGCAACGGATCGCTCATGCGCATCGCTCCCCTGGCGTTCACCGATGCGACAGACGAAGAGGTCAGCAAGGTCTCCGCGATTACGCACGCCCACAGAACGTCGACCGACGCATGCATCATATTTGTCGAGCTGATGAGGGATGTGATGAACGACGTGCTCCCCTCGTGGGCGCTCCATCTGAAAGGCGTGCCTGAGCAGGAGATCAAGTCAGGTGGCTTCGTACGCGACACGCTTAAGGCCGCTACCTGGTGCTTCGTCAACACTAACAGCTACGAAGATTGCGTGCTTGCGGCCGTCAACCTGGGCGACGACACCGACACCACCGCAGCCGTCGCAGGCGCCCTCGCCGGCACGGCATACGGTCTCAAAGCCATCCCACAGGAGTGGATCGACACCCTGCGTGGCAAAGAGTTGATAGAACGGTGTTTGTTTTAGAACACGTCTTCAACGAAGACAATGTCAGTCAACGCAAATGATTAAGGGACCGCATAAATGATGATTACAGAATGCGCCGTCATGGGTCCGTTCGTCACAGAGCAAAGTACCGTGGGGCCGTACACCGTGTTGGTATTCGAATCCCCGCTGCCACAGAAAAGGGCCGGTTGCCCCGGCCCTTTAGACATTAGCACCTGCGTTGCCCGCGCTTCCAAAGTTGACCGACTGAGGAGCGGGTTCCGCGGCACACCTTGATTTTGCCAGGTGGGGCGGCTCTTTTGCAGCCGTCCCACCGTTTATTTAGATCTACCACGACGGACAGCTCGCACTACTGCGCACTGTCCCGTACCGTTCCCCTACTTCCCAAAGATCGCAGCGAGCAAGCCCTTGCGTTTGGGCTTTTCTTCTCGGTAGGAACCCTCGGCAACCGCTGCCACCTGGCGCGGTTGCTCGCCGCCTCCACGACGCACGATCTGGTAGAGGAAGGGCGATTTAACGTATTTGACCTCGATGGGCGTGGCATGCACGGTACTTTCGTTCGATAGATGCAGGCTCGGGTTGAGCGGCGCCACCACATGCGTCTCACGCTTGTCGCTAAACACCACCGCGGCCGCGCGGCCCGTCTGGCCGTTTACGGCAATGCGCACCTGCTCGCCATCGCGGCTGTCCGTCGCTGGGCGATCGACAAAGTAGACCGGTACCATCACCAGGCCGTCCTTATGCTTGCGAGCCTTGCGCGCCCAGGTGCGGATGCTCTTTTTATTGAGCCCCAGCACCGCCTCGGCATCGTTGCCGGCAATGTCGAGCGCCAGCTTATCAATGACCACCTGGTCCTTGGTAGACGCATCGACGGAGACAACGCGGAAGTCGCCTTCCTGCATGGCCGGATCAAACGGCCCAACCTTGGCAAAGTCCCACGGCTCCAAAATGCCCATAAGGCGAACGTCCAGGTAGTTTGCCCGCGGATACGCCCAGTCGAGCACCTCGTAGTACACCAGGGTCTCCTTGCTCAGCCCCTTGCCCGGGAAGGACGCCATCATGCGCAAATCCGCGAGCGCCATGGGGAAGTAGAAGAGCATCATGTCATTTTGGATCGCGTCTTCCACGTCGTGCCCGGCAAAGGCATCGGGATACTGGCGCACCAGCTGCAGCGCGTTGGCACGTGCCTGCTGCGGCGTTATCTCGCAAGGAATACCCTGCTCAGGCACGTACTCGGCACCAACGCCCATGGTCAGACGCTTGCTAAAGGTACCGGGCTTGAGTAGGTCGGCAACGCCGATCTTATTACCGCAGGACGGGCACTCAAACACGCGCTGGGTCGATGACCCCTCAAAGGACGCACCGCAGAAGGGGCACGGAATGCTCACGTGCGCTGCCCCTTGAAACTCCTGCGCCGTTCCGCGATCTTCCCACAGCAAATGCTCCAGAACCGACTGGTTGCGCCAGTACGCATTGAAGAAATACCAGTCGGGGTCCTCCGGGCGCTCGAGCTGCGACACATGGGTGAGCTTAAGCAGTCCATCGACAACCGTCAGCGGCGCATGACGAATGCCCAGGGCGCTCTTGGGCTCCCCCGCATCGGCCCGCCACGGAACGACCGTGCCGCAATAGGCGCACTCAAAGCTGCGTTTAGCCTGGTGTGAGTACATAGGGCCGCCGCAGTTTTGGCATTTAATGGCAAACATCTCGTCCATGGATACATCCTCCTTTGCACAGGGGCTGTCGACATTAAGTATGTCGGGCAGGCAGGCACATGCCCATACCCATGTGGCCCAAAATGCAGGAACCTGTCGGACAAGAAGGGCCGCTCGTTAGCTCCAGCAGACCATTGCTGCATTTTCTGAGCATCGGCGCACGGTGCGCTCATGCGAGCTACACTATCCCCTTAAACGAGGATGCGAGGAGATACGCCATGCTATTTGTAAATCGGCTGGTACATACGCTTGTTCCCGGCAGCGAGGACGAGCCGGTCGATACGGCTTGCCGCACCAACGCGGGCTTTGCCGCAAGTCTCATCTGCATTGGCCTCAACATTACCCTGTGCCTAGCCAAGGGCATCGCGGGCCTGCTCGCCGGCTCTGTCTCGCTTATCGCCGATGCCTTCAACAACCTCTCCGATGCGTCGAGCAACATTGTGAGCCTGCTCGGGTTCCGCCTTGCCAGCCGCCCGGCCGACGAAGGTCACCCCTATGGCCACGGCCGCTACGAATACCTCGCCGGCCTGTTTGTCGCCGTCCTCGTTTGTGCCGTCGGCATCAACCTGGTGCTCGAGTCCGTTACCAAGATTATCAAGCCCTCCCCCACCGCCTACACGCTCGTTTCCCTTGCGGCACTGGCTACGTCCATGCTCGTTAAGCTCTGGATGGCTGCATTCAACCGCACGCTGGGGAATCGCATCGACTCCGAGACGCTCATCGCCACGGCGCAGGACTCCAAAAACGACGTCATCACCTCGGGCTCGGTCTTGGTGGCGGCGCTTATTTCGCAGACGACCGGCTTTGACCTCGATGGCTGGGCGGGCCTGGGCGTGGGCATCTTCATCTGCATCAGCGGCCTGGGCCTGGTGCGCGACGCCATCAGCCCGCTGCTGGGACAAGCGCCCGACCCCAAGCTCGTCCAGGAAATCCGCGACAGGATCATGTCGTACCCCCAGGTCCTGGGCACGCACGACCTCATGGTGCACGACTACGGCCCCGGCCGTCAGTTTGCCAGCGCACACGTGGAAATGCCCGGCGAGGGCGATGCCTTTGAGCACCACGAGATTCTGGACACCATCGAGCACGATATCAAACGCCAGATGGGCATTGGCATTACACTGCACTGCGACCCCATTGCGACAACCGGTGACGACCTGCGCGGCTGGGTCAAGCGCGGCGTAGCGCAGATCGACCCCGCGCTTTCCATCCACGACCTGCACGAGCACGATGGCTTTGTGTCATTGGACCTGGTGCGTCCCGACGGCTTTGACATATCCGACGAGGAGCTGCTGGAGCTCGTCACGCGCATCGTGCACGAGCGCAGGCCCGATGCATCATGCGTCGTCACGTTTGACTCCGGCTTTAGCTCGCCCGAGCGCCCGGCAGAGCAGCTGTAATCGACAGCAAAACGGGACGCAGGACCGCCGACCAACGCGCCTACGCGCCCGGTCACGCGATTCTGCATCCCGTTTTTGTTTGCACCGCTAAGTCCCTAGCCGCTCGGCCGCTAATTTCCCTGTGCGCCCGAAATGCCGTTTTGCAGCGCGTCCCAAGCATTGGTAGCCATATCGCCCAGGTTCTGCGCGGTATCGCCGAGGTTCTGAGCCGTATCGCCCAGCTCTTGCGCCTTGTCTCCCAGCTCCTGCGCCTTGTTGCTCAGGTCCTCCAGCGTGTTAGAGCTCGAGCTGTCCGTGGCGCCTTGATCACCGGACGCATTGCCCGACGAGCCGTCCTTGCGCGTAAGCTGGACCTCCAGGTTGCCGTCAGCGTTGTAGTAGGCAGATGTGACGACCCAGTTGGCATCGACGACGGGCGTTGAGCCATCATCAGTCAGGACCACGGCATTCGAAAGATCGGCGCCGCGCGACTTGAGAAGCTTCTTGGCGTTGGACCAGTACTGCCCCGGGATATCGCTCAGATCGACGGTGCTAGACGAGGCGGACTCGGTTTGCTCGGCAGTGGTATCGGCCGTTGAACTCCCTCGCTTGTTGAGCATGCCCGACACAATGGCAAACATAACCGACAGCGCAAAGAAGATCGCCAGCACAATCAGGATCTTCTTGATCACGCTCGACGAACGCGACGGCTTCTTCTCCTCGTCCTCGCCATATTGCGGAATCGACTTGGGGTACTCGTGATACGGCTCGCGTGACTCGTAGCGAGGCTGCGCCGTGCGAGGCATATACGTCGTCTGCTGAGGCTGCGGAATGGGATTCTGCGGCAGGTCATCATAGGGATTCGGTGTCGAGACGACATAAGAATCCTGCGGCGCGTAATCAAACGGGTCCGGAGTTGCGTTGCCATAGGGGCCTTGCGAAGATGCAGCGTAAGAATCCCGCGCTGTGTCGCCATAGCCCATAACCCGGGTTGGCTCGGCAGAAGGCTGCGTCGCGGCGGGGTCGGTATAACCGGGGTTGGGAACAACGCGGGTCGCATCGGCGCTATCGCCAGCCTGCGCGGAGCCGTAGCCGCCCATCACGGTTGTCTTGTCCTGATCCATGCAACGATTCCTTTCCGTCGCGCGTGAGCATCAAGTTATCCATGCATTCTACCCGCGCAAAAGCCTATGATGGGCAGAGCCCGTCGGTATCTACAAGACATGCGCGGGCCTAAGGATAAAAAAGCCCCGCCGGGCCTTGGGGGCACGGCGGGGCGGGCAAGCAGCTATGGGCAACAGGTTTAGAACAGGCCGGTGATGTTGCCGTCGTTGTCGACGTCGATGTTCTCGGCCGCAGGGACCTTGGGCAGGCCCGGCATGGTCAGAACACTGCCGGTCAGTGCGACCACAAAATGAGCACCGGCGGAAACCTTGAGCTCGCGCACCGTGATGCGGAAGTTCTCGGGAGCGCCCAGAGCTTTGGCGTTGTCGCTAAAGCTGTACTGCGTCTTGGCGACGCACACCGGCAGGTTGCCAAAGCCGTTCTCGCGCAGCTCGGCAAGCTGGCGCTTGGCGGCCGGCGTAAAGTCGACGCCGTCGGCGCGGTAGACCTTGGTGGCAACGGCCTCGAGGGCGTCAGCAACATCGGCGCCGTCCTCATAGGCAAACTTGAGCTCGCTCGGCTGCTCAATCAGACGCATGACCTCATCGGCCAGCTCGAGCGCGCCCTCGCCGCCCTTGGCCCAGACCTCGGAAAGCTTAACGTTGACGCCGAGCTTCTGGCACTCGGACTCGATGAGCGCAAGCTCGGCCTCGGTGTCCGTCGGGAAGCGGTTGATGGCGACCACGCAGGGCAGACCATAAACGTTCTGGATGTTGTCGACGTGACGCAGCAGGTTGGGCATGCCGGCCTTGAGTGCCTCGAGGTTCTCCTCGTTGAGGTCGGCCTTGGCGACGCCACCGTTGTACTTCAGCGCACGAGCGGTCGCGACGACCACGACGGCGCTGGGGCGAACGCCCGTCATACGGCACTTGATGTCAAGGAACTTCTCGGCACCCAGATCGGCACCGAAGCCGGCCTCGGTAATGGCAACATCGCCAAAGCGCATCGCCATACGCGTGGCCATGATGGAGTTGCAGCCGTGGGCGATGTTGGCGAAGGGGCCGCCGTGGACAAACGCGGGCGTGCCCTCGAGCGTTTGCACCAAGTTGGGCTTGAGCGCGTCCTTAAGCAACGCGGCCATGGCACCCTGGGCCTTAAGGTCGCGGGCACGGACAGGCTCGCCGGCAAAGCTGTAGCCGACGACGATCTCGCCCAGGCGCTCCTTGAGGTCGTTAATGCTCGTAGACAGGCACAGGATTGCCATGACCTCGGAGGCGACGGTGATATCGAAGCCATCCTCGCGCGGCACGCCCTGGGCCTTACCGCCAATACCGTCGATGACGTGGCGCAGCTGACGGTCGTTCATATCGACGACGCGCTTCCAAGTGATGCGCTTAACGTCGATGCCAAGCTGATTGCCCTGCTGAATATGGTTGTCGAGCATGGCGGCCAGCAGGTTGTTGGCAGCACCGATGGCATGGAAGTCGCCGGTAAAGTGCAGGTTGATATCCTCCATGGGGATGACCTGAGCCCAGCCGCCGCCGGCAGCGCCGCCCTTAACGCCAAAGACGGGGCCAAGCGAAGGCTCGCGCAGGGCCACGGCGCTCTTGACGCCGCGACGGCGCAGGCCATCGGCCAGACCGATGGTCGTGGTGGTCTTACCCTCGCCCGCAGGCGTTGGGTTGATAGCGGTCACGAGGACGAGCTTAGCCTGGTGATCAGTCGGCTCATTAAGCAGAGAGTAGTCGACCTTAGCCTTGTCGAAGCCGTACGGAATCAGGTGCTTTACGTCGACACCGGCGTTCTTGGCCACCTCGGTAATGGGCAGCGGTGTGACGGAACGTGCGATTTCGATGTCAGTAGGCATGGGAGGTCCTTTCGTTACCGAATGAGAAAAAGACCAATTCAGCATAGCACGGGCGCGCAATAGTAAAACACCCGTAACCGATGAATGGCGATATGTTTATCCAATGCTCAGCGATAGCTTAACAGCCCGCCAAAACAAAGCGCCCTAAATGGTAGGTTCAATCCCCAAGTGCTCAAAGGTGCGAAGCGTTGCCTGGCGGCCCTGGGGCGTGCGAATCATCAAGCCGCACTGCAGCAGATAGGGCTCATAGACATCCTCGAGCGTTCCCGGGTCCTCGCCCACCGCGCTGGCAAGCGTTGTCAGGCCCACGGCACGTCCGGAGAACGTCTTAGCGAGTGTCTCCAAAATGCGAATATCCATCCAGTCCAGACCAAGCTCATCGATCTCGAAGAACTCGAGCGCCTGGCGACAGATATCGAGCTCGATGGGGCCGTTGCCGCGCACCTGTGCGTAATCGCGCACGCGCTTGAGCAGGCGATTGGCAAGACGTGGCGTGCCGCGCGAACGCGAGCCGATCTCGAGTGCACTGGGATGGTCGATCGTCACGCCCAGGATAGTCGCCGAGCGCGTCACAATCTGCGCGAGCTCCTCGACCGTGTAGTAATCCAGGCGATATGAAATGCCAAAGCGGTCGCGCAACGGGCCGGTCAACATGCCTGAGCGGGTCGTTGCCGCTACCAGCGTAAACTTGGGAATATCCAAGCGAATCGAGCGCGCCGCCGGACCCTTGCCAATCACGATATCGAGGGCAAAGTCCTCCATCGCGGGGTACAGGACTTCCTCGACCGAACGGTTGAGGCGGTGGATCTCGTCGATAAACAGCACATCACCCGGCTGCAGATTGGTAAGGATAGCCGCCAGGTCGCCGGTGCGCGCGATGGCCGGACCACTCGTCGTCTTGATCTGAGCGCCCAGCTCGTTGGCGATAACGGTGGCCAGCGTGGTCTTGCCCAGGCCCGGAGGACCCGAGAAAATCACGTGGTCGAGCGTCTCCCCACGGCTCTGCGCCGCTTCGATCAACACGCGCAGGCTCTGCTTGATGTGCTCCTGGCCGCAGTAATCGTCCAAGCGCTGGGGGCGCAAAGTGCGGTCGACATCGAGGTCCTCGGCCGTCAGCTCCGAGCCCACCATGCGCTCGCCGTGCGCCATGGATGCCGCCGGCGAGTTGCCGGGCGTCGCCCACAGGTCCTGAGAGTCATCGGCTTCCCACATCACGCATCCATTCCGAGTCGCTTAAGCGCCGCGCCGAGCAGATCCTCGACACGCATATCCTGCCCATCATACCCGCTCAGAGCGACATCGGTCTCCTGCGGGCTAAAGCCCATGGAAAGGAGCGCCGCACGGGCGTCATCGATCGCCGAGGGAGCGGCAGCGGGCACGGGCATCGCAACCTGTCCGGGAATCGCGTCGACCGGCACAAAGCCCTTATCCTTGGCAAAGGTGCTCTTGAGCTCCAGGATCAGACGTTGAGCTGTCTTTTTGCCCACACCGGGCACCTTGGCCATACCCTTGTCGTCCTCGGCCATCACCAGCGAATACAGCTGCCCCACGGTATAGGTGGAAAGAACGGCGAGCGCCAAGCGCGGGCCAACGCCCGAGACGGACACGAGCCGATCGAACATCGTGCGCTCATCCTTTGAGGAAAAACCGAAAAGTGTCATGGCGTCCTCGCGCACCTGCATACGCGTGTAGAGGCGGACCTCGCCGCCGGGCGTCGGCAACGTGGCCGCAGTGCTGCCCGAAATGCCGAGCTCAAAGCCAACGCCCGACACATCGACGACAGCAGAGCTCATCGTGGCCTCGACAAGCGTTCCGTGGAGCTGGGAGATCATCAGTATCCGGTTCCTCTCTGTTGATAGAACTCGCCGCCGGTAAGCGCCCGGGTACGGCTGAGGTTAACGTGGCAGATGGCGCAGGCCAGGGCATCGGCGGCATGGTCGGGATGCGGGTCGTGATCGAGCTGCGTGAGCGTGCGTACCATGTAGGCGACCTGCCGCTTATCTGCGGCACCGGTACCCACCACAGCCTGCTTAATCTGCATAGGCGTGTATTCGCCAATCTCGAGCGCGCACTCCGAAAGCGCCACGAGCGCGGCACCGCGGGCATGCGCCGTGGGGATGGCCGAGCGAACGTTGGCGCCAAAGTAGATACTCTCGATAGCAGCGGTATCGGGTCGATAACGCTCGACGACACCCTTAAGGTCATGGGCGATATGCGACAGGCGCACCGCGAGCGGACTTCCGGCACTGGTCTCGATGCAGCCATAGGCACGGCAGCGAACCTCGCCACGCCGCTCCTCGATAATCCCCCAACCCGTATGAGCCAAACCGGGGTCGATACCCAAGATAACCAAGCCAGCCTCCCCTCGCCACAAGCACAGCGCAAGACAAGGCCCCGCGCATCATTCACGAACGTCTGTTCTAGAATAACACAACGCTAGCTCCATAAGTCAGCCGAGATCGAATTGTAGGTTGAGCATACGCAAGCGAGCGCCCGCCAGAGCGAGCAAGGTGCCTTGAAAGAGGAGGGCATTGACCTTGCGGTCATGCCCGACGATTGAAAGGCAGATTGCCGCTCTGGCGGGCGCGCAGCGACCTAGTTCTGTGAGAAGAACGGGAATTGCCTCGGATCCACCGGCGGATGCGGCATCGGCGTGCCCTGGTGCCCACCCTGCGGGCCACCCTGGCCGCCCATCATCTTATCGATGGCGTCCTGAACCTCGCCCTCGAACTTTTTCATTCCCTCGTGTAAACGACGCTGACCGTCTTCAGAGCGCAACTCCTCCATTTGTTCGGGCGAAATACCCAGTAGCTCGCCCAGCACGCCCATCATCTCGTTTCGCACGCGCTCACTAGTATCCTCGTCAGCAAAACGGCGCACCTCGGCGCGCGCCAGCGAATCGACCGTCATACGCTCCTTGCCGTTAAGCCCCAGGTCGGACCACGCGAGCATGTACGGCCAGGAGCGCTCGGCAAACGAACGGGACGAAACGATCGGCGCCGTCGGCAACATGCGGCGGGCAGCCTCACCCTGTCGAACGAGCATCAGCAGCAGCGAGCAGGCCTCAGGCTTGCCAGCGGCCATCGGGATGTCGTCGAAAGATCGATTGCGGTCCACGTGCGCCTCAAGCGCGCCATCGATCTCACCCGGCTCGACCCCGCCGAGCAGCTGTGCCGCGCGGTCGAGCATATCGACCGGACCGTCGAGCGTCGAGAGCGCCTGCGCCAGCACTCGCTCCATACAATCTTCCACCGCGTTGAGCGTCACGAGCTCTTGGGGCACCACGGCAGACGTGCGGTTGCGCACGCGCGCCACAAACTCAAGCGTCGACAGGTACACATCGCCAAAGGGCGCATAATCGCCCTGGTAGCCGCCGCAAAGCGCCGGCGCCGCCAGTGCGTACTCGGTTTTGGACAGCGGGCTCAGCGCCATCGCACCCAACTCGAGCGCCGTGTCCTCCAGCATGAGGCCCAGCGTGCGAGAGCGCAGGCGCTCGGCGTCGCCCGCCGACACATCGCGGTCGAGCACGCGCGCGGCATCCGGCGCATCGCGCTCAACCGTGCGAATATGCAGGCGCTCGGCAATGGCGCGAACGGCGGCACAGCGAGCAGCCTCGGCCTCCTCCTGCGCCGGCGTAAAGATACGGTTGCGCCCCAGCACCAGGCCAATCACATTACGTGGGCCCAGAGCGTCGACGGCCAGCGCCGCCAGCAGGGACGACGGCAAGTCGCCCTCGAGTGCCACCACGGCGCGCGACGCACCGTGGGCCCGGGCGTTGTCGCGCACGGCGAGCACCAGCGCCTGCCACAGCCACTCCTCGGAACGGAACTCGGGCAGTTCGTGATCTTCCAGGGCATCGAGCATCACGCCGCGCTGAATCTCCTGAACCAGCAGGCTCTCCTCAAAACACGGCGCTTGGGCCACCACGCGACCGCAGTCGTCGAGCACAAACGAACCGCCGGTATACACCGACTCGTCATAGGCACCGACCGGCGCCATACAGGCAAACCACACACTGCGCTTGGATGCGATCTTGCGGTAGGCGCCGCTGCGAACGGCGGCAATGGCGGCAGTCTCGCGGTCGGTCATGTCAAACGCATTGAATTGGAAATACGCAATGAGGTCAACACCGGTCGGCAACATCTCGAGTTCGCGGTCCAAGTCAAAAATCACGGCGATGCGCACGCCGTCCACGTCGAACACCGGCGGCGCCCAACGCGTGTCGTTGTTCTCGCCACGCTGCAGGGCAATGCTCGAACGCGCCGGCACCACATGACCGTCCTTGAGCATCATGTAGTCGAGCAGCGGCTGGCCCTCAAACGAAACCGCCGCGGGCACGATGCAGATCATGTCAAGCTCCTGGATACGCTCGGCGACACCAGTCAAGCCGGCAAGCATGTCGTGCTCAAAGTCGGCAGTGCCCACCAGGCCCCCGGGCATGGCGCCCATAAAGAGCGGAGCCGGAACGCACAGCACGCGCGCCCCGCGCTCGTGGGCCAGACGAGCCTGGTCCTCGATGCGGCCGCAAATGCCCTCAATATCACCCAGGCGCATATCGATCTGTGCAAGCGCGAGCTTCATGGCTCAGCCCTTTCCGTCGTAAACCATCGTTGTCGTAGTAAAAGCGCCGGCCGCATAATGCAGCCGGCGCTCGCATGTGCATATGCTAGCTATGATACCCCGAGCGGGGGCGCGCTCCTAGAACGTCGCGGACCACAGCCCGTGCAGGTTGCAATAGGCATAGACGGTACCGGTCTTGGAGCCGCCCGCGAAAAACGTCGCGGGCTTCATGCCGGGCTCAAGGTAATGGACCTCTAAGCGGCCCTCGGCCTCAAGGGCGATCCACTCAATATAGTGCTCGGGCAGGCTGGGGTGCTCGACCGAGCCAACGCGTGCGCGAATCACGTGACCGTCGCGCTCGGTCTCGACAACAGGCACGTGCTTCTCGTGCGCCGCGTCCTCAGTGTTTGCGGTCAGTTCCGTGCAACCGGCAGGGGTTGCAACGTCGTTGCCAAGGGCGGCAATGAGCTTACCGTCGGGGTCCTTAAAGAATTTCGCCATGATGTTCTCCTTTGCTGACGTGCCAATGTTCTTGATGGTTCTTATGCCCAAAGGCAGACAAACCATCCACGGCATTGCAAATGAACACATAACGGGCGGGGACGATGGGGCAGCGTGCGCTATCCGCCCTGGCGGCCCCACCCGAGCGGGTTAGCGCCCGTCGCCGCCCAGCAGCGCCAGAACATCTTCGCGGGTAAACAGCGCCGACGAGATGCCGTCGCCGCCGAGCACGCTCTTGACCAGGTCGCGCTTGGACTCCTGCATCTGCATGATGCGCTCCTCGATCGTGTCCTTGGCGATGAGCTTGTACACGGTCACGGTATGTTGCTGGCCAATACGATGCGCGCGGTCGGTCGCTTGGTCCTGCGCCGCCACGTTCCACCACGGGTCGTAGTGGATGACCACGTCGGCCGCCGTCAGGTTAAGGCCCACGCCGCCCGCCTTGAGCGAAATCAAAAAGACCGGAACCTCGCCCGCTTGGAACTGCGCGACCATCTTGGCGCGGCTCTCCTTAGACGAAGCGCCCGTGAGCTTAAGGAAGGCGATGTCCTCCTTGGCCAAGCGCTTACCGATGATATCGAGCATACCCGTAAACTGGCTGAACAACAGGATGCGATGCCCGCCGTCGAGTGCGCCGTGCACGAGCTCCATACACGTATCGAGCTTTGCGCTCCCCGCCTTGTAATCCTCGTAGTGTAGACGTGGGTCGCAGCAGATCTGGCGCAGCTTGGTGAGCTCGGCGAGCACCTTGAGCTTGTCCTTCTTAAACTCCCCAGCCTCGCGGTGCTGCACCTGCTGGGCGATGCGGTCCTGGTTGGCCAGGTAGAGCTTGCGTTGTTCGCCGGTAAGCTGTGCCATGACGGTGTCCTCGATCTTCTCGGGCAGGTCGGCCACCACGTCTTCCTTAACACGGCGCAGCACAAACGGCGACACGAGCGCCTGCAGGCGAGCGGCGCTATCGCCCTCGGCATGCTCGACGGGGCTCTCAAAGCGCTTGGCAAACGACTCGCGCGTCCCCAAAAGGCCCGGCATCAAAAAGTCGAAGATGCTCCAGAGCTCGGACAGGCGGTTTTCGATGGGCGTGCCCGTCAGGGCAAAGCGCACGCCGGCAGGCAGGCGCTTGGCGGCGCGCGCCACCTGCGTGAGCGGATTTTTAATGTACTGTGCCTCATCGAGCACCACGCGGGCAAAATCCCGCTCGACGTACTCGTCGATATCGCGCCGCATAAGGTCATACGACGTCACGACCACGCTATGCTCGGCCACGCCGGCGATCTGCACGCGGCGTTGAGCCTTGGCGCCCACAATGGCGCACACATCGAGCGACGGGGCAAAGCGCTCCAGCTCGGCAGTCCAGTTGTACACGAGTGAGGCCGGGCATACCACGAGCGTGGGCTTGGTGTCCCCCGCCTCCACGCGCGCCAGAATATGCGCAATCATCTGGAGCGTTTTGCCCAGGCCCATGTCGTCGGCCAAGATGCCGCCAAGGCCCAGGTGTTCGAGCGAGCCGAGCCACTGGTATCCGTCGACCTGGTAGCCGCGCATCGTTGCCTTGAGCGATGCCGGCACCGTAAAGTCCATCTTGCCGAGCGTGTCCAGGCGCTCGACGGTACGGCGGAACGCAGCGTCGCGATCGGCCTCGAGCGCCGGCGTGCGTGCGAGCATGCTGTCGACGAACAGGGTGCTCGACGCGGGAAGCGACACGCCGTCGAGCAGGTCGACGGCATCGACACCCAGGTCCTCGGCAAGGCCAAACGCGGCGCGCGCCCCCTCGTCCAGGCGAATGATGTCGCCGGACGTAAGGCGCACAAACGTTTGATGGCGCTTGTACGAATCGAGATAGACGGCAAGGTCCGCGGCCGAAAGCCCGCTCGCGCCCAGCTCGACATCGAGCAGATTGCTCTTAACGGTCGCACGAACCGAGAGCTTGGGCGCGGGGCGGACCGAGATCTGGCGCAGACGGTCGCTGAGCATGATCTCACCCAGTTCGGACAGGGCAGACAGGCCCTCGGTCAGCAGGCAGAACAAGCGGGCGTCATCGCGCTCCTCAAACGCCAGACCGCGCTCGTAGAAATCGAAGTACAGGGCCGCCGTATCCATAACGCGAAACTCCGCCACCTCGTCGCGGGGCGGCACACCGGGTCGCTGCTCTTCGAAGGGGCTGCCCGGAGCGCCCAGGCTAAAGAGATCCGCCGACCAATCGCCGTAGGTAACCGTAATTTTGCAGGTCACGAGCCCATCGTCGACACCGATCGCCATAGCAAAGCTCGGCTCGGGTGCCACGGTATCGAGCGCGGCGGGCGCGGTGAGGTCGGTGTAGTCGCGCAAAATGGGCAGCGCCATACGGCAGAACTCACCCACCTGCTCGGCGGCAATATGGGCGGGCGTGCGGCACGGCAGCAAGCGCGACAAAAAAGGTGCGGCATGCTGAGCAAATGCAGCGTCGGTACGGCGCGCGCGGCGCGTGTCAACCAAGTAGGCGGCATCGCCCGACGCAAAGCAGTACATATCGGCGGGCAGGCGCAGGTCATAGCTACCACCAGCCGCCGGCGCGATTTTGGCGGCAAGCAGCGGTGGGCGCTTAGCGGATGCCTCGTCCTCCCCTTGCGGAGACAGCTCAACCGCCACGTCGTAGGTGCGATGCGTCGTCATCCCCCGCGACCAGGCGGGCTCAAAGGAGATGGTCTGGCCGCGCAGCAGGTCCAGCACATATACGATGCTATGCTCGGACAGCGGCAACTGACGCTCGGCAACAAAACCGCTGCGGGCAAAGTCGTACGACGCCGAACGCGAGCTTGTGATGTCATCGAGATAGGCAACTGTCGTCACAACAAGGTTGAGCAGCTTTGCCGATGTTTCGTCAAAGGCCTCAGGTGAATGGACAAACGTGAGCTTCTTGCCATAGGAGAACGTGCCGCCGCGCACGTAGGCATCGGCCATGCCGTCGATGTCCTTGACCACGTAGGAGACCGATCCACAGCGAATGCGGAACTCGAGCGCCCAGCTAAAGCGGTCAGCGAACAGCGGATTGTAGTACGGCACCAACGAGGGCTCCAATGCCGCTTTGGGGGCGTCGGGATCAACGGCACCGGCAAGCTTGCGGCGCATGCTCGCCAGCTCATCCATGCGCGCGTCCGAAAGATCGGAGAGCGCCGCCACAAGGCTCGGGCTCGTGGGGACGGGCGCCGGAAAGGGAAAGTTGGGGTTGACGGCCGGCGCTTTGGGTGCGGTGCGCGCGGGCTGTTTCGACTGCGCCGTAAACGTGCGAACCGGCGTGCGCAAACCTTCGACGGGCTCGGCGCCGCTGGCATCCAAATACGCCAGAGCCGTGGCAATAGCGTGCTTGCACATACCGGGGTAACGATAGGCGGCGGGGCAATCGCAGTCGTAGTCGATCACCTCGTGCTCGTCCATGTCGAGCGCCACGTGCGTCTTGTACAGGTCGCCACGCGAACCGCGCACCGAGCCCTCGACCGTCACGTTTTTGGAGAAGCGCGAGCCGCTGTCCTCGATCGACAGCACGGCGCCGTTGAGCATGAGCGAACGCCCCTTCATAAAGGTGCCGCTCAACGCCGCCTCTTTGCGAAGCGCCTGCACAAACGTCCCCTGCGCCATCACTTCCTCCAATCTCACCCGGGGTAGCTTAGATCACCGTCACGCGACCCTGGTTACCCACAATGGCCTTGGCCTCGGCCAGCAGCGGAATCGAACGCGCGTTGACCTTGGCAGGCACCTCGGCGCGCAGCACGCGCCCGTCCACCTGCTCGATAAAGATCTCCACGCGATCGCCGCCCGGGTTGGTGGTGAGCACCGTGGCCAGGCGCGCCATATTGCCCTGGCTAAAGCGGCTGTTGGGCACCATAACCTCAAACACCTTGGGCTTGTTGTTCTCCTCGTTGAGCTCCAGCGGCACGATCTCCTGCGCGATGATCTGGTCGCCGCGGTCCGAGCGCTCGAGCTTGCCCTTAATGCGCACAAACGCATCGGACAGCTGTGCGCCGGTCTCGGGATCGACCTCGCCGTACAGGTACCCCTCGGCCTCCTTGTAGGTCTTAGGGAACACGACGACGGTGGCCTCGCCTTCCATGTCCTCGAGCTGCACGATGCCCATGGGGTCGCCGTTTTTGGTCACGCGCTTGGACACGCTCGAGACCATGCCGGCCCACCACAGCGCTTTGCCCTCGGGAATCTCCTGGTTGATGGTGCCGCCCGTAGGATTCTGAACTTCGTAGCCGGTGTCGATCTGCGAGAACGAAAAGTCGCGCGCCTTGGCTAGCGCATACTCAAACGGGCGCAGCGGGTGGTCCGAGACATAGATGCCCAGAACCTCTTTCTCCTGGCTCAGCTTAAGGTGGCGGTCCCACTCCTGGCCATCAGGATCGGGCACGCTCACCTCGAAGCCCGAGCCCTCAACGTCGCCAAACATATCGAAGAACGACGTTTGACCGCTCGCACGATCCTTCTGGCGCTTCACCGCGGCATCGATGATGTTCTCGGGGTTGTTCTTGTCCACAAAGTGCATCATCTGGCGACGCGGATAGCCCGTGGAGTCAAAGGCGCCTGCCTTGATCAGCGATTCGATCACACGGCGGTTTGCTTGGCTCGAGTCCACGCGCTCGACAAAGTCGTGCAGCGTCTTAAACGGGCCGCCTGCCTCACGCTCGGCGATAATCGCCTGCGCCACGCCGGTGCCCACGCCGCGGATGCCGGCCAGACCAAAGCGCACGCCTTCCTTGGTAGCCGTGAACTCGGTGCCGGACTCGTTGACATCTGGCGAAAGCACAGGAATGCCGTCGTGACGGCATGCCGAGACGTAGTGCACGATCTTGTCGGTCTTGCCCGTGTAGGACGTCAGAACGGCCGCCATGTACTCGTGCGGATAGTGCGCCTTGAGCCACGCCGTCTGCATAACCAGGATGGCGTAGCCGGCGGAGTGCGACTTGTTGAAGGCGTAGGACGCGAACTCGAGAACATCGTCCCAAATCTTCTGGGCGACCTCGCGCGTGTAGTTGTTCTTGATAGCGCCGTTCATCCAGTGGTCGTAGGTGGTCTCGTCCGAGCCATCCTCCCAGTGCAGCACCGTCGACGTGAGCAGCTTGATCTTTTTCTTAGCCACGGGTTTACGGATACGCGAGTCCGATTCGCCCTTGGAGAAGCCGCACATCTCGACGGAGATGAGCATAACCTGCTCCTGGTAGACCATGGTGCCGTAGGTTTCGCCCAGGATGTCGTCCAGGCGGTCGTCGTAGGAGACCGCCGGCTCCTTGCCGTTCATACGGTTGATGTAGGACGAAACCATGCCGGCGCCCAGCGGGCCCGGGCGGTACAGGGCAATCAATGCTACGACGTGCTTGTACTCGGTGGGCTTCATGTTCTTGATCGTGGCCGTCATGCCGGCGGACTCGACCTGGAAGACGCCGGCGGTGTGGCCGGAACCCATGAGCTTAAAGATCTCGGGGTCGTCAAAGGGAATCTCTTCCTCTTTGATGTCGATGCCGAAGTTCTTTTTGATGTTTGCCTTGGCCTTGGAGATAACCGTCAGCGTACGCAGACCCAGGAAGTCCATCTTGAGCAGGCCCATGTCGGCAACGGTATGGCCCTCGTACTGGGTAATCTCGACGCCGCCCTTGGTGTCGAGCTTGGTGGGCACGTGCTCGTTGACGGGGTCGCGGCAGATCAGAACGGCGCACGCGTGCACACCCTCGCCACGGGTAAGGCCCTCAATCGAGAGCGCCGTGTCGATGATGCGGCGGGCGTCGTCGTCCTTTTTATAGGCCTCGGCAAAATCGGGGTTAAACAGATCCTCTTTGCCGGGTTGCTTTTCGAGCACCTGCTTGAGCTTGACCTTGGGGTCGCTCGAGACCATCTTGGACAGGCGCTGGCCCATGTAGACCGGGTAGTCCAGGACGCGCGCGGCGTCGTTGATAGCCTGCTTGGCCTTAATGGTCGAGTAGGTGATGACGTGGGTGACCTTCTCGGGGCCGTAGAGCTGGCGAACGTGCTCCACGACCTCGAGGCGCCGCTCATCGTCGAAGTCCATATCGATATCGGGCATCTCGGTACGCTGCGGGGACAGGAACCTCTCGAACATCAGACCGTTCTCGAGCGGGTCGAACGCGGTGATGTTCATGGCGTAGGCGACGATAGCGCCGGCGGCCGAGCCACGGCCGGGGCCGACGCCGATGCCGTTGTCCTTGGCCCATTGCACGTACTCGGCAACGATCAAGAAGTAGGCGGCAAAGCCCTTGTCGCAGATGACTTTGTATTCGTACTCAAAGCGCTCTTTGATGTTGACGCCACCAATCTCGCGCGTGGCCCAGTCGTCGCCGTAGTGCTGGCGCAGGCCCTTCTCGCACTCGCGGCGGAACTGGCTCTCGTGCGTCTCGCCGGGATCGAGCAGCGGGAAGCGCGGCAGGATGATGGAGTCCCAGTCCAGCTCAACGTAGCACTTGTCGGCGATCTCGAGCGTGTTGTCGCAGGCCTCGGGGCAATACGGGAACATCGCCCGCATCTCCTCCTCGGTCTTCATGTAAAACTCCGAGCCGGTCATGCGCATGCGGTTGGGGTCATCGACCTTGGCGTTCATGCCAATACACATGATGACGTCCTGCACCGGCGCGTCCTCGCGGCGCAGGTAGTGGAAGTCGTTGGTGGCGATGACCTTGACACCCACCTGCTTGGCGATATCGATGAGCGTGCGGTCCATTTGCTCATCGGTCAGGCCGTTGTCGGTGGTGATGCCGTGTTCCTGAATCTCGATGTAAAAGTCGCCGGGTTCGAAGGTATCGCGGAAGGTCTCGGCCCACTTGATGGCGCCCTCCATGTCGCCGCGGTCGATGTATTTGGGGATGATGCCCGCGATGCAGGCGCTGGTGCAGATCATGCCCTTGGCGTGGCGGCGTAGGTTGTCGAGCGTCACGCGCGGCTTGTAGTAAAAGCCCTGCACGGCGGCCTCGGAGACCGTCTGCATCAGGTTGACGTAGCCCTCCTGGTCCTTGGCCAGAAGGATCATGTGGTAGAGCTCGGGCTTATGGTCGCGGGCGAGCGTCTCGTCCGGCGTAAAGTAAACCTCGCACCCAAAGATGGGTTTGATGACCAGGGGCGGCTTGAGCTCGTCGATGTTGCCCTTCTCGTCCCACATGGCCATGTCCTTCACATACTGGGCATGCTCGCGCGGGTTTTCCTCGGGATCGGGCTCCACCAGCTCGTCGCGGCGGTCCTTTTCCAAGAAGGCCTTATCGTGGCTCCAGGTTTTGTACTCGGGTGTGTTGTGGTTGACGGCATCGCAGGCCAGCGCCAGATCGGGCACGCCATACATGTAGCCGTGATCGGTAATGGCCACGGCGGGCATGCCAAGCTCAACGGCACGGTTGACCATATCCTGGATACGGGTTGCGCCGTCGAGCATGGAGAAAACAGTGTGATTGTGCAGATGGACGAATGCCATGTGATGAGCTCCGATGCAGGTTCGTGTTCTGACTGAACGATTTTACCGCACGGCACGGACAGCACCCGAACCTAGCCAAACCAACACGGGCAGTCTTTTTGGGACGTGTCTTTTTTAGCTGCTTTGACCTGATTGCTTCATTCGTCGCAAAGGGGCCGGACCGCGACCCCATGTCGCGGTCCGGCCCCTGAGGAAAGCTCAGCTCAGGTCCTCGCCGTTTGAGGCAATTACCTTGCGATACCACTCGAACGATCTTTTCTTGCTGCGCCGACGTGTGCCGTGTCCTTCGTCATCGAGGTCGACATAAATGAAACCGTAGCGCTTGCGCATCTGGCCCGTTGCGACCGAAACCAGATCGATCGGTCCCCAGCACGTGTAGCCCAGGAGGTCCACCCCGTCGATTTCGACGGCGTCCTTCATAGCCTGGATGTGCTCGCGCAGGTAATCGATACGGTATCCATCATCCACAAAGCCGTTCTGATCCGGCTCATCCGGGGCTCCGAGACCGTTCTCCACGATAAAGAGCGGCTTTTCGTACCGGTCGTATATGTCGTTCATGGTGATGCGCAGCCCTGCGGGATCGATGAATCTGCCCCATGGCTCCATCTTGAGGTAAGGGTTGGGGGCACTCTTGAGTAGATTGGAGTCGAACTGCCCCTCGGTGTTTGCCTGCGCCACGCGCGTCGAGTAGTAAGAGAAGCCCACGAAGTCCACCGGATTCTGCGCAAGGACCTCCTCATCGCCCTCCGCCCAAGGAATCGCGAACCCTTGACGCTCATACTCCGTGAGCATGTAGCACGGATAGTGGCCGCGCACCTGCACGTCGGTGAACATATAGTGCTTGCGATTCTCGTCCTGAGCCGTTTTAACGTCGGCAGGGTTGCAGGTAGCAGGATAGAAAATACCCGCATTGAGCATGCAGCCGATTTGCGCACCAGGGATGATCTCATGGCAGGCGCGCACCGCGCAAGCACTCGCAACGAGCACGTGATGCACCGCGTTATGAACGGAGACGTAGCGGTCCTCCCCCTCATCAAACACGATGCCTGCCGCCATGAAGCACGCAGAGGTCATGATGTTGATCTCGTTGAACGTGAGCCAAGAGCGCACTTGATTGCGGTAACGTGCGAACACAGTGCGAGCGAAGCGCTCAAACATGCCCACGAGAGCGCGGTTGCGCCAACCGCCGTATGCCGTAACAAGATGCATGGGCACGTCATAGTGGCTGAGCGTCACCACCGGCTCGATGCCCTGTTCGAGGCAGGTGCGAAACACATCCTCATAGAACGCGAGGCCCTGCTCGTTGGGTTCGGAGTCATCCCCGTTGGGGAATATACGGCTCCATGCGATGGAGAGGCGCAGAGCCTTGAAGCCCATCTCGCCGAAGAGCGCGATGTCCTCGCGGTAATGATGATAGAAATCGATGGCCTGTTGGGCCGGGTAGTAATGGTCGGACAGCGGCTCGAGCGGAACGTCGTCACCCCTGATGACGGCGAGACGGTCCCGCCCGTACGGCAGAAGATCCGCGTTGGCGAGCCCCCGCCCGCCCTCGTCCCAGGCACCCTCACACTGGTTGGCGGAAAGCGCGCCGCCCCAGAGAAAATCAGAACGCAATGGCATGGGAGTCCTCCTTATCTTGCTTTTAGTGCGAACGGGCACCACCATGTAGCGGCGCCCGTCCGGGTTCATGGGGCCCCAGTTCCGAGAAGAGACTCGTTGCGCTAAGGCACCCTTCTAGATGCAGCGCTTAAGCCTCAAGGGCCTCCTCGGCTTCCTTCTCGCCCGATTCGCGATTGTCGAAGCCAAAGACCATGCAGAGGGCGAATGTCACCGCAAAGCCAATCGCGCAGCTGATGGCGCCCGGAATGATGTCCTGGCTGAACTTGATGACGTTCATCCACGGGAAGCCGACTCCCGAGAAGACGAAGATGCGCGCGTTGAGCAGACCGCATGCAAGGCCGCCGGCCGCGCCGCCGATCATCGACCAAGCGAGCGCCTTCTTATCGCGCAAGAGGATGCCGTAAATGATGGGCTCGGATACGCGGCCGAGCCCATAGGTAGCGAAGGTAGTCCAACCGAGCTGACGGTTAGCCTTGCCCTTTGCACGGATGCCGTAGGCGAGCGCGACCGCAAGCGTCACGTAAACAACCACCGTCGTACCCGGAGTGCACACGGCGTCATAGCCCACCTCAAGCCAGCCGGGCATCATAGCGGTGAGAATCGGCACATGCATGCCGGTAGCGATCACGAGGTTCCACGTCGCGCCGACCACCAGACCGCACAGCGGACCGGCGTTCGCGCCGAGCCAGATGATGATATCGGCGATGATGCCCATAATGAAGGAGACGGCGGGGCCGAAGACGCAGAGTGCAAGCGGCAGCATGATGAGCATGGTCCCCACTGGAATCACGAGGATGCGCAGCATGTCAGGGCAATGCTTCTTGATAAGCCCCTCTACGTAGGACTGAATCCACACGATGAGGATGATGGGAAGCACCGACTGTGTGTAATTCACCAGCGTCATGGGGATGCCGTAGACGTCGAACGGAGCGCCCTCCTCGACGATAGCGAGCATGCTCGGATGAATCATAATAGCAGCCGTCATGAGCGCGAGCACAGGACTCGTCTGGAACTTCTTGGCCGCCGCATAGGCACCGAAGATCGGCAGGAAGTAATATGCCGCGTCTCCCACCAAGGAGAAGAGCCGGTACATGCTGCCCTCCGCGGCTAGAAGGCCCGCGCCTTCCGGACCAAGCAAAATGGTGAACATGCGGAAGATACCCGCGATGCAGAACACGGGCAGAATGGGAGCGATAGAGCCGCTCACCGCATCGAGAATCAGATTGCCGATGCGCTTCGGAGCGAACCGCTCCTTCCAGGGAAGCCTCTCTGCTGCGTCCAGATCTTCATCAATCGCCGTCTGGACTTCAAAGCCGCCTTCCCTGCATACCGCGTCGTAGACCTTGTCGACGGTCGGCCCGATTACGAGCTGCACCTGGCCGCCAGCGTGCACCACGCTAATCACTTCGGGAATCGCATTGAGCTTGGCGTCATCTGCAAGCCCCTCGTCCTTAAGAACGAGGCGCAGACGCGTCATGCAATGCGTCGCGCTTGAAACATTCGCCTTGCCGCCCACCTCTTCGATGATTCTTTGGGCGAGTTTTTGATAGTTAGTCATCATTCCTCCTTTTACGCCACGAATCGTCGTGGCACGAGATGGTTCTCGTACTTTCGGAGGTCATGCCCTGCCCTAACACAGGTTACAATCCTTCTGGCCTGGGTTGTCAGCGTCCGGCTGTGCCGGATTCCGCCTTCGTACAGATACGGTTGACATGGAGCATGAAGTAAAGCTTCTCCTCGTCGGTGAGCTCCGTATGCCATTCCCGCTTCATATAGGTACAGATGTGGTCGATGCATTGCGCAAGCTCGGGAAACTCCTCGCGCGAATTCGCATAAAGCGGCAAATTGGCGCTGCTGAGGCTATCGTTACCCTTGATACGCTTGAACAGATACTGCACGTGTGTCGCAAACCGTGAGAACTCAAAAGACTCCCGATCGATGATGGTACGGAAATCGTACTCGACGATATCAGTGACATCGTTGAGCAGGCGCTCAAACGATTGGGCGCGATCGCTTGCCACAGTAACCTCTGCCCCAGTCTTTGCATTGACCAGATTCATGGCGATGCTTGCCACCTCTTCGCGCGGCAGCTCGACGCCCAACTCCTGCCGCACGCGCGCGGTAATGTAGCGGCCGATTTTGTATTCCAGCGGATAAAGCTGCTGCACATCATAGGTAAGGGGCATATCAAAACGAATGCCCTTCCTCTGCCGCGCAATCGCAAAGGCGATATGGTCGGCCATGATGAGCACGGCGTTGGGACTGAGTTCGTAAGGCAGCTCGTTCTCTACAATATCCATGATCTTTGCCGTAAACAGCACCACATCGGCAGGAAGATCCTGCATGATACGCTGCCCCTCGGCATCGATGCTATAGAACGTGCGCTCGATATGGTCCATCGCGAGCTCCCGGGGGAAGTCACCACCGAAGCCGACACCCTTGCCGAGCGCCACGACCTCGCGACCGCGACTATCTCGACAAATCACGGCGTTATTGTTGAGCTTTCTGATCGCCAGCATATCGATGTACCTCCTCTCTTGATGATAGGGCACTCATTCGGAGCTGAACAAAAAGGGCATGACCTCGGCAGAAAGCAGCACCCTACTTGCCTACGGTCATGCCCTAAAGTGACACCCGAATATATGTGCAATTGAATAACGAACGGAATCCGGATGGCCATGCTCCCCAAAGGGATAACAACCCATCACATGTATTTATAGGCCCACCCGAGATGAACGTCAAGTGTAAATTTGCGTAATCCGCACCCTTGATTGGCAACTTCATCCGCGTAATCCGCACCCCCGACTGATTCTGAGTTGCGGTGAAATAGTTCCTGCTGGAGCCAGCTGGGCCGTAAAACAGGAACTATTTCACCGCAAGTTATGGGGAGACTGGGCGTGCGGACGGCCCTGGTGAGCTAGAGGTTGTAGGTGACCACCTGGGACTCGGCGGGGTTGGAGGGATCGGACTGCTCCACGCGGACGAACTTGACCGTCACCGTCTTAAAGCCCGCCTTGTGCAGAACACCCGAATAGACGCGCGCCTGCATTTAAAGAAACAACGGCGGTAATTGCTATCGCGATTGCGCCAATAACACCGAGCGCTATCTGAATGGGATATAACCCCAACACATATCCAAATATGGAGAAAAACATTGCAGAAAAGAGAGCCCTTACCAGAGACGCGACGGAAAGGATCGTCGCGCGGAGATCGTCCGCTATCGCGTCTTGGATTAAGTTTTCCGAAGTGATGTACACCACTTCTGGGAGAAAACAAAGCACCATGCTAAGGCCAAACAAACACAGCGGATTTGAAGCGAACCACGGAAGAATCATGAAAAGACCGGCCTCGATTAGCATCGAGCCGAGCATGGTATTTCTTTTCCGAAACGCGATGAGAAGAAATCTGCTGCAATGTAGGCCGTCGCATTTACTGCATAGGATGCACCGAAAAAGATTCCTATTATGGAGACGGGAGCATCAAATGCGTCGAATACCAACTGATTCAAGTTGTAATAACTCCCATAGAATCCATCGAGCATGCTTGTGCCGATTAGAAGAAGCAACACCGCAAAAGCGGATTCTCCAATGCTCCAGGTTTCGCGTCTGAAGATCTTGGCTACGTCAAACCTTTCCTCCCCAGAGTTTTTGGAATGGGTCGTTTCCATCCTCTCAATGGGATACAGAAGGAAAAGCTGCAGGAGATAGAAAACGGAGACACATACGTAGAGGGCGCTCCAAGATACTTGGGCAATGAAAGATCCGAGCACAATTGCCATTCCCGTAGCGATTGATTGTGCGGCAAGCAGCCGAGCATTGATGGTGAGGAAGCGCTCTCCTTGACCGGCATTCCGGGCAATTTCATATAAAAGTGCTTGTTCGGATCCCGATTGAAGGGAGTAGGCGAGTGCCTCAACAAGGGAAAGCACGACAAGAAAGGGGCCTGAGAGCAACAGCATGCCAGCCGTATGGAAGAAAAGCAGCAGCACGCCCACTTGAATCGAAAACTTCTTTCCAAAGAAATCGCCTATCAGCCCTGTTGGCAGCTCGAGGACGACCGTTGCAATGTTGTACAGGGCTTGATAAAGCGCGATTTCCGTGACAGACATTCCTTTCTCCGCAAGGAAAAGTAGAAACACTCCCCGATTTAAAACAAATCCCGCGAGAACGAAAAAGGCGGAATAGATGTGCAGTTGCGTAGCGGCATTCTTATTCATTTGGCACTTCCATCAACTAATTTTGTCGGGCCGCTCGCTACTGACTCGAAGCCTGAAGTGTTCACAGTTTCCGATGAAGAGCTACCTTGCCTTTTGCGGTATGGGCGCTTCTCGTACTTATAGCCGTTGAGCTTGTTGCGGCTGGGACGCTTGCCCGTGGCGTTCTCGATATCCTGCATGATGGACCCCGCCAGAGCGTCAAAAAGCTCCTCCGGCGTCACCTTAAGCGTTTTGGCGAGCTGCATGATGGCTCCTTATTCGTTTGAACCGTTCGAGCCATTGTACCGCCCCAGGCTCTCCCATGCGTTGCGGTGAAATGCGGACTGTTTGGCGGCTTTTTTGGCCAAAACAGTCCGTATTCCACCGCAAGTTATTGAGGGCTAGAGGCTGTAGGTGACCACCTGAGGCTCGCACGGGTTGGCGGGGTCGACTTGCTCCACGCGGACGAACTTGACGGTCACTGCCTCAAAGCCCGCCTTGTGCAGAACATCAGCGTAAACGCGCGCCTGCAGGGCGTGCTTCTCCTGCAGCTGTTCCGGCGTCTCGTCCGGTGTGCCGCCCGTCTTGTAGTCGATGACCAGCGCGCGTGACGAATCCGCCGGGTTCGTCGCCAAAGCATCGATGGCGCCCTCGGCATATGCAGCGTAGCGAGCGATGTCCTCATCCTCGCAGCCCAGCGAAAAGAACGGCACCTCGGCGCGAACGCACGGCCAGGCAAGCAGCTTGGCACGGACCGCCGACTTGAGCCAGCGATCCAGGGCAACGTCGAAGCGTTCGCGCTGTTCCGGCGTCAGGCGCCACAGGCGAGCCAGGGCGTCGGCACGCTCGGAGGGCAGCGCATCGGCACCCATCTCGATCAGCCACTGGCAGGCGGCATGGAACGCCGAGCCCAGCGCCATGGGGTTGCCGGCGGGCTCAACGGCGGCCACGTCTGCATCCGTCATCTCGGAACCATCCGACTCCGCATCATCGCCAGCCTCGCCCATGGGCACATGCGCCTCGGCGGCTCGGTCCTCGGACTCGGCATGCAGCGCCGCGGCAATTGACGAGTAGCTGTACGAATCGCGCGCCGGATACGGGCAGGTGCCCATGCGCACGCCCACCGCCTGGGGATACACGAGCTCAAACGCATCGGGCTCGGGGTCGGCTGGACCGGGAACAGCGGCGTGGGCATCCGCACCGGCACCCTCCGGCTCCGCATCGCCGCGGACAAGCCTGCCCTCGACATCCAGCGAAGCGTTGACCTCAAACGCCTGCTCGCCAAACGTAAAGTCCGCCAGCGAGATGAGCTCGTAGTCGCCCGGCTTGGAGTTGTCGAACACCAAACGGTCGCTATCGAGCTGCGGTATGTCCAGGCTGTCGGTCGGCAGGATGCGGCGCAGCACGTCGTAGGTCAGATCCGTCTCGACATCGAAGGTCGGCGCCGTCACCTTGCCGCGGCTCACGCCGACATCCATCGCCAGAATGACCAGCTCGCGCGCTCGCGTCATGGCGACATAGAGCAAGCGAGCCCGCTCCTCGAGCGAAAGCTGCAGGTCGTCGTTGCGCAGGCGAACGAATGCCTCGGCGGGAGAACCCGTCGCGCAGACATCCTCCATGAGCTCCGGCGGCAACCATAGCGACGTGCCCTTACCCTTAAACGCATGCTCAAACTGCTTTTTGACGTCATCGCCCTTTACGAACGTGCCGTCCGCGAGTTTAACGCCGTCGAAGCGTGCCGGCAGCGCCACGACCTGCGCTCCACCCTCGACACGCCCCATCTGAGCCGCACCGGACGATTTGCGCACGCCAAAACACTCGGCAACCGCTACGACCGGATACTCCAGACCCTTGGACGCATGCACCGTCATGATGCGCACCGCGCCGTCGCCCTCCTCGTTGAGCGCGCCCGGGGCCTCCTTGCCCGCCAAGAAGCGGTCGAAGGCGAGCGCGATGGAGCGCGGAGAATTGCCGAGCTCAGCCTCCGCCTCGGCCACGGCGTCGAGCGCCTTGAGCACGTTGGCGGCGATGGCCTTGCCCTCGGGACCACGCTGCGCCAGACGCACAAACCAGCCGGAGGCGTTGACAGTATCGCGCGCGATGGCGGCGAACGAATCGCGCCCCACGCGACGAAGCGCATAGCGCAGCACCTCGCGGGCGCGCGTCAGCAGCGGCAGATTCCGCAGCCCCGGCACATCGCAATCGCTCATGATGCCCACGTCGATGTTGCGGCGCGAGGTCTCCCCCGTCTGGTCGTCCAGCTTGGTCGCCAGCGCCAGGAACTCCTGAGCGCCGAGCGCAAACATCGGCGAGGCCAGCAGCGGCATAAGACCCTGCGCCGTATCGGCCGGGTTAGCAAGCGCGCACACCAGGGCACGCACCGTTTGGACCTCGGCAGCCTGGGCAAAGACCGAGCCGCCCGCGATGACGCAGTCGAGCCCCTGGTCGCGGAAGGCCTGCGCATAGACATCGGCGTTGGTCATGCGGCCCAGCAGCAGGACCATGCTGCCCTGGGGCTGGCCCGCTTTAACGAGTGCTTGGAATCGCTCCGCAATCGCACGAGCTTTCGCCTGCGTTCGCTCCTGCGTACTGCCACCGGCAACGAAGATCGCCTGGCGGCGCGATGCCTTCGCCTTGAGCTTGTCCTCGCGTTCGTCGCTCGGTTCAAGATCCAAGAACCCCTGCATCAAACCACCGGTGTCGCCGTCAAAGACGCGCGCCACATAGCGCAGCACCTCGTCGTGGCTGCGGAAGTTGCGTACAAGCTTGACGAGCTCGCCGGCGGGGGCATCGGATGCGACAGCCGTCTCGGGCGCAGCAGAGGAGCCCACTTTGCGCTCCTGGCGGCGGAAGACCTCGACCTCGGCGCCACGGAAGCGGTAAATCGACTGCTGCGCATCGCCTACGGTGCACAGCGCGCGCTCCCCCGCGCCCGTCAGGTAACGGATCAAATCGACCTGCATCTGGTCGGTATCCTGGAACTCATCGATCATGACCATCTTAAAGCGACCTTCATAGGCCGCTCGGATGGCGGGATAATCGCGCAGCGCCTCGTACGCCATGCGCAGCAGGTCGTTGTTATCAAGCGCGGACTGGTCAGCCTTGAGCGCGCGGTATTCCGCCTCCACAGCACGAGCAAGCCCCACCAGCGCATCGAGCGCGGGACCACCGCAGGCCAGCACGATATTGATAAACGCATCGGCGGCCTCGGCCTTGAGCAGCTCCACCTGCTCCTTAGGAAACGCCTTGCTCGCCCGAGGCATGCTGCACGACATCATGAGTCGCGCCACATCCTCCATGGTTTTGCCGCTCGCCTCAAACGCGTCGATGGCATCGAGTGCCACCTGCGCTTTCTCGGTCGCGGCCTTGCTTGCGCCCAGCGCCGCACGATAGGCATCGGCGAGTGCCGAGGTATCGGCCTGGCCGCGCGCCACGCACACGTCGTCCATACCGCCCGGCAGCTGGCTCGAGAGCTCCAGCAGCTCACGCACCAGGCCCTTGATGGTGGTGCCGGCGCCAAAGAGGCCGCCCTCGCCTGCCATGGGATACCAGGCGTAGAGGCTTTTAAGCGAAGCGGCGAGCTCGGGGGCGGCATCGGGTGCCGTCGCTCGGGCCAGCACATGCTCAACAGCCTGATCCATAAGCTCATCGGTATCGGTAAGCACCGCGAACTCGGGATCGATGCCCAGCTCCAACGCATGCGCGCGCAGGATGCGCGAACACATGCCGTGAATGGTCGAGATCCAAGCGTCGTCGACGGTCAGGGCCTCCTCGTCCATACCCTCTTCGATAAGCGCGCGACGCACGCGGTCGCGAATCTCGGCCGCGGCATCTTTGGTAAAGGTAATGGCGAGCACCTGATCCAGATGCTCGACAAACGGACCGGATTCGGGCGAGAGCGCATAGACGATGCGGCGCGTGAGGGTAAAGGTCTTGCCCGAGCCGGCACCTGCCGAGACAAACAGCGGGCGGTCGAGCGTTTTGACGACTTGCAGTTGTTGCGGCATCAAAGTCGAAAGATCCATGGTCTACACGTCCCTCCTTACAAACGTTCCTTCGTGGTTATACGAGCAGCGCGCATGCGCGGCCTGAGCCGACGTCGGGTCGACGGCGGCAACGTCGCCTGCCTCGAGCTCGCGCAGACGCTCGGCAATGCCGGCCTCCACGCGATCGAGCAGGGCGTCGAAGTCCATGCTGCCACCCTCGCCGGGAAAGCCCTTCTTAAGCCCCGGGATGCGGCCGTCGCCGCGCTCTTCCTCGAGCAGCTCGGCACTCGCGGCGCCGCGCAGCGCCGGTTTGCCGCCCTTGGTCGAAAAATAGAGCGCCGCACGGGCATCCAGATCCAGCGCCCGGCGCATGGCCTGCGCATAGATAAGCGTCTGGGTATGGGGCGGCAGCCACCGCGGGTCGTCGATGGCGGCCTCGCCCGATTCCTCGTCGCGCACCGTGGGGTCGGCGAGTTTAAACTCCTCAACGCCCGTGCGATGCTTGTAGTCGATTACCACGGCGCGATTCTCGGCATCCACATCCACGCGGTCGATGCGCCCGCCGAGCGGCCAGCCGGCATACTCGACCTGGAGCTCGTTGAACGCAAACTCCAGGTAGCGCGGCGCGAAGGGCGCGAGCGCCTCGGACTCGTAGGCAAGAACGCCCTCCAGCTGCGGCAAAATCTCGGCCACCTGGCGCTCCTCCACCGGGGAGAGCGGCACGAGCGGGCCCTCGGTACCGCGCTTGCCCGCATGCTCGGCCAAGGTCTCGTCAAAGACCTCGCGCAGCAGCTCCTTCGCGCGTGGCAGATTCATGGGTGTCACGCGCTCCATGCCCTCCTGGGGCAGACGGGCATGCAAGTGTTCCAGCACGTCGTGGACAAAGTTGCCCTTCTCCATATTGCCAAAGCCAGCGTCGATCGACTGGGGCTTCACGCGGTACGAGACGAACCAGCATAGCGGGCAGGTCGAATAGGCCTCGATCTGCGAGGCAGACGTCAGGCGCGGCACCAGCGGCGCATCCTCGCCCTCGCCATCGCGACGACGCAGGACCAAATACGGAATGGCTTCATCGCTCAGATGCTGAGGAGCTTCGCAGGTCACGCGCTCGCGCCTAAGACCTTCGCCTGCCGCGGGATCGAAGTCCCTTACGATATCGCCCTCACCCACGCACTTCGCCTTGTCGGCGCCAGCGGCCTTAGCGTCGTCAGCGGCCTTGTCGGCGTCAGCGGCCTTAGCATCGTTAGCGGCCTCGGCATGCGCCCGCAACTCGGTCCACACGGCAGCCGGGTAGCACTCGCGCGCCTGGCGATCGTGCGTCACGCGGGCGAGCGTAACCGGACCGCGCGCGGCCTGCATCGCGCGGCCAAAGCGCACGCGCAACAAGGCGGCAGGCTCAAGCGTCACACCGCTGCGATCTAACTCTGCCGCCAGCGTTGCCAGCGGGCCCTCCTCATGTGAGAGCGGATAACTGTCCAGGTCGACGTCGGCAAACAGCACGGCATCGTAGCTGCCGGGGCGCAGGGCCGCCGCATCGGCAAGCGAAGTAAAGCGAACCTGGGCACGTGGCGCACGGTCAACCTCGTAGGTCTCGTAATCGTAGGCGGTGCTACGCTTGTCCACCTTGGTGCGAATGCCATCGAGCACGGGCACGGTCGCGGCCTGCGACACGTCGAGCGCGCGAGCATCGTTCATAAGGATGTCGATCGCGTGGCGCAGCAGGGCCACCTCCGCCTGGCGACGGGCCTGACCGTCGAGACCACCAAGCGCGCGATCGGGCAGTGCCTCGGCAACGGCAAGCATGGCCTTGAGCGCCGTCACGGGCTTGTCGCGCCACAGCGCCTGGAACACGTCCGAGACCACGCACGGCACGTTCTTAAACCAGTTCTCGTCGCTCGCCGCTTTACGCGCGCCCCTCACCTGGCCCTGCACGCTCTGCAGCAGGCTCTTGACGCCCGCAGTGGTCTTGCTGCGCGACAGTCGCATGTTCTTATCGAAGGTACGGGCATTGACGGCATCAGCGCCCGAAAGCGGACTGTAAATCCAGTCGGTAAGCTCCGGCGCGGGCCACCACTCAGTCTTAGAAGCTGCCCCTTCGTCGGCGGCCTTCATACGCTCGATCAGGTTGGCGAGCGCCGTGAACTGCCTGCCCGCAATGGATTGAGAAAACGCCGTGAACTCAACTGTCTCGGCAGCGATATGACGAGCCGCCAGACGAGAGGCGAGCTCACCGAACAGCTGGGGTGCCCGGGCAGAAACAACGAGCACGCGTACGGGGTCGGCGGGCGTTGCAGCAGCCTTATCGTCCTTGGACTCCTTGTGCGTTTTCGCCAACTTATCGATGGCGTCCGCATAAGCATGGGCACGGGCATGGGGGCCGGCGACCTCAATAAAGGCAGGCTGAGCGGCGGTCCCGCAAGCGGCATCAGACGCGACGGCGTCCTCCCTCAGCGGCGCGGCCTCGAACAGCACACCGCGGGCATCAAATGCCGCGGCAAGCTCCTCGCGCATCGCCGCCTGCTCGCAGGCAAGCAGTACGACGACCTCTCCCCCATTGTTCGCCACGGCAGACAGCAGCTCGAGCAGGCCGTGCGTAAACGACGTGATACCGCGCACGCATACGGCGCGGGTGCACGCCGGCAGGTTATCGGCCAGGGCATCGGCCATAATGTCAGCCGCCTCGCAGGGCTCGACCATATCTCGACGGTCCAAACCGCGCGCATAGGCGCACAAAAGTTCAAACACGCGAGCCTCGGCGTCGCTTTTGGGCTTGGGCTTGCAAACGTTGTCGCAGCAACGCTCGGTGCCTGTCCCTGCCACACCCGGCAGCACATCGCGAGCCATACGCGCGAGCATACGCACCGTGCCCTGGCTGCGCGAAAGCGGCTGCAGGTCGGCGTCGTCGAGGCGCGCTACCATGTCCGAAAACAGCATCTGGCGCTGCAGGTTGTCGACGAAACCGCGCCCGTCGCCCAAAAGCTCCCAAAGCGAGCGAAGCCACGATGTAGGCGTCTTGTAGTCAATACCCAGCGAAACGCCGGCTTCCGCCGCATCATGACGGCACAGGTCGAGCTCGGCAAACGTTGGCGCCAGCAGCACGGCACGCCCGTGGCGGGCAATAAGGTCGGCAAGCAGCGCCGCCTCGGCATCGCTCAAATCCGCGCCGGCGTTGGTGGTATAGATTCGAACAGGCATGGTCCTCCACTCAAACCGTTCGCAATATTCAATGTTTCCATCCTACCCGCCCGCGCGGACAGATTTGCCCCACGCCAACAGATTTGACCCCTTGGAGACGGAGGAAAATGGATCACCGAGGAGGTCAGTCTAACCCAGCGATCCGTTTTCCTCCGTCCCCAAAGGATCAAAAAACCGCCCCCGAAGGGACGGTTCTGCGCAATTCGTTTGTTGCCGCTGGCCTACTCGCCATCCTCCAGTTTGATGAGGATCTTGCGATAGCCGCCGTACTCGCCGTTGAGTGCCTTTGAAACGCGGCTCACCGTAGTGGACGAAGCGCCGGTGCGGGCCTGAACCTCAACATAAGGCTCGCCCTCATCCAGATAACGCGCAACCTGCAGACGTTGCGAAAGATCGCAGATCTCGCGCGGCGTGCAGATATCGGTCAAAAACGCCTGGATATCCTTCTCGTCATCCAAAAGACTAAATGCGTGGACCAGCTGCTTGACATCAGGCTTGTCAAACATGTTCTCGATATTCATCGATCACCGCCAAACCCGCCATAAGGCATCGAAGTTGATACTGACATCGGGCATCGTTCGCCCGTTCTATGCAATAGGGCAACGCCTGTGGCTTTTGCCCGTAGCAGTGTAGCACACCACCAAACTAAAGCGACAAGACTCTCTGCCAGCGGCGCGTTTTTCAGGACGAACGCCGTTTTGAAACCGAATGCGCACGTAAGCTCCACGAATATCTGAGACAATGGGCGGCCGAACAAGGCGGCACACCCGAGCGGCCGTCCAAGCTGCCGCAGCAAACCGCTTCACGCGACACCGACGCACCCTGCGCAAGAAAGGATTCACACCATGCGCTTTATGCTTAACTGGCTCTTTACCTCGATCGCCATCGCGATTGCCACGTTCCTCGTCCCCGGCATCCAGCCCTTCGGTTTTGCCGAGGCCTGGGTCTGTTTCGCCTTCGTGGGACTGTTCCTGAACATCGTCGATTCGCTCGTCAAGCCGTTCCTGACGGTTATCTCGCTGCCGCTCACGATCATTACGCTGGGTATTTTTCAGCTCGTAGTCAACAGCTTTATGCTCGAGCTGGCCAGCTATCTGTCGGTCAATCTGCTGGGCGCGGGTATCTCCATCGCCAACTTTGGATCGGCCTTTATGGGCAGCATCCTGGTGTCCATCATGCGCAGCATCCTCGACAGCATCGCCGAGGGCTAAAACGGCCATTCCGGCCGCGCCCGTCTCAACAGCCCAAAACGAAGGCCGCCCATCGCAAAAATGGGCGGCCTTCTTATTTGCCAAGTCTCAAAGGGCGAGAGAATCTGCCATTTCCACCCCGTCCCCAAATGGCAGGTGGGCTAGATCACGTAGTCGTAGCCTTCGTTGGGAGCGACAAGTTGATCAAGCGTCACACCGTCGAGGTAGTCGTTGATGAGCTTGTCCAGGTTCTTCCACACGTCGAGCGTGGGGCACTCGTCAGAGCGCGAACAACCCTTGCAGTCGCCATCCAGGCAGGCGACCGGCGCCAGGCTGCCCTCGGTCAGGCGCAAGATCTCGCCCACCGTGTACTGCTCGGGCGGGCGCGTGAGCACATAGCCGCCGCCCTTGCCGCGCATGCCCGAGAGCATGTTGGCGCGCACGAGCGTAGCCAGAATATTCTCGAGGTACTTCTCCGAAATCCCCTGGCGCGCCGCGATCTCTTTGAGCGGGATGCGACCGGCCGCCTGATGCTCGGCCAGGTCGACCATAACGCGCAGGGCATATCTGCCCTTTGTGGAAACCAACATATATATAGCTGCCTTTCGGTCTTTTAATTCGTAGAAATTCTAGCCGAAAAATTGGTTTTGAAAATACCTATTCCCGTCAAGATGGTTAATCGACTCGTAATAATCTTCTATTTCCTATTGCGTTACTAGGCTTTACTGTCTACCATGCATGCCAACAGCAAAACGAACAACCTATAAGGTTTGTGGGTTTCGCTGCTACACACCGTAAAACCACACGGTATCCAGTCATTTGAACACTTTGGAGGTTCACCATGAGCAATGTTTACACGTCCATCGATCAGCTTATCGGCCACACCCCGCTTCTGGAGCTCACCCACTTTGAGGCCGACGAGGACCTCAAGGCCCGCGTGCTCGTCAAACTGGAATACTTCAACCCCGCCGGATCCGTTAAAGACCGCGTCGCCAAAAACATGATTGACGAGGCCGAGAAGGCCGGCAAGCTCGTGCGCGGCGGCGACTACACCATCATCGAGCCCACGAGCGGCAACACCGGCGTCGGCATCGCCTCGGTGGCGGCCGCCCGCGGCTACAAGGTGATCATCACCATGCCCGAGACCATGTCCGTTGAGCGCCGCAAGCTTATGCAGGCATATGGCGCACAGCTCGTGCTCACCGACGGCTCCAAGGGCATGAAGGGCGCCATCGCCAAGGCCGAAGAGCTGCAGAAGGAGACGCCCAACAGCATTATCGCCGGCCAGTTCGTGAACCCCGCCAACCCCGCCATCCACAAGGCCACGACCGGCCCCGAGATCTGGGATGACACCGACGGCAAGGTCGACATCTTCGTCGCCGGCGTTGGCACCGGTGGCACCGTGACCGGTGTGGGCGAGTTCCTCAAGGAGCAAAACCCCGAGATTCAGGTCGTCGCCGTCGAGCCCGCCACCTCCCCGGTGCTCTCCAAGGGCCAGGCCGGCCCGCACAAGATCCAGGGCATCGGCGCCGGCTTTGTGCCCGACGTCCTCGACACCCAGGTCTACGACGAGATCATCCCCGTCGAGAACGACGACGCCTTTGCCACCGGCCGCGCCGTGGGCCACAAGGAAGGCGTGCTCGTAGGCATTTCGTCCGGCGCCGCCGTGTGGGCCGCACTGCAGCTGGCCAAGCGCCCCGAGAACGAGGGCAAGACCATCGTGGCGCTGCTCGCCGACACCGGCGAGCGCTACCTATCCACGGCACTGTTCCAGGACTAAGGGCCCGTCACTTGTCGATAGACCCAAGGCACGCCGGTCTGCCCTCTCTTCTGGCTGCCTGAGCCCATCCCAACAGGGTGTCCCACACGACGCCCGAACTTGCTACAATGTCTGCGGCGCGGAACCAGCCTCCCGTGCCGCTTTTCTTTTTTTGGCCACATGCCACCAAGGAGAACCTCCCCATGCACAATAAGCGCGTGCTCGTCGCCATGAGCGGCGGCGTCGATTCCAGCGTGACCGCGTATCTGCTCAAGCGCCAGGGCTACGAATGCATCGGCGCCACCATGCGTCTCACCTGCCCCGTGCCCGACCCCGCCACGGGTATGAGCAAAGTCGACTGCGACATCGCCGATGCAAAGGCCGTCGCCGAGCGCCTGAGGATACCCCACCATGTGCTCGACTTGCAGCAGACCTTCGACCGCAACGTGATCGAGTGCTTTGTGAACGCCTACCAGGAAGGACTGACGCCCAACCCGTGCATCATCTGCAACCGCCACATTAAGTTTGGCGCGCTGCTGGATGCGGCGCTGGATATGGGCTGCGACTACATCGCAACGGGACATTACGCCAAAACAAGCCAGGCGGCAGACGGCACCTGGCAGCTACATCGCGGCGAAGATCCCAAAAAGGACCAGAGCTACTTTTTGTATTCGCTTACGCAGGAACGCCTGGCACACACGATCTTTCCGCTGGCAGGCCTAGACAAAGAGCGCGACGTGCGCCGCATAGCCGCCGAGCAGGGCTTTACCAACGCCCAGAAGGCCGAAAGCGAGGACATCTGCTTTATTCCAGACGGTGACTACGCGGGCTATATCGAGCGCCGCTGCGGACATCCCGCTGCACCGGGCGACATTGTGTGGCGCGACGGCAGCGTGGTCGGGCGCCACAACGGCGCGCTGCGCTACACCATCGGCCAGCGCAAGGGCCTGGGCGTTGCGATGGCGCATCCCGTGTACGTAACGGGCGTCGACGCCGCCAACAACACCGTGCATCTGGGCGAGGCCGAGGACCTGGCGGCCACAGCGCTCACGGCCAACGACTGGATCTGGAGCGCCCCCGCCGACCACATGGAGGCGGAGCTCGACGCCGGCGGCATCCGCGTGGGCGCCAAGTACCGCTACCGTCAGAAAGACCAGGCAGCAACCCTTACACGTGGCGCCGGCGGACAAATGCTGCTAACTTTTGACGAGCCGCAACGACCCATCGCCCCCGGCCAGGCCGTTGTAGTCTATCGCGGCGACATCGTCCTGGGCGGCGGTACCGTGACCGGCGCACTTAAGTAGCCGTGGGTTTATCGCTGCACGTGTCGAAGTACCTCAACAGCGGCACCAACCTCGATTACGCGACGCTCGAGGCCGCGGCAAATGGCCTCGAGTCGACCCTCCGCCGTCGCCCATTCGCTCTGCGAAAGAATCTCGATCGCCTCATCAACAAATCCGTTGAGCCGCGATGAATCGAACCAATCGAGCGAGTCCGCAAGCGCCAGCTGAGCGGAAGGGTCGGGCCCAAACGGCTTAGCGGAAAACCCAAACTCCCCAGCCGCGAGCAAGACAGTTGGCACGTTATACCACAGACAGTTGCCGCTATCGAACAGCGGTGCAGGTTTTATCTCCAGGGTGTCGACATTACGGATGATGCCGAAGTTTCGCCAATGGCGGTCGCTGTTGGCCAAAAGGGCATCGCAGACAATCATCTGCGACATAGACCT
Source organism: uncultured bacterium (assembly GCA_905215135.1). GTDB lineage: Bacteria > Actinomycetota > Coriobacteriia > Coriobacteriales > Coriobacteriaceae > Collinsella. Next base: position 44,866 of record CAJMOX010000010.1, read on the forward strand.
TCTCACAGCGACCTCATCGGCACCATGCTTGCCAAGGTAGCGACAGTATCGATCGTATGTCGAGTCTCCCCGCTGGCTACCAAGTGCGCCCTTAACGTAAACAGCCGGAACGTATTCCTCGCGGCCGTCAAGAAAGTCGTCGCACAGACACACAGGGCCATCGAACATCCGCTCAACCGTATAAGGAACAAACTCGCCCTCCGACAGCAAGCGACGATGCAGAGCCGTTGCAACCGCCTCGTTAAAGGGACGCTGATCGTCCATGCCGCGTCCTTTAGCCAAAATGCGAATGCCGTTTCGGATCATCCACGATTTAGGAAGCTCGCCCTCGGACGTGTTATCCGGATTTTTAAGACCGATGCCTTCCAGCCAACCCGAACGCTCTTCGGGCGCCGATCGCTCAAATTCGTTCTCAAAATAATTGATGTTTTGCCATTTGAGTTCGGCACAATCGGTCGGCCGCAGCCAATAGCAATCCGAAAGCGAGAGGCCCAGGCACTGAACCGGCACCTCAACGCCGCTGACAACCCCCAGCTCGCGGTAGCGCGAGATAAGCCCAGGGCGAACATCGGGCACCGACCGATGGCTCCACCACACGTTGAGCTCCCGCTTATTCACCGTTGGAGAAAAGCTCGAACACGTGCCAAACGGCATTCGTTGCGTATCGAGGACCTCGGCGATTTCGAAGGGAAACTCGCGCGTCGGATCAAATGAGACATGCGCGACCTCATGGTCGGCCGACATCAGCGTAAACTTGCGCCCCACATCGGCTGCAGGACGGCGCCCTCGTTTGCGGACCTTTTGATAGGCGATCGCGGAATTATACTCAACCATCTTCCGTCCACCCACAGTATTGCATGCGAGCGTTCCGGATGCCGCCAGTTGCGATATGCGAGCCTTTGTGACGCCTAGTAGACGGGCGGCATCACCCATAGATAAGTATTCCGATGTATCCATGCGCCGCATCACCTCGTTAAGTATTTCACGCGTTAAAATAACTTATCTTATACAGGATAATACTAAACGGACTGAATTGAAAAAAGGCCCGAGCAATCGGGCCTTAGAGCAATTGGTCAGCCAAGCTATGAACCGCTTCCCCTAGCGCTGAACGTAGGCGCGAACGAGCTCGTAGGTATTGCGCGCGCCGTCGATGTGGCTGCGCTCGTAGTTGTGGCTCGCGTACACGCCGGGACCGATCAGGCCGTGGCGAATGTCGTAACCAGCCGAAAGCGTAGCCTCGACGTCGGAGCCGTAGTGCGGATACACATCGATCGCGTAGTCGAGCTCAAGCTCGTGCGCGATGTTGGACAGCGTCGTCACCAGGTCGTAGTTGTACGGACCGCCCGAATCCTTGGCGCAGATCGAAACCATGCGCTCGGTGCAGCCCAGATCGTCGCCCACGCAGCCCATGTCCACGCTGATCATCTCGCGCGTGTCGGCCGGCACAAAGGCGCCGCCGTGACCGACCTCCTCGTACACGGTAAAGAGCAGTGACACCTTGCGCGAGAGCGTCACCTCGCCGTCAGCAACGGCGCGAGCCAGACCCAGCAGAATCGACGCGGACAGCTTGTCGTCAAGGAAGCGGCTCTTGATGTAGCCGCTCTCCGTCACCGTGGTGCGCGGATCCATAGCGATGATGTCTCCAGCCTGAATGCCCAGCTCGAGCACGTCGTCCTTGCTGTCGACGTTCTCGTCGAGCAGGATTTCCATGTTCTTCTCGATGGTCTTGACCGGCTCATCGGCCACATGCGCCGAAGGCTCGGTATTGAGAACCACACCCGTGTAGACATTGCCATCGCGCGTGTAAACGGTGCAGTTCTCGCCATCGGCCGTAGACCACTGATGCCCGCCAAGCGTCGTGGGACGCAGGCGACCATTGTCCTTGATGGAGCGCACCATGGCGCCCAGGGTATCGACATGGCTCGCCAATACGAGCGGCTCGCCCTCGCCGCCAAGCTCAACCAACACGTTGCCCTTATTGGAGCGCTCGGGGCCAAAGCCCATATCGCGCAACGTTTCCATTAGATAGTCAGTAGCCGCACGGGTATAGCCCGTAGGTGAAGCAATAGAAGTCAGCGTCTTCAACTGGTCAGTAATATAGGAGAGCGTCTCCTCTAGAGAAGCATCAACATTAGAAGCCATATGCATCCTTCCAAGTAAAACTAAGACCGAGCCCCGATTTTAACCTTTCTGCACGTGCAATACTCTAGAAACCGAGCCGACTCCAGACGTCCCCGCACCGGTTTTGTGCACGCGCTCGGTTTACAGTCCCAATCTTGCATAAATCCTATCGGTATCTGCATAAATATGAGGCATCTATTTGCTTCGTCTCAGGGTACCCCACCTTGGACCGTGCAAAATACGGAGTATTCAGCACCGTGGACCCCGTCAGCCCCATCGCAAACGGCAAAGCGACGCGGTTACAGCAGTGTTGCAGGTCGTCGCAAACCAAAAACGCGGTGGCAGCCCCCTCCGCTCATCGATAGCCCGCCCACAAGGGCTGTCGATGGGCGTCTGCGGGCCACTGCGGCCCATTCACAACGTTATGCATTTTTCAGAGCTTGCTGAATACTCCCAAAAATGCACGCTGAGAAGTGCACCACCTATCCGCAGCGGGCAGCATGCCTTGGTTTTGCCCATCTTGGGGCATCGGCGCGGCACAAAAAGCCCCGCCGCGCGTAGCACGGCGGGGCCAGCAGCAAGTCAAAAGACCATACGCCTACGGGCGAAGGACCACCAAACTGGGCTAGGCAGCCGGGCAAATCTTCTTGAAGAGCTCGATGACGTCGTCGAGCGTCGCCTCGCGCGGGTTACCCGGGAAGCAAGCGTCGGCCATGGCGTCCTTGGCCAGGACCTCGATCTCGTCGGCCTTCATGGCCTCGCAGACGTGCGGGATGTTCACGTCGGCGGAGAGCTGCTTGACGGCGGCGATGGCGGCGTCGGCAGCCTCGTCGGTGCTCATGCCCGTGGTGTCAACGCCCATGGCGACGGCAACCTTGGCCAGGCGCTCGGCGCAGACCGGCTTGTTGAACTCCATGGCGATCGGCAGCAGCATGGCGCAAGCGACGCCGTGCGGGGTGTCGTAGTGAGCAGACAGGGTGTGAGCCATGGCGTGGTCGATGCCCAGGCCAACGTTGGAGAAGCCCATGCCGGCGACATACTGACCAAGAGCCATGCCCTCGCGGCCGGAGCCGGGCTGGCCGGACTTGGCCTCGGCAACGGAGTCGCGCAGGTTCTCGCTGATCAACTTAATGGCCTCAAAGTGGAACATGTCGGAGAGCTCCCAGGCGCCCTTGGTGGTGTAGCCCTCGATGGCGTGGGTCAGAGCGTCCATACCAGTGGAAGCGGTAAGGCCGGCGGGCATGGAAGCCATCATGTCGGGGTCGACGACGGCAACCTCGGGGGCGTCGTTGGTGTCGACGCACACGAACTTGCGGACCTTCTCGGGGTCGGTGATGACGTAGTTGATGGTCACCTCGGCAGCGGTACCGGCGGTCGTCGGCACGGCGATGGTGAACACAGCGTGGTTCTTAGTCGGAGCAACGCCCTCGAGGCTGCGGACATCGGCGAACTCGGGGTTGTTGATGATGATGCCGATAGCCTTGGCGGTGTCCATGGAGGAGCCACCACCGATGGTCACGATAGCGTCAGCCTCGGCGGCCTTAAAGGCCTCGACGCCGTCCTTGACGTTCTGGATGGTGGGGTTGGGCTTAATCTCGGAGTAGAGGCTCCAAGCAATACCGGCGGCGTCGAGCTCGTCGGTTACCTTGGCGGTAACGCCAAACTTGACCAGGTCGGGATCGGAGCAGACGAAGATCTTCTTGTAGCCGCGACGCTGGAGCTCGCCGGGGATCTCCTTGATGGCGCCGGAACCATGATAAGAAATGGTATTGAGAACGAAACGATTAGCCATTGATAGCCTCCCATCGTGTGCGGGGCACCCATTACGCCCCACGCTATGAGTCCCATCCTAACGCTTTTGAAACAAAAAACACGTGAGAACATCAAAATTGTTAAAGCGTTTCAACAGAAGATGAAAATATATTGCGGCAAAGGGGCTGTCCCTTTGCCGCATTCGGTTACTTTCGGCAGCCCTCTTTCCAAGCCTCGGCCGCAACCTTCCAGCGAAAACGCAAGTCGCGCTCGCGGTCGATAAACATGATGGCAAACGCGACAAACAGCAGCACGCTCGCCACGACGATGGCGTGCAGGCCCATGCGCTCAATACACCAGTTGCCCAACACAGCGCCAAACACAAAGGTAAAGATCACGCCAAAGTACAGCAGGCCGTTTTCCAAAAAGCCGCGCTTATGGGTAATGATGTAGTCGTCCACGTTTTGCAAGGCATTACGGAGGTTGCCGATACACATGGTCGTGGCGATGCCGTGTCCATGAATCTTGCGGAAACTCTCGACCTGCATACCGCAGGCAAACGAAGTAAGGCAGTTGGCGAGCAGGTTGAAATCGCCGCCCGGGATAAAGCTCACGCCCAGCAAGATAACAGCTTCAAAAAACACCGTCACCTGGCGCCAGTGAATCACGCTGCCAAAACGCTCGTGTACCAGGTCGGCAAGCATAATGCCCACGGCAAACGACACCACGGGGAAGAAATAGCGTCCCGCGAGCGCCCAGTTGCCTTCCGAGATGCTCACGCCCACGAGCAGGATGTTGCCCGTCTGCGCGTTGGCGAAAACATGATCGCGCCCAATGTACGAATACACATCCATAAAGCCACCGGCGAGCGCCAAGATGATGCCCAGCTCAATAGACTCCGATATCTGTTTGGCACGCTGCATCGTCGTGCATCCTCCTTGTTGACGACTCTCTCGTGCGTTGGCGGAAACATAGCCGCCGTTCATACTGTAACCCATTGACAACATGGCATGCGCGCGAGACGGGCTCCCCAACGCGCGGATACACAGTCTGGAAACAAACGGCACCCGCATCGATGCGCCGATCCGCCAACCCATGTACTCCACCAGTCTTTTTAGCCCCGTCCCAAAAAGACTGGTTACAATTACGTGCAGCATACAAACACCGGGAGGGATCGTGGCAAAAAAGCCTCAGCACGCTCAGAACAACCAGCGCAGTCAGCAGGGCAAACAGGGCCAGCAGCAAAAGCGCGGCGGTAAGGCGCAGGCCACGGTCGCCCGCACCAAGCATTCCCAAGCGACGCCCGCCCGCCCCTGGCGTCCGGGCCGCGATAAGTTCCTCCCCGTCAGTCGCGCCGACATGGATGCGCGCGGCTGGGACCAGTGCGACTTTGTCTACATCTGCGGTGACGCCTACGTGGACCATCCCAGCTTTGGCATGGCTATCATCAGCCGCGTCCTTGACGCGCACGGCTACAAGGTGGGTATCATCTGCCAGCCCGACTGGACCGATCCCGCCAGCATCACGGTGCTCGGCGAGCCTCGCCTGGGCTTTCTCGTCAGTGCCGGTAACATGGACTCCATGGTCAACCACTATTCGGTGACCAAGCACCGCCGCCACACCGATGCCTACACGCCCGGTGGCGAGGAGGGTCACCGCCCCAACCGTGCCGTCACGGTCTACGGCAACCTCATCCGCCAGACGTTCAAGGACGCCCCCATCATCATCGGCGGCATCGAGGCGAGCCTGCGCCGTCTGGCCCACTACGACTACTGGCAGGACAAGCTCAAGCGCTCGGTACTGCTCGACTCGGGCGCCGACATCCTCATCTACGGCATGGGCGAACACGCGATTGTCGAGATCGCCGACGCGCTCGACGCGGGACTGCCCGTCGATCAGATCACCTATATCAACGGCACCGTTTACCGTACGGGCTCGCTCGACGAGGTCTACGACTACGACTTGCTGCCCAGCTGGGACGACCTTACCGCCGACAAGCTCAACTACGCGCGCAGCTTTAACGTGCAGCAGCAGAATATGGACCCCATCACCGGTCATCGCCTGGTAGAGCCCTACCCTAACAGCGTCTATGTGGTGCAGAACCCGCCGTCGGCGACGCTCACCACCGACGAGATGGACGAGGTGGCCGAACTCCCCTACGCACGCGATTGGCATCCCGACTACGACGCGGCGGGCGGCGTGCCGGCCTTTGCCGAGATCAAGTTTTCCATTAGCTCCAACCGCGGTTGTTTTGGCGAGTGCTCGTTTTGCGCTCTCACCTTCCACCAGGGCCGCGTGTTGCAGATGCGCAGCCACGATTCGATCATGCGCGAGGCCGAACTGCTCACGCGCGATCCCGAGTTTAAGGGCTACATCAACGACGTGGGAGGGCCGACGGCCAACTTTAGCCGTCCTGCCTGCGACAAACAGCTCAAGCACGGCGTGTGCAAGAACAAGCGCTGCCTGTGGCCGAGCGTATGTAAGAACATGGTGGTCGACGAGAGCGGCTACACACAGCTGCTGCGCGACCTGCGTCAGCTGCCGGGCGTCAAGAAGGTCTTCGTCCGCAGCGGCATCCGCTTTGACTACACCATGGCCGACGCCTCGGACGAGTTTTTGCGCGAGCTGCTGGAGCATCACGTCTCGGGCCAGCTGCGCGTAGCTCCCGAGCACGTGAGCGATGCGGTGCTCTCCGTAATGGGCAAACCGAGCCGCGCCGTCTACGACGCGTTCTGCCGTAAATTTGAACGCTTGAACCGCGAATACGGACTCAAGCAGTACGTAGTGCCATACCTAATCTCGAGCCACCCCGGTTCAACGATGAAGGAAGCTGTGGACCTGGCCGAGGCCGTACGCGACATGGGCTACATGCCCGAACAGGTGCAGGACTTCTACCCCACACCGTCCACCATGTCGACCTGCATGTACTACACCGGCGTGGACCCACGCACCATGGAGCCGATCTATGTGGCGCGCGACCCGCACGAAAAGGCCATGCAGCGTGCGCTCATCCAGTATCGCAAACCCGAGAACTACAAGCTGGTACGCGAGGCGCTGGAAAAAGCCGGACGTCGTGACCTGATCGGCTACACCAAACACTGTCTAATCCGCCCCGTGCCGCCGCGCCCGGGCGAGACGTCTGCTGGCGATGGGCATGGCACCGGCAAGAAGGGCGGCAAGGCCCACGGCGGTGCTGGCGGCAAGGGACCCAAAGGCAGCAAGGGGCACGGCGGCATGTCGCGTGCACAGAACACTGCCGGGCGTAATCGCGCGGCCCAGGGGCGTCAGGGCGCCAACGGAGGCGGGCGTCGCAACTAGGGCAGCGGTGCGCTCGCTGCGTCCATCCCACACGCGTGGCGCAGCGAGCGCATTGCCTCAACGAGGATGACGCCGGCGATAGCGACCGTGATTATCACGTCGAACGGTGTGTTCACAAACCAGAGCAACGTCATGAAATACGACCCGGCATTAAAGGCAAAGTGCAGCAGGATCGTGTAGCGGAGCTTTCCGGTCGTCACGAGCACCCAACCAAAGATGAGGCCGGCGGCACCCGCGTAGCAACCCTGTACCCAATTCATGTGCATAAAACCGAAGATCGCCGCCTGCAGCACAATCGCCGCGGCGATACCCCACGTGCTTGGGGCCGCCCAGGGCACCATGGCGCCACTCTGCGCGCTCACACGACGCCGGCACTTCCAAAGTAGGCGGCACTGCGGATTAAACGCTCGGAGCGAAAACTCAAAAATAATGCCGCGCACCAGCAGCTCTTCACAAAATGGGGCGCCGAGCACCGTGGTCAGGACGGCAAGAAGGTTGGTATCGCCCAAGCCTGTTTCCTCGACGAGCTCGCTATAGTCCGCCGCAACCTCGGGCAGCAGCGACAGCACGCCGTCGCATAGGTAGCTAATGACCACCTGCATGGATAGGCCGATCACGACAACGTATGCGATGCGCTTCCATGCAGCATTTGCTCCCCCGCCGAGCGGGCGTTCACCTTGCCGGCGCGCCATGAAGGAGCGGGGCCACAGATAGCGCCACCACAGCAGCGCCATCAAAAACGACGCCGTCTGAGCGGCGGCCTGAAACCATTGAATATCGAGATTGTCGATCGGGAAACCCGTCAGTGCCGACACGATGTCCAGCGCGGAGAACAAAACAATGCTCAAGGCAATATCGGCAGCGACGACACCAAAACAGGCAAGCGCCCAAACCAGCGCATTGAGCATGCCAACCTCCTCAAAACCCGGCACTTGGGGACAGTCATTGTTGATGAGAATCGGGCGCAGCGCCAAAAGCCCCGTTGGGTGAAATGTCGAACGGGAAGGTGCCGCAGCGATTGAACGCGGCGATAAACATGCGGATGGCGTTGGACGGCGTGGTGCCCACGAGCTGGGTTGCCGCCGCGAAGGCCGCCTTTTCCTCGGGCAAGACCTTCGCGACAACCGGGGTCATGTGTTCTGCCATGGCGCTTCCTTTTTGAAACGACGGTGGTGCGGATAGATGCGGGCCACGCGGCTGGGCGACGGGCCGTGAAGGCAACCCGATTGGCCCGCATCTGGAGTGTGTTTCTACGGCGTTGGTATTACTTGGTATTCCTAAGTATTACCCCGCAGATAGAATACCATACCCGACCCCATGGGGACGGAGAAAAAACGGATCATTTTGTTGCTGAGTAAGTATTTAGAGCGTGATGATATCCGAGATATTGAGGGCCTTAGCGTCAGCGGCATCGTGCGTGGCAAGCAACAGCATGCGACCGTCGAGCAAGTCGAGCACGACCTCGGCGCATGCGTCGCGCGCAGCGGTATCTAAACCGGTAAAGGGCTCGTCAAGAATCACCGCGCCGCCCGGGCACAGCAGGGCTCGAGCGATCTCGACGCGACGGCGCTGCCCGCCCGAAAGCTCGGCCACGCGAGCATGTACATCGACCCCCGGCACCAGCAGGCGCAACAGGGCCGCAGCACTCGAGGCGTCCACGCGTGCATCGGCGCACACTAGCACGTTATCCAGCGCCGCGGCGGACTCGACCAAGCGTGCATCCTGAAACACCATCGAGCACGGCGCGCACTCCCCCGCTGCCAACGAAAGCAGCGTCGACTTGCCCATGCCCGAAGCGCCCATCACACAGATACGCCCACCCGCGGGCAAGTTGAGCACCAGACCATCCAGCGCCGGCGCCCAGGGCGCGCGATCGCCCACGGCAAGCGCAAGCTCCGCTGAAGTGCCATCGCTCGCAGCCCCCGCACGCCCACGCAATCCATGCCCATGCGCCCGCACGGCCGCGCGCCACGCCACGGGCCCCGAAACCCGCAGCAGCCACACTAGCACGCGCTCACATGCCCACGATGCCGCCACGACCAACACGGTCCACGCCAGCAGATCTGCCGTCTCAATCAAAAGCTTTGCCTGATAGATGCGCTCACCCACGGTGCCCGTCGCCATGCCGATGAGCTCCGCCGCTACACCGGCCTTCCAGCTCATGCCGATGACCGCCTTCGCGCACGAAAGCACAAACGGCAGCACCTCACGCCAGGTGTGGGCGCAAAACAGTCGCCAGCCCCGCACGCCATGCAGGCGGAGCATCTGCTCCAGCGGCTTATCAACCTGCGCCAAGCCCTCGACCAGTGAGAAATACGCGCCCGGCAGCGCCATCAAAAAAACCGCCGCGATGCTCACGCGCGCCGATCCCAGCCAGATAAGCAACAGGACCACCACGCAGGCGACCGGCGTCGCCTTTACAAACGACAGCGCCGGTGCCACCAGGCGGGCAAACGTCCGCGACCGCACCGAGGCTCCCGCCAGCACGCCGCCGCACACCGCGGCAAGCGCCAGCCCGCCCAGTATCCGCGCGCCCGAGCCCACCAAAATCGCCCAGGTACCGCCATCGCACGCCAGGCGCAACAGCGATACCACGACAGCGCCCGGCCCCGGCAAAATCAGCGGCTGTGCCACAAGACCCGCCACCAGCACCCACACGGCAAGCCAAAAGGCGGCAACGGCACCTGCTGCCGCCACCGCCTTCATGCGCTCTGTCATTTGTCGAGCAAACACACGCACGGGCTACTCCATGTAGTAGAAATCGTCAGCCGGGAGCTTGCCGCCCACGGCACTCGCGTCCGCATCGGCCAACACCTGCAGATACCCACCGAGCGCCGCCTTCATATCCTTCCCCGTCTGGCACACGAGCATGCACCCGGGAATCGCCTTTTCGGCAATCGCGGCGTTATCCACGATGCCCGCATCGACCACGGCCTGGGCCCAGTCCACCGGCGACGCGTTCACGGCCTCAACGCTCGCCGCGTGGCAGCTCAGGAATTCCGCCACGACCTCGGGATGTTCCTCGGCAAACGCGCGGCGCACCACGGTCACACCCGTCAGCAAGCGCGAGCCCGTGTCTCCTGCCAGCTCGTCCCACGCATCGGTCAGGCTCACCGGTGCCGACAGCTTGCCCTCGCTCTTGGCGACGGCCGCCGTCTTAAACGGCTCGGGCAGCACACCCACGGCAGACGGATCGGCAAGCAGGGCCGACAGCACCTCGGTGGGCTCGCTCTTAAACTCGAGCGCCACCTGGCCGGTCAGGCCCGCGCGCTCCAGCAGGTAGTTCATGACGTACTCCGGCGTGGTGCCCTTGCCCGTCATATAGACGGCATGGCCCGCCAGATCGCCAAACGAGGTCACACTCGCGTCGCCCGTCACCACGCTCAGCACGCCGAGCGTGGTGATGTCGATGACCTGCACCGCGCCCTCGGTCTTGTTGTAGAGAACGCTCGCCGCGTTGGCGGGCACCAGGGCGATATCGACATCGCCCTGAATGACCTTGGGCACGATCTCGTCGGCCGCGGCGCTGATCGCAAAATCGAACTCGTTATCCGTCTCGCCACTCGCCGCCTGGTCCATAAACTGCACCAGGCCAATCGAGGTCGGCCCCTTGAGCGAGGCGACGCGCACCTCGACCGGCCCTGCAGCAGCACCGGCGCCGTCCGTGGCAGCCGAGCCCGCAGCAGACCCAGCCTCCGCGGCCCCGCCGCCACATCCAACCAGTGCAAGCGACAGCGCGCCGGCGGCAAGCGCCGAGGCAAACCCCCGGCGCGTCATCTCAACAGCAAACGCGCGCATCGTTAGCACGTCCCTTCGTTAGGCATCGTCCATGCGTGATGGTCGGTATGCAGCAGCTCCTCGGCCAGCGGCGAGAGCGGCTCGCCCAAAAACTCGCGGTAGCATGCCTGGACATCGGGGTTCTCGTGCGAGAAGCGAATGTCCGCCTTCGCATCCAGGCCCCACAGCACCTGGCCGCGCTCAGCTGCCAGCTCGCAGCCGTCGTGGATGGGCTGACCGCCGCCACCGACGCAGCCGCCCGGGCACGCCATGACCTCAACGAAGTCATAGCTCACGCGACCGTCGCGAATCGCGTCGAGCAGGCGGGCGGCGTTACCCAGCCCGTGCGCCACGGCGACGCGCACCTTGGTGCCATCGATATCGGCGACGGCTTCTTTCCAGCCGTCCAGGCCGCGCACATCGGTAAAGAAGTCCGCATCGGGGTTCTTGCCCGTCACCAGGTAATATGCCGAGCGCACGGCTGCCTCCATCACGCCGCCCGTGGCGCCAAAGATCACGCCCGCGCCCGTGCCAAAGCCCAGCGGCGTATCGAGCGGCTCCTCGACCAGCGTGTCAACGCTCACGTGGCTCGCACGGATCATGCGCACCATCTCGCGCACCGTCAGCGCAACGTCCACATCGGGCGTGCCGCCCTCGCCCATCATGCTCGGCAGCGCGCACTCGGCCTTCTTGGCCGTGCACGGCATAACGGACACCACGAACAGACGCTCGGGCTCCACGCCCAGCACCTTGGCGTAGTAGGTCTTGGCGATGGCGCCGAACATCTGCTGCGGCGACTTGGACGTGGACAGGCTGTCGACAAACTCCGGATAGCGCGCCTTCACAAAGCGCACCCAGCCCGGGCAGCAGCTCGTGAACATGGGCCAGCCGTGGCTGTCGCCCTCGCCCTTGACGGCCTTCCCCAGGCGCTCGAGCAGTTCGGAGCCCTCCTCCATAATGGTGAGGTCGGCCGAGAAATCGGTGTCGAACACGTACTCAAAGCCAACGCGGCGCAGCGCGCAAGCCAGGCGCTCGACGGTGGCCTCCTCGCGTGGAATGCCGAGTTCCTCGCCCCAGGCGCTGCGCACGGCAGGCGCGATCTGCACCAGCACGATCTTGTCAGGATCGGCGAGCGCGTCAAACACGGTCTCGGTATCGTCGCGCTCGCGCAGGGCGCCCGTCGGGCAATGCGTGATGCACTGGCCGCACGCGACGCAATCGGTCTTGCCGATCGGTGCGCGCCCGCGGGTACCCACGGCGGTATGCGTGGCGCGGTTGGTCAGGTCCCAAATCCCCAGGCCCTGCACGCTCTCGCACACCTTGATGCAGCGCATGCATTTAATGCACTTGTCGTTTTCGCGGATGATGGGAAAATCGAAATCCCAGCCCTCGCCCGCCAAATGCCTTTGATACGGCAGATAGAAAATGCCCAGGTCGTTGGCGATGGTCTGCAGGTTGCAGTTGCCGCTGCGCACGCAGCTCGTGCACTGCGAATCGTGCTGGGACAGCAGCAGCTGCACGTTGGTGCGACGGGCCTCGCGGGCCTTGGGACTGTTGGTGTGGACCACCATGCCGTCGAGCACGTAGTTGTTGCAGGCGGCAACCAGCTGATCGCAGCCCTCAACCTCGACCACGCACACGCGGCAGCCGCCGATCTCGTTCAGATCGCGCAGATAGCATAGGGTGGGAATCTGGATGCCGACGGACTTGGCTGCATCCAGGATCGTGGTGCGCTCGGACACCACGACCTCGCAATTATCGATAGTGAGCTTGGCCATATTGTGCGCTCCGTTTTCGGTGTTGTCACTGACGGTGGTTTTGTTGGGCTCTACCATTCCAGGTTCCTCCCTCCGCGGAACGCGCCAAAGCCAAAGTGATCGCAACGCAGGCAGCGGCTCGCCTCCTGGTGTGCCTCCTGCTCGGTAAGACCTTGCTCGACCAGATTCCAATCGTGAATACGCTCGCCGGCCTCGCGCTCGCCCAGCTCGCAGCGGCCGCACTCGTGCTTACCCTTAAACTGGACGGTCGGCAGCTCGACCTCAAGCTTAATCTTGTGGTCGAAGCCCAGATAGCGGTCGATGTTTGCCGAAGCCACGCGGCCGGCATTGATGGCGCGGATGACGGTGGCGGGGCCGGTCTGGCAGTCGCCGCCGCTAAAGAGGCCATCGAAGTTGGGCACGGCGCCGTCCGAATCGGTGATGACGCAGCCCCACTTGCAGGCAATGCCCATCTCCTCAAACGGCTTGGAATCGATGTCCTGGCCAATGGCCACGAACACGCGCTCGCAGGGAATGACCTGCTCGGACGTGGCGGCGGCACGCGGGGCCGGACGACCGCGACGGGGCTCGCCGATAATCTGCGGCTGCACGCGCAGGCCGCTCACGCGACCGTCCTCGCCCGTCTCGATGGCGAGCGGCGCCGTCAGCTCCAGAACCTCGCAGCCCTCGGCCTGGGCACCGGCAATCTCGGCGTCCTGAGCCGTCATATCGCAGATGCGGCGGCGGTAGACAATGCTCACCTTTTCGGCACCGCAGCGCACGGCAGAGCGAGCCACGTCCATGGCCACGTTGCCGCCGCCGATGACGCACACGCGCTGGCCGCTCAGGTCGGGCAGCTCATCATCACCGATGGCGCGCAGCATCTTGACGGCCGACTCAACGCCGGGCGCCTCTTCGCCCGGAAGGCCGAGCTTCTTGTCGCTGTGGGCACCGATAGCCAGGTAGACGGCATCGAACTCGTCACGCAGACGGGCGAGCTCCTCGCCGTTGACGGAGTGATCGAGCTCAACGTCGATGCCGGCGCTCAAGATCCAGTCGATCTCGGCCTGCAGGCGCTCGCGCGGCAGACGGTAGCTGGGAATGCCATAGCGCAGCATGCCGCCCAGGTGGTGGCGCTGCTCAAAGATGGTCACCTTGTGGCCCATCACGGCCAGGTAGTAGGCGCAGGAAAGGCCGGCCGGGCCGCCGCCGATCACGGCGACGCGCTTGCCGGTGTTGTCCACCACATGCGGCTTGTGGTCGTTGAGGTCACTGTGCTCAACGGCAAAACGCTTGAGGGCGAGGATGTTCATGGGGTCGTCGACCATGCCACGGCGACAGTGCATCTCGCAGGGATGCTCGCACACCAGGCCGCAGACGAGCGGCAGCGGGTTGTTCTTGCGGATGACCTTGACGGCATCGGCATAGCGGCCGGCCTCGACCAGCGAAATGTAGCCGGGAATGTCGACGTGCGCCGGGCAGCCCGAGACGCACGGGACGCGGGCCTCGCGATCAAAGCCGCAGGAATGCTCACGGATGTGGTGCTCAAAGTCATCGCGGAAGCCGTGAATGGCCGTGAGTGCCATGGCGCCAGCTTCGTAGCCGATGGCGCAGTCGCTCGAAAGGTAGATGGTGCGGGCGGTGCGCTCAATCAAGTTGAGCGTGGACTCGTCGGCGCGGCCCTCGAGCACATCGGCGAGCAGGTCGCTCAGCGCGCTCAGGCCCACGCGGCAGGGCGTGCACTTGCCGCAGCTCTGGGTGGAGCACAGATTGACGAGCGCTGCCGTAAACTCAACGGGGCACGGGGCGAGCGAACTCACCGCCAGACGACGTCCGAGCGCATCGTGCAGGTCGTCCATGACGGCCTGAGCGTTGCTGCGTTCCATTACGTGCAGTCGAGCCATAAGATCCCCTCTCACATGGCAGCCCGGAGGCGAGGCCGGGCGAAGTTGCTACACGCACAACACTGACCTAAAAAGTTGTTAGGTCTCCACGCAGTTCGGCAGGCGGTATGAAATGTCACCCTCGGCGGTGAAATAGAACATTACCGCAGATAAATGCCATATTTGGTAAAACGCGTTACCAAATGACAATGCCCCGCCCACGCAATCACGTGGACGGGGCATTGCTCCAGGTATGCGGCCAGCGACCCTGTTGCTTTTACTTAAGCTCGGGCCAGTAACCCTTGTTGGCCTCGATCATGTCGTCGAGAACCTCCTTGGCGACCTTCATCGAAGGCACGGTCTTGTTCAGCGTAAAGGCCTTGAGCGCCTTCTCGTAAGAACCCTCGATCGTAGCCTCGACCACGAGCTTCTCGGAGTTCAGCTGCTGCATCATGAGGCCCTGTTGGAACAGAGGAATGTTGTCGCGGCTGATGACCTCGGGGCCATTCTTGCCAATGTAGGCAGGCAGCTCGACCATAGCGTCGTAGGGCATGTTGGGGATAGCGCCCTTGTTCTCGCAAATGACCAGGAAGCGCTGCTTGGTGTCGTTCTTCAGAGCGATAGCCAGATCGGCAATCCAGTCGCCGTGGCTGCCCGCATAGAACGTGCTCTCGTCGATCTCGCCCGTCTTCTCGTAGTGGTCGATGCCGTCGAAGAGGTTCTTCTCACGCGTCTCCTCAACCTCGTTAGCACGGGTGCGCTCGGGGTTGGAATGCTCGACGAACTCCTTCTGCTGCAGGTAGTAGTTCAGATACGTGTTGGGCAGGTACTCCGGGAAGCACTCCATGATCTCGTACTCGCCCTTCCAGACGTAGTACCAGCTGCCCTTGGTGTGGCGGTTCTGCTCGGGGTGCTCGTCAGTGGCCTCCTCGGGCTTCTTTGCCATGAGCGAGCCCATGCCCTTGAGGTAGGAGTCGGGCAGCAGAATCTCATGCTCCTTGATGTACTCGCGCAGCTGCGGGAGCACCTCCTCGCCCTTGTGGCGGATCGAGGTGAACCAACCAAAGTGGTTGAGGCCAAAGTAATCGTACTCGACATCCTTCTTGTCGATATCGAGTGCGGCGCAAACCACGTCGATGATCGCGATCGGCATGTCGCAGATGTTGATGATGCGAGCGTTGGGACGCAGCACGCGGCAGCCCTCGGACACGATGGCAGCAGGGTTGGAGTAGTTGAGAATCCAGTAGTCCTTCTTGGCGTACTTCTCAACGTCATCGATCAGCTCGACCATGGGGAAGATGGTGCGCATGCCGTAGGCAAGGCCGCCGCAGCCGCAGGTCTCCTGACCCACGCAACCGTGGCGCAGCGGAATCTTCTCGTCCTGCTCGCGCATGGCGTAGCCGCCCACGCGCATCTGGGCAAACACGAAGCTCGCGTCGGTAAAAGCCGTCTTTTTGTCGGTGGTCACCGTAAGCTTGATGTCCAGGCCAAGGTCCTCGTGCAAAATCCAGTCCACGAGCACGCCGATCTTGCGCTGACGCTCCTCATTGATGTCGTACAGGCGAATCTCGTCAACGTCGAGCTCGTCCTTGCGCAGAGCGATGGACTTGACGATGCCGGGGGTAAAGGTGGATCCGCCACCACACAGAGTAATGATCATTGTTTACTGCTCCTTCTCAATTGCGTTTTCGACCTTGTCGCGCATCTCGGCAACCTTCATGCCAAAGATGATCTGGATATTGTTGCCGTTGCGGTTGATGCCGCTGTTGGGCACGTGGTTGATGAGGCTCTCATCGATGAGGTCCGGGTTCTTAACGTTCACGCGGAGACGCGTAAAGCAGTTCTCGAGCTCCTCGATGTTGTCCTTGCCGCCAAGACCTGCGACCAGGTCGGCGATGCCTGCATCGACGCCCTCTGCGGGAGCTGCGGCAACAGCGCCCTGCTTCACCGCGACAGACGCGGCGGCCTCGCCCTCGGCAACGGACTCGGCGAGCTCGGACTCCTCCTCGCGACCAGGCGTGTGGAGGTTGAGCTTCTTAATAAGGAAGGTGAAGAGGAAGAAGTACAGCGCGGCGTTGACGACTCCGAGCACGAGCATCATCGGCCAGTTGGTCTTATCGACACCAAGAACCAGGTTGGAAACCACGATGTTGATGATGCCGCCTGCAGTCGAAGCGGGCACGGAGAGGACCTTGAGCAGGACCAGGAAGATGCCGGAAAGAACCGAGTGAACGACAAAGAGCACGGGAGCGGCAAAGACAAAGAGGAAGTCCATGGGCTCGGTCACGCAGGAAAGCACGGCGGTGATGATCAGCGGGATGATGACAGCCTTGGTCTTGTCCTTGTTCCCCTTGTAAGCGGTGAAGATAAAGGCGAGACCGATACCGATGTAGGGCCACAGGTTGTTGAAGGTGTAGCTGTTGAAGTAGGTGCTATCGGAGAAGGGCTGGCCCGTCATTGCCATCTCGGCGACACGGATGGGATAGGCGCCGGCGATAACCTGATCACCCAGCGTAAGGGTGCCGCCCACATCGGAGAACTGGAACGGGGTGTAGATGAGGTGGTGCAGACCGGTGGGAACGAGCAGCTTGTTGAGCATGCCGTAGATGAACAGACCGATGTTGCCCGACTCCTTAATGATGCCGGCAACGGAGGAGATGGCACCCTGAACCGGAGGCCAAACGATGCAGAAGCCAGCGCCCATGATCCAGGAGATGATGATCATGATCAGGAACGGGAAGCGAACGCCCGAGAACATCGAAAGGGCAATGGGGAACTGCTTGTTCGAGTACTTGTTGAACACGGCACCGGTGATGCAACCAAGAATGATGCCGCCAAACACGCCGGTATCGAGCACCTGAATGCCCATAACGGTGCTCTGGCCGGTTCCGGTAAGACCGAGCATGCCGCTCGCTTCGGCAAGAGAGCCGGTGGCGTTGAGCACGATGTTGTTAGCCTGCAGGAACAGGAAGAACGACATCAGGGCAATCAGCGAAGCATGGCCCTTGTTCTTCTTTGCCATGGCGCCGGCGATGCCCACGCAGAACAGAATCGAGAGGTTGTTGATGATAAACATCAGCGACTGATAGACAACGGCGCCCACAAGCTGGAACGGGCCGGAGCCCAGCACGGGGACCACGGCGCAGATGGTCTTGTTGGTCAGAATGATGCCCACGATGAGCAGGATGCCGGCAACCGAGAGATACATCATCGGCTGAACGATCGACTTCGCGAACACCTCCAACGGCGCTTTGAAATTGAACTTCTTTTTTGCGGTCATAGCGGTACTCCCCTTCCTTTTCCGCAAATTGAGATAGGTGTGCCCTGGACAAGACCGTGAGCCTTGCCTTATATCAATCGATGTGTGGGCACGTTATGCCTAGAGACCAGGTTCTCCAAGCAGGTTAACAATGTGATATGCGAGATAACTCTTCTCGGCATCGGTAACGACAACGTTATAGGTAGACGCCAAGTGGGCGGCTATGGCGTCCGCGCACGAGAACGCGCACGGATACTTAGTTTCATCGATTCGGAACAGTGCATCGTCATTGATCTGCCCGGCCGCGGGGTCAAGCGCCCGCTGTGCGAAAAACTGCAGGTGGCGGACGAAACGCTCATAGGGCAGCGAGGTGTCATCGAGGGTCGTAGCATAGCGCTCGGAAACAATCGTGAGCACGTCGCGAACAAGCTGGACCGAGATGATGAGACGGTCGGAGCGTTGCGGCATGGTGGCGTTGACGATATGCAGCGTAATAAAACCCTGCTCTTCTTCGCTCATCTGGATGCCCATATACTCCTTGACAATCTGCAGCGCACGGCCCGCAAGCGCATACTCCTTGCGATAGAACTGCTGGATCTCGAGCAGCAACGGATTCTCGCAGGGGACGCCCTTGCGCTCGCGCTCCAAAGCAAGGCTGATATGGTCTGCGAGAGCAATGAGAATCTTGTCGTTGATATCAACATTGAGCTCTCGACGAAGCATCTGAACGATGTCCTCGGAAATCACGAGGTTGACGGTGGGGATGGACTCTAAAAGATGTGCCAAGCGGTCAATCGTACGCGAATCCTGAGAAGTTCCCTCCTGCAACGCGTAGGTCTTTTCGACCGATGCCTCGTCGATGGCATCGCCGGCATGACGGCCAAAGCAGAGGCCTCGACCGATGACGATGAGCTCAGAGCCATCGTCCGAAGTGACCATTGCGACGTTGTTGTTGAAAACTCGCTTGATAACCACGGTACCCACCACAAGAATTTACTCGGAAAGCCAGACGACAGGCTCTTTAACAGCAACAGGGCCGGAAGCGTGCTCACGAAGAGTCGAGTTCTCCGAACGCTCGCACACGATAACGAAGACCGTGGGATCGAAGCCGGCGGCGCGGACCGCGTCGAAATCGACCTCGACGAGGGGCTGGCCCGCGTCGACATGGTCACCCTGGGCAACAAGCGCATGGAAGCCCTTGCCCTCAAGTTTAACAGTGTCGATTCCGATATGCAGCATCACCTGAGCAGAGCTGTCGTCGGACATGATGCCCAGCGCGTGCTCAGTCGGGAACAGCGCCGCGATGGTACCGGAAACAGGAGCGCACACCGTTCCCTCTTGGGGAACCACGGCAACGCCATCGCCCACGGCACGGCTGCTAAAAGCGGGGTCATTGGTATTTTCTAGATGAACAAGCTCGCCGGAAACGGGAGCGAGGATTTCGAACTCGGAAGTTGCAGTCTTCTGCTCATCCGAACCGCCCATCAGGCGAGAAAAGAAACCCATGGTGGCATGTCCCTTCATAAATATAGCCAAACCAAAATCAAGCGAATGCATCCATAGAGACACATCCGTTCAAAGACTTTGGTTAGGCCCACGTCCGAGGGACTCGGTAACCTTCCGCATTTCTTTTTACGGGAGCTATTGTAGACAAGCCCAAAGCCAGAATAGTCATTATGACCGGTGAGCGGTATTTTTTCTTCGATAAACGGTATTTAGGCAGCACTTGGGGACGTTCCTTTTCTGCCGGCACTCGGGGACACTCCTCACTCTGGTGCATTGGGGACAGGTTTGCTTGCACCAGGTTGGTGCAGATTAACCTGGCCCCATTGCACCAATTTCGTATGCGCTAGACAAAGAGCTCGCATTCCTTCCGCACGACGCAAACCTTGCTCAGCATCTGGGAAACAGCGGATAGCTTGTTGGGATCAAGCTTACGAGCGCCTCGCGGGCATACGGCAATGCAGCGCATGCAGGAGATGCACGCCTCGCCAGCTGCTCGTTTGGGGTCACCCTTGTCGATAGCACAAACGGGGCACGCCGCGGCGCATGCACCGCAGGAGACGCAATCCTCTGTTGCCTCAGGTGCCATGCGGTGACCTCTGGCTTGTTTGTAAGGACGATTGCCGGGAATAGAGGGCTCGGATGTATCCTCAGCCAACAGCTTTTGCTGAATTTGCTGCGCAAACTCTGCGAGCTGCGCCGCATCCTGCGCATCCGGTCGCCCAGCAGCAAACTGTCGCGCAATGGAATGTTCTGCAATGGCTGCAACTGCCGCGATTACCCGGAATCCCGCATGCTTCGCAACGTCCTCCAGCTCTACGAGCGTGTCCTCAAACGCGCGGTTTCCGTAGACGCACACCAGAACGGCCCGCGCTCCGTTGCCGTGAACCATGTTCAGTCGGTCGACCACCACGGCAGGGACTCTGCCGGCATACGCTGGCACGGAGATAACAGCCACGTCGTCCTTCGTCATCGAGACCTCGTGGAAATCCAACCCGCTATCGGTCAGATCGACGGTAACGGTATTCTTGTCCAGCGCTCCAGCCACAAGGCAAGACACCTTCTCCGTTCCACCCGTCGGACTAAACACAATTTCAAATACGCTCATCTAGACACCCTCCCCCTACGCTCAGCAACGCGTCAAGCCGTTTTCACATCCAGCCAGAGTATACGGCACGTGGGGTCCCCATTTTGGCGCACCAAGCACCCCAATGCACCAACCCTACGCTGCCTGCCTCTTCGTTTTGTATAAATTACGGTACAGATTGTATATATTTACGGGATGCTGCCGTGTTCTCCCAAGGTACCCCATCCTGGCCCGTGCAAAAAACGGAGTATTCTGCAACGTGACCGCGCCAGCACCGCCGCGGGTGGGCAAAACTGTAGGGCGCCGTATCATTTTAAGTCCCGACATGGCGAGAATAACGCGTCCCTGCTCCGGAAAACGGCGAAATCTGGCTCAAAACGCTCTCTAGGGATATCCGAAGACCACCGTTGGCGACGTCGAATCATATGCAGACAACTCGAACTACAGAATACTCCAAAAAATGCACGGCGCACCCCATGGGACCCATTGCCGCATGGCAGGAAACAGGCCCACGGCATCCTCTAGATGCATTCCCGAGGAAATCACATTTGAACTAGCGATCGGATACGGCAAACAAAAAGGGCCCCGAGCACAGTCTGCTCGGGGCCCAAACTCATCTCGCCTTACCGCGCGACGCGTGTGTTACTTGCGCTTGCCGCCGCCGTCACCGGGGCGACGGGAGCTGCCGCCGCGCTTGCCACCACGGCTGTTGCCATAGCTGCCACGGTTATCGCGACCGCCGGCACGGCCGCCACGGGAGCCGGTCTGGTTGCCGCCACGCCCGCCACGATAGCCGCCACGACGCTCCTCGCGGGTATCGTCGTAGTTGCGCCAGTCATCGCGACGATCGCGGCTGGCACGCGGGTCACGACGATCGCGCGACTCGTTAGAACGACCAGCGCCGCCGCGGCCGCCATTGCCGCGAGCACCCTCGCGACGCTCGCCGCCGCGGCTACCGCGCTCTTCAAAGCGCTTGCCGCCACGGGACTCGCCGCCGCGGGTGCTACGCTCACCACGGCCCTCGCCGCCGCGGCGCTCGTCACGGCCACCGCGCTTGCCACCGCGCGAACCGCGGCCCTCGTCCTCGCGCTCGACACGACGACGGCCACCGCGATCCCCATCCTCGCGACGGCGGCGATGCGCCTCGCCCTGGAACTGCTTGGCACGACGCTCGGCACGGTTACCGCGCGGGGCCTGCTCGACGGCAGCGGCACCGCCGCGCTCCTCGGCAGCTACCTCGCGGGCCACGCTCTCAACAGCCTCGTCTACGCGAGCCTGAACGCCCTCGCGCACGCGGGTCTTGCCGCCGCGCTTGGGACGGCTCGGACGCTCGCCGTCGCCGCGGCGCTCGTCGCGACCGCGGTTGGAACGACCGGCAACATCGCCGTAATCGTCGCCGTTGCGCTTGCCGTCGCGACGCGCCTGCTCAAGCTTCTTCTTGCTCTTGGACTTGCCGCGCTTGGTCTTCTTCTTCGCCTTAAAGGCCGCAGGGTCGCGCTCGGGATCAACCGCGGGCGGGTTGGGACCCACGTGCAGGTCGCCGGCCTCGTAGATGTCGGCGGTCTTGTCCATGAGCTTCTCGATCTCGTAGAACTCGTCCACGTCCTGCTCGGTCACAAACGTGATGGCCCAGCCCAGCTCGCCGGCGCGGCCTGTACGGCCAATGCGGTGGATATAGTCGGTCGGCTCGGCCGGCACGTCAAAGTTCACGACGTAGCGCACGTCGCTAATGTCGATGCCGCGGGCAAGCACGTCGGTCGCCACCAGCACGTCGACGGTACCGTCGCGGAAGGCAGAAAGCGCGCGCTCGCGCTGGGCCTGGCTGCGGTTGCCGTGGATTGCGGCGGCCTTGATGCCCTTGCGCTCCAGACGACGGCAGCAGCTGTCGGCACGGTGCTTGGTGCGCATAAAGACGATAGTGCGCTCCGGACCCTCCTTCTTGAGGAACTCGGGCAGCAGGTTGTTCTTGGCCTCTATGGACACCGGGAACACAAACTGGTCGACGGTGTCGGCGGTCGACGTGGCGGGCGCGATCTCCACGCGAGCCGGGTCGCTCACCAGGTCGGTGATCTCGCCCACGGCCTCCTCGTCGAGTGTCGCCGAGAACAGCAGCGTCTGGCGCTCGGCCGGCGTCTCGCGCACAATGCGGCGGACGGCGGGCAAAAAGCCCATGTCGAGCATGCGGTCGGCCTCGTCGAGTACCAGCACTTTGACCTCGCCCAGGTGGCAGGCACCCTGCTCGATCAGATCGACCAGACGGCCCGGCGTTGCGACCAGGATGTCGCAGCCGTACTTAAGTGCCGCGGTCTGCGGCTTGTAGCTCACGCCGCCCACGACGGTCACGGCGACATGGCCCGTGACGTCGGCGATTTTGCTTGCGACCTCGTCGATCTGCTGGGCAAGCTCGCGCGTAGGGGTGATGACGAGCATCACAGGGCCGCGGCCGTTGCCCTCGGGCTTTTTAGCACCGCGACGACGGTTGCGGCCGCTGCGCTCGCGCACGGGTTTGGGAGGAGCGATGTGCTCCAGGTTGTTCATGGTCGGCAGCAAAAAGGCAGCCGTCTTGCCGGTGCCGGTCTGAGCGGCGGCAAGCAGGTCTCGGCCTTCGAGCACCACAGGGATCGAGCCGGCCTGAACGGGCGTCGGCGCCGTGTAGCCCAGGTTCTCGATAGCACGAAGTATCTCGTCCGAAAGTCCCAGCTCGTCAAAGGCGGGCAGGTTCTCGGTAGCGGACTCGACGGCCTGGGCAGCATTGGCCTCATCGGCGGCATCGAAGGCAGCCTGGGTCATGGCCTCACGGGTCTCGTCCAGGATCTCGGCGTCGGTGACGTCGGATACAGAATTACGCATATGTTGTTGTTCCTTATCTGCACGCGCAATGGGCACGGCATGCGGCCGCGCGGGCGTGCTTGGTAGTGCGCTAATACATACAAAAACGGGTGCGCACAGAGAGGACGTTGCTCAGCACGCTGGCGATCGCTTTGGCAGCCCTATCACGCGCCGTCCAGACGCAGCAGCTCTAAGCGATGGAGCAGATTCGCCGCGGGTTAGTATACCCGTGCTTCGCATGCCCCCACGTAAACCACAGATGACGAGGCGGGCTCGAGGTGGGCCCGGCCGATTGTCTCAATCTGTAACATCTACAGGGCAAATCTTCCTCTGCGTGTTACAGGTCGAGACAAACGGTCGACACGGTTCACAAACGTCTCAATCTGTAACAGTTACCGAGTAAAATCGGCCCTAAATGTTACAGAACAAGACAGAGGGGGATTTCCGTCCAGGGTTGATTTCCGATCTCAACCGAACACATTGAGCTGACGGCACGCTCCCGCAG
>CAJMOX010000011.1:0-56649 GCA_905215135.1 uncultured bacterium
GACGCCGCCCTCTCAAGGCGGAGATCACCAGTTCGAATCTGGTACGGGCTACCACTTCTTTTCTGCCGAGGCCTATGGCCCGTTCGTCTAGCGGTTTAGGACGCCGCCCTCTCAAGGCGGAGATCACCAGTTCGAATCTGGTACGGGCTACCACGCATCTGATACCCGGTCTTTCCACGGAAGGCCGGGTTTTTTATTATCAAACAACTGTCTGTCATTCCCGTTTGAACAAGAGCTTTGCGTTCTGCTTATGGCCCTTACGGGTACAATAACCAAGATATTTTGACTGTTAGAAGGAGTCTCATGACGGAGTCCTCTCAGCATACGTCCAAGCCCCAGGTCGAGGTTGAGGCCTCGGGCGGCGATGACAATAAGAGCGCACGCCGCGGCGCAATCTTTATCGGCGTTGTGCTGGTGGGTTATATCGTCTATCTGGTGGTAACCGGGCAGATGGGGCAGTTCTGGGCTGCTATGTCGAGCGTCCAGGCGCCCTGGCTCGTTGTCGCGTGTCTTTGCATGTTTATGTATCTGTTCTTTGGCATTGTGGCCTATGCGATCGCCGTCTGGCTCGACCCCAATTCACCCGTCGGCATTCGCGACCTGATCTCGGTCGAGGCGAGCGGTATCTTCTTTGGCAACCTGACGCCCATGATGATGGGCTCTACGCCTGCCCAGATCTACCGCCTGACCAAAGCGGGCCAAAACGTGGGCGAAGCGGGTGCCACGCAGTTCACCCGATTTATTGTGTATCAGTTTGGCCTCGTTGCCTGGGGCGCTATCCTATTGCTTGCTCGCATGCCGTTTTTTGCCGAGCGCTATGGCGACATGACGCTGCTGTGCGTCTTTAGTTTTGGCGGTCACTGCTGCATCCTGCTCGGCATCTTCGCCGTCGCGCTCATGCCTAAGACCGTCACGCGCGTCGCCCATTGCATCATCAATTGGCTCGAGCGCATAGGTGTCTCGGCCACTAAGATCGATGGATGGCGCTCGTTTGTCGATGGCGAGATCTACTCCTTCTCCGAGAAGTTCAAGCTTTCGGCCGGACATTTTTCTTCCATGCTGCTCACCGTGTTTATCACCATGCTGCAGCTCGCGTTTTTCTATCTGGTGCCGTATTTTCTGATGCTCGCCTTTGGCCACCACGAGGTCGACTTTTTCTCGGTCATGGCCGCGAGCGCCTTTGTCCAGCTGCTGAGCTCTGCGGTTCCCTTGCCCGGTGGAACTGGTGGCGCTGAGGGCGGCTTTGCTTTGTTCTTGGGTCATTTCTTTGGGTCGGCTTCGACCGCCGGCTATCTGCTGTGGCGTCTCATTACGTTTATCGCGCCGACCATTTTGGCTGCGCCCCTGCTGGGCCTTAAGAGCGCCCACAACGAGAGCATCCATGCGCGCTGGGATCGCGTGATGCGCAAGCTCGGCCGCGAGCCTCAGACGCCCTCTGCGCCCACTAAGCCGCACCCCACGAATGCTGTTACCGTTGATCCCAGGAAGCACGCTCAGAAGGCTTCTGGGACCGCTAAGCCGGCTCATAAAGCCTATGTGCGCCAGACGGGCGACGGTATCCGCGTATCTCCGTCGGCGCTCAATAAGAAGAAGCACCCTAAGTCGCGGTAGGGCAGTCGTGCGTTCTTCATGATGCGGGGCATATTTGAGCTGTATGGGGGATAATCCTCTTACGTAGATTAACTCTCATCTGTTGATGAATGCTCACATTCCGAAGGGACACGTCCATGGACACCAGCAAACCGCGCCTCGACCGCCGCATCGTTCGCAGCCGCAATGCCATCCTTTCCGCTTTTGAGCGCTTGCTCATGGAAAAGCCGCTGGCAGACATTACGGTGAGTGCCATCGCGCGTGAGGCAAATGTCGATCGCAAGACCTTCTACGTGCACTTTGGCACGGTCGACGGCCTGCTCGATGCCATCGCCGCCGATGTGGTCGAGATGATCGTCGACTCGGTCGAAAAGACGCTTTCCACTATGGGCAGTGACCCCAACGAGCGCGCCCTTGGAGCGGCGGCTACCTTCTTTAAGACCATCAACGAGGCACTTTGCAATAACCTCGTGCTCAATCGCCAGCTGATTGAAAACATCCCGCTCGACGATTTTATGACGCGTTTGCGCGTGCCGCTCGAGCATGAGATTGCCGAGCGCGATCTGCTGCCCCAAGGTCTCAAGGACGAGATGTTCGACTACTATCTGGCGTTTTTGCTGTCGGGTATTATCGGAATCTATCGCACATGGGCGCTGTCTGACGGCTCGGTTCCTATCGAGCGCGTCTCGGAGGTCGCCAACGACCTGACTCTCAATGGCCTGTCGAGTCTGGAATCTCGCTTGGATTAGGCGCAGGCTCGAGTTCGTGAGGCGCTTGTCGGGGTGCAGCCCGATCGATCAGGCGACGAGCATCCCGCCGAAGCAGTCGATGACCGGGCTCAGGTAGACCTTCTCGCCGCCCGGGAGCCTGAACTCGGTGATGTCGGTGAGCCACAGCAGGTTGGGCTCGTCGGCGTGGAAATTCCTGTTTACGAGGTTCTCCGGCGCCTTGTAGACCTCGCCGGCGTAGGAGCTGTAGCCTGAGGATCCTTAAAAGAAAGTCCAGTTTATCCTTTCCACCCCAATTGGGAATCCTCCGATGCGCCTTCGCACGCTCGCATGACCTCGATACCGTGCGAGCGTGCGAACTCGACGAGCTCTGCGTTGCGGGCGTTTATGGTGCCGAAGGCGGCGGGACACACGATAAGGCGCGCGCAGTGGACGAGGAGCTCTTTGGCGCGGGCTATGGTTCTATCCCCGATCGGCTCGAAGGCGCGCTCGGCCACGCATTCCGCCGCTAGGTCGCGCGCGAGCTCGCAGTCGATGTCCCCTTCGTGCAGAACGCCCGTGTAGAACGCCTTGCCCTGCCGGATGAGCTGGCGAAACACAGCCGACCCCGTACCTGCGCCGGCGATGACGAACGTGTGCGCATCGCCGTGCGGGCGTCCAATTTCCACGCTGCCGAAGCGCTCGTTGAAGGTGCCATGTTGAAGGCCGTAGAGCTCGCCAATCGTCTCGCGCGTGAATATGTCCTCGGGTACGCCGGCGCGGAAGACCCGGCCGTCCTTCACGCAAATCACCTTGTCGGCGCTTTTCTGCGCGAGCTCGAGTTCGTGGATGGACATGATGACAGCCACATTCCGCGATTTCGCAAGGTGGCGAAGTATTCGCAGCAGGTCGATCTGGTAGCGGATATCGAGATACGACGTGGGCTCGTCGAGCACGAGCACACGCGGATCCTGCGCGATGGCGCGTGCGAGTATGACGCGCTGGCGTTGCCCGTCGCTTATCTGCATGAAGTCGCGCTCGGCGAGCTCTTCCACACGTGCGGTTTTCATGGCCTCGTCGACCCGACTATGGTCGTCGGGCGAGAGTGTGCCCATTCGCCCGGTGTAGGGGTGCCTTCCCGCCTCTACGACATCGCGGCAGGTGAGGAGCTCGGTCCGGGGGCGATCTGTCAGCATAACGGCAAGGTTCTTTGCAAACTCCGCCGTCTTCCATCGGGAAATCTCCCGCCCGTCGAGCTCGACCGCGCCGGCAAGCGGTGCCAGATGGCGTGTGATGGTTTTCAAGATGGTCGACTTGCCCGAGCCGTTCGGCCCGATGAGCGCCACGACGTCGCCCGCGCGAACCTCCAGATCGACGCCTTCGACTACGACCTTCTTGTCGTAGCCCGCCGACAGGTCGCTTATGCGGAAAAGCGGCGCTCCGTCAGCCTGCGTTTCGACCGGAGTTTCGAGGTTCGGCTCCGCTCGGAGGAGGCGTTCCGCGCGGAGTTCCGCACGAGCCGAAAGTGCCTTCTGGCGCTTTCGTGCGAGCTCAGGACTGTCTAAGCACGGAATGTCCCCTCCGAGCGTTTTGGGCCGCGGCACGAATTCCCCCATCTACCTCACCCGCTTCTTCAACATGAGCGCGATAACCACCGGAGCGCCGAAGATGGCGGTGACGGCGCTGATGGAAAGCTCGACGGGAGAGAACAGCGTGCGCGCGATCAAATCGCAGCCCGCGCAGAAGATGGCGCCTCCCAAGAAGCACGCAGGAATCACGCGGATGGGCTTCGACGACTTTAGGGCCGACTTCACGAGATGCGGAACCGCGATGCCTACGAACGACACCGGACCAGCGAACGCGGTCACGCAGGCGGAGAGCATGCTCGCTAGAAGGACGAGCACCACGCGGAAGCGTTCGACGTTCACGCCGACGCTTTTCGCGTAGGCTTCTCCCAGCTGGAAGGCGGAAAGGGGCTTCGATATCGCGAATACGCATGCGCTCACGGTGATCACCACGACCGCGATGACCGCGATGTCGTCCCAGCTCGAACCCGAGAAGCTACCCAAAGACCAGTTGTGCAGGTTCACGATGGACTGGTCGTCGGCGAAGGCGATGAGGAAGTTCGTCGCCGCCGAGCAGATGTATCCCACCATGACGCCCGCCACGATGAGCATGGCCATGGAACTTATGCGCCGTGCGATGAGGAGCACGAAGCCGATGGTGATAAGCGAGCCCAGAAACGCTGCGGCCACCATGGCCGGCGAGGACATGGCCTGGTTCGCGCCCAGAAGTACGATCATCGTAAGCGCGACGACGAACTTTGCGCCCGAGGAGACGCCCAAGATGAACGGGTCGGCGATGGGGTTGTTGAAAAACGTCTGCAGCAGGAACCCGGAGAGCGAAAGTGCCCCGCCGAGAAGCACGGCTGAAAGCACGCGCGGCAGGCGAATCTCCCAGATGACCTGGCTTTCCATGGAATTGGCCGCGCCGCCCGAAAGGATGCCGGGGATGTGGTCTGCGGGCACGAGCACGCTCCCGATGCACAGGTTGGCCCCGACGAGCACGATGAGGGCAACAGCGAGCAGCGCCGTCACGACGCGACACCGCGCGGCGCGCCCCGATTCGTCGTATGCCATGGAAAGCCGGCTTCTCATGGCGCTAACCGAGCTTCCTCAGATAATGGAAGTCGCTCGCGTCATCTCCGGTGAACGCCCCGTGCAGCTCGTCGATAATGTCGGCGGTAGAAGTCATCTGCTGGTACATGTCGGCGCTTGTGACCCAGACGTTGCCGTTCTTCACGGCTTTGAACTGCGACAATAGCGCGTTTTTGCCTACGAAGTCGTTCAAGGTGGCAACCGATTCGTCGATGGTGCCGTTGTAGACGATGATGTCGGCATCCTTCGCCGTCGCGTAGAAGCGCTCCATTTCGAGCGTTACTGACGAACCTGACGTCGACGACGCCTGCGCGTCATCGAGCGCGTAGCTGCCGCCTGCAAGCTCGATCATCTGCGCCACGTAGTCGCCCGCCCGCCGCGTGACGGCGGCCCCGTTCGAGTTAATGTAGAAATACGCCACGGTTTTACCTGACGACGCGAGCCCCGACGTTTGCTCGACGCGGGCCTTCTGCTCGTTGAACAGGTGCGCGGCCTCGTCTTCCTTGTCGAACAGGACGCCGAAAAGCTTAATCCACTCGACGCGCCCGAGTGCTTCGGGCTCGCTCGACGACTGTTCGGTGAGCACGACGAGCCCGAGCTTCTGCAGCTTTTCCTTCACATCGGGCGTGTGGTTGATCATGGTGTTCTCGATGGCGAGCGTGCAGCCCGAGGCCGATATTCGCTCGTAGTCGGGCGCGCTGTACTTGCCGCCGTAGGCGATCGCCCCACTTTCGAGCGCGCTTTTGAAGCCTGCGACCGAGCAATCGTCGGCCTTCGTGCCCGACATGATGATATTGTCGTTCGCATCGAGCGCGTCGACCAGGCACATCGTCGCCGACGACACGAGGTACACCTTGTCGGCGGGGCGCCTTATGACCGCGATGTCGGAGCTCAACCCATCAGGTACCTTCGCATCTTGCGGCACCACGAGGAAACGCTCCCCATTCGAAACGCAGATAAGCCGCAGACCGCCTTCGAACTCGTCGACAGTGAAGTGCTCGGCGTATTCAAGCTGAAGCGCCCCCGTCGGCTCCCAGCCGCAGCCCAAATCGGCGTTGTGGAAGTCGGCCGCGGCGCTTGAAGCCGTTCCTGCAGGGGAGCCGCCGCTTGCATCGTCGCCCGATTTCTCCTTCATGGTGGATGAGTCGAAGTGGATCGTGTAGTCGATGGTGTGCGGCGTCGACATGGCGACGGTCTCGGCCGACACGGCGATGTCCTCGTCGAGCGTGACGGGTATCTCGAACGTGGAGTTGCCGCCGTCGTTTACGGGCGCGTAGTCCACGCCGTCGACGGTCATCTTGTCGTAGTTCGAACTCGACCAGGTGATGGTCGCGGTGTAGGTGTCGCCATCCTTCACAATTGTGGTGGGTGAGGCGATGCTTGCGCGCCCTGACCCACCGGAAAGCGAGACACTCACAGTGTATTCCTGAGAGCGCGCCGTGCCACCGGTCGCGTTCGGGCTCGCACTGCACCCCGCGAAGGGAAGCGCGAGCAGGGCGACGAGAACGCAGGTGATCGCGCGCGCCGCGATGCTGTGGCGCTTCCTGTTTTCCCCCTTGGGGAGAATCGACCGCATGGCGTTACTTCAGTGCGTCGGCGCGCAGATCGACGCCGGCGGATTCGAACACAAGCGTGCGGTCGTACCACTGCTCTTTTCTAATACTCCACGCGGCACAGGCGGTGTCCTCGTCGAGCGCATCAACGGGCACGTCGTAGGTGTACTTGCCTTCCGCGTTTTCCACATAGGGGATGAAGTCGGCCTCGCTCGCGGCGGCAGCCTCGTCGCCCGTGCCCATGAAGAGCTTGCCGTAGCCCGTGCCGGAAAGCGTCATCACGCAGTGCATGGAGCCGTTTTCCACGATGAGCTGGGCGTCCACGATCCTGAACATGTTCGAGCTGGAATCTACGGTGATCGGATAGGTGCCGTCGGCCACCTTGTCGGCGGTGATGGGGGCAGCGCTTGCGCCCGCGGGCGCATCGGCCGCCTGTTCGGTCTTTTCCTGGGAATCGGCATCGCTTGCCTTTGCGCTGTCGATTGAATTTCCGGCGCAGCCGGCGAGCGAGAACGCGCAAAGCGCCGCCGACAGGGCGAAGACGAGGGTTTTCTTCAACATGGGGGGGGGTTCCTTTCAATCGCTTCGACCGCCCGCGCCGTGCGGTGGGCGGTCGGGATGCGAATGCAACGGGCATGCGTCGTCAGTCGGGGAAAGGCGCATGCCCGTTGCACGGGGACGCGACCGGCGCCCCCGTGCGCGGCGAGTTTACAGCTTGGCGATGGCGTCGTCCACGTGCGAGACGTAGATGTCGTCGACCGCGACGTTCTGTCCCAGACCCTGGAGCAGGCACGTCACTTCGAAGCCGGCGGCCACGAACTTCGCAGCCCAGCTGTCGGGGTCGGTCTCGTCTGCCATGTCGTTGTTCGCGTGGTCGCCCGCGACCACCATGAACGGCGCGAGCACGGCCTTCTTGTAGCCTGCGGCGCTCGCGGCGGCGATAACATCCTCGCAGGTCGGTTCAGCCTCGACGGTGCCGACGAAGAACTGCGTCAAACCCTCGTTCTTGAACACTTCCTGCATCTTGGCATAGTCGGCGTTGGAATCGGCTTCGGTGCCGTGGCCCATGAGGCACAGCGCCGTCTCGCCGTCGTCGAAGGACGCCATGTTCTCCTTAATGGCTGCGGCCACCTTTTTGTAGTCGTCGTCGGAGGTGAGCAGCGGGTCGCCGAGCGAGATCTTGTCGAACTTGTCGGCGTACTTGTCGAGCTCGTCTTTCACGTCGGCGTATTCCAGGCCAGCCATGAGATGCGTCGGCTGCACGACGATTTCCTTCACGCCGTCTTCCACGCAGCGGTCAAGCGCCTCGGTCATGTTGTCGATCGTGATGCCGTCGCGCTTCTTCAGCTTGTCGATGATGATCTGCGCGGTGAAGGCGCGGCGGATGTCGTAGTCCTGCCAGTACTTCTCGCGGATAGTGTCTTCGATGGCGCCGATGGTGATGTGGCGCGAGTCGTTGTAGCTCGTGCCGAAGCTCGTGACGAGGATGACCGGCTTCGCGGCCTTCTCCTTTTCACTAGATTTCTCGGAACTCGCGGAGGTGTTGGAGCAGCCCGCGAGCGCGACTCCGGCGAGCGCGACGGCTCCGGTTGCTGCGGCGCCCATGAAGCCGCGGCGTGACATCTGGTCGGACATGGTTTTTCCTTTCCTCGGTTTGCCGGTCCCCCGGCGACAGTTGCTTGTCGGCACAAGCGAAAGAAAAGCGCACCCCTCGGGGTTCACAAGGAGCTAACGCCACGGCGATGCCGTGAGGAAAAGGCGAAGCAGTCTGGCTTGGGGCGCGAGGCGGTTCGCCCGCGCGTCCTATACAGTAATGTCCCTTGCCCAGGATTCCCACCTGGTTCCCTCCGCAAGCCAGCGCGGGCTGTGCAGGCGCCGCGCCGGTCATTTCCTTTTATCCGATTGTCATATGCTCGTTGCCGAAACTTTTACTATGATAGTGGGCACTTGTGAACGTGTCAAAGCCAGCGCGGGCGGCATTGCGCCTCCTGCCTGCGTATTTGCGCCGATTGCTGCCGCAGGCGCCGTGTTTTGCCCGCTGCGCGAATGGCGGCGTAAACGGTTGCGATGAGAAACGGGAAGGGAAGGCTCGGATGATTCATATCGTTGGCGCAGGCTCTGGCGCCGCCGACCTTATCACGCTGCGCGGGGCTCGCCTTCTGCACGCGGCCGACGTGGTCGTTTGGGCGGGGAGCCTTGTGAACCCCGAGCTGCTCGCTGAGTGCAAGGAATCCTGCATCGTCTACGACAGCGCGCACATGACCTTGGAGGAAGTGCTCGACGTGATGTGCGCGGCAGATGCGCGGGGCGAGGAAGTGGTGCGCCTGCACACGGGCGACCCGTGCCTGTACGGCGCCATCCAGGAGCAGATGGACGCGCTCGACGCGCGCGGCGTGGACTACGAGGTGGTGCCCGGCGTGTCGAGCTTTTGCGGTGCCGCGGCGGCGCTTCGCCAGGAATACACGCTGCCGGGAATCAGCCAGTCGGTCGTGATCACGCGGCTTTCCGGGCGCACCCCCATGCCTGCGGGCGAGGGCATGCGCACCATGGCGGAAAGCGGCTCGACTATGGTCATCTTCCTGAGCTCGGGTATGCTCGCCGAGCTTTCCGCCGAGCTTTTGGCCGCGGGCCGCAGCTCCGACGAGCCGGCGGCGCTCGTGTATAAGGCGACCTGGCCTGAGGAGCGCGTGATGCGATGCACAGTGGGCACGCTCGCCGATGCGGGCGCGCGAGAGGGCATCGACCGCACGGCGCTCGTGGTGGTGGGCCGCGTGCTCGGAGCTCGCGGCGGGCTTGCGCACGACGGCGCGCAAGCGGAGTCGTACGAGCGCAGCAAGCTTTACGACCCTTCGTTTGCCACGGGGTATCGGAAGGCGAGCAGCTAGCGTGGCCTTCGAGCACTACATATATACCGGGACGACCCGCCTGCGCTGCGGCTACACCACGGGGAGCTGCGCCGCTCTCGCGGCGAAGGCGGCCTGCGAGATGCTCTTGTCACGAAAGACCGTGGGCCGCGTGTCGATCGTCACCCCCGGCGGGCTGCCCGTCGAGACGGACGTGGTCGACGTATGCATCGGCGAGGGGTGCGCCCAGTGCGCCGTGCGAAAGGACGCAGGCGACGATGCCGATGTGACCGACGGCGTGCTCGTGTACGCGCTCGTGGAACATGCGGGGCCGGGCACGGGCGCTGCGGGCAGCAAGGGCGTGCCCGCGCGCGAATCGGAAGTTTCCGTCGATGGCGGCGTGGGCGTGGGACGCGTGACGTTGCCCGGGCTTGAGCAGCCGGTGGGGGCGGCCGCCATCAACGCGACGCCGCGCGCGATGATCACTTCGGCGGTGCGCGAGGTGTGCGCCGCGCACGGCTTTTCTGGAAATATTGCTGTGACGATTTCGGTACCCGAGGGTGTTGCCCTTGCCGAAAAGACCTTCAACCCGCACCTGGGGATAGAGGACGGCATCTCCATCCTGGGTACGACGGGCATCGTCGAGCCGCGCAGCCTCGCTGCCTTGCGCGACAGCATCGAGCTCGAGATCCGGCAGCATGCGGCTATGGGGCGGCGCGGAGTCGTGCTCACGCCCGGCAACTACGGCGGGCAGTTCATCTCGGGGCATTTCCACCTAAACGGTGCGCCGGTGGTCTTCATCTCCAACTTTGTGGGCGATGCGATTGATTGCTGCGTTCGCGAGGGATTTACCAATGTCCTTCTTGTGGGACACATCGGCAAGCTAGTGAAGGTCGCGGGCGGCATCATGGACACCCATTCGCGTACCGCCGACTGCCGCGCGGAGATTCTGGCCGCCCACGCGGCCTTGGCCGGCGC
Organism: uncultured bacterium; assembly: GCA_905215135.1. Lineage (GTDB taxonomy): Bacteria > Actinomycetota > Coriobacteriia > Coriobacteriales > Coriobacteriaceae > Collinsella. The sequence continues at coordinate 10,329 of CAJMOX010000011.1, forward strand.
GGGCGCGAAGACCGTGCACGAGATCATGTCGTCGGTCACGACCACGACGGCGCTCGAGGTAATCGAGGCCGCCGGCGTGGGGGACGCTGTGCGCGCCTCGCTCGCTGCGGCAATCGAGGACAGGTTGCGCCGCCGCGCGGCGGGCGCATGCGACATCGCCGCGGTCGTGTTCGACGCCGGGCGCCGCGAGCTTTTCCGCACGTCGGGCGCCGATGCTGTTATCGGGGAATTGGGGGCGACGTATGAGTAAAGGCGTGCTGTACGGGGTGGGCACGGGGCCTGGCGACCCCGAGCTGCTCACGATCAAGGCCGTCCGCACAATCGAATCGTGTCCGGTCATCGCCGCACCGCAAACGGCGGACGGGGTCATGGTCGCGCTTGACATTGTGCGCGGCGCCGTCGACCTTACAGGCAAGACGGTGATCCCCGTGCGATTCTCGATGACGCGCGACGCCGAGCGCCGCGCGGCCGAGCATGCCTCGCTTGTTCGCGAGCTTGTCGCGCACCTAGATGCGGCCCGCGACGTCGCGCTGCTGAACCTGGGGGACCCAAGCATCTACGCCACCTTCCAGCGCATAGCGCCCGACGTGCGCGCCCGCGGGTTCGAGGCGCGCGCCATTCCCGGCGTGCCGAGCTTCTGCGCGGTCGCCGCGGCGCTCGAGCGCGACCTCACGCCCGAGATGTCGTCGCCTCTGCACATCGTGCCCGGCGGCTACGATGACGTTCGCCGCGCAATCGGCTGGCCGGGGACGAAGGTGGTCATGAAGGCGCGCCGCTCGCTTGCGGACACGAAGCGCATCCTTCGCGAGGAGGGCGCCTTCGACGGTGCCGAGCTCGTAGAGGACTGTGGGCTTCCGGGCGAGCGCGTGTACCGCTCGCTCGACGATGTGCCCGATCGGGGCAGCTACTTCTCGACGATGGTGGTGCGCTAGATGAGGGTTTCCTGCATAGCGTTCACTGAGAGGGGGTATGCGTTGGCGGAGCGCACCGCACGCGCGCTTTCCGATTGCGCGCTTTCCGATTGCGCGCAGACAGGTGAAGATGACTCTGGCTGGAACGTTTCCGTTTCGCGCGGGTTCGGCGAGGGGAAGGCCGACCTGCGCGCATGGACGGCGCTCGCGTGGGAAGCGTCGGACGCGCTTCTGTTCGTGGGCGCGGCGGGCATCGCCGTGCGGGCGATCGCGCCGCATGTCGCCTCGAAGGCAAACGATTCCGCGGTTGTGGTGATCGACGAGGCGGGGCGCTTTGCCGTCTCGCTTTTGTCGGGGCATTTGGGCGGTGCGAACGAGCTTGCGCAAACTGTGGCACGCGCGGCAGGGGCCATCCCCGTCATCACCACGGCGACCGACGTCCGCGGCGTGTGGGCGGTGGATACGTGGGCGCGCTGTGCGGGGCTCGCCGTTTCGAATCCCGAGGCTATCAAGCGAGTGTCGGCGCGGCTGCTTTCGGGCGGGCGCGTGGCGCTCTATTCCGACATGCCGATTTCGGGACAGCCGCCTGAGGGGGTTGACATTGCGTCCGACCGCGCTCGGGCCGATATCGTCGTGTCGCCGTTCGCTGGCGCGAATGCAGGTGCGTCCGTTCGCGCGGCGGAGACAACGGGCGAGGTCGTGCCCGCCGGTGTGACGGGGAAGCCGGCGGGCGTGCGGGCGCAGGCGCCTGCGCCCGAGCCGCTTCACCTTGTCTTACCCTGCATCGTTGCGGGCATAGGGTGCCGTCGCGGTGCGTGCACCGAAGCGATCGGGGAGGCGTTTCTTCTCGCGTGCGGGCAGGCGGGCATCTCGCCTTCGGCCGTGCGCGAGGCGGCGACGATCGACGTTAAGGCGCGCGAGGAGGGTCTGCTCGCCTTCTGCCACGCGCGCAGTATCCCGCTCGCGACGTATTCCGCAGAGGAGTTGTCGCAGGTCGAAGGCAGCGTTTCGCCATCTGATTTCGTGCGCGCGACGGTGGGGGTCGACAACGTGTGCGAGCGCGCGGCGCTCGCGGGCGGGGGCAAACTTTTCTTCCCGAAGCTCGCTCACGGCGGCGTGACCGTCGCGTTTTCCAAGGTAACTATCGAACTTTCGTTTAAGGAGCGGTGATGGGAAAGCTCTTCGTGGTGGGGATTGGCCCGGGCGGCCCCGACGGCATGACGATTGCGGCTCGGCGCGCGCTCGAGGCGGCCGACATCGTTGTGGGGTACACGAAATACGTGGAGCTCGCGCTCGCCGCCGTGCCCGACGCGGCGCATCTCGCGACGCCGATGATGCACGAGGTCGAACGGTGCCGCCTGGCGCTTTCGCGCGCGCAGAGCGGAGAAGCCGTGGCGCTCGTGTGCAGCGGTGACGCGGGCGTGTACGGCATGGCGAGCCCCGTGCTGGAGCTTGCGGAGGACTACCCCGATGTAGACGTGGAAGTTATCGCCGGGGCCACCGCGGCTCAGAGCGGGTCGGCGGTGCTCGGCGCCCCGCTTGCCCACGATTTCGCGGTCGTGTCGCTCTCTGACCTGCTCACGCCGTGGGAGGTCATCGAGCGCAGGCTCGCCGCCGTGGCGAGCGCCGACTTCTGCATCTGTTTGTACAACCCGCGCAGCAGAAAGCGCGCCGACAGGCTCTCGCGCGCGGCGAAGATTATGCTCGAATGGAAGGCCCCCGACACGCTCTGCGGCTGGGTGCGCAACATCGGGCGCGAGGGGCAGCAGTCGGGTATGTGCAGGCTCTCCGAGCTGGGGGAGTTCGATGCAGACATGTTCACCACCGTGTTCGTCGGCAACGCGGACACGAAGCGCGTAGGCGGCCGTATGGTCACGCCGCGCGGGTATCGGGAGATTCCATGCGAAAGGTAACGATCATCGGGGCGGGGCCCGGAAACCCCGACTTGCTCTCGCGCGCGGCGCTCGACGCGATCGACATCGCCGACGTGGTCATCGGCGCTCATCGCGCACTTGTCGGCATCGACGTGCCGCCTGACGTGGTGAGATGCGAGCTCGTTAAGACGGCGGACATCGTCGCCGCGCTCACCGATGCGGCGTCGTGGCAGCGCGCCGTGGTCGTGATGACGGGCGATGTGGGGCTGTTCAGCGGCGCGCGCCGCCTGGTGGAGGCGCTCTCCGGCGACGCGCAGGTGGACGTGCGCGTCATTCCCGGCATAAGCTCAGCGTCGTATCTCGCCGCGCGCCTCGCGCGTCCATGGCAGGATTGGCGCTTCGTGAGCGCTCACGGCGTGGCGTGCGACATCGTGGCCGAGGCCGAGCGCGCAGGTGAGCTCTTCCTCGCCACGTCGGGCGGGGAAGACCCCTCGCGGCTTTCGGGCGAGCTTGTGCAGGCGGGCTTCGAGGACGCGCGCGTGACGGTGGCCGAGCGCCTGTCGTACCCCGACGAGCGCATTACCTGCGCGACCGCAAGTGAAATCGCAGGTCAGACGTTCGACGACTTGAACGTGATGCTTATCGAGTTCGCAGGCTGCGCCGGGTCGCCTGCGAACTCTAGTGCAGCCTCCGAGGCGCCGGCTGGCGCATCTGCGCCCGCGGCGGCTTCTTTCGTGGCGGACTCTGCGGGCGCATTCCACGCCGCGAGCCCCCGCTGGCCGTACGCTTCCTCGGGCATTCCCGACGAGCTCTTCATCCGCGGCGACGTTCCCATGACCAAGCAGGAGGTGCGCGCCGTCGCGCTCGCGAAGCTGCGCCTTACCGCGACCGACACCGTGTGGGATGTCGGCGCCGGCACGGGGAGCGTGTCGATCGAGGCGGCGCTCGTCGCGCGAGCGGGGTCGGTATGGGCGGTCGAGCGCAACGCGGCCGGCGTGCGGCTCATCCGAGAGAACGCGGATGCATTCGGGTGCGGCAACGTGCATGCGGTCCCCGGTGTCGCCCCCGAAGCGCTCGCGAAACTGCCTGTCCCCGACGCCGTGTTCGTCGGCGGGAGCGCGGGCGAGCTTCCCTCCATCGTGGAGGCGGCGCTCGAGAAGAACTCGCAGGTTCGCCTGTGCGTGCCATGCGTCACCGTTGAGACGCTCACCGAGGCGTGCGCGCTCCTCTCGGGTTCGCGCTTTAAGGGGTTCGAGGCGTGCCAGGTGTCGGCCGCCCGTGCCGAGGCTGTAGGCTCGCACCATCTTATGAAGGCGCAAAACGCCGTGTTCCTCGTCAGTGCGCGTGGTGCGGGCGCGGATGCCGAGGAGCTTGCCGAAGTCGGGGCGCTTGCTGAGTCGCCTGTCGGGGAGGACCCTTCTGCCGAGGGGAACCCATCCGTTGAGGTGGTCTCGCTTGCTAACTGCAGCGCCGCAGGTGGGGAAGGTGGCGCCCGGTGAGCACGTCCATCCCGCGCTTCATGGTCGCTGCGCCCTCGAGCGGGAGCGGCAAGACGGTCGTAACGTGCGCGTTCCTGCGCGCGCTCGCGCGCCGCGGCCTTGCATGCGCGGCCTTCAAATGCGGCCCCGACTACATTGACCCGCTCTTTCATCGCCGCGTCGTGGGTGCGCGCTCAGGCAATTTAGACGGCTTCTTCACCGACGCCCCGACGCTGCGCGCCCTGCTCGCACGCGGCGCCGCGGGCGCGGATGTCGCGGTGTTCGAGGGGGTCATGGGCTTCTATGACGGCATGGCACCCGGCGTGGCCGACGCGAGCAGCTATCAGGTTGCGCGCGACACGGAAACGCCGGTCGTTTTAGTGGTGAACGGGCGCGGGGCGTCTTTATCGCTCGCCGCCGTAATCCGCGGCATCGCCGAGTTCCTGCCTTGTGCGAACGTGCGCGGCGTCGTGCTGAACAAGACGAGCGCCGCTGCCTGCGCCTACGCGGCGCCTGCGATCGAGAAGCACACGGGCGTCGCGGTTTTGGGGAATATCCCCGCCGACGAGGCGTTCTCGCTCGAAAGCCGGCATCTGGGGCTTGTGACCGCCGACGAGGTCGAGCAGCTCTCCGCGCGCATCGACAAGATGGCCGAGCTGGTGGAAAAGAGCGTCGACGTCGACCGCTTGCTCGAAATAGCTGCGACGGCACCCGATATCCGCGAGGAACCTTACCGGTTGGAGCCGATCGCGGGAGCGCGGCCCATCGTCGCCGTCGCGCGTGACGAGGCGTTCTCGTTCTACTACGAGGAGAACCTGCGCGCGCTCGAGGATCTGGGTTGCGAGCTGGCCTTTTTCAGCCCCCTGTGTGATAGCGAGTTGCCCCGGGGGACAAGCGCCCTCTATCTGGGGGGCGGCTACCCGGAGCTCCATGCGCGGCAGCTCTCCGAGAACGCGCCGATGCGCGAGGCGGTGCGGCGCGCGGTGGAATCCGGCATGCCGACGGTCGCCGAATGCGGTGGGTTTCTGTACCTGCAGCGCGAAATCGCCGATAGCGAGGTGCGGCGCTGGCCTGTTGCGGGCGCCCTTGAGGGCGCAAGCGAGAACGGGGGAAGGCTGTCCCATTTCGGGTACGTGGAGCTTACTTCCCAACGCGACGGGCTCTACGGGCCGCGCGGCACACGCATCCGCGCGCACGAGTTCCACTACTGGCAGTCCACCTGCCCGGGCGGCGACTTTTGGGCGCAGAAGCCCCGGCGCGACAAGGGCTGGCCGTGCATGACGACCACCCCGTCCCTGGTGGCGGGCTTCCCGCATGTGTACTATCCTGCGAACCCCGACGTTGCGCGCGCGTTCGCGTCTGCCGCAGCGTCGTTCGCAGAGAGGAGGCGGCATGGCTGAAGCAACCGAAACCGCGCTTGCCTGCATCCGCGAGGAAGTCGAGCGCGCGTTCTCGTCGGCGCCGGGCGCCGTGCTCGAAGCCGCGCTTTCCCGGATCGCGCCCGCAGACGAGTGCGCCCGTGCCGCCGCGTACGCCGCGTGGGACTCCATCGCGCACCCCTTGGGGGGATTGGGCGACTTTGAAGACGCCGTCGCGTGTATCGCCGCAGCTCAGGGGAGCGCCGAGGTGGCCGAGTTTCCCCGTGCGCTCGCGGTATTCTTCTCCGACAACGGGGTCGTTGCCGAAGGCGTGTCGCAAAGCGGGCAAGATGTGACGCGAGCCGTCGCGCGCAACATGTGCGAGGGGGCCGCGAGCGCCTGCCGCATGGCGGCGTTCGCGGGTGCCGAGGTCGTGCCCGTCGACGTGGGTATGGCCCGGGGCATAGAAGACGCGCGCATGGTGCGCGCGAACGTGCGGCGGGGGAGCGGCAACATCGCTCTCGGCTCCGCTATGTCTCGCGATGGGGCCGTGCGCGCGATCGAGGTCGGAATCGCCGTCGCGTGCGGGCTTGCCCGCGCCGGCGTGCGCCTTCTCGCCGCGGGCGAGATGGGCATCGGCAACACGACCACCTCGGCGGCGGTGGCCGCAGTGCTCATCCGGGCGGACGCGCGGAGCCTTGTCGGGCGCGGCGCGGGGCTCTCGGACGCCTCGCTCGCGCGCAAGCGCGACGTGGTCGAGCGCGCTATCGACGCGAACTCGCCCGATCCCGCCGACCCGATCGACGTGCTCTCGAAGGTGGGCGGCTTCGACATCGCTGCGTTGTGCGGCTTCTACCTGGGGGCCGCGGTCTCGAAGGCGCCGGCGCTCCTCGACGGGGTCATATCCTGCACGGCGGCCCTGTGCGCGGCGCGCCTGTGCCCCAACGCCTTGGGCTACCTCGTGGGCACCCACGCATCAAGCGAACCCGCAAGCCGGGAGCTCCTTCGCGAGCTCGGCATAAAGGCGCCCCTCGACGCAGGCATGCACTTGGGCGAGGGCGCGGGCGCCATGGCGTATCTCCCCCTTCTGGATTCGGCGCTGCGCGTGTACCGGGATGGGAAGACGTTCACGGCGACTGGCATGGCTGCGTACGAGCATTTCGAGGCCGAGAAATGACGGTGACGCTCGTCATCGGCGCCGCCGCGAGCGGCAAGAGCGCCTACGCCGAGTCCCTGTGCCTCGGGCACGACGGCCCTCGCGTGTACCTGGCAACGATGGAGCCCTTCGGGGAAGAGGGCGCCCGCCGCATCGCGCGCCATCGGGCGCTGCGCGAGGGCAAGGGGTTTTCCACCCTCGAGCGAACGCGTGACGTGGGCGCCGCAGTGTCCGGGCTTCCGCGCGGCTGCACGCTTCTTTTGGAGGACGTGGGCAACCTGGTTGCGAACGAGCTTTTCGCGGAAGGCGGCTTGTCCCCACGTGACCCCGACGCTGCGGCGCGCGAGGTGCTCGGAGGCATCGAACGGCTCGCTCAGGCCGCTGCGTATACGGTGGTGGTCACCGTCGACGTGTTCGCCGATGAGATGCGCTACGATGAGGGGACCGAGGCATGGAGGCGCGCGCTCGCGCGCGTGAACGCGGGCGTGGCGGCGCTGGCCGACCGCGCAGTCGAAGTGGTATGCGGGATTCCCGTGTGGATGAAAGGTGAAGGACCTACAAGGTGAAGATAGCAGAGGCAATCGGCGCGGCGTTCGGAACGTTCTCGCGCATCCCCGTCCCGAAATCGGCCTGGACCGATTTCGGGTCAACCCATGCGCTTGCCGCTTTTCCCCTGGTGGGCCTTACGGAAGGGTTCCTCATGACGGCGTGGGGACACGTTGCGAACCTGCTCGGCGTGCCCGCGACCATCGTCGCGGCCGTGCTCGTGGCGCTGCCTGTGGCGGTGACGGGAGGCATCCACCTAGACGGGCTCTGCGACACCTCCGATGCGCTTGCAAGTTGGGCCCCGCGCGAGCGAAAGCTCGAGATCATGCACGATCCGCGGGCGGGCGCTTTCGGGGTTATCGGTGTTGTTGTGTACCTTATTCTGCAGTTTTCCCTGTTCACCGCGCTGCCGCTTACGGCGGGGGCGTTCCTCGCGCTTCTGTGCTCGCTCGTGTTCTCCCGCGCGCTTTCGGGACTCGCCGTTGAATGCTGGCCTGCCGCGCGGGCGGACGGCATGGCCGCGGGGCTCTCGCCTGCGAAGAAGCGCGCGGCGATCGTCGTGCCGCTTTGCGCTTTCGCTGCGGCTTCGGCTGCAGGGATGGTCGCGTGCGCTCAGGCCGTCGGCGCCTTTATGGCGGTGGCGGGGCTTTTGGTACTCGCGTGGTACCGCCATGTTGCCCTGTCCCGCTTCGGCGGGGTGACGGGGGATTTGGCCGGATGGTTTCTGCAATGGGCCGAGCTCGCGATGCTTGCCATGCTGGTGGTGGGGGGCATGCTCCTATGATGCTCGTGGTAGGTGGCTCGCATTCGGGGAAGAGGACCTTCGTGCGCGAAAAGCTCGGGTTTGCGGCGGACGATTTCGTCGACGCGGCGCAGCTTGCGGAGGGCGGCGTGCCCGCGGCTTTTGCCGGCCGCGTCGCATACCGTGCTGAGGAACTCGTACGCGCGCTCGACGCTGACCGGGCGCTCGAGCGGCTGATCGGCTTCGACGCAGTGATTCTGCCCTTGGTCGGCTCGGGAGTCGTCCCCTTGCGTGCGGAAGACGCCCAATGGCGCGAGCGCGCGGGGCGCCTGGGATGCGCGCTCGCTGCGCGCGCCGACGTCGTCGTGCGCATGACGTGCGGGATTCCCCAGGTCATCAAAGGAAACCTTGCCGATGCGCCTCGAGGGACGCAGGGCGCGGGTGCGCCTTTGGAAGTCGTCTTCGTGCGCCATGGTGCCACGGCGGGCACGGAAGACCATCGCTACAGCGGGGCGGGCACCGACGAGCCCCTGTCGAGCGCGGGCGAGCGCGCTTTGCGCGACCTCGCGTGCTATCGTGACGTGTTCTGTGTTATCACGAGCGGCATGGCCCGCACCGACCAGACGGCGCGCATCCTCTTCCCGAACGCGGAGCTTATGGCGTGCCCCGGTCTGCGCGAGATGGATTTCGGCGACTTCGAGGGGCGAAGCGCCGCCGAGCTTAAAGAGGATGCGCGCTATCGCGCCTGGGTAGACTCCTGGTGCGAGACGCGCTGCCCGCATGGCGAGGACAAGAGCGATTTCACCCGCCGCGTCGTCGCGGCGTTTCGGGAGGCGTGCAAATCGGAGCGCGCCCAGGGGAGCGGGCGCGCCGTCTTCGTCGTTCACGCGGGTACCGTGAAAGCGCTGCTCTCCGAGCTAGCTGTCCCGAAAATGGGATACTTTGACGTGCATACCGAGCCGGGCGGCGCATGGGCCGCCACCTGGGATGGGCGCTGCCTTCGCGTCGTTCGCCCCGCTTCGGGGGGCGATGCCCGGTGATGACGATTCTTGCCGTCGCCGCCGGGTTCGCGGCCGACCTTGCCTTCGGCGACCCGCGCTGGCTTCCCCATCCCGTCGTCGCCATGGGGCGCGCGATCACGTGGGCCGAAGGCCGCCTGCGGGGCGCGTGCCCGCAAACGTCCGCGGGCACGCGCGCCGCAGGGCTTGTGCTTGCCGTGGCGCTTCCGCTTGCGTGTGGGCTTTTGACCTGGGGAATCCTGCATCTTTGCGGCATGGTTCACTCCGGCTTGCGCTTCGTGGCCGAGGCATGGGCGAGCTATCAGATTCTCGCGGCATGCGAGCTGCGCCGCCAGAGCCTGGCCGTTGCCCGCGCGTTCTCGAAGGGCGGACTTGTCGCGGCGCGCGAAGCCGTCGGGCTCATCGTGGGACGTGACACGTCTGTTCTCGACGAGCAGGGCGTCGCGCGCGCCGCCGTGGAAACGGTGGCGGAGAACGCGAGCGACGGTGTCATCGCGCCGCTTTTATACCTTATGATCGGGGGTGCGCCTTTGGGCATGGCGTACAAGGCGGTGAACACGCTCGACAGCATGGTGGGCTACAAAAACGAGCGCTACATCGACTTCGGCTGCGCCTCGGCGCGCCTCGACGATGCGGTGAACTGGATTCCCTCGCGGTTATCGGCTCTGCTCATGATCGTCGTGTGCCCGATCGTCGGGCTCGACGCGCGCGGGGCGGCGCGCATCTGGTGCCGCGACAGGCGTCGCCATGCGAGCCCGAACGCGGCGCAGACCGAGTCAGCGTGCGCGGGCGCGCTCGGGCTGCGCCTGGCGGGACCCGCGGTGTATTTCGGCAAGCTCGTTGAGAAACCGACGATAGGAGACGCGTCCCGCGAAATCGAGTGGGGCGACATCGCCCGGGCGACAAGGCTCATGCTCGCTGCGTCCGTATGCGCGCTCGTCGTCTTCGGCGCCGCGCGCGCGGCGGTCGTGCTCGCCTTGGGGGCGATGGCATGAGGGAAGACCACGCCGCGCCCCGGGCTGCCGGGGGAATCCTGCGCGCCCGTACGCATGGGGGCAGCGCGCAATCGCTCGGCATCGCTTGCGATAGGGGCGCCTCCGACCTCATTGACTTCTCGGTGAACGTGAATCCGGCAGGCCCCTCACCGCGCGCCGTCGCCGCAGCTTGCAAGGCGCTTTCTCGAATCGACGCCTACCCCGATAGGGAAAGCCTCGCCCTCGTTCGCGCCCTAGCGCGCGCCCAGGGCATTCCCGAAGATACTATCGTCTGCGGCGCGGGCGCGTCCGACATCATCTGGCGGCTCGCCGCGGCGGTGCGCCCGAAACGCATCGTCGTGTGCGCGCCGACGTTCTCTGAATATTCGGAGGCGGCATCGTACTACGGCGCATGCGTGCAGGAGTTCCCGCTCTCCGAAGCGGACGACTTCGACGTGCCCGCCTCCTTCGCCCGCGCGATTGAGGGGCCGGGAGACGTGGCGTACCTCTGCAATCCGAACAACCCGACGGGGCGACTCGTCGACCCCAGCGTGATCGATGCCGCGGCTTGCCGCTGCGAGCAGGTGGGCGCGCTGCTCGTCGTGGACGAGTGCTTCCTCGGATTTGCGCCCGACGCCCGCGAAAGGAGCGTGGCCGCACGTGCCGCGTGTTCGCGCCATGTGGCCGTGCTCTCCGCGTTCACCAAGCTCTACGGAATGGCGGGGTTGCGGTTGGGATATCTGATCAGCGGAAACGCCCAACTCATCGAGGGGATTCGCCGGGCGGGGCAGGCGTGGCCCGTCTCCTCGGTCGCCGAGGCCGCGGGCATCGCCGCCCTGGAAGACGTTGAATATGTCTCGCGCACGCGCGATGTATTGGCGGGCGAGCGAGCGTGGCTTTCCCACGAGCTCTCCTCACTCGGGCTTTCCGTCGTGCCATCGGATGCGAACTTTCTTTTAGTCCGCACTCCGGCGAAAGACATCCCCGAGCGCCTGTATAAACAGGGGGTTTTGGTCCGCACGTGCGACTCGTTTTCGGTACTGTCCCGTTTCTGGTGCCGCGTCGCGGTGCGCACGCGCAAGGAGAATGCCCGGCTTGCGATGGCGTTCAGCCGCGCGCTTCGGGCGGAAGGTGCATCGGGCGAAGGCGAACCCGACGAACGGGGCGGCGTTTCTTGTGGCGGCGCTATGGCGGGCGCGGATGGCCGAGGTTCGGCGAAGGAGGTCGATACCCGTGGGTAGGGCGAAGCCCATCATGATCCAGGGCACAATGTCGAACGCGGGTAAGAGCCTGCTTGCGGCGGGGCTGTGCCGTGTGCTTTCGCAGGACGGCCTGCGCGTGACTCCCTTCAAGAGCCAGAACATGGCGCTCAACAGCGGTGTCACGGCCGACGGGCTCGAGATGGGGCGCGCCCAGATCATGCAGGCTGAGGCGTGCGGCATCGCGCCCGACGTGCGCATGAACCCCATCCTTCTCAAGCCCGAAAGCGACCACCGAAGCCAGCTCATCGTGGCCGGCAAGGCGCAGGGAGCCTTCGCTGCGAGGGACTACTTCGCGCGAAAGAAGGCGCTCATGCCGCAGATTTTGGAGGCGTTCGATTCGCTCGCGGAGGAAAACGACGTCATCGTCATCGAGGGCGCCGGCAGCCCCGCCGAAATCAACCTTTCCGAAAACGACATCGTCAACATGGGGCTCGCGCGCGCCGTGTCCTCCCCCGTGCTGCTCGTGGGCGACATCGACCCAGGCGGGGTGTTTGCCCAGCTCTACGGTACGGTCGCGCTCTTTGCGCCCGAGGATCGCGCGCTTTTGCGGGGGCTTGTGGTGAACAAGTTCCGCGGCGATGTGGAAATCCTGCGCCCGGGTTTGGCCCCGCTCGAGAAGATGTGCGGGGTTCCCGTCGTGGGGGTCGTGCCGTATCTTACGCTCGACCTGGATGACGAGGACTCGCTCGCGCCGCGCCTATCTGCCCGCGAGGCGCGCGGCGTCATCGACGTCGCCGTCGTGCGTCTTCCGCATCTTTCGAACTTCACCGACTTCGACCCGCTTTCGCGCGTGCCCGGCGTGGGCGTGCGCTACGTTTCCTCGACGACCGATCTGGGCCGACCCGACCTGGTGGTGCTTCCCGGCTCGAAGACTACGCTCGACGACGCGCGCTGGCTTGCGGCTAGCGGCATCGGAGCCTGTGTACGCGCGCTTTCGGGCGCGGGCACGCCGGTGCTCGGCATATGCGGAGGCTACCAGCTTTTGGGAGACGAGCTTTCCGACCCGCACGGCAGGGAAGGCGCTGGCACCGCGCGCGGGCTCGGGCTCATCCCTGCAAGTACGGTGTTCAAGGAGGAAAAGCGCCTCGCCCAGTCGGAGCTGCGCATCACGGGCGCCCAAGGCGCGTTCTCGGCGTGGAACGGCATGACGGCGCGCGGGTACGAGATTCACGACGGCGAAACGACCGTCTCCTGCGCCCCTGCGGGCACAATTTGCGGCAAACCAGAAGGCGCGGCCTGCGGAAACGTGTTCGGAACCTATCTCCACGGCCTGTTCGACGAACCAGGGGTTGCGCTCGCCCTCGCGCGCTCGCTCGCGCGCATGCGCGGCCTGCCTGAGAGCGTCGTGGGTGCTGCGGGCGCGGCGTCCGCGGCCGATCACCGTGCGCGCGAGTTTGACCGCCTGGCCGACGTCGTGCGCGGGGCGCTCGACATGGAGTATGTCTACCGCATTATCGAGGAGGGCGTATGATCCACGTGTATCATGGCGACGGCAAAGGCAAGACCACGGCGGCGATGGGCCTCGCCCTTCGCATGCTCGCTGCAGGCCGCCGCGTCGTCGTCGTGCAGTTCCTGAAAGACGGCGAAAGCGGGGAGGCGCGCCTGCTCGCCGAGCATTTCGGCGTGCCCTTGTTCGCGGGGAAGGTGTCGGACAAGTTTACCTGGTCGATGACGTCGGAAGAACTTGCCGCGACGTGCGAGCTGCACGATGGGAACCTCGCATCCGCGCTCGCCGAGCTCGAGGGCGCTCAGGAGGGGCTGCTCGTGCTCGACGAGGCGCTCGACGCGCTTTCGAAGGGGCTTGTCGACGAGGCGCTCGTGGACCGCGCGCTCGATTTGTCCGCGCGCGGCGTCGAAGTAGCGCTCACCGGGCGCGCGCCTTCCCGCAAGATCGTGGAGAAGGCCGACTACATAACCGAGATGCAGTGCGAGAAACACCCCTACTCTCAGGGGATATGTGCAAGGGAAGGAGTGGAGTACTAGATGGATTCCAAGGAGATGGCGCCCGGCGACATCGAGCGGCGCAGCTTCGAGATCATCACCGAAGAGCTCGGCAGCCGCACGTTCCCGCCGCTCGAAGGGCCCGTCGTGAAACGCGTCATCCACACCACTGCCGACTTCTCGTACGCCGATTCCCTCGTGTTCACCCATGACGCCGCGCACTGTGCGCTCGACGCACTGCGTGCAGGGGCCACGGTGCTCACCGACACGAACATGGCGCTCGCAGGCATAAGCAAGCCCGCGCTCGCGAAGCTCGGCTGCAAGGCCGTGTGCTACATGGCCGACCCTGATGTCGCCGCGGATGCGCGCGCCGCGGGCACGACTCGCGCCGTTGCGAGCATGGACAAAGCTTGCGGCATCGAGGGTCCGCTCATCGTGGCCGTCGGCAACGCTCCCACAGCACTTCTGCGCCTCGCCGAGCTTATGGACGCGGGGAAGATCGCGCCCGCGCTCGTCGTTGGGGTGCCGGTCGGGTTTGTGAACGTGGTCGAGGCGAAAGAGGAGCTACTTGCGCGACGCGTGCCGGCCATAGTCGCGAGGGGCCGCAAGGGCGGCTCGACCGTGGCGGCCGCCATTATGAACGCGCTGCTCTACCAGATCACGCGCACGGGTGGCGCGAAGTGACGGCCCCCGCATCCGTGCCGGCGCTGCGCATCTTCGCCGGCACCACCGAGGGCCGCCTTCTGTGCGAATGGGCGAGCGGGGCGGGCATCCCCGCCCGTGCCTACGCGGCAACCGAGTACGGAGGCGAGCTTTTGGGTGAGCTTCCGGGCATCGAGGTGCATGCGGGCAGGCTCGACGATGCCGACATGGAGCGCGAGCTTTCCGGCGCGCGTATCGTCGTCGACGCCACGCACCCCTTCGCTACGCTCGCAAGCGACAACATCCGGGTCGCTTCGCTCGCCGTGGGTGCACGATGCCTGCGCCTTGCGCGCCCGGTCGAGGCGCTGCCCAAAGGCGTCGTGCCGGTCGCGTCGATCGCCTGCGCGGCGCGCTTTCTCTCCGAGAACCCGGGTCGCGTTCTTCTCACGACGGGGAGCAAGGAGCTTGCTCCCTACACGCGCGTCGCCGATTTCGCGGAGCGCTTCTTCGTGCGTGTGCTCCCGCTGCCCGGTGCTATAACGAAGTGCATCGACGCGGGGTTTTCGCCGTCGCACGTCATCGGCATGCAGGGGCCCTTCACCCGCGAGCTCAACGAGGCGATGCTTCGGCAGGTGGGCGCCCAGTGGCTTGTGACCAAGGACTCGGGAACCGTAGGCGGCACGGCCGAGAAGCTCGCCGCAGCGCGCGCCGTGGGAGCGCGCTGTATCGTGGTCACCCGTCCCGCCGAGGGAGGCGGGGCCCTTTCGCTTCGGGAAGTGGAAGATGCGCTCTTACGGGAGTTCGCGCGCTAGGCGCTCGCCGCGCCTGCGAGGAGGATCGCCTCGAGCAAGCTCGACCCGTACAAGCCCGTCATCCACCAATAGCTCGAGGACGCCCGGAACTGGCGCAAACAGCCCTTCAATAAGTTGCGGTGAAATAGTGTCTGTTTTTGCTGCTAGATAGCATATTCAGTCCCTAAATCACCGTAACTTGTCGGTGGTGGCTTACTGGTAGCGTAGGCACTCCACCGGGTCGAGCTTTGCCGCGCGTCGAGCGGGGTAGAAGCCAAAGATTACGCCGATGCCGACGGAGACGGCGAAGGCCAGCAGCACCGTGGCGATTGAAAAACTCGGTGTGATTTGCCCGCTGGCACCGAGCTCGCCAAGAATCCCGGATCCGGAGGCAAACATCGCGAGGCCCCAGGCCAGCAGATAGCCTATCAGGACACCCAGCAGGCCACCGGTGACGCACAGCGCCGAGGACTCGGCCAAAAACTGCGCGGTGATATCGCGACGACTGGCGCCCAGAGCGCGACGGATGCCGATCTCGCGGATGCGCTCAGTCACGTTGGTGAGCATCATGTTCATAATGCCGATACCGCCGACAAGCAGCGAGATACTGGCGACAGCACCCATGATGAGCGAGAAGGCGCCCATAAAGGAATTGAGGGAGTCGATAGCGCTTTTCATGGAGGTCGCCGATACACTGTCGTACTCATCATCCTCCGCGATACCCTTCATCGCGCGCACCTTGGACTCGATGGTCTTGCAGAGCTCATCCATGTCCGTGCCCTCGGCGGCAAGTGCCGTCACGCTGGGGAATGAAGGATTCTCGTCGCCAAATAGGCCGGAGATGGTTTCGCGTGGCATATACAAAGTGAGCGAGCCCATGGAGTCGCTGCCGCCATCAATCACGCCTACAATCTGCACCTCGCCGTTGGACACTTTGATGGTTTTTCCCAGCGCATCCTGTTCGTTGCCGTAAAGCTGATCGGCGCCGCCGCGGCTGATGAGCGCCACGCGCGAGCCTGCCTTTGACTCGACATCGGTGTAGGTGAGCCCCGCAACGAGCTTACTGGCACCCACGGCGTCGAGCATGTCGCTATCGACACCCTGTGCCATGACGGTATAGCTTTTATCGCCGGTCTTGTACTCGGTATACGCGCTTTTGACAATGCCGATCTGTTCTATCTGCGGCACCAGTTTTTTAAGCTTCTGGACGTCAGAATCAGAGAGTTCTTGGGACGAATAGATCTGAACCATGCGAGCTGCGTTGAGGCCAAGGCTGTTGACCAAGCTGTTTTGGATGCCGCCGATGAGCGAAGTCATGGCGATGACCGAGGCGATGCCAATGACGATGCCAAGGATGGTGAGCAGGCTGCGTCCCTTGTTGGCCTCGAGCGAGTGAAGGGCTTCTTGGACAAGATCGCGGGTGCTCATGCCTTCGCTCCTTTCGGCTGATTGGTGGTTGCAGAAATCGCGGGCAGGTTGTTGACGGCCCCGCGTAACGTATTCGGTGTATGCGCGACATATGCGCCGTCATGGATTCGCCCGTCACGGATGGTTACGGCTCGATTGGCCTCGGCGGCGATGCTGGGGTCATGCGTGATGAGTACGATGGTCTTGCCGCGTTTCTGGAGCTTGTGGAAGGTTTCCATGACGAGCGCCCCGGTTGTCGAGTCTAGATTTCCCGTTGGCTCGTCGGCCAAAATGATGGGCGGGTCGTTGACGAGGGCGCGCGCGATGGCGACACGCTGCATCTGTCCGCCCGAGAGTTCCGATATGCGGTGGTCCCAATGGTCGACCGGCAGTGTGACGGCTTGCAGCGCGTGCACGGCGCGCATCTCGCGCTGGCTACGCGGCACATTGGTGTAGGACAGCGGCAGCATGACGTTTTCGATCACCGTCAGACGCGGCAGCAAGTTAAAACTCTGAAAGACAAAGCCGATGCTCAGCGCGCGCACCTCGGTGAGCTCATCATCGTCGAGCTCGGCGACGTTGAGCCCTTGCAGGAAATAATCACCCGCCGTCGGCTTGTCCAGGCAGCCCAGGATGTTCATGAGCGTCGACTTGCCCGAGCCCGAGGGGCCGGTGATGGCGACGAACTCACCGGGGTTCACCGCCAGGCTCACGTTGTGCAGGATGTGGGCGCAACCGGCCTCGCTCTCGAAGATGCGGTGCACGTTGCGGATGTCGATGACGGGACGCATTACATGCCCTCGTCGGCAGACGTATTGTCGCCGCCGTCTGCCGTCATGCCTGTGCCGGTATCCGTCACGATGGTGTCGCCGTCGCGTAGCTTGGTAACCGGGACGTCTGGGTTGATTAGGTTGCCCTGGTCGTCGCGCTTGACCTGCGTCTTGCCGACTACGGCTTCGTTATCGTTTTGCGTCACGACGTTCACTTTCACGCGACGGGTTTGCTTGCCCTCGTCATCGGTTGCCACGTTGACGTAATAGTGTTCGCCATCTTCGGTCATGAGCGCCATCGTCGGCACCATAACCACGTCGTCGAGCTTCTCGGTCACTACCGAGACCTCGGCAGTCATACCCGGCTTGAGGCGACTGTCGGGTGCTTCGATGAGGATGTCGACGTTAAAGGTCACGCTGCCGCCGCTACCGGAGCCGGAGTCAGAGTTTGCAACCGAGGCGATAGCCGTGACGGTGCCCTGGCTCACGATATCGGGAAACGCGGGATAGGTCACGTTGGCGCTTTGGCCCACGGCAATTTTGGCGATATCCTTTTCGCCTACCTGAACCGTCACCTTCATCTTGGACAGGTCGGCGATCTGCATGCACTGCTTGCCGCCGCTCGTATCGCTTTCGCCCATGATCATTCCGCCTGTTACCGTGGCGCCCACCTTGGCGTTGAGCTCCACGATGCTGCCCGAGCTCGGGGCCGTGACCGTTCGGCTGGCGGCCTTGGCGTTCGCCTGATCGAGGTTTGCCTGGGCCGATGCGAGACTGCGCTGAGCGGCCGATACGGCGTTCGTGTCGGCGGACCCAGCGGAGGCGCCTGCCGCTGCGGCGGAAGCTCTATCGACGTCTGTCGTTGGGGTGGCCTGTGCGGAAGCGACGGCTTTCTGCGCGTTGGCGAGGTCTTCCTGAGCGGCTGCAACTGCACGCTGCGCCTCGGCAACGTTACGATCGAGCTCGTCGTTTTTAATGGTCATGAGCACGTCGCCCTCGTTGACGGATTGGCCCGCCTGCACGTTGATCGAATCGACCGTGCCGTCGACAGAAGGGGAGACCACTGAGGATGAAATGGGTTTGAGCTGGCCTTTCGCCTCGACCGTTGTGCTAAACGTGCCCTCGGTCACCATGTCGGTTACCGGCTCGCTAGCGCCCTGTGGTTGCGCATTGATAACCAGGGTTGCGACAATGGCAATGAGCGCGATGGCAACAACGACACCGACGGCGATACCGCGTCGGATGAGCTTTTTGCGCCGACGCTCGGCACGCTTTGCCTTGAGCTTGGCATACGCTTCTTCATCGGAAATCTCGGCGGTATCGTTCGTGCGTCCGCTCTGCTTTTCGGCATGTACGTTTGTAATCAAAGGAATCGTTTCGGTGGCACCTTCGGGCGTGTACTCGGCATCATCCGGGCCTGGGGTGATGGTGGGGACATTCGGCATAGCGTCTCCTTTATAGAAATTTCCTCAATAAGTATATGCGCCCGTCGCGTAAGGCGGGCGCATATGGCGGATTCTTTTGGAACTGTTAGATTGGTCGCAGCAGCTCCACGTTGTGGGAATGCGCGCGTTGCACTACGAGTGGACAACCACGCACAGGCCGACTTTGATGCAGTCGTGAAGTGCCTTTGCATCGGCCAGGCGCAGGTTGATGCAACCGTGGCTGCCGCACCACTTATAGGACTCGGCATTATCGAAGCTCTTGTCGTTTTGCCAGGTGGCGTCGTGGAATCCGACCATATTGCCCTCGAACGGCATCCAATAGCTGACCGGGCTCTCGTATTTGGGCTTGCCGGTCTCGGGGTCCTTGGCACCGATAAGCTTGCTGGCGCCATTGTTGCTGTTGATCTGCCAGACGCCCTCGGGCGTGGCGTCCTCGCCCGGCTTTCCCGAGATAAAGTTGGCCTCCCATACGACATTGCCGCTCTCGTCGTAGTAGCGCGCGTGCTGCTCGGACAGATCGACATCGATGTATGCCTTCCAGTCGGGCTCTCCCTTTGCGGTAAAGGTGTCGGCCTTCTGGGAGTACTTGATCTCGATTTCGCCGGTCTGCTTGTTGTTAATGGCGTCCTCGACCTGCTTGGCGAGCGAGCTGCTGTCGATGGACCAACCAAAGTCACCGCCTTCAACGGCACACTGCTTGCCATCGGCGCGCGTCCACCAGCGAGTGGAGCCCACGGTATTAAAGCCGTTGGCGAGCTCGGCTGCCCAGCTGCTGATCTGCGACGTATCGAGCGTGGGGTTGGCCGGATCGGCAAAGCTGATCCACTGCAATACGGAGCCGCCATCAACCTTGCCGGCATCTTCGCCGTTAAGCTTGAGAGTCACGTTGACGCCCAAGAAGTTATTGGCGGCATCGCATGCGGCCTGAATCTGATCATCGGTCAGCGTTCCATTGAGCGGCTCATAGGCATCGTTGCCGAGCTTGGAAAGATCTACGGTCTCGGCCAGCGAGGCAAGCTCGAGCTCGGCATACTTAATGACATGCTCGCGGTTGAGTTTTTCGTTGGAGCGCGCCTTCTCGACGGTAAACTTGCCGGCCTGCTCGTCATAGGAGCTATTGGCCTCGAACGCGCCCGAACGCCCCTCGTTAAACTCGTCGATGGCGGCGCCCAGATCCTTCTCAAACTGCTTTTGGTCAAAGGTGTCGGAGAGCATGGACAGGTCGACGTCTTGATCAAGATCGACTTCGTTGGAGCTAGCGGTTGTTTTGGTCTTGCCGCTTAAGGATTCTACAAGGCGAACCGGCCATACAAAGGCTTCGTTGCGGCTGATAATCTCTTTTGCGGCAGCTTCGCCGTCGACAATGGGCTCATCGGACTCGGGCTGATAGGTCCAGCTAAAGTCATCGCCTGTCACGGTGAGCTTATAGTGCTTCCACGCCGAGTTGACCTTGGTGGCGGCAGACGAAGCGTTGGAGAACGAGACATCGACGCCGGCGATAGTGGTGTTGGGGTAGGCTACCTGCGAAAACGCTACGACGCCTACGATATAGACAATGACGATAAGACCCAGGAGGACAAAGAGCGTCGTCTTTTTGCCCGACTTATTGTTCCCGGTGGGTTTGCGCGCGGGGCCGCGATCGCCTCGACCGTGCGTGGGGGGCTGCTTGGGCGTATTGCCGTTTGCCTGGCGCTGCTGACGTTGCTGGCGCTGCTGGTTCGGGCGTTGCGAAGCGTTTGCCGCACCACGCTGCTGACCGTGGCTCGGCGCGATAGGACGCGGCGACTGAACGCCGCCGGTGTGCCTGCTCGGCTGCTGCGGATCGGGAATCAGTTGAGTTCGATCGTTTTGCGACATCGTGTGCATATCCTTCGAATTTCGCCTTGCGGCTCATCGTGTTTTTACTGGGCTTGCATTATAGCGATTACCTAGTTGATTGTGGTATGGAAACGGTGGCATTCAAAAGAGGTGGGACATTTGTCCCACCTTCGAGTCGTTCTTTGTCGCTATCCGCACACACCGCATTTTGCACAGGCCGAAAGTGCGGCCGGAGCCTGCGCGATACCGCCCTTTGCCGTCTCGCGCAGCGTGGCCGGCAACGCGTGGCCCACCGAGAGCATGACGTGTGCCATCTGGTCAAACGGCACCAGGCTCTTAATGCCGGCGAGGGCAAGCTGCGCCGAGCTAAATGCCGCGGCCACGCCGATGGCATTGCGGTTTTGGCACGGCACCTCCACGAGGCCACCGACGGGGTCACAAACGAGGCCCAGCAGGTTACTCAGCGCGATGGAACTGGCGTCGAGCGCCTGCTCGGGCGTGCCGCCGAGCATCTGCACCAGCGCGGCGGCTGCCATGGCGGCGGCGCTTCCCACCTCGGCCTGGCAGCCGCCTTCGGCGCCGGCGACGCAGGCGCTCGTGGTGAGGTTGAGACCGATGGCGGCGGCGCAATAAAGGGCATCCATGACCTGCTCGTCGTCCAGCTGCAGATGGTCGGCGAGCGCCAGCACGCAGCCGGGCACGACACCCGCGGAGCCTGCCGTGGGAGCGGCGACGATCACTCCCATCGTGGCGGAGCGCTCGAGCACGGCCATGGCGCGGGCCACGGCGTCGGTTTGGACGGCGCCCATCAGGCTTATACTCAGATCGTTTCGGCTGGTGGCATCGACAAGCTTTGCCTCGCCGCCGATGAGGCCGCCGAGCGAGCGCTGTGGATTGGAAATGGGGGCTGTGGTCTCTTCGCGCATGACGTCGAGCACGCGGCGCATGGCGGCGACGGCGTGGGCCTCGCCGGTCAGACGCGCCTCGCGCACGGCCATAACGGCGCCGATGCTGAGCCCCAGTTCCTCGCACGCATCGAGCAGCTGCTCGCCGTCGTCGAAGATTTCCTTGGCCGAGACGCCGGGGGAGAGCGACGAAGCAGAACCGGGGAGCTCGATAAAGGTCGCGTAATCGACATTGTCGAGCTTGCGGAGCATGGGGACGACGGTGTCGTCGGGGGCGCCGTCGGTCTCAAAGACGGAGTAGGCCTGGCCGCCCACTTCGGTGCGGTAGGTGCGGCAGAAGGCGATGTTCACATGGGCGTAGGCGAGCAGGTTGGTGAGCGCTGCGAGCACGCCGGGGACGTCCTGGTGCGCCACGAAGAGCGTGGAATACATGCCCGAGATATCGACGCCGACGCCGTTGATGCGGCTGATGCGCATCTTGCCGCCACCCAGGCTCTCGCCGCGTACCTGCGCCGTGGCGCCCGTGGCGTCGACCATGTCGATGTCGACCGTGTTGGGGTGGATGGAGGCGTCGTCCCCCTTGATGTCAAAGTGATATTCGAGGCCCTGCTCGCGTGCGAGGTCGAAGGCCTGCTTGATATTTTCGTCATCGGTGTCGAGGCCCAGGATGCCCGCGACGAGCGCACGGTCGGTACCGTGGCCGCGGTAGGTGTGGGCGAAGGAGTTCCACAGCTCAAAGGTGACTTTGGTAATGCGGCCTTCCAGCAGGCTGGCGGCAACTTGTGCGCAGCGCAGGGCGCCGGCGGTGTGCGATGAGCTGGGGCCGACCATGACGGGGCCCAAGATCTCGAATGCCGAGGTCGTAGCTAGTGTTTGTGGCTTGCCTGCCATATGCGCTCCTGTTCTATCCCGTCGTCCCGAGGGGCGGGGCATAAGGTCGCCTGCTCGGACAGTCCTGACTCGCACGGAGAGCACATTAAGTGCTCTCCGGCTCGTGCGGAACTCGCGATCGACCTTATGCCCCGCCCCTCGGGACTAAGGATACATGGTAGAGGCGCTCGTGCTGCAAAATTCATGAGCTGGTGACCTATTCTGCGTCCCAGGTCGGCTCATCTTCACCACCGGTTAATAAAAAAGAGGTACCGGTTGGTCCGGTACCTCTTTTGGTGCGTTTCGATTTGGCTGTAGCTTTTGCCGCTAGCTTACAGGCCGCAGGCTGCTTTGAGTTCTTCGACTCGGTCGGTCTTCTCCCAGGTGAAGTCGGCGTCTTCTCGGCCGAAGTGACCGTAGGCTGCCGTCTTTTCGTAGATGGGGCGACGCAGGTCTAGGTCGCGGATGATTGCGCCCGGGCGCAGGTCGAAGGTCTTCTCTACGGCCTCGACGATCTTGTCCTCGGCAACATGCGCGGTACCGAAGGTGTCGACCATGATTGAGAGGGGCTTGGAAACGCCGATGGCGTAGGCAAGCTCGACTTCGCAGCGGTCGGCCAGGCCGGCGGCGACCACGTTCTTGGCGACCCAGCGCGCGGCATACGCGGCGGAGCGGTCGACCTTGGTGCAGTCCTTGCCGCTAAAGGCGCCGCCGCCGTGACGGCCGTAGCCGCCGTAGGTGTCGACGATGATCTTGCGGCCGGTGAGGCCCGTGTCGCCCATGGGACCGCCCGCGACAAAGCGACCGGTGGGGTTCACGTAGATGTCCGCGTTGCCCCACGGCATGTTCTCGGCGGCCATGACCGGGGTGATGACGTGCTCGATGAGGTCGGCCTTGATCTTGCCCATGTCTTCGATCTCGGCGGCGTGCTGCGTGGAGATAACGATGGTCGTGACCTCGACGGGCTTGCCTTCCTCGTAGCGCACGGTGACCTGGGTCTTGCCGTCGGGACGCAGATAGGCGAGGGTACCGTCGTGACGCACGGCGGCCAGACGCTCGGCCAGGCGGCTTGCCAGGTAGTGCGGCATGGGCATGAGGGTCTTGGTCTCGTTGGAGGCATAACCGAACATCATGCCCTGGTCGCCGGCGCCGATCAGGTCGATCGGGTCGGTGGTGGCGCCGGTCTGGGTTTCGAAGGACTCGTCAACGCCCTGGGCGATATCGGGCGACTGCTCGTGGATGAGGCTCATAACGCCGCAGGTGTCGCAGTCAAAACCGAACTTGGCACGGTTGTAGCCAATGCGGCGGATAACGCCGCGGGCGATTTCCTGTACGTCGACGTAGGCCTGGGTGCGGATCTCGCCGGCAACGATGACCGTGCCGGTGGTCACGAGGGTCTCGCAGGCGCAGCGGACGTTCTCAACGTTGGCGGGCACGCCGTTGGGGGCGATGTAGCCCTGCTCCTGGAGCTCTATTTCTTTGGCGAGGATTGCGTCGAGGACGGCGTCGCTGATCTGGTCAGCGATCTTATCGGGATGACCTTCGGTCACCGACTCCGACGTAAAAACAAAGGACCCGTGTTGGGGCGGGATGGAACGAAGTTCTTCTGACATGATTGTCCTTTCAAAAACGTGTCCCGGCGACCGTTACCATTCCGCCGGGCTCTCTATGCAAGGGCACATCATAGCGCGTAAATCAAACATTCACACCCTTTCCGCACCTACTCATTGGGGACAGACTTAAATGACCAGCCTTACCTAAGTGCCGACAGGTTGCCCAAAGACTGATCATTTAAGTCTGTCCCCAATGACTGGGTCGGTGCCCTTTGTGCGGAGGTTGCTTTGATGCTTTATACTGGTGCGGTTAGACATCCATCCTGCAATCGAGGAGATTTCCATGGCATCAGACGTTCGCGTCCGCTTTGCACCCTCACCGACGGGCAAGCTGCACATCGGCGGCGCCCGCACCGCTATCTATAACTGGGCTTTCGCCCGTGCTAACGGCGGCACGTTCATCCTGCGCATCGACGACACCGATCCCACCCGCTCCACCGACGAGAACACGCAGATCATCCTGCGCGCCATGCGTTGGCTGGGCCTGGACTGGGACGAGGGTCCCGAGGTAGGCGGCGACTTTGGCCCCTACGCCCAGACTGAGCGCCTGGACCTGTACAAGCAGGCCGCCCAGAAACTTTGGGACGAGGGCAAGGCCTATCCCTGCTTCTGCACCAAGGAGCAGCTCGACGCCGACCGCAAGGCCGCGCAGGAGCGCAAGGACCCCTTCCAGGGCTATCAGCGTCGTTGCCGCGATCTTGATCCCGAGGAGGCCCGCCGCCGCATCGAGGCCGGCGAGTCCTACGTCCTGCGCATCAGGGTGCCCGAGGACCGCGGCGACGTCGTCATCCACGACGCCGTTCACGGCGATGTGACCTTCGACGCCAAGGAGCTCGACGACTTTGTCATCTTCCGCTCCGATGGCACGCCCACGTACAACTTTGCGACCGTCGTCGACGACGCCATGATGAAGATCACCCATGTCATCCGCGGCGACGACCACCTGTCCAACACCCCGCGCCAGGTCATAGTCTACGAGGCCCTCGGCGCGCCCGTGCCCACGTTCGCCCACATCTCCATGATCCTGGGCGCCGACGGCAAGAAGCTCTCCAAGCGCCACGGCGCAACTTCGGTGGAGGAGTACCGCGACGCCGGCTACCTTTCCGACGCCTTCGTCAACTACCTGGCGCTGCTCGGCTGGTCGCTCGACGGCGAGACCACGATCATCCCGCGCGATGTTCTTGCTAGCAAGTTCTCGCTCGACCGCATCTCCAAG
The DNA here is from genome assembly GCA_905215135.1 of uncultured bacterium. Classification (GTDB taxonomy): domain Bacteria; phylum Actinomycetota; class Coriobacteriia; order Coriobacteriales; family Coriobacteriaceae; genus Collinsella. The sequence goes on from CAJMOX010000011.1 coordinate 35,067, forward strand.
AACCCGGCGACCTTCGACCCCAAGAAGCTCGACTGGGTCAATGCCGAGTACATCAACGGCATGTCCGATGCCCAGTTTGCCGACGAGATCATGGTCCCCGAGCTGCACGAGGCGGGTCTCATCGAGGGCAACGTCGAGTACGGCGAGGATTGGATCGATGCGCTTGCCGCCATCGTCAAGCCGCGCACCAAGATGCCGGCCGACGCCGTGACCGTCGCCGCTCCCATCTTTGCTACGGCCGAGACGCTCGAGTATGACGAGAAATCCGTCAACAAGGGCCTGGCCAAGGAAGGCATGGGTGCCATCCTGGACGCCGCCAAGGCCGCGCTCGAGGGCGTGGACGAGTGGACTGCCGAGGCCATCGACGCCGCGCTTGAGCCGCTGCCCGAGCAGATGGACCTTAAGAAGCGCGTGGTGTTCCAGGCCGTGCGCGTCGCCGTTTGCGGCAACATGGTGAGCCCTCCGCTGGGCGAGACCATGGCGCTCGTCGGCCGTGACGACTGTCTGGCGCGTATCGACCGCGCCCGCACGATGGCGCTGTAGTCGCTGCGCAAACGTTTGTATCCGAGCCCCGTTCACCCGAGCGGGGCTCTTGTTTCTGTAGACGTATGGGATAGGAGGTGCTGGGGCCATGGTCGAGCAACTTTCGCTGTTTGGTTCGCCAGAACCGGAGGAAGCTCCGAAGTCCGCGGCTCCTGCCGCCGCCCCGGCGCAGCCCGAGCCCGCACCCGAACCCGTCGCCGCCTATGCGAGCGTAGTCCTCGACATCCCGACGCGTGCACTGTCCGAGCCGTTTGCTTACGGCATTCCGCAGTCACTCGCCAACGATGGTCAGATCGGCTCCACCGTCCTAGTTCATTTTGGCAACCGTGCGGCCGCGGGCTACATCGTCGACATCGCGCCCGAGCTGGCCGACCTGCAAGGTTACGACGCTCTCGATCCCGCGCGTATCAAGCCTATCGAGGCTATCCTCAGCAAGCCGCTCTTTACCGCAGAGGCCGCCCGTATCGCACGCTGGATGAGCCGCGAGTACGTCGCAACGCTTTCCGAGTGCCTGCGCCTGTTTTTGCCCCCGGGTGGAAGCCCGCGCGTGGTCAAGGGCGACGACGGCGTGTGGACGGTTGAACGTCCCGCCGTCAAGCCTATCCAAAACCGCTGGGTCATGCTCACGCCCGAGGGCTTTGACTATACGCCGCCCAAGACCGCGGTCCGCCAGCGCCAGCTCATCGAGGCACTGCGGTGCGGCCCGGTCACGACGCGTGACCTCAACCTGCTCTATAACAGCATGTCGGCTACCATCAAGGCGCTCGAAAAACGCGGCGTCGTGGTGGTGGAGGAGCGCCGTGCGTGGCGTGGCTGCAATGAACAGACCACGCTCTCCTCGGCAAGCGGCAAAGCGCCGGTCTCCCTTACCAGTGGCCAGCAGCAAGCACTTGCTCAGATCGAGCGTGCCCGTCTGGACGCTCATGGCGACGTGGTGCTGGTAGACGGCGTCACCGGCTCAGGCAAAACCGAGGTCTACCTCTCCGCCATCGAGCGCGTGCTCGCAGCCGGTCGCTCTGCCTGCGTGCTGGTGCCCGAGATCTCACTGACGGCCCAGACCGTCGGCCGCTTTCGCTCGCGCTTTGGCGAGACGGTCGCGGTTTTCCACTCGCGTCTTTCGGCTGGCGAGCGTCTGGACCAGTGGGATATGGTCGCCAGCGGTGCGGCCCGCGTGGTGGTCGGCGCCCGCTCGGCTCTCTTTTGCCCGCTCAGCGACTTGGGCCTCATCATCATCGACGAGGAACACGAGACAAGTTACAAGCAGGGCTCCAGTCCGCGCTACCACGCGCGCGAGGTGGCGGCCGAGATGGCGCGGCGCTATCGCTGCCCGCTCGTGTTGGGCTCTGCCACGCCTTCTGCCGAGGCCCTCGACCGCTGCCGCCGCGGCATGTATAACGGTGCCACCTGGACGCGTGTCGAGATGCCCGAGCGCCCCGGACACGCCGTGCTGCCTACGGTCCGCATTGCTGACCTGCGTCGCGAGTTCTCGCACGGCAGCCGCTCCATGATCTCAAAACCCTTGATGGAGGGATTGGAGCGTGTGGTCGAGCGCCGCGAGAAGGCCGTGTTGCTGCATAACCGCCGTGGCTTTGCGCCATTCCTGATGTGCCGCGAGTGCGGCTGCGTCCCCACCTGCAACCACTGCTCCACAGCGCTTACGTATCACGAGCGCACACACACGCTGCAGTGTCACACATGCGATTCGTCTTGGCGCGTGCAGCCGTATCCCGCGCCCACGAGCCGTTGCCCCAAATGCGGCAGTCGCTACCTGGCAAAAATGGGCCTGGGCACGCAGCAGATCGAGGACGCTCTGCACCAGTTGCTTCCCGAGGACGTTGCCATCATTCGCATGGATGCCGATTCCACGCGTGGCAAGGATGCGCACAAAAAGCTGCTCGAGCAGTTCGATGCGGCGGATTGCGCCGTGTTGCTGGGTACCCAGATGATCGCTAAAGGTCTCGATTTTCCCGAGGTCACGCTCGTGGGCGTGGTCAATGCCGACTTCGCCCTTAAGCTGCCCGATTTCCGCGCAGGGGAGCGCGCCTACGATCTGCTGGAACAGGTGGCGGGCCGTGCCGGTCGCGGCGATCGTCCCGGTGAGGTGATCATCCAGACCTACCTGCCCGAGGATCCGGTCATTCGCGCCGTCGCTAAGCACGACCGTTCGATCTTTACCGACTACGACTTGGACCAGCGCCGCGACGCCCTGTATCCACCGTTCGTGCGTCTGGTCAACATTTTGGTGTGGTCGGCGAACGCGGATGACGCGCAGGACTACATTGGGCGCATTGCAAAGCTTCTTAAGCGCCGCTGGCATGCCGCCGCGCCCGACTTTTTGAGGGCGGGGAGTGCCTTGCCGCAGGTGCTGGGCCCGGCTTCGTGTGTAATCGAGAGAGCCAAGGACCGTTACCGCTTCCATCTGCTTGTGAAGTCGCCTGTGGGGTACCATGTCTCTGATGATATCGACGCCTGCCTCAAAGAGGTGGGCTCTGTGCGCGGCGTGAGCGTGAGCGTTGACGTCGATGCCTATGATTTGATGTAACAACCCGAAAGGATGGCCATGGAAGCCAACGGAATCGTACTGTCGCCCGACCCTCGCCTGCGTCAGGAGTGCGCCGTGATCGAGGAGATCACCCCGGCGATCGAGGCGCTTGCCGAGAAGATGAAGAAGATGATGTTCGACAACGGCGGTTGCGGCCTGGCTGCTCCGCAGATCGGCGAGCTCATTCAGCTCGTCACCATCGACTGCGCCTACAGCGACAAGAACGACTACGACCCGTACGTGCTCATCAACCCTGTTATTGTTGAGCAGAGTGACCATCTGGTGCCGTTTAGCGAGGGCTGCCTGTCTATCCCCGGGATTAGCTGCGAGATCGAGCGTCCCGACCATGTCGTCGTCGAGGCGTACGACTTGGATGCCAACCTGATTCGCTATGAGGCTTCGGGCGACCTGTTCTGCGTGTGCCTGCAGCACGAGATCGATCACCTGCATGGCAACACTATGTTCGAGCGACTGAAGCCGATGCAGAGGATCAAGGCAGTTAAGGAGTACCAGGACGCCCTGGCCCGCGGCGCTCGACCGGGCGAGACGGAGTAGGTTAATTGTCCGTCCCTGGGATGGGGCCCACACATATCATCCCGTGCTCAAACATTCTCGCTTTGCTGCGAAACTGCGCGCGGGACGATATGTGTGGGCCCCATCCCAGGGACTACGTTGTCGCTCTTCGTTTCGCCCGGGTGCCGTCGGGCCAGGGAGGGGCGTCTTCGCTGATAGGTGCTTTGTTGGGAGGGCTGCTTTTATGCGGCTCTTTCTTTGTTTTTGGGTATATTTGTTTCTATTGAACTATTCTTGCGGCTGGGCGCGCTTGCGACCAAGAACGCTTTTTTGTAGCCGTCTCGGCTCGTTATTGAGAGGAGACTAACTTTTATGCGTATTGTGTTTATGGGTACGCCTGATTTTGCTGTGCCTTCTTTGACTTCGCTTGTTGAGGCTGGGAATGAGATTGCGCTTGTTGTTACTCGTCCTGATGCTGTTCGCGGGCGTGGTAAGAAGCTTGAGCCGTCTCCTGTTAAGGCTAAGGCGCTCGAGCTTGGTTTGCCTGTTGTTGAGGCTAATCGTATGACGCCTGAGGTTGTTGAGGTGCTCAAGGCTGCGCAGGCTGATATTTTCTGTGTGGCTGCTTATGGCTGTATTTTGCCTGATGAGGTGCTTCATATAGCGCCGCTTGGTATTGTGAATGTTCATGCGTCCTTGCTGCCTCGTTGGCGTGGGGCTGCTCCTATTCAGCGTGCCATTCTTGCTGGTGATGAGATTGCTGGCGTTTCTATCATGCGCATTGGGCATGGCGTGGATACCGGCGCCTATTGTGCGCAGGCCTCGACCTCGGTTGCCGGTAAGCATGCCGAGGCGCTGACTATGGAGCTCGCTGAGCTCGGCGGCAAACTGCTTGCCGATACGCTTCCTTCTCTTGCCGATGGCACCGCCGTGTGGATCGAACAGGATGAGGCGCTCGTTACCCATGCTGCCAAGATTTCTAAGCAGGAGATGCGCTTGGATCCGCAAATGGCGGCGCTTGATTGCGCGCGTCATGTGCTGGCCTCTTCCGATACCGCGCCTGCTCGTTGCGTGATTGCCGGCAAGACCGTGCGCGTGCTCGATGCTGCGCCGGCTGATGTGTCGCTTGGTGAGGGGCTCGTCGCCGTTCAGGCCAAGCGTGTTTACCTGGGCCTTTTCGATGGCTCGGTCGAGTTGCTCGAGGTTAAGCCTGATGGCAAGCGTGCTATGACTGCTTCTGCTTGGGCTGCTGGCTTGCAGGGTGCCGATCTTTCGTGGGGTGTATTGTCATGAGCAAGCTGTCTCCCGCGCGCAAGCTTGCGCTCGATGTACTGATGGAGGCCGATCGCCGCGGCATGTATGCGCGCGACGTGCTGTCCTCTCGCGCATCGGCCAAGGCTATTGACCAGCGCGATTCCGCTTTTGCCGCCCGCTTGGCGCTGGGTGTTGCCGCCACGCAGGGTATTTTGGACGAGCTGCTCGATCAGTTTCTCGATAAGCCCAAAAAGGTTGCGCCGCGCGTTCGCATGGCGCTTCGTATCTCGGCCTTCGAGATGCTCTACCTGCATACGCCGGGCCGCGTTGCCGTGAGCCAGGGTGTTGAGCTGGTGCGCAGTGGTGCTAAGTCTGCTGCGGGCCTGGCAAACGCGGTGCTGCACAAGGTTGCGGACAACGTTGAGGACTTTGCCACGGCATCCGACGTGGATGAGTCCGAGCGACGCTTGGTTCGTCTGTCGCGCCTGATGGGTCTTCCGCGCTGGCTATGCGCTCGCATTATGGCGTCGTTTGACACTCCAGAGGGTGCGCTCGGCTTCGCCGGCAATCTGGCGCCCGCGCCGCTCGCTTTACACGAGAACGCCTTTGCAACCAAACCTGATCCGTACCTATCGCAGCTTGTGGCACCCGTGTTCCCGGGCTGCCATGCCCCGGTTGATGCCCAGGTTACCGTTGCTTCGGGTGTGTTTGAGCGTGCTGCCGCGGTGGCATCCGATCTCAACGCGCAGCTTATCGCCACAGCTGCCACTCGCCCTGGTAGCTGCCTTGAGATTGGTGCCGGCCGTGGCACCAAGACCTATGTGATGATGTGCCAGGCCAAGCGTGCGGGCTATGAGCGTCAGCATACGGCGCTCGATCTGCATGATCGCAAGTGCGATCTGAATCTCGCTCGTCTGCATAAGGCCGGTATTCAGGGCGTTCGCACGGTTTCGGGTGATGCTTGCGAGCTTGATGAGGTGCTCACATCGTTTGATGCCATGCTTGGCGAGCCGGTTAAGTTCGACACGGTCTTTATCGATGCGCCGTGCTCGGGCACCGGCACCATGCGTCGTCATCCCGAGATCCCTTGGCGCCTGACCGAAAAAGATGTGACGGTTGAGCTGCCCAAGCTGCAGTTGACGATGCTCAAAGAGGCTGCTGAGCGCGTGACTGCCGGCGGCGAGCTCATCTATGCGACATGCTCGGTCTTCGACGAGGAGAACACGCAGGTGGTGGACGCTTTCCTGAGCTCTCCCGAGGGTGCCGGCTTTAACGTGGCACCGCTTTCCGAGGCGCAGATTCTGCAACTCCCCGAGTTCGATCAGGCCAAGAAGCTCGTTTCCGTACGCCAAAACTCTCGAGGCCTTTTCCAAAGCGTGCCGGTAAACGCCGACTCCTACGACGGTCACTTCTGCGCCAGATTGGTTCGCAAATAATTACTAAGTTGCGGTGAAATAGGGATTGAATATCGGCTTCTAACCGCCAAACAGTCCTTATTTCACCGCAACTCATAAGGAAACCTGGCAGATAATTAGCTACCCATAGCGCAAAGAAATAGCCCCGCGATTGGTGTTGGCGCGGGGCTGATTGGTTTCTAGTGGCTGTGCGGGCAGTTGGCGCAGCAGCCACTCGTGGCGCTGGTGCTGGAGCCGCCGCTTCGCTGGTCGGTGTTGTAGAAGCCGCTGCCCTCAAACTTGATGCCGCTGGCCGAGAACGTCTTGGCGGCCGGAGCGCCGCAGTTGGGGCACACGACCTCGGGGGTCTCGGACATGGGATGCTCAACCTCAAACACGTTGCCGCAGCTCGAGCACTTGTAATCGTAGCGCGCCATAATACTTCCTTTTCAGCACAAAGCGGGCAGATTACTCTGCCCGCAAAAATTCAAACGTCTGTAACTGTACCCTATATCGGGCGTTTTATCACGCTTCGCCCCAGAATCTATGCGTGTTGCGCAGGAGCTGTGCGGTTTTGCTCTCGGCGGCCGCAACGTCGGCCTCGTCAGCCTGCCAGGTCCAGTTGCCCGTGGCCACGCCCGGTACGTTCATGCGCGCGTCGTCGCCCAGCCCCAGGACATCCTGCAGCGGCATCATCACCAGGGGAGCGTCGCTTGTCAGCGCGTCACTCATCAGCTTGGCTGCCACCTCAACACCGCTCGGCTCGTCGCCGCCCGCAAAGGAGCGCGTGCACCAACCCGCGAGCGTCGACGTGTCGTGAGTCGATGTGTACAGGATCCTGCCGGGCGTAGGGTGCACGCCGCAACGAACGTCGTAATCGCTAAACTCCAGTACGTCCATACCGGGGAAGCCGCAAGTCGAAGCCATGGCGCGAACACCGGGCGTCAGGTAGCCCAGGTCCTCGGCGATAAAGTTGAGCGGCCCCAGCTCGTCATAGGCGGTCTGGAACAGGTCCTTGCCCGGGCCTGCCAGCCAACGCCCGTCGGCGCAGGCCTTACCCGCGGGAATGCTAAAGTAGCTGTGGAAGCCCAGGAAGTGATCCAGGCGCACGCGGTCGTAGAGCGAAAATGCACGACGCAGGCGATCCATCCACCAGCTATAGCCGTTCTGCTTCATGTGGTCCCAGCGGAACGTCGGGTTGCCCCACACCTGGCCCTCGGGCGCAAAGTTGTCGGGCGGCGCACCGGAGATCTCGATTGCCTTACCGGTATCGGACAACCAGAAGTTCTCGGGCTCGCTCCACGCGTCGGCCGAATCGTCGGACACGTACATAGGGATATCGCCGATGACCTCGATGCCCTTCTTGTGCGCATAGTTCATGAGCTCGCACCAGGCCAGGTCAAAGCGGTACTGCATGTACGCCTGAAGCTCGGCCTCGTCGTGGAAGCGCTTGTCGTCGATCAGATGCTCGTTGTAGCGCGCGACATCTGCCGGCCAATCGTGGCGCGATTCGCCCTCAAAGTACTTTTTGACGGCCATGTAGACGCAGTACTTCTCGAGCCAATCGGCATTGCGATGTTTAAACGCGGTGTACAGCGGATCGGCATCCTCGCCGCCGCGGGCCTTCCAGGTCTCAAAGTCGGCTGCCAGCTCCTCGTGGCTCTCGGGCAGTAGGTCGATATTGCCTGCAAAGGCCGAAGGACCGGCGTAAGGGGAGCGGAAGAAGTCCGTGGGGTTGACAGGCAGGACCTGCCAGTAGCGCATGCCCATAGCGGCCAGATGGTCGATAAAGCGACGCGTGGGTGCGCCGATCGTGCCGGGCTTGCCGTCATCGGTCGGTACCGAGGTGATATGGCACACAACGCCCGCGCCGTGATCGAGCGGCTCCTGCAGGCGCTGCTCGGCATGGTGATAGATGATCGACGAGCCCAGCGGATACAAATCGAGCGTAACCGTGCCGTTGTGGATCTCGCACTCGTGACCGCTGATCACGTCACTCGCGCATTCGTCGAGCGCCGGAATCGTCACGCGGTGTGAATTGCGCAGACTACGGTTAATGATAACCGTCGCGGACTCGCCATCCCTGCCCGTGCGGTTGTATGCCAGCACCTCGTCGTTGAGCGCGAAGGCCTTGATCTCGCCGTCGATCATAAACGGCAGTGCGCGGCGTACGGCGGAGGCGTTTTTGACAATAGCCAGCGTGTCGAAGTCGTGCAGTTGGTCCTTGGTCGGCAGGGTGCGGCGGTTGCCCGGATCGGTTAGACCCTCCAGGCCGTATTCGTCGCCGTAGTAGATCGAAGGCACGCCGGGGAAGGTCATCTGCATGAGCGTGGCGAGCCAAAAACGGCTCTTGGCCAGGCCCATCGAGTTCTCGTCCAGGCGCCATTTGCTGCGCTCGCACTCGGGCAGCTGCGACTCGTCGGGGCCGCCGCCGAGCACCGAGATGATACGCGGGCGATCGTGGCTCGACAGCAGGTTGAGCGCGCAGGACAATGCCTCGCTCGGGTAGTTCTCGCGGAGGGTCTCGATATCTTCAGCAGCTTGGTAAGCGTTTTTGTAGCCCATCAAAAAGCCGATGACCATGTCGCGGAAGGGGTAATCCATGGCCGAGTCGAGCTCGGAGCCTTGCAGGTAGCGGCGCAAATGACCATAGCTGATCTTGTTGGAGGCATCTTCCCAGACTTCGCCGAGCAACAGTGCGTCAGGCTTTTCGGCAAGTACTGCCTTCTTGATCTCGGTCAGGAAATCGTCCGAAAGCTCGTCAGCGACGTCCAGGCGCCAGCCATGAGCGCCGGCACGTAGCCATTTACGGATCACGCCGTCCTTGCCCAGGAGCCGCTCGCGTACCAGCTCGGAGCTCTCATTGATGGCAGGCATGTTGCCCACGCCCCACCAGCAGTCATACGAACCGTCCTCATGGAAGTAAAACGCATCGCGCCACGGCGAATCCTTGCTCTGCCACGCGCCCACGCCGGGGTAGTTGCCATAGCGGTTGAAATAGATCGAATCGTCGCCCGTGTGGTTGAACACACCGTCGAGAATGATGGAAATGCCCAGCTTTTCGGCCGCCTGACACAGTTCGGTAAAGTCCTGCTCGGTGCCCAGAATCGGATCGATCTTGGTGTAATCGGCGGTGTCGTAGCGGTGGTTACTCGCGGCTTCAAAAATGGGGTTGAGGTAGATAGCTGTAAATCCCAACTCGGCGATGCGGGGCAGGTCTTCCTGGATGCCCTTGAGCGAGCCGCCGTAGAAGTCCCAGGTCTTGATGGAGCCGTCTTCGGCGCGCTCGTACACGGGCGGCTCGTTCCAGTCCTCGACCATACGGCGCTGGATTCCGTTGCGCGGTTTTTCGACCTCGGCCAGCGTGCGCTCGCGCCAGTTTTCGTCACGGGCGTAGCGATCGGGGAAGATCTGGTAGACCATGCCACGCTCGTACCACTCGGGACGCACTTCGCGGTGCTTATAGACGGTAATCTGGAAGGACGGAACCTCGGCGTAGCCGTAAGTTACGCCCTCGCCACCGGTGCGGCCTTGCGGCGCGCCCAGGCGAACCTCGGGCTGGCCCTCGATATTGCAGATAAAGCTGTACCAGATAAGACAGGGCTCGGTGCACTCAAGCTCTACGGTAAATATGCCGTCGCCCTCGTGCGTCATGGGATACAGAGACTCACCGATCTCATCTACCCAGGTACGCAACGTAAGCGTTGCCTGGTTGGGATCGGCATCCTCCAAAATCACGGAGAGCGAAAGGGTAGTTCCTGTGGTCACAGCGCCAAACGGAGTGCGAAACTGCGGCAGACGGCTGTTGTGAATCAATCTCATAATACGGTCCAGTTCAATAGAATCACGGCCTGCGGGCCATGGCTTTACGCACAAGTTGTAAGTATATCTTTTGTACACAGGCTGTATAAACAACATCCGTTTACCATCGGCGAACGGTTGTCCTAGAAAATCGTTTTACCAATACCTACAGAGAAGGGGCGCCCGGTTGGAGCGCCCCTTGCTTAGGGTTTGATGAGGTTTTGGATCGTCTGTGGGCTAGCGACGCTTGCGGGTGGCCGTTGCCTTGCGGACGGAGGTCTTCTTGGTCGGAGCCTTTTCCTCGGTCGCGACGACGGGGGAGACCGGGGCCTTCTTGGCGGGCTCGGCCTTTGCCGTAGCCTTCGGAGCGGTCTTGACCTCAGCGGCCTTTGGTGCCGGCTTGGCCTTTACTGCAGGCTTGGCCTCGGCCTTAGCCTCTGCCTTGGGAGTTGCGGCCTTTGCCGTGGACTTCTTGGCCGTCGTCGTTGCGCGCTTGCGCGTGGTGGTCTTGGCGGTCGGCTTGGCCTCGACAGCTGCCTCGGCCTTGGGCTCGGCGGCTGTCTCCTCGACCTTGACGGCGGGCTTTGCGGCAGCCTTCGGAGCGGCCTTTGTCACAGTAGCCTTGGCGGCCGTCGACTTCGTTGCCGTGGTCTTCTTGGCAGCTGTTGCCTTCTTGGCGGTCGTGGTCGTCTTCTTGGCAGCGGTCTTTGCCGGAGCCTTGGCGGACGGCTTGACCTCTGCGACCTCGGCCTTTACCTCAGGAGCGGCCTCGACCTCGGCGGCCTTCTTGGCAGCGGCGGTCGTGCGCTTGCGCGTGGTCGTTGCCTTGGCAGTAGTTGCCTTGGCAGCGGTGGCCTTGCTCGCAGCGGTCTTCGTGGTCGTGGTCTTCTTAGCCGTCGTCTTGCGGGTCGCGGTCTTCTTAGCTACGGGCTTTACAGCAGGCTTGACCTCGACCTCTGCCTTGTGAGCAACCTCAGCCTTCACCTCAGGCTCGGCCTTTGCTGGCTCAGCCTCAACCGGCTTCTCTTCGGCCTTGGGCTCCTCAGCGGCCACCGGCTCAGCAACAGCCTCAGACTCGTCGACAACAGCTGCCGGCCTCTCAATCTCCGGGTGCATAAAGAAGTACAGGTCCAGATACTTGTCGGCCGAGCGCGTCCAGCTAAAGTCCTGGCTCATGGCCTGCGTGACCAGCTGGTTCCAAGCGTCGCGGTTATCCCAGAACAGGCGCGCCGCGCGGAACACCGCGTCGCCCATCTCGTCGCCGTTAAAGTTGCTAAACGAGAAGCCCGTGCCCTCGCCGGTAAACTCGTTGTACGGCTGCACGGTGTCCTTCAGGCCGCCGGTCTCGCGCACGATGGGCAGGGTGCCATAGCGCATGGCGATAATCTGCGACAGGCCACAGGGCTCAAACTTCGAAGGCATCAGGAACATGTCGGCGGCGGCATACATGCGCTGCGACAGCGCCGGATCGAACTCGATGCGCGCGGCCATGGTGCCGGGGTACTTGTCCTGGAAGTAGCGCAGACCGTCCTCGTAGTCGCGGTCGCCGGTACCCAGCACGGCCACCTGCACGCCGCCGGCCAGGATGCGGTCGAGTGCGTACATGACCAGGTCCATGCCCTTTTGGCGCGTCAGGCGCGTGACCATCACCATGAGCGGACGGTCGTCGCGAACCTCGAGCCCCAGCTCTTCCTGCAGCTTGGCCTTGCACACGGCCTTGCCGGAACGGTCCTCGACGGTGTAGTTGGCGGCAATGCGCTTGTCGGTCGCCGGGTCAAAGCCCGCCACGTCAATGCCGTTCAAAATGCCCTGCAGCGCATAGGAGCGCTCGCGCAGAACGCCGTCCAGGCCCTCGCCAAACTCGGGCGTCTGGATCTCGTTGGCATAGGTGGGGCTCACCGTGGTGATGGCATCGGCATAGCGCAGCGCGCCCAGCATGTAGTTGATGCTGCAGGCATCGCAACGCAGCTGCGAGGCGGCCGCCGGAATATGCGCCACACCCAGAATGTCCTCCATCACGGTGTCGCTGAACTGGCCCTGGAACGCCACGTTGTGGATCGAGAACACGGTCTTGACACGGTCGTACAGCGGCAGGCCCTGGTAGAACTCGCGCAAGAACACGGGCGCCAGTGCCGTCTGCCAGTCATTGCAGTGGAGGATGTCACACTCAAAGCCGGCCGGCAGGTGCTGCAGGCTCTCGGTGATGGCCTTGGAGAAGAATGCAAAGCGCTCGCCGTCATCAAAGAAGCCGTACGGATAGTCGCGCGCAAAGTAACGCTCGTTGTCGATGAACATATACGTGACGCCGTCGTGCTCGAGCTTCTCGAGTCCGCAGTACTCATTGCGCCAGCCCAGGCTCACGTAAAAGTCGGAGAAGTGCTCCATCTGCGCCTTGTACTCGTCCTTGATGGTGGCGTACTTGGGCACCATGACGATGACCTCGGCGCCGGCGCGCACAAGCGCCGCAGGCAGCGAGCCCGCCACGTCGCCCAGGCCACCGGTCTTCACAAACGGTGCGCACTCGGCCGAGGCAAACACGATCTGCATCTTTTTGCTGGAATCTGCCATATTGTCTCCCATGTTGCAATTCGAGAATAGCCGCCTGGCACAAACCGGGCGGCTATTCTACATGTTACGAGCGATGTTGCGGTGCCAACGTTAACGTACGATGGTGGTGTCGCAAGTTAACGGAGCCTTGCCCAGCACCAGGATGTTCTCGGGCGTGCCGCGAAGCTCGGTGTTGGTGGGAACCACGTTGTTTTTGTCCAGAATGGCGTTCTCAACGCGGGCGCCGCTCTTGATGATGCAGCTCTGGTTGATGATCGAATTGGTGACCGAAGCGCCTTCCTCGACCACAACGCCGCGCGACAGGATCGAGTTGCGCACGGTGCCCTTGATGATGCAGCCGGCCGAGATGATCGAGTTGCAGGCGTGGCTGCCGGTCGCATAGCGCGAAGGCGGCACGTCGTGAGCCTTGGTCAGGATCGGGCGCTCGGGGTCAAAGAGCTGATCGGCCACGGTCTGGTCGAGCAGGTCCATGCTGCGGCGATACAGCGACTTCTCGCTAAATACGCCCACGACCTCGCCCTTGTACTCGTAGCTGCACACGTCGATGTTGCCAAAGTCGCCCTGGAGTGCCTCGAGCAGGTCCAGATAGTCGGCGGCCTGGTAGTGGTCGATAATCTCGAGCAGCGTCTCGCGGTTGACGATGCAGCAGTCCATAGAGGCGTTGTCGCCATACACGACGCCGGCGCTCACGCCCGTCAGGCGGCCGTTCTCGTTAATCTCGAGCTTGGTCTCGTCATCGACGTTGCGCGTGGCCTTGCAGTACACCACGGTCATCTGGGCACCGGAGTTCTCGTGCGCTTCGATGATGGTGTTGAGGTCCATGTTAAAGATGATGTTGGTGCCCATCATCACGACATAGGGCTTCTCCGAGCGCTGGAACAGCGTCTTGTTGGAGATGATGTCGCGCAGCAAGAAGCGCATGCCGCCCTTGGTGGTGCCATACGCGTTGCCGGGGACCATGAACAGGCCGCCCTTCTTGCGGTCCAGGCCCCAGTCCTTGCCCGAGCCCACGTGGTCGATTAGCGAGCGGTAGTTACCCGGCATGACGACGCCGACGGTCTTAATGCCGGCATTCATCATGTTGGACAGCGGGAAGTCGATCAGGCGGTAGCGGCCCAAAAACGGAACGGACGCGATGGGGCGGTCCTTGAGCAGGACACTGCCGTAGGACGAAGAGTAGTTAGCGGTGATATAACCGATGGCCTTGCGATTGATCATCGGATCATTCCCCCTTCCCGATAACGACGTCATTTCCAACGACGGCCGTATCCTTGGTGGTATCGACAGAGCCGAGCTTCACGCCCTCTTCGACCGTGGAGTTCTCGCCCAAAATAGCGCGGCAGATGTGCGCGCCGCTCTTAACGTGCGCACCCGGCAGCAGCACGGAGTCCTCGACCACGGCGCGCTCCTCGATGATGACATCGGTCGAAAGGATCGAGTGGCGAGCGGTGCCGTAGATCTTGCACCCGTTGGAGACCAGGCAGTCGTCCAGGCGGCCGTCCGGTCCAATGTAGTGCGGCGGACGCGTGGTGATGTTGGACATGATGGGGAAGTTCTTGTCGAACAGATCGAACTCGGGGTTGTTGCCCAGCAGGTCCATCGAGGTCTCGTGGAAGCTGGCGATGGTGCCGACGTCCTTCCAAAAGCCGTGGAACTCGTAGCTGTACAGGCGCTTGTTCTCACCGAGCAGCTTGGGGATGATGTCCTTGCCAAAGTCGTGGCTCGAGCGCTGGTCCAGAGCGTCCTCCTCGAGCGCCTCGATCAGCACGTCGGCCGAGAAGATGTAGATGCCCATGGACGCGAGGTTCGAATCGGGCTTCTCGGGCTTCTCGGTAAACTTGGTGATGCGGCCGTCCTCGGGGTCGGTGGTCAGGATGCCAAAGCGGCTGGCCTCCTCCCACGGCACGGGCATAACGCTCACCGTGAGGTCGGCATTGTTATCAATGTGCGTCTTGAGCATCTTACGGTAGTCCATGCGATACAGGTGATCGCCCGAAAGAATTAGAACGTACTTGGGGTCGTTGGCCTTGATGTAGTCCAGGTTCTGCGTAATGGCGTCGGCCGTGCCCGCATACCAGGCGCCGCCGGTCTGCGTCTCGTACGGCGGCAGGATCGACACGCCGCCGTCGCGGCTGTCCAGATCCCACGCCTCGCCAGAGCCCACGTAGGCATGCAGTAGGTAGGGACGGTACTGCGTCAGAACGCCCACCGTGTCGATGCCCGAGTTGGAGCAGTTGGAGAGCGAAAAGTCGATAATGCGGAACTTGCCACCAAAGCTAACCGCCGGCTTGGCGATCTTTTGGGTGAGTGCCCCCAATCGGCTACCCTGTCCTCCTGCGAGGAGCATCGCGATGCATTCTTTCTTACTCATCGATTTCTCCTTCTGTCATCGATGTTCCTAAACCCATTAGCGACGGGCGCGGCGCTCGGTCGCGCCCGTCGAGTAATGCCGTGCGGCAAAGGGAGCTCGCGCGCCTTTACGCGTGCCAGATCTCGTCGCGGTACTCGCGAATGGTACGGTCGGACGAGAACCAGCCGCTCGAGGCGGTGTTGAGCAGCGCCTTGCGGTTCCAGGTCTCCTGGTCGCCGTAGCTGCCGGTGAGCTTCTCCCATGCATCCACGTAGCTGCGGAAGTCTGCCATGACCAGGTCGGGGTCGTTGTTGTTCATGAGCTCGTTGTAGATGCTCTCGAAGTTGCCCGAAAGACCCGCAAACGTGTTGTCCTTGAGCTCGTCCATCACGCGGCCCAGACGCTCGCGGTCGCCGTTGAGGGTATCCCACGCAAAGTAGCTGTTGGATGCCCAGAGCTGCTCGACCTCGGGAGCGGTCAGGCCAAAGATGGCCTCGTTCTCGCGGCCGGCCAGGTCGGCGATCTCGATGTTGGCGCCGTCGAGGGTGCCCAGCGTAATGGCGCCGTTCATCATGAGCTTCATGTTGGACGTGCCCGAGGCCTCCTTGCCGGCCGTGGAGATCTGCTCCGAGATCTCGGCGGCTGGGTAGATGAGCTGAGCGTTGCTCACACGGAAGTTGGGGATAAAGCAGACCTTCATGACCTCGTTGACGCGGGCATCGTTGTTGATGACGTCGGCCACGGAGTTAATGAGGCGGATGGTCTCCTTGGCAAAGGTGTAGCTCGAGGCAGCCTTGCCGCTAAAGATGAAGGTTGTCGGCGTCACGTGGAAGTTAGGATCGGCGATGCGACGGTTGTAGATGTCCATCACCTTCATGATGTTCATGAGCTGGCGCTTATAGGCGTGGAAGCGCTTTACCTGGACATCGAAGACGGTGTTGGGGTCGATGACCAGACCGGTCTCGGCCTTAACGTAGGCGGCCAGACGCTCCTTGTTGGCGCGCTTGGAGGCACCCACGGCCTTCAGGAACTCGGTGTCGTTCTGGAACTCCTTGAGCTTCTCCAGCTCAAAGGCGTCCTTGAGCCAGCCGTCGCCAATGGCCTCGGTCACGAGCTTGGCGTAGGTGGGGTTGGCCTCGGCAAAGAAGCGACGGTGCGAGATGCCGTTGGTCTTGTTGTTGAACTTCTCGGGCGTCAGGGCATAGAAGTCCTTGAGCACGATGTTCTTGATGATGTCGGAGTGGATCTTTGCCACGCCGTTGACGCTATGGCTACAGATCACGGACAGGTTGGCCATGCGAATCTCGCCGTCCCACAGAATGGCGGTCTGGCGCAGACGCTCCTGCCAGCCCTCCTGCGTGGTGTCGAACGACTCGTGCCAACGACGGCTGATTTCGTCGATGATCTGGTACACGCGGGGGAGGAGCTTGGAGAACGTGCCGATGGGCCACTTCTCCAGAGCCTCGGGCAGGATGGTGTGGTTGGTGTAGCTCACGACCTGCGTCACGATGTTCCAGGCGTCGTCCCACTCGAGCTTCTTCTCGTCGATGAGGATGCGCATGAGCTCGGGGCCGCACATGGCGGGGTGCGTGTCGTTGGTGTGGATGGCCACAAACTGCGGCAGCAGCTCCCAGTTCTCGCCGTGCTCCTTCTCAAAGGTGTCGAGCAGGCTGTAGATGCCGGCCGAGACAAACAGGTACTCCTGCTTCAGGCGCAGCAGACGGCCGTGCTCGCCGGCGTCGTTGGGGTAGAGGATGGCGCTGATGGCCTCGGCCTCGGCGCGCTCGGCGTCGGCCAGGGCGTAGTCGCCGCGGTTGAAGGCCTCCAGATCGAAGTGCTCCTCGACCGGCTCGGCAGCCCAGACGCGCAGCTTGTTGACGGTCTCGCCGGCATAGCCCACAACGGGGATGTCATAGGGGACGGCCAGGATGTCCTGTGTGTCTACCGTGCGGTAGAACGTGCGGCCGTTCTCCTCAAAGCCCTCGACGCGGCCGCCAAACTTAATGGTCACGGCCTTGTCCTGACGACGGACTTCCCAAGGATAGCCGTGGGTGAGCCACTCGTCGGTGGCCTCGACCTGGCTGCCGTTGACGATCTCCTGCTTAAATAGGCCGTAGCGGTAGCGCATGCCGTTGCCGTAGCCGGCAATGCCCTCGGCTGCCATGGAATCCAGGAAGCACGCGGCCAGACGACCCAGGCCACCGTTGCCCAGGGCCGGATCGGGCTCCTGGTTCTCGATGACGGACAGGTCAAAGCCCATGTCGTCGAGCGCCTCGGCGACCATGTCGCGCACGCCAAAGTTGAGCAGGTAGTTGTCGAGCAGGCGGCCGATCAAAAACTCGATCGAGAAGTAGTACACGCGCTTTTTGCCCTCGGCGGTGACGCGGGCGTCACTCTTGGTGGCAACGGTGCGCGCCTTCTCGGCCACGAGCTTGGCCAGGGCGTTAAAGCGGTCGAGGTCGCTGGCGGCCTCGACGCTCTTACCGCTGATGCTCATGACGGCATCGCGATAGAGCTCGGTAAACTCCTGCTTGTTGTCGAAGATCTTATTCATACGTTCCTTTCCCCCGGGGATGTTTCTCCCGGAACGGTTATGACTTGTATCCTACGTCTCGTCGGGGCGGGTAATTACAGCTGTAACGGTTTTGTTACGCATCCTTGGCAGATGCCTTAACAGTGCCTGTTTTGGCCTTGGAGGCAGCCTTTTTGGCGGCTGTCTTCTTGGCCGTGGCGGTCTTGGCAGCCTTGGCCTTAGCCGGAGCCTTCTTAGCAGCCGCAGGCTTGGGCTTCACCGAAGACATACGCTTTTTGGGCGCAGCCTTGGGCTCCTCGACCACGGGCGGCTTATAGCTGCTGGGGCCGCGGCGCTTAAGCACTACGCCTGCCAGGCCGGGCACCTTAATCTCGATGGAGTCCATCTGCCCGTTCCAGGGATAGGGCTCGCTCGAGCAGGTGTAGGGCTCCTTGCCGGCATAGCCGCTGCCGCCAAACTCGGGACGGTCGGAATCGAAGATGACCTCCCAGTCACCCTCGCGCGGCACGCCAACACGGAAGCTCTCGTAGCTCGCCGGGTCAAAGTTGATCAGGATCACCAGATCGTCATCGACGTCCTCGCCCTGGCGCACAAAGCTCACGATGGACTGCTTGGAGTTGTCCGCGTCAATCCAGGTAAAGCCGTCGTCGGTGTAGCCGCGCTCGTACAGGGCGGGCTCGACGGTGTACAGGTGGTTGAGCGCCTTGATAAACGCCTGATGATGACGGTGGGTCTCGTACTCCTCGGTCAGGAACCACTGGATGGACTCGTAGTAGCGCCACTCAATAAACTGGCCGATCTCGTTGCCCATAAAGTTGAGCTTGGCACCGGGGTGCGTCATCTGGTAGAAGGCGAGCGTGCGCAGGCCGGCAAACTGACGCCACCAGTCGCCCGGCATACGGCCGATCAGCGAGCATTTACCGTGGACGACCTCGTCGTGGCTCAGCGGGCAAATAAAGTTCTCGGTAAAGGCATACATGATGGAGAACGTGAGCAGCCCGTGGTTGCCGGGGCGCCACGGAAAATCGGTCTGCATGTAGTGCAGGGTGTCGTTCATCCAGCCCATGTCCCACTTGTAGTGGAAGCCCAGGCCGCCGTCCTGCGGCGGGTAGGTCACGAGCGGCCACGCGGTGGACTCCTCGGCCATCATCATCACGTCGGGGAAGTGCGCCTCCACAGCGCAGTTGACCTGACGGATAAACGCGCTGGCGTCCAGGTCCTCCTCGGTACCGTACTTGTTGAACTTCTTTTGGCCGGGATCATCGATGCCAAAGTTGAGGTACAGCATGCTGGATACGCCATCCATGCGAATGCCGTCAACATGGAAGTTCTCGAGCCAATACAGTACGTTGGAGACCAAGAAGGAGCGGACCTCGCCACGGGCGAAGTCGAACTTGTGCGTGCCCCAGTTGGGGTGAATCTCGTGCTCAAACAGCATGTGGCCGTTAAAGGTGGCAAGGCCGTGGGAGTCGGCGCAAAAACCGCCGGGCACCCAGTCCATGATCACGCCGATGCCTGCCTCGTGGCATGCATCGATAAAGTGCATGAGCTGCTGCGGGTTGCCGTAGCGCGACGTGGCGGCATAGTAGCCGGTCGTCTGGTAGCCCCAAGAGCCATCGAAGGGATGTTCCATAAGTGGCATGACCTCGATATGTGTGTAGCCCATGTCGCGCACGTAGTCCACGAGCTCCACCGACAGGTCGTCGTAAGTGTAGAACTCGCCGCGTTGCGCGGGGAAGGGATCCATGGGGCCGGGGTAGTTGCCGTACTCGTCCGGCTCGCCCTGCGGTGCGTCGCCATGGCGCTTCCACGAGCCAATATGCACCTCGTAGATGTTAAGGGGCTGTGACATGTGGTTATGGCCGGCACGGTGCTTGAGCCATGCGGCGTCGTTCCACTTGTAGCCATCGAGGGTCCACAGCACGCTCGCCGTTCCCGGAGGGCACTCGGCCTTAAAGGCATACGGATCGGCCTTGTAGAGCTTCTCACCCTCGTTGGTCTCGATAAGGTATTTATAGAGCTGGCCCTGCTCGGCGCCAGGACTAAAGCCAGCCCAAATAGCGCTCGTATGCACGGGCACCAGCGGGTTGGCTTCTTCATCCCAGTCGTTAAATTCGCCAATGACATGCACGCTCTTTACATCGGGCGCCCAAACGCAAAAGCGCCAGCCGCGCGTACGGTTCTGCGTGTCGGGGTGCGCGCCCATCTTTTCCCAGCTGCGCTCCCACGTGCCGATGCCAAATAGATAGACATCGTCCTTGGTGAGCTCCGGTGCGTGCGGGGCGGCTTTACGGGTTGCGGGCTTTTTAGCCGTTGGCTTTAGCTTTGTATCGCTCACGTTTGATCCCATCATGACGCGGCAGCGTGTTGCCTTGGTGACTAGATGCGAAAGGTCCAAGGCTGCACGAATCGAAGGGACGGCGATAGTTCTATGATTCGTTCCACCTCGCGTGCTCGGTGGAACTTTCGGCAGAAACTACGATAACACCTGTACGTTACTTTTATGAAGGAAAGTGGTTTTTGGGCGGCGTTTAATCGGTAAGCGCCATGTTTAGACCACTGGCAGAATTGCGATGGTAAAACTCTTGACAGTTTTACCAATAAGGGTTTTTTGATTGTTGGTTTGACGTTTGGTAAAACGTTTTTAGCAGGTTGTTTACCATTTGACATCGAAAGGTACTTTTATGTCCCAGACCGCCGCTCCCAATGTCGCTTTTATTTTCGATTGCGACGGCACGCTGGTTAATAGCACCCCCGTTTGGGCCTATGCCCAGCCCGAGTTATTGCACCGCCACGGAGTTGACGTGACGGTCGACGATTTTGCCCAGTTTGAGCATTTGTCGCTCGAGGACGAGTGCCAGGCCTACCACGACACCTGGGGCATTGGAGCGAATGGCGAGGAGCTGTATCGCGAGCTGAGCGACATCCTGATCGATGGGTACTCCAAGGTGCCGCCGCGCGAGGGGCTCCTGGCATTTTTGGAGCAGACGAATGCGGCGGGCATTGCCTTGTGCGTTGCCACGTCCACGCCGGCCGAGTTGGTTACGTCTGCGCTTGCGGGCGCCGGGCTCGACGCGTACATGGAGTTTGTTACCACGACGGGCGAGGCAGGACGCTCCAAACAGTTCCCCGACGTATACGAGCTGGCGCTGCGCCGCCTAGAAGAGCGCCACGGGCACAAGTTTGAGCGCGCGTGGGTGTTTGAGGACGCCGTCTTTGGCCTAAGGAGTTCTGGGGTCGCCGGCTTTAAGCGTGTAGGTATTTATGACCCGCACGGCCGCATGAAGCGCGACGATGTGCGCGCCAACTGCGATATCTTTATCGACAGCTACGAGGAGCTGGATCTGGCCCGCCTGCTCGCGTTTGAGGGATAGGCGAGAGCTGTGGCTTGTAAGGTATTAGTGGTTTGCGGCTCGCCCTTGGTGGCGAGCGCGGATCTGTTGCGTAGGCTAGTAGGGGAGTGCGACCACGTTGTCGCCGTGGACCGCGGTCTCGACGCGCTGCTGGGCGCTCGCCTGAGCTGCGACGTGTATGTAGGGGACGCCGATACGGTAAGCGAAGCCGGTCGCGCTCTTGTTGATGCCGCTGAGGACTTTGAAGTTGAGCGCCACGACCCGTACAAGGACTATACCGATCTGGCGCTGGCGCTCGATTCCGTCCGCCGTCGCTGGCCGGGCGCCGAAGTGGTTGCGACCTGCGCTACGGGCGGCCGCCCGGATATGGCCCTAAGCGTCCTAGGCTTACTAGCCAACTACAAAGACGCCCCCGTCTGGATTGCCGAGGACGCGACCACAGCTCGCATTCTGCACGAAGGCGAATCCTGGACCATTGAGGGCGCCGAGAGCAAGACGTTCTCCATCATCGGCATTGCCCCCAACACCGAGGTAAGCGAACACGGCCTAGAGTGGGAGCTAGACCACAGCCCCCTGGACCTGTTGGCGGACACAGGCATCAGCAACGTCGTCAGGTCAACAGCCACGATCCAAGTCCACACCGGCACCGCCATTGCTTACCTATATCAAGAGACATTGGTTGATTTTCAATCTCAACGCAACAGCCTGAACGGGCCCCGCGTTTCCGCAGCT
>CAJMOX010000012.1:0-53945 GCA_905215135.1 uncultured bacterium
GCACGCTCTGCGGCTGCACGCTCTGCGGCTGCACGCTCTGCGGCTGCACGCTCTGCGGCTGCACGCTCTGATATGAGGTAGCCGCTGCCGTATATCGCCTTGCCCTGGCCGCGCTGCGCGTCGAGCGCCCTCGTGAAGCTGCACTCCTGCGGGCCTACGCGGAAGTCGATGCCGTACTTGGAGTAGCGCGCCAGCATGGGCGCGGTCAGCACCTCGTCGGGGTACTCGTACTTCGGCAGCGCCTTGGCCTTCTCGCGGCGCAGGCGCTCTATCGTGGCGTCCAGCTCGGCGCGCAGGTCGGGCGCGCTCCTCGCCTGGGCGGGGTCGAGGTTGGTCACGAACGAGGTGTTGACGCTCGCGCCGTTGGCGTATGTCACGCCGGCGCCCGTCACGACCTTGCAGCAGTTGCGGATGCCCATGCACGTCAGGGTGGGGGCGAACAGGAAGAAGCCCACGCCGCGCTCCTGGTAGTGCTTGACGATTCTGCTCAGGATCGAGAACGGCGGGTTGTCCACCACCGTGCACCCCTCCGGGTACTCCTCGCGCTCGTAGTCGCCGCCCGGGTAGAACGGGCGCGCGACCTTCGCCAGGTCGAACCCGTACTCGCGGTGTGCCCAATCAAGCACGCAGCCGTACACCTCCGGCGGGGTGTAGCAGTCGTCGGTCGTCTTCTTCGGCTCGAACTTCGCCGTGAACTCCTCGTATGTCTCGCCTCTGGCCATGCGTCTCCTAACTCTCGGCTCATATGGTCGCAGGCGTGTCGCCGGGCGCAGAAAAGGCCGCCCGCAGGACGGCCCGTAGTCGTTTCGGTATTCGGTTGTCTCTAGCACGCCGCCACGGCCATGGCCATGAGGCCGGTCACCAGCGCGCGCATGGCGACGAACGCCGCGATGTCGATGGCGAGGGCTGCCGCTATGAGGAGCAGGCACCCCCAGTTGCATCCCGGGCGGTTCATTCGTCCTCCCACCTTATGGTCCCGTCGTCGTATTCCGCCTTGAGCCAGTCCAGGTACTCGCCCCACGAGCGGAAGTCGCGCACCGTGCGCGATTCGAACGCGCACTTGGTGTAGGGGTTGCACTCGCTCACCGCGATATAGAACCGCTGCCCGTCGCGCATCATGCGCACCTCCATGCGCATCGCGGCCTCGGGGGTGCCGAAGTAACGCTCCCAGTTCGTCATTCCGCGCCCTCCTTCGAGCCCGGTCCGACCTTGCGGTAGGTAAAGTCCTCGAACAGGTGGCCGCACCACCGGCATCGGTCGCCGCCCTTCGGCAGGTGGTGCCATGTCTCGCGCATCCCGCACTTCGGGCACCGCACCTCGATGCTGGGGCGGCGCTTCGGCTTGTCCTTTTGCGCCATGGCTACCTCACCGCCATCTGCAGCGCGGGCTTCATCGCCTCGCACAGGCTCTTCGCGACGCTCTCCGCGTCTACTTCCACCTTCACGCGGACCTCGCCGACGTCGAAGCAGGGCATGGCGGCGTCCTGCGCGGCCCCTGCTGCGGCTGGCGCGGAGGGGTCGAGCCAGTCCGCCAGGTCCATGGTCCTGATGCCGCACGCGCGGGCAACCTCGTCTTCGAGCGCCGCCCCCTTGCTCTCGCGCCAGCCTGGCAGGCGTGCAACTCCGTCGTACAGCGGAGCGCCGCCGCGCCTCGGCTGGGTCAGGCGGTTGAGGCTGATGCGCATTGCCTGCTCCCAGGTCGCGCCATCCGGCACTAGCGCGTGCGGCGTATCGGCGCGGTGTCCCATCGCCGCGAGCTTGTCCCTCGCGTCCTCGAACGCCGCGCGGTTCTTGCCGGGCATGCCCGTCACCGGGCCGATGACGTAGAGCCTCATGCCTGCTCGCCTCCCTTCGGCAGCGTTTCCGCGATTCGGTCCCAGTCGGTCTCCGGCCGCTCGCTGGGGAACTCGTAGGCCCCCACGCACGGCACCGGCAGCACCGCCATGCCGTCGTGCTCGCCTGCGTACTCGTCTGCGTCCGATCTGCTCTCGAACGCCAGCACCACGTCGCTCTCCGTGGCCACCGCGTAGATCTTCTTCATCGTTTCGTCTCCTATTCGAACTCGAAGCACTCGCATGCCTCGCTTGTCTCGTCTACCGCCTCCACGTCGGGGCCGC
Organism: uncultured bacterium; assembly: GCA_905215135.1. Taxonomy (GTDB): domain Bacteria; phylum Actinomycetota; class Coriobacteriia; order Coriobacteriales; family Coriobacteriaceae; genus Collinsella. The sequence goes on from CAJMOX010000012.1 coordinate 2,117, forward strand.
CGCCCGTCATGGCATCGCAGGCGCACACGGCCTCGCCGCCGGCTCCCTGCACGCGGCCGCAGAAGCGGCACTCCCGGCACGTGCGGCCCTCCCACGGGTCGGGCCGGTTCCACGGTGCCCTGGGGTCGGACTCGAAGCACCCGGGCGGGAGGTTCCACCCGCTTGAAGGCTCGTACCCGCTCACATGCACCGCCTGCCCCTCGGCAGCCGACCCCAGCCGTCCATGGCCAGGGCATCCGCGTACTTGGTCGGTTCCGGCAGCAGCAGGTACTCCCAGTGCCCCGAGCCCGGCGGGGCGGGGCGGTTGAACCTCTGCTCGGCCCTGATCCAGCGGAAGTGCAGCCGGTTGGCGTGCGCCAGCCCGTGGCAGCCGCTGCCGTTGCCGCTGCCGCACAGCATCACCGTGGGCTTGGGAACCTCGCGCCCGTCGCGGAACAGCTTGCCCGCCCCGCGCCTCACGATGTGGTGGCGGTTGAGCGGCCACGGCGCGCCGCACACGGCGCACCTGGGCGTCTCGATGCTCGGCCCCTCCATGAGGGGGCGCAGGATCTCGGGCAGCGTGTCAACGTTTGCCATTCGATAGCCTCCTGTCCCTGCCTTGCAGCTCGTACTTGTCGCACATCTCCGACAGGCGGCTCACGATGGCCACCGCCGTCTCCTCGTCGCCGTTCTTGGCCAGGCGGCGTATGAGGTCGCCCTTGCCGTACTGCGTGGTCACGACCACGGGCCTCATGTTCTCGTACCTGTCGTTCACGACGCGGAACACCTGCCCCAGCGTCCAGTCGGTGGGGGACTCCTTGCCCAGGTCGTCCAGCACCAGGCACCCCACGCGGGAGAGCCTGGACAGCACGCCGTCCTCGGTGCCGTCGCCGCCGTAGGTGCCCTTGATGGCGGCCAGCACGCCCAGCATGTCGGTCACCCTCACGCTGGTGCCGCCGTCCACCAGGAGCCGCGCCACGGCGCTCGCCAGGTGGGTCTTGCCGGTTCCCACGGGGCCGCAGATGTACGCCCCGCGCCCTTGCTCAACCTTCGCGGCAATGCCCTCGGCCATGGGGGAGGCGGCCGTCATGAAGCGTGGCTTGATTCCGGCCCGCTCGTAGGCCCGGCGGCGTTTGGCTGCGGCCCCCTCGGCCTTGGCCCTGGCCTCAAGGCGCGAACGCTCGTCGCGCTCCGCCACGGCACCCGGGCAGCCGCACGGCTTCCAGCCGCAGAAGGTGCGGCGGCCAGCCAGCACCACGTAGCGGACCTCCAGCTGCGCCCCGCAGTGGGGGCACTCAGTCGTACTCGGCATAGCCGTCGGCCTCCTTCCGGGTCCTCGGGCCGCGGTTCACGTAGTCCTCGAACTTCGGCGAGAACAGCGTGGAGGGCCGCAGGTACTTGGCCATCTTCGGGTCGCCCGCCCACTCGGCTGCCATCGTGTCGATGACGGCCAGGAAGTCGGGGAGGCGGTAGCCCTCGGCCCAGCGGGCGTGTATCAGCCTGCGGGTCTTGGCGCTGCTTGAGCGGTAGCGGGTGCCGGCTGCCTCGTTGAGCGCATGCACGATTTCGTCAAAGGGGATTAAGGGGTTATCTATATACTCAACCTCAACCTCAACCTCTGCATTGCCGCAACTCGATGCGCCTGCATGTGCATCCGCATCTGCTTGCGCATGTGCGACTGCATCTGTATCCGCATATGCTCCCGCATGTGCTTGCGCATCGGCTTGCGCCCGTGCCGCCGCATCGTCCACCGCGTCTTCCTTCCCCGGCCTGTTGCCCCAGCGGGCGTTGGCCGCCTTCCTTGCGCGCTCGCTCTTCTCGTCGCCCATGTCGAGCCTGCCCTTGAGCACCAGGAAGGTAGGCAGCCACGCGGGGCTGCCCTGCGGCTCCTTGCCCGTGAACCGGTACTCGACGATGGCGTAGATGAACGGCGCGCGCTGCTTCTCGGGCATGGCCTGCGCGGCCGCCCAGAAGTCGTCGTGTATAACCATGCCCATAGTGTCGCCGTCGCCTTCCCTAAAACGGGATATCCTCGTCGTACAGATCGGGCATGGCCTGCTGCTGCGGCATGGCCTGCTGCTGCGGCGCGGGCTGCTGTGGCGCGTACGCCTGCTGAATGGCCGGCTGCGGCGCGTAGGCGGGCTGCTGCGGCGCAGGTGCCGGGGCGGGGCGTCCCTGGCCGTACGTGCGGGCCTGCGGCGCTTGCGGGGCCGCCTGGGGCGCGTACTGCTGCGGCGCGTAGCCCTGCTGCTGTTGCTGGCCGCTCATGAACTCCAGCTCGTCCACCACGACCTCCAGCGCGCTGCGCTTCTGGCCGGTCTGCTGGTCGTTCCAGCTGCGGTAGCGCAGCTTGCCCTCGACGGCCACCTTGCTGCCCTTGGCGAGGTACTGCGCCAGCTTCTCGCCGCGGGTGCCGAACAGCGTGCAGTCCACGAAGTTCGGGTAGTCCTCCCACTGCCCGGTCTGCTGGTTCTTGCGGCGGTCGTTGACGGCCACGCCCATGGACAGCACGGACATGCCGCCAGACGTGGAGCGCAGCACGGGGTCGCGGGTCAGGTTGCCGGATATGCACACGCGGTTGATGCTCATAGATACCCTCCTTGGGTTACGTCCCCGCTGTTCCAGATGCGGGTGATCTGCGCGTCTACCATGCGGATACGCAGCTTGATTACGTTGATGGCCTCCTGCGAGGCCTTGTAGATGGCCTCGGAGCAGTCGCGGCGGCGCTTGGCCTCCGCTATCTGCTCCTGGCCCCGGCACACGTCGCCGATGATGGTGACGGGAGTGCCCTTCTGGCGCTCGTTCAGGATGGCGATGCGCAGGGCCTTGCGGTACTCGGCCTCGTTCTCGGCGTACTGGCAGCCCGACTCCTTGCAGGTCTTCAGCTCGGCCTCCAGCCTGTCGGTCAGCTCGTCCAGCTCCTCGGTGAGCGCCTGCATCTACTCCACCTGCCAGTCGGGGCGCGGGCAGCACGGGCTGTTGGCCACGAACTCCATGTACTGCGGCATGCTGGCGAACTGGTAGCGCGCCCCGCAGCTGCGGCAGTGGGCCGTGAAGGGGCCGTCTGCGGGCGGCTGCTTCTCCTCGGGCGCGGGCTGCTTCTCCATGGCGTCGGGATCGCTCTGCCCGTCGATGGCGAACGCGCCGCACAGCGCGTACTTGCGGGCGTAGCTCGACGCCATGCCGGTCACCTGGGCGTCGTCCGAGCCCTTCTTGTGCTCGTCCTCGCGGGCGTAGGCGCTCACCTGCAGCAGGCCCTCGCCGCCCTCGGCGGGGAACACGCACGCCGTGGACTTCACGTAGTAGCGGTCGCCTATCTGCACCAGTTCGTCGGTCATGAAGAACGCCAGGCCCTCCTTGGCGCACGGCTCCTTCAGCGCGGCCACTATGTCCTCGTAGCTGCGGTAGCTGAACTTGCCGAAAGCGTTGTACTTGGCCTTGGGCACCACCACGGCGCGCTGCACGCGGGCAACGGCCGCCATGAGGTCGATGGACTGCTGTTCCTGGGTCATGCTAGTAGCCTCCGTTCATCCGCTCGTAAACCTGGCCCACCGTGCCGTGCATGATGGTGCCCACGACGCCCTGCGCCTTGAGGGCCGCCGCGACGCCCTGCATCTGCTCGCGCGTGGCGCACGGCACCACGACCGTCCACGGGTCGCCTGCCATGGCCACGGGTGCCGGTGCGGGCGGCGCTGGCGGCACCGGGGCGGGCATGGGCGCGGGCTGCGGCTCGGGCATCTGCTCAAGCGGCTGCGGGAACTCTGCGGGCTGGCATTCCGCGGGCTCGGGCACCGCTTCGGGTTCGGGTTCGGGCTCTTCCACGGGTTCCGGCTCCATGGCCGCCTTCAGCTCGGCGATGCGCCGGCGCTCCTCCTCGGCCTTGTGCGCCGCCGTTATGGCCGCGCCCAGGTCCAGGGTGGCGAACAGCTCGCGCTCGGCCTCGTCGTAGAAAGGCTCGCCCTGGAACTGCGCCTTGAGGGTTTCCCAGTCCTGGGCCAGGCGCTCCACCTTGGCCTCCAGGGCCTTGAATGCCTTCACCTCGCCGAAGGTCTTGTTGGTCCACTGCTTCTCGTGGAAACGCTCATAGGGCACGACGGGGGCCAGCAGCCCGGCGAACTCCTCGTAGTGCTCCCGCAGCTTGGCGTACGCGCGCAGCTGGCGCTCCTCCTCGGCCTCGTCCAGCTGCGCCTTGATGCCGTCGGCTGCCTGCTTCGCGATGCCCGCCACGGCCTTGCACCTGTCCTCGAACGCGGCCAGGGGCTTCGTGTACTCGCGGCTCACGGCCTTGCGGCGCTCGTCTATCTCCTTGGCGATGCCGTTGAGGTAGGCGCGGTCGCGCTTGGCGGCCTTCACGTTCTCGTCCTTGCCCATGTCGTAGGTCGCGCCCTCGTAGTCGGCCACCAGCCTGCGCACGTGCGCCTCCAGGGCGTCGAAGTTGGCCTCGATCACGGCGGGGGAGTACGCCACGGTCAGCTCTGACGCCTCCTCGGGCTCGATGATCTCGGCCTCAACTGCTTCGCTCATTTACTCCTCGCTTCCCAGGCGCGCCATGCACGCCTCGTAGGTTTCCGTCTCGGCCGCGTTCGGCTCGTAGCCGTCGGCCTTCATGGCCTCGTAGATGATGGTCACGCTCTCGACCGTCTCTCGGTTGAGGTACACGGAGCTGCCGCCTTCCATGAGTCTCCAGGCCGTCCAGCCGCTCATGTTCCACGCTGCCCGCCAGCCCATGGCCACGGCCAGCTCGGTGGGCGTGCGGTCGATGGGTCGGCCCAGCAGCTCCTCGAACGATTCCACGGCCTCGGCCTCCATGACGAACGCGGTCAGCGCCAGAGCCGTGCGGCGCATCGACTTGAGGTCGCCCGCGTGGGCGGCAAGCCACTCGCGGCGGGCCTTCGCGCCGTCCTCGTAGGCGGCCTGGAAGTCGGCCTTGCGCTGGGCTGCGGCCTGTGCGGCCTCGTCGGCCCCCTCGGCCACCGGCGCCAGCAGGGTCACGCCGAACGGCGTCTCCTCGGCCAGAAGCCCCGCGCCCGCGTTGTCGGCCACGTAGGCGTCCAGCGCCGCCAGGTCGGGGCGGTAGTCGGAAAACGTGCGGCATGCGGCGAAGCCCTCGGGGCATTCGTCGACGAACTCGACGCCCGCGTCGGCAAGCACCGCCACCACCTCGGCGCGGTTGCGCCTCTGCTCGGCCTTGGCCTTCAGGCCCGCGTACACGCGCTGCCATTCGGACTGCTTGCAGTCGCGCAGCTCGGCCACGGCCTCGTCGTCGCCCTCGAACTCGGCGATGGCGGCCAGGCGGTCGAGCGTCATGTCGTAGGCGGCGTCCTGCACCCTGCGGGCGGCGCGGCGCGCCTTGGCCACGGTGCCCGCGTCGGTGCGGGCGGCCACGGCCACCTCCTCGTCGGGAATGTCGAGCGCCAGCATGGTCTGCACGCCGCGCGACTTCTCCTCGGCGGTCAGCCCCAGCTTGGCGTCGGTCTCCACCATGGCCTTGGCGGCCTCCACGCGCGCCAGCTCGGCGTCGTCCAGGTCGTCGTAGACCTCGGCGAGGAAACGCTCGGTGCCGATGGCCCTCATGGCGCGCACGCGGCACTCGCCGTCGATGATCCAGTAGATGCCGCCCTCCTTGTACAGGATGGGCTTCATGACGGGCTGGCCGGGGTTGAGGCGGTTGGCCTTGAACTGCGCGGCCAGTCCCGCGATGTGCTCGGCGCTCTCCCTGGTGGTGAAGTCGCGCGGGTTCATCGGCTCGCCGTCGGCGCGCTCGTAGGGGTACACGTCGCAGATCGCGACCTCCTCTAGCGATTGCATGCGCGGGCCTCCTCGTCTACGACCACGCGGCACTCCATGCCCACCAGGCGGGCGCGGCACGCCACGCGGGCCACCTCGCCCATGAGCGCGATGCGCTTGGTGGGCACGGGGCCGTTCTTGATTTGCGCGGCCATGCAGGCGGCCCCCATGTTGAACGCCTGGCGCATGGCGGCGTCGAAGCCGCCGTCGCCCGGCTCGGGCACGGGGACGGCGCGCCCGATGCGCTTCAGGATGCTGTCCACCGTCTTGTCCGCGACGGTCTTGCTGATGATTTCCGTGAGCATTTGGGTCTCCTAACTGGGAAAATTAAAAGTGATAAAAACTTTTCAGGATTTCGGAACTTTTTTCTCTATGCGCTCCTTGCGCTTCTGCGCCGCCTTGACCCTGCGGTACAGGTAACGGCACAGCCACCGCTCCATGGCCTCGTCGTGCGCCTCCGCTGCCTTGTCGGCGGCGTAGCGGCTCATGCCCGAGGTGTCCGGGGCCTGCGGCATGGGGTCGGCGCGGCTCTCTCGGCCGCACTCGGTGCGCTCGTAGGTGCGGCGCTCCTCTGCGGTCAGCCTCGGCAGCAGCTCGGCTATGCGGGCCTCTATGGCCTCAAGCTGCTGCTGGCGTCTGCACGGTTCGCAGATGCCGTCCTTGCCGAGGGTCGCCCTGCGGCACCCGCACGACGGGCACAGCTCCAGGCGGTGGCGGTAGCAGCGCAGGGACACGTGGCCGCCGCTGGCGTTGATCACGCGCCGCGCGTTATCCAACTGGTTCTTGGACAGCCGCAGCTCGCGGCGAATCTCGCGGGCTGGCACCTTTCCCGCCAGCTCGGCTATGCGGTCGAGGTCGGCCTTGCGCCACGCCCTGTGTGGCCTGCCCTTGTCTCGGCGGGTCACTCGTCGCTCACCTCCACGACCACGCGGGGGCGCGCCCTGTCGGTGAGCACCCTGTCGGGGCACTGCTCCACGTACTTGCGGGAGTCGTCCTTGATTACGCCCGCCGCCACCAGGCCGTCGAGCACGAACTTGCGCGCGAAGCCCACGTTGTCGGCGTCGCGGCGCACGTCGGGCTCGTAGAACGTGGTGCGCACGGTCACCCGGCGCTCGAAGCGCGGCGCGCGCTGCTGCATGGCCGCCGCTCTCACGCGCGCCGTCTCGCGCTTCTTCATGGCCGCCGCCTTGTAGCGGTTGGCGCGCTCGGCGCTGATGTAGTCGTTCAGGCTCGGCATTCGGCCCTCGACCGTGACGGTGCACCTCATTGCGCGCCCCTGTCGTAGATGCCCTGCGCCTCGGTTAGCGTGGAGGCGGCGAAAACGGCTGGGCCCACGATGGCCTCCCACGTGCCCACCAGGTCCACGGAGTCCACCGGCGTGCGGCGGAAGCTCACGGCGGCCAGCATGGAGGGGCGCTGCAGCACCATGTAGCGGGACAGCACGCTCCACAGGTTGTGGTCGCGCTTGAACTCGCTGGCCTCGCTCACGGTCATGCCGTTCTGGCACGCCAGGGTGTACACGCTGTCGCGCTGGATGACGTGGCCCTCCAGCATCAGGCGGTAGCAGATGCGGCGCAGCTTCGCCCATGTATCGGGGTTCGAGGCAACCCAGCCGCACGCCTTGGCCACGAGGGCCTGGGCCTTGGCGTCTACCTCGGCCATACTGTTGCCTCCAGCGCCCATGTGGCGGCGATGCACGCGCAGACGAACAGGGCGGCGAAAACGGCCTGCAGCCTCTCGCGGCGCTGCTCGGGTGTTACACTGGTCTCGGTTCGGAAGTGAACCGTTGCGGTGCGCGTCTTTCGCTTGCCGGCTGCGACGCGCACCCTCTTTCCCTTGATCTTTTCCATTCCTGGAACTTCCTCTCGTTCTCTGGGTCCTTGTAGAACTCGCGCATCATGGCGGCGCACTCGTCGCACATGGCGCGCTGTATCGGGGTCATTCGCCCGCGACGCCCGGCAGAAGCAGCGGGGCGTCCTCGTAGGCGACCTCACCGGTGTCCCTATCCACGAACATCACCTCCTGGTCGTCGTACACGTGGATGTTGAGCATCTGCCCCGTGAACTCCACCAGCTTGGGGATGAAGTCGCGGAACTTCGGGTCCAGCTCAAACTGCAGCACGCACTTGCCGCTCTTCACGTTGAGGGCGGTGAACCCCCCCGTACGGTCACCTCGTTCAGCATGGCCTACTCCTTCTCGTCGTACGCGGTGTCGCGCGCGATGGTCTTGAAGTCGGTGCTCCAGCCCTTGCCGTTCACGCTGAACTGCACGGAGCTGTAGACGTTGAACTGCACGCCGCCGAGCTCGAACCAGGTCGTGCTCGCCTCCAGAAGCTCGATGCCGCTCGTCTGGAAGCCCCACATGGCCGCGATGCGGCGCTTGAGGCTGACGTGCGTCTCCTCCATGCAGCTGTTCTCGGCCAGCTCGAAGTTGACGGCCACGCGCTTGCGGTCGTCGATGAGGTGGTCGAGCGTTTTGCCGATGATCTCGGCGACGAACTCGGGCTGGGGGCTCTTGGTGGTCATAGTGTGTCTCCTTTTCTGATAGGTAAATCTAATTACAGTTTGAAGCAAAAAAAATTTCTTCGGGTTTGTAGCCCAAGAAGTCGGCGGCCTTTTTAGCCGTCTCGATGCGCATACGGTTGGGGTGGTCTTCATAAACATCGTATGTAGGTCCTGAAATGCCCAGATGTTCAGCCATTGCCTTCTTGGTTACGCCCTTGCTCATGCGCGCCTGCTTGAGTGACTTCATACTCCCTCCTTTCTGTCCATAACTGTAATTAATCTTCAGAACACGGTCAAGATTAATTTTGGTAAAATTGAAAATAAATTTAAGTCCTGGAAGGAGTTAAGATGCCGATATCCGACAACATAAAGAAGTTACGGCAGATTTTCGACGTTACCCAGGATGAACTGGGTGAGATTGCAGGTGTGACAGGTAACGCCGTTTCGCAGTGGGAAAATGGCCGCTCCGAACCCCGTATGGGAGCTATTGAGCGCATGGCGGCCTGCTATCAGATTAGTAAGTCACACCTTATAGAAGACGGCGGAATGGATCAGATTGACCCCGTGACCAAAAAGCCCAAGGGCAGCCCCTATATGCCCGCCGGTGCCATGCCCGTGGTGGCCAGCAGCGCCACCGTGCCGCTGCTCACGCTCGGGCGCGTGCACGCCGGCGCGCTCGCCGACGAGGAGGAGATAGCGCACCGCGTTGAGGTGCCCGCCTCGGTGTGCGCCGGGCATCCGCGCGCGTTCGCCCTGGAGGTCGAGGGCGACTGCATGAACCGCGTCATACCCGAGGGCAGCCACGTGCTGGTCGACCCCGACCGCCAGCCCGCCAACGGGTCCATCGCCGTGGTGGAGACCGAGGACTACCGCGCGGTCATGCGCCGCTGGTACAAGGGCAGCACCAAGCTGATGCTGTCGGCGGATAGCTTCGAGGACTACGAGGACATGATCTTCGGCATGGACGACGGCCCCGTGCGCGTGGTGGGCACGGTCGTGTGGTTCCAGGCCGCCAGCGAGATGGAGTAGCCATGGGCTTGTTTGATTTCCTGCATGCGTCGAAAGCGGCGCGAGATGAAAAGCGCGCCATGCGCGAGTTCGTTGAGGAGAAACGCAAGGTTGAGCAAAAGCGCCGCGCAGAGGAAGAAGCCCAGCGCGCCGAGGAGGCTCGCATCCTGCGTGAGCACGAGGTGCCGCCCGCCATGGTGTGTCCGGAATACGACTTGGGGCCGTTCCCGTTTGACAATAAGCCGTACCTATGCCGTACAGTGGTCAAGTACGAGCGCGAGACCGGTCAGGTGTTTGCCGACGAACGCTTTTATTATGGCGATGCGGATGCGGTTGCGGCAGTGAAGGCGAACGTGGCGAAGCTGGAACACATGCTCACGCCCGCTGTCACAGGCGTGCCGTCATTGCCGAGTCTCCGCACGAACTTCGCGCGAATTGAAGCCGTTGATTCAGTTGTGACATTCCCGGAAAACCGTGTGACGTTGAGCCTTCACCCGTTGACGAAGACGGGGAAAAACGCCAAGTACCCGGTGGAGGTCTTCTTCAACTCGTACGGCAAGAACGATAACGGCTCGCACGGCACCGTGTCGTACCTTCGCGACGGGTCGATGGGGAAGGCCGTTATCCATTACTGGCGCAACCATGTGTACTATGGCGCGTATTTCAAGATTATCGACGGCGCTATAGCCTTGAATGTGCTGAATTACAGGGCAACGCCTAACGATGACCCCGTAGAGCTGTACAGGGCGTAGCCATGGGCGGACGTGCGGCGATATATGCCCGCTTCTCGAGCCACAACCAGCGCGGCGAGTCCATAGAGATACAGGTTGAGAAGTCGCGGGCGTACTGCGAGGCCAACGACCTGCGCGTGGTGGCCACCTACTGCGACTTCGCGCAGACTGGCACCAACACCGACCGCGCGGAGTTCCAGCGCATGATGGCAGACGCCAAGCGAGGGCTGTTCGACTTCGTGGTCATATACAAGGTGACCCGCATCATGCGCAACCGCGACGAGATGGCCCTGGCGCGCATCATGCTGCGCCGCTGCCGCGTCGAGATACTGTACGCCGGCGAGGACATTTCCGGCGGCTCGTCCGGCGTGCTGCAGCTGGGCATGCTGGAGGTGCTGGCGGAGTACGAGAGCGCGCTCGACGGCGAGCGCATACGCGACGGCATACAGAAGAACGCCGAGCGGTGCATGGCCAACGGCTGCGTGCGCTACGGCTGGGACATAGTGGACGGGCGCTACGTGGTCAACGAGGAGGAGGCCGCCGCCATCCGCCTGGGCGTGCGCATGGTCTTGTCGGGCAAGTCGGTGGCCGACGTGGTGCGCGCCTGGGAGCCGTACCGCACCAAGCGCGGCGGCAAGTGGCGCTTCCAGACGGTGCGCCGCATACTGATGCGGCGGGAGAACGGCGGGGAGTACCGCTACGCGGGCGTGGTCGTGCCCGGCGGCATGCCCGCCATCGTTCCCATGGATGACGAGGAGAGGGTGATACGGATGCTTGAGGACTCGCACAGGCCCCGCGCCAAGACCGAAGCGTGGGACTTCCCGCTCACGGGCAAGCTCTACGACGGGCGAGACGGCGGGCTGATGACCGGCACCAGCGGCACGGGCAAGTCGGGCAGGCCCTATCACTACTACCGCTGCCGCAGCTGCGGGCGCACCGTGCGCCGCGATGCCGTGGAGAAGCGCGTGGCCGACGCCGTGCGCGAGGCCCTGGGCAGCGCGGACAGCCGCGAGCGCATCGCTCGCATGCTGGCCGACGCCGAGGAGGAGCGCGCCGACGAGAAGCCCTTGAGCGAGACCATAAAGGGCGAGCTGGCCAAGATCGAGACGGCGTTCTCCAACATATGGACGGCCATCGAGTCGGGCATCGCGCCGCCGGGCGGCAAGGAGCGCATAGACGCGCTGAAGCAGCGGCAGGCGCTCCTCAAGGACGAGCTGCGCACGGCCGAGGCCCTTGAGGCCGCCCGCCTTGACTACGACCGCGCGCTTTTCTGGCTTGAGGGCATGGCCGCCGCCGAGGTGGACGACGCGCAGCTCCTGCGCACGTTCGTGGCGCGCGTGGTGCTGGGCGGCCCCGACGATGACGACGGCCTGCGCGTGGCGTTCACGTTTGACGATTCTGCCGGCTTGGGCGATAATCCGTCGCTGCCTGGCTCTATAGGTCCAGGTGGCGAGGTGTTCGACCGAATGAACGCCAGCTCCACCATAAGTAACAGGCAGGTAGATATTCGTATCTACCTGTCTTTTTATTTCTAGTCCGTACCGCGGAGAATCGAACTCTGTGCAGGGCGCGGGCGTTAAGCAAACGCGAAGCGTTTGTAGCCCGCGGGCGAGGGCGGCGGCAGCCGGCCGAAGCCGGTGCGTATTTGCGAAGCAAATACGCGGATTCTTCGCGCAAAGCCTCAGCCCAATATAGATGCGATGTTTATCGAATTTCAGCTGGCCTCGCCCAGCATCAACGGATCCCCCGTACCGCGGAGAATCGAACTCTATGCAGGGCGCGGGCGTAAAGAAAACGCCTCAGTGACGCAGAGTGGGACGCGTTTTCCCAATGACTGCCCAGGCGGAAACCGCATCCCGGAATCTAAGCTCGGAATGGGATACATTTTCCGGATGACGCCTCAAGTGGAAGCTGCGACCCGGAATCGAGCCGTAGAGTGGGACATGCTTTCCCCATGGCAACCCAGGCGGAAAGCGCATCCCGGAATCGCCCCTCAGAACGGGACGTGCTTTCCGCCAGCCGCCCCCTCAACTCCAAAACCCATGCGCCCTCCATCCCAAAACTGGGTAGAAGAAAGTCAAAACGCAATCGCAGGAGGTCAATATGACTGCAGAAGATAAGGCAAAGAACGTCGGCAAGGTCGCGCTCGTCTTGGAGGGTGGCAGTTTTCGTGGGCAGTTTACCGCCGGCGTGCTCGACGTTCTCATGGAGGCCGGTGTCGAAATTCCGGCGGTATATGGCGTATCGGCCGGTGCGCTCAACGGCGTCAACTACAAGTCACACCAGATCGGTCGCGTCAATCGCATCAACCTGACCTTCTGCAATGACAACCGCTACATGGGTGCCGCATCCTTCGCATCCACGGGCTCCATCGTGGGTTACGACTTTATCTTCAACGATATCCAGGACCGCCTGGATCCCTTTGACAACGGGGCGTTCGACGCCAGCCCTATCGAGATGTACGCCGTCGCGACGGACATGCTGTTTGGAACCGCTGCCTACCTGCCGGTCAAAAGCGCCGTGCTCGACCTCGACGCCGTGCGCGCCTCGACGTCGCTGCCGCTGGTGACGCCGCCGGTCGAGATTGACGGGCACAAATACGTCGACGGCGGCGTAGCCGATTCGGTTCCTATCGAGCATGTGCTCGAGGAGGCGGGCTTCGACCGTGCGGTCGTCATCGTCACCCAGGACCGCTCATATGAGAAAAAGCCCTACGAGTTTTTGCCGGCGGCGCGTGCGCGCTATGCCGACTACCCCTATCTGCTCGAGGCTATCGAGACGCGCCACGACCGCTATAACCTCCAGCGCATGCACCTGTGGAAGTATGAGCGCGAGGGCCGCGCACTGGTCGTCGCTCCGCAAAAGCCGGTCGAGGTCGGCCATGTCGAGCACGATCCGGCAAAGCTTCTCGATCTGTATATCCAGGGCCGCCAGGAGGCAAAGCGCTTGCTGGGAGATATCGAGGCGTTTGTCGAGCGTTAACGCTGCGACATCACGGCTCGTGGATGACATGTGCAGAAACTCTGGTCGGTGCCAAAATACCTGTTGACTCGTACGGCGAGCGGGGTAATATGGACGGGTTACTTGCAGAGCCCCGTGAATCTCTGTAACAACACGTACTGTACATGGAGGAGTCTAAGTGATTTCGAAATCGACTCACTACGCCAAGCAGGGCGAGGTCCAGCGCAACTGGGTTCTCGTCGACGCCGATGGTGCTGTCCTGGGCCGTCTTGCCACCCAGATCGCAATGATCCTGCGCGGTAAGAACAAGCCCCAGTTCACGCCCAACAGCGACTGCGGCGACTTCGTTGTCGTCATCAACGCCGATAAGGTCCAGCTTACCGGTAACAAGGCCGACACGAAGACCTATTATCGCCACAGCGGCTACAACGGCGGCCTCAAGGCTGAGAGCTTCCGCCAGGCTATGGAGAAGCACCCGGAGAAGGTCATCGAGCGCGCCGTTCGCGGTATGCTGCCCAAGACCACCCTCGGCCGTGCCCAGATGACCAAACTTAAGGTCTACGCTGGTGCCGAGCATCCGCACGCTGCCCAGAACCCCACGAAGATTGAGCTGGAGGCTTAAAGATGGCTGAGAACACCGTTGTCTACCAGGGTACCGGCCGTCGTAAGAACGCCGTCGCCCGCGTCCGTCTCGTCCCCGGCACCGGCAAGGTGACCATCAACAAGCGTGACGCCGAGCAGTATTTCGGCCGTCATCAGCTCGTTGAGAACGCCCTTGCTCCCTTCAAGGTGACCGACACCGCCGGTCAGTTCGACGTTATCGCTCTGTGCGATGGCGGCGGCATCTCCGGTCAGTCCGGCGCTCTGCGCCTGGGCATCGCTCGCGCTCTTCTGAACGCTGGCGATTACCGTGCTGACCTCAAGAAGGCCGGTTTCCTTACGCGCGATGCTCGCGTGGTCGAGCGCAAGAAGTACGGCCTCAAGAAGGCCCGCCGCGCTCCCCAGTTCTCCAAGCGCTAAGGTTTTATCTCCTTTCGAGATACAATGTACAAGCGGGGCCTGCCGATTCCTCGGCGGGTCCCGCTTTTCTCTACTAGGGTGGGCGGTTGCATATCGCCTGCTAGGGAAGGAGCGATCCTATGCCCCAGAACATCTTCGGTACCGACGGCGTCCGTGGCGTCGCCAATGCCGACCTCTCGTGCGACCTCGCGTTTCGCCTGGGCCGCGCGGCGACCAAGTTCCTTGGTCCGGATATCTGTGTCGGCCGCGACACGCGTCTTTCGGGCACCATGCTCGAGAGCGCTCTGACCGCCGGCATCATGGCCGAGGGCGGCCGTCCTCACTGCTGCGGCGTCATCCCCACGCCTGCCGTGGCGCTGCTCACCGTCCAGAACGAGCTCGACGGCGGCATCGTCATCTCTGCTTCGCACAATCCGCCGGAGTTCAACGGCATCAAGTTCTTTAGCCGCAAGGGTATGAAGCTTCCCGATGCGGTCGAGGAAGAGATCAGCGCCTGGGTCATGTCCGAGGAAGCCATGGCTGCCGACACGCTGCCGACCGGTGCCGGCGTGGGCCACATCATCAAGATGAAGGACGCTCGCAAGGCATACGTCGACCACGCCATCGATACGCTTGATGGTCTGAGGCTCGATGGCCTGGTCGTTGCCGTCGACTGCGGCCATGGCGCTTCTTGCCAGACCACGCCCGCTGCGCTGCAGCGCCTGGGTGCCACGGTCCATGCCATCAACACCGATTACTGTGGCACTGACATTAACGTTGAGTGCGGCTCTACGCACCTTGAGCCCCTGCGCGAGCTCGTGCTGCGCACCCACGCCGATATCGGCCTGGCCCACGACGGCGACGCCGATCGCGTGCTGTTCGTGGACAGCGAGGGCAATGAGATCGACGGTGACTACATCCTGGCTATCTGCGGTTCCGACCTGGCCGCTCGCGGCAAGCTCGCCAACTCCGAGATCGTCTCGACCGTCATGTGCAACCTGGGTTTCTCCATCGCTATGAAGGAGCAGGGCTTCGAAATGGTTCAGACCGCCGTGGGCGATCGCTACGTTCTGGAGCGTATGCTCGCGGATGGCGCCGTCATCGGCGGCGAACAGTCCGGCCACATCATCTTCCTGGAGCACAACACCACCGGTGACGGCCTGGTGACGGCTCTTCAGCTGCTGGCCGTGCTCAAGCGCACCGGTCGTACCCTCACCGATCTTGCCGGCATCATGAAGAAGTACCCGCAGGTACTCGTCAACGTGCATTCCGACAACAAGGCTGGTCTGGACGATTGCCAGCCCATCTGGGATGCTGTCGCTGCTGCCGAGAAGGAACTTGACGGCCGCGGTCGCATTCTGGTGCGTCCGAGCGGTACCGAGCCGCTGGTCCGCGTTATGGCCGAGGCCGAGACGCACGAGCTGACCCAGCGCGTTGTTGACGACATCGTCGAGGTTGTCAAGCGCGAACTTCCCTAATGGTCAAAAACGAGTGCCAAGTGGTAAACTGTTAAGGCTATTTTGGTCGATTGGTATGTCCGAGGGGGAGCATGTTCACTAAAGTCCTAAGGTCTTTTGGTATGCGTGGTCGAGTCCTTACGCTGGATGCTCCCATCTCGGGCGACGTCATTCCGCTTTCCGAGGTAAACGACCAGACATTTGCCACCGGCCTTTTGGGCCAGGGCGTGGCGATTCAGCCTACCGGCACGCGTGTGATTGCACCGGCTGATGCCAAGGTCGAGGCCATTTTTCCCACGGGACACGCTGTTGCGCTTAACACGGTCGATGGCTTGGACGTGCTCATCCACGTTGGTTTGGACACTGTTCAGCTTGAGGGCAAGCACTTTACCGTACATGCGCAAGTGGGCGACATCGTCCATAAGGGCGATGTGCTCATTGAGTTCGATCGCGAGGCAATTGCTGCCGAGGGCTACGATGTGACGGTTCCCATCTTGGTGTGCAACTCTGTTGAGTTTTCGAGCATCAAGGGTTCCGTTGGCGTGCATGTCGAAGAGATGGACCAGCTCATCGTTGCTCGCGAGCGCTAACAAGTGCACGTGGCCATTAGCCTACAATTCAAACACGTTTACGGAGGGCGCCCTTGAAAGAGGACGCCCTCCGTGGCAAGATGGGATTTGTCCGAAGCTAAAAGGCTTCGGGTCACCGTGGACGGGCAGGGGCCTCGACGCGGCTAGACACGAGACACATACATTACGCGACCTCGCCCTGGTGGCCGCACACGTTGGTTGCGGCCGACGCGGGCCGCGGGCAAGTGCTTGTAAGGGGAGCCTTGCCTCTCTTGTACGAGAAAGGACGCGTAATGAAGATCATTAAAGCTAAAGACTACGAGGATATGAGCCGCAAGGCAGCCAATATCATCTCGGCGCAGGTTATTCTCAAGCCCGACTGCGTGCTGGGCCTTGCCACCGGCTCCACCCCGATCGGTGCCTACAAGCAGCTCGCTGCTTGGTACGAGAAGGGCGACGTCGACTTTGCCGAGGTCAGCACCTACAACCTGGACGAGTATCGCGGCCTTTCGCACGACGATCCTCAGAGCTATCACTACTTTATGCGTGAGAACTTCTTCGATCACATCAACATCGACCTGAACAACACGCATGTGCCCGACGGTTCCAACCCCGACGCCGCCGCTGCCTGCTCTGAGTACGACAAGATCGTCGCCGCCGCCGGTTACCCGGATCTGCAGCTGCTCGGCATTGGCAACAACGGCCACATCGGCTTCAACGAGCCCGATGACCACTTCTCCAAGGGCACGCACTGCGTCGACCTCACCGAGAGCACCATTCAGGCCAACAGCCGCCTGTTCGACAGCATCGACGACGTTCCCCGTCAGGCCTACACCATGGGCACCCAGACCATCATGTATGCCCGCATGATCCTGGTCGTCGCCAACGGCGAGGCCAAGGCTCAGGCCGTGCATGACATGTGCTATGGCCCGGTTACGCCCGCGTGCCCGGCTTCGATCCTGCAGCTGCACACCAACTGCGTTGTCGTTGCCGACGAGGCCGCCCTTTCGCTCTGCGAGTAGCGCGAATCCTGCACCTCGACATAGCCTTGCCTAAGGCCTCCGCTTTGCGGGGGCCTTTTTGCTATCCCTTTCCGCCCGCTTGACCAAAATCTTGCCGCAAGCTTGGCGAATGCCGGATGTCAAACAGCTTGATTCATTCCATACCAGATTCTATGCAAAAATGCCACTAAAAGGTCGTAGACGGTAGCGGGTGCTAGGCGAGTTGAATGACATAGCTGAACCTTGTTCATTTGCGTTACACTGCCGCTTAGATGGGACAAGCTGACAAGCTCATTTACCTGCTTAAAGACCGATTAGTCGGGGGATTAATAACAATCGGCCCTCGCTGTACAAAAACTTGCCGCTTGCGTACCAAAAGACAACCTAGAACACAAGGTCGCTCTATTCATAGCGCGGCTTGTATGGTCTTGCGGTTACAGTGTCCATACGGTCGAGTTGAGGAGCGGGCATGGTAAACGATTTGGGCAGTATGGACGACCTCGAGCTGATGCCGCTGGGCGGTGGCTATATGGTGCGACGCGAACGCTTGATGAATGAGCTTCTCGCCAAGGGCCGAAAGGCCGGCATCGTGGTTATTTATGCGCCCGACGGGTTTGGGAAGACTTCGGTGCTGCTGCAGTACACCCATGAGGTTAAATGCGACCCGACGCGAGGCCCCGTGCGGATTATCGAGGCCGATCGCGCCACTGGGCGCGAGGTGTTTATGCAGCTCGAGGTGGTTACCGAAGAACTCAAAGACAAACCGCACTCCCTTATCGCGATTGATAATGTGCCAAACCTCGATCAGCACGATACCGAAGACCTTATCGACAGGATTCGCGGCCTGCGCGCTATGGGGGTAGGGGTCTTTATCTCCTGCCGTCCTTCAAATCGTCAACTGATTCATGGGCTGGGCGATTCGGTTAAGATCAATGCGCAGATGCTCAAGGTACATGCCTATGAGTATTCGGCGTGGGCATCGGCGTTTTCGATCAGCACATCGCTCGACTTTTATCAGCTTACGCAGGGCGTGCCCGAGCTCGTTTCGGCATTGCAGACGGGTCTGTATGGCCAAGGCGACGTAGCCGGTCTGCTCGAAAACGAGATTGTCAACGTATATGGCGCGGCACTTGTCGATCTGGCTTCGCTCGACAATAATGCACTGTTTTGCGTGGCATGTTTCATGATTTTGATGGGCGAGGGCAATATCGCAGAACTCGAGGCTTGCGGGGTGAGGCTATCGATGGTCGACCAGTCCTACTTTGTACGCGACTACCCGATCTTTGGCTTGGACCCCGCCGAGCGGAGTTTTACGTGTCTGGGCACGGAGGATAACGGACGCTTGCGTTTGCGTAAGTTGGTGGCCGAGGTTCGCCCCGAACTTGTTCCGAGGGCGGCCCGGATTTTGCTTAAAGCGGGCCGATGCGATGCGGCGATGGGCCTGGCGGACGCCTTTTTGGACCGTGGAGCGGTCCTTGAACTTGCTGGGCAGTATGGGGTCGATCTTGCTCTGACGGGGCACGGGGCCGATATCTGCCGAGCAGCGCTGGGCACGATCGATGCCGACGATCCGGCTCCAGAGCCAACGCCTGCTGAGGCACTTGGCGTATATCTGGCGGCGGTCAGCGTGTCCAATACAAAGCTCGCTCGCTATATGGCATCGGTTATCGAGCGCGGGGGCGAACGGGCGGCCTGCGAAATAGACCCTGTTTCATGGAGGGTGGCCCAGACACTGACGGCTGTTTGCTATGGGGACAACGGGCTTGGGCTCCCTATGAAGCTGGCCGTGCCAGAAATAGAGACGTCCCACACCGCACTCGACATGCTGTCCGCGCATATCGAGGTCAAGCGATGCCTGACCGAACGGGGAGATGACGGCGGCGTTCTACAGCAGCTCAAAACGAGCAAGGCCTACGACTGCGAGCTCGACATCGCGGGGATTGTTATACGGGCCGACAGCATGCTGGTGGAGCTTTTTGACGGGTCGTTTGCGGGAACCGACGAGCGCGACGACGAGATGACGGTGGTGCGGGAGGCGCTCGACGTACGTGGGCTTAAGGCGATGGCTATCTGGGTGCGCATGGTGTTGGCGGCACGGCGGCTCCTTTCCGGCTTGCCGGTAACCGACGACGCGGCATTCAACGAGCTCGATCGTTTTGCCGTGCGCATGCGCGACAACCAGATTCAGCTGTTTGGCCTGTTGCTAGAAGGCTGGCAGTCGCTGGCAGAGGGACGGCCGGTTAATGCAAAGTTCCGTGCGGTCCAAGTGCTCAAACTTGCCGAGGAGTCGATTGCGTACATGCGCGATAACGCATTGCTGTTGGAGCGCGCGGCGTATCTGCGTAACACCTCGATGGTTTCGGTGCGCGAGGAAGCGGAGTTGCTCGATATAAGCCAGACGCAGGTTGGTGGAGCGGAGGCCTGGATGGTGGCGCTGCATTTGGCCTGTGCGGGCCGAGACAGCGATCTTGCGGCCTGGATGTCCATGAATCGCGCGGGGATTCTAGAGCCATCGTATCGGCTCTTTGCGCGCCTTGCTATGCATTGTCTGGGTGAGCCGGCGACCAGGATTCGCAAGAAGCTTCCCGTGCGCGAGCTGTCGCGGTACTCGCTGCGCGACGATTTGGAAGGGGAAGGCGAGCGCCTGTTCCAGGCCGGTGAGGTTGAAGCCGTTGATACCATCGACCATATCGAGATTCGCATGTTTGGGGCGTTTCGCGCCGAGCGCGACGGGTTTCCCATCACGGACAAAATGTGGCGCCGCAAGAAGGCGGCGACACTTGCCGAGCGGCTTGCGCTGGGCATGGATGCGCTCGTCGATCGTGAGACGCTGGCCATGGAGCTGTGGCCCCATGCCGAGTTCAATAGCGCCCGCAACAACCTGTACTCGACGATATCGCGCTTGCGGTCGGCTTTGGGACCGACGCCGGATGGCAAGTCGTGTGTGCTCATCCAAAATGAATGCATCGGACTCAACGGCGACTACGTCAAGACTGATGTACGGCTGTTTGACCAGATAAGCCGCGAGGTTTTGGGAAATCGCACGGGTGCGCGCGGGCCCCATTTAGTTGAGCTGTGCCTTAAGATTGAGCAGCTTTATGCCGGGCCGCTGTATGTTCCCAATGGCTGTAACCCCACCTACTTTTTGCGTATGCGACGCATTATGCAGTCAAAGTACATCGATTGCATGATTAAGGGAGCAAATGCCGCTCTAGAAGAAAACGATCTGCAGTCGGCGATTTGGCTGGCGGAGTCGGGGCTTCGGCAGGAAACGGCGCGCGAGGATATGGTGCGCTGTGCCATGCGCGTCTACAGTGCGGCGGGGCGGCGGCGCGATATCGTCGAGCTGTACAGCGGGCATATGCACCATCTGAGGGAACAGGTCAATGGCGTGCCCGAGCCCGAGACGCGGCATCTATACGAGCGCTTGGTGGAGGGGCGGCTCAATCGCGTGCTGGTCGAGCGATAAAAAACGGGCGCCCGAAGTACTTGGGCACCCGTAAGCTTGCTATGTGTTGGCTCGCCGGATCATTGGCTCTTAGACGAGCTTGATCTTCTCGATGTCCTTGCGCGAGGACTCGCGATACAGCGAGAACTTGCGGCCGATGACCTGGACGACCTCGGCGTGGCAACGCTCAGCGAGCTCTTCGGCGGCCTCGCGGGCGGAAAGACTGGAGCCATCGAGCACGGAGCACTTAACGAGCTCGTGCTTCTCCAGGTAGGCGACCGTCTGCTCGACGGTGCCCTCGTTGACATCGGACTTACCGATGATGATGGCGGGGTTGAGGTGATGGGCCATGCTGCGAAGCTGCTTGACCTGGGCTCCTGTCAGTGCCATGGGTTCTCGCTTTCTATGTATGGGGCGCCCCGCGACGGGGCCTTAATCTACGTGAGCTGTCCCACGATAGCGCAGGAACGGCGCGGTGTGGGGCGCGTTTGCCCAGTTCGCAAAGAATGCGGATGCCGAACGGGAGAACAACGCGGGTTGCAGGCGGACGTGTACGGCGGCCGAAAGCGGTCTATGGACGGCTCGAAGAGACCGGCTCCCATGCAATAAACGCCCAACGGACCTTGCGGACGTGGTCGAGCATGTAGCGCCCCTGCGGCACGCCCTTGGACCCTGGCTCGCCGGCATGGGGATTTTCAATCATATGCTGAGCGACGTAGACGCGCAGACGGTCGATCTTATCCTCGTTACCGTGCTCGAGCATGCGGGAGAAGTCCGCCATGCCCGCCTCAAGGCTATCGAAGGTATCGCGACGAGGCGATTCAAAGTACGTAACCTGCGGCAGGGCACCCATCTGAATGAGGATATTAAAGGCATACACAAAGCCATTACTGCAGGTAACCGAGGCACCGATGGCGTTCATTAGGTGCAGGTCATAGCGTGGGCTGGAGTTGGCGACCATCGTGACAGCACAACGCCGACGAGCCGTTCGATCAAGCTTTGCAAGCGCATCTTTTAGGTTGGTCGTGGTGACAGAGCGACTGGCAAAGGCAGCATCTACCGCTTTCGCGACCGGTCCAACCAAATCCCAATCATCATCCCAAGCAAGCTCAAGCGGCGTTATGCGCCCCTCGAGCCCGTAATACTCAATGCCGGCATCAAGGGTGCCCAACATAGCGGGGGAGAAGTCGGCTGCAATCACAGGATGCCCAGCCTGAGCAAGCGGAATAGCAATCGACCCAGCCCCACACCCCATATCAAGCACGGATTCACCAGGCTTTAACGCCAACAGCTTAATAAAGTCCCGGGCATACGGAGCAGTCTCAAGCGGCCGAAAATGCCGAGCCCGCTTATCCCACTCAAAAGAGTCATCAGCCCGCCGCCGACCAGCCTGCAAGCGCATCCATTCGCCATTCCAATCAGCAGAAAGCAGCTCAGAACGATTCTCCCCATCAGCCACGGGCCAACCTCCTAGCAACAAAAAAGCGACTCCTCCCAAAAGAAGAGCCGCAACCAGCATATATCAGAAAGAACCGATCCAACGCCAAACCGCCATACCAGCAAAGTAGGGCAGAAGCGAAGCGACTGCCAAAGGGATAGAACCCAACCGAGGGCCCGTTGCGCGGGAGCCCCGGGGAGGGCAAATATATAAGGTCGATCGCGAGTTCCGCACGAGCCGGAGAGCACTTAATGTGCTCTCCGTGCGAGCCAGGACTGTCCGAGCAGGCGACCTTATATATTTGCCCTCCCCGGGGCTCCTCGCCAGTCCCCCTCAGCTAGTTCTTCAGCGAGTTCAGCGGCGCCGGGAAACGTCCACCGCGATGGGCAAGCACGGTGCCGGCGTTGGGGTTCACCGGCATGATGGGTGCACGGCCGAACAGGCCGCCGTACTCGACGCAGTCACCCACGCCCTTGCCAATGGCGGGAATCACGCGGACGGCCGTGGTCTTGTTGTTGATGACGCCGATGGCCATCTCGTCGGCGATGATGCCGGCGATGGTCTCGACCGGGGTGTCGCCGGGGATGGCGATCATGTCCAGGCCAACGGAGCACACGCAGGTCATGGCCTCGAGCTTCTCGAGCGAAAGCGCACCGGCCTCGACGGCGGCGATCATGCCGGCGTCCTCGGACACGGGGATAAAGGCGCCGGAAAGACCGCCCACGCTGGAGCTGGCCATGACGCCGCCCTTCTTGACGGCATCGTTGAGCATGGCGAGCGCGCAGGTCGTGCCCGGGCCACCGCAGGTGCCCACGCCGATGATCTCGAGGATGCGCGCGACGGAGTCGCCGATGGCAGGCGTGGGAGCCAGCGACAGGTCGACGATGCCCTTCTCGACACCCAGACGATGGGCGGCCTCGCGGCTCATGAGCTCGCCGGCACGGGTGATCTTAAAGGCGGTCTGCTTAATCTTTTCGGCGACTTCCATCATCGAGGCGGAATCGGGCAGCGTCTCCAAGGCTGCGGCCATAACGCCGGGGCCCGAGACGCCTACGTTGATGACGGCGTCGGCCTCGCCACCGCCGTGGACGGCGCCCGCCATAAACGGGGAGTCCTCGACCATGTTGGCAAAGCAGACAAACTTGGAAGCGCCGACGGAATCCTGGTCGGCCGTGAGTTTAGCGGCATCGATGATGGTCTGGGCGGCCATGAGCACGGCATCCATGTTGATACCGGCGCGCAGGCTGGCGACGTTGACGCTGGAGCAGACGCGGCTCGTGGTGGCGAGTGCCTGGGGGATGGACTGGATAACGCGGCGATCGGCGTCGCCGATGCCCTTCTGGACGAGTGCGGAGAAGCCGCCCAGGTAATCGATGCCGAGTGTCTCGGCCGCGCGGTCGAGGGCGTGCGCGATGGGGGTGAGGTCCTCATCCTTGCAGCACGCGGCGATCTGCGCCACCGGGGTGACGGAAACGCGCTTGTTGACGATGGGGATACCGTACTCGCGCTCGAGGTTCTCGGCGGTCTCGACCAGATGCTCAGCCGTGTGCGTCACATGGTCGTAGATCTTCGTGCACATGCGGTCGAGGTTCTCGTCACCGCAACCCATGAGCGAAACACCCATGGTGATGGTCCTGATGTCGAGGTTCTGTTCCTCAACCATGCCGCGGGTTTCCGCGATTTCTGCGGGCGTGATCGCCATCCTTGCGCTCCTATCTGCCAAAACGAGTATAGTCTTATCTATTCTAACGTGCCGCACGTGCCAAGTGGCGCGTGCGGCACGTTTTGGTGCTCGGTTGTTTCCGTTGTGTTACTTCCCAAAGACCTCTTCGGCGATACGAGCGCTCTCGGCGGCGTCCTTGGCGTAGTAGTCCGCGCCGATTTGCTTGGCGTATTCGGGGGTGAGCACGGCGCCGCCCACGATGATCTTGACGCCCGGAACCTCGGCATGGAGCAACTTGATGGTCTCTTCCATGGCGACGACCGTGGTGGTCATAAGCGCCGAGAGGCCGACGAGCTTGATGTCACGCTCCTGCACGGTCTTGAGCACCTCTTGCGGGTCGACATCGCGGCCTAGGTCAAAGACGGTGTAGCCGTAGTTATCGAGCAGCATCTTGACGATGTTTTTGCCGATATCGTGGATGTCGCCCTTGACGGTGGCCACGCAGATCTTGCCCTTGTCGGCGATCTCGCCGGCGGGCATCAGGCGCTTGATGGTGTCGAAGCCCACGCGTGCGGCTTCGGCCGAGGCCATGAGTTGCGGCAAGAAGAACTTGCCCTGGTCAAAGAGGACGCCCACCTCGTCGAGGGCGGGGATAAAGTGGTTGTTGATAAGGTCCATGGCGTCGTGGTCTGCCAGCAGACGCTCGGTCTCGGCAGCGATCTCGCCTTTGCGGCCCGAGACGACCATGCGACGAATCGGGTCGTCGTTGCCGTCGGTGCCGGCGGTGCCGGCAGCGGGCACGGTGTCGGTCGATGCGGCCTGAGCCGCTGCCGGGTTGGCGGCGATCTTATACGGATCGGTCCAGCCGGCATAGCGCTCGATGTATCCGGTCGAGCCCTCGTCCTCAACGCTCAGGACGCGATAGCTGTAGACGGTGTCCATAAAGCGCTTGGAGCCCGGGTTCATGATGGGGGCATCGAGGCCCGCGCCAAAAGCGGCAGCCAAAAAGACCGAGCCCAGCAGCGGGCGAGCAGGCAGGCCAAAGCTGATGTTCGACACGCCGAGTGCGCATTTGACGCCCAGGCGCTCCTTGCACATAGACATGGCGCGCAGGATCTGCTCAGCCTGGCGCTGGTTGGTCGAGGCGGTCATGACCAGGCAGTCGATGAGGATGCGGTCCGGGCCGATGCCGTAGCGGGCGGCCTCGGTCACGATGCGCTCGGCGATGGCGAAGCGAGCCTCGGCGGTATCGGGGATGCCGCCCTCGTCGAGCGTGAGGCCGACGACGTTGGTGCCATAGTGGGCGACCAGCGGGAAGATCTCGTCCATGATCTGCTGCTTGCCGTTAACCGAGTTGATGATGGGCTTGCCGGCGTAGCGGCGCACGGCGGCCTCGACGGCGGCGGGGTCGGTGGAGTCGATCTGCAGTGGCAGCAGCGTGGAGCCTTGGAGCTGCTCGGTCGCTTGCTGGATGACCTTGACCTCGTCGATCTCGGGCAGGCCGACGTTGACGTCCAGGATGTCGGCGCCCTGCTCCTGCTGGCTGATGCCCTGGCTCACGACGTAGTCCAGGTCGCCGTCGCGTAGGGCCTGCTGCAGGCGCTTTTTGCCGGTGGGGTTGATGCGCTCGCCGATGACGGCGATCTTGTGGCCGTCGCAGGGGAGGTCCACGACCGTCTGGGCGCTCGTGACCGACATGCTGGGCTTGCGGTGACGCGTGCAGGGCGTGTGGTTGTCGATGAGGGTGCGAAGTGCCGCCATGTGCGCCGGCGTGGTACCGCAGCATCCGCCGACGACGCTCACGCCGTCCTCGATCATGCCGGCGACGGCCTCGGCGTATTCGGGTGCCTGGATATCAAAGACGGTATTGCCGTCATCGTCCACGCGGGGCAGTCCCGCATTGGCCTGCACCATAACGGGCTTGTCGGTGACGGTGAGCATGCGCGCGGCGAGTCCTCGGAGCTCGGCCGGGCCCTGGCTGCAGTTGATGCCCAGGACGTCGGCGCCGATGGCGTCGAGGGTGATGGCGGCGACCTCGGGGCTCGTGCCCAAGAAGGTGCGGCCGTCTTCCTCAAAGGTCATGGTGGCAAAGACGGGCAAGTCGGAGTTCTCGCGGCAGGCGAGGACTGCCGCCTTGATCTCGGCAAGATCGGTCATAGTCTCGATAATAAAGAGGTCGACGCCCGCAGCGACGCCGCCGCGCACCTCCTCGGCAAAAAGGTCGTAGGCCTCGTCAAAGCTGAGGGTGCCCAGGGGGCGCAGCAGGGCGCCGATGGGGCCGATGTCGCCGGCGACGTAGCGGGCGCCGGCCACGCGGGCGCAGGTGACGGCCGCGGCAAAGACGTCTGCAACGGTGGCGGCGCCGTCGAGCTTGTGGGCGTTGGCACCAAAGGTGTTGGCGGTGATCACGTCACAGCCGGCGTCGACGTACTGACGCTGAATATCGGTGATGACCTGGGGCTCCTCAAAGTTGAGCAGCTCGGGCAGGGCGCCGGCCTTCATGCCGGCCGCCTGCAGCATGGTGCCCATGCCGCCGTCGAACAGCAGGTGCCCGGTGCCCTTGATGGCGGCGCGCAGGCGATCGTCCTTAATGTGCAGGTCGTCGATCGTGCGCGTCTTGTACGTGGCGCCGTTACGGCGTGCGGCATCAACGGGTGCCGCCAGCGCGGCACCGTCCAGATCATGAGTGATAAGCGGAGTAAACATCGGGGGCTCCTAATGGCTGGAATAGCAGGTGGTGTGGGCGGCGCGGAAGCGGCAGTGCTCACGCATGCGGCAGATATTGCAGGTGGGGCGGCTCTGGGCGTCGTGGACTTCGCCGTCAAACAGACCGATCACCGCGGTCACGCTCTTGGTGGGCATGAGCAGGCTGGTGGGGGTGACGGTAAGTCCAATGAGGCGCGTGGCGTTGAGTGCATCCACGATTGAGCGCTGGGCCGAGAGCGGGCAGTCGCCATAGCCGGGACTAAAGCGCCAGTTACCGGCGAGCCCGTGTGCAGCGGCCGCAGCCTTGACCTGCTGGTCCATCTGCTCGATGGCGGCTTCTACATAGGCAGAGCATGCGGCGTCGAGCACGGCGCCTTCCAGAGGCTGCTGGGCTCCCGTGGTACGCAGACGACGCTCGGCGTCCATGCCGAGGGTGCAGGCCATGAGCGCCGCCAGGCGGGCGTCCTTAAGGTGGCGATAGATATCACGACCCCGCAGCTCAACATTGGTGCCAACCAAGCGGATGCAGGGCTCGCCCTGCTCGTCGACGCCCGTGGCATCGACGGCAAACACGCGTCGCACGCCGCGGGGCTCGATATCCAGCTCCAGACGCTCAACGACAAGCTCAATTCGACGTGACAGCTCGGGCTCAATCTGCTGGCCGCCGTAGCCCAGATACCGCAGCATCTCGGCACGGTCGACACGAGGGTGGTGGGCAGTGTCGATACGGTAAAGCGCCGGCGACGCAAGGTCGGCCGGCACTTCAACAACGGTTGTATCGACGTGCGGTTTTTCCATTACCCCAGGCGCTCCATAATGGTCGCGGCGATTGCAGGACGGTTCATAGTGTACAGGTGCAGACCGTCGGCACCGTGCTCCTTAAGGTCGCAAAGCTGACGAGCAGCATAATCTACACCGGCTGCCTGCAGACTCTCGGGGTCGTTCTCGTACTTGGCGAGGATCTTGATGACGGGGGAGGGCAGCGACGCGCCGCACATAAAGACCATGCGGCTGATCTGCGACTTGCCCATAAACGGCATGATGCCCGCGGTAATGGGCACAGTGATGCCGGCCTTGTCGGCAAGCTCGCGGAAGCGATAGAAGCACTCGTTATCAAAGAAGAGCTGTGTCACAAAGAAGCTTGCGCCGGCATCTTGCTTTTGCTTGAGGTGCTCGACCGAGAGGTTGAGATCCTCGCAGGCAATGTGGCCCTCGGGGTAGGCTGCGGCGCCCACGCAAAAGCCGGCGTTGACGAGCTCGGGGATGAGGTCACGGGCGTAGGCGTAGTCGGAGGCGGGCTTGTCGTCCTCAGTCGCGCCAGCGGGCAGGTCGCCGCGCAGGGCCAGCACGTTTTCCACGCTGGCCGAGCGATACTCGTCGATCTTGGCGGCGATATCGGCATGTGTGCGGCCAACGCAGGTGAGGTGCGCTACCGAGGGCGTATCGAATTCGCTCGTAATCATATGTGCAATGGGGGCGGTGGTGGCACCGTTACCCGAGCCGCCAGCGGAACAAGTGACCGAGACAAAGCTCGGTGAAAGCTTGCACAGGTTGCCTGCCACCTCGCGAGCCGTATCGAGGGTAAGCTCACCCTTGGGCGGGAACATCTCAAACGAAATGGGCGTGGTACCTTGGGATGCTGCCTGCTTAAAAACCTCGTCGACGCGCATATCGTGCTCCTTTAGATGCCTGGGTGCGATGTTTTTGTAGCAAGGATTCTACAGCACCACTGCGCTAAGGTGGAGTTTTTCTCGCTATTTGGGGATACCAATCGAAAATGCTTCGCTATCGGCATTTCCTATAACAGGATAGTCAATCTAAGATGGGACTATATTGAATGGTATCTGATGCGAAATACCAGTTAATAAAGCCCCATCCCAAATTGACTACCCTTAAACTATGGGGAGAGGTCTGCAATTTATACAGTTGATTGGCCATTAAGGGCGGCAGCGCCGCTGTGATGCGGTAACCTCATTGATTGGTTTCGCGACAGCAATATAACGGTAATGTCGCGGAAACACGGCGAGTCTAAGCTATGACTCGTTCGTTAGTAATCAACACCGCATCTCACGCGGTGCCGATACGAAGGGAGTTCCGTATGGCCGATCTTACTGACCGCTTCGGGACCATGGTGTTCTCTGAGGAAGTCATGAAGGACTACCTCCCCAAGGACATTTGGAAGCGCCTTGCTGCAACCCTCGAGGACGGTGAGCCGCTCGACCTGGATGTGGCCAACGCCGTTGCCCACGCCATGAAGGTCTGGGCCATCTCCAAGGGCGCGACGCACTACGCGCACTGGTTCCAGCCGCTTTCGGGCATCACTTCCGAGAAGCACGACAGCTTCCTCGAGCCCAACCACGACGGCACCGCCATTACCAAGTTTACGGGCAAGAACCTCATCCAGGGCGAGCCGGACGCCTCCAGCTTCCCCAACGGCGGTCTGCGTGCCACCTTCGAGGCCCGTGGCTACACCGCTTGGGATCCCACCAGCCCCGCCTTTATCAAGGACGACGTCCTGTGCATCCCCACGGCTTTCTGCTCCTACACGGGCGAGGCCCTGGACAAGAAGACCCCGCTGCTGCGCTCCATGACTGCGCTCTCGCGTGAGTCTAAGCGTGTTCTGGCGCTGTTCGGCAAGACCCCCAAGAAGGTCGTTCCTTCCGTTGGCGACGAGCAGGAGTACTTCTTGATCAAGAAGGACGCCTACCGCAAGCGCAAGGACCTGGTCATCACCGGCCGCACGCTCTTTGGCGCCGCTCCCTGCAAGGGCCAGGAGCTCGAGGAGCACTACTTTGGCGCAATCCGCCCCACCGTCTCGTCCTATATGAAGGACCTGGACAACGAGCTGTGGGCGCTCGGCATTCCCGCCAAGACCAAGCACAACGAGGTTGCCCCCTGCCAGCATGAGCTCGCCCCCGTCTATGGCGAGGTCAACGAGGCCATCGACCAGAACCTGGTTATGATGGAGAAGATGAAGCTCATCGCCTCCCGCCACGATCTGGTCTGCCTGCTGCACGAGAAGCCGTTCGAGGGCATCAACGGTTCGGGCAAGCACAACAACTGGTCGCTCGGCACCGAGTCCGAGAATCTGCTCGATCCGGGCGACACCCCGCTCGACAACCTGCAGTTCATCGTCTTCCTCACTGCGGTGATCGAGGCCGTCGATAACTATCAGGAGCTCCTGCGCGCCTCCGTCGCCTCGGCCGGCAACGACCATCGTCTGGGCGCCAACGAGGCTCCTCCGGCGATTATGTCCATCTTCCTGGGCGACCAGCTTACCGAGGTCGTCGAGAAGATCATCGATGGCAAAGCTTCCGTCCATGCCACGCGCGGCGTGCTCGACCTGGGCGCCGATACCCTGCCCAAACTGATGCAGGACAACACCGACCGCAACCGCACCTCCCCGTTCGCCTTCACCGGCAACAAGTTCGAGTTCCGTGCCTGCGGCTCCGAGCAAAACGTTTCCGACTCCAACCTGGTGCTCGATGCTGCCGTGGCCAAGTCGCTCAAGTCTTTCGCCGACGCACTCGAGGGTACGCCCGAGGATAAGTTCCAGGACGCCGCGCTCGAGTACTGCAAGAAGGTGCTGACCGATCACCAGCGCATCCTGTTCTCCGGCGACGGTTACTCCGACGAGTGGCCCATCGAGGCCGAGAAGCGCGGCCTTGCCAACAACAAGACCACGGCCGACGCTCTTCCCGCCTTTGTTTCCGATAAGGCCATTGCGCTCTTTGAGGAGACGGGCGTCCTGACCAAGGCCGAGGCCCAGTGCCGCTATGACTGCAAGCTCGAGAAGTACAACAAGCTCATGAACATCGAGGCTACCACGATGGTTCGCGAGGCGCGTCGTACCTATCGCCCGGTCATTACCGCCTATGCCACCAAGGTCGCTAAGGGCCTTGAGACTATTCGTGCCGCCGGTGCTGAGGCCGCCATGCAGTGCGAGCAGAACACGCTCAACAAGCTCTGCAACGGTATCACCGCCATCAACGACTCCATCAAGGCGCTCGACGCCGTACATCAGAAGGCCGAGGCTCTCGATGGCCAGGAGCAGGCCAACGTATACGCGCACGAGGTCGTTCCCGCTATGGATACGCTGCGTGCCGCCGTGGACGCAATGGAGGAGATCGTGGCCGCCGACTACTGGCCGGTTCCGACCTACGACGACATTCTGTTCTACGTGTAGAACGTAACCGACATATCGTCACGCTATTGAGCCGGGGTCCGCATCGCGTGGGCCCCGGCTTTTTGTTTGCGAAGGACGCTTTGGATCCCGCTTTGCAACTGATTCGCCCACGCAATAAGGGGCCGTGGGCAAAAAACGTCAAATATGAGTACTGTCACAAGCCCTGTAGCATTATCTTTTTGCAAAATATGCAGTGTTACGCAACATATGTCCAAGTACTTAGCTGATAAACGCCTGCAATTCCTCCGCCGTAGGACGCCTTGTGTCCAAATCGCCTTCTGATGGCATGAAATCGCTGTTACTAAATTGGTAACAGTACTCATATTTGCTATTTTTTGTCCACGGGCCCTTGGATGACAGTGTGATTTTATGCCTTCGGGGTTCGAATCCCGGCGCATGGGTAGCAAAAAGCCCGCCGCCGCGAGGGCAACGGGCTTCTCAGATTCAGTGGTGCCCCCAGCGGGATGTCCGCGTGCGGCTGGCGCCGCCCGCTTTCGCTGCGTCGCTCCGCTCCTTGCGTGCTGCGCTGGAAAACGCTTACGCGTTTCCTCAGCTCCGCACCCTGTCGGGTTCGAATCCCGGCGTTGGAGAAGAAAAAAGCCCGTCACCACAAGGGTAACGGGCTTTGCATTTCAAATGGTGCCCCCAGCGGGATTCGAACCCGCGATATCCACCTTGAAAGGGTGGCGTCCTTGGCCGCTAGACGATGGGGACAGCGGGAAAGAGTATAGCAGACTTTTTTGTCGGCGCGTATATCGTTGGCAAACTGGAAAACCACCACAAAGGTACCTGTCCCCTTTGTGGTGGTGAGGTGTTAGGGGAGGAGCTTCATGGCGGCGTCGTGGGCGGCGTGCTCGTA
The DNA here is from genome assembly GCA_905215135.1 of uncultured bacterium. Classification (GTDB taxonomy): domain Bacteria; phylum Actinomycetota; class Coriobacteriia; order Coriobacteriales; family Coriobacteriaceae; genus Collinsella. The sequence goes on from CAJMOX010000012.1 coordinate 33,413, forward strand.
GATGTCGTCGAGGGGTTTGAGCGGCAGCAGAGCGTTGGCCTGTGCGTCGCCGCGGCGCTCGAGGGCGTGCGCGATCAGCCAGTCGGCGAGTTCGGGATTCTTGGGTAGCGCCGGGCCGTGCAGGTACGTGCCGATGACGCCCTTGTAGATCAGACCCTCAAAGCCGTCGTCGCCGTTGTTGCCGGTGCCAGTGACGACGGACGTTCCGAGCGGCGTGGCCGCTGTATCGAGCAGGGTGCGGCCGCCGTGGTTCTCGAATCCCACAAAGGGCTCGGGTGCCAGGTCGGTCTTGACGGCGACGTTGCCGATCAGGCGGTCGGAGCCACGCACAGTCTCGGCGGCAATGACGCCCAGACCCTCAATGCGATCGTCGCCCATGTAGTACGAACGGCCGAGCAGCTGATAACCGCCACAGATAGCAAGCAGTGTGCCGCCGTCCTCAACATAGGCCGCGACCTTGTCTTTTTGAGCGAGCAGTTCATGTGCAACCGCCAGCTGGTCGCGATCGGAGCCACCGCCCATCATAACGATGTCGGCGTCGGTCAGGTCGGGCGTCTCGCCCATGTGGACTTCGTCCACACGCACGGGAATGCCGCGCCAGGCGCAGCGGCGTTCGAGCGCGATAACGTTGCCGCCGTCGGCGTAGAGGTTGAGCGCATCGGGATACAGGTAGACGATGCGCAACGGGCGCGAAAGCTCGACCGGCGCAATATCGGTGGGGACAGCGCTACCATCGGCGCGCGTTACGGCGTGGGAGACAATTGAGCTTGCATCGTCGTCTTTAAGCCCGTCGAGCTCCTTGACTAACGGCGGGAAGGCCGTGTAGTTGGCGACGGCGTAGAAGGTGTCATCGGCGGCCTCGTCTGCCACGGCGCCGATCGCCTGCGCGACGTCCGAGATAATCGCGGCATCGATGCCGGCGTACTTGAGGCGTACCTGCATGTCGTGCGCACGCGTGCCTCCGGCAAAGGCGACAAGACCCGGCGTGTCGGCGATGCGCTCGAAGTCGACGTCGTAGATCCACGATACATCGTGGCCGTCAGCATCGTTGTCGTTGAGGAAGAAAGCGCAGAGTCTGCCGCCTGCCGTCTTGATGGACTGGATTTGTCGATCGAAGCCTACGGGATTCTTTGCCAGGTTTGCCTCGACGGTGCGGCCGGCAATATCCCAGCGGCCCATGCGTCCGCCGGCGGGGACGTAGGCATCGAGCGTGGGCTGCAGATGTGCCGCGTCCACGCCCAGCTCGCGCGCCGCAAAGAAGGCGGCGGCAACGTTATAGACCATGTACAGGCCGTTGTAGCGTGTGGCGATGTGTGCAGCAGCAGCGTCGGGCGCAGGTCCAAAGACCAGGTCAAAGCCGTAGCCGTCGCAGCCGAGCTCCACGCCCGTCACGCGACGGACCAGCGCGGGACGCTCCCATCCGCACGAAGGACAATGATAGGCTCCGAGCTGGCCGTACTGCACATAGTCGTACTCCAACGGTGCGTTGCACTGTGAGCAAAAACGCGAGTCGCTAATGCGGTCGGACTCGGTGCCCGTGGCGCCGTCGATGCCAAAGGCGATGCTTGCATTGGGGACGCGCGCGGCGATCGAGGCGCACAGCGGATCGTCGGCGTTGTAGATGAGCGTTGTTGCCGGAGAGAGCTCCAACGCATGGGCAATGACGTCTTGGGTATGGTCGATCTCCCCATAGCGATCCAGCTGGTCGCGGAACAGGTTGAGCAGCACAAAGTACGTCGGTTTGAGCTTGGGCAGAACGCGTACGGTGTAGAGCTCGTCGCACTCAAAAACGCCCACGCGCTTGCCGCCGCCGGCTCGCTTGAGGTCGCTGCGCGCTTCGAGCAGTGCGCCCACCACGCCCGGCTCCATGTTGTTGCCGGCGCGGTTGCATACCACGGTGGCGCCGCTGGCGGCAACGGCGTCGGCGATGAGGTTGGAGGTGGTGGTCTTACCGTTGGTGCCGGTGATCACCACGCTGCGGTCGACAAGACTCGCCAGGTCGCTCAGCAGATAGGGGTTGATCTTCATGGCGATGCGGCCGGGGAGTACGCCGCCCTGGCGCTTAAGGACAGAGCGCAGCCCCCAGCGAGCGATATCACTCGAGGTGCAGGCAAGAGATGAGCGGAGGTTCATGAAACCGTTCCTAACGTAAACGACATGGTCGGGTCGAGTGCGTCACTAGAATCCGTAGCGGCGCGCAAATTCCTGGGCGAGCTGCGATACATCTTCGCAGGCGTTGGCCCAGGGGGCAAAGTCGGGGGTGTCCGAGATGATGCCGTCGGCCTCCCAAACTGCCTGGTGCGAAAGGTCCCAGGGGTCGCGCGGCTCGGGTCGGCAGGGAAGATACGGCGTCTGGTACATGGGGTTCAGCAAGAAGAACGCGCCGCCCTCGCAACGGTTAGCGAACTCACGCAGCGCGCGCGTCGCCGGGCGCATCTTGTTCGTTTTGAACAGCAAGATCGTGCGGGCGAGCAGGTACCAAGGAGAGTTTTCGAGTGCGTCTGCCCCCATCTGCTCCTCGAGCTGGTGGGCCAGGGCAAAAAAGCCGTCCTGGTCTTCTAGGCGGGCGAGGGCGAGCAGCACGGTGCCGGCGGCCCGGGTAGGATAGCCTTCCGCCTTAAGAACGCGGCGAGCATAGTTGGCGGCGGCGCGGTAACGAGCGCTCGCCATGCACAGCTGCGAGATGGCCTCGAGTGTGTGAAGCCACCCGATAAGGGCCGGCTCGCTCACGGTAAGGTCCGCTGCGGTGACACCGTCGGCCAAAACATTATTGGCCCAGTAGTGCGGGGCCTCCATATCAAACCCGGGCACGCCCTGTTGCAAGTAGTCGGCCGTGCTCGTCTCGAGCTTCATCAGGTCGCCCAGGCAGGCGTCGACGGGCGTGTCCGCCAAAATGATGGCGAGCAGCTGGGCATCGACGGCCAGCGCATCGATGCGGACGATCTTGAGCAGCTCATCACGCATATCGTCGAACAGGCGGTTGCGCGTCTGCTCAAACTCCTCGTCGCTGCCCATGTCCTCGATGCGATGGAGCTCGTCGAGCAGGTGGCGATGAACACCGGCATAGGACAGCAGCGCCTGAGCATGCTCGGACTGCGCATACTTTTGGGGATTCGCGCTAATGTCGTTATGGACAAGCTCGCGTGCTGCATCGGTGAGCTCGGGGTGCGACGCCAGATAGGTGCGCTCCAGGTAGGCGGGGATGTAGACGCTCGGATCCATTAGAGGTCTCCTCCCTTAAACGGCAAGCCCTGCTCGGCCGCCCGCAGTATGCGCTCGTCGATCTGGGAGCGCACGATGTCGTTGGTGGCGACCCAGGCGGCAAAGCTGGCGTTGTCGGGCGCGCCCAGGCCCTCCTGCAGTACCGGCGTCGCCTCGGAGAGTGCAAGGACGAGTTCGTCGGTGGAGCCTGCACCCACGTTGACGCGGGCATAGACGCCATCGGGAAACTCGGTTTGGAAGTAGAGCGCCTCGGCTGCGTGCGGGCACGAGCGCGCAAGGATACGCAGGTGGTGCTCGGCACCCTCGTAGTCCAGCTCGCGCCAGGCTGCGCTCATCAGTGCGATGAGCGTCCACGGGTCCAAGTCGCGCTCTGCATCCTTGGGACGGCGGCGCAGCGGGGTATTCGCGAGGTACGGCACGGAGTGAGCGGAGCGAAAGCGCTTGAGCTCCTCGGCGGGGTATTCGAGCTTTGCCATGGCGAGCATCGCGGTGTGGCGGACACCAGCGGGGTCGTTGGGCGCAAAGTCCAAGCTGCGATTTGCGGCTTCGAGCGACATGCGATAGCGGCCGCTAATGAGGGCGCGCGATGCCAAGGCGGCAAGCCAGCGCAGATAGGGGCGGCGCGTGAGGTCGCCAGCGGCCTCACGCTCGTAGGGGTCCTGAGCCGAGGCGATCTTGAGCGCCAGGTCGTGTTCGACTTCATCGCACTTGGACACCAGGTACTGTACGTATTCCTCGTTGGATTCGGCGGTGAGCGCCGTCAGCATGCGCTGGGCATCCCAGTTGGCCGGATCGAGCGCGGCTGCCTCGCGGAGCATGTTCTCGGCTGCGGCTTCTTCTTGCTCTGCCTGGGCGTCGTCGGGGATAAAGGGGATGCGGTAGTCGACAGCCTCGACCACCTTGGCAATGAGGTGCCCGGCGCGGTCGCGGTCGTGCACGATGAGCGGCGCGGGGTTGCGGGTGAATTGCTCCATCAGGCGCTCGACGGCGGGGCCGTCGGTGAGCGGGATATTGTCGCGGCGCAAGGCCTCAAGAACGAGGCGATGGCAATCCTCTTGAATGGGATCGAATGCCATGGGGCCTCCTTTGCTGCGGTTAGGGTTCAAATGTCTCTATATAAAGTTCTAGTTTACCCGCATGTGGCACACCGGGGGTGCCGCACTTGGACATGCACCTTTGCACCACGAAGACGGATGTCGCACAAATGTCGGCACCTTGGACGACTGAGTGGTATCACGGTGCCGCAAACGGTCGATTTTTGGCGGCGAACGGGGCGCATTTTGGAGGGGCACAGTCCTGCCCGGGATATGTGGTCAACCTTGATAAAACGTTTGCCCAGCTTGGGAGTATGAATGCCCCACAAGGGTCTTCAGGGATAGAAAAAACGTTTCATCATTGTCGGCTTTAGGTGAATAACTGACCAACCAGAACGGTAGAATAGTGTTTGTCTGAGCGTTGAGACGTTTAGACATCGCGCATTGTCATCGCCGGCAACGCGCAAAACGGTCCTAACGGAGCCAATCGGGTGCTCCGTTATATACGCAAGTCTAAGAGGGGCTTGTTTAGGAGGCACAGTATGGGACGTTTTACCAATCCTCGCGATCTGTACTTTGGTGAGGGCGCTCGCCACGAGGTGAAGAACCTCAAGGGCAAGAAGGCCATCATCGTTTCTGGCGGCAGCTCTATGCGCCGCGGCGGGTTCTTGCAGGACGTTGAGGCCGACCTTAAGGAAGGCGGCTTCGAGGTCAAGCTGTTCGAGGGCGTCGAGTCCGATCCGTCCATCGAGACGGTCATGAAGGGCGCCGAGGCCATGCGCGAGTTCGAGCCTGACTGGATTATCGCCATCGGCGGCGGCTCGCCCATCGATGCCGCTAAGGCCATGTGGGTCTTCTACGAGTATCCCGAGGAGTCCTTCGATAACATCATCCAGCCGTTCAGCTTCCCCGAGCTGCGTCAGAAGGCTCATTTCTGCGCCATCTCCTCTACCTCCGGTACCGCTACCGAGGTCACTGCCTTCTCCGTCATCACCGACTACGCCAAGGGCATCAAGTACCCGCTGGCCGACTTCAACATCACCCCGGATGTCGCCATCGTCGACCCCGAGCTCACCTATACCATGCCTGCTAAGCTTTGCGCTCACACCGGCATGGACGCTCTGACCCACTGCATGGAGGCCTACGTTTCCACCTGCGCTTCTATGTTCACCGATGCCAACGCCCTGCACGGCATCCGCGAGATCGTCGAGTGGCTGCCCAAGTCCTATGCTGGCGACCATGAGGCCCGTCAGCACATGCACGAGGCTCAGTGCATCGCCGGTATCGCCTTCTCCTCGGGCCTGCTCGGCATCGTTCACTCCATGGCTCACAAGACCGGTGCTGCCTTCGAGAACGGCCACATCATCCACGGTGCCGCTAACGCCATGTACCTGGGCAAGGTTATCCAGTGGAACTCCAAGGACCCGCGTGCTGCTGAGCGTTACGCTTACGTGGCCAAGGAGATCCTGCACCTTCCCGGCGAGACCAACGAGGAGCTCATCGCTGCGCTCGTCCAGAAGATTCGCGACCTCAATGACCAGCTCAACATTCCGCAGTCCATCAAGGATTACGCGAATGGTGGCGTGAAGGTCGACGCCGAGAATCCGCAGATGGTTTCCGAGGAGGAGTTCCTCGCCAAGCTGCCCGAGATCGCTGCGAACGCCGAGACCGACGCCTGCACGCCCGAGAACCCGCGTGAGACCAAGGCTGCCGACTTCGAGAAGATCCTCAAGGCCTGCTACTACGACACCGACATCGATTTCTAATCGACTCTTGTTATCGTAACGAGGGGCTCCGCACGTATCCGTACGGAGCCCCTTTCTTTTTCTTTTAGAGAATGGGATGGTTATGGCTGCAATTTTCAATAGCCCCAGCAAGTACATCCAGGGCCCGGACGAGCTGGCCAAGCTCGGCTCTTATGTTGAGCCGCTTGGCGCTAAGGCCCTCGTCATCGTGACGCCTTCGGGCAAGAAGCGCGTCGGTGCCAAGATCGAGGGCGGCTTTGCCGAGGCTAAGGCCGAGCTGCTGTTTGAGGACTTTAACGGTGAGTGCTCCAAGGGCGAGGTCGATCGCCTGGTTGCGCTCGCTCGCGACAACGGTTGCGACATCATCGTCGGCGTCGGTGGCGGCAAGATTCTCGACACCGCGAAGGCCGTCGCCTATTACCTGGAGTCCCCGGTTATCATTTGCCCCACCATTGCTTCGACCGATGCCCCGTGTTCGGCGCTCTCCGTGCTCTATACCGATGACGGCCAGTTCGACAAGTATCTCTTCCTTAAGGCAAACCCCAATATTGTCCTTATGGACACGACGGTTATCGCGGCGAGCCCGGTGCGCCTGACGGTTTCCGGTATGGGCGATGCGCTCGCAACCTATTTCGAGGCCCAGGCAACGCACGATGCCGACGGTGGCACCTGCGCTGGCGGCAAGGGCGGAATGGCCGGCCTGGCGCTCGCCAAGCTCTGCTACGAGACACTTATGGCCGACGGCGTCAAGGCTAAGGTCGCGCTGGAGAAGGGAGCGTTGACGCCTGCCGTCGAGCATATCATCGAGGCCAATACGCTGCTTTCGGGCATTGGCTTTGAGAGCTCGGGCCTTGCTGCTGCTCATGCCATCCACAATGGCCTGACGATGCTGCCCGAGTGCCACGGCATGTATCACGGCGAGAAGGTCGCCTTTGGCACTATCGTCCAGCTGGTACTCGAGGATGCCCCGACTGAGAAACTCGAGGAAGTCTTGGGCTTCTGCATTGAGCTGGGCCTGCCGGTCACGATGAAGGAACTTGGCGTTGCCGAGCTTACGCGCGAGCAGGCCATGATTGTTGCCGAGGCCGCCTGCGCGCCCGATGACACCATGTGCAACATGCCGTTTGAGGTGACGCCCGAGATGGTCGCAAACGCCATTCTGGGTGCAGACGCACTGGGCCACTACTATCTCATGGATGAGTAAATCAAGCTAAGGAAGGGGCAAAGCCAGCAGACGGCTTTGCCCCTTTTTGCTATGGTGCAAACTAACCTGACCCCATCGCACCAAGTTGGTGCAAAGGGGTCAGGTTACTTTGCACCAATCGTTGTTTGATGAAGGGCGGATTCTCGTATGGCGCTTCCTATGGTTTACGGCGGTCCCGGCCGGTATGTTCAGGGGCCGGGCGAACTTTCGCGTCAGGGCAGGTATTTGTCATGGTTGGGCTGCGCTGCCTATGTCTTGTTTGACCAGGGCACCGAGGATCGGCTGTGCAGGCAGATCGTCGATGGATTTCTGGATGAAGATCTAAGCGAGCCGTTCTTTAAGATTTACAACGGTCCGTGTACGGAAGATGCCGTTGTCGAAATGGCCAAGGAAGCCCGGGCCGAGTATTGCGACATGGTGGTGGGCATTGGCGGCGGCAAGATGCTCGATATCGCAAAGGCCGTTGCGTTTTATGCTGAGCTGCCGTTGTGCGTATGCCCCACGGCGGCTTCGATGGACGGTCCGTGCAGCGCGATTTCGGTGCTGTATCACGAGGACGGGTCGTTCGACCGCTACCTGGTGCTCGACAAAAATCCCGATCTGGTCGTGGTTGATACCAACGTGGTTGCGGCAGCACCACTGCGGATGACGGTCGCCGGTATGGGCGACGCACTGGCAACGTACTTCGAGGCGCGTTCATGCGCCGCGGCGAGAGGTGCGAACGAACACGGTGGCGCGCCGGGACACTTGGCCTTGGTTACGGCTCGTGCCTGCTATGACACGCTCATGGAGTGCGGCGTCGCTGCCAAGCGCGATCTCAAAAAGGGCCGTATATCGCCGGCGGTTGAGCGCCTGATCGAGTGCAATATTCTGCTCTCGGGCGTCGGCTTTGAGAGCGGCGGCTTGGCGTTGGCGCATGCCATCGCCAACGGCCTGACGATTTTGCCCGAGTGCAAGGCTATGCACGGCGAGGCCGTAGCGTTTGGTCTGGTGGTCCAGCTTCGTCTGGAGCGTGCGCCCGAGCTTGAACAGGTGCTCGAGTTTTGTCAGCGCGTTGGTCTGCCGACGACGCTCGAGGAGCTGGGCCTTGGCGAGATTTCCGATGCCGACCTGATGAGCGTTGCGGATGCGGCCTTTAGAAACGAACGCAATATGGCCAACGAGCAGGCCAAGGTGACCAAGCAAAAGCTCGTCGAGCTCATGCGCGAGGCATAGTTTGGCGCTTGATCGACCTTGTGCAATCGGGGCGGCGATAGGCCATAGGCTATTTGCCGCAAAGGTGCTCCGCGTGTAATTTGCCCGAGGCACGGGCCGATAGCGTATCATTATCTCTTGCTTGTTTGCACTGCTCAGGGAGGGGCCGCGCATGGCGCAGGAACACGATCTATTTGATGACATTATCGAGATCAGCAAGGGTTTCGACTTTCTTAAAAACCCGCTTGGCGGCGTGACCGATGCGCTCGATCCGTCGGCGCCGCAGTGGAATCCTGCCGACTACAAGGAGCGTCCGCGCGGCAACACGATTCCGTGTCTGACCTGCAAAAACGAAAAGAGCGGCTGCACCGCGTGCATGGACGTGTGCCCGGTCAACGCCATCGAGGTCGAGGAAGACGCCATCGAGATCCTCGATACCTGCCGCAAGTGCGGCCTGTGCGCTGCCGCCTGTCCGACTGAGGCGATTATTTCGCCGCGTCTGGCGCCCAAAAACCTGTATGACGACATTGTCTCGGCAGCTACGAGCCACGAGACCGCCTACGTCACCTGCACGCGCGCCCTTAAGCGCATGCCGCGCGAGAACGAGGTCGTCGTTGCCTGCGTGGGCGATATTACGGCCGAGACCTGGTTCTCGGTACTGGCGGACTATCCCAACGTGAGTGTGTACCTGCCGTTGGGCGTGTGCGATAAATGCCGCAACACCGGCGGTGAGGACATTCTGGGCGAGGCCATCGCTACCGCCGAGGAGTGGGCCGGTACGGGCATGGGCCTGGAGGTCGACCCAAAGAGCCTCAAATGTCATAAGCGCCGCGAGTACGAGCGCAAGGAGTACATGGATAAGATTGCCCGCACCACGGGCCTTACCGTGACCAAGCTCAACCCGGCAACGGCGGCGCTGGCCTCGGTGACGCAGAAGCTCAAAGCCCACCGCCACCAGATTACCCAGCTCGAGCGCACGCTCAACACCATGTGCGGTACCACGACGGCAAAGCGTCGCCGTACGCTTACGCACGGGCGGCAGCTGGTGCTCTCGACGCTGCAAAACCACCCCGAGCTTGCCCAGAACATGCAGGTGAGCACACCGGAGTGCGATTTTGACAAGTGCACGTCGTGCGGCGAGTGCGTCAACGTGTGCCCCACGTTTGCCTGCGATCTGGTAGGAAGCGGCCGCTTTGCGTTGGAGTCCACGTATTGTTTAGGCTGCGGCGCCTGTGTCAAGGTTTGTCCCGAGCATGCGCTCAAGCTGGTTGAACACGATGCGTCCAACTTGGTTGTCGTCGACCCCGAGGCCGAGGAAAAGGCTGCCCAGAAGGCGAAGGCTCACGAGGAGGCCGAGAAGATCAAGGCCGAGGCAAAGGAAAAGCTCAACAAGGTGCTCGACCAGGTGGAAAAGCTCGCAGACTAGTCGGCGACCCCAATCTCTGCTTCATTCGTGCCGCCGTGGCGTCCGGGTTCGCCCAGATGCTGCGGCGGCGCTATACTTATGCAGTTTGAAATGCTTGTACCAAAAGGAGCTGTCGTGTCCCTTTCCATCGGTATCGTGGGCCTGCCCAACGTGGGCAAGTCGACGCTGTTCACCGCGCTTACCAAAAAGACCGGCCTTGCCGCCAACTACCCGTTCGCCACGATCGACCCCAACGTGGGTATCGTCGACGTGCCCGATAGCCGCCTGCAAAAGCTCGCCGACATCGTCAACCCGGGCCGCATTGTGCCGGCGACGGTCGAGTTCGTCGACATCGCAGGTCTGGTGAAGGGCGCTAATGAGGGCGAGGGTCTGGGCAACCAGTTCCTGGCTAACATTCGCGAGACCGATGCCATCTGCGAGGTCGTGCGCTACTTTAAGGACCCCAACGTTATGCGCGAGGTGGGCCGCACGGGCGAGTTCGTCGATCCCGCCGGCGATGCCGACACTATCATGACCGAGCTCATCTTGGCCGACATGGGCACGCTCGAGAAGCAGCTGCCCAAGCTCGAGAAAGAGGCCAAGCGCGACAAGGAGCTCATGCCCAAGTTCGAGGTTGCCAAGCGTCTGCTTGCCTGGCTCAACGAGGGCAAGCGCGCCGCATCCATGGAGATGACCGACGAGGAGCGCGCCGCTGCCAAGGGCCTGTTCCTGCTCACCATGAAGCCCATCCTGTATGTGGCCAACGTAGACGAGGACATGCTCAACGAGGACCTGGCACCCATCGACGGTGTCAAGCCGCTGCCGATCTGCGCCAAGATCGAGGCCGAGCTTTCCGAACTCGATCCCGAGGACGCTGCCGACTACCTGGAGAGCCTGGGCCTGGAGCAGCCCGGCCTGGACGTGCTCGCGCAGGCAGCCTACAAGCTGCTCGGCCTGCAGTCGTTCTTTACGGCTGGCGAGATGGAGGTCAAGGCCTGGACGGTTCGTCAGGGCGCGACCGCCCCGCAGGCCGCCGGCGTCATCCACACCGACTTTGAGCGCGGCTTTATTAAGGCCGAGGTCATTGGCTATGACGACTACATCGAGCTCGGCGGTGAGCAGGGCGCCAAGGCCGCCGGCAAGCTGCGTATTGAGGGCAAGGACTATGTCATGGCCGATGGTGACGTCGTGCACTTCCGCTTTAACGTGTAAGGACGACGCATATGTTTAAATATGGCAAAAAAGCCGGCTACATGGGTATTGCGCTGCTCGTACTTGCGGTGATTCCGCTGGCGGTCGCAGCGTGTGTTATCCCCAACATTGGTCCCGAGGTGGCAACAAAGTTTAATGCCGCCGGCGAGGTGACGCGCTGGGGCAAGAGCTACGAGCTGCTGGCACTGCCGGTGCTCAACCTGCTGCTGAGCGTGGCGACGTACTTTACGGCAGGACGCCAGGCTAAAAACAATGATGACTCTGCCGCCATGGCGCGCATCGTGTGCGAGCGCTATCTGCGCAACGGCTGCATTACGGGCGTGTTCCTCAACGTGATCAACGTCTACTTTATGTATTCGGCGATTACCGGAACGGGCTTTGGCTTTGGTTTCTAGCTTGCCCTTTTAGGCAACGAGCCTGCAAGCATATTCGATGGCTGCTGCGAGGCCGCCGCTCGATCGTGGTTTAAAGACCATATCGGCGGCGGCCTCGTTTTCGTATCCGGCGCCGCGAAGGGTGAGCGCAATGCCGGCTTCTAAAAGAAGGGGTAGGCCGCGTTGGCTGGTTGCGATTACGGCAGCCTGATTGAGCGAGCAGCTATGCGTTTGGCATTGGATGGCAAGTTCACCTTGCGCCGGGCAAGGGACCAGAACGGCGGCGACGCGACTTGATAGCAATGCAAATGCTGTGCGCTCATCGGGTGAAAGGCATTCGGCTTCAACGACGAAGAGCTTGGGCGGTGCGCTGTTTGTGCGAAGCGTGGCTCGGTACATGCGGACCGAAGAACCCGACATAGAAAACTCCTGTGTATTCGGCAAAACGTAAACTATAGTTTACGTTTTTGTTCAGCTCCATTTCAAACTCGGCTGCATGGACGAACGTGCGAAACAGATTCTTGGCAGGCGGGTCGAAGAGACACGCAGGGACCTTGGTATCTCCAAGGTTGATTTTTGTGTGGCGACAGGAATCAGCCGACCCTACCTCGACCGAATCGAAGATGGGACGGCAAATTTCACGCTCAAGGTTCTATTTAAGATCGCGCCCGCACTCGGCATGACGGTGTCAGAGCTTCTCGAGGGGATCGAATAGGGGATACCCGTCGATAACTGAATTACGCCATCGGGATGCGGTCGTGGTTGACTTGGCTGTAGAACAGGCGCTGAATCTCGGCCGCATCACGTGACTGGCCGAGTGCCCACATGGTTTTGGCCACGAGCGTCTCGGTGGTCATGTCATCGCCGCGCAGAATGCCCGGATGATCGGCGTAAGCACGGCCGACCTCATAAACGCCCAGATCGAGGCCCTCTTCGGGGACCTGCGTGGTCATAACGACGGTACGACCCGAATCGACCCAGCGGAAAATCGCCTCCTGGAATGACTCGCCGGACTCGCCAAACTCGGGAATGCCGCCAATGCCGAAGGTCTCCAGGATTACGGCATCGTAGCTATCGGCAAGGGCGTCGAGGATGCCCGGGTTTACGCCGGGCGTGAGCTTGAGTACAAATACGCGCGGGTCGATGCTGTCGTAGAAACGCACCGGGTTTTCGCCCTGATGCGTGCCGTGAAGCCCGTTGCGCACGATGCGGTCGTTGCGGATGTAGGCGATGGGCGGATAGTTGACGCTAATAAACGCGTTAAAGCTCATGGTGCGCTGCTTGCGGGCGCGCGTACCGGCAATAGCGACGCCGCCAAACACGATTGAAACATCGTGCGAATGCTTGTCGAGCGCATAAAGCAGGCTCTGGTACAGGTTGAGCTTGGCGTCGGTAAAGGGATTGCCCATGGGCTTTTGCGAGCCGGTGAGTACGATGGGCTTGGGGCTGTCCTGAATCAGGTAGGAAAGCGCCGCCGCGGTGTAGCTCATGGTGTCGGTGCCGTGCAGAATCACGAAGCCGTCGTGGTCGGCATAACCCTCGACGATGACGTCGCGGATACGCATCCAGTCACTGGGGCGCATATTGGTGCTGTCGATGTTCATGGGCTGCACCACGTCGAGCTCGCAGAGGCCCGAGATCTCGGGGACGCTCTGGGCGAGTTCCTCACCGGTCAGGGCGGGGGAGAGGCCGTTGCCGTCCTCGGTCGATGCGATGGTGCCGCCCGTGGCGATGAGAAGGATGCGCTTCATGCTGGTATTCCTATCGTATTTGCCGCCGCAGAGGCGGAGTCGTTCGGCAGTATTGTGGCACAGGGCGTCCAATGTTCAAACGTAATACATCATCTGTAACGTTTAGTAACACTTCAATTGCCGTCAAATAAGGGCCCAGGTCGTGCGTTTGCCGTGCGCTGATGGCTGCGAGGGACGAGAAGCCCCATATAACGTGTACACTATGAAAGTTATTTTCGTTCATTCACGCGGGTGGGCACCGGCTCCCCGCCAACAGGAGGGGAAACCATGGATCAAAAGGCTTCCGCAAAGGTCCTCGTACTCGACTTTGGTGCGCAGTACGGTCAGCTCATTGCCCGTCGCGTCCGCGACCTCAACGTGTATTCCGAGATCGTTCCCTGCGACATCTCGGCCGACGAGATTCGCGAGATGAACGCCTCTGCGCTCATCCTTTCCGGCGGCCCGGCTTCTGTGTATGCCGAGGACGCTCCGTCCATCGACCCCGCCATCTTTGACCTGGGCCTTCCCGTCCTGGGCTTCTGCTACGGTCATCAGATCACGGCCGTGACGCTCGGTGGCAAGGTCGGCCACTCCGAGGTGGGCGAGTATGGCCGCGCCACCATCACGCGCACGGCAGGCGCCAAGCTCTTTAACTCCACGCCCATGGAGCAGACCGTGTGGATGAGCCACCGCGATGCCGTCTCCGAGGTGCCCGAGGGCTTTACCGTTACCGCCAGCACCGACGTGTGCCCGGTTGCCGCCATGGAGTGCGTCGAGCGCAAGATCTTCACCACGCAGTTCCACCCCGAGGTCAAGCATTCCGAGTACGGTCAGCAGCTGCTGAGCAACTTCCTGTTTGAGATCTGCGGCCTGGAGCCCAACTGGAGCATGGACAACCTGGTCGAGACCATGACGGCCGAGTTCCGCGAGAAGGTCGGCAACGACCGCGTGATTCTGGCCCTGTCCGGCGGCGTCGACTCCTCCGTCGTGGCAGCTCTTGGCGCCCGCGCCGTAGGCAAGCAGATGACCTGCGTGTTCATCAACCACGGTCTGCTGCGCAAGGGCGAGCCCGAGCAGGTGGAGGAGGTCTTCACCAAGCAGTTTGACGTCGACTTTATCCACGTCCACGCCGAGGACCGTTATGCCGAGCTTCTGGCCGGCGTGACCGAGCCCGAGGAGAAGCGCCGCATCATCGGTACGCAGTTCTGGAAAGAGTTCTTCGCGGTTGCTCAGCAGCTTGAGACCGATGGTAAACCCGTGAAGTACCTGGCTCAGGGCACCATCTACCCCGACATCATCGAGTCCGGCGCTCGCAAGACGGGCGGCAAGACGGCCACCATCAAGAGCCATCACAACCTGATCCCGTTCCCCGAGGGCGTGCACTTCGACCTCATTGAGCCGCTCGACCACTTCTTTAAGGACGAGGTCCGCGCGCTTGGTCTGGCGCTGGGTCTGCCGGGTCACATCGTGTTCCGTCAGCCTTTCCCGGGCCCGGGTCTTGCCATCCGCATCATCGGTGCGGTCGACAAAGAGAAGCTCGAGATCCTCAAGAATGCCGACGCTATCGTGCGCGAGGAGCTCGACGCCTACAACCAGCGTCTGTTTGAGCAGACCGGCGAGCGCAACTCCGAGCACAGCTGCTGGCAGTATTTCGCGGTCCTGCCCGACATCAAGTCCGTTGGCGTCATGGGTGACGAGCGCACCTATCAGCGCCCGATCATCCTGCGTGCCGTCGAGTCCAGCGATGCCATGACCGCCGATTGGGCCAAGCTGCCCTACGACGTCCTGGCCCGCATCTCCGGCCGCATCGTTGCCGAGGTCCCTGGCGCCAACCGCGTATGCTACGACATTACGTCCAAGCCGCCCGCGACCATCGAGTGGGAATAACCGAACAAATGTTCTATTTTCCCATATCATAGCATGAATTTAGAGCC
Organism: uncultured bacterium; assembly: GCA_905215135.1. Classification (GTDB taxonomy): domain Bacteria; phylum Actinomycetota; class Coriobacteriia; order Coriobacteriales; family Coriobacteriaceae; genus Collinsella. The sequence goes on from CAJMOX010000012.1 coordinate 48,467, forward strand.
GTAGCAATGCTGCGGCTCTTTGCTTTTCGGAACAATCTCAGTTTCGTCATTCGGGCATCGTCCCCAATACGACCGAAGCCGAAAAAACTAACCCATCACCTACTTCGTCGCATGCTTGAAAGATTCCGAAACCGCCCCTACAGGTCGTATACACGCTTGATCAGCTCAATTCCCTCCTCGAGCGTCATTGGAACCCCCATCTGCTTCAGAGGAACGCCCTCGGCACGGACCTTCTCGCAAAACTCAGTCATATCGTTGCGAATCGAATCGGGCAGTGCCGACGACGTTCTCGGGGAGAAGAGCTGAGCCAACCTGAAAACATCCTTTTTGTGCTTCTTGATGTCGCTCGAATCGACCCTCTCGCCAGCGGCCTTACGCTTCGATAGATCGAGATAGGCCTTGGCCTTGAAAGGGACAAGGTGCACCTCGTCCAGAACCATGATCCCGTCGACCTCCTTGCAACCGGACTTCATGTAGGCGTAGTAGTCGTCATCGAGAAGGATAGCCGAAAGGCTCGACGCCTCTTCGCCCGCTGGCAGCGGGACGATTGTCAGCCCTTCTGGTTCCTTGATGAACGAGGGGGCTTTGCTAAACAGCTCCACCATGCTCGGGAAGCCAGCAACGCTCGGCTTGGTGAATCGATAGAAATGAACTCCCCCGGAGCCCCTCCATCCGCAATCGTAGCCGCCGTCCTTCACCAGCTTCCATATTGCCGCCGCAACCTCGGAAAAGCGGTTCTCGGCAATCAGGATGACGTCGATGTCCTTGGTGACCCTGAAGTCGAGATCCGCGTTGCTCAGGATGATGTCGCACGCCGTGCCGCCAATGATCGCATAGCAGTCCTCGAGGCCCTCCATGTATTCCGAGAACCGGCGTAGCCCGTAAACTTCGCTCACTGCCATAATTCCTCCCCAAAAATCGCGTTCAACTGGCCGATGACGCGCTCGTCGCCCTCGCCGACGAGCGTCAACGCAAGCGACACGTCGTCAACCGCATCTCCTCCTGCCACGAGCGGGTCGTACGCCCATACCTGGACCTGAACCGTCTCCTCATCGTGAAGCTCGCCAAGTTGGACCTCCTCGAACTCAAGTTCTTTGAAGGCCCTCCTCGATACCGCGCGCTGCTCGATTCGGGGGGCTGCCAGCATACTGCGCTGCGAAAGCTCGCTCACCCCCGCAAGCGGAAGCTGCGCCGTTTGCTCGTCTCTTTTCGCATACACGGCCCGCGCGACAGGATTCCGCAGGCATCCGATTGCACTTTTGACGAGATCGTTCCTGCTCGTGCTGCGTTCGATGACCACTGCGCGGCCGTTTTTGGACTTGCTTACGAGCCCCCTGCGAGACAGATCGTCGAGGGCCCTCGAGATGCTCGACGACGGCATGCCCGTCGCCCTCATCAGCTCTTCGGACGTTCGCACCTCTGGGTTGGCCAGCAGCGTAACCAGCACAGCCTGAGTACCTGGCGCCAGCACCTCCGGAAGAGAACGCGGCTCCCGTTTCGCGCTCGCAACGAAACCCAGCATCGGAAGGAAAGCCTGCCTGCCGGGAACGACGAACGGGATGCCCTGTGAAACGAGGGCCTTTCGCTGGCGCGCGTCGATCTGGGCGACGAGCGCAACCTGCAGGCCCGCCCTCGCCGACACTTGAGAGACGATCCTCTTGAGGTTGGGAAGCGAGACCTCCCCCTCGACCTCTGCCATAATGAAATCGACCCCGTTGCAGGAACACAGCCGATAGGATGCCGCCTTAGCAAGATAAAGCGGGAGGTCAGACGCTCCAGACCATTCGAACTCGGTCACGAAGAGGCCCATCTCATCTTTCAGGTATTTTATGGTATCGTTCATTACCAGTCCCTTTTGCATATTCCCATTTGCCTTGGGATTATACAATTTTGATTGGGATATTGCGAGGTTTGCATTTCTTGCCTGTCGATTCCGTATCGTTCCGCAGTTTTCAGCGGCGTGCGCCGTGTACGCTTTCCTGCTTTCTACACGAAGGTCAGGAGGAGGGTTTCGCAGAGAGGGCGCTCTAGGTTCTGCAGGGTTCTGTTAGTCCCGTATTCAGAAAAGGGACATATTGAGGGCGCGGCGCCCGCGGGGACAAATTGTCCCAGCGGCATGGGCGCTTCCCCTGGACGATGATTGTCTGACGCGCCAGCATCGATGCTGAATGCGAGTCCGCGTCTGCCCCTAGGTCTTCCAGACGTGCATCGCATCACCACCTGTGCCGTGTTTCTGCTGCGTTTGTGAAGGCAGGCTTGGCCGATAGGCTCGCACGGTTTCGGCGAGCTTGGAAAATCGTATTACCAGCGAACGCTTCACAGTGTCCGTACTAACGGACACTGTGCTTGCATAAACCCAGTTAATATATGGAATGCGGTATTGGATCCATTTTCCGGAAAGCGCTCATGGACCCATATGATCGGAAAGAACGCGCTCGGCAGCGCAGAGAAGGGATCGATCGCTGGGACATTTTGTCCCAATTCCGAATAGCGAACCGCCTTGGGATCACAAGACAACCTCATCCATTACTTGAGTGGTATAGACGGCAAACGAGGCACGAGATGGGGGTACAAAAGGAATCGGAGGGTTGCTACAGATTTTTCGACACAAAACCCGGTCCATTGAGATTCGTCACCGACTGTCTGATTTCCTATGTTCATGTCGACAAATAGGACAACCTCTCCCTTCGGCTCTTCTATAAATCGGTGCTTGCCAAGAATGGCCTTCGGAGCACTTCCACCACGCTTTCTTGCCCGAACCGCAGACGATCTCATCTGGCTTGAGGTCTACGTTCTTTTCCCAATCCCACTCCGCCAACAGGTCGGGATATCGAGAAGCGAGATCGTTATACCCCTTCAAGCAACGTTTGTTTGAGCAGTACGGACATCCAACGCCTTGCTTAACTCGGCTTTTTATTTGCGCTTCCCACTCGTGTCCCTTTTCGCAGAGCCACCAGGCCTTTGCATGACTGCCAGCGACCACTTCATTGGGTTTCTTATGCCCATTTTTGGTCGGATGCCATTGGGATGCAATTTCAGGTGCAGCACTCGCCAAATCGTTGAACCCCTCAAGAACCTTTTTTCCTGCACAATAAGAGCAGCCTTTACCATAAACACGATTGGCTACAGTCGCCTGATAGTGATGCCCTCGATCGCAGATCCACCACACCTTAGTGTCGGCTCCATTCGTAACATCCGAAGGCAAAATAATTCCATTCCTCTCGAAATCCCACTCTTTGCAAAGTTCTGGATGAGTAACGTCGAGACTGTCATGGGTCAGCAGATGCGTAACGTGTTTTGCTTTCCCTCTCTTCACTTTTGAACAGATTGGACAACCTTTGCCAAGCGTGCGGTTGGATACTGTGGCTCGGTATTCATGACCATTAGGGCAGACCCACCAAGGCTTGCGTTTCGTGCTTCCTCTGGTTACATCCCTGGGTGTCAAAGGCGCATTTTTTGTGGGATGCCATTCAGCAGCAATTTCAGGATTCGTGGTGGCAAGGTCACTGAAACCGACGAGCAGCTTCACGCCCGCGCAATAGGGACAACCATTACCACGACTTCGATTGTCTACCGAACTCTGCCACTCGTGCCCCTTCTCGCAAAGCCACCAGACCTTCTTGCCGCTAGATCGGCTGATCATTTCAGGCGTAAGGATGCCGTTCTTCGTCGGATGCCATTCCCTAGCAAGATCAGGATTGGTTGCTGACAAGCTGTTGGCCTTTTGCCCAGAAACATATTGGCTGTATATGGCGATCCTGTCACGTTCTATGTCCACATCAGGAACTTCGGCTAAACCAAGAAGCCGGCTGATTCGAGCAATAACATTAGGAATTTGAGAACCATTGATCGAGCTTTGGCAATATAAGGTTGTTTCGAAATCCTCTAGCACATCCTCGGCTCTCTTCACTTCTTTAATGCGTATGAGCTTAATGTCACGCTCGATAAAAAATTGGTCTTTTTTCTTCTCGCGCTCCTTTACCGCAAGCGAAGCATGCCAAAAGGCTCCGTCGTATTCGATGCCCGCATTCAACTCCGGAAGCCAAACATCAACCTCATACTTTCCGTCATATTGATATCTGTTGAAAGCAGGAGTGATTTTAGAGAAGTAGAAATACAATGCCTGCTCCGGAAAGCTCGTCTTGCCTTCCTTGGCGCAAACAGGACACCCCGTCCCAATGCTGCGATTTGCCGGCGTAGCCTGATACTCATGCCCAAAAGGACAAAGCCACCAAACCTTCTTCCTCGAACTTCCAGCAGCAATATCGGTAGGCTTCAAATTTCCATTTTTTGCAGGATGCCACTCAGACGCAATAACAGGATTGGTTGTCGCCAAGTCGTTATAGCCAGGCCAAACCATTTGATTGGAGCAATAAGGGCATCCCGCACCAGAGGTTCTCTGGCTTACCTCAGCTAACCATGTATGACCCTTATCGCATTGCCACCAGACCTTCTTATTGCTCCCCACCGTTACATCGGAAGGCTTTAAGTTTCCGTTAAGACTAGAAGCCCATTCGAGTGCTATATCCGGCCGATTGAATTGAAGGTCGTTGAATCCAGGCTTGACGACTTTTCGTGCGCAAACTGGACACGTATGGTTTTCGGCAGTCCGTTTATATACAGAGGCAGTCCAGCGATGACCACAAACATGGCAAACCCAACGAGATCGCAGATTCGAGAGGCAGGATATTTCAGAAGGCTGAGCTTCGTTCAGCTCATAATCCCAATCCTGCAGAAGTTCAGGAAACTTCTCCGCAAGGGAGCCGTTCTTTCTAAGAGCTGCTTCGCTGCGACGTTTCCCTTTATTCAGAGAGGCGCAAGCGGGGCAACCGCGGCCCTTCGTGCGGTTAAATACCGAGGCTTCCCATTCATGTCCACGCTCGCAGATCCACCAAACCTTCTTATGGGAGCCCCGAGTAACCTGATCTGGAGTGAGATCGCCATTTTTCGCAGGATGCCAGGTAGCAGCAATATCAGGTTCAACAGTTGCAAGATCATTGAAGCCGACGAGCGCTCGTCTACCAGAGCAATAGGGGCAACCTTGCCCTTTGCTCCTGTTGTTGGGACTTGCCTCCCACTCATGACCACGAGCGCAACGCCACCAGACCTTCTTCACGCTGCCGAAGGAAATCGAACCCGGCGTAAGCTCGCCGTTCTTAGTAGGATGCCATTCATCAACCAATTCAGGTCGCTCTGTCGCAATACTTCTCACGAGAAACCTCCATCGTCAATGGTAAAGGGAAGGTTTAACACGACAAAGAAAATCCCTAAAAGGCGCGATATCGCAATCAAGCTGTATAACTACCACCTATTACCGTGTTTCTACTGCGTTTGTGAAGGCGAGCTTGACCAATAGGCTCGCACGATTTCGGCGAACTTGGAAAATCGTATCACCGGGAAAGAGCCCGCAGTGTCCGTGTTGACCGTTGTGTTAGACCGCTTTGGATACTGGGACTTTTCCTATAATCTTTCTTGCTTA
>CAJMOX010000013.1:0-53287 GCA_905215135.1 uncultured bacterium
GCCGCGCGGCAAGGAGATATATTGCCAGACCGGAGGGGCGCCGGGGGCGGGAATCGCGCACTCCATATTTTGTTCACAAATGAATAGGTTCCTCAATCGCATCACTGAGGTTAAAACTGAAGCATTGGCTTCTGATATTGGCGATGACCAGCTGGTTTATAGGTGTTAAGGCATCGGTCATCTCTGGAGCGCCACTTTACTCCAAAAGCATCAGCTATTTCTTTCCCGTCGGTAAAAGGCAGGTTTTGTTCGCCAAGCGTTCTTATATATAGAGAAGTTCGGGTTCGAACCCGTGGCGCGGCAACAAAAAAGCGACCAGCCGGAGCCGATCGCTTTCTATTCTATGCTGGATCATCCAGAGGGCGCTTCCGAACTCATTTTCTCGCTGCCATTCATGCTTTCGAAGCATCGTTCGACCTCCACAGCCTCATGTTTTGAGGATCTGCCGTGTTTATCACTGTTATTAATGAGTGTGTGGAAGTGATCCTCATACAGATACGTGCGATCCGCCAGAGAACTGAGAAGCATCTCTCTGCAGCCCTCGTTGCCTATCCTCGCATCTCTCAGGTCTTCCGGAAATTCACAAGCAGTCTTAGAGTCAGTTTGTTTCCGTTTTCAGAGACTTGTTTGAGAGTTTTTAAAGACAGTTCAAAACAATAAGTGAGACACCATAAAGCAGAGCAAGATGTGCCGGATAGAAAATGTAGAAGAAATATTTGAGCTTCAGCCCTCGCTTACCATTATAAAGATTGATAAGCAGCAACGAAACGACCGCGGCAGCAACATCAGGATTAAGTACATTAGCTGCAGCAAGCTCGAATCCGCCGCCAACTATATGGCATGACGAAAGGAGCACTGCACATACTGCAGCAAAGAACATCTTGGCCTTGCTGTCGTGGAATAAATAGAATGCAGCCACAAGCATAATGCCATACACACCGCCATCTAGTTTAGTGTATTCAGCTGCCAGTGCTGTCAAAACAATCAGAGCAGTTTCTGCGATGTATCTTTTCCGTTTTGAAAGACTTTGTATCTTTTCCAGAACAATCAAAAAGACCAAGGAAAGCAGGAGCTCACACATAACATTTTGTTGCCGAAGGTCAAATAGTTGCCCGGTTTGGACGAAATCGTATATGGGCTCCGCAATGATTGCGAAGACAAGCATATTTCGCAGGTACTTCTTTAAGTCATGAGTATGCAAAAATCCCTCAACTATCAAAAAGCAAAATAAGGGAAATGCAATTCTGCCAAGAACATGAAGCATATCCGAAGCCTCGCTTAGAATCGCCCACTGTTCGTCTGATATCTGACTGTACGATGCGTGAGTCATGATTCCATTGGTCAGGACGATCCTGCTTACATGATCGAGAACCATCGAAATGGCTGCTATTATCTTTAATGTGCTGCCGCTAATTCCGTATCTATTTGTTTTCATTTCGTATTCCTTACTTTGGGTGGGCCGTCAGGGGTTCAGCCTGCTCCGCAGGCGGCCGCTGCGGCGCTTCGCGCCTTGCGCGCTGCGCTGGCAAACGCTCACGCGTTTACTCAGCTCCGCGCCCTTTCGGGTTCGAACCCGCGTCGCGGCAACAAAAAAGCGGCCGGCATCCGCCAGTCGCTTTTCCATTCTATGGTGGGCCGTCAGGGGTTCGAACCCTGGACCTTGGGATTAAAAGTCCCCTGCTCTGCCAGCTGAGCTAACGGCCCGCGGGTGGCATTGTACCACGGTCTGGGACTATTCCCAACTCCATTGGCCGTTCTGGAAAATCACAACTTCACGTCCATCAGGCGTAATGCCCGTAATATCGATGTCGTCCGTGCCAATCATAAAATCGACGTGCGTGCTCGAGACGTTAACGCCATGCTCCAGGAGCTCTTCCTTGGACATGTCATACCCACCCTCGATGCATTCGGGGAAACCGACACCTAGCGCGAGATGGCAGCTAGCGTTCTCGTCATAGAGCGTATCGTAGAACAGTACGCCACTTTCGCGGATCGGCGTGTTCTTGGAGATGAGCGCGACCTCTCCCAGGTGAGCAGCGCCCTCGTCAGTATCGATGATGCTTGCGAGCGTTGCCTTGCCCACACGGGCATCGTAGTCCACTACGCGGCCGCCCTCGAACTTAATCCAAAAATCGTCGACCTTATTGCCATGGTGGATGAGCGGCATGGCCGAGTACACGATACCGTCGGCGCGCATGCGATCGGGCGAAGTGAAGACTTCCTCGGTGGGAATGTTGGGGAAGAAGGGGTGCCCTTCGGGCGTCTTGCCCTTGCCGCCGGCCCACTCGTGACCTTTCGTCATGCCAATCGTCAGATCGGTTCCATTTGCCGCGGCGTAATGCAGGTAGTCGAAACGATTGTCGTTCAGAAAACGCAGGTTCTTTTCGAATGCGGCGTCATGGAGTTCCCAGTCGCTCTCTGGGTCCTGGCCATCGGCGCGCGCGGTGTGCAGAATCGCATTCCACAGCTTATAGATTGCAACCTCATCGGCGTCTCCCGGGAACACCTCGTGCGCCCAAGCCACGACCGGAGCGCCGGCGATGCACCACGGATTGATGTTGTAATCCAGTCCACGGCGGAAAACTTTGCATTGCGTATTCCTCGCCTTGGATGCCGCGGCCGGCTTGGCTGGATCGATGCCCTTGAGGGCCGCAGGATCCGCCCCCTCGATAAAGACAAAGCAGGCACCATCCTGGGCCAGGGAATCCAGCTGCATGCGCTTCCACTCGGGCGTCTGCTCAAAATAGCTTTTATCGACATGCTCGTACGTGAGCCTTGTCACGGCATCATCGGCCCAAATGACCGTCACGTGGCCAGCGCCGGCGGCATAAGCCTCCGCGACCACCACGCGGGCAAAAGGCGCGCACTCGACCGGAGACTGAACGACAACCTCCTGGCCGGGCTTGACGTTTACGCCCTTGCGGACAACCAGACGCGCATAGTTTTTAATCTTGGGCTCCAGGGCCTTCATGCCCTCCAGAGCTTCTTCGACCGTCAGGGCAGCTCGAATCATGTGCCACTCCATCTATCTATAGAACAGTAAAAAGCGCGCCGCAAAAACGACGCGCCTTATATCTTAGCGATAAGTATGCATGCAAACGCTATTTCTTCTTGGAGTCCTTTTTGTCCTCCTCGGCAGCCGCGCGCTCAATAAGAGCGTTGAGCTTGTTCTCGGACATGCCCTCGGCCTGCGTGCGGTACATGTTGCGCAGGGGACGAATACGAACGAAGTCGTAGATAAAGTCACCCAAAATGACGACGTAGGACAAAACGATGCCGACCATCTGGACAGGGCTGGACACCATGCCAGCGGGAGCGAAGTAGAGCGAAGCCCAAATTGCCACGACGAGTACCATGCCGATAGTAAGCACGGCCCACCAGATACGACGGCGCTTGGTGTAGTCCTCATCCTGCTTGAGAAGGATATTCGACACCGTGTAGATGCGGTCCTCCTTGGCGCGCTGCTTAGCCTTGCGGGCGCGCTTCTCCTCTTTAGAGAGGCCCTCGAGGTTCTCGCCCTTCTCGAGCTCTTTGCGGCGTGCCTTAGACGAAGCCGGCACGACGCGGACAGAGCTCGCTGCCTGACGGGCAGGCTTAGCAGATGCGGCGGACTTGCGCGCAACCCCGGTAACCTCGTGGGATTGCGTGCGCTTGTTCGTGGCGCTACGGGTACTCACTTATGCGTTCTCCTTCATGCTTGTGAACTGGGAGCCCGTGATGATCTGGAAGGCCTCGCGATAGCGCTCGGACGTGCCATCGATGACCTCGGCGGGCAGGTGCGGGGTCTCCCCCGTCATATCCCAGTTGGCCTTGAGCCAATTGCGGACGAATTGTTTGTCGTAGCTGGGCTGGATCTTGCCCTCCTCGTAGCTGGCAGCAGGCCAGAAACGGCTGGAATCGGGCGTGAGGCACTCGTCGATCAGCGTGACCTTGCCATCGATGACACCAAACTCGAACTTGGTGTCGGCAATGATGATGCCACGGGTCGCGGCGTACTCGGCAGCGGCCTTGTAGATCTTGAGGGAAAGGTCACGAATCTGCGTGGCGATATCCTCGCCCACGATCTCGCAGCAACGCTCGAACGAGATGTTCTCGTCGTGGTCACCAATCTCGGCCTTCGTGGACGGCGTGAACAGCGGCTCGGGAAGCTTGGAAGCCTCGGTCAGGCCCTCAGGCAGCTGGATGCCGCAGACGGTGCCGTTCTCGTCGTAGGTCTTCTTGCCCGAACCGGTCAGATAGCCGCGGACGATGCACTCGATAGGAATCGTTTGGGCCTTTTTAACCAGCATGGCGCGGCCAGCGAGGTAGTCACGATACTCAGCAAACTCCTCGGGGAAATCCGCCGGGTCGATGGAAACGAGATGGTTGGGGACGATGTCGGCAAACTTATCAAACCAGAATGCCGAGATGCGGTTGAGCACCTCTCCCTTAAACGGAATCTCGTCGGGAAGAATGAAGTCGAACGCAGAAATGCGGTCGGTGGCGACCATCAGCAGGTTTTCACCGGCATCGTAGATATCACGAACCTTGCCACGGGAATCCGGACGACGCTCCATCGTTGTCACGTGAGTCACTCCTTACCAAAATACGACAGTAATGCGGGTTCTTTCCCGCACGTTTTCGCAAACTCGGAGCGGCAGGGATGAAACCCCTCCTTCACCGAATAGCGAAAAGCTAGTGCTCCATTGTAGTAGATGCCGCGTCCGCCGTGTGCTCGCGAGGCAGATGAATCGTAAAAGTCGTACCCTTTCCAAGCTCCGACTCCACGGAAATGTAGCCATGATGTCGCTCGACGATCTGTTTAGTCACGGCGAGGCCCACGCCCAGACCGCCCGCCTCACGGGCACGGCTGGCATCGGCGCGCCAAAAACGGCCGAAGATGCGCGACAAGTCATCCTTGGCAATACCGATGCCGGTATCAGAAACGGCGACGCTGACGTGTTTGCGGTCACTGAGCACCGACACCACGACCCAACCGCCCTCGGGGGTGTAGCGCATGGCGTTGCTCATGAGATTGATGACGCATTGTGTGATCATGTCGGGATCGGCTTCGACGACATCGTCGTGACCTTGGGTCTCGTCAGCAAAGCGCAAGCGCAGATCGCGGTCGACAAACAGGCGCTCCTGGGCATTGACGATGGAACGCACGAAAGGAACCATGTCCACCGGCTCAAGGTTGAGCGGAGCCGTGCTGTTTTCCATGCGCGACAGGTCGAGCATCTGCTGCACCAGACGAGCCAGGCGACGCGTCTCGGAAGCAACAGTCTCCAAGTGCTCATCGTCGGTAGGATATACGCCATCCTGCATGGCCTCGACCGTTGCGAGCATGGCCATAAGCGGAGTACGAAGTTCGTGAGCCACGTCCGAGGTCAAACGTTTCTCGTGTTTCATATCCTTCTCGAGCGAAGTGGCCATCTCATCGAAGGTCTCACCCAGCTGATCAATCTCGTCATCGCCGCGCAAGCCCGTACGAGCAGACAGATCGCCATCGCGAATTTGCTTGGCCGTGCTGGTAATACGGTGAATCGGCTTGGTGAGCATGCGCGACACGAGTGATCCGATAACGACCGAAATGCAAACTGCAACAACCGCAGCAAGGGCCATGGCGTTAAAGGTCTTCTCCCTAAACGCAGAATCTGCCTTGGTGAGCAAGGCATCGGAGCCGATGGCCCACAGCTTTACTTGTCCGACATGCTCGCCGGAAGACGTTATGATTTCGACGTTTGCAACGCTATCGGAGCCGGTGGGAGCCGACGAGACCGGACTATGCGATGCTTTTTTCCCGCTCGAGCTGCTCGACGCTGATTCGCTCTCGCGCACATCGGCGGTCGCACTTGCCGAAGGCCATGAGTCGTCATAGACGACAACGCCCTTCTTGTTGACGACCTGCATACTCAGGTCGTCGGATACCAAACTCGATGTCGCGACCGTGCGCAGCTCGCCCGCAGTCCAGTTGCCGTTTTCCTCATACGACGTCGCAAGCTTTTCGGCAGCAGAATTGGCGATCTCGACGATATTGGAGCGCGTGTAATCCGAAAAGACCGTGCCCCACACAACAGAGACCACGCCCACCAGCACCAATACCGTCATGAGCGATGTCAGAGCAAAAGCAAGTGCCATGCGCGAGGGATAGCTCATCGTTGGCCGTGAATCGGAGCGAGGCGTGTTCCAACTAGCCTTGGAACCCGCCTCGCTCTCCTGCTTGTGCTTTTGTCCGATTTCAAAGCGCGCAGGTGTCATATGTGATTTCCCTATTTCTCGTCCGACTTATCGGTCTTGGCCGGAGCCTCGAAGCGATAGCCGACACCGTGGACGGTGTAGAGCCACTTGGGCTTCTTGGGGTCGTCGCCCAGCTTAGCGCGAAGGTTCTTCACGTGGCTGTCGATGGTGCGCTCGTAACCCTCAAAGTCGTAGCCGAGCACCTTCTCGACCAGCTCCATGCGGTTGTAGACGCGGCCGGGGTGGCGGGCAAGCGTGGTGAGCAGCTTGAACTCGGAAGCCGTCAGGTCGACTTCCTTGCCCTCGACCAAAATCTTGTGGCCCGAGATGTCAATGACCAGATCGCCGAAGTCGAGCACCTCGACGGCCGGCTCATCGGCCTGATGGGCACGGCGGAACAAGGCGCGTACGCGCGCGACAAGCTCGCGCGGCGAGAACGGCTTGATCAGGTAGTCGTCGGCACCGAGCTCGAGGCCGATAATACGGTCCTCGATCTCGCCCTTGGCAGTCAGCATGATGATGGGGACATCCGAGGTATCGCGAATGGTGCGGCAAACGCGCTCGCCGGGGATCTTGGGGAGCATAAGGTCGAGCACGACCAGGTCAAACTGATGCTTCTCGAACTCCTCGATCGCGGACTGGCCGTCGCCGACACCCACAACCCAGTAGCCTTCGCGCTCGAGATAGGCAGCGACGGCGTCACGGATTGCCTTCTCATCCTCGACCAGCAGAATCTTTTTTGCATCTGAAGCCATAACACGGCCCCCCTGTCTCAATCAGCTAAGAACAAGCCCATTTTAACGCACCTGAGCCCGCCGGATGCCACTATGACGCGGCAGCTCGGCGGGCGGTACTCACAATTACAACGCGTTTATTCCCCTGTTGGCGCCTTTTTAACCCCTCTAAGCTTAAAGAGAGAATAGGCGTGCGGTGACCGTCTCGGGTATACCCTGGCTGTTGCGCACCGTGGCGTACGTAAGGAATGAGTCCGATTTTCCCGCCGTAGCTGGATAATCGCCATATTCCAAAGCGCGGTCGGGCGACAACAGCGAGCCATAGGTCTTGGCAGAGGTGTCGATGAGAAAATGCGATGCCTGTACCTTAACGAGATATTTATTCTTCTTGCCGGCAGCACATGCGAGCGGCTCGCGGGACAGAAAGAGGTATGGCCCTCCCTCATTACCGATATACGTGCCCATGTTGCCCAGGCTGCCCACGCCACTATAGGTCGCCTCGATAGAAAACACGAAGGTATCGCCCATATATACGGCCTCGAAAGGCGAGACTGACGAGGGAAGGACTAGCTGGGCACGTTTGGTGTTGTTGCCATCGGTCAGATCGATTGCCGTTATGCCGTAGTAGACGCCTTCGTCGTTGCGGACACGCGGCGAGATGGTCAAAATGCCGTCGCTCGCGCGCGGGGCCGATGCAAAGCGGCCCATCGATTTCCAAATTACCTCGGCCTTGGATTCATCAAGCGAGCGACGATAGCAAAACGAATCACTACTCGTTTTATTGCCGCCTGCCGAAGGCATTTTATACCAGATGACCGATGACCCGAACGCCGTAAACAGGGGCGGATCATAGTCCTTGCCACCTCGATCGAGCTCAGCCACGTCGCCAGAGAGCGAAGCGCCCGACAGATTTTGAGCGTAGAGCTTCCACGATGAATTGGCAAAGTTCATCTCAACCCACGCAAACACGCCATCGCCGGCACGGACATCGTAAAAAGCATATCCCGTGCCCTCGATAGGATCCTCGATTAATGTGGTAAGCGAGCCATCGCCCAGGTTGAGCACACCAAGCGTATTGGCATGCAGAGCAGAAGCAGGCGCCATCATCGCGGCGGCGTAGTCGCCATCGCAGTAGTACAGCAGCGTGCCCAGCGGCAGCGTCCACGACGCCGCCGGCTCAAGATCGATATCAACAGCTTCGTACTCATCAGTGATCGAGACAATCTTCGAATCGTCCTTGATAACCTGCGGCTCGCCGGCGGCATCGTCGCTGGTGCCCGTTTTTTTCGAGCAACCGGCAAGCACCGTGGCAGCGCCCGCGGCAGCACCGCCGAGCACAAAGCCACGGCGCGATATTCCATTCTTGATGTGGTCGGCGATACCCATTAGGCGATCTCGGCGCGAGCGGCCTCGATAGCGCGCGTAAGCTGATCGGCGCAAGAGGTCTTTTTCATACCGCAGGTATTACCGGCGAGAACCTCGATTACGCGATCGGCAGGAGCACCCTCGACTAACTTGGAGATTGCCTTGAGATTGCCGTCACAGCCGCCGGTAAACTCAACGCCCAGCACCTTGCTGCCATCGTCAGAGAGATTGAGGTGAATATTGCGAGAGCATACACCCTGCGGCTTGTAGTCAAAACTAATCATTGAGATCCCCTCTCAGAAAGAAATTTCAGACGTCTATTATCCCCGCCTGGGCCGACTTATTATCGCAAGCACCGATTCAACATCCTACGATGCATGGACTCGCGGGGGCAAGATTAGCAGTCCGCACCCTGCGCGTGGACCGTGCGCTTCTCCCGATACATATTGTGGTCGGCGACACGATATACATCGGCCAGCGTATTTCCAGCCGTCTCGACGGTCGCCACGCCAATCGATGCGCTGACCGTCAGGGCCTCATCGCTTACCGCGGCAAGACCGAGACGAAGATCCTGTTCCAGCCCGAGCGCAGACTCGTTGTCAGTATGGGGGCAAACCAGCAAAAACTCGTCGCCGCCAAGGCGCATCGGCAGATAATCCGCACCAGCCACCCGCCGCAGCACGGACGCCGTCCGTCGCAGCAGTTCATCCCCCATCTCGTGACCATAGATGTCGTTGGTCCGCTTGAGATAATTGCAGTCCAACATAATCACGCTCACGGGCAAGTCCTCGTTTACCAGGCTATCTCCGCGCGATTCAAGATAGTTGCGGTTGCGAAGCCCCGTCAGTTTGTCTTGATATGACAGCTCCTCGGCATGCTTGACCATCGATATGTTGTGCGTCGCCACGACGACCGACTCCAGCCGGCCTTGCTCATCGCGATGCTGGGGGACAACCTGTAGCGAGTACCAAGCGCCTCGACAATCTCGCACCTCGGCAGCCAAGTACGGTACGCCCTCCATACGTTCACGAAGCGAACTTATATCTACGAGTCCCACAACCGCTTCGCGGCTTTCGGGGCTCACGATATCCCGGCAGACCGTGTCCATAAAGTCATATGCCTCGCTGTGCTCGGCAAATATCTTCGCTATCGCCGGCGACATATTGATCCCCTCGATCTCGAGGGTGTCGAGATGCAAAAGAAAGGTCGAATCGTAGATGGCGCTTATGGCATTGATAATGCCGAGCTGTTTATCCTTTTCGACCAAATTGCGGTGGTCAACGATATTTCGAGCCAACAGCACCACAACCCAAAACGCAAGACACACCAAGACGCCGACGGCGACAAATGAAATCCTGTCAGACATGACCTCAGATTTGGGATATAGCGCAAACAGGCGGTAGTCCTTATATGCCGCACGCACGGCATACCATTCGTCTCCTCGATATTCGATGCGCGTCAGGCCGTCGTCTTTCCACTCAACTCCTACGCTGGTGAGGAGTCGGGCGAGCGACACGTCAGCATCGGCACTGTTGGATGAGACAATCTCCGCATCCTCCATAACAAGCACCGTGGGACCCTGGTGGAAGGTACTGTTCGAAAGCACGTCGGCTATGGCATATGAATAGTCGTCCGCCGTATCGGAAACAAGTGAGCGGTATGCCAGGGCAACGCCGTCGCCATACGGAACAGCACAGACGGCAAAAACGACACCACGGCGCTCATCGACAGTTGAGTAGGTCACTTTGGAACCTTGATACATCGATGCGACCGGCGAACAGGCCAACTCATCTCGCCACAACATGAGCGGATCGCGACCATCGATGTCGTAGTGGGCAGCCATATGGCCATCGGAGTCCATGACCATCAGCCCCGAAAGGTTCTCGGCATGGACAAATTGCTCGATAAGATCGTCGTTAACCTCAACGCGATCAGAGGACAGGAACGTCACAAACGATTCGACCGCGGCGAGCAAATCGTGCGTCGCCTCGGTTTTTCTCCCCTGTTCGTAGCGGTCATATTTTTCGCAAGCGTTCTCCAAAAACACCATGGTTTCTTGGCCAAACCCAAGCGTTTTTTCGAGGCAGCGATGGGTTCCAACCGTATACAACAGGCCTAACAAGACGGCGCTGACAATAACGCTGGCAGCTATGACGTTCAGAGTCTTTCGACTCAAGCGGTGCTCATCAGTTGTCATGAATTTCCTCCTTGCCCGCCCGTCGTCGCTCCTGTCTTGTAATTGCCCACAATACGGTCAATCGTGCCATCTCGATCCATGTCGAACAGCGCGGTATTGAGATCCTTTACGACCGATCCTTCATAGCTGTCATCAAACGCGACGCCCAGGTCGACCGTCATAACATTGTCGGCAAACACACGGTAAACGCCGGGATACTGAGCAACGAGTCGGTCAAGCGACTGGACATCCGCCATCCAGCAGTCAACGTACCCTTTGACTAGAGCGGCTTTGCAGAGTTCGGCAGAGCCATATGATTTGATTTGAACGTCCGACGAGACCCCCAGATCCCCCGCAAGCAATCGGCGTTCACTCACCGAACCCGCAATCACCGCAATGGTCTTACTTCCATCGAGATGTGCCAAGGACTTGATGCCACTCGTTTTCTTGGCGGCAACCGAGACCGTCACGGTTAGATACGGCTCGGTCCAGTAATACTTATCCTCGCGATAACAGGGAGAATAGTCACACCACAGGCAATCGATATCACCGTTTTTGAGCAGCCGGTCGCGATCGTTCCAGTCAATATCGACAAACTGTGGCTTGAGCCCCGCACGCTTGCAGGCCTCGCGGGCGATGTCGATATCGATACCGGCGTAATCGCCCGTGGTATCGACATACACATAGGGGTCGTTATCCGTAACGCCGATTTTGAGCACCGGGAGATCTCTATCGGCTTCATTCGAGGAGGAAGAACTGCTTCGAACGGTATACGTCAGGGCGCCCGCAAAGACGGCAACAAGGAGTATGAGCGTAAACGAGACGATGGTGGCCCGCTTGATGCGTCTGGGCACGTGCCCCCTTTCATCGAAACAGCAGTCGGAGTTCATTTTATTACCCGGGCGCATATGCGACAGTAAAAAAAGCGCCTCGCCCAAGACGGGCAAGGCGCCAAAGGTTGAAATGCATCCGCAAGCGGTCGAATTAGGTTAACCCTACTCGAAGCTCAGCTGCTCCAGGCGATCGAAGACCGTATCGATGCGGGTGAGGAAGTCCCACGGATCAAAAATCTCGTCGAGCTTCTCCTGGCTGACGGTGCAGCGCGGATCGGCCTCGAGACGCTCCTTAAAGGTGGGGCCAGAGACACAATCCTGCACCTCGTGCCAGGTGGCCATGGCGTTCTCCTGCACAATGGCGTACGCATCCTCGCGGGTGATACCCGTATCGACGAGGGCAAGCAGGACCTTGGAGGAGAAGATGAGGCCGCGGGTCTTGTTGAGATTGGCCATCATGCGGGCCGGATACAGCTGCAGGCCGTCGATAACGCGAATGAGGCACTGGAACATATGGTCAAGCGCGATGAAGCTATCGGCCTGGGCGACACGCTCGGCGGAAGAGTGCGAAATGTCGCGCTCGTGCCACAGGGCGACGTTGTCGAAGGCGACCTGGGCGTTGGACTTCACGACGCGCGACAGACCGCAGACCTTCTCCATGGTGATGGGGTTGCGCTTGTGCGGCATGGCGGAGCTGCCCTTTTGGCCCTTGCGGAAGGGCTCCTCGGCCTCGAGTGTATCGGTCTTCTGCAGGTTGCGGACCTCGGTCGCGATGCGCTCGCAGGTAGCCGCTGTAGTGGCAAGCACGCCGGCAAGATAGGCGTGGTGATCGCGGCTGATGACCTGCGTGGACAGCGGGTCGTGAACCAGACCCAGGTGCTCACAGACGTACTCCTCGACGAACGGCTCGATGGAGCTGTAGGTGCCGACGGCACCGGAGATGGCACCGAAGGCAACGTTCTTGCGAGCATCCTCAAGACGATCAAGGTCGCGCTTGAGTTCCCATGCCCAAGAGCCAAACTTCATGCCGAAGGTCATCGGCTCAGCATGGATGCCATGGGTGCGTCCGGCGCAGAGCGTATTGCGCTCCTCGAAGGCGCGGCGCTTGCAGATCACGCCGAGCTTCTTGACGTCCTCGATAATCAGGTCACACGCCTGAGTAAGCTGATAGCACAGAGCAGTATCACCCAGGTCGGAGCTGGTCATACCGTAGTGAACCCAGCGACTAGGCTTGGGCTCGCCCTCGGGAACATCGGCGTCGATATATTCCTTCATGTTGGTCAGGAAGGCGATGACATCGTGGCGCGTGACCTCCTCGATCTCATCGACCTTCGCCTTCTCAAAGTTGGCATGGTCGCGGATCCACTGGGCTTCGTCTTTAGAAATGCCGATCTTGCCGAGCTCCGCCTGGGCCTCGCAGGCCAGAACCTCGATCTCCTGCCAAATGGCATACTTGTTCTCGAGGGAGAAGATATGTCCCATCTCCGGGCGGGTATAGCGATCGATCATAGCGGCTCCTTTTTGGTTATTGGCACGTTGGTCGTAACTCAACCATTGTACCGTGCGCGGGTGCGAGTATGGGCAGCAGGCATTAACCTAACATTTTGGAATTGGAGCGGGCATGGGGACATCCGCGTATTTGCTTCGCAAATCCGCACCGGCTGCGGTCGATCTCCTCGGATTCACGGAGACGATGGGGAAGACTTTGTTGAATTGGCCGTCCCAAGGTCTCCCGCGCTCGATGGAGCGGGCAACGGGACGTCCGCGTATTTGCTTCGCAAATCCGCACCGGCTGCGGTCGCCTATCGGCGACCTTGCCTGCTCGCTATAAACGCTTCGCGTTTATTTAACGCTCGCACCCTGTCGGGTTCGAGTCCCGGCACTTTATTGAAGAAGGCACAGTAACGAAACGTTACCGTGCCTGAAATTCGAATGGAGCGGGCAACGGGACTCGAACCCGCGAGTGTCAGCTTGGGAAGCTGATGCCTTACCACTTGGCGATGCCCGCTTGTGTGGGGGATAGTATAACGCGGTTGTCTTGTTCGATACAAGGGTGGCGATGCTTGTTTTAGCTGTGGAGATTCGTTTGAAAATCGCGTCAATTGTGGAGACGATGACCTTTGACTTCCTGTTCACCTTATCTTCTACCTGCGCTTTTGCTTGATTGTTGTATTTGAGCTCAATTTGTCAGGAATTGGGCAAGCTTTTGGTCAGGCTCCGGTACTTACCCGCATGAACCTCGGGGGTAGCCTCATCCTACGCGTCGCAGCCTCCCCGTGCGGCGCACGAGGGATAAGGAGCAGCCATGTCCAACGCACCCACGCACTCTGTCCACAGCGCAATCGCAACAGGTCCGCTGCTCCTGCTCCTCTTCCTGCTTTTCGGCTGCCTGGCACCGGGAGCCGCATTTGCCGTCGATGGCTACGACCAGCTCGGCTTCCGCACTATCAGCGATAATTGTGGGCCCTTCTTTATCGGCAAGTATGAAGCTCAAGACGCCTCGATTGCCTACTGCATGAACCAGGAGCGTCCCGGCCCCACCAAGCCGGGCGGCCCATGGCTCAACTTTGATCAAGGCTGGGTGTGGCTCGACGACGAGTTCGCAGCAATCGTTTGTCACGGATATCCTACCGCCACGTCGTTTGGCGGTTACCATCTTTCACCCGATCGCGCCCGCGCCGCCACCCAGCTTGCCGTATGGATGCTCAACGGCACTACCCATGTCGACGGCACCTACTCCTACACGACCGCTCAGGGCAAAACCAAGAGCGGGCACTTTACCGCCGACGATGAAGTCGTGGCGGCTGCGCGGTGGCTCCACGACAGCGCAAAATCAGGAAGCATCAAAGCCGCTCCGCACCGCGCGCGGCGCTATATAGGAACCGTATCGGGCGGCAGCAAACGTCAAGACATGCTCTATGTACTGCCGGCGGTCTCTGTTTCCTTCCAAAAGCAGTCTGCAAACGCTGCCATTACCAGCGGAAACAATACTTATCAGTTTGACGGGGCAACATTCGATGTTTTTGAGAGCGCCAGCGGCGCGCGTGTCGGCACCGTCCAGATGGACAGCAACGGTCGAGCGCAGGCAACACTCCTACCCAACACGGCATACTACCTAGTTGAGACAACAGCGCCAGCTGGTTATATCTCCCTGCACGATCGCATTGCCTTTACCACGACGAATAACGGCGGATACGTCACCATTGATGAACAACCCGGCACCATTACCTTGCGCATTGTAAAGCTCGACGCCGCAACGAATGCAGGCCCCCAAGTTGGAGCTTCGCTCGCAGGAGCAGAATTCGTGTGCGTATCGCAATCAACCCCTGGATGGACACAAACTCTCAGGACCGATGAAAGCGGTCGAGCTACCCTCACCGATGTCCCCCTGGGAACCTTTACCATCTATGAATCGAAGGCGCCCGAGGGCTATTTGCCCTCCGGTGACAGTTGGTCTTACACCGTTGGAGCCGACCAACTCGGCGATTCAGGCGTGGTCGAGATCGAATCTCGCGTTTCCAATATCCCCATTGCGTTTGACCTTGAGATTTCCAAATTCAAGGACTACGGCAATAGCGATCAATCCGGCCTGGAGCAGCCGGCAGGAGATGTTGTCTTTGAGGTTGTCAGTAACAGCTCTCAGCAGGTTGTTGGCACACTGACTACAAACATCTATGGCTTTGCCTCCACCAAAGACCAGCCCGAAGCATGGTTCGGCACAGGCAAGCGACCAGCCGGTGTCCACGGAGCCGTCCCATACGACCGCGCCGGCTACACGGTTCGTGAGGTTCCGGAAACCGTCCCCGAGGGTTTTAAACGTGCGGGGGAATGGACCGTCGAGGCCAATCAGATTTCCGACGGCGCCGAGCTTCAATATATCGTGGACAACCACGCCCTGTCGACGCATCTCCAGATTGTAAAACGCGATGCCCAAACAGGCGCCTCTGTTCCCCTAGCCGGATTCACCTTCCAACTCCTCGACAGCAATCACAAACCTGTCTCACAAACATGCTGGTATCCAGCATATAACGTAATGGACACCTTTACGACTGACGCGACCGGCACCGTCACACTGCCCGAATCGCTCATGCCGGGCACCTATTATGTACGCGAAACCTCGGCCAAAGAGCCCTATCTTGTCGGCGGAGAGATCGAGGTAAACATACCCGCCGATATAAACCTAACGCCCGTTGCAATCGTCTCGTATTATAACCACGCCGCGACCGGAAACATCAGGATCGTTAAAACCGATGCCGTAGACGGCAGCAGCCTCGCGGGCGCCACCTTTGAGATCCGTGCCTCAGGTGATATCGTGCGCCCCGACGGTAGCATTGCCGCGCTCGACGGTGAGACTGTCGCTACCGTCACGACGGATGAAACTGGAGAAGCACGCGCGGACGACCTCCCGCTGGGATCTGGCACCGCACGCTACGAGGTTGTCGAGACTCAAGCGCCGACCGGCTTCTTACTCGACCGGACGCACCATATCGTCGACCTTACCTATGCCGACCAGAAAACACCCGTTGTGGAAGCACGGCTTAACGTATCCGACGATTACACCAAGGTTGATATCTCCAAGGTCGATGCAAGCGGAGAGCAGGAAGTGAAAGGCGCACAGCTCACCTTATATGGTCCCGATAAAACCGAAATAGACTCCTGGACCTCATCCGACAAGCCGCACCGCATCGAACATCTTGCACCCGGCACCTACTCGTTGCGCGAAACGATGTCTCCGCGGACCTATGACCTTGCCGAGGAGATAACGTTTGAAATAAAGGATACGGGAGAAGTCCAATCCGTCGCGATGAAGGATGCGCCCATCGAGATCAAAGGACAGGTCGACAAGCGTCAGGAACTTGTCCAACCTATCGGGAAGGGTCTGTTGGCTAACGGCGATGGAAAAAACCGCGCCGCGATGCAAACCAATACGGATGGGCTTTTCTCCTATACCATCGATGCTCGAAACGATTCCGCTACTTGGGTTGATGAGTTTACGATTACCGATGATCTTGAGTGCGCCAAAGACGGCACGGCGAGATTCGTCTCAATCGAAACCCCTGTCGCCATCGGCGACCTCAACGGTCTGTGCAACGTGTGGTATCGCACGACGCCGTTGGACTCGACAGACGTCGATGAGCCGGCAAACGCGACGCTTGGCGATGGGCACGAAAATCCTTGGCTTGAGTCAGACGAAGTAAAAGAGAGTCTGGGTGAAGATTGCCGCCTCGTCGATTACGACGGCTGGCACCTCTGGAAGGCGGATGTCTCGACCACGGAATCCGCCACACTCGAGGCGAAAGAACTCGACCTTGCATCCAATACCGTCGTGACGGGCATTCGCATTGAATACGGTGCGGTAGCCGCCGACTTTACGACTCGAAGCGATACGGATTCTTGGACCCGCGATGATCTCAAAGATGAGCACGACGACCTTGACGATGCCAAAGCAATCCTTGGCACAGATGCTCGGGGCGCAGTCGTGCACATGCAGGCAACATCGGCTTACACACCCCAAACTGCACTCACCAACAGCGCACGCGTCGATCTTTGCCGCAACGGCGGCGGCGATAAACTTGAGTCACATGACGAGGACAGTGTCATTCAACGCTGTACCCTACCGCAGGACCTACCGGCAACAGGATCAGCTCCCATCGCCGCTTGCATCACCGCGCTCCTGACCTCGGGTGCCGCAGCCCTATGGTTCGCTCGCCTTAGGTCAATCCCAAAGAAGCGCTAGAGCGATGAAAAAGCGGGCGAGCCAGTCCCCCGGCTCGCCCGCTTTCAATCATTTAAATCGCCGCATCTACTCTGCAGACGAAGATCCACCATCAACGATTGCTTGCTCGGACTCAGGAATCCCATCGGCACCCGTGCTCTGTTCTTGCTCCACCTCTTCGCTGATTGCGGAGGCGGGGGTCGAGCCCTTCGCGCCCACGATGTAGGCAGCTCCAAGCCCTAACGCAATGGCAATCAAGGTCAAAATCACGTAGACAGGCCAATGGCGCTTAATATACGAAAACACGTTGACTCCTTAGAGCTCCGTCTACGAACGGCGGATAACCTCGGTCACGACCTCGGATACCGTGGCAATGTTCGTCGGGTTGACATTGTGGGGCAGGTCGTCCTCGGTACGAGCGCAAGCCAGACGCGTGCCGTCCACGCCGGCGATGGTGAGGGCTCGGCGGCTCGCCTCGAGCGCGGCGTAGGCATCGGTCTTGGCATAGGGCATCTCGAGCGCGCCACAATCGACATGGAACGACTTGCACACCTTGCTGACCAGGTTCATGATGCGGCGATCGCCCTTGAGCAGCTGCTGTTCGCCCTCAACCGTCACCACCGAAAGCCTACCGGCGCCGACGGATTCAAGATTGATGAAGAAGACGCCGCGGAGCTTATCGCGATGCGAAGCCAAGAAGGCCTTCATACCGGCGCCATCACAATCCGAGGCGCCCGTTGCCACAAACCAGATATCGTGACCGAGCAGCTCATCGTCGCCCATAGAGGCGACAGCCGAGAGCATATCTTCGGAAGAAGCGCCGTCGGAAGACGTAGCGCCGCCCTTCCAGCCATCGTTATCGTCCTCGAAATTATCCCACGAACCGATGCCGCGACCGGACTTCTTGGCATCGTAATCGTCTTCGACGCCCAGCCAGTCACTCATGCTGTCCTGTTCGTTTTTCTTTTTACGACCGAACAGGCCGCCCAGGCCGCGCTTGCGAGACTTGGGTGCCGCAGGGGCGGGAGCCGAAATGGTCTCGATCGGCTGTGCGCCCGACGCAACGGGCATAGGAGGCGCAACGGGTGCCGATGTGGGTTCGGGACCCTGAGCGGTAGCAAAGGGGTCGTTGACCTGTGCGGAGGGATCGGGAAGGTCGAACAGCGACGTGCGAGACGCAACGTTTGTCTGCTTCATCGACGGCAGCGACGGATCGGGGACCGAAGCCAGCGGAGACGAGGAGGGTGCAGGCGACGGTGCCGACGGATCGGGAACATTCATCTGCGGACGCGGCGATGCTTGGGAGGAAATCTGGGCCATAAGGGAATCGACCGTTTCGTCCTGGGTGGGAGCAACATCGGCAACCGTGGCACCGGAACCACTCGGGGTCGGCATGGTGAAAATCTGCGTGGAGTAAGGCCTCGACTCATCTGTCTCGGGAGCCTCGGAAACCGCAGGCACTTCCTCCTGCTCGACCTCGGTCGAATCATCTTGCTCGGCTGTTGCGTATTGCTCTTCGTCAGAGTTGGCCTCGACGGGCTCGTCCTCGGCGGCATCTTGGATTGCGGCAGCATCAATAGGCTCGTCATCGTCTGCCGCATCGCCCCGCTCATCGGAAACAGGAAGGGACTCGGCAATCGCGGTGCCTTGCTTTTCAAACGTTATCGTGGAATCGAACTGCGCGGCATCAAACGACATGGTGCTATCGACGTGCTGCTGAGCCTCGAAAGACGTCGTCGCCTCAACAACATCCGTGGACGCCGGTTGCTGGGACTCAAAGGACGTTGTAGCTTCGGCAGCGTCGACGGGCACGGACTGCATAGCCTCGTTCTGCTCGAGCTCTTGCGCCGCGCGCTCACGTGCCGCCTCGGCTGCCTGCTGCTGAGCGATAGCCTCCTGCTCGGCAGCCTCGCGTGCGGCAGCGCGCTTCTCCTCGAAATCGTCGACAAATTTCTTGCCCTTTGCAAGCGCACCCTTAAAGAAGTTGGAAGCACTGGCGCCAATCGAAGAGAACGCGGATGCAATATCGGCATGGGGCGTTGCCGCGGGAATCTCGGCCGAAAAATCAGTATCGCTCTCGTAAGACACGCGCCTCGGCTGTTCAACGTAATCGTCGTCAGGCTCGTCCGCAACGTCTTGCGCCGGCGCGGCGGGGGCCAAAATGTCCAGTCCTGCCGCGGGATCGATCGCGGACACCGCCTCGGGCTCGGCAACGGCAGCGGTAACCGCGGCAGACTCATCATCCACGGTGACGGCGGGCGCAGGTGCAGTCACGACGGGGGCAGGCTCGGGCTCAAACGTCGGCTCCTCGCCCTCCTCGTAATCGAGCGTGCAGGACTCGGGAAGCATCCCGAGCGCACGGATGGCATCCGAACCAAAGCGGATGTTGCCGGCGGCATTGCGATAGAGCTTGGGCTCGGGCTCGGCCGCGACAGGCTCCTCCGCCGGCTCGGCAGCGGAAACCTCGTCATTGAACTCTTCGGCCTGGACAGCCTGATTCTGATCCTCGGGCACGATGGCGCCAATCAGCGTCTCGTCGG
This sequence comes from uncultured bacterium, assembly GCA_905215135.1. Lineage (GTDB taxonomy): Bacteria > Actinomycetota > Coriobacteriia > Coriobacteriales > Coriobacteriaceae > Collinsella. The sequence goes on from CAJMOX010000013.1 coordinate 19,584, forward strand.
CAGACGCACCCTCAAAGCCCTCGATCTGCTCGTCGAAAGCCTCGCCCTGTTCGGGCTCGGTCTGAGCGTCGGGAGCAATCGGCTGACCGAACTCGTCCTCGGCGTAGGTAGGCTCTTCATACTCGATGGTGTTGCCGTAGTCGTTTTGCTGTTGGGCCGCGGCATACTCCGCTGCTGCGCGCGCCATCTCCTCGGCACGACGCTTCTGCTCCCCAAAATAGGTATCGAACGGAACATCGTCGGGAAACTCGTTTTCGCCCTGGAAGGGAGCAACGTTGTCCATAACGCCGAGCATAGCGGCGACAGAAGACTTGTTGCACACTGCGCCGGACGTATAGGGAAGCACAAAACGGTTAGAAATGATGTTTGCCGCGTTGGCGAGCGCAACGAGGGAAGCGAGGATCGCGACAATCCACAGCAGAACCTTGAGCGCGCCGGGGAGCGGCAGGATACGCAAGATGGCAACGGCAGCAGGGGCAACCGTGGCAACGGGCAACAGCTTGGCGATGAGCGCACGATACGAAGCATAGGGCTCGCGGGCGAGCAGCTCAGCACGGGGAGAGTCGTAGTGTGCGACAACGACCACCGGGCGGTTGCGCGGAGACGCGAGCGGGCCCGAGGCCTTGTGGTAGGCGATGACATTTTGGCTCACGCCCGTCTTGCCCAGGCGCGAAACCACGGGATGGCCCGTGCGCTCGAGCACGTAAAGAACGGCACCGATAATGGCCAGCAAGGTGCCGACCAAGCCGATGCCGCCGCCGATGCCCATCAGCAGGGCGCCGGCAAACGCAAGAATACCGGTAACGGCAAATGCCAACCTGCTGGGCGCCGTGGCATTGAACTCCTGAACCTCGGGATCAAAGCCGTGGTTGCGGAAGATCTGAGCGATATCCTCGGCAGCCAAGCGCTCTTCTTCGCTGCATGCCGGCGTAATGCCGGTGTTCTGCAGCAGGTGGTTAATATAGTTCTGGGTGTTCGCCATGTGCGCTCCACATCCATAATCCGACAAATAGGCCCAATGCATGCACATTAGAACCGTATATAGTCGAAAGTATACCCCGAGCGAGCGCAAACGACCGAATTCGGGCCATCTTAACGCCCCGAGCGGACAAGGATATAGCCTAATCTCCATATCGGACTAAAATCATGGCAGCAAACCACCTTCTCATGCGAGGACTCTATGACGGCAAGCGACGCGACCGCGACAATTAAAAAGGGGAATTCGGAGCCCAGTTTCGATAAAACGGCCCAGCGCATCCTCAATCTTTTCTTTGTGCTCAACAGCTCCCCCGAACCGCTGACGACCGAGCAGATCGTCTTGGATTCTGACCTGGGATATGGCTCGGGCAACATCGACTCGGATAAGCGCAAGTTTCGGCGCGATCGTGACAAACTGCTCGAGCGTGGCATCTTAATCAAGGAGGTTCGCCCCGCCGGTGCGCAGGAGACCGAGGAAAGCTCGTGGACAATCGACCGCGAGCACACGTTTGCGGCAGGCGGCCTCATCACCGCAGACGACGCCGATATCCTGCTCAACGCTATCGACCAGACAATAGCGGCCGGCTCTTCCACCTTTGCCGCGCCGCTTGCCGACATTCGCTCCAAAATTGCCTACCTCACCGGCATATCTGCGGTGGACGAAGCACCGATCCGCCGCTCTCCCACCGTCGATGCGGTATGGAGCGCCTTTGCCGAGCGATGCGCGCTGCGATTTTTATATCAGAACGGACGCGGTGAGCAAAAAGAGCGTACCGTCTGCGTCTACGGCATGTTCGAGCGCGAGGGCGTGGCGTACTTCTGCGGCCTCAACAATGCCACCGACGACATCAGGACATTCCGCTGCGACCGTATCGTTCGCGCTTGGCGTCCTTCGAAGGCCTACACCATCCCTGCGGACTTCAACCTCAACGACTACCTGTTCTTTGAATTCGATTTTGCCGACCGACCGCCCGTTGCAGCTACGTTCTCATTCGCCCCTCAGACGCAGATCGATATGATCAACGGTCTCACGCGCGGGCGAGGTAAGCTCGCACACACCGATGCGGGATGGATCTGGACCGTTGACGTGCGCGACCTTGAAGCCGCCGCCTCATTTTGCATGGCCCACGCCATGGACGGCATGAGGCCCATGGCCCCCAAATCGCTCAAACAGGCGTGGAACCACCTCATCGAAAGGACGGTGCACGAGCATGCCCGTGCGTAAACTCACCAGCGAGCAGAGACTCTCGCGCGCCATCGACATCATGGAGGCCCTCTACGCCGCCGGCGAGAACGGCATGACTCGAAACGAGATTTGCAGTCGCTTTGACATCACGGGGGCGTCGCTCGACGAGATTCTCGAGATCGTCTCGACGCTCGCGGACCGAGAATCGGGCGCGCGCATCATCTGCGAATGCCACGGCGAGCGTGTGGTCCTCACCGGTGACGCCGGTCGTGTGCTACCGCTGCGCCTGAGTGCCGCCGAGGGCGCCGTGCTCAACCACGAGCTTGAATCGTTGGGGATCGAGCCGCAGACGGCGGCTCGGATTCGATTTGCTCTTCTACCCGAAGAGCTCGGCTATAACCAGCGCGTCTTTGACACCGTCAACCACGGGTCGCACTGGCAGCAGCTGAGCTGCGCCATTCAGGACGGCGTTCGCTGCCGTATCTCGTATCGCTCGATGGACGATGCACGGCCACGCGAGCGTCTGGTCGACCCCTTGCGCATTACGGCAAACGGCGACCAAACATACCTGATTGCCTGGGACATCGCAGTCGATGAGCAGCGCACCTATCGCATGGATAAAATCGAGGGACTCGCCTTAACGGAAGACTCCGTCGTGCCTCACGCACCGGACGTTGCATCCCTCCACGATTCCCTTGCCCGGACGCAGCGCAGCGCAAAGCTCTTGATGCCATTCGATATGGCGGAGCATCTGGACTGGGCCGGCATCACCCTAATCAAGCGCAGCGGGACAGACATGGCAACGGTAACCGTACATTACGGCTCCGAGCGTTGGCTGCTGAGCCAGATAATCGCAGCGGGCGGAGCCATCCGCATCTTGGATGACCCCGCCCTGTCAAAGTGTCTGTGCGATATGGCAAAAACCCTCGTCTGTCCGCTTTAGCGCCGCCGCTCGTGGCGTGCACGCCACAGCTGTAGATAGTGCCCAATCTGCGCCGATTCGATGCGCTGGTAGGAGCTCGTGGGCAGCGACGTTAAGAACTTCTTGCCATAGCCCTTCGTCACCAGGCGAGGATCCGCCAAGATCAGCACACCGCTATCGGTCGACGAGCGAATCAAACGCCCCGCGGCCTGCTTAACCTCGAGCACCGCCTCGGGCAGCGAATAGCGCGCCCATGCGCGGTCTTCGCGCAGGTTGCGCTCGCACGAGAGCGGGTCCGTGGGGCTTGAGAACGGCAACTTGGGAATGATGACGCAGCGCAGCGTCTCGCCGCTGGCATCAAACCCCTCCCAGAAGGCCTTGAGCGCAAAAAGCGACGAGGTCGGTTCGTTGATAAACCGGTCGCGCAGGCGACGAGGAGATGAGTTGCGCTGCTGGCAGTTGAGCTCCAGACCCGCACGGGCCATCTTGGGCTCAACGCGGGCGTATAGGTCCTCCATGTCGCGCCGATTGGTGAACAACGTGAGCACCGATCCGCCCATGGCAAGATGGGCGTCGACCAGTACGCGCTCGAGCGCCGTAAGATAGCTCTCACGATCGCGCGGATCGGGGATATCGCCCGCAACGACTACAGCCATGTTCGAATCGAAGTCGTAGCTCGAATCCAAGTGCAGCGATGACGACGTTGAAGCACCGATGCGATCAAGGCCGACCGCATGGTTAAAGTGCTCAAAGCTTTTGGACACCGTCATGGTCGCCGAGGCAAAGATAGCCGTGTGAACCTCGGGTAGCCACTCGGTTGCCAAAGCCTCGCCAATGTCGATGCGCTCTGCGGTCATCGACTCTCCGCCGGCACGAAGTCTGCGATTGACCTGCAGCGAATACACGTAGTGCTCATCGGTGCCATCAATGATGAGTTTGAGGTTCTCGGCCAGCTCGTGCAGGCGGCGCGAGATATCACCCAGGTCGACAACAACCTCGGGCTTGTCGGCGGCGACGGCTTGCACCAGCGCGTCGACGCTCTTGTCAGCTTGTTCCAATGCGTCGATGCCAGTGTAGGCCGACTGTAAGAAATCATGCCAGTCGTCTGATTCGCGCAGCTCGGGGCCAATCCATAGATTGGCATTGTCATAACCCCCACGCGCACGGCGGCCGAGCTCGCGAACGCCATCGAACACGTCGGCGATTGCCATGCTCGCGCGGGCAACCGTCGACGTCGCCTTGGCAGTAAGGCCCAGATAGAGCGTAGAGCCCTCGGAGGTTGCCAAATCACGGGAAACCTGGCTTAGCGCGCCGGTGCTCGAGCCACCCAGGCGCTCGAACAGGACGCGTGATTCGTCCGCCGACACCACGCGCGCCCACTGACGGCGCGCCTCGCGCTCGATGGAATGGGCCTCGTCGATTACCCAATGACGAATCGGCGGCAAAATCCTGCCCTCGGCCGCGACGTTGCGGAACAGCAGGGAATGGTTGGTGACCACCACATCGGCATGCGCCGCACGACGGCGAGCGCCGTGGACCAAACATTTATCAGGGAAAAACGGGCAGAGGCGACGAGCACACTCGCGCGAGGCCGTCGTAAAGTCGGGACGGTTGACGCTGCGCCACCGAATGCCGAGCGAGTCGAGGTCGCCATCGGCTGATTGGCAGACGTACGCCATAATGACCGCGACCGCCGTGAGCGTGTCCGCCGGATCGCGCTTGGTGGTAATCTCGACCTGGCCGCGGCTCATGCGCTCAAGCTTGCGCAGGCACGGATAGTGGTCATACCCCTTGAGAGCGCAAAATGACAGACCACCGTCCAGTTGCTCCGCAAGTTTTGGCAGCTCATGGTACATGAGCTGGTCGGCAAGATTGTTCGATTTGGTCGCAATACCAACCGTGATGTTGTTACGGCGTGCTGCCTCGGCAAAAGGCACCAGATAGGCCATCGATTTGCCGACGCCGGTGCCTGCCTCAATTACTCGATGAGTGCCCGTGACCAGCGCATCGCGGACCTCGAGCGCCATCGCGATCTGCTCATCACGCGGCTCGTAGGTGGGATACATGCGATTGACCAGGCCACCTGGCGCACAGTCTGCCTCGATCTCCTCACGACTCGGCATCTTGAGAACCGGCAGTTCATCGGCGTCCACCCGATCGTCGGCGCGATCGGCCTTGAGAACGTCAGCACGAGCGGCGCTGAGAGAGAAGATGGAACCAGGGTTCTGCCCTGCCAAGAATGAGAAGATAGGACGATAGGACCAAGGCACGTCCGGATGCATGTCGGCTAGGCGCGCCATGAGGCCCTGGGGCAAGTCGGTGAGCGCCACGAGCAACACGCGCCATACGCCACACAGGGCGTCGACGTCGGCATTGGCACGGTGTGATACCGAGTCGCAGCCAAACAGATCGGCCATAAAAGACAGCTTGTGCGAGGCCAGGCGCGGAAGCGCGATGCGCGACAGCGCCAGCGAATCGATCCAAATATCGCTCACGTTGACGCCGCCTTTGACCGACTCGATAAACGAGCGGTCGAACGTGGCGTTGTGTGCGATCACCGGGCAGCCACCGACAAAATCGGCGAGAGCGGCGACGGCCTCAACCGCCGACGGGGCATCTGCAACATCGGCATTTGTAATGCTCGTGAGCTCGGTAATCTCGGCGGGAATCAGCTGCCTGGGATGCACGAAGGTATCGAAGCGGTCGATGACCTCGCGGCCCGAAAGACGGGCCGCCGAGATCTCGATCAGCTCGTTGTCCTGCACCGAAAGACCCGTGGTCTCGGTATCGAGGATAATCACATCTTCCTCGATAAGGCCGAAGGACTGCGTTTTGGCGCGGTCGGCAAGCGTGGCATAGGAGTCGATGACAAACTGCGGCGTTCCTGACGAAACCGCGTCCTCGATTAGCATGCAATGCCCGCTCGACGAAGGCCCATACGGATCAGGCTGTCACAGACCTGCGGGAACGTCATGTCGTCGGTGTGGCGGATCTCATCCGGATACAGCGACGTATCGGTCATGCCGGGAATGGTATTGGTCTCGAGGATAACGGGGCCGTCCTCGCTCACAATAAAGTCGCTGCGCGAGATACCCAGGCAACCGAGGGCCTTGTGAGCGGCACAGGCAAGTTCCTGAGCGCGAGCGTAATTCTCGGTTGAAATCTGCGCCGGAATGCGATGGATATCCGTAGGGTCGACATACTTCACGTCCAGATCGTAGAACTCGCAGTCCTCGGGCTTACGAATCTCGACAATCGGCAGGGCGCGCACGTCATCTTCGCCGTATACGCCGACGGTGATCTCGGTACCCTCGATGCACTTCTCGACCAGCACTTTGTCGCCATACTCAAACGCCTTGGCGATTGCCGCGGGCAGCTCGGAGGGCTCATGGACCAGGGAAATGCCATAGCTGGAACCGTTGACGGCCGGCTTCACAAAGCAACGCTCGCCACAAACCTCGACGATATGATCGATATCGACTTTATCGCCCACCTCGAGCGCGAGGCCGGGGGCAATGGGAATGCCCGCCTTGGCGTACAGGAGCTTAGAGACCTCCTTGTCGGCACCGCAGGCGCTGGCAAGCACGCCCGAGGCCGTGTAGGGGATACCCAGGGTCTCCATGGCACCCTGCATGGCGCCATCCTCACCGCCGGCGCCGTGCATGGCGATAAATGCCACATCGAATCCGCCGGTCGCCATGGTTACCATAAAGTCATCAGCGGCCGTGTCAAGCAGCTCCACCGAGGTGTAGCCGGCTTCCTTCAGCGCCACCACAACGTTCTTTCCCGAATCGAGCGAGATCTCGCGCTCGGCGGAATGACCGCCCGCCAAGACCGCTACGTGCATGTTCTCTAGGCTTTTACCCGGCATGGGCAGACTCCTCCTCTATAATTTCTGCAGCTGATACCATATTGTAGCGATACCCTCTACGTTTCCCCAAAATCGAAAGGCTTCCATGAATCCCAGGACTAAATCTCAGGACATTCGCGACTTGAGCCAAAACGATATTCGCGAGCTCGTGGCCGAACTTGGCCAGCCCGCCTTCCGCGCGAAGCAGCTCATCGAATGGGTCTTTGAGAAGAACGTTTGTTCGTTTGACGATATGACCAACCTTCCCAAGGCTTTCCGCGAGCAGCTTAAAGAGGCGTTTGCCTTTGATACGCCGACTGAACTCACCAAGCAGGTTTCTAAAGATGGCTCTCGCAAGTATCTGCTCGAGTACCACGACGGCATTTCCGTTGAAACTGTCGGTATGCCCCGTCGTAACAAGCTTTCCGTCTGCGTTTCCACCCAGGCAGGCTGCGGCATGGGCTGTGCCTTTTGCGCTACCGGTCTCAACGGCCTCAAGCGCTCTCTGACTGCTCAAGAGATCGTCGACCAGGTGCTTCATGTATCCAACGACTTTGGCGAGCGTGCCACAAGCGTTGTCTTCATGGGCCAGGGCGAGCCGTTTGCCAACTACGACGAGGTTCTCAAGGCATTGCGTATCCTCAACGACCCCGATGGCATCGGTATCGGCGCTCGTCACCTCACCGTCTCTACCAGCGGCGTTATTCCCGGTATTCGCAAATTTGCCGATATTCCCGAGCAGTTCACGCTTGCCGTTTCCCTGCATTCCGCCATCCAATCGACGCGCAATAAGCTCATGCCCGGTGTTAAGAAGTACACGCTGCTTCGCCTTCACGAGGCGCTTCAGCTCTACACCGAGAAGACTGGCCGCCGCCCGACCTATGAGTATGCCATGATCGAAGGCATCAACGATACGAATCCCGAGATGCAGGCACTCTGCGACTTCTGCGAGGGAACGCTGTGCCACGTTAACCTGATTCAACTTAACGACATCGAGGGCAGCCCGCTCAAGCCGTCGCCGATTCATAAGGTTGAGGATCTTCAGCGTCGTCTTGAGTCCCGTGGCATCGAGACCACGATTCGTAACTCCCGTGGTAACGATATTGACGCCGCTTGTGGACAGCTGAAGCAGCGCTTCAAAGTTCAGAAGAACGCATAGGGGAGTCGCACCCCAATACGTTTCATGTGAAACATCGAACGGTCCCGGTTGCAGGATATGCAACCGGGACCGTTTCATTTATCGACCTCAATTTTGGACCAACTGCTACCTTTCCCATTTTTTACGGACAAAATAAAGGGCCCTTGTCTCATGAATCAGACAAGGGCCCCTTAAAATATGCAGGGTAATTGTTAGGTACCTAATAGCCTACATTTTCCCATTGGTTGCTAACCCAACCTTGATTAATCTTGGGATTCTTCGTTACCTGAGCAGTACGCATGGCAACATCTTCTGTCATAACATCCATTTTCTTCTTTGAAGTATCGACGATATCTTGCGTGCTACGAAGCAAACGACCCCGAAGTTCATCGTCTGTCGCAATCTTATAGCCAGCAAAGGCACCAGCAGCGACAGTCGTCGCCAATGCAATCGCAGTAAAAATCTTATTCCTCATCTTGGCCCCCTTGATCAAACTGAATCATTTCACCAAGAATACGAGAAAGCTCTTCTTCGTCTTTAAACTCAATTTCAATCTTATTCTTTCCACGCGAGCTCTTCACACGCACGTTGGTATTAAATACCTGGCGAAGCACACGGGCAGCCTTTTTAAAAGACTGAGGCGTTGCAGGCCTCGGCGTCTTAGGCGTCTCTCCGGCAGAAAACAATGGAGCAAGATTTTCTGTCGCTCTTACGGAAAGGCCCTCTGCAACAACCTTTTCTGCAAGTCGAATTCGAGCATTCTCATAGGGAACTGCAAGAATCGCACGTGCATGACCAGCAGTAAGTATACCCTCAAAAATCATCTGCTGAACTACTTCAGGGAGATCAAGAAGGCGCAACGAATTTGTAATTGCAGAGCGTGATTTGCTTACTGCCTTCGACAATGCCTCCTGGGTCATACCGCTGGCATCAATGAGCTGGCGATAGCCCTTAGCCTCTTCGACGGGATTCAGATCAGAACGCTGAAGGTTTTCGATAAGAGCAAGAGCCAGCGTCTCTTCATCATTAACATCTTTAATGATGACAGGCAGCTCCTCAAGACCAGCAAGCTTTGACGCCTGGTAACGACGCTCACCAGCGATAATCTCATAGCCGTTTCCATGCTTGCGAACCAAGAGCGGCTGCAAAACGCCATGCTCTTGGATTGACTCGCTCAACTCGCGAAGTTCAGTTTCATTAAAATGAATTCGCGGTTGATTAGGGTTGGGAACGATATCCTCAATAGGTAGTTTTGTTACAGATGCGGCATTTGAAGCAGATACAGCAGAACCACCGGTCTCATACTCGGCCTCTGAGACCAAAGCATTGAGTCCACGTCCCAATCCGCCACGTTTCTTTACACTAGGCACGCTTGATCACCTCTTTTGCAAGGTTCATATACGCTTTTGCACCCTTATTTTGAGGTGCATAGGTAATTACCGGTTCTCCAAAAGACGGAGCTTCGGAGATTTTAACCGTACGGGGGATTAGCGTCTTAAATGCCTTATCACCAAAGTATGATTGAACCTCCTCAACAACCTGATTCGATAGAGAAGTACGCGAGTCATACATGGTCATAAGCACACCATAGGTGTCTAAGCCCTTGTTCAGACGTGATTTGACCATCTTCATTGACTCTAGCAGCTTCGTAACGCCCTCGAGTGCGTAGTACTCGCACTGGATCGGAATCAAAACGCTGTCTGCTGCGGTCAAGGCATTGATAGTAAGCAGGCCGAGCGAAGGAGGACAGTCAATGAAAATAAAATCGAACTCGTCCTGAATCGGCTCAAGCAAATCTTTGAGGCGGGTTTCACGAGCAATTGCGCTTACGAGCTCAATTTCGGCACCTGCAAGCTGAATCGTAGCTGGAATTACGAATACCTTTTTGCAATTTGTATCAAGAATAAGCGATTCTGCCGGCACATCATTCAACAATGCATCATAGATGCAGTGATCAAGGTCTTCTTTTTCAATTCCAAATCCACTGGTGCTGTTTCCCTGCGGATCAAAATCGACAATCAGTGTCTTACGACCCTGCTCACCCAGTGCTGCTGCAAGGTTTACAGCCGTCGTTGACTTACCGACGCCGCCTTTTTGATTGATGATTGCAATGATACGCGTGTCTTTTGCGCTCTTAGAACGCTTAACGTCGCGAAATCCCACGGTCCCTCCTGGTGTGTATTAAAGCTGTCAAACGGAGGATGTTTCACGTGAAACATTCCGATTCGATATCAACCGCCATGTTTCACGTGAAACACTGCAAGTTGTTAGTATCCATTATGTTTCACGTGAAACATCTAGGCAAGCGGATTCTTCTTTGCCATGCCATTTGCACGAGGCAATGAAACGGATGCTGGATGACTCTTCTTAAGAACAATGAACTCCCTGTGGCCCAAGCCCTCAGGCAAATCGATTGCGTCATTCAGAAGCAAAGTGAAGCCGCAAATCTTAGCTGCTGACATGCCGGAAGCAAGCTCCTCATCCGAAGGATTACCCTTGGTGATAACAAATAGACCTCCATCCTTGAGGAACGGAGCCGCATACTCAACAAGAATCGGTAGAGGGGCCAGTGCGCGGGCGGTTACGACAGAGAACTGCTTCTTATGGCTTCGAGCATATTCTTCAAGACGATCATGAACGGCATGAGCATGTTTCAATCCAAGAGCATGGACAAAAGAATTGACAGCATCAACCTTCTTGCCAACAGAGTCAATATAAGTAGCTTTACGATGCGTGGTTATGGTTAAAGGAATACCGGGGAAGCCCGCACCTGTTCCCATATCGAGCAAAGCTCCCTCAGGAGCCTTATTGATATAAGGGAGCAAAACAAGAGAGTCGAGGATATGTAGTACCGCAGCATCTTCTATGTTAAGAATACGGGTGAGATTGGTTGTCTTATTTGTTTCCAGAACCAAATCCAAATGCTGAATACATTTCCTCAGCTCAACATCAGTTACGCTCAAGGAATACTCTTTGCAATAGGAAGTTAGACGACTCAACATCTCGTCAGCCTGCTGATCAGTAAGTACTAACAACGAAAGCTCCTTTCTGACAAAAATCAGTGTATCAAGAACTTTTGACAAAAAAAGGGGACGTGGAAACCACGTCCCCTTAAGCATAAGCTCGAGTAGATTATCGAGCAACAATCACCACATGGCGATCGGGGTCAGAACCCTCAGAATGAGTATCGACGGCGTCATTGCCACGAAGTGCAATGTGAACCAGTCGGCGCTCGTAGGCATTCATGGGCGGAAGCGAAACACTCTTATGAGTGCGGATGGCACGCTCGGCAGCAGACTGAGCCATGGAGGCAACCTTGTCCTGACGGCGGCTCTTGTATCCCTCGACGTCCACTACAACCGGATATCTAAAGCCGAGCTTGCGGCTCACCAGCAATGAGAACATAACCTGAAGGGCATCAAGGGTGCGACCATGACGGCCAATGAGAACAGCAAGGTCGGGAGCCGTTACATCCAGAATCAGCTCGCCCTCGTCGCCCTCATACTCATCGATAGGAGAGTTGGCGGCATCGAAGTGCGAAAGGATGGAACGCAGGATGGAAATCGCGACATCGGCAATGGTGTCGAGCTCCTCGTCGGTCAGCTCTTCACCGGCCTTGTAGCGCTGTGCAATCTCGGGATAATCGCCCGCGACCTGCGGGGCAACCTCCTCAAGCATATCCTCGATGATCTCTTCAGACATAACGTACTCCAAAAGTTAGGTACCTAAATAAGATTGATATCCCGCTACTTCTTCTTGTGCGGGCGCGGCTTCTTCTCGCGACGAGTGACCTCAACCTGCAGCGGCGCGTTCTTAAGGCGCTCCTCCTCATCGGCCTTCGCCTTGTCGATGACCTTCTGCGTCACAAAAATCTGCTGGATAACCTGCCAAGCAGACGAGACGTCGTAGTACAGCAGAACACCAACGGGAAGGCTCCAGCCCATCCAAAGCATCATGACCGTCATGACAACGGCCATCATACGCATGCTCTGAGCCTGCTGGCCGGTCTGGTTGCGCGACATATAGAGCTGCGGAATCAGGGTCAGGACAGCGAACAGGATCAGGCAGACCAGCGCAGGCAGCGCGACCATAAAGCCATCAGCAAAGGAGGCACTCGGCGTGGTGGTCAGGTCGGGCAGAATATTAAAGAACGAGAACGTGCCGTCGTTAAAGTAGTCCGGCAGGTTACGCAGCAGCGTAAATAGGGCGAACAGGACAGGCATCTGAATCAACAGCGGCAGACAACCAGCCATCGGGTTGAACTTGTTCTCGCTGTAGAACTTCTGCATTTCCTCGGCCTGACGCTGGGGATCGTCGGCATAGCGCTCCTGGATCTCGAGCATCTTGGGCTGCAGCACCTGCATGCGTGCCGTCGACTTAGTCGACTTGAGCATAAGCGGCGTCAGCAGCAGACGGATGATGACCACCAGGATGATAATGGACAGGCCCCAGTCGACCGCAAAGGTCTGGATGAGCTTGAGCAGCTCGAAAAGGATGTTAACGATCCAATCCCACATGTAAGTTTTCCTCCGATAGCGAGTGCCCGCTAGGGCACAGGGTCATAACCGCCGACGTGCAGGGGATTGCAGCGAGCGATGCGCCTCACGGCAAGCCAGCAGCCTCTCAAAACACCGTACTTCTCAATCGCCTGGACGGCGTATTGCGAGCACGTTGGGTAATAAATGCAGGCGTCAGGCAATAAGGGCGAAATAACCTGTTGATATATGCGAATAGGAGCGATGGCAACACGTCGCAAAACGTGATTGCTCATCGCTCCTCCCCGGCAACGCCGGCGCGTTTCATAAGCGAACGCAATGCATTGTCCATCTCCTGCGGCGAGGAAACCCTCGTCTTGGGAGTTGCGAACAAGATGATGTCATAACCCGCAACGGGAAATCCACAGCTGCGGGCGGCCTCGCGCATCACACGCTTAGAACGGTTGCGCACGACAGCACAACCGAGCCGTTTAGCACCAACGAAGGCGACCCTTCCGGAGTCGCCTTCGCCAACCGATTCACATATGGTCATTCGAATCAGAGGGTGATTGAAACGACGCCCCTGACTGAACACATGCTCGAAATCTTGCCGAGACTTAATAGTCTTCATGCGAGATGTGTGTATCGCTGCTAGACAGTGAGACGCTTGCGGCCCTTGGCGCGACGACGGGCGAGCACGGCACGACCACCCTTAGTGGCCATACGGGCACGGAAGCCATGGGTCTTGGCACGCTTACGCTTATTAGGCTGATACGTACGCTTCATCTTAAGTTCCTCCTGCTGCATTTCGAGTGTCCGCGGGGGCGCGGACGCAGATATAGACACGTGAGCTTGAAGATTGTAGGGAAATCAATGTTCAAATGTCAAGAAATCAAAGGTAAAAGGTTGCGCAGTTCACACGGTTCCCCCATAAGCCGAGCTCGATTTAGCGGTGCATAGCAACTTTTCACGATATTTCATCGAGTTTTCAACAGGTCATGTTGGCAATGTTGAGAACTTTTCGTCCGTTTTCCAAAGTTTTCAACAGGTTTTGAAAAGTTGTCGAAAGATGAGAAACATTGCACGGTGAGCTACTATTTGTTCGAAACCTTTTGAAAGATTGCGAGCGGCATGTCTGACGACTTTTACACCATGGTCGATTCCGGAGACCCGGCACCCGACAACGAGCACATCACCGGCGTGCGCGAAGAGCGTGAGGAAGGCGAGCAGACGACCACGCAGGCGCCAAAAGCCATGTACGCCGCGCGCATCGCCGTCTATGACGACATGCTGTCGACACCGCGTGTGATCGTCATTGATCCGCAAGATGTCCGCACGTATTTGGAAGAGACGACCAACACCGTCTACCAGTGCATGAAAGAACAAGGTGGCCATATCTCGCTCATGGTCATCCGCGAGATTGTCGAAAACTTTATCCACGCGCACTTTGCCGAGCCCATCATCTCGATTCTGGACGGCGGAGACACCATCCGCTTTGCTGATCAAGGACCCGGCATCGACGACAAGGAGCGCGCTTTCGACTTTGGCGTTACCAGCGCAAACAGCAAGATGAAGCGCTATATCCGTGGAACCGGAGCAGGGTTTCCCATGGTGCAGGAGTATTTGGAAAACGCCGGCGGGGCCGTGTCCATCGAGGACAACATGGGCAACGGCACCGTGGTTACGGTAAGCCTGGATCCTAAACGCGTGCAGGAAATCGAACGCGCCGGCGGGCGCGGTGCTGCCGTGCGGCCCGAGACGAAGCAGCCCGCATATCCCCTGCCGGGAGCTTTTGCGCAGCAGCCCATGGCAACGCAACAGATGCAGCCCCGCGTGGGACAGATGCAGCAGCCCGGAATGCTTCCTACACAAGAGTCCCAGGCGGCGTCGATGTCGATGCCGCCAAACGTGCCAGAGGCCATGCCGCTGGCGGATCAGGATGCAGCAGCAATGCAGCAGGCGACGGGGGCACCGGGTGGCCAGCAAATGGGATATCAGCCGTACCAACAGGGATATCCATATCAGCAGATGCCGCCACTGGGGTATGGCCAGCAGTTCCCACAGCAGTACCAGCAGGGATATCAGCAGCCGTACCAGCAGATGCCGCAGCAGCAGCACAACCCCTGGGCCCAGCAGATGACTCCGCAGCCTTACCAACAGTGGCCTCAAAGTTTTCAACAGCAAATGCCGCCGATGCAGAGTTCTCAACAACCAGCAGCTCAAATGATGTATCCTAATGCAGCAAATCAGTATGCGCAGCCACAACCGGACGTGTTCGTAAGCGATCGCGGCAACGCCGCGCTGGGCTATCTGGCGCAAAATCAAGCGTGCGGTGCTACCGATCTGGCGAGGGCGTTTGGAAACTCGGCCCCCACTTGGTCACGCACGCTCAATGACTTGGCGCAGGCCGGCTTGGTCATCAAGCATGGCCAGAAATACCATCTGACCGAACTCGGCGCCGCTCGCGTGCGAGCTCAGAGCTAAAGAACGGGAGAGATAGTGGACGAGGAAGCAAGCATCATCCTGGGGGATGCCATCGCCTTTTGCCAGCGCGACGGCCAAGATGCACGCCTCATCAACATGCTGGGGCAATCGCGCGCCATAAGCCTAACCGAAGATACGCTCACGATCGAGGCCCCCTCGCGCTTTGCCATCGCGCAGCTCAAAAAGCATCAGCCGACCATTGAGGCCTATCTGGAAGAAATCGCCTTTGCTCCGATCGCGCTCGACATCGTGGCACCGCAAGGCGCCGCGACGGAATCCGCTGCCGCGACGGCGCCCGCCACGGCTCCCGCTGCTTCCCCGGCGGTGCCGGCCTCCGCAGGCGACGTGCCGACAATCGAGCACCAGCACGGCGATGTTTCCCGTGAAACCATGGCACCGTTGCCGACCGCCGCTGCGACGTCAACGAACGCACCCGTCACGCACATGCCCATCGCTCATGACGCAGCGGCGGGCGCGGATTCGGGCATTGCAATCAAGAACACGCTCTCGGCCGATGATTTTCGTCGCATGATGAACCAGATGAAGGGCGGGGCGCCGACTAAGTCCACGCAAGCCGCGACCCCCGCTTCACCCATGCCGGCACCGACCGTGCCGGCCGAGCAGAATACGGATGGAGCCCCACTCGCCGCGAACTCAAAATTTACCTTTGAGAACTTTGTCTACGGCCCCGAGAACAGCCATGCCTATCGCTCGGCACTCAAGTTTGCCGCCCTCGCGGACGAGCGCGGCACGTGCACATCACTGTTCATCTACGGCAAATCGGGCCTGGGCAAGACGCACCTGCTGCTTGCCATCAAAAACGAGCTCGCCGAGAAGTCGCCCGAGATCAAGGTCAAGTATGCCAACTCCCAGGCATATCTGGACGACCTGATGACCGAGTTCGACCGCCAAAAGAAGAGCAACGCCCCTATCATGCAGGCATACCACGGCGTGGACGTGCTCATCATCGATGACATCCAAAACATCATCGGCAAGCGCGCGAGCGTGGACTACTTTTTCCAGCTCATGGACGAGTTCATCCGCAACAACAAGAAGGTCGTCATCGCGGCAGACCGCGCCCCCAAGGACCTGAGCATGGACGAGCGTCTGACCAGCCGCTTCAACGCCGGCATGCTCTGCCTGGTCGCAGAGCCCAGCTACGAGATGAAATACAAGATCTTGCAGCGCTATTACGAGAACACCATCGTCGCCGCTCCCGAGGCAGGCGACGACTCGCTGCTGGCGGCCTATGGGGGCGACAGCGGGCACCTGACCGACGACCACTTTAAACACATGGCCGAGGTCTCGGGCACCAACATCCGCGAACTCGAGAGCTTTTGCGAGCGCTGCGCCGGCGAGGCGGGCGACCGCGAGCGCGAGGGCGGGGAGCTCACCTTTGACGATATCGACGCCATCGCCAGCCAGTACTTCGACACATCGGCCAAAAAGATCAACGTCCAGACGGTTCAGTCCGTCATCGAAGAGCAGTACGGCGTGACGCACGAGGAGCTCATCGGCCCGCGTCGCAACGCCAATATCGCCAAAGCACGCCATATTGCCATCTATCTGGCCATCGAGATGTGCGAGATGACGACCACGGCGGTGGGCGCCGAATTTGGCAACCGCAACCACTCGACCGTCAGCACGAGCTACAAAAAGGTCCAGAAGATGATCCAGGAAGACCGCACCGTCACCGAAGACCTCAAGTCGCTGCGCGATAAAATTACACTGCGCTCGTAGGGAAATAGAGACACCTGTTGAAAACTTGTCGAAACCACGGGCATAAGGTGTCTAAAACCCAACCCGCGGTGATGAAAAGTTTTGCGCAGGTTTTGAACGTGGAAAACCACCCCTGTTGCACACAGGTTGCTGTCGATTCTCTTTCTGGGTCTGACCTGCGTCTTTGGGAGTAATCAACAGTTTCGTCAGTGCTATTACTATTATTAAGATATTTATATCTATAGAAAGGTATTAAAAGATGAAGTTCACCGTCAGCCAGAGCTCGCTTACACAAGCCATCGGCGTCGTTATGAAGGGTGTCGCTTCGGCATCCACCCTCCCCATCCTGTCGGGCGTGCTCGTTAAGGCCCAAGACGGCATCTTGGAATTCCAGACCTCTAACTACACCATCTCGATCCGTCATCGCATCGCGGCGCATGTCGAAGAAGAGGGCGAGATGGTTATTCCCTGTAAGATGCTCTCCAATATCACCAAGACCCTCCCCGATGCCCCGGTCACCTTTGAGCTGTCCGAGCGCCAGGTGCTGATTGGTTGCGAGAAGAGCTCTTTCCGCCTGAACACGCTCGATGCCAATGACTTCCCCGAGTTTCCGGCCTATGCCATCGAGAGTGCCGTGGAGCTGCCGACCGATGTCTTGTCCGAAATGGTCGGCCGCGTGTGGCGCGTCACCTCGACCGACAAGGCTCGCCCCATCCTGGGCGGCGTGCACATGAAGGTCGAGAACAACACCGTACGCCTGGTAGCGACCGATTCCTTCCGCTTGGCCGTGTGCGATACGCAGGTCGAGACCTCGACCCTCGAGGGCTCCTTTGAGCTCAACGTTCCGGCTGACGCCTTTAACGACGCGCTGAACATCATGGCCAGCCAAGCGACCATCATGATCGGGGCTACCGACACCCAGGTCGTCTTCGAGGCCGGCAACACCACCTACGTGTCGCGTCGCATCGAGGGCGTGTACCCCAACTACAAGCAGCTCATCCCCGATTCGTGCGTGACGAGCGTCAAGATCGACGTCGCCGCCTTTAACGCCGCCCTCAAGCGCGTGGCCGTTATCGCGAGCGCCAACCCCGCCGTCAAGTTCGAGATCGATGTCGAGAACGGGCAGATGGGCCTGTCCTCCATTTCCAATGACCAGGACCTTGCGCAGGAGACGATCGATGTCGAGGCCGAGGGCGAGTCGGGTACCATCGCCTTCAACTACCACTACATCTTCGGCTGCCTCAATGCCCTGTCCAAGGAGAAGGAGATCACGCTGGAGCTCAAGAGCTACTCGCAGGCGGGCATCTTTAAGTCCTACGACAAGATCAACTACCTGTACCTGGTCATGCCGGTCCGCATCTAGCGCTGCGCCATGACCATGTTCGCCCGCGATCTTTCCGTCGCGCACTACCGCAGCTTCGATAGCTATCACCTTGCCCTGGACGAGGGCGTGACGATACTTGCGGGACCCAATGCGGCGGGAAAGACCAATCTCATAGAGGCGCTGCAGCTGCTGACGAGCGGCGCCTCGTTTAGGCATCCGACCGCAGCCGAGCTCGTCCATGACGGCGTGGGCTCGTGCAAGATCGAGCTGAGGCTCGAGGGCGACGGCCGCGTGCTTGATATGGGATTGAGCGCGGAGGACGGTAAGCGCTCGTTTAGCCGCAACGGCAAGAGATGCTCTGCCGCCGGTGTGCGCGGGGTTCTTCCGAGCGTGCTGTTTTGCCCCGACCATCTGGACATGGTTAAGCGTGGCGCCAGTGTGCGCCGCGCCGCCCTCGATGACTTTGGCATGCAACTGAGCGCACGCTATGCCGATCTTGCGAGCACCTATGGGCGCTGCGTGACCCAGCGTAACGCCTTGCTCAAGGAGACCTGGTGCTGCCGCGAGATGCTCGGCGCGTGGAACGATTCGATTGCCCGCGCGGGCTCGGCCCTGCTCGTGCACCGGTTGGCTCTGCTCGACCGGCTGGCGGGCCATGTGCACACTGCCTACGGGCAAGTAGCGTCAGGTGAGGCCGCCAACGTGACCTATGCGTCCACGCTGGGGGCTTTGCCCCAGGTCGAGGATCGCGAAGAGCTGAAGGGTTGGGCGTACGAGCGCATGCTGGCCGCCCTTGACGAGCATGCCGACGAGGAAATTCGCCGCGGCGTGACGTTGGTGGGACCGCATCGCGACGAGATTGAGTTTACCGTGGCGGGTCGCTCCGCCCGTTCATTTGCCAGCCAAGGACAGCAGCGCACGCTGGTGCTGTCCTGGAAGGTGGCCGAGGTTGCCGTGGCTCGCGATGTCCTGGGCACCGCCCCACTGCTGCTTTTGGACGACGTGATGAGCGAGCTCGACGGCGAGCGTCGCGGCGCTTTCCTGCGGCTGATTGGCGATGATATCCAGACGGTCATAACTACGACCAACCTGGGGTACTTTACCGATGACCTGCTTGATCGAGCCAAGGTGGTGAGCATGGGTGAGACGTGCTAATTACGAGCGCGAGAGCGAGACAGTCGCCTTCAGCGGGTTTTTGAACGCAGAGCGCCAGCGCATCCTGGCGGCTGCAACGCCTAAGCGCCGTGCGCAGATGGAGGCCGCCGAGGAGTCGCGCACGGTCTATCGCTCATGGAACGCGGTGTGCTCGGGCACGCGCGAGGGGCGGCATGTGACGGGACTGCGCTACCTGCCCGAGTCCAATGAGCTGCTGGTGTATCTCGACTCGCCCTCGTGGACGCAGGAAATGACGCTGTTGCGCGAGATCATCCGCGCGCGCATGGAGCGCGCCGGTGCGCATGTGGACGGCCTGGTGTTCAAAACCACCGCGCCCGGTCACACGCCGCCCGCCGCCAAGGAGCGCCTGCGCCCGGCGACGACCGAGCGACCGCCGGCCCCGCATGCCGACCTAAGTGAGGCCGAGCGCACCGAGATTGAGCGCCAAGTGGCGCCCATCGAAGACCAAAAACTGCGCGAGGCCCTCGAGAATGCCATGAGAGCCAGTGCCGAGTGGGCCAAGGGCGTGCAAAGCAAAAAAGAGCCTTAAATCGCATCTGGTGGCCTTGTAGAGCCAAATACCCTCGGTCCCGAGGGTATTTTTTTACGATAAACTAGTAAGGCTGTACACATTTTCTTGACTGAAGGAGGACGTGTGGCAAACGAAAACGATTACGATGGCGGCGAGATTAAGATTCTCGAAGGTCTCGAGGCCGTTCGTAAGCGCCCGGGCATGTATATCGGCTCGACGAGCGCCAGCGGTCTGCATCACCTGGTGTGGGAGATCGTTGACAACTCCGTCGACGAGGCCATGGCCGGTTTCTGCACCGAGATCCAGGTGACGGTCCACGCCGACAACTCCATCACGGTCGTCGACAACGGGCGCGGCATCCCCGTCGACGAGCACCCTGTTAAAAAGATCCCGACGCTCGAGGTCGTTATGACGATCTTGCACGCCGGCGGTAAGTTCGATAACTCGGCCTATAAGGTCTCGGGCGGCCTGCACGGCGTAGGCATCTCCGTCGTCAACGCACTGTCCAAGCGCGTGGTCGTTCAGGTTCGTCGCGATGGCAACACCTACGAGATGGAGTTCTCGCGCGGCAAGACCGTCAAGAAGATGGAGGTCGTGGGCACCTCGGATTCGACGGGCACCACCGTCACCTTCTGGCCCGACGACGAGATTTTCGAGACCTGCATCTACGATTTCGATACGCTGCACAACCGTCTGCAGGAGACAGCGTTCCTCAATAAGAACCTCAAGATCGTGCTGACCGACGAGCGCGAGGCGACTCCCCACGTGGAGGAGTTTTGCTACGAGGGCGGCATCATCGACTTCGTCAAGTTCCTCAACGAGGGCAAGGACGTCCCCGAGGCCTTTAAGGAGCCCATCTACATCGAGGGCAAATCGGACCCGGACGCTCCCGTGGCCAAGATGGGCGAGGTCGAGGTTTCCCTGCAGTGGAACAGCGGCTACGGCGAGAACGTCATGTCGTTTGCCAACGACATCTACACTCCCGAGGGCGGCATGCACCTTGAGGGCTTCCGCACCGCGCTCACCCGCGTGATCAACGACTACGCGCGCAAACAGAACCTGCTCAAGGAAAAAGACGCCAACCTGACCGGCGACGATGTGCGCGAGGGCCTTTCGGCCGTTATCTCGGTCAAGCTGCCCGATCCGCAGTTTGAGGGGCAGACCAAGGCCAAGCTCGGTAGCTCCTATATGCGCGCGCTCACGCTCAAGATCGTGACCGACGGCCTCGCCGATTACTTGGAGGAGCATCCCAAGCCCGCCCGCGAGATCGTCAAGAAGGCGCAACAGGCCTGCAAGGCGCGCAACGCCGCCCGCAAGGCGCGCGAGGCGACCCGCCGCAAGAGCCTGCTCGAGACGGCGTCCCTGCCCGGTAAGCTCGCTGACTGCTCAGTGCGCGATGCCGAGCTGACCGAGCTCTTCATCGTAGAGGGCGACTCGGCAGGCGGTTCGGCCAAGGACGGCCGTCGCCGAGACATCCAGGCGATTCTGCCCCTGCGCGGCAAGATTCTGAACGTCGAACGCGTTGGTGACCATCGCGCGTTCTCGAGTGACACCATCCAGTCGCTGATTACCGCGATCGGCTGCGGCGTCACGACGAGTGCCGGCGACGGCGGCGACTTCGATATCACCAAGGCGCGCTACCACAAGATCATCATCATGACCGATGCAGACGTCGACGGTGCGCATATCCGCATCCTGCTGCTGACGTTCTTCTACAAGTACATGCGTCCGCTGATCGATGCCGGCTACGTCTATGTTGCCTGCCCGCCCATCTTTGGCATTAAGGTGCGCAACAAGATCCACTACGTGTATCCCAACGGCCGCCAGCCCGAAGACGAGATCCTGCGCGACACCATCCAGAGTCTGGGCCTGAACCCCGACGACAACGACGAGGACGGCAAGGCCAAGGACGGCAAGATCACCAAGAAGCGCAAGGGCTATACCGTCCAGCGCTACAAGGGTCTGGGCGAGATGGACCCCAAGCAGCTTGCCTCGACGACGATGGATCCCAAGACCCGCATCCTGCAGCGCGTGTCGATCGAGGATGCCGTGGTGGCGGACCGCGCCGTGCGCGAGCTGATGGGTTCCGAGGTCGGCTATCGCCGCGAGTACATTGAAAAACACGCACATGATGCACGATTCCTTGATGCTTAAGAGGAGGTAACGTGGCAGACGATATCAACAACAACGAGGGTGTGGACGAGGCCGGCGACGCCGGTATGCCCGATGATCTGAAGCGCCTGCTTGCCCGTGCTGAGCAGGGCGAGGACGGCGACCCGGACGCCTATAACCCCGATGCCGATGATGATGAGGAAGAAGACGACGCCGAGCTCGAGGAGAGCTTTGGCGAAGTCGACCGTGGCGCCTCGGCCGGCGAGGATATCAACGGCGGTCAGCTCCAGATTTCGGAGTTCGGCCGCGAGATGAAGCAGTCGTTCATCGAGTATTCGATGTCGGTTATCACGGCGCGCGCCCTGCCGGACGTGCGCGACGGCTTAAAGCCGGTGCACCGCCGCATCCTGTATGCGATGAACGAGAGCGGCATCTACCCCAACCGCCCGCACAAGAAGTCGGCCTGGACGGTCGGCGAAGTTATCGGTAAGTACCACCCGCATGGCGACTTCGCGGTCTATGAGGCCATGGTTCGCCTGGCGCAGTGGTTCTCCATGCGCACGCCGCTCATCGACGGTCACGGCAACTTCGGTAACATCGACGGCGACGGCGCGGCGGCCATGCGTTACACCGAGAGCCGCCTGGCCAAGCCCGCCATGGAACTGCTGCGTGACTTGCAGAAGGATACCGTCGACTGGCAGCCCAACTACGACGAATCGCTCGCCGAGCCTCAGGCGCTGCCCGCGCGCTTCCCCAATCTGCTGGTCAACGGCAGCCAGGGTATCGCCGTCGGCATGGCCACCAATATCGCCCCGCACAACCTCACCGAGGCGATTGAGGCCACCTGCTACCTGATCGATAATCCCGACGCCACTGTCGACGAGCTCATGCAGATCATGCCCGGTCCGGACTTCCCCACCGGCGCTATCATCATGGGCAGCGCCGGCATTAAGCAGAGCTACGAGACCGGCCGCGGCTCCATTACCGTGCGCGCCAAGGCCCACGTGGAATCCACCAAGACCGGCCGCAACCGCCTGGTCTTTACCGAGATTCCCTACATGGTCAACAAGGGCACCCTGCAGGAGAAGATCGCCCAGCTCGTCAACGACAAGCGCATCGAGGGCATCTCGGACATGCGCGATGAGTCCAACCAGAAGGGCATCCGTCTGGTCATCGAGCTCAAGAAGGGCGTCATTCCGCAGGTCGTGCTCAACAACCTGTATAAGTACACCTCGCTGCAGACGACCTTTGGCGCCAACAACCTGGCGCTCGTCAACGGCGTTCCCAAATGCCTGAGCCTGCGCGAGATGCTGCAGCACTACATCGACCACCAGGTCGACGTCGTCACTCGCCGCACCCGCTTCGACCTTAAGAAGGCCCAGGCCCGCGCGCATATCCTTGAGGGCTACTTGATGGCTCTCGACCATATCGACGAGGTCATTAGCATCATTCGCTCCTCGCAGACCGATTCTGAGGCCAGCAGCCGCCTGATCGAGCGCTTTGGCTTTACGCCCGAGCAGACCACGGCCATCCTCGAGATGAAGCTGCGCCGCCTGACTGGCCTGGAGCGCGACAAGATTCAGGAAGAGCTGGACGGCCTGCGCCGCGCCATCGCCTACTACGAGGACCTGCTGGCGCACGAGGAGAAGATCCTGGGCGTCATTAAGGAAGAGATGCGCGAGATCTCCAAGAAGTTTGGCGATAAGCGCCGCACCGAGATCAGCCAGGTCGAGAAGGACCTGGACGTCGAGGACCTCATTGCCGACGAGGACATGGTCGTGACCATCACCCACACCGGCTATGTCAAGCGCATCCCGGTGGCCGCCTACCGCGCCCAGAAACGCGGCGGCAAGGGCGTGTCGGGCGTCAACCTCAAAGAGGACGATGTCATCGACGAGATGTTCATCGCGTCCACGCACGAGTACGTGCTGTTCTTCTCGAGCAAGGGCAAGGTCTATCGCCTGAAGGTGCACGAGCTGCCGGTGGGTACGCGCCAGGCGCGCGGTACCGCGATCGTCAACCTGCTGCCCTTCGAGGAGGGCGAGAAGATCGCGAGCGTCATCAGCTGCCGCGAGTTCCCTGCCGACGAGTACCTGATGTTTGCCACCAAGAGCGGCATGGTCAAGAAGACCGTGATGAGCGCATATGACCGCAGCCGTCGCGACGGCCTGATCGCTATCAACCTGCGTGACGACGACGCGCTGCTGAACGTGCGCCGCGTGCGCGAGGGCGACAAGATTATCCTGGCCACCACCGCGGGCAAGGCGATCATGTTCTCCGAGGAGCAGGTGCGCGCCACCGGCCGCGATACCAGCGGCGTTCGCGGTATCGGTATGAAGGACGGCGTGAGCGTTCTGGGCATGGAAGTCACTAACGGCAACGGCGATCTATTCGTCATCACCGAGCGCGGCTACGGCAAGCGCACGCCGGTCGCGGACTACCCGGAGCAGAATCGCGGCGGCCAGGGCGTCTACACCATCCAAATGACCGAGCGTAAGGGTAACCTCGCGGCCATGAAGACGGTGGGCCCGCAGCACGAGCTGTTCATCGTGACGGAGGGCGCGACGGTCATTCGCGTCAAGACCGATGAGATCAGCCAGACTGGCCGCGCTACCCAGGGCGTCAAGATGATGACCGTCGACGACAACGACCGCATCTGCGCCGTAGCCCGCATGACGGCAGCCAAGGAAAAACCCGAAGGCGAAGGCGCCGAGGCCGCAGCCGACACCGAAGAGGCCCCAGTCGACCTAGGCGACGGCAACGACATGCCAGATGATCTCCTCGACGAGTAAGAGGCCCTAGCTGGTAGAAAATATCAGACCCCATATATTGGCGGTCGGCGCACTGCGCGCCGACCGCTTTTTTGACAATCTTGGGACTCGCGTTCGCCCCGGCTGCCCGGCGGCATGCGAAGTCGATCGCGAGTTCCGCACGAGCCGGAGAGCACTTAATGTGCTCTCCGTGCGAGCAGGACTGTCCGAGCAGGCGACTTCGCATGCCGCCGGGCAGCCGGGGCCGACACCCCTCCCAAAGATTTTCAAAAAAGTTGTTGACGCGCGCGTAACGACTCGTCTAATATATCCCTTGCGCGATGGACCTGTAGCTCAGTTGGTTAGAGCGTCCGGCTGATAACCGGGAGGTCACAAGTTCGAATCTTGTCAGGTCCACCACTTTCTTTCGCAATAAACACCCCAGCGAGAGCCGAGTCGCCGCTGGGGTGTTTATTACTGTCTCCGTGGGGGTTTAGCTCAGCTGGGAGAGCGCGGGCTTTGCAAGCCTGAGGTCAGGGGTTCGATCCCCCTAACCTCCACCATGATGGACCTGTAGCTCAGTTGGTTAGAGCGTCCGGCTGATAACCGGGAGGTCACAAGTTCGAATCTTGTCAGGTCCACCATCAAAACTGTGAAGAGCCTCGGGGCAATTGCCTCGGGGCTTTTTTCTTGTCTGCGATAAATCTCATTTTGGTTTTGTGTGCTGGGCGAAAGATTGGGTAGTATAGCTATTCAATGCGGCGGGCTGCCGCGTGTTAACCGCTACGTACCGGAGGTGTTCCATGGTTCGTGTCGACATAGAGACCATCGTCATGGCCGCCGGTCCCGTGCCATCGCTTATCGTGCTTCGTGAGCGCAGCAGCAAATCGGACTCGCCCGCGCCACTGCGCTCCCTTTCCATTCAGACTGGTTCGTTTGAAGCTGCTGCCATCAGCCGCGGCATCGATAGCGGCCGCGCCGAGCGCCCGATTACCCATGACCTGCTGCTCGATACCGTTGACGCCCTGGGCGCCAAGCTCGAGCGCATCGAGATCGTTCGCGCCGAGCCGCCGGTGTTCCACGCGACGATCGTCGTACTGGCCGATGGCGCCGAGCGCAAGATCGACGCCCGCCCCAGTGACGCCATTGCCCTTGCCGTGCGCAGCAATGCCCCCATGTTTGTGGAGGACGACATCATGAATCGCCTGGGCACTGTTTCCACCCACGCCGAGGATGTCGACGACGAGCAGGAGTTCGAGAAGTTCGACGAGTTCGTCCATACGCTCTCCCCCGATGACTTCTAAATGTCTGGCACGCGAGCGGAGAGGTCGCTGATGGGTACCCGCGTATCGGCTGAAGCGGCCGCCATCGCGCGTGAAGCCCAGATGCGCTCGGAGGCTTCTGAGGCGGCTCGCATTGCCTATGTGACGCAGGCCCGCACGCTTCGCGAGCGCCGCGGCTCGTTTATCAAGATGGTTGTCGTCTCCGTCCTTGTCGCGGCAATCTGTTCGCGCCTTCGTGGTACAGTTGGTGCGCTTGGGTTTTCGATTTCAACAGGCTTGGTAATCTGGGGTGTGGTCGATGCAGTAATGCTGACCAGCCAGATCAAGGTACTCGACAAGCGCGCGATGGATATGATGCGCGCCCGCGACGCTGCCGCCAAGATCGCTGCCGAGGCACAAGAACTGTAACGACGCCAGACTCGATGGGAAGGTCTAAAGATGGCACAGGATATGCAGGACGCCGGTAACGTCTCCGCCGAGCTCGACGCCATGGTGTGTGACCTGATTGGTGCGTTCTTGGACGACCTTGCCGCCGGCGAGAATCCGGGTGTAGTTGTGGCGATCGAGGACGCTGCTTCCAACCGTTATCTGGCGGCGCTCGATGAGGATGGCGAGGAGGCGTGCCTCGAGGCGGCCACCAACTTTATCTCCGAGCACAAGATGGGTCTTAAGGACGAGGGCCTGGGCCGCATCGCCCGCTATGCCATCGGCTACACCGGTTGTGTCGAAATTGACGGCGGCTATCACGACGCCCTGCTCGTGAGCTTCTTCGAAACCACGCTCGAGAGCGGTTTTTCGGCATACGTGCTGTATGAGGGCATGGGTGCCGGCGATGGTTTTATGTGGAGCGACCCTGAACCTGCAGGTGAGGAAACCCCTCTTATCTAAAATCGCTAAAATAAACGAGTTTTCGGTAAAAGGCTCAATATTCCCGCTGAGCGTTGTATCGCTGGGCGGGCCGCATACGCGTGCCGTTTGTATATGGATAGAAGATAGGGGAACTACATGCGCGTAGACAATCTGAGGAACATCGCCATCATCGCCCACGTCGACCACGGCAAGACGACGATGGTCGACAAGCTCCTGCGTGC
Source organism: uncultured bacterium (assembly GCA_905215135.1). Taxonomy (GTDB): domain Bacteria; phylum Actinomycetota; class Coriobacteriia; order Coriobacteriales; family Coriobacteriaceae; genus Collinsella. Next base: position 46,583 of record CAJMOX010000013.1, read on the forward strand.
CACGGACGCCTTCCGTGCCAACCAGCAGGTCGAGGACCGCGTCCTGGACTCCAACGACCAGGAGCGCGAGCGCGGCATTACGATTCTCGCCAAGAACATCTCTATCGAGTACAAGGACGTCAAGATCAACGTCATCGACACCCCGGGCCACGCCGACTTTGGCGGCGAGGTCGAGCGCGTGCTGCGTATGGCCGACGGCGCCCTGCTGCTGGTTGACGCTTTTGAGGGCCCCATGCCCCAGACCCGCTTCGTGCTGCGTCACGCTATCGACACCGGCCTCAAGATCATGATCGTTATCAACAAGATCGATCGTCCGGGCGCCAACCCCGAGAAGGCCTACAACGACTGCCTGGACCTTATGGCCGACCTGGGTGCCACCGACGACCAGCTCGAGTTCGCCATGGAGCACGTGGTCTACGCCAGCGCCATGAACGGCTTTGCCCGTCTTGACCCCAACGACGGCAACATGGACATGTATCCGCTGCTTGATATGATCATCGACGACATGCCCGCCCCCGAGGTTGACGAGAACGCCCCGCTGGCCATGCAGTGCGTGACCATCGACCACTCCAACTTTGTCGGCCGCATCGGCATCGGTCGCGTGTATTCCGGCGCCATTCACCAGGGCGATCAGATCCTGGTTGTCAAGAACGACGGCTCCAGCGCAACTGCTACCGTCAAGCAGCTCTTTACCTTCGACTACCTGGGCCGCACCGAGTGCCAGGAAGTCGGCGCCGGCGACATTGCCGCCGTTGTCGGTATTGACCGCACCGATATCGGCGATGTCTACACCGACCCCGAGAACCCCGTTGAGCTCGAGCCCATCGAGATCGACCCGCCGACTCTGTCCATCGTCTTTGAGGCTTCGACCTCCCCGCTCGTCGGTCGCGACGGCGACATCGTGGGCGCCCGTCAGCTCAAGGAGCGCCTGTTCAACGAGGCCGAGAACAACGTGACCATGAAGATCGAGGAGCTCGAGGACAAGAGCGGCGTCGAGGTCTCGGGCCGCGGCATTCTGCACCTGTCCGTTCTGATGGAGTCCATGCGCCGCGAGGGCTTTGAGTTCCAGGTCGGTCGTCCGCGCGTTCTGTTTAAGAAGGACGAGAACGGCAACAAGATGGAGCCTGTCGAGCAGGCCGTCGTCGAGTGCCCGGACGAGTACTCGGGCAAGGTCGTTGAGGTCTTCGGTACCTCCGGCGGCATCATGACGAGCATGGATACCTCGGGTATCGTGACGCACCTCGAGTTTAAGATCCCGACCCGCGGCATCATGGGTCTTAAGAACCGCATTATGAACGTCACCCACGGCGAGGGCGTGTTCTACCACACCTTCCTGGAGTATGGCCCCTACGCCGGCGAGATCGGTAACCGTCAGAACGGCGCTATGATCTCCATGACCACCGAGAAGGCCGTTGCCTACGCCCTGGGCACGCTGCAGGAGCGCGGCCAGCTGTTTGTTGAGCCGGGCACCGAGTGCTACGAGGGCATGATCGTGGGCGAGCGCAGCAAGGCCGGCGACATGGTCGTCAACATCGCCCGCACCAAGAACCTGGGCAACCAGCGTTCTTCGACCTCCGATATCTCCGTCCAGCTGGTGCCGCCCCGCACCTTCTCGCTGGAGGAGGCGCTGGAGTACATCGCCGACGACGAGCTGGTCGAGATTACCCCCAAGAACATCCGCCTGCGCAAGCGTCTGCTCAACGCCACCGACCGCAAGAAGGCTGCCGTCCGCGCCGGTCAGGTCAACAAATAAGCGCTGGGGCTTATAACCGCCAATAAGAAAGGGCGTCGACCGCGATGGTCGGCGCCCTTTTTGGTGCAAGGGGATTGAGGCGGCCTACGCCACCACAAAGGTGCCTGTCCCCTTTGTGGTGGTTGGTGGTTAGGCGGTGGGAAGGCCTGGCGTGTTAGCCGGCTGCTGCGGCTTGAGGTGGGCGTTGTGCCAAATGATTTGGATGACGTAGCCGAGCGTGAAGACGAAGGCTACGCCGCTGACAAAGCTGCCCATAAGAGGAAGTGCCGTGAGCGCGCCCGCGACGATACCGCCCGCGGCGGCCATGGCGAAGCGGTTTTGGTTGTGTCCGACCATGCGTGCGATCGCGGTACCCGTAAATGCCGCCGAGACCAAAGCGATGCCGATGATGCTGCACATGAGGGCTCCGGCGAGCGACAGGCCTGCAATCGAGATGATAAGCAGCAGGACGGCGGGAGCGATGGCGACCGTGCCCAGAAGGCCACTTACCCACAGTGGCATGGGATGCTGATGGAGCATGCCGGCGGCGCTGGCGGTTGCGCGCGGAAAGACAAGCTCAAGCAGGATAGCGACAAAGCAGGTGGAAAGCGCTGCGGCAACGATGCCGCCGATCATGTCGTTGACCGTAGAGGTGTTCTCGTTCTCGGTCCGGTCGATCTTGAGGGCTCCAACCTGGGCGCCCTCGGCCCGCTCGGGGTCCTGTGAGACGTGGGCGTTCACCGTGCCGGTGATGCGGGCGTTTTTACCCAGGATGAGCTTGTCGGCCCAGACTTCAACATTGCCATCGACGGTGCCGTCGATGGTAACGGTGTCGCCGGCAAGCGCCGCCGATTTGGCGGAGCCGCGCAGGGCGACCGTTTCGCCCGCCGCGTAAAAACAGTTGGCGGTGCTGCCGGTGTTGAGCACGACGTGCTGGCCGGCCACCGTGACGCTGCCATCGATTGCGGTTTTGGCGATATCGATGGTGCGTGCCGCCAGACGAACGGCGCCGCCTACGGTGCAATCGCGAATCGACAGGTTCTCACCAGCCGCGATAATATCGCGGCCGATGGAGGCGTCGTCTAGGTTGAGACTTTGGCCGGCCCAGTACAGGTCGCCTTCGATACCGGACGGAGTTGAGTCAACTTCGGTTGCGAGCATGTTTCCCGCGGTGTCGGTGCCGGCGAACGACACCGTGGGAAGTGCGGTGAGCGCGAGCGCAATCAGCGCGAATAGGATGGTGATGCGGGCCTGCGCTTTGTGGCGCCGGATCGACGGTACTTGGTTGCAAGGCATAGTGAATCCTTCGTTAGATACTCGACAGGTATCTAACAGGGTACCCACCGCGCGGGCGCTCTAAAAGAATCTCTCGGTTGCATTTCGAGGGGTTGTGCTGTGCTACCTACTTTTTACGGTGCAAAAAGCGCGCGATGTCTTCCTCGGTAGGGCTTTTAATGTCAAAGCGCAGTGATAGCCAGCGCAGCCCCATGGTCACCACAACGCATACGACCAGCGCGGCAACATTGCTCATGAGGCCGCTCATGACGAGGGCTACATAGCTTGCCGATCCGGCGATGGCCGCGATGGCATAGAAGTTGGTGCGTTGGAAAATGCCCGGGACCACGCCCATAAAGCCGTCGCGCAGCATGCCGCCGCCCACGGCGGTAAAGAAGCCCATCATGATACATACGGCGGGCGCAAATCCGTACACCAACGCCTTGTCCGCGCCGGTTGCTGCATAGATGCCGACCGAGATGATGTCGAGCAGGGGAATGAGTTTTTCGGGCTTATCGACGATTGCCGGGAAGATATAGATGATGGCGGCTGTGGCGATGGAAAGCGGTAGTGCCATGGGCTGGTTGAGGATGTAGACGTTGCCGACCTGGAGCGTCATATCGCGCAAAAGACCGCCGCCCAGACCGCAGACCACCGCGAGCGCGACCGCGCCCACCAGGTCGAGCTTGTGCTCGCGAGCGACCAGCACGCCCGAGATCGATGCCGCGACAACGGCGAACATCTCGAGCCAAAATGGGATAGCGACCATGGCATCCGAGGCGTGTGAAGTAACAGTCATAGCGGCGACGACGGGCAAGATGAGGTCCTTTGATTCTCGGGTTTGAACAATGCCCGTACATAGTACATGGTTGGAGGCGATTGAGACCCTATTGCTCGGCAAACGGTAGGGACTGGGAACGGTCATGGGTACCAAACATGTACATCAGCCTTCAAAGATGTCGAAAAATGTCGGTTTTGGAGGCTGACGTACATGTTTTTGAGGGAAGGGCGGGTTCGAACCCCTCCTCCTCCGCCGTATTTGCTTGTAAGGGACTCTAAACAAAAAAGCTCCCGTTGTTGGGAGCTTTCTCAACCAAAATGGCGGAGGAGGAGGGATTCGAACCCTCGTGACCTTATACAGGCCAAACGGTTTTCGAGACCGCCGCATTCAACCACTCTGCCACCCCTCCGCGTGGGGTAAAAACAAAGCAGGCTCGAAGGCCTGCTTTGGAATTAACTGGCGGAGAGTCAGGGATTTGAACCCTGGAGACGCTTTTGACGCCTACACGATTTCCAATCGTGCTCCTTCGGCCACTCGGACAACTCTCCGTTAAATGCGAAAGTCAGTATACACGAGGAATCGCAAAGTGCAAACAGAAAAGTTGGCATTTTTTAAAACGCTTGGCCGTGCTTGGCGCTGCAGTGGGGCTTGAGGTCCCAAAAAACGGCTTCCGACCAGCGTGGTTGATCAACTCAATTGTTCAAAAAAAGGGTATTCATAAGCGACTTGGCAATGAATTTAAAAATCTTTGGGTGGTGCTGTGGGCCACTGGTATGCATTTTGCGACCACAGCCTTGTGCCCGCTGACCTGCGGCTTGGCTCAGCTTGTCCCCACGGCACCGTATCTTGAACACAGATCCGTCAAGCATTTGGTCAGCATTTGGTTGGAATGCGCATGAAGTGCCGTGTGAGCATGGACATATGTGGAGGTCATGAGGTTGTAGCTGCATATTCTTGCAGCCTAGGAGGTTGAAAGATATTATTACCAAGTCTTTTCCTGCTTCAGGCGCACCTTCACGACCTGAAGCCACATTTGCCCAGAGGAGGTGACAATATGAAGGCTTATGAACTGCTGTTCTTTGTTGACCCGTCGCTCGACCCCGAGACTCGTCTCGCTGTTATGAAGCGTATCGATACCACGATCGCTGAGGGCGCTGGCAAGGTCGACTCCGTTGACGAGTGGGGCAAGCGCAAGCTCGCCTACGAGATCAACGACCTCACCGATGGTGACTACACCCTCATCAACTTCCACGCAGATCCTACCCAGATCGCCGAGCTTGATCGCGTCCTGCGCATCACCGACGCTGTGGTCCGCCACATGATCGTCCGTCGCGACGACCAGGAGTAAGACTGTCGTTTTGGACTGGGCTTGTGCCCCAAGAGGAAGTAGTGAGTTATGAGCATCAATCGAGTGAACATCACCGGTAACCTCACGCGTGATCCCGAGCTGCGCGCCACTGCCGGCGGAACCCAGGTTCTGTCCTTTGGCGTAGCCGTGAACGATCGTCGCCGCAACCCGCAGACTGGCGAGTGGGAGGACTATCCCAACTTTGTCGACTGCACCATGTTCGGCACGCGCGCCGAGGCCGTGAGCCGTTTCCTGGCAAAGGGAAACAAGGTCGCGATCGAGGGCAAGCTGCGCTACAGCTCTTGGGAGCGCGATGGTCAGCGCCGGAGCAAGCTTGAGGTCATCGTCGATGAGATCGAGTTTATGAGCTCCCGTGGTGGCCAGGGTGGCTACGATCAGGGCGGTTACGCCCCCGCAGCTCCCGTGCCCGCAGCACGTCCTGCCGCACCGGTGGCTACGCCGCCCGCGGTCGACGTCTACGATGAGGACATCCCGTTCTAAGGGTTGTTCACCTATTTTTGAGTGAGAGGCGGCTTCGGTTCGCCGAAGTTGCCAAACGAAAGGTATTTTGACATGGCTAATGATTTTTCTGCACGTCAGCCGCGTCGTAAGTACTGCCAGTTCTGCAAGGAGAACACTGAGTTCATCGACTATAAGGACACTCAGCTTCTCCGTAAGTACATGACCGACCGTGGCAAGATCAAGCCCCGTCGCGTCACTGGCGCTTGCACGCAGCATCAGCATGACATCGCCAACGCCATCAAGCGCGCCCGCGAGATGGCTCTCCTGCCGTACACCGTCCCCGTGGTTTCCTCTCGTGGCAACCGCGACCGCGGCTAAGAAGGGAGACGCATCATGAAGGTTATTCTTCTCGATGAGATCAAGGGCAAGGGCGGCGAGGGTGACGTCGTAGAGGTCGCTCAGGGTTACGCTGAGAACTTCCTGTTCCCCAAGAAGCTCGCTGTTGCCGCCACCAAGGGCAACCTCAAGCAGCTTGACGAGCGTCGCAACAACATCGCCAAGCGTGAGGCCGTCCGTCTGGCTACCGCCAACGAGACCAAGGCTGCCTTCGAGGGCAAGACGGTCACCGTTGACGTCAAGGTCGGCGACGAGGGCATCCTCTTTGGCTCCGTTACCGCCGCTATGATCGCTGACGCCATCAAGGATCAGCTCGGTATGGACATCGACCGCAAGCGCGTCGAGCTCGGCAAGCCCATCAAGGTTGCCGGTGCCCACACCGTTGCCATCTCGCTGTACCGCGAGATCAAGGCCGAGGTTGTCGTTCTCGTCGGCGTTACCGCCGAGGAGCTCGCTGCCGATGCTGAGGTCGAGGAGGCCGCTGAGGTCGCCGAGGCCGAGACCGCCGAGGTCGAGACCGAGGCTGCTGCCGAGTAGCATTTGCTGCAACGCAACAATCTTGTTCTAAGAAGGGCGCTCTGGGAGACCGGGGCGCCCTTTTATTTTTTGCGCTGAGTGGGTGTCGCGTCATACATTGAGATGCAGTCCCACATAAGCGTTGTGTTAGACCACTTTGGATAAGTGTCCTGCACGCAGTACACGCGACGGGGC
>CAJMOX010000014.1:0-43305 GCA_905215135.1 uncultured bacterium
CGCATTCGGCGAGATGCGTTTGCGAAAGTGGTTAATTTTAGATTAGCGCTAACAGGCGCGCAGGCACATGGCTATCTGCCGGTGCCCGCAGCCGTTGGCGGTGCGCGAGAATATCTCGGCCGCGGCGTCGCGCAGCTCGGGCCGGGTCGGCCTCCGCGGGTGCGCCAGCGCGTAGTAGTAGGTCGACCTCCTGAGCCCCGAGCACTCCAGCAGGTGGCGCAGGGAGTGCCCCTCCGCTCTCAGCGCCCTCACCGCCTCGGCCGCCGCCCTGGTCAGAGCCCGTCCCGCTCGACCAGGGCGCGCAATTTTTTTAGGTAGGCGACCTCGGCCTCGAGCCTGCGGCAGCGCTCCTCGAGCTCCTGCTCGCGGGTGCGGGCCCGGGGTTTCGACCTCGACCCCCTCGGCCTGCCCTTCGGTCCGGGCCGCAGCGCCTCGGCGCCGCCCTCGCGGTAGAGCCTGCACCAGCGCTCCAGCGGGGACTTCGACCTGATCCCGAACTCGGCCATGGCGTCGGTCTTCGCCATCCCGCCGTCGACCACGGCCGATGCCGCGGCGACCCTCTGCTCGAATGTGTACCTGGATTGTTTCCCGCCCATGGACAGCAGCGCCTCGCTTCCGAACGCCCGGTATACCCACTGCCATTCTCTCACGGTCTCGCGGGGGACGGACAGGGCCTCGGCCGCCGGTTTGCAGCCGACGCCGGCGTCGAAGAGCTCGACGGCCCGCCTCCTGGACTCCAGGTCGTGCTTCACCCTGAGGTCTATACTCATGGAAAACCTCCCATTTCCCGATGTCCAAGAAATGGGAGGCAGTTCACTGTCCCCATCGTGGTGGTTTTGGCAGGTGGGCTAGTTAACGGGCTGGAAGAAGGCTACGGCTACGGCGCCGGGGCCTACATGGGTGCCGATGGTGGCGCCGATGGTGTGAACGGGCAGTTCGCCCTCGGTGTGGCCAGCCCACAGTGCCGCGCTGTCCTCGATATACTTCTTGAGCACCGCATCCGAAAGGCCCGTATAGCCGAGCGCCAGCGGCATGGAAAAGTCGATGCCGCCCGCCTTTTCGACCTTCTGGTTGAGCAGGTTACGTCCGTTCTTGGAACCGCGCGCCTTGCCCAGCTGCACGATCAGACCGTCCTCGGCAGCCACCACGGGCTTTACGTTGAGCAGCGTACCCACGGCACCGGCCGCAGCAGACAGGCGACCGCCGCGCACCAGGTACTCCAACGTCTCGAGCAGGCCGATGACGACCACGCGGTCGCGCACGGCCTCGACAGCCGCCGCAACCTGAGCCGCGCCCTGGCCCTCGTCCACCAGGCGCAGCGCATACTCGACCAGCACGCGCTCGCCCAAGGTCACGTTATTGCTGTCCACGACGAACATGTCGCCGCCCGGCGCCTCGGCAAGTGCCGTACGAGCACTCTGGTTGGTGCCCGAGAGCTTGGCTCCCACGGTAATAATCACGGCCTCATCGCCGGCCTCACGCGCTTCGGCAATCGCCTGCGAAAAGGCGTACGGGTTGACCTGACCGGTCTTGGGCAGCTCATCGCGCTCCACAAGCATCTCGTAAAAGCGCTGGTGATCGATGTCGACGCCATCCATATACACATCGGTGCCAAAGGTGACGGACAGCGGCAGAACACGCAGAGCGGGGTGCTCCGCCGGCGACATATCGCTTGCGGAATCGGTAATAATGCGGACGGACATAACGAATCCTTTCTTGCGCAGGTCTCGCGCAGGGAATTTTGACAGCAATGTCCCGGCACGGCGTACGCGCTCAAACGGGACGATGCAGTTCTTGGCTGAAAGCTAGCGCCAGCGCGGCTCTAGATCTCGCGCAGGGTGTTGAGGATCGTGCGCAGCGATGCATACATCTGCTCGCGCTGCTCCACGCCCATGGCCTTGCCGGTGGTATCGAGCACCTCGCGAATGATGCGATCGGCCTCGCTCATGCTCTCGCCGCCCAGGGCAGTCAGGCGCACCGGAGCACGATACTTGACGGCCGCATCACCCGAGTCGTCAACCTCGACGTAGCCGCCCTCCTCCAGATGTGCCAGTGTGCGCGAAACGGCGGCACGGGTAACGCCGGCCATGCGGGCGAGGTCGGCGCCAGTCAGGCCGTCCTTGCTGCGCTCAAGATAGTACAGGCACATAACGTCGGAGCCCTTGAGGCCCAGCCTTGCGCCTTCGGACGTCTTGATACGCTGAATCTCCTTGTAGAGGCCGCTGATCAGTCCGACAAAGTCCTCAAAACGTGTCTCGTCGTTCTGCTGCATGGTGACGACCGCCTTTCGCTTACATGATGCTAACGGGTAAACATCTTAGCCGCACAAGGCAACACCCGTACCCAAATATCCCATTTGTTAACCCATCAACATAAAAACCACCACAAAGGGGACAGGCACCTTTGTGGTGGTTTGGGGCATCGAGTTTGATCCGCAGACTTCGCTACAGCCCCACGCAAGGATTGTCGCGGGTCACAAGCGTTTTAACGACAACCGTCGCTCCCAGATAGCGCTCGAGCAGCTCGGCTAAGCGATCGATCGCGGCCTGGCAATCCCCCATCCGCTCGGGCTCCACGCACTCAATCGCCAGGAAAGCATCGGCCGAATCATCGGACAACGCCGTTCGAACGCCATCGCGCCAGTTCCAGCAGCGGCATACGGCGCCCGCATCATCGATGTAGGCGAGCTCGCCGGGCAGCGTCGGGTCATCTGTCTCCTCGCCAAGCGGCAGAAATGAATCGCCACCGTCGGTCACCTTCAGGCAAAGGTCTCCCTCAATCGCGTGCAAATCCTCGCCGCCTACGGGCAGCGCGTAGGACAGCGACACCGTGTTGTAGATGTCCACCGCGGGCGTAATGTGGCCCACCGGCTTTCCTTTGAGCACGCGCTTGAGCAGGTTCTCAATTGAGCAACGCGCGCCCTTCTTGGTCTTGAATAGGCGATATGCCTCGCGCCATGCCTTAACCGGCGCATTCTCGCTGATGGTATCACTCGTCAGGTGACGCTCCGCATCGATATTGGCGCGGTCGAGCAACGCGGCAATCGCATCAACGTCCTCTTGAGGAATCTGAGCCGCGGGCTTCATGCCCTTTACGACCACAACACCGACAGCCGCCTGCGGAAATAGCTCCCAAAACGAATCCTCGGCAACGAAACTCTTCATGTGCTCTCCCTTCATAGCATGCGCCCGAGCCCGGGTGCCTAAACAAAAAGCGCTCTTACGACGGCCACCTTCAAAGTCCTACGGTGCCGCCACAAGAGCGCTTACGCTGCCCCCATCCGGAGAAGGGGGCGATATGTCAGGCGTATTGTAACCCGAGTCATTCGCCCAAGCAAAACCGCCACAAAGGTGCCTGTCCCCTTTGTGGCGGATATGGACTCGCGGCGACGCTAGTGTCGGAGTCCCAGCAGGCCGCGGCCGCGATGACGGGCGTCGGCGTGCACCTGAGCGTGCGGACCGGCGGCCTTCACGGACTCGGGCAGGTGCGAGTACTTCTTCTCGAAGTTCTCCTCGAACATCACGGCCAAGTTGTGCGCCGCCTCGTCGTAGCGCGCGGTGCTCTGCCAGTACTGGCGCGGCACCAGGATGCCGTCGGGCACGCCGTGGCACGTGGTGGGAATGTCAACGTTAAAGATATCGTCATGCACGAATTCGCTGTCCTCGATGGTACCGTCGAGGGCGCGGGCCACCAGGGCGCGCGTGTAGGCAAGCTCGATGCGATGGCCCACGCCGTAGCCGCCGCCAATCCAGCCGGTGTTGACCAGGTACACACGCGTGCGGCCGTCGGCGATGCGCTCACCGAGCATCTTGGCATAGACCATGGGGTCGAGCGGCATAAACGGCTCGCCAAACAGCGAAGAGAACGTGGGCGTGGGCTCGGTGACGCCGACCTCGGTGCCGGGGATCTTGGCCGTAAAGCCCGTCACGAAGTGGTACATGGCGGCATCGGCCGTCAGGCGTGAGATGGGCGGCAACACGCCAAAGGCGTCGCAGGTCAGGAACAGCACGACGCTTGGAGTGGTGCCCATGCCCTTGGTCCACGCGTTGGGAATGTGCTCCACAGGGTATGCCACGCGTGTGTTGTGCGTGATCGAGATGTCGTCGTAGCTGGGCTTGCGGTTCTCGTCGAGCACCACGTTTTCGCAGATCGCGCCAAAGCGGACGGCGTTGAAGATCTCAGGCTCGTGGAACGCGTCCAGGCCCTCGCATTTGGCGTAGCAGCCACCCTCGATGTTGAAGATGCCCATGTCGGACCAACCGTGCTCATCGTCGCCGATCAGTAGGCGCGTGGGGTTGGCCGAAAGCGTGGTCTTGCCGGTGCCGGACAGGCCAAAGAACACGGCGGTCTCGTGCGTGACGGGATCCATGCTGGCCGAGCAGTGCATGGGCAGCACGTCGTCCTCGACGGGCAGCAGGTAGTTCATGACGCTAAAGATCGACTTTTTGATCTCACCGGAGTAGCCGGTGCCGGCGACCAGAATCACGCGTTCCTGGAAGTTGATGACCACGGCGGCGCTGGAGTTGAGCCCCTTAATGGTGGGATCGCACTGGTAGCCGGGAGCGGCGAGCACACAGAAGTCGGGCTCACCGGTACGTGCGATTTCGCGGGCGAGCGGGCGGGCGAGCATCTGCTTAATAAAGAGTGCCTGGCTGGCACGCTCACAGGCGACGAGCAGTCGGCGCGTGTGGTTGCGGTCGGCGCCCGCCATGCCGCGGGTAACGAACACATCGCGCTCGTTGAGGTAGTCGACGATGCCGGCCTTGATGGTCTCGTAGCTCTCGATCGAAAGCGGTCGGTTGACGGCGCCCCAGGCGATCTTGTCGTGCACGTCGGGCGTGTCGACGATAAAGCGGTCGTTGGGCGAACGGCCGGTGCGCTCCCCCGTCTCGATCACGAGTGCGCCATTGGATGCCATGCGGCCTTCTTCGCGGCGGATGGCGTGCTCGACGAGCTCCGCGGCGGGTAGATCGACCAGCAGACGGGGCTGATTCTCGGCGGGATCTTCGACCAGCGTAATACCAAAGTTGGACAGAACTTCTGCAGGGGTAACACCAGGCATGGGGCCTCCTTTAAAAACGCGACACGTGGACGCGGCGCGCACTTTACTCACGTAAAGCCCGTTGTACCCGATATGCAAAAACGTTTTTGCGGCAACGGCGAAGCGCCCGCCCAACGGTCAAAAATCGCAGGCAAGCGGCCTAGTCGTTAGGGACGTTTTTAAACGACTAATCGTTGGGGACACTCTTGAACAGGCAACAACCAAGGAGCGTCCCCGGATGCCGGCACTCGGGGACGTTCCTAAAGTGCCGGCACATAAGGAACGTCCCCGAGTGCCGGCTACTGAATGGCGCCGCCGAAATTATCGAACAACCTGTTCAAAAACACGAACGAACACCGTCGCGTCTATACTAGAGCGCAGCAATAGAAAGGACTCCGCTTTGAGCATCACGCCCATCGATAGCATTCGCCGCGCCATCGCCCGCCGCAATGGCGTCGCCGACCCCACCGTATCGGACGGGGCGCACGGGCAGGGCGGACGCATCGAGAACGGCCTGTTCCCCGCATCGCACACCGCCGAGGAGCTCGCACGAATCCAAGAGCTAAGCCAGCGTAACGCCGGCGGTCCCGACAGCAGCCAGGCCACACGCCGTCGCCGCGAGCGCGATCGCCAGCCCGGCCCCATCCACCGCATGGTCAATGCCTGGTGGAACCGCCTGCTCGGAGCCGTCTACGGCGGCGGCTTCTCCACGCAAGAAGCCGAGTACGAAGATCACGCCACCCGTCGCGACTACCTTTGGAATACCCTGGGCACCGCCGTATGGGGCATGGCGTTTCCGTTGCTCACCATCGTGTCCACACAGCTCGTGGGCGCCGAGGAGGCTGGCAAATTCTCCATCGCCTTTGTCACCGGCACGCTCATCATGATCGCGTGCAACTACGGCGTGCGCAATTTCCAGGTCTCGGACATCGACGAAAAGACGTCCTTTGCCTCTTACCAGCTCAACCGCTGGATCTGCGGAGCGCTCGCGCTGGCATGCGGCCTGGTATACAGCAGCGCCCGCGGCTACGATGCGCAGATGGCCACAATCGGCTTGGGCGTCTACCTGTATAAGGTGATCGACGGCATTGCCGACGTGTACGAGGGCCGCCTGCAGCAGGCCGACAAACTCTACCTGGCCGGCATGAGCCAAACGCTACGATCCGTCGGCGTCATCGCGGTCTTTAGCGTGGTACTGTTCCTCACGCGCAGCATGCCCATCGCCGCCATGGCCATGGGTGTTACCGCGATCGCCTCGCTCGTTCTGGTCACCGCGCCGCTCGCCCTGCTCGAAACCGAAAAATCGCGCCGCGTGAGCCTGCGCGAGGTCGGTCACCTGTTTATCCAGTGCGCCCCGCTTTTTGGCGCGCTGTTCCTGTTCAACCTTATCGAGAGCATGCCCAAGTTCGTGATGGAAGGCACGCTGGCCTACAAGTATCAGCTGTACTTTAATGCCCTGTTCTTTCCGGCGCAGGCTATTTTGTTGAGCATTGGATTTATCTATAAACCGCAGCTCCTGCGTTTGTCGAGCATTTGGGCTAATCCTCGCAAGCGTCGTCGCTTTGACCTGATTATTGTTGCCGTTATGGCACTGATCGTGGTCATCACCAGCGTGTGCGCCGCATTTATGGCAGGTCCCGGTATTCCCCTCATGAGCTTCATGTACGGCCTCAATTTTGAGCGCTACCGCACGCTGGCACTGCTGATGGTTGTCGCCGGCGGCGTCACCGCGGCCATCGACTTTCTCTACGCCATCATCACGGTGCTGCGCCATGCCGGCGACGTCACCAAAATCTACCTGATCTGCTTCGCCGTAAGCGTAGTGCTGCCGGTGATCCTGATCAACCTGCTGGGTCTGATGGGCGCCGTGGTGAGCTACCTAGCCATCATGGCCCTACTCCTGGTGCTGCTGATTATCGAATACGCCCACATCCGCCAACGCATCGAGCGCGACCGCAACCCGTACGGCGCCTAATTGGCGCAATGGGGGGTCTCGTTGCGGACGATTTGCGACACGCAAAACTAAGTGAGTAGACTTTTGCCGAATCCCTGACCACACCGGCAAAACACAAGTCAGTGACCTGCGGTTTTGTTGAGGCAAATTTGCCGGCTGCTCGGCATTTCCAAAAAAGTCTACTCACTTAGCCAGCGGGCAGCCAAAAAAGAACCGTCGCAACGTCGTTTGACTCCGTTGCGACGGTTTTTCGAGCATTTTCGCACTGCCGAGGACGCAGACGTTCCTCATTTCTCGCGCTTACCGAGCAAGAAGGCGCTATTCTCCGAAAGTAGTCAAAAAAGCTCCGTCCCAAATTAGCGACCCCTTGCGCCATCATTCTCCAGGCTTGATATTTGCGTAGAACTCCGCACCATCATCCAGGCGCAGGATGCCGACGCGGCCGAACTCGGAACCAGTGGCGGCGGCGCAGTCGATGTCGATGCGATCGGGCACGCCGGCGGTATCCTCGCCGCCCAAGCGCACGATCTGCCCGCGGCCCGACTCCTCATCGAGCCCCGCCAGGCCGCCGACCTCGCAATAACGTCCAAGCGACACCGTGGGCGTGTGGCCGCTCACCACGACCGGACCCTTGCCCTCGGCAGAAAGCAGCCCCGTCGACGCATCCCAGTAGCCATGACGAATCCACAGCAAGTCATCGGACGACTGCACCGCAAGCATCTGCTGTAGTAGCTCGCGATCGGCGCTAACCGCTCCGGCACCATCGGCACAATCAACCCCATGTTCAAGCAAAAACGCCCGCGCCGCCTCGGTCTGGATGCCGGCATGTACCAGCAGGTACGGGCGCTCGTCAGTCTCGGCTACCGCGCAGAGCGGCAGCGTCGCCATCCAACGCACGAGCTCCTCGTACGCCTCAAATTCCATGTTGTTAAGCTGCTCGCGCGTCGTCCAGCCACCGTTGATATCCCATGTCTCGGCATCGAGCGGGTCCTGGCCAATAATGGCATCGAGCATGATCTGCTCATGGTTACCCTTGAGCACGCGCGCGTTGGGCAGCGATCGCACCAGTTTAATAACACCGACCGGATCGGGCCCGCGATCGATCATGTCGCCCAGCACGTACAGCGTGTCGTCGGACGTCAACGAGATCTTAGACAGGGCCTCGTCAAGCGCATGCACGTGTCCGTGAGCATCAGATGTCACATAGATCGCCATGGAACGCCTTTCCCTACCTTGCGACCGAAGCCCGGAACCGCAACTAAAACTTCAAGTTGAACTTAAACGTTACCCATTGTACTCCGTTGCAATAAAGCTGGGAAGGGTTACATACCGACAACGGTCGCCAGCGCACGCCTGCCTACCCGCGCCGCTCACGCCTCGCCGTCAGGCCCAGCGCCCCGACCAGCGACGCTCGCGTCGCAGCCTCGTGTCGAAAATGCGCACGCCCGCAATCCGCCCCCATAAACCCACCACCTTTGGGTACAAATAATCGCAGATAACTGACCGTGCCACGCCAACCACCCAGGAGCGGACACTATCCATGAACCAGATACTTCTCTTTATCGGCCTCGTCATTATTCTGTGCCTGACCATCAAACCCGTCGGCAAAAAGCTCCCCTTCCCCACCCTGCTCATCTTTATCGCGCTTGGTATGCTGCTGGGCGTCAACGGGCCGGCGCACATCGACTTTAGCGACTACGCGCTTACCGAAACCGTCTGCAGCACGGCGCTGCTGTTCATCATGTTCTACGGCGGTTTTAATACCAACATCGATCGCGCCAAGCCCGTCGCCGCGCCCGCAGTGCTGCTGAGCACCCTCGGCGTTATCGCCACCGCCGGCATTACCGGCGTGTTCGCGCACTTCGCTCTGGACTTCGACTGGATCGGCGGCCTGCTGCTGGGCTCGGTCGTGGCGTCGACCGATGCGGCAAGCGTCTTTAGCGTGCTGCGCGAACACAACCTATCGCTGAGGGACGGCACCGACTCGCTGCTCGAGGTGGAATCGGGCTCCAACGACCCCATCGCCTACATGCTCACCGCGGTACTCGCCACCCTCGCGGCGGGCGGCGACATTAACATCCCCGTTCTGCTGGCCAAGCAAATCATCCTAGGGGTGGGCCTGGGCCTTGTCATCGGCTGGGCATCGGGCCGCCTGATTGAGCGCGCGCATGCAACGGCCGAGGGCGCGCAGACCATCTTTTTGTTCGCCGTGGCGATCGTCACCTACGCACTGCCGAGCTATCTGGGCGGCAACGGCTTTTTGGCCGTATACCTGGCAGGCATCGTGCTGGGCGCGAGCGACATCACCGGCAAGGTCGAGATGGCGCATTTCTTTGACACCCTTACTGAGATGGCCGAGATGACGATCTTCTTTTTGCTCGGCCTGCTCGTGACGCCCGCACGCCTGCCGCAAATGTTGCTGCCGGGCCTGGCGCTCATGACGTTTATGCTCTTCGTGAGCCGCCCCATCGCCGTGGGCATGCTGCTGACTCCGTTTAGAACGAACCCCCGCCAGGTTGCGCTCGTAAGCTGGGCGGGTCTGCGCGGCGCGGCTTCGGTCGTATTTAGCCTCTTTGCCGTGGTGACCGGTGTTCCCGGTGGGCACGACCTGTTTGACCTGGTGTTTGTGATTGCCGTGTCGAGCATTGTAGTGCAGGGCTCGCTGCTGCCGGCAGTGGCAAAAAAGCTCGACATGATCGACGCGGAAGGCGACGTGCGCCGTACGTTTAACGATTACCGCGCCGAGGACGGCATGTCGTTTGTCAAGCTCAAGGTAGGTGCGGGCCATCCATTTGCCGGTCGCTCGCTCGCGGACATTGGCAGCGCCACAGACATGCTCGTGGTCTTGGTGCTGCGCGACGGGGCGCACCCGGTACTGCCCAACGGCGATACCGTCATCGAGGAAGGCGACCTTCTGGTGATGGCAGCCCCAACGTTCGAAGAGCGTGCCGAGGTTACGCTGCGCGAGGTCACCGTGACGCCCCACGGTCGCCTGGCCGGTCAGCGCCTGCGCGACGTGCCGCAAGGCAAGCACCCCTTTATCGTGGTGATGCTCAAACGCGACGGCCAAACGATCATCCCCGACGGCAACACCCTCATATACGCCGGCGACGAAGCCGTCATCGCCACGCTGGCGTCGTAGTGACCAGGGGTTAGCTAATTTGCGACGAAGAAATCAAGCGCCTAGAGAACCTCATGCCTTCGCTCGCAGATTTGGATTTGCCCGAGGAGTAAAGCACCCCTCCCCCATGTAACCATCCTGTAAATCATAGCGGCGCACTCGAGTTTTACCGTGATGCGGTCGCACCCGGCGCTGCACTGTGCTAAAGTATCCCGAACGTTCAAACGACTACGAGGGGAACTAGAAGATGGCACGTGTGCACAACTTCTCAGCTGGCCCGGCCGCACTGCCTACAAGCGTGCTCGCCGAGATCGCCGACGAGATGATGGACTACCGCGGTTGCGGCATGTCCGTGCTCGAGATGAGCCATCGATCTAGCATGTACCAGCAGATTATCAACGACGCCGAGGCAACCCTGCGCCGTCTGCTGAGCATTCCGGACAACTACCGCGTCCTGTTTTTGCAGGGCGGCGCCACGCTGCAGTTTGCGGGCACCCCCATGAACCTCATGCGCCGCGGCCGCGCCGGCTACGTCGTGACCGGCAACTTTGCCAACAAGGCGTACAAGGAGGCCGCCAAGTACGGCGAGGCCGTTCTGCTCGCGAGCTCCGAGGACACCAATTTCGACCGCATTCCCACCATGGCCGACATCAACGCGCGCATTGCCGCCGAGGCCGCGGGCGACGGGCTCGACTACGTCTACATCTGCCAGAACAACACCATCTTTGGCACCATGTACCACGAGCTGCCCAACTGCGGCGATGTGCCGCTGGTCGCCGATGTCTCGAGCTGCTTTCTGTCGCAGCCGCTCGACGTTGAACGCTACGGTCTCATCTACGCCGGCGCGCAGAAAAACGCCGGCGCCGCAGGCGTGACCGTGGTCATCGTGCGCGACGACCTCATCGCAGATGGCCCCGCCTTTGCGCAGACGCCGCAGTACATGGACCTTAAGACCCAGGACGCCAAGGGCTCCATGCTCAACACCCCCAACACCTTTGGTATCTACGTATGCGGCAAGGTGTTCCGTTGGGTTGAACAGACCGGCGGACTTGCCGCCATGGCCGAGCGCAACTGGGCCAAGGCCAACCTGCTCTACGACCTGCTCGAGAACAGCAAACTATTCCACGGCACCGCACAGACAGACAGTCGCTCCATCGCCAACGTCACGTTCCGTACCGGCGATGCCGACCTCGACGCCGCCTTTGTCGCAGGCGCGGCCGAGCACCAGATTCAAAACGTCAAGGGCCATCGCCTCGTCGGCGGCATGCGCGCCAGCGTGTACAACGCCGTCACCATGGAAGACGTGCAGGCACTGGCCTCGTATATGAAGGACTTCGAAGCGCAGCATAGTTTGAGTCCGCGATCTAACTAGCCCGCAACGAGCGGGCCGACCAGCCACTTCAAACCACTTGTTATAAACAAATCCGCTAAGGAGTTTTTCATGCGCAAGATTAAAACCATCGACGACATTACCAAGGACGGCAAAGTCGAATTTGGCGAGGGCTACGAGTTTGTGGGCACCGCCGAGGAGGCCGACGCTATTCTGATGCGCTCCACCGACCTGCACGGCCACGAGCTGCCCGAGGGCATCCGCGCCATCGCCCGCTGCGGCGCCGGCGTCAACAACATCCCCGTCGAGGAGTACGCCAAGAAGGGCGTCGTCGTCTTTAACTCCCCCGGTGCCAACAGCAACGCCGTCAAGGAGCTCGTCCTGGGCATGCTGGTGCTTTCGAGCCGCGGCGTCGTGCAGTCGATGAACTGGGTGCGCGACAACGCCGACGACCCCGAGATCCAGGTCGACGCCGAGAAGGCCAAAAAGGCCTTTGTGGGCCGCGAGCTCAAGGGCAAGCGCATCGGCGTCATCGGCCTGGGCAACGTAGGCTCCAAGGTCGCCAACGCCTGCGTCGACCTGGGCATGGACGTCTACGGCTATGATCCGTTCATTTCCGTCGAGCACGCGTGGGTGCTGAGCCGCGAGGTGCAGCGCGTGGGCACGCTCGAGGATCTGTGCCGCGGCTGCGACTACCTCACCGTGCACGTGCCCAGCAAGGCAGACACCATCGGCATGATCAGCACCGAGCAGATTAACCTGCTGGCGCCCGACGCCGTGCTCATCAACTACGCGCGCGAGACCATCATTGACGAGGACGCCGTCGACGCCGCCCTGCGCGAGGGCAAGCTCAGCTGGTTTAGCTGCGACTTTGCCACGCCCAAGACCGTCAAGATGCCCAATACGTTTATCACCACGCATTCGGGCGCCGGCACCGGCGAGGCCGAGGCCAACTGCGCCGACATGGCCATCAGCGAGCTCAAGGATTACCTGGAAAACGGCAACATCGCGCACAGCGTCAACTACCCCGCCTGCAGCATGGGCAAGGCGCGCGCCGCAAGCCGCATTGCCTGCCTGCATGCCAACGTGCCCAACATGATCGGCCAGATCACGGCCATTCTCGCCAAGGACAACGCCAATGTGCAGCGCATGACCAACGAGTCCGCTGGCGAGAACGCCTACACCATGTTCGACACCGATGAGCACCTGGACGGCAGCACGATCGAGGCGCTCAAGCAGATTCCGTCGATGTATCGCGTGCGCGTGATTAAATAGCGCCGGTGCCAAGCCTGCCAGACAGACCACGAAGCCCATTCGCCCCCTCCCGTTTTCACGAAACGGGGGGCGATTTTGTTGCTCCGGACGTCTTTAAAATGATACCCAGAACAAGTTTTTTCAGATAATCGATAGTGAGGCTCCAGTCGCTAAGCACGCCCGCTTTGATAAACAGCTTTATCAGGGACTTTAGTAGGTAAAAATCGGTCTCTATGTGCCGAATGTAAGTTGACTGTCTATTTTCCGAAACAACTTATTCTAGATAGCATTTTTAGGGTCCCTCCAAGGCAAAATTGAAGCCTTTTTGCGACCAGAACTCTAGCTCGCGCTACCGTTTACCCACCGCGCGACTACATTCCCGCCCAATCGATAAAAATCTCCTCACGAAGCCGCCGTTCGAGCTCCTGCTGTCGCGGCGTCTTGTCTTTCAGCGGCACATCGAGATAGGACATGATGAGCTCCATCACCACGCGGAAGGCATCGAAGTCGGCCAGCTGACCATAGGTCATCAGAACGACGGGATATCCCATGGCTTGCAAGGCCGTCGTTCGATCGGAGTCCGAGATCTTGGATTCAATGGATCCGTGAATGGCTTTACCTTGGCATTCAACCAGACACTCTCGACTGCCGTCCTTATTTGCCAGCAGGATATCGGCATAGCGCCTATCAAGCCCCGAAATCAGGCGGGCGCTGCGCGTCATACGAATCTCAACGTTATTGGTAAGGCTCAGCCCTTCGCCGCCGCGCAACCTCGTAAGGCCAAACAGCATCGAAGCCTGGACCTCGAGCGGCGATGCTGCCACCCCCGTAATGCATTTCGCGGCTCGTATGAACGTTTTAGCGCCGCGGAGCCCCCGGACCTTATCGACGAACTCTGTAAGCTCAGAGAGCTCGATCAAGGGAGGTCGTTTCCACAAGTCCGTTGGATTCCCCGAGACATCCTTTACGTTTTCCCAGCCCGACCGTGCGTCACTCCATCGGCTCCCATATGCCTGCTCAAGTGCCGACTTTACCTGAGGCGCAATCTTGCACACGGCAAAGGTGCCGCACATCTCATACATGCACATGATTAGACGCTCGTTTGAGACCGAGGAAGCCAGAGTCAGCGGGGTAAAGAGTGGGGACGCAACATCGAGGCCAAACTCCGTCTGCCGCACGGAATCAAACGGCCTCTCCCCGTTCCAAACATGCCTGACAATGCGATCGCCCTTACGTCCGCAGCTGCCCTGCGCCAACACGTGTAACGGGGTGCCCAGGAAATGCGTGACGAGCGGATGCTCACATAGGTGCTCCCTGCGCGGATCGTCCGCAGAATCGGGCAGGTCCGGCATTATTGCCAAGACCTGTGGAGGTATCCGGTGATACCGAAAGGCAGATATGTCGCACAGCATGTCGTCCATGAAGGGTACGTACCCGCTGCGTCGCTTGTGAACCCGCTCGGACGGCAAACGCGCTGGCTCGGCCTGCGAACGGTAAATACTGCCACGCCCACGTCGCGGATCTCTCAGGAGGCTTACAATCGGTTTGGAAAGCAAACTGATTGTGAGGTTGCATATGGTTGATGAGGATTTTGCCTGGCGGCTTGCGCAGGAGCTCGTGCGGATCGACAGCTCAGACCCGGGCGCGTATGAGGATGAAATTGAGCGCTTCATTAAGAGGCTCATTGAGCAGCAGCTGGCACAACTTGATAGTTCTGCGCTCGATGCCGTGCAGATTGAGGAGCTCGAAGTGCTGCCCGGGCGCCGCAACCTTAAAGTCACCGTGCCGGGCCAAAGCGACGAGCCGCGGCTGATCTATATCTGCCACATGGATACCGTCACCTTGGGCGATGGCTGGGACGCAGACATCGAACCGCTTGGGGCGGTTGTGCGCGACGATAAACTCTATGGCCGCGGTGCCTGCGATATGAAGGGTGGCCTGGCCTGCGCCATTGCCGCACTGGTCCATACGCTCGAGCGCGTGGCGGCGGATGGCGCGCTGCCACGCCGCGGCTTTTCGCTCATCTGCTCGGTCGACGAGGAAGACTTCATGCGCGGCTCAGAGGCCGCGATCGATGCTGGCTGGGTCGGCTCGCGCGAATGGGTGCTGGACACCGAGCCCACCGACGGGCAGATCCAGGTGGCGCACAAGGGTCGCACGTGGTTCGAGATCGAGATGGCCGGCGTCACGGCTCATGCAAGCCAGCCTTGGAAGGGCGCCGACGCCGTCGCCGCCATAGCCGAGGTCGTGTGCTCGCTTCGTCGCACGTTTGCGACGCTGCCTTTACATGAGGAGCTGGGGCCATCGACCATCACGTTTGGACAGATCGAGGGTGGCTACCGTCCCTATGTCGTGCCCGACCACGCTAAGGTCTGGGTCGATATGCGCCTGACCCCGCCGACCGATACGGCCGCCGCGACGCGCATGGTAGAGCAGGCCATTGTCGCCGCCGAAGCCGCGGTCCCAGGCTGCCATGGAAGCTATACCGTGACAGGCGACCGCCCCGCCATCGAGCGCGATCCGGCCTCTCCCCTTCTAGCTGCGCTCAAGTGCACAGCAGACGATGTGACGGGCACGGACACGACCGTCGGCTTCTTTACCGGCTACACCGACACTGCCGTCATTGCCGGCAAGACGGGAAACCGCAACTGCATGAGCTATGGCCCCGGGTCGCTCGCGCTCGCGCACAAGCCCAACGAATATGTGCCCCACGCCGACATCGTTCGCTGCCAACAGGTGCTGATCGCGCTCGCCGACAATACACTCTGGGGCGCGGATAGCCAAGTTGGGGCATAATAAGCCGCGAACAAACCGACTCGTGCGTTAGGACCGCCCATGAAAGCACTTCCGTTTCCCTGCATCCGCCCGGCTCAGGACCACGTACTCGAGGCGCTGCCTGCAATGGGCAGCATCCTGAGCGGCAACGATGCTCTGCGCGGAGCCCTTGCCGATGGCCTGATGCTCAAGGACCCGGGTGCGGCGTATTACGTGTACGAATGCTCGGGCGAGCCGGGACGCGTGACGGGTGTCGTGGCGATCTGCCCGACGAGTGTACTTGCGGACGGCAAGGGCGATGCCAGCGCCGACGTGGCCGCCGCCGCGCGCGCGATCGCCGAGCTCAAGGTGCAGCCGCGCCCCGTGTCGCTCGCCTACGAGGCCTCGCCCGTCATGGATATCATCCTGGGCGCCGCCAAAGAGGGCGCGTCGCTCTACGCCGTCACCGACCCCGCGGGCATTACGCACCGCGCGTGGGAGGTCAAGCGCGAGGACGCCGTCGGGGCCATCCGCGCTATGCTCGACCAAGCACCGGAGCCGGCACTGACCGACGACCCCGCCTACGCCGCCGCTCTGACCGGGGCGTCGCAGCTGCTGGCCGATGAGGCCCGTGCCGCCGGAACGTACACCGGCAAGGAGCCGTTCAACTTTACCGTTGCCGTGCTCTTCCCCGCCGCGCAGGTCAGCGGCGCCGCGCCGCAAGTTCCGACAGGTCTGCTCACGCACCAGGTCGCGCGGTTCTAGCAAGACCAGACCGCCCAGCACAAAAATCGGCAGCTCAACAAACAGGGGGCGGAGATGCAGCAGGTACATGCATCTCCGCCCCTTTTGCGTCGAGAAGTAAGTCGGCGACCCGCACCGCCACGCCCAAACTACCCGCGCTGCGGACCCGCGGCAGCCACGAGCGGCTCAAGCCCCAGCTCGCGCGCGTAGTCTTCCTGCGTAAAGATCTCAACCAGTTCAAACGTATCGGTCGTATCGTCAAACACGAAATGCAGCACCGAGCAGTTGCCCGGCACGCGCTCGCGCTCGTCGGCCTCCGTGCCCTTCACGTGATCCAAAAACTCCTTGATGGCCGACCCGTGGCTCACCGCGAGCACGCACGAATGGTCCGGGCGTCGCATAAGATCGGTCAGCGTCGTCACCATGCGCTCGCGCACCTGCATCTGGCCCTCACCGCCAAACTGGCGATAGAAATCGCGCCACGGGCGCTCGGGCATGAGCATCACGCGCTCGGCCTCAAAGTCGCCAAAGAACCACTCACGCAGGCCGTCCAGGCGCTCGTACGCCAAGCCCGGCCACAAGTTGGCGATAGTCTGCTCGGTGCGATGAAGCGTGGAGGTGTAGGCATGATCGGGCTCAATGCCGCGCGCACGTAAAAACATGCCGGCGCGCGCCGCCTGGTCGCAACCCAACTGCGTAAGCGGCGAATCACTCCACCCCTGAATGATACGCTTAAGGTTGAATATCGTCTGTCCATGACGGACCAGATACAGATCTTTATTCATAGGGGTCCTTTCGTTCGTTACCAACCCAAGAGCGAAAACGCCCCATCGCAATAGCCAAAATGAAGCACGGCACCGTTGTCGGGCAGCTCTCCCCCGCCAGTCACATACTCAAGAAACTCCTGGCAGGCTGAGCCGTGGGAAACCGCCAGCACGCAGTCGTGCTGCGGCCTGGCCATGATGCGGGACAGCGCCGCGACCATGCGCGACTGAAGCTGCACTTCCGACTCGCCGCCAAAGGCCACCGGATAATCGCCCCAGGGCTGCGGCGGCATCTCGCGATTTGATGTGCCCTCCAGCGAGCCAAAATGCCACTCACGCAGGTCATCGACCAGCTCAATGGAACGGTCCTCGCCAACGATAAGCTCGGCCGTATGCCGCGCCCGGCCTAACGGCGAGGAATACACATGATCAAAGGCCACGCCACGCGCCGCAAACGCCGTACGCGCCGTCAGCGCCTGCTCGCGCCCGCGCGCCGTAAGCGGCGAATCGTGCCAGCCCTGCAAAATGCTCTGCACATTGAGCTCAGTCTGCCCATGCCGCACCAAATACAGATCTGCCACACACCCTCCCCTCGTACCACCACAAAGGGGACGGGTACCTTTGTGGTGGTTTACCGCCGGATCACACCGCGGTGACACTCAACTACACCAGCACGTCGGCGAGCGAACGCTTGGGTACGTGGTGCACCCGCGCCTCGTCGCGCCAATAATTGATGGAGCCGTCGGGGTTGGAATCGATCGCATCGATCACCTGTGTCTCGGCCGGAATGCCAAACGCCATGATCAGCTTGAGCTCATACTTGTCGTTATCGAGCCCCATGGCATCGATCACGTGGGGCGTAAAGGCCTTGAACATGCAGGCTGCCACCTCGGGCGTGGCGCTGCGGGCGGCGAGCATCATCGTCTGCGCGGTAATGCCCGTGTCGACATCGGTAATGGGAGCGGCGGGCTTGCCCGGAACGGCGCGCTCAGCAAGAATCGCGATGTAGCCGGTCGGGCGCTCGCCCTCATCGGGACCCGGCCAATCCTTGAGCGCACCGGCCCATGCAAGCTCGTCAAATACACGCGCGCAGTCCTCTGCACCGCTCACCACGTGAAAGCGCAGACGCTGAGCATTGGCGCCGCAGGGAGCCAGGTGCGCCAGTTCCGCCAACTCGAGCAAAAACTCGCGCGGCACGCGCATAGACTCGTCAAAGCGACGGCACGTACGGGCACGACGGACCAGCGCATCAAACGCTTCCAGACCGAGCTTTTCGCAACCTTGCTTTGCCATCGATTCGACACTCGACGGTGCCTCGGGAACTGCTTCGTTCATAGGGACCCCCAATACAAGCCAATTGTCCTTAGGAAAATCTAACCTAAAACGTAGGCAATAACGAACAGGGCTGCAATGTTCTACACCTGTTGAATAGAAAATCGCGACGTGGGGAACAACGGAAACAATTCGGGGCCTTTGGGTTACGTTTCGCCCTCCCCGACCCATACGTCAGCGCCCTTAGGGGATACTGGTTGTAACGATCAAGGCTTACGCCGCACGGAAAGGAGACTTATGGGCATCTTTAAGAACGATGACCAAAAATCGAGCCAGTTTGGATTTGACGAGAAAAGCATGGCGGGCAAAGCCGTCAAGGCCGTACGCTGGATCTACGCCATCACGGGCGTCGTGGCGCTCATTGCTGGTATCGCGCTGCTTTTTGCACCTGCCAAGTCCCTCGTCTTTTTGACGACCGTCCTGGGTTTTTACTTTGTAATCACCGCTGCCATCAGACTATTCACTGCCATTTTTGAGCCGCTGCTGCCCACCGGCTGGCGCGTGACGAGCATCATCTCCAACCTACTCATTATCTTGGGCGGCGTCATAATCCTGCGCAACCAGGCCTTCTCGACCGCGACACTCACCACGATGGTGGTTATCGTGGCCGGCTTTGGCTGGATTGTCGAAGGTGTCATGTCCATTCTGGAGTCCGAGCTTTCGTCCAACCGCGCCCTTGCCATCCTGAGCGGTGCACTCTCCATCATCGCCGGCATGTTCGTGTTTATCTATCCGCTGTGGTCGGCCAAGATGCTTGTCATCTTTAGTGGCGCCGCGCTGCTGGTGTTTGGCGTAACGCTCATTGTTCGCGCCATTCAATTTGGCAAACTGGTGCACTAGATGCCGCGAACGCTCTTTATTGATGCCGACGCCTGCCCGGTCACGCGCGAGTCGATTGACTGCGCGCGGCGGGCGGGCGTCGCCGTTGTTATCGCCGGCAATAGCACGCAAAACCTGGAACGACACATTCGCCGCGACGACCCGCGCGATGCCAAGCACGCGCGACGCGGCTTTTGGGTCACGACGCTCGACGTGAGCGTGGGCGCCGACAGCGCCGACTTTGCCATTGTCGAACGCCTGCAGGCGGGCGACGTGGTCGTGACGCAGGACATTGGCTTGGCGAGCATGGTGCTCGGGCGCGATGCCGCCGCCATCGGTGTGCGCGGGCGCGTGTACGACAAGGCGACTATCGACATGCAGCTGTTTATTCGCCACGAGGAAAAGAAGGTACGCCGCGCCGGCGGACGCACTCGCGGTCCGGCAGCATTTACCAGCGAAGACCGCGCCCGCTTTAAACGCAACCTCACCGAGTTGCTGCACTAACCAAGGTAGATTTTTGAGACATGCCTAAAATCTACCTTTTTGTTTTGAGCGGTGTGAGCGCTCGGAATCCATGGCTCAACAAAAAACGGGCTTCAAAATGCCATGCGTCGCCGCATTGCGCAGGCGCTGAGCATGGCTATTTGAAGCCCATTTTTTAGGCCCACTTAGAGGCCAACGGCGGAGAGGATGAGGCCCCAGCCAGCGCCGATGACGTACATCATGATCAGGAACACGGCATTTTCGCGGGCGCTGCGGTTGGTGCGGAACAGCACCAGATAACCCACGCCGGCGGAAATGAGCGTGCCGGCGAGCATCGGCGCCAGTTGCAGCGCGCCTTCCAGATACAGCTGTGTAATGACCACGCTCGCCGAGCAATTGGGAATCAGCCCGACAAGCGCCGAACCCAGGACAGCGAGTGTCTCGTTGCCGCGCAGGAACTGCTCGATCGCGGACTCGCCGAACGTCTCGAGCACGGCGACCAGAATCAGCGTCACCAGAAAAATGAATACCGAGACCTGCACGGTGTGCGAGATCGCACTGCGGATGATCGACAGGACAGGCGTCCCTTCGTGGGAGTGAGAGTGACCGTGACCATCATGGTGTTCATGTTCGCCCTCATGACCGTGATCGTGGCCATGTCCGTGTTCGTGCTCGTCCTCGTCTTCATCACAACCGCAATGGTCGCGCTCGCACAGCTCGTGGATGTGGTCGGCGCTCACGCCTGCCTCGGCCACCTCGTCGATGATGTCACCGCCGCTGTGGTCGTCGTGCGCGCAGTTCACGTGGGCCGGGTCGGCCGCGGTTCCCAGCACGGTACGGCGAATCGCCGCGTGCGCGCGGGCGTTACGGCGCAGGCCGCGAATGGCAGCGTCCACGATAAAACCCGTGACCAGTGCGATCAGCGCTTTCGAAGCCAAAAGCATCGCCATAGTCTGCACGGGAACCTGCTCGGCAAGCAACAGCGGCAGCATCTCATCGGAGGTCGAAAGGAACACCGCCACCAACGTGCCCAAGGTCACGACACGGCCGGCGTACAGCGTTGCTGCCATGGCCGAAAATCCGCACTGCGGCACCATGCCCAGCAGCGAGCCAACCACGGGACCCGCAGCGCCGGCGCGCTTGATAGCGCCGTTGACGCGGTCGCCCGCAACGTGCTCAAGTGTCTCGAGAGCAAGATACGTCACCAACAAAAACGGCACCAGCGACAGCGTGTCCTTGCCGGCGTCGAGCAGAATATCAATCAGTAAATCCATGACGGATGGAACCTTTCGTGTCTTTCGGCAGCATTGTAAAAGTCCTAGCGGTCAACTAGGGTATTGTAGTTGTCCCGGGCGCGGTGCCAATAGTTGCCTATGGTAAACTATCATCTCGCCATAACTCAGTAACCTCGAGCCGCACAACGCGGCCCGTCCAAGGAGTAGCATATGAACGTATCGCAAGCACTCGAATACGAGCGCCAGCCGTTTATCCCCATGTTTATCTACGGCGACCACGGCGCCATGGAGTCCGAGCGCCAGAAGGGCGAGGAGGCCCTCAAGGTGCTCGAGACCGAGTACTTTACCGCCGAGGGCGACCCCGGCTTCGACTTTGCCACCGTGCGCGACCTGGCCGACCGCAACCGCGACCTGTGCGACCAGATTGGCGAGGCGCGTCTGCGCAACGTGACGCCCGCGACGCTCTCGCGCGGCCTGTCCGATGCCGACACCTGCGCCGCCATCGGCAAGATGCAAAAGCGCACCGCCGCGTCCGTTATGCGCGAAATCCGCGGCGACCGCGACGCGCTCGGCGTGGCCTACGCCCGCAAGCCCATCCAGGGCACCGTGCTCGGTATCGACATCGAGACCACCGGCCGTGCACCCGAGCGCGGCTATATCATCAACGTGGGCTGGGAGATCATGGAGCTCACCAGCGACGCCGTCCCGCATGACGCCGAGGCACACTACTGCGGCCTGCCCGACATCTACCGCGGCGAAGATGTGCCGCTGTCGAATATCCACCACATCACCTGGGACGACATCGACGGCAAAAAGCCGTTCCGCGAGAACAAAGAGCTGCAAAAGCAGCTGCTCAAGCTTATGAAGAAGTACCCGTACATGGCACACAACGCCGCCTTTGAGGACAGCTGGTTCAAGATCCACCTGGACGGCTACGCCGAGGCACGCCGCGCCGGCAAGATCATCGTCATCGACTCGCGCCAGATCTGCCGCAGCCTGGACGCCGACGTGCGCTCGCTCCCCCGCGAGTCCGCCCCAGCCGCGCTCGAGAACTGGGCGCGCCGCCGTGGAACCCTCGCCGCCGACGCCAACGAGCAGCACCTGGGTCTGGATGACACCGACCTCATGCTCCGCACGGTACAGGCCGAGTTCAACCTCAAGAACCTATTCGCGAAATAGCAACGCCTGCGACAAACACTGCTTGCTCACGAGCGGCCTCGCAGCGGGAAACACCGCAGCGGGGCCGCCCTAAGTTCCATAGGCAGGCCCGCTCTTCACAAATTCTGAACCCTATTTTTTAACTATTTCGGCACTTTCCCGACACGTGATTTGTGTTCGGATGGCGATACATCGATACCAAATGTGCAGCAATTGAGTATTTCTATGCTATAGCCGAGCTGCGAAAACTTTTATTTAGGGCGTATCAACCCATAATCGCGTCAAGCTTTTGGACAGCATTTGGTTAGACCGCTAAAACGGCTTTCCCACTCAGCGCCATCAACACGGCATTAGCTGACACGATATATACCATGAGTATCGTATTGTCACATACCACTGCAAAAGCGGTCTACCAAGCCGCGCATTCGGTGTCTGCGAAAGACATCGAGTCCTGCAGCTCTGCCGCAATTTACGAATCATGCCCCAGCGGAGCACTCCTCGACGCAGCCGCAGAATTGCTCGCCAAACATGATGTTGCCCTCGACGCAAACGATTCCCTCGAGGTAATGGTGTTTGATCGCAGGAACGCGCGCTACGCGATGGGCTGTCGATGCCACGTTTCGTCAAAGCGATTCTCATGCTCGCGTTTTATAGAGCTAGAAGATGACATCTACATTGTTGGCGTTGAGCTTTGTGCACTTCAGGCCTCCACCTATCTCCCTTTTCGCGAACTAGTGGAGTACTACTTTGAACTGTGCGGCGCTTATTCCCTAGGAACCGGCTCTTCCACCTCCTATACCGAGCGTTTCGCGCTTACCTCGACCGAGAGGCTAAAGCAGTTCTTTAATTCCATTACCAGATGCGACGGTTTGGCCCTTGCCCGAAAGGCGATTCAATGTGTACGCGATGGATGCCGGTCTCCCATGGAAACGGCCTTTGCCATGATGCTGACGTTGCCCAAAAGCGAAGGAGGGCTTGGCATTAAAGGAATAGAGACCGACTACGAGGTGAAGGTCACCGCCGCCGCAAAAAATCTCACGAGACGCAAAAAGTTCTTTATGGATGCATATCTGAAGAAATCTCGAACAGATATTGAATACAACGGTTTTTATCACGACGCTGAAGAAAACCGCGCCATCGACGAGGAGCGCAAGAATGCGCTTGCGTCCATGGGATACGGAATCATCACCGTCAGCCGTTATTCCTTTATGCATGCCAGCTCTTTCGTTAGGGTCATGGAGGCAATCCAACGGAAAGAGGGCATACGCCCCTCGCGCATGCCAAAAGACTTTCAAATCATGCAAGAGGACCTGAGACTGTTTGTGCTCAGAAGGTTTATTGAGGAGAAGAAACGAATCCAGGAGGAGCTTCGCCAGGATTCCGAAGAGCGCCAACGAATCGACCTCGAAAAAGCAATGCTCGAAGGCATCACATTGGACGATCCGACGATTAACGAGGCTCCGGCAATCGATGACATGCAGACTGCCGAACCCGACAGCCCATCACTCAAGCAAACAAGCAGCTTCACGCCCGAGGGCAGGGTCTTCGGGGCCGGAAACTAGGCCGACTAACAAGGTGGGTACCCTAGCGACGTGCAAAATTGCGAGTATTCAGCAGAGCCGGGTGTCCATCACCCTCGAGTGGATCCAAAAGTGAAGCGAAATCACTCTTGCGTGAGAACGTTAGGCAACATTTGAAGAAGAACTCATCAGTTACCACCCTAAGATAACTCTTTAGCTGCATTATTTGGCCTGCGATAAGTTAACAGACCCCCTATTGTTGCAGAATACTCCAATTTTTGCACGGCGCAGGGGCACCCACCCCGGCATCACCTATCAAACCGCTTAGTCCGGGATCTCGTCCGCTTTTCCTCATCATTTTGTACGACGGATTGCCTAAACGATATTGACATATGAACATGCGCTCATATAATCGAAAGTAAGTTATATGAGCGCATGTTCATATGAAAGGATATTGCAATGAGCATCCGCGTTGATGGAACGAAACCCGACATCGAGGCCACCGAACCCGCGATCCCCACCACCTGCTCGCCCGAGGACCTTCCCGACGAGGAGCTTCTCTACGACCTCGCCGACCTGTTCAAGGTCTTCAGCGACACCACGCGCATCAAGATTCTCTATGCCCTCATGGGTCGCGAGCTGTGTGTGGCAGACATCGCCGAAGCGACCGAAACCTCGCAGTCGGCAGTATCGCACCAGCTGCGCACACTCAAGCAGTCGCACCTGGTTAAATTCCGACGCGACGGCCGCAACATTCTCTACTCGCTCGCCGACGACCACGTCTACACCATGCTCAACCAAGGCATGAGCCACATCTGCGAATAGCGATCAACCACGGTGCCAGCGCGGCCTGCACCCAAGCCGCAAATACAGAGAAAGGAACCCACCATGAAAAAGCAGTTTAAGCTCGACGAGATCGACTGCGCCAACTGCGCGCGTGAGCTTCAGGACGAGCTGGCCAAGCTCGAGGGCGTCAAATCCGTGTCCGTCAACTTTATGACCCAGAAGCTGACGCTCGAGACTGACGACGCCGAGTTCGACGAGGTCCTGGACCGCGTCGTTGAGTTCACCGCCGACGCCGAGCCGGACTGCGAAATCATTCTCTAACCCGCGCATACGTTGACCTGTAAGGCCGCGCTTGCCGCGGCCTTTGCTCGCGAAATTATATGAGCAAGTGTTCATACACTCAAATGGGAGGTTTGAATCATGGCAGCCGCCGATCCCAAAAAGAAAAAGAAGAAGCGCAAGAAGAAAGAGTCCCTTGAGCACAAGCGCAACCGCATCCTGGTAGCACTGGGCATTTTTGCCGTTGTTTATGCCCTCGATGAGCTCGGCACCCTCACTGCCGCATTCGGCACCCCGGGCGACATCTACGCCAGCTTCGCACTGTTCCTCGTGCCTTTTTTGATTGCCGGCTACGACGTGCTTCAAAAGGCATACAACAACATCCGCCGCGGCAAGGCGTTCGACGAGAGCTTCCTCATGGCCGTCGCGACCATCGGCGCGTTTGCCATGGTGCTCTTCCCCGACACCGACCCGCACATGGCCGAAGGCGCCGCCGTCATGCTGTTCTACCAGGTCGGCGAGCTGTTCCAGGCATACGCTGTGGGCAAGAGCCGCAAGTCGATCAGCGCCATGATGGACATCGCGCCCGACTACGCCAACGTCGAGCAACCCGACGGCACACTCGAGCAGGTCTTCCCCGATGACATCGCCGTTGGCACCGTCATCGTCGTCAAGCCCGGCGAGCGCGTGCCTATCGACGGCGTCATCGTCGAAGGCGAGACACAGCTCGATACCGCCGCGCTCACGGGCGAGTCAGTCCCCCGCCCGGCCAAAACCGGAGACGATATCATCAGCGGCTGCATCAACATGACAGGTCTCATCCACGTGCGCACCACCAAGCCATTTGGCGAGTCCACCGTCGCGCGCGTCCTGGAGCTCGTAGAAAACGCCAGCGAAAAGAAGGCGCGCACCGAGAACTTCATCACGCGCTTCGCCCGCGTCTACACGCCCGCCGTCACCGGCGCTGCCGCGGTACTCGCGCTCGGCGGCGGCTTGGTCACCGGCGCCTGGTCCGACTGGATCCTGCGCGGCCTGACCTTCCTGGTCGTCAGCTGCCCGTGTGCGCTCGTGATCAGCGTGCCGCTCAGTTTCTTTGGCGGCATCGGCGGCGCGTCCAAGCTGGGCGTTCTCATCAAGGGTTCCAACTACCTCGAGACGCTCGCCGATGTGGACACCGTCGTCTTTGACAAGACGGGCACCCTCACCAACGGCACGTTCTCGGTCGTCGCGGTGCACCCCGAGGCAGGCTATACCGAGCAGTCGCTACTCGAGGTCGCAGCCCTCGCCGAGTCGTTCTCCGACCATCCCATCGCGCAGTCGGTGCGCACCGCCTTCCAGGGCGAGCTCGATCCCAAGCGCGTAAGCGACTCCACCAACGACGCGGGCCATGGCGTGACGGCGACTATCGACAGCAAACATGTCGTCGTCGGCAACGCCAAGATGCTTGCTGCGGCCGGTATCGACGCTCCCAATTGCGAGGTCGTCGGTACGATCCTCCACGTGCTCGTCGACGGCACCTATGCCGGCCACATCGTAATTGCCGACACCATCAAGGTCGATGCGGAGCAAACGATTCTCGACCTGCACGCCGCCGGCGTCAAGCGCACCGTCATGCTCACGGGCGACCGCGAGGAGGTTGCGGCGTCTGTGGCCAAGCAGCTCGGCCTCGACGAGTTCCACGCGCAGCTGCTGCCGGGCGACAAGGTCGAGCGTGTTGAAGCGCTGCTCGCAGCCGAAAGTGGCAAGGGCAAGCTCGCCTTTGTCGGCGACGGTATCAACGACGCGCCTGTGCTTACGCGCGCTGATGTGGGCATTGCCATGGGCGCCATGGGTTCCGACGCCGCGATCGAGGCCGCCGACGTGGTGCTGATGGACGACAAGCCGTCCGACATTTCCCGCGCTATTCGCGTGGCGCGCAAGACCATGTCGATTGTTTGGCAGAACATCATCTTTGCGCTGGGCATTAAGCTGCTGATCCTTGTGCTGGCAGCGCTGGGCATCGCCAATATGTGGCTTGCCGTCTTTGGCGACGTGGGCGTGGCGATCATCGCCATCCTGAACGCCATGCGCGCGATGGGTGTCAAGAACCTGTAGCGCTCGTGGTCCCTCCGGCCGGGGCCGGGCTTGGTTTTGAAAACGTCCTCGCGCATGAGGCCCGTCTTTCCTGCTCCTGCGGAGCAACGGAAAGGCGGGCCTCGCGCTGCGGAGTGTTTTCAAAACCAAGCCCGGCCCCGGCCTGCATTGACACAGCTGGCGGTTCTTGGGCATCGCTTGCTGGCGGGGTTCCTTTGCTGAAATGGACTTGGCCGAAAGGGCCGCTGGTCCCGGTCGCTGGTTCGCGCTTTGCGTGAACTCCGCGCTACTGTGGGTCAGTTAGGCTTCTGTTTTTGGACCCGCTACATCTTCCCGCCTCAGCATCGACCTTAGCTTCTCGAAACTCTCCTCGCTCAGGCAGTGCTCCATGTGACAGCCCTCTTGCGAGGCAACCTCGGGCGTTACGCCTGCGTCCTCTAGCAGACCTACAAAAAAGCAGTGGCGCTCCCACATTTGACGGGCAACCTCAAGACCGCGTTCCGTCAGATGCACGTCGCGTTTGCCCATTTCGACATAGCCGTTGCTTTCCAGCGTCGCCATGGCCTTGGAAACGCTCGCCTTGGTTACGCCGAGGTACTCCGCAACGTCGATCGAGCGCACGGTGCCCTGACGTTCCGACAGAACGTAGATCGATTCGAGATAGTCTTCTCCGGATTCACGCAGGGCCATGGGCCGCCTTTCGCGATGGCTTCTAGTTAGCCTTTGGATACTTTTGCTTGATTTACTTTACCGCAAAAGTTGCCTATGTCTTACTACGTTGTCTAAAAAGTTAACCGTGTTTCACAAAACGCACGGGACGAAAACAAAGCGGGGACACGCCCCGCAAGGAGTGCCCCCGACTGCCGGCGCAAAAGGAACGTCCCCAAGTGCCGAATCCGTAGCTATAGCAGGCCAAAGTGCTCGGCGGCGTTGTAGATGCCGTCGTCGTCTACGGCGGTCGTCACGTAGGTCGCTGCGGCCTTCACGGTATCCTGCGCGTTGCCCATGGCCACACTTGTGCCCACGGCCGAGAACATCGACAGGTCGTTCTCGCCGTCGCCAAAGGCGATCGCCTCGCTCGCGTCGACACCCAGGCGCTCCAGCGTCGCTGCCACACCCAGGTCCTTGCCGCCGTTAGCGGGAATAATGTCGCAGAACAGGTCGCACCAGCGCGTGGTGAGCGAATGCGACACGGCGTCGGTCACGATATGCTCGTCGGCCGGATCCACAAAGGCGCAAAACTGGTAGACCGGCGCGTCAAAGGCGTGCTCAAACGGCTCCTCGTGGTAGAC
The DNA here is from genome assembly GCA_905215135.1 of uncultured bacterium. GTDB lineage: Bacteria > Actinomycetota > Coriobacteriia > Coriobacteriales > Coriobacteriaceae > Collinsella. The sequence continues at coordinate 27,940 of CAJMOX010000014.1, forward strand.
AATTCCCGCGTTGCTGCCGGCCGTCACCACGCGCTCGGACAGGCGGTTCACAAACGAGTTCTCGCCCTGCATGCACAGCGAGTCGTAGCGCCCCTCGGCCACCTGGTCCACAATCACCGCAACGTCGTCCGGATCGATCGGGCAGCTGCGGTAAACACCACTGGCATCAAAGCAATGCTGGCCCGAAAGCGTAATGTACGCATCCCAACCAAGATCGAACAGCCAATCGGGCATCTGGTAGGTCGGGCGACCCGTGGCAATGACGCACGCAATCCCCTGCTCGTGAAAGCTGTCGAGCACCTGCTGCGCCGACGCCGGAATCCGGTGCGTCTCAAAGCTCAGCAGCGTGCCGTCGATATCAAAAAACGCGGCCTTGATCATCCTCGCCTACTCCTCGCCCTCGAGCTTCTCGCTCGCCTCGAGCCACGCCATCTCCAGCTCGTCCATGGCGGCGTGGGCCTCGTCGATCTTTGCCTGCTGCTCGCCCAGCGCCGTGTAGTTGGTGGGATCGACCTGGGCCATGGCGGCCTCGGCCTCCTCCACGCGAGCGCGCTGCGTTTCCATCTTGCGCTCGAGCGAGCTCACCTCACGACGGAGCTTTTGGCGCTCGGCATTGGAAAGGCCGTTGGGCTGACCGCTCGACTTGGGCTTTTCGGCCGCAGCCGCCGCGGCACCGGTGTCGAACGTACCGGTCTTGGCGCTCGGTGCACCCACGGGCTCGCCCTCGGCGGTGGCGTTGCACAGGCGCAGGTACTGGTCGACGCCGCCGGGCATATGCGTCAGGTGGCCGTCGAGCAGCGCCCACTGCTGGTCGGTCACGCGCTCCATCAAAAAGCGGTCGTGCGTCACCAGAATCAGCGTGCCGGGCCAGCCGTCCAGCAAGTCCTCGACAATCGCCAGCATGTCGGTATCCAGGTCGTTGCCGGGCTCGTCCAGGATGAGCACGTTGGGCTCGTCCAGGATCGTCAGCAGCAGCGACAGGCGACGGCGCTGGCCGCCCGAAAGATCGCCGATGCGGCTCCAGAGCTGCTGCGTCGTAAAGCCCAGACGCTCGCAGAGCTTCTCGGGTGAAGTCTCCTTGCCGTCAATGACGTAGTACTTCTTATAGTGGCTGAGCACCTCGCGGATCGTGTCGCCCATGTAGGGTTCGAGCTCCTCGAGCTGCTGCGACAGCACGCCAAAGCGCACCGTCTGGCCGATCTTCACGCGGCCGCGCAGGGGCGCGATCTTGCCCTGGATCACGTCGAGCAAAGTCGACTTGCCGGCGCCGTTCTCGCCCAAAAGACCATAGCGGTCGCCCGCACCAATGAGCCAGGTCACGTCGTTGAGCACCTGCTTGGGCGCGCCATCGGTATCCGCATAGCCGGCGTCCACGTCGACCACATCGATAACCTGCTTGCCCAGGCGGCTCACGGCCAGGCGCTTGAGCTCCAGCTCGTCACGCACGGGCGGCACGTCGGCGATCAGCTCGCGAGCGGCATCCACGCGAAACTTGGGCTTGGTGGAGCGCGCCTGGGCACCGCGGCTCAGCCACGCGAGCTCCTTACGTGCCATGTTGCGACGGCGTTCCTCGGTAACCGCGGCCATGCGGTCGCGTTCCACGCGCTGCAGGATATATGCCGAATAGCCGCCCTCGAAGGGATCGACCTGGCCGTCGTGAACCTCCCACATGCTGGTGCAGACCTCGTCCAAGAACCAGCGATCGTGCGTGACCACGAGCATCGCGCCCTGACCGCGCTGCCAGCGGGCCTTTAAGTGACGCGCAAGCCAGTTGATGGTGCGCATGTCCAGATGGTTGGTGGGCTCATCGAGCATGAGCACGTCATAGTCGCCGATCAGCAGGCGCGCGAGGTCCACGCGGCGGCGCTGACCGCCCGAGAGCTCGCCTACCATGCCCTCCCAGGGCACATCGCTAATGAGGCCGGCGAGGATCTGGCGCGTACGGGGGCTCGACGCCCACTCATACTCGGGCGTGTCGCCCACGACGGCATGATGCACGGTGTCGGTATCGACCAGGTTGTCCTTTTGGCCGAGCAATCCGATCGTGGTGTCGCGGCGGTGCGTCACGCGGCCGTCGTCGGGCTCCAGCGCGCCGGCGAGCACGCTCAGCAGCGTCGACTTGCCGTCGCCGTTTTTGCCGACAATACCAATACGGTCGCCCTCGTCCACGCCGAGCGTCACGCTATCGAAAATATGCTTGGTGGGAAACTCTAGGCTGACGGAATCGCATCCCAAAAGAATCGCCATATGCCCTGCTCCTTCGTAGAAATTCAACGTTCTCCATGATAGCGAAAACCACCACAAAGGGGACGGGCGCCTTCGTGGTGGTTTTGGGCAAGCGCACCAGCACACGACACAAAAAGGCGGGCCATCTCCCGCAAGAGATGACCCGCCTCTCCAATCAGTCCCGCGGCAACCGTAGCCGCCGCGGGCCTCAAGCATGTCCCGGACTAGGAGAACATGCCGGTGAGGTAATCATTCAGCCGCTTATCCTTGGGCCGTTGGAAAATCTCGTCGGTCTCGTCGTACTCGACCATATCGCCCATGTAGAAAAACGCCGTGCGGTTGGACACGCGCGACGCCTGCTCCATGTTGTGCGTCACGATGACGATGGCGCGGTCGGCCACGATCGACGACATGAGGTCCTCGATCGCCAGCGTCGAGATGGGGTCGAGCGCCGAGCAGGGCTCGTCAAACAGGATTACGTCGGGGTTGAGCGCCAGCGTGCGCGCAATGCACAGACGCTGCTGCTGACCGCCCGAAAGCGCGTAGGCGCTCTTGTCGAGCTTGTCTTTGACCTCGTCCCACAGCGCGGCACCGCGCAGACTTTCCTCGACCATGCGGTCGAGCTCGTCACGGTCGGTGATGCCGTGGCGCTTGGGCGCAAAGGTGATGTTGTCGCGAATGGACTTGCGGAAGGGGTTTGGCTGCTGGAACACCATGCCGATGGAGCGACGCAGCTCGTACGTGTTCTCGGTCTTGGTGTTCACGTTGCGCCCGCGGTAGTTGATCTCGCCCTCCACGCGACAGCGGCGAATCTCGCGATTCATCAGGTTGAGGCTACGCAAGAAGGTCGACTTGCCGCAGCCCGAAGGCCCGATGAGCGCCGTGATCTCACCCTTGTGGAAGTCGAGCGACGTATTGTGCAGCGCATGGTGGTCGCCATAGTACACGTTGACGTCCTTGGCGGAGAGCACGACCTCGTCGCTCACGGCCTTGCCGCTCACGCGCACGCGCCTCTCGCTCTCCCCCACGCTCGACAGAAAGTCCTGGGGGGTGTCGGACGTGGCCGCTTCGGTTGCGGGCGTTGCATTCATCTCGCTCATTCAGCCGTCATCTTCCTTGCCAGTTGCTTGCCCACGATACGGGCGATTATGTTAAACAGCAGCACGCAAATCATCAGCAGCGCCGCGGTGCCCCAAACGATCTGCTGGGCCTCGGGACTGCCCTCGCCATAGATCTTGTAGATGTGCACGGCAAGCGACTCACCGGGGCGGAACACGTTCCAGGCGCAAGTGGGGCTCGACAGGTTAAAGCTCAAGAAGTTGAGGCGAACCGGCGAGCTCATGCCCGAGGTGAAGAGCAGCGCCGCGGCCTCGCCAAACACACGGCCGGCCGAAAGCACGATGCCGGTCACGATGGCGGGCATGGCCTCGGGAATCAGGATGTGCAGCGTGGCCTCCCAGCGGGTGAGGCCCATGGCCAGGCATGCATCGCGCTGGGCCTGCGGCACGTCCTCGAGCGCCTGCTGAATCACGCGCACCAGGATGGGGATGTTGAACATGGTGAGCGCGACGGCGCCGGAGATGATGGAGTACTTCCAGCCCAGCTGCACCGAGAACACCAGGAAGCCGAACATGCCCACGACGATGGAAGGCAGCGAGGACAGCGTCTCGATGGCGGTCGAGGCGATGTCGCGAATAGGCCCATCGGGCGCGTACTCAACCAAAAAGACCGCGCCGCCCAGGCTGATGGGCACCGAGATACCTAAGGTGATCAGCAGCAGATAGAACGAGTCGAACAGCTGGTAGAGCACGCCGCCCTGGGTTCCGTTGGCGCGCGACGGCTGCGTGAGAAAGCCCGACTGGAACAGCGTCGAGATGCCCTCGAACAGGATATAGGCCACCATGGAGACGACGATGAGCATGACGATGGCGACGATTGCCGTCAGCACGCCCGTGGCGATGCGGTCCTGTTTTTGGACGCGCCCGAATCTCGCTTCGTCGATATGGATGCACGTGCTAGCCACGAGCCTTCGCCCCCTTGCGGCCGATAAGGTGGATGATCAGGATGAAGATGAGGCTCATGCCCATCAGCAGCAGGCCGAGCGCCCACAGAACATCGTCCTGGGCCGAGCCCTCGGCATAGACCGCCATAGACGTGGTAAGCGTGGTGGTGATGGTCGAGGCCGGCGACAGCAGCGACGCCGGCATGGCTTCGATGCCGCCGATAACCATGCGCACGGCGAGCGTCTCGCCAAAGGCGCGGGTCATGCCAAGGATGACCGCGGTCATGAGCGACGGCATGGCAGACTTGAGTACCACGTGCCAGATGGTCTGCCAGCGGGTGTAGCCCAGCGCGAGCGAGCCCTGGCGGTAGCTATCGGGCACGGCGCGCAGGCCATCGACCGAAAGCGTGGTCATGGTCGGCAGGATCATGACGGCCAGCACGATGGCGCCGGGCAAGATGCCCAGACCCGTGCTCACGTGGAAAACGCTCTTCATAAGGCCGACGACCACGTGAAAGCCGATCAGGCCAAAGACGACCGAGGGAATGCCGGTCAAAAGCTCAATAAGCGGCTGAAAGACCTTGGAGCCAAACTTAGGCTGGATCTCGACCGCAAAGATGGCAGAGCCGATAGCGATGGGCAGCGCGATAAGCGTGGAGAGCACCATGACCGCAAACGAGGTGACGATCAGGGGCAGGGCGCCGGTATAGGGCAGGCCGTTTTTAGCCGTGTTGGCCAGATCCCACTTGGTACCGGTGAAGAACTCGACGACCGAAACGCCGTCCTTGAGAAAAGCCGAGAGGCCCTTTTGGGCGACCATAAAGATGAGCGCGGCAACGGCAAGCGTCACGAGCGCTACGCACGCGCCCGTGACGCCCAGGCCCACGTTCTCAAGGTCGCGCTTTGGCAGTTGCTTTGCCATTGCAAACCTTTCCGGGGCGATTACTTATTTAGCGGAGACCTTGCCGCTGGCGTCCTTGACGACCTTCATGGCAGAGACGGGGATAAAGCCCTGTTCCTCGACGAGCTTGCCCTGGACGTCGTCGGAAAGCATGAACTCCAGGAAGGCCTTGGTGGCCTCGTCGGCGTCCTTCGCGCAGTACATGTGCTCGGTAGCCCAGATCTTGAAGGAGTCGTCGGTGACGTTTGCGCTCTTGGGCTCCACGCCCTCGACCTTGATGGCGTTGAACTTGGAGTCGTCGAAGTGCGAGAAGTCGAGGTAGGAGATGGCATTGTCGGTGCTGCCCATCTGAGTCTGGACGTCGCCGGACTTGTCGAGCTCGGCGTCGCCCTTAAAGTCGACGGCCTCGTCACCAAAGACGGCGGCCTCGAAAGTGGCGCGGGTACCGGAGCCAGCCTTGCGGTTGAGGACGACGATGGTGGCGTCGTCGCCGCCGACCTCCTTCCAGTTGGTGATCTGGCCGGAGAAGATGCCCTTGAGCTGCTCGAGGGACAGGTCGTCGACCGTAACGTTCTTGGAGACAACAGGGCCCATGCCCACGACGGCGACCTCGTGATCGACGAGGTTCTTGACCTGATCGGCCTCGAGCTTGGTCTCGGCGAAGACGTCAGAGTTACCGATGGTGACGGTGCCGGCGGCGACAGCGGTCAGGCCCTTACCCGAACCGTTACCCGAACCGGAGACGGAGACGTCCGGATTGGCATCCATGAACTTCTCGGCAGCGGCCTCGACGAGAGCCTGGAACGAGGAGGCACCGTCGTAGGTCACCTCGCCGGAGACGGACTCGGCGGCAGCGGCGCTACCCTTGTCGGCGGCGTCGGTTGCGCCTGCGCCGCCGCAACCAACGAGACCGAGACCGACGATGCTGGCAAGACCACCAGCGAGGCCGAGGAACTGACGACGAGAATAAGCCTGATCGAGCATGATCTTCCTTTCATACAAGCGACTCGCGGGCACCCTGCCCGCTTTGCTGTTTGGAAAGATACGGTCTCGATCGGGCAGCGCCCGCGTCAGCTGCGCTTTATTACGGGCATCTGATAGACCCTTACCGCAAGCGCGGCTCGGCTTTACAAACGAATAACAAACCCGCCACCAAGCATGACCCGCCTTTTACACCAATAAAAACAAAGTTGCGGTGAAATAGTTCCTGCTTGGCCATCAAATGGCCCATTCTAGGAACTATTCCACCGCAACTTAAAAAGCCCGGACGAAAGGGGTGCTAAGTTGTTAAAACGCCGCAGCCTTAAAGCTCAAGCTCGTTCAAACGTAAGATCGCCACGATATAAATCTTGAGCGCCTGCTTGAGCTGTTCCTCGTTGGCGCACTCGTTGGGACCGTGCATCTGGCCGCCCCACTCGGGCAGCTCCAGACCGGTCTCCTCGGGGCCAAACGAGACGGCGCGGGCAAAGTTGCGCGCGTACGTGCCGCCGCCCATGGCAAAGGGCTCAGCATGCTTGCCCGTAAACTCGTTATAGGTATCAATAAGCGCCTTCACGGCCGGATCGTCGGCAGAGACCGAGAACGGCACCTTCGCACGACCCACACGGCACGTCACGCCAAAACGGCCCACGAGCGGATCGAGCTGCTCGCGGATGGTATCGGCACTCGTGCTGTCGGGGAAGCGCACGTCGATGACCTGCTCAATATGGCCATCCGCCACGCGGATGACGCCAGCGTTGCAGGTAAGCGGGCCAAACGCCGGACTCGTCGCATCGATACCCAGGCCGCGACCATAGGCGTCCGCATGCACAAAGGCCAGGAACTTGACGAACTCGTGCTCGGCAGGCGTCAGCAGGCGCTCGTCGCGTGCACCAAACGCGTCCTCGGCCTCGCGCAGATACGCCACGATCAGCCCGACGGCGTTGATCGTTCCCTCTGGCATCGAGGCATGACCGCCAATGCCGTGGGCGAAAATCTGCGCATGCCCGTTATCAAGCGCCGTGATCTCCAGGCGGTCGGCGTTCTCAACGGGCGCCGGCAGCTCATCGGCGGCAATCGCGAGCTCGCAGATGGACTGCGACGGAATGGCATTGCTCGCCTCGGAGCCGCTCCACGACACGATGCGCCCGCCGTCGATCTTGGGACTCACGAACGTCGCCCCAAACTGGCCCTTCTCGGCATTGCAGACCGGAAACTCGGCATCGGGCGTAAACAAAAAGTCGGGGTCTGCGTGGTTCTCCAGATAATGGTGAACGTCGGACATGCCCACTTCCTCATCGCAGCCCAGCAGCGCGCGGAAAGTATAGCGCGGGGTAATGCCGTGCTTGAGCAGATAGGCGCCGGCGTAGAGTGACAGCACCGCCGGACCCTTGTCGTCGATAACGCCGCGGCCGAGCAGCCAGCCCTCGCGACGCTCCAGCGCAAACGGGTCGGTGTTCCAGCCCGGGCCGGCGGGCACCACGTCCACGTGGCAGATGGTCGCGAGCTGCTTGTCGCCGCGGCCAGGGATATCGGCAATGCCCACATAGCCCTCGTCGTCGCTCGTCTGATAGCCAAGCTTCTGCGCGATGCCGAGCGCACAGTCGAGCGCGTCACGGACCGGGCGGCCAAACGGCGCGCCGGGCTCTGCATCGGCAGAAACTGCCACGGACGGATAGCTCACCAGCTGCTCGATATCGGCGACGACATCTTCCCAGACCTCGTCGACATACTCAGCGACGCTCTGCTCCACCTGATTCATAGACTGCCTCCTTACCAATGAGCGGCAAGCGTACCTGCCCCTCACATTTAGTTCCTAGATAGAGAAAAGTTTAGCAAGCTCGGCCACCGAGCGCACCACTGCATCGGCACCCGCCGCCTCATGCTCACCCGGCGCCGCCGCGCCCGAATAGATGCCGATGCACGGCACGCCCATCGCGTGCGCGCCCTCGACGTCGTTAAAGCGATCGCCGATCATCACGGCATCGTCCGCTGTCGCGCCGAGCGCCGCCAGGGCATCGCGAACCGAATCGGCCTTGGTCTCGCGTCCCTGCGGCGGATTCATGCCAATCACCGCCTCAAACTGAGAGAGCCCGAGCTCATGCACCATGTCGATGCATTTGGCCTCCATGCGCGACGTCGCCACGGCCATACGTTTGCCTTGGGCGACCAACCCATCCAGCAGCTCGGGGACCCCATTGAACACGGGATACTCCTCCGGTCCCAGTTCATCAAAAAAGGCGCGGTACTCATCGGCCACCACAAGCGACTCCTCGCGGGAAAAGCCGTAAAAGTCGTGAAAGCTCTTCCACAGGGGCGGCCCGATCATGCGGCGCAGATCACCCATCTGCGTCTCCGAAAACCCGCGCGCAGCCAGCGTCTTGCGCGTCGAGGTCATCACTGCCCGACCCGTATCGGCCACCGTGCCGTCAAAATCGAACAGCACAACCGGCCGCTCGCAAAGTTGCAATGCCGCCATCGGCACCCTTCTTCCCCAGTTGACGATTTCCACACCGACACTTCAAACTGTTGACTATTCAACAATTGAACCTAGCAATGTAGAGCAACTCCACTATACTTGTCGCACTTTGCTCTCAATCGGCGGCGCCGTGGCGCCCCATCGAAAGGTGCAATTATGTCTTTTGCCATCATAACCGACTCCACGTCGGACATCTCCCCCGCCCGCGCCCAAGAGCTCGGTATTTACGTGATTCCGCTGCATGTGATTATCGAGGGCGAGGACCTGCTCGACCAGGTGCAGATTACTGCCGAGGAATACGTCGCGCGCATGGCCGGCTCTGAGCAGCTGCCGCACACCTCGCAGCCGAGCGCCGGCGAGTTCAAGGCGCTGTTTGACCGCGTGCGCGCCGATGGCCACGACAGCGCCATCTTTATCTCGCTGTGCAGCGAGTGGTCCGCCTGCTATTCCAACGCATGCCTGGTCGCCGAGACCCACGAGCTCGACGTGCGCTGCATCGATTCGCGCACCGGCTCGGGCGCCGAGGGTCTGCTGGTGGAGTACGCGCTTGCCATGCGCAAGGACGGCCGCAGCTTGGACGAGACCGAGGCGCAGATCCGCGCGACGTTGCCCGACGCCCATCTGCTGCTGATTCCCCGAACGCTCGAGAACCTGGTCAAAAACGGCCGCGCCCCCAAGCTCGCCGGCCAGCTGACGCAGATGCTCAACATTCGCCTGGCCGTTTCGCCGGAGTGGCAGTCGGGCGAGATCAAGGCAATCAAAAAGGGCCGCGGCGCCAAGCGCATCGTCGCCAACACCATGGCAGATTGCCTCGCGTTTTTGGACGAGCACCCGAGCTCAAGCGTGCGCGTGCTCACGACCGGCGCCGCCGAGGAGCAGGAACTTGTCAACGAGGCGCTCGCGGGCCAGGACTACGTAGACGCCGGCACTGGCCCCATCGGCTGCACCATCGCCACCCACGTAGGCGTCGATGCCATCGCCATCAGCTACTGCCCCCGCTACCAGCCCATCCACTAGGGGCACCTTTACCTCTTGCGGTGGAATAGGGACTGTTTTTGGCTTATTAGCCGCCAATCAATCCCTATTCCACCGCAACTTAGAAATCGGCGATCAGCCCAGCGGACCCTGAAACAGTTCCTGATGAGTGCCCATTCTCACCAGCCTAATCACTGGGTTAGTCTTATGGGGAAGATAAAGAACGACCACATCGACCAAGCCATCGGATAGGTGGAAATCGATGTGGCCGTTGTAGTTTCCGCCCGGGTTTGAGAGCTCGTGGGCGCCATACTCCGCCGGAAGTGACCCATGAGCCACAAGCTCTGCAACCGCCGCTTTAAACTCACTTTTTAGCTGCGGATGCATGCGCATCGTTCGTTTGTAGTCCACCTTAAATTGAGCCTCGACTTTAATCTCGAACATCGCTATTCCTCATCGAGGAATGACATAAGCTCATCAGCGTTATTGAATGACAGGCTATCGTCCGGCAAAATCCCCAGCTCATGAGCCTCGGCGATCACCATGGCGCGCCTCGTCACCTCGTTGGGCACCTCCGCCCTTCCTATAATCTCAAAAGGAATCTTTCGCTGATTTACCAGCTGCCGAACGGCAAGATTGAGATAGGAATTGAGGCTGAGGCCGACCGAATCCAAGAACTCAGTCGCCTGCTCCTTGAGCCCCTCTTCGATTCGAACCGTCGTAGGCTTAACTGTTGCTGTAGACATTTGCGACCTCCTCGCCCTCGTCTTTTACACCAGTATACCCAATATAAATGGCAATCTGATGTTAGATAACATCAGATTGCCATGCGTATTCATGTCGCGTGGGCACGATTGATCTACATCAGCCCGCTGAGCGCAATGTCAACGGCCTCGTTGAGGTCGTCGGTAATGTGTACCAGATCCGGATCGAGCGGGCTAATCATACCGGTGCTCATCACCGGGCCGTTGAGCCAGTCGAATAGGCCCTGCCAGTACTCGGTGCCCACCAGCACGAGCGGCATGCGCTTGACCTTGTGCGTCTGCACCAGCGTGAGAACCTCGAACATCTCGTCGAGCGTGCCAAAGCCGCCGGGAAATACGATGGCGCCCGAGCTGTACTTAACGAACATGGTTTTGCGCACAAAGAAGTAGCGGAAGTCCATGCCGAGGTTCACGTATTTATTGAGCCCCTGCTCGTGCGGCAATTCAATGCCTAGGCCAACTGACTTGCCGTTGACACTCGCCGCTCCCCTGTTGGCCGCTTCCATGATGCCGGGGCCGCCACCGGTGATGACCGCCACGCCACGTTGCGCGATCTTGCGCCCGACGGTACGCGCCGCCTTGTAGAGCGGATCGGTCTTGGGCGTGCGGGCGCTACCGAAGATGGTCACCGCAGGTCCAAGCTCGGCAAGCGCGCCAAAACCATCGACAAACTCTGCCTGAATGCGCAGCACGCGCCACGGGTCGGCATGCAGCCAGTCGGTCGAGTCCTCGGGCGCCAGCAGGTTGGCGTAGGTGTTGTCCTTAGGAATCATGGGGCCGCGCATGACCACGGGGCCGCGGCGGTACGTCTCGTCGTAGACAGGCTCGCCCTCGACGTTCTCATTCTTAATCATGGGTACTCCTATCGAGAAAAAGAAAAACGGGCGGGGTCGACGCTGTGCGCCAAACACCCGCCCGAACATCAACTATTCGGTATGGTACCCACGATGCATCAAGTGCTTGCAAGCTATCGGTCATCGGTCGCGCAAGCGGTGTTAGCAAACGTGATGACCGGCCGGCGCTCGCCCCTTGCCGTTGCCCGCGCTCTGCAAGCGCCCGTGCTGCTCTTAGTAATCCACCGCCGCAGGGCTGTTCATCCAGTCGCTCACGAACGCGCCGTAGCGGCCCTCGATAATGGCCTGGCGGGCCCGCTGCATAAGGTTGAGCAGGTAGTAGATGTTGTGCATCGAAAGCAGAATGCCGCCGAGCATCTCCTTCTGCGTGACCATGTGACGGATGAGCGCGCGGCTGTAGCCGCCCGTGCACACCGGGCAGGTGCAGGTGGGGTCGATGGGGCCGTCGTCGCGCGCAAAGCGCGCGTTGCGGAAGTTGAGGCGACCCTCGCTCGAAAACGCGGTACCCATGCGGCCAGTGCGCGTCGGCAGCACGCAGTCGAACATGTCGATGCCCACGCCAACGCCGCGCACGAGCGTGGTCGGGTTGCCGACACCCATCAGGTAGCGCGGCTTATGCTTGGGCATGTACTCGCTCACGAGCGGCGCCAGGGTCTCGAACATGGTCTCGTGATCCTCGCCCACCGAATAGCCACCGATACCATAGCCCGGGAAGTCGCCGCACTCCTCCAGATGGCGCAGCGAACGCAGGCGCAGATCCAGGTGCATGCCGCCCTGAACGATGCCAAAGAGCGCCTGGTCATCGCGGGTATGCGCCTTATAGCAGCGCTCGGCCCACATGCTCGACAGCTCAACGGCGCGCTCAACGTAGGCGCGCGTGGCGGGATAGCCCGGGCACTGGTCGAGCTGCATGCAGATATCGGAGCCGAGTTTCATGGCGATTTCCATGTTGTCCTCGGGCGTCCAAAACACGTGGCGGCCGTCGTAATCGTTGACGATAAAGCGCACGCCCTCATCGGTGAGCTTGACGGCATCGTTGTGGCTGAAGACCTGGAAACCGCCCGAGTCGGTGAGGATGGGGCCGTGCCAGTTCATGAACTTGTGCAGGCCGCCCAGCTCGGCGATGGTATCCTCGCCGGGACGCATGGACAGATGATAGGTATTGGCGAGCACGATCTGGGCGCCGAGCTTCTTGACAGTCTCGGTAGGAATGCCCTTGACGTTTGCCTTGGTGCCCACGGGCATAAAGATCGGCGTCTCGATGTCGCCGTGCGGGGTGTGCAGTACGCCGGCGCGCGCGTGCGTCGTCGGATCCTCGGCAATCAGGTCGAATTTAAAAAGGTTCTGGTCCATAAACTGGAACTCCTTGGTTGCGGTTCATACGCAAACCATTATACGGGCAACCCGCAAGAAACACCGACTCGACAGAAACTGGCGCGAGGAGGATACGGCAGGGACACGGCAAATGAGCGTGGATTTTTGGACGCTTACCGGATGAGCGTGGATAATCTCCCACTTTTGCCCAAAGCACAGCCCAAAAACGGGAGATTATCCACTTTCATTCTGCGGGCACTCATTTAAGTACGTCCCCGATGAGTGGAGCTATTTACCAGCCACGGCAACGCCGATATTTTGGCAACGTCAGCGAGCGGGTCGCATTTGAGACAAGGTGCCGTGAAATGAAAGGGCGCTGACCTTCTGGTCGCGCCCTTGAAATTGAACGGCAGATTGTCCAAATGCGGCCCGCGCAGCGTCGGCCGGTCCGCCGTTCGGTAGAACGGCGGACCCCCTAAGGACGCTGGCCCATGCCACCCTCGAGGGTGACGGTCTCGCCGTTCATATACTTAAAGTCGGGACCGCAGAGCTGAACGACAACGCGGCCGATTTCCTTCTCGACGTCGCCGTAGTGACCCGCTGGCGGCATGTGGACGTTGGCCTTGAACGCCTCGGGATAGGCATCCTGGAAGTTCTCGAGCGCGGCGGTCCAAGCAAGCGGGCAAACGATATTGACGTTGATGCCGTCCTTGCCCCACTCGTTGGCAGCGACGCGGGTCAGACCGCGGATGCCCTCCTTGGCAGCGGCGTAGCTGCACTGGCCATAGTTGCCAAACAGGCCGGCGCCCGAAGCAAAGTTGACCACGGAGCCCTTGGTCTCCTTCAGGTGCGGGTAGGCCTTCTGCATGTACAGGTAGGTGGCATACAGACCGGAGTAAATGGCGAGGTTGAACTGGTCCATGGTGTGATCGGCGATCGTCACGCCCGAAGAGCTGGCCTGAGCATTGTTGACGACGGCGTCGATGCGGCCGAACTCCTCAATGGCCTTGTCGATGACGTTCTGGACGACGGCCTCGTTGTCCTGACCAGCCGAGACATCGGCCTGAACAGGCAGAACCTTGACGCCGTACTCGGCCTCGAGGGATTCCTTGGCAGCCTCGAGCTTGGCAACGTTGCGGCCGGTAATGACGAGGTTTGCGCCCTCCTTGGCAAAAGCGATATCGATACCGTAGCCGATGGAGCCAGCGGAGCCGTCCTTGAGCGTGGCCTTGCCGCCGCCGGTGACGATCACGGTCTTACCAGTGAAAAGTCCCATATAAAGTCCTTTCAAATCGCGACGGGCCTGCCCGTCGACTGCGCGCATCCAACTTCACGCGCCAAAAACTGAAATGCAACTTTAGCGGGTTCAAGTGAAAAATAAAGCCCATGGCAGGCGAACGGCGCAACGTCTTTCGGCGAAGGGAATGTCAAGTACAAACTGGATAAAGTGGCCGAGTTTTTGCTATCGACGCGAGCCATCGAACACGTTTTGAAACTTTGCTGCAGCGCGCGGGATGTCGGCGCAAGACTTTATCATAGGGTGACAAACAACGATGAGGAGCACATGCCTATGACAGACGAGCTGGACCCCCAGACTCAACAGCATATTGATGATTCCGCAGACGTCACTGCAGATGCCGACGCTGTGACCTGCGATGATATTGGCCTCGACGACCCATTCTTGGACGAAAGCGCTACGGCGGAAACCCCCGGCGCCGAAGATGCCGGCGAGCAAAACGACGATGCGCCCGCTCAGGACGACGCCCCTGTACAGGATGCTGCTCCGCAAGCTGCGGGCCCTATCGAGGTTTCTTCGGAAGAAGAGCTCGACGCCGTCATGGACTCCATGATGGATGCCGTCAAAGCGATGAAAGACGCCGTGGCCGACGCTGACGTTGACGCCGAGGAAGAGGAGGCCGCCGAGGCAGCCTCGACCTTCGTACCCGGCGAGACTCCGGTTGCCGACCAGGGCAGCGCCATGCCCTCGTTTCTGCAGCTCGAGCATCCCACGATTGGCGCCGATGCGGTCGACCCGCACGCAGCAGGCTTTTCTGTGGTCGAGGGCGGCACCGGCAATATCGCCGCGCCGCAGGCTACCGATGCGGACGCTGCCGACACCGCTCGCCCGACCGCCCCGCACTCCCCCGCCGCGAGCCGCGATCTGGGGGCCGCTGTCTCGAACACCGCGAACGCCGTGGGCACCTTTATCGCCCAGGGTGCCTCGGCCATGCGCGAGATGAACGCCGCGAAAAAGGCACTTGCCGATGCCCGCGCTCACCTGGCCGAACTTGAGCAGCGCATTGCCGATCAGGCCGAGGAACTCGAGACGCGCCAGGATATCGCAGGCCGCTACGACCAGATCGTCGCCGACCAGCGCCAGGCGATTGCCACGGCCCAAAAGACTGCAGCGGCCGCCGAGATTGACCGTGATGCCCACGCCTCCAAAGCGACAGAGCTCAAGGGTCAGCTCGAACAAATGAAGACAGAGGATGACGCGACTGAGCTCCGTCTGAAGGCCGCGCTCGATGCCGTGGAGGCCCGCGAGGCGAGCTCGCGCGAGACCGGCAACCGCCTCGTTCGACGTCTTGAGGATTCCAAGCGCATCCGCGACAAGGTGAAGGCAGAGCGAGACACCGGCATTGCCGCCGCACAACAAACCGTCGACGCCACGCGCGCCCAGCTCGAGACACTGCGTCATGAGTATGCCGAGCTGCAACGCAATCCCTCGGCAAATCCCGCCAACTATACGGTGCGCACCAGCGAGCTCTCGATGCAGATTTCCGACACGGCAGATGCCCTGCGTAAAGCCGAAGAAGATGTCCCGCGCATCACCGCCGACCTTGAGCATTCACTTGCCGCCGCCGAGCAGGCCG
>CAJMOX010000015.1:0-42257 GCA_905215135.1 uncultured bacterium
GCCCGTGGGAGGCCAGGGCGCCGCTGACCGGTGGACGGCACCGAGCCGTCATCGAACTTAGAAGGGGGGAGGCCTCGCGGCCTCCCCCTTTTTTGCGTTTTATAGAGAGCTGTAATACAAGAACTCGCCTTCTCTTAGCTTGTCTTACTGTTTGGCTGTATTTTGAGTCCTTCTTTTGTATTTGCGCGATAATAACTCCCATTGGCGTTAGGGAGGACTTGATGTTTACCGTTTTTGTCTTGGGCAATATTGCTTCGGGTAAGTCGACTGCCTGCCGCTATCTCGAATCTCATGGCGCCATGCTCATCGATCTGGACGAACTTGCCAAATCGCTGTATGTGCCAGGCTCCGATATCGTCAATGCCCTCGCGGAAGAATTTGGCTGGGATATTTTGGACGAGGAGGGCGGCGTTCGCCGTAACATACTCGCTTCTCGAGCTTTTGTTTCTCCTGATGCGGTCGCGAGGCTCAATAGCATTGTGCACCCCGTTCTCATTGAGCAGCTGTCACTGAGGATTCTTGATCCGGTTTGCTGCACGGTTTCTTCCCCCCGTTATCCCTTTGCGGTGGTCGAGGTTTCTGCTCCGACTGGTTTTGAGGATGCATTTGGCTTGGCTGATGAAATTCTGGTCATCAGCGCCCCTTTGTCAGTTCGTCGCGAGCGTGCTATTCAGCGTGGCATGGAGCCATCTGATTTCGATGCCCGTTCTGCTTGCCAGCCCGATGAGTCTGCGCTGTGCAATCTCGCTACAACGGTGATTGATAATGCCGCAGGCGATAATTCGCTCTTTGAGCAGCTTGACTCATGGCTTGCATGCCATGGGTTTATAGACACTGCGAATAAGGAGGATTCCGATGCCTAAGACACGTTTCTTTGCGTGGTATCGCCTTATTCCGCTGGCTGCCGTTTTTGCCTTCGGCCTTATCTCATTCGTTTACTCGTGTGCTCCTGCCGCCTTCTTTAAGCCGCTGTATCCGATTGACTACGAGGCATATGTAAAGCAATCCAGTATTTCGCATAATCTGGATCCGTATCTGGTGTGCGCTGTCATTAAGTCGGAATCGAATTGGGATCCCGAGGCCGAATCGAATCAGGGTGCTCAGGGATTGATGCAGCTGATGCCTGTGACTGCTCAGGATATGATCGCCAAGGGTCTTGTCGACGGTGGGGAGTATTCGGCCGACAACCTTAACGATCCGGCTACGAATATCGAGTTTGGCTGTGCGTACCTCTCGTATCTCTTAACGTATTTCAACGGGTCGACGGATAGCGCTATTGCCGCCTATAACGCCGGCATGGGCAATGTCGACGGATGGGCGCAGCAAAGTACGTCGCTGCACAATGCAATCACCTTTCCCGAGACGCAGGCGTATCTGATTCGCGTCAATAATGCCTGGGTTCGCTATAAGACCCTCTATCCCGATCGGTTCGTATAGGACTATGCCTGCCGCCTGCGTATACTGCAGATATATGAGTTAGGAGTATCCATGGCGGAATTTGAAGTAGAACGCGTTGGCGGTGAACTTAAGCGCTTTGGCGTTGAGGGCGCTGAGGTGCCGTTTGAAGTCGTTTCTCCCTATGAGCCTGCAGGTTCTCAGCCTAAGGCCATTGAGTCGCTTGTGCAGGGTGTGAGGGACGGAGATCGCTATCAGGTTTTGCTGGGCGTGACTGGTTCGGGCAAGACCTTCACGATGGCTAAGACTATTGAGGCCCTGGGGAAGCCGACGCTGGTCATGGCTCCCAATAAAACGCTCGCCGCTCAGCTTGCGAGCGAGCTCAAAGAGTTCTTTCCCAACAACGCTGTGGTCTACTTTGTCTCGTACTACGACTACTATCAGCCCGAGGCGTATGTGCCGCAAAGCGATACATATATCGAGAAAGACTCCTCGATTAACGAAGAGGTCGAGATGCTGCGCCATCAGGCGACCGCATCGCTGCTATCTCGACGCGATGTGATCGTTGTCGCATCGGTCTCGTGTATCTATGGCATTGGCTCTCCTGAGGACTATGCGGGTCTGGCTCCAAACGTCGACAAGAAGGTGCCGCTCGAGCGCGATGACTTTATCCATGCGCTTATCGACATTCAATATGATCGCAATGACTATGACCTGGCGCGCGGCACGTTCCGCGTGCGCGGTGATGTCGTCGACGTGTATCCGCCTTATGCCGAGCATCCGTTGCGGTTTGAGTTCTTTGGTGACGAGGTTGAACTGATAGCCGAGATCGATGAGGTCACCGGTGAGATGCTGCGTGAGTACGAAGCAATTCCCGTGTGGCCGGCCTCGCATTACGTGACCGAGAAGCCAAAGGTCAAGGCCGCTCTGAAATCAATCAGTGAAGAGTGCGAGAAGCGTGTGGCCGAGCTCAAGGCGACTGATAAGTTGCTCGAGGCACAGCGTCTGCAGCAGCGTACCGACTATGATCTCGAGATGCTCGAAACGATGGGCTTTTGCAACGGCATCGAGAACTACTCGCGTCATCTGGACGGGCGTAAGCCGGGTGAGCCGCCGTTTACCTTGATTGACTACTTTCCCAAGGACATGCTCTGCATCATCGACGAGAGCCATGTGACGGTGCCGCAGATTCGCGGTATGCACGAAGGCGACCGATCGCGTAAAGTGACCCTGGTGGAGCATGGTTTTCGCCTGCCCTCGGCGCTCGACAACCGTCCGCTTCGCTTCGATGAGTTTGAGGCAAGGATACCCCAGTTTATCTATGTTTCGGCCACACCGGGCGACTACGAGCTGCGGGTGAGCCAAAACGACGTGGAGCAGATTATTCGTCCGACCGGTCTGCTCGACCCCAAGATCGATGTGCGTCCGGTTCGTGGGCAGATTGACGATCTTGAGGACGAGATTCGCGAGCGCGTTGCCCGCAAGGAGCGCGTACTGGTGACCACGCTCACCAAGCGCATGGCCGAGGATCTGACCGACCATCTGCTTGATGCCGGCATTAAGGTCAATTACATGCACTCCGATACAGCGACGATGGACCGTGTCGAGATCCTGCGAACGCTGCGCGAGGGAAAGATTGATGTTCTCGTTGGCATCAACCTGCTTCGCGAGGGCTTGGATCTCCCCGAGGTCTCACTGGTGGCAATTCTCGATGCCGATAAGGAAGGCTTCTTGCGCAACCGCCGTTCGCTGATTCAGACGATTGGCCGCGCGGCCCGTAACGCCGATGGCGAAGTCATCATGTATGCAGACGTTGTGACCGATTCGATGAAAGAGGCCATCGAGGAGACGCAGCGCCGTCGCGAGATTCAGATGGCATATAACGAAGAGCATGGCATTGTGCCCAAGACGGTGCGCAAGGCCATCAACGACATCTCAAGTTTTATTGCCGAGGCCGAAAAAACCGTGGGTTCCAAGGGACGCTCGAAGGGCGACTCTCTTGGCCATGGCGCATTCTATACGCCCGATGAGTTGGGCGAGGGTGGCGTGCCGGAAACGGTGGCGCCCGAGCAGACACTTGCGGAGCAGTTGGAAGAACTGCCGCATGACGAGCTCGTGCGGATCGTCGAAACCATGGAAGAGGATATGCGTAACGCTTCTGCCGCCATGGACTTTGAGGAGGCGGCGCGCCTGCGCGATGCCGTCGTTCAGATTCGGGCGATGCTCGAGGGTGCGTCTGAGGACGAGACGATCGAGCGCTTACGTTCGCAGGCTCGCAAGGGTTCCACGTTCGCATCGGGCAGAAAACGCCAGGGTGCACGGTTTAAGAAATAGCGAACATGCCCCGAGTTCCCTGCGGAGCTCGGGGCATGCGTCTTTTGCGCGCTGGAATTCGTGCGTTAGAGGTCTGCGATCAGGGCTTCGGCACAACGGATGCCGTCGGTGGCGGCGCTCATGATGCCGCCGGCATATCCAGCTCCCTCACCGCAAGGGTAGAGGCCCGGGGTCGACACGGCATGGCATGTTCGGTCTCGGGTGACGGTGACCGGTGAGCTCGAGCGAGTCTCCACGCCGGTAAGGACAGCATCGGAGCGGTCGTAGCCTCGTAGCTTTTTTCCAAGTAGGGGAAGTCCCAGGCGGAGCGACTCGACGATATGCTGCGGCAGGGCTTCGTCAATTGCCGTCCAGGTCACACCGAGCGGATAGGTGGGCTTTACCTTTCCGGGCGCCTTGCTGGCGCGTCCTGCGAGGAAATCTCCGACGAGCTGTGCCGGTGCGTTCCAGTTGGAACCGCCCAGGCGGTAGGCGGCCGCCTCGCAGGCGCGCTGGAGCTCGATGCCGGCGAGTGGGTCATCGTTGGGAAGGTCCTCAGGCGTGACGTTAACGAGCAGGGCGGCATTTGCGTTGCGTCCGTCGCGGGCATTGAGACTGGCGCCGTTGACGCACAAGTGGCCCTGCTCGGAAGAGGCGGCGACAACCTGCCCGCCGGGACACATGCAAAACGAGAACACGCTGCGGCCGTTGGGAAGATGGGCGACGAGCTTGTAGGGGGCTGCTCCGAGGGCAGGATGTCCCGCCGAGGCTCCGAATTGGGCTCGGTCGATGTCGCGCTGCGGATGCTCGATGCGAACGCCCATGGCAAAGGTCTTTTGTGCGAGGACCACGTTGTGGTCCTTAAGGAGCTCAAAAATATCGCGAGCAGAATGCCCGCAGGCGAGGATGAGGTGCTTTGTCTCGATTGGCTCGCAAGCGGTGTCTTGGGACGATTGGACATCAATACCGGTGATGGCGCCAGACGCGTCGATGCGAATGTCGACGAGCTTCGTTCGATAACGGACGACACCTCCGAGCTGCTCGATGCGCTGGGATATAGCGGTGACGACCGTGGGAAGGATGTCGGAGCCAATGTGCGGCTTGGCATCCCACAGAATATCGCGGGGCGCACCCGCCTCGACGAAGGTTTCGAGGATAAGGCGATGGGCGGGATTTTTGGTTCCCGTATTGAGCTTGCCGTCCGAGAAGGTCCCCGCGCCGCCCAGGCCAAACTGGATATTGCTCTCGGGGTCGAGGATGCGCTCCTTTAGAAAGAGGTCGATCGCCTGCGAGCGGCGAAATGCCGGGTCGCCGCGCTCGATGAGCAAGGGCTTAAGACCTGCTTCGGCGAGCGTAAGCGCAGCGAAAAGGCCGGCGCATCCGGCGCCGACAACGACAGGGCGTTCTTGAGGTGCGTCGGAGGCGGGGGAGGGGAATGAAGGCTCATCGTCTTCTATCGCGCGTACGCGCGAGCGGTCACGCTCGGCAACGCTGTCGACCGCTTCTCGCTCGAGGTGGGGACTAGTCAGCTCAACACGAAAGCTCAGGATAAAATGGACGTCTCGTTTTTTGCGAGCGTCGATTGACTTGCGGTGGAGCTCGATGGACTTGATCTCGGAGTCCTTGCAACGTAGGACGCGCTTGGCGACTCGCTTGCCAACAATGAGACAGGCATTTTCATCGTCGGCTTCATCGAGCGACGCGTTGACTTGGGTGATTTCGATCATCGAGGTCTCCTTAGAGGCAAGAAAGAGGCCGTCCGGTATCCCAGACGGCCCGAATGCGTTTTTGATTATAGACTGCGCGGCTACAGGCTGCTTGCAGCGCGAATGCCCGAGATCCAGGCCCACGCAAGGTTAAAGCCTCCGCAATCGGCGTCGATGTCGAGCGCTTCACCGCAGACGTAAAGCGGGGCGTCGACAACGCTGCGCGCGCGTAGGCTGGGTGTTGAGATGCTCTCGACAGATACGCCACCACGCGTGACCTGCGCTGAGCGCTCCTCGGCTGTTCCCTTGACGAGCAACTTAAAGTGCTTGAGGATCGAGACCAGGTGGATGACATCGTTGGAGCCTGGATGGCACTGCTCGAACGCTGTGCAGACGACGCGGGAGAGTTGCGGGGCGAGCATGCCGTCGAGCCAACGGGGATCGCGGGGCGAAAAGCCGCCGAGCAGCTCAACGCGCCGGTTGAGCGTATCGAGCAACTCGTCTTTGGAGAGGTCGGGGAAAACGTCGAGCAGGATCGTATCGCCGTGCTGGATACGACGAGAGAGGTTGAAGACAGCGACGCCCGAGATACCGAAGGTTCGAAACAGCACTTCACCGTCTTCGTGCCAGAGCTCATTATGATTGCGGGCGAGCGTCAAGCGGGCGCGGACGCGCAGGCCATCCAACGTCTTGAGCGCCGCCCGATCGCCAAAGACCGTTGCCGATACGGGGCAGAGGATGGGGCGCAGCGAAGTGAGGGGGAGGCGAAACGTATCGGCGATACCGGTGGGGTTGCCGCCCGTGGCGATAATTACGGCATGTGCCTGCAGGGCCACGTTCTTGCGAGGGGCATCGGCGAGCGCTTTCCGAAGCGAGCGGAGCTCCGATTTTCGGTCGTCGTGCTTTTTTGCCTTGAGCGCCCGCGCTGGACGGTCTATTTGGAGTGCCCAGCCTTCGGAAGCTTTGTGCGCCGAGGCAACGTAGGCTCCGCAGATTAAGGTGATACCTAGGCGGTCGCAAACGTTGAGAAGCGCGTCGCGCACCGATTCGGCGCGAAGGGAGCGCGGGTACAGCCGGCCTTCCTCGGAGGTTGTCATGATACCCAGCGAGGAGAAGAAACCCATAAGCTCTTGTTCGGGCTGGGGGCCCATGACGGATGTGACGAATGCTGGGTGGTTATACCGCTGAGGATCGATCGATTCGTTGGAGAGGTTGCAGCGGCCGTTACCGGTCGCAAGGAGCTTAAGGCCGCAGGCGACATCGCGCTCAACGATGCAGACGCTTTTGCCAACGCGTGCGGCCGTAATGGCGGCGGCGAGGCCTGAAGCCCCGCCGCCGATTACCAGGACGTCATAGAAGGCGCTCGCGTTCACTTAGGCCTCGTCGGTCTCGTGCGGGGTAATAGCCTCGACGGCAGAGACTGCCTTGGGCAACATGCCATCGGGCAGCGCGGTCTCGACCTCGCCCTTATCGCAGGCCTCGGCGAGTGCCGGATTAATGGGAAGCTGCCCCAAGATGTCGAGGTTATAGCGCTCTGCGACCTCGGGGAGCTTGCTCTTGCCAAAGACCTCGATCTTCTTGCCGCAGTCGGGGCACTCAATATAGCTCATGTTCTCGACAATGCCCAGAATGGGGACGTTCATCTTCTCGGCCATGTTGACCGCCTTGGCGACGATCATCGAGACCAGATCCTGCGGGCTCGTGACGATGACGATGCCGTCGACGGGCAGCGACTGGAAGACGGTGAGCGCGACGTCGCCTGTTCCCGGAGGCATGTCGACCAGCAGGTAGTCGATGGGGCCCCACGAGGTCTCGCTCCAGAACTGCCTAATGGCGCCTGCGATGACCGGACCGCGCCAAAGGACGGGGTCGGTCTCGTTTTGGAGCAGCAGGTTGGAGCTCATGACCTTGACGCCGTGCTCGGAGATTTCGGGCAGCATAAGGTTGCCAAGGGCATGGACGTGGCGTCCACTCATACCGAACATCTTGGGGATAGAGGGACCGGTGATGTCGGCATCGAGGACGCCGACCTTGTGGCCGTGACGGGCAAGCTCGGTGGCGATGGCACCGGTGACAAATGACTTGCCGACACCGCCCTTGCCGGAAAGCACGGCGATGACGCGCTTGACCTCGGACAGCGTGTTCTCCTCAAATTGCGACGGCGACGTTTGTCCGCCGGCGGCCTGTGCGTGTTCGCAACCCATGTATGACTCCTTTGTATATGCTGGGGCCGGGGCCCCGCGATGTGACACGAGCGTCATTGTACCCTCGTTTGCGAGCGGGAGTCATTTGCGATGCGTTTGGGCCGAGCGTGCTTGCAATACGATGGGCCCAAGCGAATGGGCGGGCTTACTGAACTTTGCTGGCGAACTCGAGGTATTGCATGCGCTGCAGCTTGTCGATCGTCGAGGCGTAGGGGCTGTCTTCCGATTCCAAGTCGTAGCGCAGCCCGTCGGCACCGAGATAGCCGGCGACATTGATGGTGGGCACATCTGACCTTGTCGCAAGCAGGGCCTTTTGGTAATTGGTGAGCGGGGCGCCGATCTTATTAAGGGTAATGGCTGCAATCTCGTTTGCCCCGACGGTGTCGTAGACGTTGAGCTCGGTATTGCCGGCGATCTCATAGTTAGCCCAGACGAGATATGTCGACTGATAGATACGGAAAGCGTGGCTTGCCGTATCTTCCTGAGGGTACAGCTCGTCGTTGAGAGTCGTTGCGGCGCTCGGCTGATGGTCGCCAAAAAAGACAAGAACAACCGGTCTGCCGATGTTGCGGAGCTCGTTGATAAAGTACTCGAGGTCCCGGTCGGATGCGTTGATGCAGGTGAGATAGGTGTTGAGCGCGCTGTTGGCGCCTTCGCTGGCTCCCTCGACCCAATAGTTTGTCAGCTCTTCGGCGGGAACGGTGCCATAGTCGTAGCCGCCGTGATTTTGCATCGTGACGTCAAAGATGAACTGCGGCGCTTCGTCGGTTCTAAGCAGGTCGAGTATCTTGTCGTAGGTGGCGTAGTCGCATACGCCGGCATGGTAATAGGGCGCACCTTCGAAATCGCCGATTGAAAGAAAGTCTCCAAAGCCCAGCTGCTGATAGATTTTATCTCGATGGTAGTTGACGGGGTTTTGCGGGTGCATAGCGGTAGTGGTATACCCAAGCTCTTTAAGGTCCTTTGCCAGGCTGTTTACGCCATTCATCTGATACAGCTGATAGGGGATCTTGCCTAATCCGACAAAGGCCGTTGTCGCTCCGGTCAAAAATTCGAATTCGGAGTTCGCCGTTCCGCCACCGGCGACCGAAGCGAGCATGGTGCCGCGAACAAGTGTGTCGGGAAGCGAGTTGTAGAATGCGGGGCCGAAGTACCCGGCCGCCTGGAGCTGCTCAAAGCACGAAAGGTCGCTAAAACTCTCGTTCATGACGGCAACAATCGTCGGCTTGATTTCATTGAACTGGGCAACGGCCGCCGCGCGCTGTTCGCTCGAGCCATATGTGCTGTCGTAGACGGCGGCGAGCTCCTGCTCGATGCTCTGCGCCTCATCGGGCGTATAGTCTTCGGGCTTCTCAATGGGCAACTCGTTGACCATTTCGGTGAACGAAGTGATAAAACCCTGAGACGCATACGTGGTGATGGGCTGCCAACGGTCAAATCCAAAATCCAGCGCCTGCTCCAAGTCGATGTTGGAAAAGCCTGAGAGCCCCACAACGGTCACTAGCAGAAAAGCACAGAGGTTAGCGGCGATAGCGGGGAAGACATGGGTGGGCGTACGGAGCTTTCGCGGTCGGATGAGCGAAAGAAGCCCCAGGGAAATCTCCAGCAGGGCGAGAGAGGTTACGATTCCGGCGGTAAAGGTAAACTCGTATCCCTCGCTCACTTCCATTGCGGTGCCAAGGGCCAAGATATCGCTTGGCAGGATGGCTTCGCCTTTAAACGTTATGACGAAGTGCTCGGCAATGCCAAGGACGCAACAGACGACGGGCACGAGGACCATGACGCCTCCATGACGCTGTCCCAGCAAATAAAGGGAGAGCAGAACCGTCGCGAGCAACCCGACGGAAAACCCGAATGAGTTGGCGGGAATGCGATAGAACGTTTCGTTGCAGGCAATTTCGATTGAAACGAACGAGAGCGCTGAAACAGCGGCGATGACAAGGATGTCGCGGCAAATACAGGCAACCGTTCCCGTCGCAAGGTCGGTTTGGTCGATAAGTCCCGAAACCAAGGGCTCGACAAGAAGCATGACGGCGGCAGCACCGAGCGCCGAATAAGAAAGGACCCATAGGGAGCTGCCCTCATTTACGAGCGATTGATTCGTAATCCATGCAGCTACCACGCCGAGCGGGATGAGGAGCGTCGCGCACCAAAAGACGCGGGCAATGGGTGGCTTTTCGTTGCGTTTGATTGAAAAATACACGCGCACGACGACGGCGGCCACGATAAGGACGGCGATGAATATGGGCAGATTGGCCATGTCGCTCGAAGTGATTTCAAGGGGGATATCTTCGGTCATGGACGTTCCTCTGGTACAGCAAATTAAGTTCAGTATTAGATTACTGTAACCTTTCCACGGCATTTCGAGAAACAAAGCGCCCGATACGCAAAGCTAAAGGTCTGCGAATCTTGTATTACGAACATCTGTGCGCGTCGAGTGCGCTAAACTCATCGGCAGTATGATTCGATGCAATAGGAGGCAAGGAGCTTCCATGTCTGATTCCTCTATCGTTATTCGCGGCGCTCGTGAGCACAACCTCCGTGATATCGATGTTTCCATTCCGCGTGACCAACTCGTGGTCATTACCGGTCTTTCTGGCTCGGGCAAGAGTTCGCTGGCATTCGACACTATCTATGCCGAGGGCCAGCGTCGATACGTCGAGAGCCTTTCGAGTTATGCGCGCCAGTTCTTGGGCCAGATGGACAAACCCGACTTGGATTCAATCGACGGCCTTTCGCCGGCGGTGTCGATCGACCAAAAGACGACATCTAAAAACCCTCGCTCGACGGTTGGCACCGTAACCGAGATTTATGACTATCTGCGTCTGCTGTTCGCCCGTGTGGGCACCCCGCACTGTCCCGAATGCGGCCGCGTCATTGAGCGCCAGACGACCGACCAGGTCGCCGATAAGGTCCTGGCGGCGGGGGAGGGCCGCCGCGCGTTTGTGCTGGCACCGGTGGTGCGCGGGCGAAAAGGCGAGTACACCAAGCTGTTTGAGGACCTTCGCGCCGAGGGCTTTAGCCGCGTGCGTGTCGACGGCGAGGTTCGCTCGCTTGATGCCCCTATCGATTTGGATAAGAAATTCAAGCACGATATCGAGGTCGTGGTCGACCGCATCGTGATTCGCGAGAACTCGCTGGGCCGTATTGCCGAGTCCGTTGAACAGGCGACTGCGCTGGCGCACGGCAATGTGAACGTATACTTGCTGCCCGACCGCGACGCTCCCGAGGGGACCGAAGGCGAGTTGCTGGAGTATTCGCTGGCGTTAGCGTGCCCGGAGCATGGACACTCCATCGATGACCTGCAGCCGCGTGATTTCTCGTTCAACGCGCCCTATGGCGCGTGCCCCGAGTGCGATGGCCTGGGCTTTAAGAAGACGGTCGATGCCGAGGCCCTAATCGAAGACCCCTCGAAGTCGATCGCCGACGGGGTCTTTGGCAGCCTGTTTGGCAACTCTAACTACTATCCGCAGATTTTCGCTGCGGTCTGCAAACACTTTAAGGTGAGCGTCGATACGCCGTGGGAGGATCTGCCTCCGCGGGTGTGTCGTGCGTTTTTAGACGGCATGGGCGACCAGAAGATTTCGGTCGACTATCAAAAGCTCGATGGGCGCCGCAGCCAGTGGGACACCAAGTTCTCGGGTGTGCGCAATATCCTGTACGAGCGCTATACCGAGACGACGAATGAGAACACCAAGGCGCGCTTGGAGAAGTACATCCGCGAGGAGCCGTGCTCGAGCTGCCACGGCGCTCGTTTGCGCCCCGAGATGCTCGCCGTCACCGTGGGCGGCAAGTCCATTTACGAGGTTTGTTGTCTGTCGTGCCGTGAGTCGCTCGAGTTTTTTGAGGGCCTGGAACTCACCGAGCGCCAACAGTTTATCGGCGGACGCATCGTCAAGGAAATCCTGGAGCGCCTGCGTTTTCTGGTCGATGTCGGACTCGACTATCTGACCCTCGATCGTGCCTCGGCGACGCTTTCCGGAGGCGAGGCCCAGCGCATTCGCCTGGCAACGCAGATCGGCGCCGGCCTCATGGGTGTCCTGTACATTTTGGATGAGCCATCGATTGGCCTCCATCAGCGCGATAACGAGCGCCTGATCAAGACGCTTGAGCGCCTACGCGATATCGGCAATACCGTCATCGTCGTCGAGCATGATGAGGATACGATTCGTGCTGCCGACTATGTGATCGACATGGGCCCCGGCGCGGGCGTGAACGGCGGACACGTAGTCGCGGCGGGAACGCCTGCCGATATCATGGCGTGTCCCGAGTCGATGACGGGCGCTTATCTGACCGGCAAACGAATGATCCGGGTTCCCGATGAGCGCCGCAAGCCCGGTCGCGGCTGCCTTAAGATCACGGGCGCCCGCGCCAACAACCTCAAAAACGTTACCGCCAAGATCGAGTTTGGTACGCTTACGGTCGTTACCGGCGTGTCGGGATCGGGTAAGAGCTCCCTGGTTACCGACACTATCGCACCTGCCCTTACGAATGCCATTCACCGTTCGACGCGCCCTGTGGGTCCGTATAAGAAAATCGAGGGCATCGAGTGTATCGATAAGGTTATCGATATCGACCAGTCGCCGATTGGCCGCACGCCGCGTTCCAACCCTGCTACGTACATTGGCCTGTGGGATGATCTTCGCGCGCTGTTTGCGAGTACGCCGGAGTCGAAGGCGCGCGGCTACTCGCCGGGACGTTTCTCCTTTAACGTGAGCGGCGGTCGCTGCGAAGCATGCAAGGGCGACGGACAAATTAAGATCGAGATGCACTTCCTTCCCGATATCTATGTCCCCTGTGAGGTCTGCGGCGGCAAACGCTATAACCGCGAGACGCTTGAGGTCACCTACCGTGGTAAGACCATCTCGGACGTGCTCGACATGAGCGTCACCGAGGCACTGGCCTTCTTTGGGAATATCCCGCAGATTAAGCGCAAGCTCCAGACGCTGTACGATGTAGGCTTGGGCTACGTGAGCCTGGGCCAGCCCGCTACGACGCTCTCGGGCGGCGAGGCGCAGCGTGTGAAGCTCGCCAAGGAGCTTCATCGACGCCAGACGGGCAAGACGTTCTATATTTTGGATGAGCCGACGACCGGCCTTCATTTTGAGGACGTCCGCCAGCTGCTCGATGTGCTGCAGCGCTTGGTCGATGCGGGCAACACGGTGCTGGTGATTGAACACAACCTTGATGTCATCAAGGTTGCCGACCGCCTGATCGATATGGGCCCCGAGGGCGGTAACGGCGGCGGAACCGTCGTGGTTTCGGGCACACCGGAGCAGGTTGCGGACTGTCCGCAGAGTTATACGGGCAAGTTTTTGGCGCCGTTGCTCAGGCGTGACCGGGAGCGTCAGGCTCAACTTGATGCTCAATAAATAGGCGATTCAGTTTATGGGCGCCATCGACTCCTTGTGATTCGATGGCGCTTGCTGTGTCGAAGTGACGTATGCAGCCGAATTGGACATATACTTAATCCTTGCGTCCGAATGCGAGGGAAAGGATATGCCATGGCAAAGGCTGTAAAGACGCCAAAAACCAATGCGATGCGCGAGCTGGAAAGCGCCGGCATTTCCTATGTTCTACATACGTACGAAGACGATGGTGATGAGTCGGCGGGCCTGGGGGTCGCGATTTCGGAGCAGCTTGGCGAGGAGCCCGGACAAGGATTTAAGACCTTGGTCTGCGTGACGCCGTCCAACGACCACGTCGTGTGCTGCATCCCTGTTGCCGACGAGCTCGATCTAAAGTCCGCCGCGCGTGCCGCGGGGGAGAAGTCCTTGGCCATGATGCATGTGAAGGATTTGCTTGCGGCGACTGGCTACGTTCGCGGCGGCTGCAGTCCGGTCGGTATGAAAAAACGCTACCGGACGCTCATTGATGAGACATGTGTCCTTTGGGATACCATTTTTATTTCGGGAGGCAAGCGTGGTTATCAGCTTGAGCTTGCACCTGATGATTTAATTGCATTTTGCGGGGCGACGGTCGCCCCGATTACGAGAGAGGACTGAGCGATGCCGCAGGAAGAATTGAAGTGCGGAGCTCATTTTGCAAAAGAATCTGCGCCTCAGACACCCTCATCCGAAGCTTCTTCGTCGCGAGACGACACTGACGACATGGGCTCGTCGGACTACTCCACGGTTGGTCGTTCCGCCGGGCTTATGACCATCCTGACCATCGTGTCTCGCGTCACCGGTTTTATCCGCACGTGGGCAATGGCGGCCGCTATCGGCATGTCGCTGCTCTCGTCTTCCTATCAGGTCGCCAACAACCTGCCCAATATGCTCTACGAACTCGTGATGGGCGGCATGCTCGTGACGGCGTTTTTGCCCGTGTACATGGGCGTGAGGCGTGAGCAGGGTCGCGAGGCCTCTAACGAGTACGTGGGCAACCTGCTCGGTATTCTGCTATTGGTGCTGGGTGGCATTTCGTTGCTGGGGACCGTGTTCGCCCCGGGCTTTATCTGGACGCAATCGTTCCTTTCGGGTGACGGCGGCAGCATGGATACCGCTGCGTTCATGTTCCGTTTCTTTGCCATCCAGATTCTGTTTTATGGTTTGGGCTCGGTGTTTTCGGGCGTCCTCAACGCACACCGCGACTACTTCTGGTCGACGTTTGCCCCGGTCCTCAACAATGTGATCGTCATTGCGAGCTTTATGGGCTTTGCGCCCGTGTCCGCACAGTTTGGCGAACGTGCCGGCATCATCTTGATTGCGGCCGGTACGACCCTCGGTGTCTTTGTTCAGATGGCATGTCAGATCCCCGCGCTTGGCAAGCACGGCGTGCATCCCCATATCCATATCGACTTTAAGGACCCCGCACTGCGCCAGACGATTGCGCTCGGTATCCCGACGCTGCTCGCCACGGTGTGCATGTTTGTCTCGACTTCTATCACCAACGCTGCTGCGCTGGTGGTCCAGCCCGAGACTGGTCCTTCCGTCATCGCCTATGCGCGCCTGTGGTACACGCTGCCCTACGCGCTGATTGCCGCCTCGCTTTCGACGGCGCTCTATACCGAGCTCTCTCACGACGCACAGGAGAAGGATTACGACAGCGTCCGCACGGGCATTTCGCGTGGCGTCGCCCAGATGCTGTTCTTCCTGATTCCATTCGCGCTGTACCTGATTGTCTTCGCGCGTCCGCTCAACATGATCTACTGCGCTGGCAAGTTCGATGAGTCCGGTGTGGCGCTGGTGTCGGAGTTCCTTATCTACCTGGCACTTTCCCTGCCGCTCTACGGCGTGGTCGTGCTGATGCAGAAGAGCTTCTCTGCCTTGCTCGACATGAAGCCCTATAGCCGCTATTGTCTGTATTCCGCCATCGGCCAGGCCGGCTCGGTTCTGCTGTTTGGCGTTGTGCTGGGCTTCGGTATGCCGGCAATCGCGCTTTCGTATGTCGTCGACTACGTGATCTTGGTCGGTTGCTCGCTGTGGTGGCTGCGTCGTCGTCTGCGTGGTCTTCAGGTTAAATCTATCCTGCATGGCGGTTTCTTTGGCCTTTTGCTCGGTGGCCTGGGTGCTGCCGCAGGCGCCGGCGTCATGTGGGCGCTTGAGCACTTTGTCGGGGCACTTGGCGGCTCGATTCTGATTACTCTTGGCTACGTTTGCGTTGCGGGTGTCGTCTCGCTTGCTGTTACCTTTGGCCTTGCCGTCGTCCTTAAGATGCCCGAGGTCTCGGCGCTGATTCGTCGCAAGTAGGTGCGCGTGGCCGGTCACGACAACATTCCAACGCTTGCCGAGCAGGTTTCGCGCGTTCCCACGCAGCCCGGCTGCTACCTTTGGAAAGACGCCAAGGGCGATGTCATCTACGTGGGCAAGGCGAAAAACCTGCGCGCCCGTATGCGTCAGTACGTGACGCTGCAGGACGAGCGCCAGAAGATCCCGCTGATGATGCAGCTGGTGGCGAGCTTTGACTATATCGTGGTGGAGACCGAGCACGAGGCGTTGGTGCTCGAGCGCAATTTGATTGGTCAGTACCATCCGTACTTTAACGTCGACCTCAAGGATGACAAGAGCTACCCCTTTATCGCCATTACAAAGGGCGACCTGTATCCCGCTATCAAATACACGCGTGAGCGTCATAAGCCGGGAACGCGCTATTTTGGACCTTATACCGATAGCCGCGCGGCACGTGAGACGATAGATACGCTGCGCAAGGTTATCCCCATCTGCTCCGCATCCTGTGCGGAGTGGCGTCGTTGTCGCCGTATCGTCGAGTCCCACAAGGGCGAGGAAGACATCGTCAATATGATTTGCGCGCAAAACGGGCGCCCCTGCTTTGACTACCATGTCGGGCGCGGCCCGGGTGCGTGTGTCGGCGTGATTTCCCCGGCAGACTATGCCAAGAACGTCAAGCGTGTCGAGCGCTTTTTGTC
Organism: uncultured bacterium; assembly: GCA_905215135.1. Classification (GTDB taxonomy): domain Bacteria; phylum Actinomycetota; class Coriobacteriia; order Coriobacteriales; family Coriobacteriaceae; genus Collinsella. The sequence continues at coordinate 15,987 of CAJMOX010000015.1, forward strand.
GGGCCATCGCAAGGATGTCGTCGATGAGCTGACCTCCGAGATGACGGATGCCGCTGAGGCGCTCGACTTTGAGCGCGCGGCACGCGTCAAACGTCGTTTGGAGGTCATCAGGGGTCTGGACGATCGTCAGCAAGTCGTTTTTCCCTCCAGTGTCGATATAGATGTCATCGGTTTCTATCGCGAGGAGACCATCTCCGCCGCTTGCGTCTTCGTCGTTCGCGAGGGCCGAACAGTTCGCACCTGCGAGTTCATTCTCGACAAGGGTCTTGATGTTGACGAGGAAGAGCTCCAGTCGGGCTTTCTTAAGCGCTATTACGACGAGACGGCTGATATTCCAGCTGAGGTCAACCTTTCCGTCGATCTTGAGGATGCGGAAGCGCTGGGGGAGTGGCTTGCGGGCAAGCGTGAGCGTTCCTGCCATCTCCATAGGCCGCAGCGTGGCGAAAAGCACCGTCTGCTCGATATGGCATCCAAAAATGCGCGCCATGCCCTCATGCGCTACATGATGCGAACGGGGTACGCTGACGACCGCACCAATCAAGCGCTCCTGGAGCTCGAAAGTGCGTTGGCGCTGCCATCGCCGCCGTTGCGTATCGAGTGCTTCGATATCTCTACACTGCATGGCACCTTTACGGTCGCCTCGATGGTGGTGTTTACCAACGGGCGCGCCGACAAGAGTCAGTATCGTCGTTTTAAAATTCAGGCCGAATTGGACGAGGCAAACGACTTCGTGTCGATGTCCGAGGTTTTGGGACGACGTTATGCTCCCGAGCGCATGGCCGACGAGCGCTTTGGCTCGCGCCCCGATTTGCTCGTTGTCGATGGCGGTAAGCCGCAATTGACCGCTGCGATCAAGCAACTTGAGGCTCTTGGGCTCGATATACCAGTTTGTGGCTTGGCAAAGGCCGATGAGGAGGTTTTCGTGCCTTGGGACGAGACTCCCGTCGTGCTGCCGACCGGGTCCGCGTCGCTCTATCTAATTAAACAGGTGCGCGATGAATCGCACCGTTTTGCCATCACGTTCCATCGCGAATTGCGCGATAAAGCCATGACGGTTTCGGTACTCGATGACGTTCCAGGCGTGGGACCCACCAGAAAACGTGCCCTTATGCGCCATTTTGGCTCGATGAAGCGTTTGCGCGCGGCGAGCGAGCAAGAGATCGCGGAAGTTCGAGGCATTCCTGCCGATGTCGCCAAAGCGGTTCACGAGGCGCTCGTTGCATGGAATGCCGAGCGCGCCGAGGCGGCGGCAAAGCAATCCGAAAACTAAACACGCCTCTAAACAACTGATATACATGATTGCGTGATTTTCAATCATTTATTTCACGGCGATTACCAGCCGATTTCGGGTTTAATTAACGCTAAAACGTTTGACTAGCCATGGTGAACAACCCTGCTATCCTGCGGGTTGACGAAGACTGATATCTCACCTCGTCGATACATACTGTCTGGCGAATCGTTTGTCAATGAATTCGGTGAACGGTAGCAAATACCGTTCAAGCGTATGTATGTATCGGTCGCCGAGCGCGGCACCTCAGTTGGGTTCGTCGGTAGGTAAGGTATATATCGTCCGCAAGTTGCGCGGGGGCACGTCTAGGCGCTCCCGGGTAAGATTCTCTATTGATAGGAGAAGACATGGCCATCATCAACAAGGGTATGTCCAGGCGTTCGTTCCTCGGCCTCACCGGCAGCGTCGCTGCTGTCGCAGGGCTTGGTCTCACCGGCTGCGGTGGCAGCTCTAGCGACGAGGGTTCCGCTTCCGGTTCCACCGATTCCGCCAACCGTGGCGGCGGCGTGATCACCGCTGGTTCCGCTTACGCTCCGTCCAGCTTCGATCCCGCCAGCACCGGCTCCGCTGTGGGCCTGGGTGCTAACTGGCACGTCGTCGAGGGCCTCTACGGCATCGATTACCACGACTACAGCACCTTCAACGAGCTCGCCACCGACGATCCCAAGTCTGTGGACGACACCACTTTCGAGGTCACCATCCGCAAGGGCGCCAAGTTTTCCGATGGCACCGAGGTCACCGCTGACGATGTCGTTGCCTCCTACACCGCTTGCGCCGCTTCCGCTACCTATGCTCCGTTCTTCCAGCCCTTCGAGTCCATCGAGGCCAAGGACGCCAGCACCGTGACGGTCAAGACCAAGGTCCCCAACTTCTCCCTGCTCAAGGATCGTCTGGCCATCGTCCGCGTTACCCCGGCCACCCAGACCGAGGAGGATCGCGCCAAGCAGCCGATCGGCTCCGGCCCCTGGATGTACGACTCTATCTCCGATACCGAGATCACCCTGGTTCCCAACCCCGAGTACAACGGTGAGTATGCTGCCGAGGATAAGAAGATCCAGTACAGCATCCTGACCGACCCCACCGCTCGCGTTACCGCTCAGCAGGAGGGCTCCACGCTCGTTATGGAGCTCGTTACCGCTGACGCCGTCGACCAGCTCGAGAGCGCCGGCTGCAAGATCGATAACGTTCAGGGTTTCGGCACCCGCTTCATCATGTTCAACGTCGCCAAGGAGCCTTGGAACAACGTCAAGGTCCGCCAGGCTGTCATGTATGCGCTCGACACCGAGAAGATGGTCAGCAACACCTTCGCCGGCCTTGCCACCGCTGCCAGCTGCTACCTGCCCAAGAGCTTCACCAACTATCATGAGGCTTCCACGGTGTACAAGACCGACGCCAAGAAGGCTAAGAAGCTCATCGAGGAGTCTGGCATCACCCCGGGTGCCATCACCCTGCGCACCACCGACAACGAGCAGATTAAGGGTATGGCCGCCCAGGTCAAGAACGACCTCGACGCTCTCGGTTTCGATGTCACCATCCAGACCGATACCTCGCCGGCCACCTACGCTGCCATCGACGGCGGCGAGGCCTACGATATCCTCCTTGCCCCTGGCGATCCTTCCTGCTTCGGCGCCGACCCCGACCTGCTGCTCAACTGGTGGTACGGCGACAACGTCTGGATGCAGACCCGTTGCCCGTGGAAGGAGTCCGCTGAGTGGCAGAAGCTCCACGGTCTCATGGACGAGGCTCTTGCCGCCGAGGGCGACGAGCAGCAGAAGAAGTGGAACGAGTGCTTCGACATCATTGCCGACAATGCCGTTCTGTACCCCGTTGTCCACGTCAAGACCGTCTCCGCTTCCTGGGACGATCCGTCCACTGCGCCCAACGGCGAGGCCCTCGATGGCTTCAAGGGCATCGGTACGACGAGCATGTCCTTCAGGGGCGTTGCGACCGTCAAGGCGTAAGACTCGCTTGAGTCTGTATGCAGGATGTCGGTCGTTGGGACCGTATCCTCATAGTTGAAACAAAGACCCGGGCGACCTCGATGTCGCTCGGGTCTTGTAATGAGTATCCGTACTCATATACCAGTTGGTCCTACCGACAAAAGAAAGGGGAGAGAACGTGAACAACTTGCTACGTTTGATTGGAAGGCGTCTTGTGGCGCTGCCGATCATGGCATTGGGCGTCACCGTCCTGGTGTTCTTCCTTATGTCGTTCTCCAAGACCGACCCCGCCTACACGGCGTTGGGTGACGGTGCCTCGCCCGAGGCGGTTGCCGAGTACCATGAGAAGTATGGTCTGGACGACCCCTGGCCTGTGCGCTACGTGCGCTATATGGGCGATTTGATCCATGGCGACATGGGCACCTATGGTGCTGCTCGCAACTCCGTTGCCAAGCGCATCTCCACGGCCCTGCCCGTCACGATGCAGCTGACCTTCATCGGCCTTGCCATCGGTGCGGTCGTTTCGTTTTTACTCGGCGTCATCGCGGCACTGTATCGCGACAAATGGCCGGACCAAGTGATCCGCGTCTTTTCCATCGCCGGCTTGGCAACCCCGTCGTTCTGGCTTGCCGTTCTGTTGATCCTGCTGTTCTCTTCCTACCTTAAGGTGCTCCCGGCATCGGGTGCTCTGCCTCACTTCACCACGAATCCGGCTGGTTATCTGGGCCGCATGATTATGCCCGCCATCGCCTTGGCATTTCCGCTGACGGGCCAGATGACTCGTATCGTGCGTACCGCCATGGTCGAGGAGCTCGACAAGGACTATGTCCGTATGGCTCGCGGTGCCGGCGTTCCCGAGAAGGTCGTCGTCGGTATCAACGTTCTTCGCAATGCGCTGATCACCCCGGTCACCACCCTCGGTCTTAAGATCGGTTACCTCATGGGCGGCGCCGTCGTCATCGAGGTTATCTTCAACCTCCCCGGCATGGGCACCGCGATTCTGCAGGGCGTTCAGGGCAACGAGGCGAACCTGGTTCAGGGCGTCGTTATCGTCGTTGCTCTTGCCTTCATCATCATCAACATCGTGGTTGACATGCTCTACCTGCTCATCAACCCGCGCATCAGGACGGTGTAGATTATGGTAAAGATTCGAGAGAAGCAAACCGAGCAGCTCGAGAAGGCTGCCTCCAAGGGGCTCAAGCTCGGTGGCTGGAAGAAGATGACGCTGTCTTCTAAGATTGCCGCCGTCGTGCTGGTGCTGGTCGCCCTGACTGCGATTCTGGCGCCCCTTCTTGCCCCCTATAGCCCGGTCGAGATCTTTACGGCTCGCCAGGCTCCCGGCAACGGATTTATCTTCGGTACCGACGATAAGGGTCGCGATATTCTGTCGCGTATGCTCTACGGTGGTCGTTACTCGCTGATTATCGGCTTTGGCGCCACTGCCATGGCTCTGGTCTGCGGCTCGGTCGTGGGCGCCCTTGCAGCGGTTTCGCGCAAGGCCGTCTCCGAGACGATCATGCGTATCTTGGACATCATCATGTCCATCCCGGGCATCGCCCTCGCGGCCGTCTTCGTCTCCATCCTGGGCAACTCCGTGCCGTCGATCATCTTCGCCATCGGCTTTATGTACACTCCGCAGATTGCCCGTATCGTGCGCGCCAACATCGTGTCCGAGTACGGCGAGGACTATGTCCGCGCGGTCATCGTTTCCGGCGCCAAGGCTCCGTGGATTTTGATCAAGCATGTTCTGCGTAACTGCATCGCCCCGATCATGGTCTTCACCGTTACCCTGGTCGCCGACGCCATCATCTTCGAGGCTTCGCTGACCTTCATCGGCGCTGGTATCCAGGAGCCCACCGCTACCTGGGGCAACATCCTAGCCGACGCCCGCGGCGGCGTGCTCGCCGGCCGTTGGTGGCAGGCGCTGTTCCCGGGCCTGGCCATCATGATCACCTGCCTGGCGCTCAACATCCTCTCCGAGGGCATTACCGACGCCATGGCCGCTGCTCCCTCCGCCGCCCTGGATCCGACCGATTCCTCCAAGCGCCGCGAGGCCGACCTGCTGGTCTCCGACCCCGTTCGCGCCTACAAGGAGCAGGCCCAGTCCCTCTCCGCTCGCCTTGGAGCCCTGCGCGATGTCGAGCTCAAGCGTGACGATCGCCATGTGCCCGACGAGTCTGTCGAACCGATCCTTTCGGTCCGTGACTTCTGCATCCAGTTTGAGCACCACGGCGATATCAACGTCGTCGACCATGTCAACTTTGACGTCCGTCCTGGCCAGACTATGGGCCTGGTGGGCGAGTCCGGTTGCGGTAAGTCCATCACCACGCTGGCCATCATGGGCCTGACCGACGATGACGAACATCTTTCCGGCGAGGTCCTCTGGGAGGGCCGTGACCTGCTCAAGATGAGCAAGAAGGAGTGGTTCGGCCTGCGCGGTACCGATATCGCCATGGTCTATCAGGACGCCCTGTCCTCGCTCAACCCCTCCATGCTCATCTCTGCCCAGATGAAGCAGCTCACCAAGCGCGGCGGCACCCGCAGCGCCGAGGAACTCCTGGAGCTCGTGGGCCTCGACCCCAAGCGTACGCTCGAGAGCTACCCGCATGAGCTTTCCGGTGGCCAGCGTCAGCGTGTTCTGATCGCTATGGCCCTTACCCGCGACCCCAAGCTGGTCATCTGCGACGAGCCCACGACCGCCCTGGACGTTACCGTCCAGAAGCAGGTCATCAAGCTGCTCAACGACCTTCAGGCCAAGCTCGGCTTTGCCATGATCTTCGTCTCGCATGACCTGGCGCTGGTCGCCGAGGTCGCCCATAACATCACGGTGATGTACGCCGGTCAGGTTATCGAGCAGGCGCCCACCAAGGAGCTGCTCACCAACCCGATCCACGAGTACACCCGCGGTCTTCTGGGTTCCGTCCTGTCCATCGAGAGCGGTTCGGGCCGCCTGCACCAGGTGCCCGGCGCCGTTCCGAGCCCGCGCGATTTCCCCAAGGGCGATCGCTTCGCGCCCCGCTCGAGCCATCCGCGTATTGGCCTGGACACCCGTCCGGTCTTCAAGCGCGTGCCCGGCACCGAGCACTTCTATTCCGAGCTCCCCGACGAGGTGCTCAAGGCAAATGGTTTGACCCCTCACGCGGAGGCGATGTAGATGAGCGAGACCGCAGTCAACGGCGTCGAGCCGATCATCTTCCTTGATGACGTCCACGTCACCTTTAGGACCCGTACCGGCTCGATTCTGCACCCTAACCTGGTTCACGCCGTCCAGGGTGTAACGATTAGGCTCATGCCCGGTCAGACGATCGGCATCGTCGGCGAGTCCGGTTGCGGTAAGTCCACCACCGCCAACGTCATGTGCGGCCTGCAGGCCCCCACGAGCGGCAAGGTCTACTTTAAGGGCAAGGACGTTACCAAACGTACCGCCGAGGACCGTCGCCACATGGGTCGCGTCATCTCGGTCGTGTTCCAGAACCCGGCCACGGCACTCAACCCCCGCATGGTCGTTCGCGAGCAACTGCTCGACCCCATGCGCGTCCACAACCTGGGTACTGAGGCCGAGCAGGAGAAGCGCGTCAAGGAGCTCTTGGAGCTCACCGGTCTGCCCAGCTCTGCCGCCGAGGTTCTTCCCGGCCAGCTTTCGGGCGGCCAGCGCCAGCGCGTCGCAATTGCCCGTGCCCTGTCGCTGAACCCCGATGCCATCATTGCCGACGAGCCCACCTCGGCTCTGGACGTTTCGGTCCGCGCGCAGATTCTGAACCTGCTGACCGACCTTAAGAAGGAGCTCGGCCTGGCCATGGTGTTCATCAGCCATGACATCCAGACGGTCCGCTATATCTCTGACGACATCATCGTTATGAATGGCGGCAAGATCGTCGAGCAGGGCGAGGCCAAGCAGGTCTTCCAGCACCCTCAGGACCCCTACACCAAGATGCTGCTCGGTGCTGCGCCGTCGCTGCTGCATCCCAAGCTCGGCGAGTAGCCTCGCTTTCCCTCCCGTGCGCCCGGTTCCCTTGCCGGGCGCACCTCCGTTGCGATTTCGAAAGGTTGGGTTCACGAGCCATGCCAAGTGCTCAGGAGCTACAACAGCAATTTGGTGGGTATCGGGGCGCCATGCCCCGTCCATCAGATTTCGATCTCTTTTGGAAGGACCGCATGGCCGAGGCCGACGCCGTCGGACTTGACTATGCGATCGAGACGGCATCGGTCACCGATGCCGTGACCTGCCAGCTTTTCGACCTCTGGTATACCGGCATGTGTGGCGCTCGCCTGCATGCCAAGTACCTTAAACCCGTCTCGGACGAGCCCGTGCCATTGGTACTTCAGTTCCATGGGTATCCGGGTGCAAGCCGCAGCTGGTTTGAGCAGGCGTCGTTTGCGGGCATGGGCATGGCACTCATCGCCCTCGACTGCCCCGGCCAAGGAGGTCCCTCCGAGGACATTGGTGGATTTGAGGGCACAACGGTCGCGGGCCATATCGTCGCCGGTATCGACGGCGATCCGGCCAACCTCTACTATGTCCGCTTGCACCAAGATATTCGCATCCTGTGCCGCATCGTTCGCGAGCTCGAGGGCATCGATCTTGCCCGTGTGTTTGTGAATGGCGCGTCGCAGGGCGGCGGTTTGGGCATTGCGACCTGTGCACTTAACAGCGAGCTTATCAATCGCGCCGCCATCCTCTATCCCTTCCTGTCGGATTTCCGCCTGGTCTGGGATTTGGATGCCGACGACATTGCCTACGAGGGCCTGCGCTATTGGTCTCGCTGGTTTGACGAGGACTCGACTCGTATCGATGAAGCCTATGCCAAGCTGGCGTACTTCGATTCCAAGAACTTTGCCCCTATGGTCAAATGCCCCGTGCTGTTTGGCACCGGCACAGCCGATACCGTCTGTCTGCCAGCGACGCAGTTTGCGGTCTATAACAACCTGACCTGTGAAAAGCGTCATGAGTTCTTTGAAGGCTTTGGCCACGAGGAGATTCAGGATTTTGACGATCTGATCATTCCGTTTTTCTGCAAGGGAGGGGAGGCTCATGTCTAAGTGCGAGAGCAATGTCAATGAGCTGATTGTCTCCGACCTTGTGGGGATTCCCGGAACGGTCTCGTCAAGGCTCGCTGATTTCCGGGATTGGCGCGGTGATGCTTCTGCGGATGTTTCCGAATTAGAGATAGCCGCTTCGGACCTTGAGGTTTGCGGGCCGAGTATTACGGCGATCGATTTCGCCAATCCGTATGCCCGCTACTCCGAGGTTTCCTTTGAGCTTAGTGGCGATGTGGTCCACGCGCGTTTGATCGAGCCTGCCGGTCGCGCCCGAGCATCCGAGCTTGTGCCGCTATGTCTGATGTTTCACGACATCGACCGACCCGTGCGGGGATGGCATCACATGACGAGGTTTGCGGCCATGGGATATGCCGTGCTTGCGCTGGACGATGAGGCGATTGGATCCAGCGAGCTGCAGCAGGGGATTGCCTCTCCTGCTTTTGTCAAGCGCGTCCGTTGGGGTTGCGCGATGGCGAAGGTGGCGCGCAATCTTGATGGCGTGGACCCCGACCGCATCTTTGCATGGGGCGAGGGCCTTGGCGGCGGAGTCGCGCTGGCGGTTTCTGCTCTGGACGAGCGGGGCCTCGCCTGCACGGCGGTTGCCAATCCAATTCCCGGTGGCCTCGAGGCGTTGTCGTCTCGGGTGCGTGGATCGGTGCTCATGGGCACATCGCTCATGGATGTCGTGAGCGATCCCAAGGGCCAGTTTGCCGTATTCAACGGTCTTGAGTGTGACCGGAGGCATGTCATCTATGCCAAATACGCTCATGAGCGCATCAATGCGTTCGAAAACGAAGTCATCGACTTTTTTAACCAAACGTTCTACCCGTGTTCTTTGGCCTAGACGGCCTGGACACTGCCAACAAGAGTGGGTGGCATAGGGCCGCCCGCCAGACAACTAAGGAGATTCTTGTGGCAACTCAGAAATTCACCGGCGTTATCCCTCCCGTCGTTGTTCCCGATACCGAAGATCACCAGCTCGATGTTGTCTCCTTTGAGCGCAGCATCAACCGCATGATCGATGCCGGCGTCGATGGCCTGTTCTTCCTGGGATCCTCGGGCGAGGTCGTCTTCTCCACCGACGAGCGCCGTCGCCAGATTATCGCCGAGGCCGTGCGCATCGTCGATCACCGCGTGCCTGTTCTGGTCGGCATCATCGATACCGAGACCGAGCGCATGATCGAGCACGGTAAGGTCGCTCAGGAGCTGGGCGCCGATGCGCTTGTCGCCACCTGCCCGTTCTATGCCCTGCAGGGCATGACCGAGGTCGAGGAGCACTTCCGCATCCTGCACGAGGAGCTCGACCTGCCCATCTTTGCCTATGACATTCCCGTCTGCGTTCACACCAAGCTCCCCTGGAAGCTCCTTGCCAAGCTCGGCGCCGAGGGCGTCCTTGCTGGCGTCAAGGATTCCTCGGGTGATGACATCTCGTTCCGCTACCTCGTTCAGGAGAACGAGAAGAACGGCCATCCGATGAGTATCCTCACCGGTCACGAGGTTGTCGTCGACGGCGCTTACCTCGGTGGCGCCGACGGTTCTGTCCCGGGCCTTGCCAACGTTGAGCCCGAGGGCTACGTGCGCCAGTGGAAGGCCGCTCAGGCCGGTGACTGGGCTACCGTCAAGGCCGAGCAGGATCGCCTCAACGAGATCTCCCACATCTGGGATGTCACCTCGGGCGTCCAGGGCTATGCCGGTGGCGTCGGCGCCTTCAAGACCGCTATGAACCTCATGGGCATCTTCGACAGCCCGACCATGCCGCGCCCGGTGAAGGCCATGACCGGCGAGAACGTCGAGGCGATTAGGAAGGTCCTTCAGGACAACGGTCTCCTGTAAAGCTTCCCAGGCACCCGACCTCGCCGTTCAACCGTGTGGCCATGACCCATTAGGTCAATGGCCACACGGTTTCTCGGCGATCTCGGACACCTGGAAAACCTTTACTGCGCTGTGACGGCTAGCCTGACGGCGCATTTCCTGTAGTTGTTTTTATCTCCGAAGGAGAGCGACATGGAGAACAAGTACGTCTGCTCTGTCGATATCGGCGGAACTAAAATTGCGACTGCCATCATGGAGTACCCGGCTGACGGTAGTGTGCCCCATCCCGTTTTTGAGGCCGAGGTTCCCACAGAGGCCCAAGAGGGCGGCGAGGCCGTCTTCCAGCGTATCGAGGCGTCTATCAAGGCCGCTCTTGAGGCGAATCCCGATGTCGAGGTTCTCGGTGTCGGTATCGGTGCCGCAGGCGTCGTCGATCCCAAGACGGGCGCCATTGCGTATGCCAATGAGATCATGCCCGGCTGGTCCGGCGTTCAGTTGGGGCCGCGTCTGCGCGAGGACCTTGGTCTTCCCGTTGCCGTTGTGGGCGACGTGCAGGCTCATGCTCTGGGCGAGGCCCACTGGGGTGTCGGCAAGGGCAAGTTCTCCGTCTTGTGTCTTGGCATCGGTACGGGTATCGGCGGCGCATATGTCGAGAACGGCCGCGTGATGCAGGGCTTCCACGGTGCTGCTGGCCATATGGGCCACATCGAGTGCTCGGCTGCCGCCGGCATTCCCTGCGCCTGCGGGCGTTCCGGCCATCTGGAGTCGGTTGCTTCGGGCACTTCCATTGGTCGTATGTACGATGAGCGCTTTGGCCGCGTCGACCCCAGCCGTCCTTCGGTCGGTCGCGATGTGAACGACCTGTGCCGTGCAGGCGACGCAAAGGCGACCGAGGTCATCCATGATGCCGGCTTTGCGCTGGGTGCCAGCTTGGGCTCGCTCGCTAACATCCTGGACCCTGAGGTCATCGTGCTTTCGGGCGGCGTGATTCACCAAGGTCCCGATTGGCGTTCGCAGACGTGGAAGGATTCGGTGCACGAAGGCTATGCCAGCCAGGCGCTCGATCCACTTCAGGACACGCCGATCCTCATCGGTTCTCTGGAGGGCGACGCGCCACTTATCGGTGCCGCCGAACACCTTCTTGCGTCGTTGAAGTAAACATAACTACCAAGTGCGCCTTCTGAGGTGCCGCAGATTGACGTGAAAGAGGAGCGAAGCGTACTTCGGTACGCGAGCGACGGTTTGAACGTCAAGGTGCGGTGTCTCAGAAGGCTGTTTTGAGAAAGGTTGAGTCGAACATGACCGTCGATCCTTTGATCCAGTCCCTGAAGGGCAAGCTCGTCGTGAGCGTTCAGGCGTATATGGGCGAGCCGCTTCGTACGCCCGAGACCATGGCTCAAATGTCTCGCGCTTGCGAGCTTGGCGGCGCCGCCGCCATTCGCTGTCAGGGCCTTGCCGACATTGCCGCTATTAAGGGTCGCTGTGAGGTTCCCGTCATCGGCCTGTGGAAGGATGGACACGAGGGCGTTTACATCACGCCGACGCTGCGTCACGCTCGCGCCTGCGTTGCTGCCGGTGCCGATATCGTGGCGATCGACGCCACCGATCGTCCGCGTCCCGATGGCAAGACCGTCGAGGACACCTTCCGTCCGCTGCACGAGGAGGGCGTGCTCCTGATGGCGGATTGTGCCACCATCGAGGACATTCGCCGTGCGGTTGATATGGGCTTCGACCTGGTATCTACCACGCTCTCTCACGGTGTTGCCGCTATCGATTGCACCATGGCCGACGGTCCCGATCTGCCGCTCCTGCGCCAGGCGACCGAGGAATTCCCCGGCCTTCCCATCATTTGCGAGGGCCGCGTGCACACGCCCGAGGAGGCTCGCGCCGCGATCGATGCTGGCGCCTGGGCCGTTGTCGTCGGCACCGCCATCACGCACCCCACGAGTATTACAAGTTGGTTCAAGGCTGCGCTTGAGGCGTAAGACAGACCTCGTATCCGCTCGGGGCGGTATACTCAATATAGGCAATTGACCGCGCGGGATCTGGGTTGCTGGGTCCCGCGCTTGTTTCGGGAGGCAGCACATGCAAAAGGGAGATGCCATGGATGCGGCGGAGCGCTCGGAGCGCATCCCCGATATCGTCATCATCACCGGAATGTCCGGATCGGGCCGCACACAGGCCATGCACGTGTTCGAGGACATGGGCTATTTTTGCATCGATAACCTGCCTCCGCGTCTCATCGCCCAGCTTGCTGAGCTCGTCGGCATCAATACGGGCGTGGGCAGGCATCTCGCCGTTACCTGCGATTTGCGTAGCCAGGGACTGTTTGACGAGTTGCTCGATGCTGTCGCCGCGCTCGAAGAGCGCGAGATGAGCTGCGACATCGTGTTCCTGGAGGCTTCTGACGAGGTGCTGATTCGTCGCTACAGCGAAAATCGCCGCCGTCATCCCATTGCCAAGCCGGGGGAGACTACGGCCGATGCCATTCAGCGCGAGCGCCTTCAGCTGCAGGGCGTGCGCGACCGAGCCGATATGATTATCGACACGAGCCGTCTGCGCACCTCTGCGCTGCGCAACAAGCTACGTATGGCATTTTCCGAGCTGTCCGACCAACAGCTCATGGACGTCCATGTGTTCTCGTTTGGCTTTAAGCACGGCATGCCCGTCGAGGCGGACATTATGATCGACGTCCGCTTCCTGCCTAATCCGTTTTACGATCCCGAGATGCGCACGATGACCGGTCTCGATAAAAAGGTCTCCGACTTTGTTCTGGACCATCCCAAGACGCAGGAGTTCTGGAAGGCCTGGACGCAGCTGCTCGATACGGTCATGCCCGGTTATATCGCAGAGGGCAAGCCGCAGCTTTCTATTGCCATCGGTTGCACGGGCGGTCAGCACCGCAGCGTTGCCATCGCCGAGGCCACGGCACGTTATTTGGAAGGCGCCCAGTATCACGTGAGCATTTCCCATCGCGACTTGTCGCGCGCCAACACGAAAGCCTAGGCCTGCATGTCGTTTACCGCCGAGGTGCGTGACGAGCTTGCGCGCTGCGAACCCGAATGTGAATACTGCGACTTGTCGACGCTTGCCGCCCTCACGCGCGTGAGTGGTACGCTCTCGCTTACCGGCTCTGGGCGGTATCGTTTGACGGTTGCGACTGAGACGGGAGCCGTCGCGCGCACGATGATCACGCTGACGCATCGCATCCTTAAACTCAAAACGGAGTTCACCGTCCGCAAATCTGTATTGCATAAGGTTCGAAATTATCTCATCACCTTGCCCGATCAGCCCGATTTGGATAAGGCTCTGGTGCTGCTGGGTATCCTCGACCGGAGGGGAGGACTTGTCGCCGGCGTGCCCCGGCATATCGTTGCCCGTCCTTGCTGCAGACTTGCCTATATCCGCGGCGCGCTCATCGCGGGCGGCTTCGTGGCCGATCCACGCGGCGATTTTCATTTGGAGATTGCGGTACAGGGTGAGCAATATGCCAAGGGGCTTTGCGATCTTTTGGAGCAGATTGGGGTCCATGCGCGTGTTAATGCACGGCGGGGGTCTTATGCCGTGTACATAAAGAGCGCCGAGGAAATCGAGCATCTTTTAAAGCTGATTGGTGCCAGGCGCAGTGTTGCCGAGATTGAGGAGGCGCGTGCGGTCAAGTTGGTTAAGAACGATGTGAACCGTCGCGTGAACGCCGAACTCGCCAACCAGACCAGAAGCGCCGGTGCCGCCCAACATCAGCTTGCGCTTATCGATGAGCTCGAGCAGCGTGGCCTTCGCGATGCGCTTCCGGATGCCTTGGCGGTCTTTTGCGACCTGCGCGAGCGCTATCCCGATCTGTCGCTGCGTGATTTGGGGGAGATGGCTGACCCTCCCTTGTCAAAGTCGGCCCTCTACCATCGAGTTTTGAGGCTTGAAAAGCTCATTGAAGCAAACAGGTAGTTTAAAGTATCGGCGTATATACGGATTTAACTGCTGTTTTATTCTTTAAAACGTTTTAACGTAAATTTGATTTTCAATTTCGAGCATTCTCGTGAAATTCAAGTCCAAAAAAAGGTATATTAGGCGAGTGGTTAGTTTGTGGGCCTCAACGGCAGGCGCTGTAGCTTGCGGGGGCCTTACGAAAGGAGACACAATGGCAGTAAAGGTTGCTATTAACGGCTTCGGTCGCATCGGTCGTCTGGCTTTCCGTCAGATGTTCGGTCATGAGGGCTCCGAAATCGTCGCTATCAACGACCTCACCTCTCCCGATATGCTCGCTTACCTGCTGAAGTACGACTCCACGCAGGGCAACTACGCTCGCGATCACGAGGTCGTTGCTGGCGAGGATTCCATCACCGTTGACGGCAAGGAGATCAAGATCTACAAGGAGGCCGACGCCAATAACCTGCCTTGGGGCGACCTCGACGTCGACGTCGTTCTCGAGTGCACCGGCTTCTACACCAGCAAGGCTAAGGCTCAGGCCCACATCAACGCTGGCGCCAAGAAGGTCGTCATCTCCGCTCCGGCCGGCAGCGATCTGCCCACCATCGTGTACAACGTCAACCACGAGACGCTGACCGCTGAGGACAACATCATCTCCGCCGCTTCCTGCACCACCAACTGCCTCGCCCCGATGGCCAAGGGTCTGAACGACTTCGCTCCCATCGTGTCCGGCATCATGACCACCATTCACGCCTGGACTGGCGACCAGATGCCGCTCGACGGCCCGCAGCGCAAGGGCAACAAGCGTCGTAGCCGCGCCTGCGCCGTCAACATCGTCCCCAACACCACCGGTGCTGCCAAGGCTATCGGCCTGGTTCTCCCCGAGCTCAACGGTAAGCTCATCGGTGCCGCCCAGCGCGTCCCGACGCCGACCGGCTCCATCACCAACCTCTACGCTGTCGTTGACAAGAAGGTCACCGTCGACGAGGTCAACGCCGCTATGAAGGCCTACGCTGCCACCATCTCCGAGACCTTCGGTTACAACGAGGACGACATCGTCTCCACCGACATCATCGGCGAGACCCACGGCTCCATCTTCGACGCCACTCAGACCATGTGCTCTGATCTCGGCAACGGCCAGACCCTCGTTCAGGTCACCTCTTGGTACGACAACGAGAACTCTTACACCTCTCAGATGGTCCGCACCATCAAGTACTTCGAGAAGTTCGTTGCTTAATTTAGCTTTTAGCGAATAGCTCGTTGAGCGTCTAAAGAAGGGCGCGGCCTTATAGGGCTTACACCCTAGGGTCGCGCCCTTTTTATAGGAAATCGTCTGCCGTAATGGGAGGCAGACACGTACGAAAGGTAGAAGCAAACATGGCCTTTACCAAGAAGACCGTCCGCGACATCGATGTCGACGGCAAGCGCGTTCTCGTCCGCGTTGACTTCAACGTGCCTATCAAGGATGGCGTCGTTGGCGACACCACCCGCATCAAGGCTGCCCTGCCCACCATCAACTACCTCGTTGAGCACAACGCTCGCGTCATCCTCATGAGCCACCTCGGCCGTCCCGATGGCACCGGCTTCCAGCCCGAGCTGTCCCTCGAGCCCGTCGCCAAGAAGCTCGCCGAGCTCTCTGGTCTCGACGTTGCCTTTGTCGCCGACACCTACGGCGAGAAGGCTGCTGAGGCTGTCGCCGCCGTCGAGCCGGGCAAGGTCCTCGTTCTCGAGAACGTCCGTTTCGACAAGCGTGAGAAGAAGAACGATCCCGAGATTGCCAAGAAGCTCGCTTCCTATGGTGACGTCTTCGTTCTCGATGCCTTCGGCACCGCTCACCGCGCCCAGGGTTCCGTCGTGGGCCCCGCCGCTTACTTGCCTGCCGTCGCCGGCTTCCTGCTCGAGAAGGAGGTCGACACGCTGACCGGCATCTTCGCCGAGCCCGAGCGTCCCTTCGTCGCTATCGTCGGCGGTTCCAAGGTTTCCTCCAAGATCGGCGTTCTCGATCACCTCATCGACTCCGCTGACACCCTGATCATCGGTGGCGGCATGGCCTACACCTTCTTCCTGGCTCAGGGCTTGACCGTCGGTCAGTCCCTCAAGGAAGAGGACTGGGTCGAGCGCGCTGGCGAGATGCTCAAGAAGGCCGAGGAGAAGGGCGTTAAGATCCTGCTCCCCATCGACAACCGCGTTGCCGATCACTTTGGCGAGGACGCTGTCCCCGAGGTTGTCGCTTCCGACGCTATCCCCGACGATCGTGAGGGCATGGACATCGGCCCCAAGACCGAGGAGCTCTACGCCGAGGCTGTCAAGGGCGCCAAGACCGTGTTCTGGAACGGCCCCATGGGCGTTTTCGAGTTCGATAACTTCGCTCACGGCACCCAGGCTATCGCCGAGGCTGTTGCCGAGGCCGACTGCACCTCGATCATCGGCGGTGGCGACTCTGTCGCAGCTGTCAACAAGTTCAACCTGGCCGACAAGATGAGCTGGATCTCCACCGGTGGTGGCGCTTCCATGGAGCTCGTCGAGGGTAAGGCCCTGCCCGGAGTGGAGGCGCTTCTCGATGCCTAATCGCACCCTTCTTATCGCTGGTAACTGGAAGATGAACAACGACGTCGCCGAGGCCGCCAAGCTCGCCGACGAGCTGGCTCAGGCTCTGCCTGAGGTTCCGGCTGGCGTCGAGGTGCTCGTCTGCCCTCCGACCATCGACATCACCACGGTTCATGACCGTATTCAGGCTGCCCCCATCGCCCTCGGCGCACAGAACGTGTACTGGGAGGCCAAGGGTGCCTTCACCGGTGAGTCTTCTTGCGACATGCTCAAGTCTGCTGGCTGCACCTACTGCATCATCGGTCACTCCGAGCGTCGCGACTACTTCCACGAGACCGACGAGGATCAGAACAAGAAGGCCAAGGCTCTCGTTGCCGCCGGTCTTGTTCCCGTCTTCTGCTGCGGCGAGTCCCTCGAGGTCCGCGAGGCTGGCACCTATGTCGAGCACGTCGTGAACCAGGTCAAGGCTGGCCTTGCTGGTCTTGAGATCACCTGCCCCAAGCAGGTCGTCGTCGCCTACGAGCCCATCTGGGCCATCGGCACCGGCAAGACCGCTACCGCCGAGGACGCTCAGGAGGTCTGCGGCGCTATCCGTGAGACCCTCAAGGAGATGTTCGGCGAGGAGCTCGCTAACGGCATCCGCGTTCTCTATGGTGGCTCTGCCAAGCCCGGCAACATCGCTGAGCTCGTCGCCAAGCCCGACGTTGACGGCGCGCTCGTGGGCGGCGCTTCGCTCAAGGCTGCCGACTTCGCCTCTATGGTCGTCAAGGCAGGCGAGTAGGACATATGGCACAGCGTCATCTTCCTGCACTCCTGATCATCATGGACGGCTGTGGCCTGGCTCCGGCCGATGGCGAGAACGCCGTCGCCGCTGCCAAGACGCCCTTCCTTGATAGCCTGTACGAGAAATACCCCCACACCACGCTCGGCGCTTCGGGCGAGGACGTGGGCCTTCCCGATGGCCAGATGGGCAACTCCGAGGTGGGTCACCTCAATATCGGTGCCGGCCGCATCGTCTTCCAGGAGCTTTCGCGCATCAACAATGCCATCAAGGACGGCTCCATCGCCAAGAACGAGGTCTTCGTCAAGGCTATGGACGATGTCAAGGCCGAAGGCAAGACCCTACACCTCATGGGCCTTATGAGCCCCGGCGGCGTTCATTCTCACATGAACCATGTTGAGGCCCTGGTTAAGATGGCTGCCCAGCATGGCGTCAAGACCGTTCGCGTCCACGCCTTTATGGATGGCCGCGACGTTGACCCACAGTCCGGTGCTGGCTACATGAGCGAGTTCTGCGCTTTCTTGGCCAAGATTTCCGAGGAGACCGGTTGCGACGCTCGCGTTGCCACCGTTTCGGGCCGTTATTGGGCCATGGACCGCGATAACCGTTGGGAGCGCATCCAGCGTGCCTACGATGTCATGGTCAACGCGTCCGATGCCGATACCGACCCCGTGGCCGGTATCAAGGCCTACTACGAGAAGGATCCGCGCGGCGATGAGTTCGTCGAGCCCTTCGCTGCCCACAATGAGGGCATCCACGAGGGCGACGCGGCCATCTTCTTCAACTTCCGTCCCGACCGCGCTCGTCAGATGACCCGCGTGTTCACGGACAAGGAGTTCGACGGCTTTGAGCGCGAGCAGATCAAGCTTTCGCACTTTGTGACGATGACCGAGTACGATCCGACGTTTGACGTCGAGGTCGCCTTCCCCAAGACGTTCCCCGAGAACGTCCTGGCCGACGTTATCGCCGCCAATGGCCTGAAGCAGCTGCACACCGCCGAGACCGAGAAGTACGCCCACGTGACGTTCTTCCTCAACGGCGGCATCGAGGAGCCCAAGGAGGGCGAGGAGCGCGTGCTCGTCGCTTCTCCCAAGGTCGCTACCTACGATCTGCAGCCCGAGATGAGCGCTCCCGAGGTTACCGAGAAGCTCGTCGCCGCAATCAACGAGGATCGCGCTGATTTCTACATCGTGAACTTCGCGAACTGCGACATGGTTGGTCACACCGGTGTCTTCGACGCCGCCGTTAAGGCCGTCGAGGCTGTTGACGATGCTTTGTCCAAGGTTGTCCCGGCGATTCTCGCCAAGGGTGGCTTTGCGCTGATTACCGCCGACCATGGCAACGCCGATCACATGTTTGACGTTGCTTCCGACGGTTCCAAGCATCCGTTTACGGCTCACACCACCAACCGCGTGCCGTTCATCATCGTTGATGATAAGGCCAAACTCACCGGTATCGAGGACGGCCGTCTTTCCGATATCGCTCCGACCATGCTCACCATGGCTGGTATTGAGCCTTCCGCCGAGATGACGGGTCGCGTGCTCGCCACCGAGGCCTAATAGAAAACAAATACCGTTTTCTAGTAAGGGGGTTGTCCACAACCGGACGACCCCCTTTTTGGTATTTCTGCCATTTCTACCCCGTCCCTAAATGGCAGGTGGGGGAGTGTTGAAGGTTGTGGTACAGTACTGGAGTTTGAATTGTTCTATTAAGGAGCTTATCTATGGGTCCGTTCCAGATTCTTCTGTTTGTCGTTTGGGCTGTTTCTGCCGTGGCGCTGACGATTCTCGTTCTGATGCATTCCGGTAAGGGCACCGGCGTTTCGGATATGATCGCTAGCTCGCTGTATAACTCCAGCTCTGCCACGGGCGTCATGGAGCAGAACCTCGATCGCCTGACGGTAATTATGGCCGTCGTTTTTGCCGTGTGTGTCGTTCTGTGCATGTTCTTCTTCCCGCAGGGTATCGTCGGCTACTAAGCATCGGCGTATATACGTTTGTAAAGGGTCCCGCATGTGCGGGGCCCTTTTTGTTTACAGACTTGTAACAGAGTCAAAATATCCCCACATACTTCGCCCAACTAAAGAAATTCTCGACCGTTAACCGGAATTAGCCCCAAATCGTGCATAAAATGCGCTACTGTATTGCAAAACGTTGGCCCGCATTGCATAACCAGCCATAACGGCGGACCGCGTTTGAATGGTTCGATTGGGCTGTCTCGACGTTGCCCGGCCGAATTCACTTTGTCCTATCTCATAAGGAGGATGGCATGGCTGATTCTATGTTCCACCAGCCCGTTATGGGTCGTCGCGCCTTTGTTGGCGGCACCCTCGCTGCGAGCTCCATGGCTTTTCTTGCCGCGTGCGGCAAGAAGGGCGGCGACGCTTCCGGATCTGACTCCGGTTCGACGCTGAACTTCTACATCAACAACCCGGTCTGCATCGACCCCTACAACGTCCAGGAGGATCAGGGCACTCAGGTCGAGTATCAGCTCTTCGACGCTCTGACGGAGTACGATAACGAGAAGGGCGAGATCGTTCCGCTGGCTTGCGAGTCCTTTGAGGCTAACGACGACGCCACTGAGTTTACCTTCAAGATCAAGAAGGCTAAGTTCCACAACGGTGACGACGTTACCTCCAAGTCCTTCAAGCTCGGCTGGGAGCGCCTGGTCAACACTAAGTCGGCCATCGCTACCGAGTATGGTCCTTCCGAGGTCTCCTACCACCTTTCCATGGTCGAGGGCTATGACGATCTGCTTGCCGGTAATGCTACCGAGCTGTCCGGCGTTACCTGCCCGGATGACGAGACCCTCGTCGTCAAGCTGACTTCCGCCTACGCCGACTTCCCGTTCGTCGCCTCTCACCCGGCTCTGTCCCCGGTTCCTGAGTGCGCCGAGTCCGATGTCAAGAGCTTCTACCTTGCCCCGGTCGGTAACGGCCCGTTCATGATGGACGGCAAGTGGGAGGATGGTCAGGAGATCAACCTCAAGAAGTTTGACGATTACTATGGCGACAAGGCCAAGATCGACGCCATCCACTTCCAGGTCATCAAGGACGTGGAGACCGCTTACAAGGAGTTCCAGGCCGGCAACCTCGATGTCTGCGACGTTCCCGTTGCTCAGATCGACGCCGCCAAGAAGGACCGCGGCGAGTCCAAGGATGGCTACACCATGGGTGATGGCGAGCGCATGCTGCTCGGCGCCGAGCCTTCCACCTACTACCTGACCTGCAACACCACGGCCGAGCCGTTCAACAACGCTGACCTGCGCAGGGGCATCTCCCTGGCTATTAACCGTGAGGCGATCTGCAAGACCATCTTCAAGGGCACCCGTACCCCCGCTGACGGCATCGTTCCTCCGGGAATCGCCGGCTACAAGGAGGGCGCATGGGAGTTCTGCGCCTATGACGTCGACAAGGCTAACGAGTACCTCGACAAGGTCGCTCCCGCTGGCGCTAACGGCGATCGTGGCATTAATGTGACCCTGTCCTACAACCAGGACGGTGGCCACAAGGAGATCATGGAGTCCATCATCGGCGACCTCGCCAAGGTGGGCGTCACCGCCGTCTCCGATACTCCCGAGTGGTCTGCCCTGCTCGAGCAGTATCAGAACTTCAACTATCAGTTCGGCCGTCTGGGCTGGATCGCCGATTACCCGATCATGGACAACTTCCTGTACCCGCTGTTCCACTCCGACTCCCTCGGCGGCGACAACCGCTCTGGTTACAACAACCCCGAGTTCGACGCCAAGGTCGACGAGGCTCGTACCACGGTTGACGACGAAGAGCGCGTCGCTAAGATGCAGGAGGCCGACGCCATGGTCGCTGCCGACTGCCCGGTCATCCCGGTGATGTTCTACACGCACACCATCGCCGGCTCCGATCGCATCAAGCACCTCTATGTCGATCCGCAGAAGCACGCCGATCTGGGTACCGCTGAGCTCGCCTAAGAGTTTTGCAGCTTCCATGAGGGTCAAGTATTTACGTAGACCTCATGGGAAACATACAGTTCTCCCTAACCTGGGGTAAACTGGCTGATGGTAATTTTGGGATGCCGGTCTGGCGATCGGCATCCCATTTAGGTTAATCCCTAGATAGGGGAGTGGTATGGGTAAGTACATCGTTAAACGTGTGCTTCAGTTCATCCCGGTGTTTTTGGGCGTCACGCTGATTCTGTTCGCCCTCCAGAATATCGTGCCGGGAGATCCGATCAAGCTGATCGGTGGAGACAAGGCTCTGTCCCCCGAGGTGGAGCTTCAGCTTCGCGTTCGCTATCACCTGGTCCAGACGGACGAGGACGGCAACGCGATCCTTGACGAGAACGGCGACCCCGTTCAAACGTCGCTCGTGGACCGTTACTTGTATTACATGAACGGCCTGCTTCATGGCGATCTGGGCAATTCGTACCAGCGCAAGCTGCCGGTTACGGAAATCTTTGCCCAGAAGTATCCGTATACGGTCAAACTTGCCGCGTGCGCCATCGTGCTCGAGGCAATCATGGGTATCGGTGCGGGTATCATTTCGGCGGTAAAGCGTTATTCCTTCTGGGATATTTTGGTAACGCTCACCACGTCGATCCTCGTTGCCGTCCCGGCCTTCTGGCTCGGTATGTTGCTGCAGCTGTTCTTTGGCGTCATCCTCAAGGATGCCACGGGCGGTGCATTCTCCATGCCGATCTCGGGTGCCGGCGGTTCCAGCTCTCAGTATCAGGATTGGATGCACTATGTGCTTCCGACCATTACGCTGGCTTCGGTTTCGACCGCCTATGCTGCCCGCATTATGCGCTCGCAGCTGCTTGACGTCATGAACCAGGATTACATCCGTACGGCAAAGGCGAAGGGTCTCTCCAATCGCGCGATCATCGTCAAGCATGCGCTTAAGAATGCACTCATCCCCGTCGTTACCTATATTGGTGTCGACTTTGGTGGCATGCTTTCGGGCGCCATCCTGACCGAGACGGTCTTTAACTGGCCCGGTATCGGCTATGAGGTCTATCGCGCCATTAGCATGCGTGACTGGCCTATCGTTATGGGCGGCGTTACGCTCATTGTTGTCGTCGTTATGGTGATCAACCTGCTCGTCGACATTAGCTATGCATTCCTCGACCCGCGCATCCGCCTTGGCGGTCCGTCGGATAAGGCCTAAGGGAGGTACGTCTCATGCAGGAAACTGATTCTCAGTCTCAGGAGCAGGCTACCGCCACCAAGGCCGCATCTGCTCCCGCCAAGTCCCGCACGCTGTGGGGCGACGCTTTTAAGCGTCTTCGTAAGAACAAGCTCGCCGTTATCGGTGTCTGCTGGATCATCATCGTTGTTGTGGTCGCCCTGACCGCCGATCTGTGGGCTAAGCCCTGGCTCGGTTCGCCGACGGCTTCCGACTCGACCACCATGGCCGAGACGTCGCTGCTGGCTCCGTGTGCCGAGCATCCGTTTGGCACCGACTCTCTTGGTCGTGACATTCTCGTCCGTGTTATCTACGGTGCACGCGTTTCGCTTTCCGTCGGTATTATGGCCACCGCCATCTCTACGGTGATCGGTCTGGTCATGGGCGCCCTGGCCGGTTTCTATGGCGGCATCTGGGATACGATCATCATGCGCTGTGCGGACATCTTCCTGGCGTTCCCGTACGTGCTGTTCGTTGTTGCCATGATTGCCGTTATCGGTCGTGGTCTTCAGAATGTCTTTATCGCCATCGGCATTCTCGGCTGGCCCTCGATTGCCCGTGTCTTCCGATCTGCGATCCTAACGGTCAAAGAGAACGATTATGTTGACGCCGCTCGCGCTATGGGTGCATCCGATGCGCGTATCGTTATGCGCCATATCTTCCCGAACTCCGTTGCTTCTATCGTGGTCTATGCGACCATGAACATTGGCGGCGCTATTCTGACCGAGTCTGCCCTGTCCTTCCTCGGCATGGGCGTTATCCCGCCTACGCCTTCGTGGGGCTCCATGATTCAGGACGGTCAGCAGTATCTTCTGACTGCTCCCTGGATGATGATCATGCCCGGTCTGGCAATTCTCTCGACGGTGCTCGCCTTCACCCTGCTGGGTGACGGTCTGCGCGACGCCCTCGACGTCAAGATGAAGGACGCATAAGGATGAAGAAGAACAAGAACTATGTGGACCTGAAGGACCAGCCGGTTCCCGAGGGCCAGCATCTGCTCGAGGTCGATGACCTTAAGATGTATTTCCACACCGAGGATGGCGTCGTTCGCGCCGTCGACGGTGTGTCCTACACGCTCGATCGCGGTGAGACCCTGGGTGTCGTCGGTGAGTCCGGCTCTGGTAAGTCCGTGACCGCCATGACCATCATGGGCCTCATTTCGATGCCTCCGGGAAAGATCGAGGGCGGCGACGTTCGCTATCGCGGTCGTTCTATCCTCGAAATGACCGAGGAAGAGATGCAGCACATTCGCGGTAACGATATCGCGATGATCTTCCAGGATCCTATGACCTCCTTGAACCCGGTCTATAAGATCGGCAAGCAGGTGGGCGAGGGCCTTCGTCTGCACCGTGGCTATTCCAAGCAGGAGGCGCTCAAGCGCGCTACCGAGCTTTTGGACCTCGTGGGTATCCCCGAGCCCGAGAAGCGCGTCAATGAATATCCGCACCAGTTCTCCGGCGGAATGCGTCAGCGTGTCATGATCGCTATGGCTCTTGCCTGCGACCCCGATATCCTGATTGCCGACGAGCCCACGACTGCCCTGGACGTTACCATTCAGGCTCAGATTATTGAGCTTATGCAGGAGATGCAGGAGAAGAACGGCAACGCCATTATCATGATTACCCATGACCTGGGCGTTGTCGCCGATATGGCCGACAAAATCATGGTTATGTACGCCGGCCGTCCCGTCGAGTTCGGTACTGCTGAGGAAATCTTCTACGAGAGCCGCCATCCCTACACCTGGGGTCTTATTCGCTCCATCCCGGAGCAGGCCATCGATGAGAAGAAGCCGCTGACGCCGATTCACGGCAACCCGCCTTCGCTCATGAACCTGCCCGAGGGCTGCGTCTTCTCTCCTCGCTGCCCCTATGCGACGGACAAGTGCCGCAAGCAGCGCCCCGAGCGCGTTGTTACCGAGTCCGGCCACTATTCTGCGTGCCATTATTCCGGTGACCCCGAGTTCCTCAAGAACGCCCCTGAGACGTCCCGCACGCGCAAGGATTCCAAGAAGGGAGGCGAGGCGTAAATGACAGACAATAACGAGCGCACTCCGCTGCTGAAGGTCGAGCATCTTTCTAAGGAGTTCCCCGCAGAGTCCGGCATGTTCGCCAAGCGTTTTTCCAAGCGCGTCGTCTCTGCTGTGAATGACATTTCGTTCGAGATTTATCCGGGCGAGACCTTTGGCCTGGTCGGCGAGTCTGGTTGCGGTAAGTCCACCACGGGCCGCACCATCATGCGCCTGACGAAGCCGACGGCAGGTAAGGTGTTCTTCCAGGGCAAAGATGTTGCCGAGATGAGCAAGCACGAGATCAAGGATATGCGTCGCGAGATGCAGTTTATCTTCCAGGATCCCTATGCTTCGCTGAACCCTCGTATGACGATTGGTGAGATCGTCTCCGAGCCCATGACCATTCATGGTGTGGGCACCAAGGAAGAGCGTATCGAGCGTGTTCGCGAGCTGCTGGATGTCGTCGGTCTGAACCCCGAGCACATCAACCGCTATCCGCACGAGTTCTCGGGCGGCCAGCGTCAGCGTGTCGGCATCGCCCGCGCTTTTGCGCTGAAGCCCAAGCTGATTATCTGTGACGAGCCGGTATCCGCTTTGGATGTTTCCATTCAGGCCCAGGTTCTGAACCTGCTTAAGGAACTGCAGGACAAGTTTGGTACGGCGTATCTCTTTATCGCCCACGACCTGTCCGTCGTGCAGCACATCTCCGATCGCGTTGCCGTTATGTATCTGGGTAAGATGGTCGAGGTTTCGGATTGGAAGACGCTCTATAGCGAGCCTCACCATCCGTACACGCAGTCGCTGCTGTCTGCCGTGCCGGTGCCCGATCCGGATATCCAGAAGACCCGCAAACGCATCATCCTCGCTGGCGACCCGCCGTCGCCGCTGGATCCGCCGACCGGCTGCCGTTTCCACACGCGCTGCCCGATCGCGCAGGGCATCTGCTCCGAGAAGCTTCCTGAGTTTAAGGAAGTTGCCCCGGGCCACTGCTGCGCCTGCCACTTCGCGGAGCCGTTCCCGATTAAGGAATCGCACATCGACCTGTAGTCGGTGAACCGTCCGGGCCCGCTCTGGAATTGCCTTTCAGAACGTCCTCGACCATGGAAGCCCTCTTATCCTGCTCCTTCGGAGCTGCGGATAAGGGGGCTTCCTGGTCTGACGCTCCTATTTGGCAAGGTGTTTTTTAGAATCCATTTTGCGCTCGGCCTCGAAGGCCCGCCTGTCCCAATCGAGCGGAAGTCCGGCCTCGACCCATGCCTCGTAGGCCCTCCTTATGGGCTTGAGCTCCCTTTGGCCCCTCTCCAGCATCGAGATGTACTTCTCGCTGGTTCCCAATATGGACGCCGCCCTCACCTGGCTGACCTTCGCCGCGCGCCTGGCCGCCACGAGCTCCGAGGCGTCCTCGGGCCTCCTGATCTCGTGCGGGTGCATCAGCGCCCGGTACGCCTCCCTGGCCACGTAGCGCTTGAGGCACCTCATGACCTCCCTGTCGCTCTTTCCCCGCCCCCTGGCCCTCTCGGCGTACTCGGCGGTCTCGGGGTCGCGCATGACCCTCTGCCTCGCGATCTCGTGCAGCGCGCTGTTCGCCTGCCGGTCGCCGCCCCTGTTGAGCCTGTGCCTCACGGTCTTGCCGCTCGAGGCGGGGATGGGGCAGGCCCCGCATATCGCCGCGAACGACGCCTCGGAGCGCAGCCTGCCCGGGTTGTCCCCGGCCGCGATGTTAGCGCTACTGTAAAAACAACCATTTTGACCAACGCTCAACAACCAATCATG
>CAJMOX010000016.1:0-41371 GCA_905215135.1 uncultured bacterium
AAAGAAAAAGCGTATGCAGCCATGCAGGAAGCGCTCAAAAACCTCGAGGCCGCAAAAAACGCCGCAGGTCCCGAGAAACTTGCGGAAATCGATGATGACATTGCCGCTTTTCAAGAGATCTACGACATGGTGGTGACGGAAGCCGCCAAACGGAGGGAACCCCTTCCCGCCATGCAAGCGAACGTCGATGCAGCCCAAGCCAAATACGATGAGGCCCACAACCGGACAAGCGGCCTTCAGGCAGAATTAAATAAGGCAATCGACGACGGAGCTTCTAACGAAACTATTAAGCAGTTGCGAAGTGAGATCATGTCGGCAGAAAGGCGAGAAAAATCTTGTGAAGATGATCTTCACCACTGCCAACGCCGGCTCGAAAGCCAGGAAAGACAGGTTCAGTATTTCGAAAGTGAGGCAGAGGAAGCCAAAGCCCACATCGATGAGGACGTAGCCAAGCGAGATGCGCTCCTCGGCGATTTGGAAAAGGCGCAAGCGGCCTATGACGACGCCTGCAAGGCATACGAAGAGGCGAAAGCCGCGGCAGACAAGGCCGCCTCGCCCGAGATAGCGAAACCGACCGAGACGACGCCTCCCTCCAACTCGGCGCAACCCGCCGAACCGGCACCGCCCGCCAGCTCGCCCGCGACCGGCAAAGGCGCCACGCCGAGCTCCACCAAGCAAGCGAACGCGAGCAGCGGCAAGCCCGGCAAGCTCGCAAACACGGGCGACACTGCACCGAGCGCAATCGCACTCGCAGCAGTCGCCGCCGCAGGCCTCGGAATAAACGCCACGGCTACACGCCGCATCAAGAACTCAAAATAGCTGCCAGCGGTTATTGTCTTCGCCAATCCACAAGCCCAGAGACAAAAAGAGGCCCGTTTCCCCAACCCAGAGAAACGGACCTCTTTACTTGTAAAAACAAATGGTAATGCCACTGTCTCTTGAAGCACATCGCCACCGCGCTCCAAACAACGCCAGCGAGCAGCATTCCTTAAGGGATAGATTTAATTAGGCTAACGCGCCTTTACGGGTGATTTTTGGACGAAGTGGTCCCGGTGCCGGTGGGCTGTTTGGTAGTCGAGCGATCCCGCAGGCAAAGCCGAGGACCAGCGAGGCACCAAACAGCCCGCCGACACCGGGACCGCATCGCGGCACCAAAAAAGCGCCCGTGCGCTCGATGGATTCGGATGCCCGACAGAGGCTCCTTATGGCTGCTTCCTTCCGGACCTGACCAGATTCGGAACATGTCGTCATCCGAACCCATCGAACGCGCTAGGCGCTCGATATATATTACCTGCTCCCGCCCGATGGGGCAAGACAGCTAATTTGGGACGAGGCTTTTTTGACTACTTTTTGACTGGGGACATCAGGGTGACGAAAGTAGCCAAGAAAGCCCCGTCCCAAAAAGACTGATCTGGTGCTGCGCCACGAAAAGGGCCTATCTACTACGTTTTGGTCGCAGGGGTCGACCATAGCCGACTTTTTCGGAAATCGGCAAGCTCTCTACCTGCGGTTTTGTTTTTGCAAATTCCGGGATGGTCGAGGGTGGCCGGCTTAACGTAGTAGATGGTCGCATTTCGTGGCAAACGGTCCGACCCAAGACCCAAGGCAGCCAACCTCGAATGGCCATTCTCAAAGTTGCGGTGGAATACGGACTGAATTGGCCCCTTAAAGGCAAAAACACTCCGTATTTCACCGCAAGTTATTGGGGGGATGGGTTTTAGAGGCGAGCGAGGTCATAGGCTCGGGCAGCCGCCTCGCCGGCGCAGATGAGGTTGGTTGCGGCTTCTTGCGGATCGAGTGCCCGCTCCAGGTCCATGGGCTTGCGACAGATCGGCAGTACAAGGTCGATGCCCTGCTCGTACACCGCATCCAGGTTGTCGGCACGACCGCCCGCGACGGCGACCATCGGCTTGCCATAGCGCTTCGCACGGCGGGCCACGCCCACCGGCGCTTTGCCGGCGGCGGATTGCTCGTCCATATTGCCCTCGCCCGTTATGACCAGATCGACATCCCGCACGCGCTCGTCAAATCCCACGAGATCGAGCACCGTCTCCACGCCCGAACGCAGCTCCGCACAGAGCGCCAGCAACGCCGCGCCCAAGCCACCGGCAGCGCCCGCGCCGGGCACGCCGAGCACCGAGCCAAATGTCCGTGCGCCCTCGGGTGCGCGCAACAACCCCTGGGCCCGAGCCTCGACAATTGCCGTATCGAGCAGGCGGCCGTAGCCGACCATCCAGCTGTCGTACTTACCCAGCGCCTCGGCATCATCCGCCGGCAGACCCTTCTGTCCACCGAACACTGCCAGCGCACCGCGACGCCCTACGAGCGGATTCTCGACATCCGATAGCACAACGATACGAGCGCCATCCAAAGCCTGCAGCGCTGGCGCCAAATCAACGCTCGCCACCTGCTCAAGGCCGGCAAGACCGGGGGCGACATCGCAGCCCCGATCATCGACCACACGCGCGCCCAGCGCCTGCAGCATGCCGGCGCCACCGTCGTTGGTGGCGCTGCCGCCCAAGCCAATATAGATAGTCTTTGCCCCGGCACGAACCGCACGGAGCATCAGCTCGCCCACGCCATAGGTCGAAGCCGCAAGCGCCGCCGATTCCGTGCAGGGTGAATACCCAATACCCGCCGCCTCGGCCATCTCAATTACAGCCGACTCGTGCTCGCCGTCCACCAGCATCCGGGCAGACACGCGGTCGCCCAAGGGGCCTGCGACATCGCAGGTCACAAGCTCGCCACCGCATGCGGCGATGGCATCGAGCGTTCCCTCGCCACCATCTGCCAGCGGCAATGTGCGCACCTCGGCATCGGGCCAAACGCGGCGCACGCCTTCGGCAACCGCCGCCTCCGCCTGCGCGCTCGAAACGCTGCCCTTAAAGGAATCGATCGCCAACAGCACACGGCGGGGCCGGCGGCGCGCGGCACCAAAATCGACCGCCTCAACGGCAATATCTTCGGCACACACGAGCGCCTCGGCATGAGCGGCATGCGCCTCAAGATCGGCCCCGCAACCGCAGTCAGCACCATCGGTGCCACGCAGCCCACTAAAATAGCTGCTCAGCACCTCACGACACTCGTCTGCCAGCACGCCAGCCGTCACGTTAAACCGATGATTCAGGCGCGAGTCGGCATTCAAATCGTATAGGGATCCCAACGCGCCCGCCTTGGCGTCGCTCGCGCCATACACGCAGCGCCCCACGCGCGCGTTGACCATAAGGCCCGCACACATGCAGCAGGGCTCGAGCGTCACGTAGACCGTGCAATCGGAAAGGCGCCAGCGACCGAGCGACCGAGCGGCAGCGCACAGGGCCGCGAACTCTGCATGCGCCGAAGGGTCCTGATCGAGCTCGCGACGATTATGCGCCCGCGCGACAATCTCACCCGCGCGCACCACCACAGCGCCAATGGGCACCTCGCCCACCGCCGCGGCGGCGCGCGCCTCCGCCAACGCCTCGCGCATGAACTTCTCGTCGATTTCGGTGCTCGTCATCGTTCGCCTTCCCTGTTGCAAATTCAAAACGATGCTATCATTACGACTCACGGAGAGATGGCAGAGCGGTTGAATGCGGCGGTCTTGAAAACCGTTGAGCGCGAGAGCGTTCCGGGGGTTCGAATCCCCCTCTCTCCGCCACTTTTAGTGATGCACCGGTGTCATGGTCCGCTCAAACAGCGCATCGACCACGTCAGCCATCTCGGGTCGACGCTCAAGATCGTGGCCCGATTCCCACCATATCGTGAAAAGTCGAATAATACCGCCGGCGACAAACTCAGACGTCGTCTCGAGTGACACGGGGGCCAGGGCATTCTCGGCAAGCACGTTCATCACACGCTCGCGGATGGAGCGGGCAATGCGGTCGCAGATAACGTTGGTCAGCATGCCCGACATGCTGCTTGCCAAAATGTTATCCATGAGCTGCTCGTGCGCCAGAATCAAATCCATGGCATCGTCCAAAATCGCGTGTCGAAGCGCGCGCACGTCCTCGGCAGACACTGCGCCGGCCTCATCGGGCTGTTTTTGCGGCAATCCCGACATGAGCTCATCGATATAAAAGGCAAAGTAATCGTTCTTGTCGCGAAAGTGCTTGTAGAACGTCGTGCGGCGAATCATGGCACGGTCGCACAGCATGGCAACCGTCAGGTCCTCAAAACGATGCTCCTCGAGAAGCTCGGTGAAGGCATCGAACAGGGCGCGGTAGGTTTTCTTAATGCGAAGGTCCACTGGTATCGCCATCCTCAGGGCAAAGACAACACTCGACAATCTGTCGCATATCTTACACCTGTACCTCGTGCGCTTTGTCCCGGTGCCAACCCCACCGAAAACATAACGCTTACCGGAAAGTTCGGCACGGCAAAACGTTGCGGGTATACTAGTAGCGTTATACCAACGGCAGCTGGCGCATGCCGCCGCGGCCATTCGAAACGGAGACATCATGATTACCGTCATCATCGGCATCGTTGTTGTCATTGTGATTGTCTGCGCCATCGCCGGCATCTACAACAACATGGTCACCAAGCGTAACCGCATCGATAACGCCTGGCAGAACATCGATACGCAGCTGCAGCGCCGCAACGACCTGATCCCCAACCTGGTCGAGACCGTCAAGGGCTACGCCAAGCACGAGCAGGAGACGCTCTCCGCCGTGATCAGCGCGCGTAACACCGCCGTCAAGGCCACTACGCCCGAGGCCAAGATGGAAGCCGACAACGTGCTGACCGGTGCGCTGCGCCAGCTCTTTGCCGTAGCCGAGGCCTATCCCGACCTTAAGGCAAACACCAACTTTACGCAGCTGCAGGCATCACTCGAGGATACCGAGAACAAGATTAGCTATGCACGCCAGAGCTACAACGATTGCGTGCTCAGCTACAACAACGCCATTCAGACGTTCCCGGCTGTCATCTTTGCCGGCATCTTCCAGTTTAAGGAACGCCAGGGCTTCGAGGCCGCCGAAGCAGCCCGCCAGGCCCCGACCGTCAAGTTCTAGTAGTTTGGCAGCGCATCCTAAATCGGCTATATGCATAAACCGCCCCGTCGAATGCATACTTCGACGGGGCGGTTTCCTTTTTCGCGAAGGTCCCCCTCTAAGCGCCGTGCATTTTTAGGAGTATTCAACATAACCAAGGGCTTCGGGCGCTACGATAAATGCCAAAGACCGCGAATATCCCTGCAAATCAAACGCTGTCAGCCCATAACCCCGCCCATCATTCGTAGAAAACATCGAGAAATCCCGATTTTTTGCCCGAGGTCGGTATGCAGGGGCCTTCGGTTGCAGAATACTCGCAAAAATGCACGTCGCCATCACCCCCACATGGCGCGAACCAAAACAAAAGCGCGGCCTAAAAGGCCGCGCGCCATCTTTAATTCAGATCTATATTGCCCGTAACGGCAGCGCCGAGGTAACGCAGGCCCGAGGGCAACCTTCCTTTCCGGCGCACTCCGCAGGACGAAAGAACCTCCGCCGCACGAAGTGCGCTGCGGAGGTTCTTGCATGTCCGAGGACGCGCCGGAAAGGAAGGTTGCCCTCGGGCCGAACAGCTATGGCAGCTTACGCCACGGTATAGACCCAGTTGTGCTTATCTTCAACAGCACCAGACTGGATACCAGTCAGGGTCTCGCGGAGCTTCTTCATCACAGGGCCGATCTCGGTGTAGCCGGCCGGGAAGGTCACGGTCTCGTCGGCGCCATAGACCTTGTTGTCAATCTCGCCAACCGGAGAGATGACGGCAGCGGTGCCGCACAGGCCGCACTCGACAAAGGTACCGGCCTTGACCTCGGCCCACTCGACAGGGCGTTGGTCGACGGTAATGCCCAGGTCCTGAGCAACCTGAACGAGCGAACGACGGGTGATAGAGGGCAGGATGGAGTCGGTGTGCGACTGCGGGACGACAAGCGTGCCGTCCTCCTTCACGAACAGCACGTTGGCGCCGCCGGTCTCCTCGACATAGGTGCGGGACTCGGAGTCGAGATACAGGTTCTCGGCATAGCCCTCGCGGTGAGCCTCCATCGTGGGCTTGAGGGACATGGCGTAGTTCAGGCCGGCCTTGATGTTGCCGGTGCCGTGCGGCGCGGCGCGGTCGTACTCGGAAACGCGCAGTTTAACGGGCTTGAGGCCACCCTTAAAGTACGGACCGACCGGGGTCACGAGAATGCGGAACGTGTACTCAGGAGCGGGAGCCACGCCGATCACGTCACCGGAGCCGATCATAAACGGACGCACGTACAGGGTCGCGCCGGAACCGAAGGGCGGAACCCAGGCGGCGTTGGCAGAAACGACCTGCTTGACGGCCTCAACGAACTTGTCCTTGGGGAACGGGGGCATCTCGAGGCGCTGCGCAGAGTTGTACATACGCTCGGCGTTCATATCGGGGCGGAAGCAGACGATGCTGCCGTCCTCGGCGGTGTAGGCCTTCAGGCCCTCAAAGACCTCCTGGCAGTAATGGAAGATGCCGCCGCACTCGGAGACATGCAGGGTGTGGTCGGTGGTCAGGCCGCCTTCGTCCCACTCGCCGTCCTTCCAATGGGCCTCGTAGCTGTAATCGGTCTTCATGTAGCCAAAGCCGAGGCTACCCCAATCGATATCCTTCTTCTCGACAGTCATATGTCGCTCCTTACATACACAGTTGCAAACTCGCGAACCCGCACGCAAGGACCGAGGCCGGCCGCGTCGCAACGTCGCACGCCCGGAGCGTAGAGCCGGACGGGACACGCGAACAGCGCCAAAGCCGATGGCACGTCGATTCGCATGCACGAGATTGTACTCCCCGTACGCGTCTGATAAAACGCTTTTCTTTAACTAAGTAAAGTATTTTCATTTGACCGAAGCTGAAGAGGCCCGCCACCGTAAACGGGGACGGGCCTCAACTGCACGGTTTGCGCGTTGGCTCGAGCTATGCGTTCTTTTTGCCCAGCTTAGCCTTGACCAGACCGACCACGGTCGGGATGATCGACACGGCAACGATGCCAACGATTAGCAGCTCAAAGTGCTCCTGTACAAAGGGAATGCCACCAAAGAAGTAGCCCAGCAGTGTAAAGAGCGTTGACCAGGTAATGCCACCCAGCACGTTAAAGATGACAAAGTTGCGCCAGTGCATGCCGCCCATACCGGCAATAAAGGGCACAAAGGTGCGGATAAACGGGAAGAAGCGACCCAGGAAGATGGCCAGGTGGCCCCACTTGTCCAAGAAATCCTCGGACTTTTTGATGCGCTCGGGCGTCATAGCCTTGACCTTGCCCGAAGCGATGATCTTTTTGCCAAAGAAGTGACCGATCATAAAGTTGCACTGATCGCCCAAAATGGCAGCGGCCCATGCGGTGGCCAGAAGCGCCACAATGTTAAAGCCGCCATTGTGGGCAAAGAAACCCGAGGCGAACAGCAGCGAATCACCGGGAAGGAACGGGAAGAACACCACGCCCGTCTCGATAAAGATGATCAGGAACACGCAGCCGTAGGCCATAAGCGGGCCGGCGGCGATCCAGCTGGCGATCGCGGTGCGCGGGTCCTTAAGCAGCTCGGCAATAAAATTGATGAAACCCATGAAGTAAAACCTCTCAGTTGTGGGCGCGGATACGTCCAAGTTGACCAGTATACGGTTGCGGTGCCCCCTCGTGCGCAACCCCACAAAAGCATGACTCCATTACCAGCAAGTTTGCATAACTGACACCTGTCGCGCAATGCCGCCAAGATTGTCCTTCCTAATCCCTAGCGAATCGCTATACTTTATTGAATCGCATTGCCATGGCGCTAAGGGAGGGCGGCCGGTGAGCTTTATCAATACCATTCGCGAGGACATCAAGACCGTCCAAGCGCAGGACCCCGCCGCGCAAAACGGTCTGGTCATCTTCCTTTCCTATCCTGGCCTGCACGCCAAGTGGAACCACGTGCCCGAGCACTGGCTGTGGGAGCATGGACATCGCTCGCTCGCCCGCGTGCTCTCGCAAATCACCCGCCACATCACCGGCGTCGAGATTCACCCCGCGGCACAGATCGGCAAGCATTTCTTTATCGACCACGCCATGGGCGTCGTCATCGGCGAGACCACCATTGTGGGCGACAACTGTGTGCTCTACCAGGGCGTCACGCTCGGCGGCACCGGCAACGAGACCGGCAAGCGTCACCCCACCCTGGGCAACAATGTCACGGTGGGCACGGGCGCCAAGGTGCTCGGCAACATCCGCATCGGCAACAACGTCAAGATCGGCGGCAACTCGGTCGTCGTTAAGGACGTCCCCGACAACTGCACCGTCGTGGGCGTGCCGGGACGCATCATCAAGCGCAACGGCTGCCGTGTGTTCGAGGAGAGTTTCGACGCCAAGCAGCATCGCGAGTACATGCCCGATGACGCCGCCGAGCAGTCCGCCCTCAACCGCCAGGGCATCACCGAGAATGCCCGCCGCGTCAAGGAACTCGAGCGAGAGGTGGCCGAGCTCAAGGCCCTCGTCGCCAAGCTCGTGGACGAACGCTAGGAACGCAAGCGGCACAAAACGACATCGGCATCAACGCAAAGGCGCGCCAGGGAATTCACCCCCGGCGCGCCTTATTTGTGATGTGGCAAAGAGACTGTCCCTTTGTCACATTATGCGAACTGGCTCAGATAGAGGTCGGCGTAGGCACCCTCGGCTGCGAGCAGCTCCTTATGCGTGCCCTGCTCGATGATGTTGCCGTGGTCCATGACCAAGATCAGGTCGGCGTCCACGATCGTCGACAGGCGATGCGCGATCACAAAGCTGGTGCGCCCGCGCATGAGCGCGTCCATGGCGCGGCCGATGGCAAGCTCGGTGCGCGTGTCCACGCTTGAGGTCGCCTCGTCCAGGATGAGAATCGCCGGGTTATTGAGCAGCACGCGTGCGATGGTCAGCAGCTGACGCTGGCCCTGGCTGATGCTCTCGGCATCGTTGGCCACGCGCGTGTCGTAGCCCTGCGGCATGGTGCGCACAAAGAAGTCGACCTGCGCGGCACGAGCGGCCGCGACAATCTCCTCGCGCGTCGCCTCGGGGCAGCCGTAGGCGATGTTTTCGGCAATCGTGCCATCGAACAGCCAGGCGTCCTGCAGCACCATGCCAAACTGCTGCCGTAGCTCGCCGCGGTCCATGCGGCTCGTATCCACGCCGTCGAGCGTAATACGCCCGCCGTCAATCTCGTAGAAGCGCATGAGCAGGTTGATGAGCGTCGTCTTGCCTGCGCCCGTGGTTCCCACCACGGCAATCTTCTGGCCCGGCTCGGCGGTAAACGACACGTCGCGCATGAGCGGCTTGTCGGGCGCGTAGCCAAAGCGCACATGCTCAAAGGCGACGTGGCCCTCCACCTTGCCCGGCAGCTTGGCGGCGACCGCCGGCAACGGATCGGCTTCCATCTCGGACTCGTCGAGCAGGTCGAACACGCGCTCCGCGCTTGCCAGCGCGCTCTGCAGCGAGTTAAAGGTAAACGACAGCTGCGTCATGGGCTCGGATGCCTCGTAGATAAACTGGAAGAACGCCTGGAACACGCCGACGGTCATATGTCCGGCAACCAACATGCTGCAGCCCACAAGCGCAATCACGATTTGCGCCAAACGGCCGATAAAGCGCACCGCAGGGCCGACGGCATTGATCATAAAGTCGGCCTTGGTGCTCACGCGCGCCAGCTCCTTCGAAGCCTCGTGCACCTCGGCAGAGCTCTGGCGCTCGCGGTTGAACGCACGGATTACCAGACGGCCCGAGTAGCCTTCCTCGACCGCGCTCGTAATCTTGGACACCCACTCCTGGCGCTCGCCCGTCACATCGTGCGTGCGGCGCGAAACGACCTTCGTCACCAGCAGCGAAAGCGCCGTAAAGAACAAAAAGACGAGCGTGAGCGGCACGCTAAACACGAACATCACGCTCACGGCACCCACCACGGTACCGATCGACACCAGAAGCTGCAGCAAGCCGCGCTGCATGCTCTCGGACATCTTGTCCAAGTCGTTGGTCGCACGGCTGACGACCTCACCGGGACGATGTGCGTCAAAAAAGGCAAGCGGCAGACGGTTGAGCTTTTGTGCGATGCGGTTGCGTAGGCGCAGGTTGAGGCGCTCGGCAACGCTCGACATCAAAAAGCTCTGGAGTGCGTAGAACGAGGCGGCGGCCGTCCAAATCATAAAGTAGATGAAGATGGTCCTGCCGCAGTTCTCCCAGGTGATGCTGAAGGTGGTATCGTTGGCAAACGCCACCTGAATGTGGCCCCACAGCTCATCGATCACACGGGCGCTATATGCCGGCGCAGCGGTGTTAAAGATGGCATAGAACACAATGCTCGCGAACACGATATAGAAGCGCCAATGGTCGCCGGCAGCCTCGCTCCACAGGCGGCGCACCGTCGCCCAGGTGTCGCGGGGTTTCTCGTCCTCGTCCTCGTCGTCCACATCGCGCATGCGCTCTGCCTCAGCGCGGGCGCGCTCGTCCTCGGCGCGCTCGTTTTCCTCGTAGAGCGCTTGGCGGCGAGCCTCGCGCTCGGCTGCAGCCTTGGCGGCGTCATCCAGCTCGGTCGACATGGCAGCCCGCTCGACCGCTTCCTCGGCAGCGTCCGCAGCGGCGGCATCGACAAGGCCGCCCTGCTTCTTGAGCTCCTCGGTCATGCTACTCACCTCCCTTCATCTGCGATTCCGCGATGGCGCGGTACACCTCGCAGGTTTCCATAAGCTCGCCATGCGTGCCCAAGCCCACAACCTCGCCATCCTTGAGCACGACAATCTGGTCGGCATGCAGAATCGTCGAGATGCGCTGCGCGATGATGAGCACCGCGGCATCGCGCGTCTCGTCTTGCAATGCATGGCGCAGGGCCGCATCGGTCTTAAAGTCCAGGGCCGAAAAACTGTCATCGAAGATGTACAAATCGGCCTGCT
Source organism: uncultured bacterium (assembly GCA_905215135.1). Classification (GTDB taxonomy): domain Bacteria; phylum Actinomycetota; class Coriobacteriia; order Coriobacteriales; family Coriobacteriaceae; genus Collinsella. Next base: position 10,864 of record CAJMOX010000016.1, read on the forward strand.
TCATGAGCGCGCGAGCAATGGCCAGGCGCTGGCGCTGGCCGCCCGAAAAGTTCGTACCGCCCTGGGCAACCGGGGTATCGAGCCCCTGCGGTTGGTCGAGTACAAAGGTGCTCTGGGCAACCTCAAGCGCGTGAAGCATGTCGCCCTCGGTCGCGCCTTCGTTACCAAAGCGAAGGTTGCTCGCTACCGTGCCCGAGAACAGCCACGCCTTCTGCGGCACATAGGCAATGCGCCCGCGGATTTCGTCTTGCGTAAGCTCGCGCAGGTCCACACCATTCAGGCGAATGGAGCCCTTGGTGGCATCGTGGAAGCGCAGCAGAAGCTTTGCCACCGTCGATTTGCCCGAGCCTGTCGAGCCAACGATCGCAGTCGTCTGACCGCGACGGCAGGCAAAGCTCAGGTCGCACAGGGTGTCCTCGTCGGCATCGTCAAAGCGAAACGACATGTGGTCGAACACGGCCACCGCATCGGCTTCGTCTTGGGGCTCGCGCGCCCCGTCATCCAGCGTGCGCTCGCCATCGACGATGCTCGGCTCAATCTCCAACACCTGCTGCGCACGGTTCAGGCACGCGGCAGCACGCGGAAGCGTCAGCACCACCATCTGGGCCATCATCACAAAGAACAGGATCAGAATTGCATACTCCAGCACCGCCGAGATACTCGCAATCTGCATGGCGTGGGCGCCTACGCGGTTGCCGCCCACCCACAGCACCGCCACCTCGGCGATGTTCATCAAAAAGAAGCTTGAGCTGTCGAGGCCCACAAACAGGTGGTTGACTTTGATGGCGTTGGCGGCGTATTCGCTAAACACCTCGTCCAGACGCCGTTCCTCGTGGCGCTCCTTGTTAAACGCACGGATGACGCGCACGCCCACAATATTCTCGCGCAGCACCACGTTCATGCGGTCGATAAAGCCCTGTAGGCGCATAAAAATCGGCGCCGCGTTGGCAACCGTAAAGACCGCCGCCACCAGCACAATCGCAACGACTACGCCCAGAAGCGTGCCCATGGCGGGATCGATAAACCAGGCGAAGATGATGCCCGCCACAGCCAAAAACGGCACGGGCAGCACCAGCTGAATCGTCTGCAGAATCGCCTGCTGAATCACGTTGATGTCGTTGAGCGAGCGCGTGATCATCGATCCGGTGCCAAAGCGCTCAAAATCGCTGGCCGCGAGCTCGAGCGATTTGTCGTACACGGCATTGCGAATATCGCAAGCCACGTTGGCGGCCAGGCGCGCCGAAAGATAGCAGCCCAGCACCGTGCCGCCGCTAGCCATGCTGGTTGCGATAAACATGTATAGGCCGTTGCGTAAAATGTAGTCGACATCGCCCGTGGTAATACCGGTGTTGACCATGTTCGCCAGCATCGTGGGAACCAACAGCGTACCGACGTTATCCACCAGCAGCACCAGCAGCGTCACTGCGACAAGCCCTCGATATGGCTTTAGAAACCTCATTAACAGTCGCACGACTCCCCCTCACCTTGATTCTCGGCTTGGCTCTCGGCAGCGATATGCTGCTTAAAGGCATCGCACTCATCGCCGAGCACCTGAGAGAATTTGCCGATCAAGCGCATAATCTCGCGCTGCTCACATGGCTCAAGCGCGCCAAAGGCTCGCTGTTCGGCCTTGAGTGCCGGCAACGCATAACGCTCGGCAAATCGCCTGCCCTCTTCGGTCAGGCTCACAACCTTGCTCTTACGACTGCCTTCGGCAAACTCCAACGTTGCGAAGCCCCGCGCCGTCAAGGTTTTAATTGCCGAGTTGATGGTCTGCTTGCTGTAGAACCATTCGCTTGTCAGACGGCTTACGGCAATACTGCCGCCCGCCGTGCTGGCGTCGACGAGCATCCAATAGGCGCAGTCCGAAAGGCCGCAGGCGCGCGAGAACTCCGAATAGATATGGTCGAGTCCATTGAGCAACCGATCGAAGTCGACCAGCGTAACCGCACTATTCATCTATCCCACCATTCGATTGTCCGATTTTTGACCAATTTTGTGTCTCTAGATTAGTCCGAGTTTTGACTATCGTCAACAGGCTCTCCGCAAATGCGCGCATTTTATGGCCTATCGGCAGAAAAAGACCGCCGGCGCGGGGGCGGCGCCAGCGGTCACGTGAAAATCGGGTTTTATTGCCTGTTAAGCGGCGACGGCCTCATAGACCGTAGCGCCCGAGAAGCTGTCATGCAGGCTCTTGCCGGCAATCCACGGCAGCTCGACGACCTCGCAGACCGTGTTGACCAACTCAGAGCAGTCAGTAAAGTGGCCCTTGTCGTTGAGGGCCTCGCAATCCTGAACACGCCAATAGCCATCGGTGTGCGTGATGTAGTACTCGTGATCGTTGATCGACACGAAAGCGCGCGTCTTGGAACGCAGCAGCTTCAGAAATCCTTCGAAATCGGTCTCGACGACATCTCCAGCCTGGAACATGATGTTACCTCCTGGCCCGGCGCCACCACGGCGCATTGATAAACGTTGGTACTCCTTTAGTAAAACCTTTATCAGAGGTTATGCGTTCGTCATTTAGGCAAGTGGTAAAAAACCGCAGGGTAGACGGGATAAAACGTTTAACCATCCCATTTGTTTGTCACATTCTGAAGGTACTTTTATGCAAACCTACTTTCCCAATTGGAATCTATCCTTTTGGCCGGGCAATTGACCGTCTATCGTTTAAGCCCGACGGGTATGAACGGGGCATCTGCAACGCCACCGCAAGGAGACACCATGGAGACTATCGAAGCACTCATTCACCGCCGCAGCTGCCGCAACTACAGCGATCGTCCCGTCGAGGCCGAAAAGCTTGCACGTATTATTGAAGCCGGCCAATATGCACCGAGCGGCATGGGCCGCCAGCCGGTGACGTTTGTCGCCGTCACCGACCCCGCGACCGTCAAGCGTCTCTCACAGCTCAACGCCCAGGTCATGGACAGCAACAGCGACCCCTTCTATGGCGCCAAGACCGTTGTGGTGGTGCTGGTTGACCGCAGCGTGCCCACACATCTGGAAGACGGCTCGCTCGCCATGGGCAACTTGCTCAACGCCGCCTATGCACTGGGTGTCGATTCGTGCTGGATTCACCGCGCGCATGAGGTCTTTGACTCGCCCGAGGGCTTGGAGCTGCTGGCCAGCTGGGGCCTGCCCGCCGACGGCAGCCTGCGCGGTGTCGGTAACTGCATTCTTGGCTACGCCGAGGACGCGCTACCCGAGGCAAAGCCGCGCCGCGACAACGTGGTGTACGTAAGGTAACCCAGGAGCGTCAGCGGGGGTAGCTAATTTTGGACGGGGCTATTTTAGCTACCCCACTCGCAACTTATATTGACGTCGCCGTTGTCGTCGTTTCGTTCGTGTGAGTCGTTTCGGCTTCGCTGCCTTGTTCGCCCTCGTCCTTTTGAGCATCGGCGATGGTGGAGGCCGCCGCAACGATGCCGCGCTGGGGTGCGACGCCCGTCTGGGTCTGAGCGCCCTCGACAACTTCTGTGCCTGCATGCGCGAGCTCGGGCGATTTAAACACTGCGTCCAAGTTGGCGCCACCGCCGGCGTAGCCAAGCGCAGCGAGTGCGATGACGATCACTGCAACGACGACCGCGATCGGAACATAACGATGCCAACCAGCCGGATTGAGTCCGCTGCGGCGAGCCGCCCCTCGGCTGATGTAACCGAGCGTTCCGTCGTGCTTGAGCTTTGAGCCCACCACGCGTTTGCGGCCCCACAGCGAGGACTCTGCCTGCATGGCCAAGCGGGCGCTTGCCGAAGGATAGCCATATTTAGTGCGCTTGAACGAGCCATCAAACCCCGAGGCGTGTTTGCCCCACGTCACCGATGTCGTGCGTCGGTTGACCGGCGCGGCGCTCCGCCTTCTGCGGCTCGGTTTTGAAGTCTCAGCCATATGCCCTCGCACGCCGTAACCAAATCGAAACAATAACGCTTTGGACTGTAGCACACGCGTCGCGCGCGGTCACGGACGCCTCGCTCAACGGTCATCGTCCTTCAGCAAGCGCCACAGCGTTGTACGGCTTATGCCCAGCACCTCCGCCGCACGGGTTCGATTGCCGTGGAGATGATCTACAACCAGATGCGCGATATCTCGCTCGGTATCGGCCAGCGGTCGCAGGATATACAGGTCGCTTTCGAGTGTCGGGGCGCCAAAGGTTGCGGTCTTAATCACGTCCTCTTGGGCGAGCACTTCCTCCGCCACAGCGCGGTCCACCGTGCCCGCCCCCACCAATATATACAGTCGTTCCGAGACCTCGCGGAGCTGCAGATAATTGCGCGGCCAGCGGTAAGCATCGAGCGTCTTCGTCGCCGCGGCAGACAGCGTGGGCGCTGCCGTCCCAAATGCGTCAGCGAGATATTCCAAATAGCGCGCAACCTTCGTCGACGCGGCTCCCTGCTCGGCGATTGCCGGCGCCACGCTCACCGCACAGGCGAAGCGCTCGGTCACAAAGGCGGCTTGATCACTTTCGCTGCCGCCCGGCATGTCATTCGCCGTCAGCACCACATGGCAGCGCGTCGCCAACGCGGTGTCGGCCATCGTGGAGACCAGCTCGCGGAGGCGCTGGGGGCCAACCGCGTTCCAGCCCTCAATGCAAAGGGTCAGCTCCGTTTGGAACAACGGCGATTCGGCGCTTTTGAGCACATGGCGCCAACCGCGCTCGGTGAGCTCATCGAGCGCGACGGAAACAAAGGGCTGATCGGCAAAAGGACCGTCCAGATAGAGGCGCTTGGCAATCTCGACCTGACCTGCGCCAAGCTCGCCCTCGAGCATAAGGGGCACGCCGCGCGCATAGCTCTCGGCAACCGGTGCAGCTACCGCAGCGGCGCCTTCAACGATGCCGTACGCGCTCGATTCGTAGCGGGCCTCAACTTCGTCGGCGTTGAGCCATTCGATGCCCGCATGCGCCGCGGCGCCGCGCACCTCGCGGACCACGACGACCCAAAGGCCCCCGCCCTCTTTGTCGGTGGGGCGAACGGCCAGGCTCAGGCGCGTACCCGCACGCCCCATAACCAGACGCGCGCCGTCTCCTATACGGTCGAGGCGCTCAGCAACAAAAGCCGCCACATCCCGCTCAAGCGCCGCGTCATTCATGGTCGAGATCGCGACGTCCCCACGCGCATCGATTGCCAATGCCGAGGCCCCGGCAGCAGCCAGGGCCTCGGTCAAGATGTTCAGCTTGGCATCGCTATCCATGATTTGCCCCTGTCCGCGGCGACATGCAGCCGCCGACGGTCGCACGACCGAGTGTTTCAAAATTGAACGATATTGCTCACCAAACACTATAGGGCAGAAAGCGCCGTCCTGCGAGTATAGGTGTTGCCCCGCATCGCCATCCTGGCGGGGCGATAAGAGCTCTTCGGGACTTATAAACCTGCGGACAAGCCATACCCGCAAGAGCTCCTATCGCTCCACCGTGAGAATGCGCTCACCAGCACGCAGCACGCAAATAAGCTACTTCTCTACCAGATTCCCAGCACGTGCTGCATTCCCAAACTCATGCACGCAATGCCAATCCAGCAGCAAAAGCCCAGCGCGATGGGCTTGCCGCCCTTTTTGACCAGCTCGACGATATCGGTATTAAAACCAATAGCCGCCATGGCCATCACAATAAAGAACTTCGACAGCTCCTTGATGGGCGCCGTAATGGATGCAGGAAGCTGAAGCACCGTAGTGATCACGCTCGCCAGCACAAAAAACAGCACAAACATGGGAAACGCGCGTTTAAGCGAGAACGTGCTTTTGGCGTCGCCGCCGGCCTTGCGCGCCAGATGCATCTGCCAGCATGCGAGGACCAACGTGATGGGGATAATGACCAGCGTCCTGGTGAGCTTGACCACCGTGGCGCTCTCGAGCACATTGGCGCCGGGATGCATGCTGTCCCAAGCGCTCGCCGCAGCCGTTACGGACGAGGTGTCGTTGATGGCGGTACCGGCAAACAGGCCAAAGCCCTCGTTGGTCAGCCCGAGCATGCCGCCGAGCGTCGGAAACACGAGCGCCGCGATAACGTTAAACAGGAAGATGACCGAAATAGCCTGGGCAATCTCGCGATCGTCGGCATCGATGACGGGTGCGGTCGCGGCGATGGCAGAACCGCCACAAATCGACGAACCCACACCCACAAGCGTCGCGATCTTACCCGGCACGTTCATAACGCGGCAGAGCACAAAGGCGATGACAAGCGAGGTCGAGATTGTCGCCACGATAATCGGCAGCGACTGGGCGCCCTTGGACAGAATCTGGGAGAGGTTCATGCCAAAGCCAAGCAGGATTACCGCGTACTGCAAGACTTTTTTGGACGTATAGGTGACGCCGGCGGCGAGCTGTTCGCGACGATTCTTGGGAAAGACGAGCGCCAGGACCATGCCAAAGAGGATGGCAAATACCGGCCCGCCGACCACCTCAATCTGTTTGCCGAGCAACGTCGCGGGGATAGCGATGACCAGGCAGAACAAGACGCCTTTCCAGCGCTCGCGTACGATATTTGCCAGTTGCATATGGGATTCCTTCTTTCTATTTCACGTTTGCGACGGCTTATGATACGGCAACATTGAGCGCAGCCTTGCGCAAACACAGACTAAGATGCCGCAATAGTTCTCAGGCAACAGCCGAATTACCCACCGCGGAGAGCTGATTCGCGGCATAATTAACAACTGACATATGAGTTTGATAGAACAGTTGCGAGGCGCTATGGAAGAATCGATGCACGTCGGCGAGCAGGAAACGAGCCTACAGGACCAGTCCTACCACACCATTCGACGCAAAATCGTCTACCTGGACTACAAGCCGGGCGAAAAACTGGGTGTCAAGCAGCTTTGTGACGACCTGGATATGGGGCGCACCCCTGTGCGCGAGGCGCTGGTGCGTCTGGCGCAAGAGGGCCTGGTGCGTACCGTGCCCCAAAGCGGCACCTATGTCTCGCCCATCAACCTCACTCTTGCCGAGAGCGCCTGCTACATTCGCGAACACCTGGAAAAGCAGGTGATTGTAGAGTGCTGCGCCCGTGCCACCTCGGCAGGCATCGAGCAGCTCGACCGAGCCATCGCGCTGCAGGAAAAGACCATGGCCGAGGAGGATCGCATCGGCTTCTTTTTAAGCGACAACCTCATGCACCGCATGATCTTTAACATCGCGTGCCGCAGCACCGTGTGGTCGTGGCTCGAGGCGACCAATGCCGACCTGGAGCGCTTCCGCTGGCTGCGCGCCGCCACGCAGAGGCTCGACAATCAGGAGATTGTTAACGAGCACAAGAAAATCCGCCGCGCTATCGCCGGTCGCGACCCCATCGAGGCGAGCTTTTTGGTCAGCAAGCACCTGCATATGATGTTCCGCAACCAGACCGAGGTCCTGGACCAATATCCCAAGTACTTCGAGACCAGCAAGCTCCGCTAACCTGCCAAAAAGGGACAAGTTTATTTTGGCAGGTTTTATCTGGGCAAACGCAACAAGGCCCGACTCCGCCACAACGGAGCCGGGCCCTTCTTGTTAGCGCGTTTCGACAACGGAGCACCTGATGTCAGTCACCAACAGCGAGCGAGCCGCATTTGCGCCAAGGTGACGTGAAATGAGAGGGCGCTGACCTTCTGGTCGCGCCCTCGAAATTGAACGTCAGATTGGCGTGAATGCGGCTCGCGCAGCGTCGAGCAGTTCCGGCGTTTGGTAAAACGCCGGAACAACAATTACTCGACGGTCACGCTCTTAGCGAGGTTTCGAGGTTGGTCAACGTCGCAACCGCGCAGGATGGCCACCTCGCGGGCGAGCAGCTGCAGCGGGACGCTCGCCGTGATGGGGCTGAACACGTCGCGGACGGCCGGCACGCGGATGATGCAGTCGGCGATCTTGTTGATCTCCTCGTCGCCCTCGGTGGCAACGACGATGACCTTGGCACCGCGCGCCTTGCACTCCATAAGGTTCGACACGGTTTTGTCGTAGGTGGCACTCTTGGTGGCCACGGCGATGACGGGGAAGCCCGGATCGATCAGCGCGATGGGGCCGTGCTTCATCTCGCCGGCGGCGTAGGCCTCGGCGTGCAGGTAGCTGACCTCCTTGAGCTTGAGCGCGCCCTCGTAGGAGATGGCAGCGCCCATACCGCGGCCCACAAACAGTGCCGACTGCGCATCCTTGCACAGCAGGGCGGCCTCATGAACGGCCTCGGTCTGCGTGTCCAAAATCCACTGGATCTGCTCGGCCGTATCGGAAAGCTCGCGGAACATCATGCGTGCCTGTTTGGTGGTCAGGCGGTACTTGACCTGCGCCAGCAGCAGGGCCAAAAGCGTGAGGCTAACGACCTGACCGATGAAGCTCTTGGTCGAGGCGACCGCGATCTCCTTGTTGGCCTTGGTGTAGATGACGCCGTCGCTCTCGCGCGCCACGGGGCTACCCACCACGTTGGTGATGCCAAAGACCTTGGCGCCCTTGATACGCGCGTCACGAATGGCGGCGAGGGTATCGGCCGTCTCGCCCGACTGGGACACGGCAACGACGAGCGTCGTCGGTGTGATGATGGGGTTGCGGTAGCGGAACTCGCTGGCAGCCTCGACCTCGGTAGGAATACGAGCCCAGCCCTCAATAAGGTTCTTAGCGATGAGTCCGGCATGGTAGCTGGTGCCGCAGGCAATCACATACACGCGGTCGATATCGTTGAGCTCCTCGAGGGACAGGCCCAGCTCGTCGATATCGAGCTCACCGGCGGGGGTCATGCGACCCACCAGCGTATCGCGCACGACGCGCGGCTGCTCGTGAATCTCTTTGAGCATAAAGTCGGGATAACCGCCCTTTTCGGCCATATCCAGATCCCAATCGATGTGGGTGACCTTGGGCTCGATGACATTGCCGGCCTCGTCGGTATACTCGACGCCCGCAGGCGTGAGCTTGGCAAACTGACCGTCCTCGAGCACCACGACATCGCGGGTGGCGTCGATGAGCGCAATCACGTCGGAGGCAACGTAGGAGCCGGTCTCGCCCACGCCGACCACGATCGGGGAGTCCTTGCGGGCAACGGCGATTACGCCAGGCTCGTCGGCGCACACGGCGGCCAAGCCATAGGCGCCCACCACGTGGGTGCAAGCCTCGCGCACGGAGGCCATCAGGTCGTGTGTCTCGGCATAGGCCTCTTCGATCAGATGCGCGAAGACCTCGGTATCGGTCTCGCTCTTAAAGTGATGGCCGCGGCCCTCCAGCTCCTCGCGCAGCTCGGCGAAGTTCTCGATGATGCCGTTGTGGACGATGGCGATACGACCGTCGCAGCTGGTGTGGGGGTGAGCGTTAACGACAGAAGGCTTGCCGTGGGTGGCCCAGCGGGTGTGACCGATGCCGCAGGTTGCGTCGCTATCGATATTGGAAAGCTCGCTCTCCAGGCCCGCAACCTTGCCCACGCGGCGGATGACGTCGAGGTGTGCCGCGGCGCCCTCGCCCACCTCGAGCGCAACGCCCGAGGAGTCATAGCCGCGATACTCCATGCGCTTAAGGCCTGTGACCAGGATGTTCTTTGCAATATCAGAGCCGGTGTAGCCGACGATTCCGCACATAGGATAAATCCCTTCGTTCGCGTGACTGCAAGACGTCCACGCACAGGGGGCGCTGAGACGTATAACGTTCGAGTATTGTACTCACGCAAGCGCAAGCTGATATACCAGAAGTGGTATCTCAACTTAGATACCACCCGATGCACACATGCCCAGCCGGTCCAAACCACCACGAAGGGGACAGGCACCTTTGTGGTGGTTTGGACCGGCGCGGCGGCCTATCCCGGCGAAAGATCTCAATCTGTAACATCTGGGCCGCAATAAGCCGGCTTAGTGTTACAGATCAAGACATTACGGTTCGGCCCCAGCACTATGTCTCGATCTGTAACAGGTAGAGCCGGTTTTGCCGTCCAGATGTTACAGATCGAGACAATTGAAGGCCCGGGCAGCTCAAGCCACCACAAAGGTGCCTGCCCCCTTCGTGGTGGTCGCGCTGGCAACGGCGTTTCCCCAGATAAAACCTGCCAAAATAAACCTGTCCCTAATTGGCAGGTTTTGACACCCTGGGGGCGGGCGATGCTACAATCTGGCTTGTACTTGAAACGCATCAAAGGGGCCGCTATGGCAAAGGTAAAAATCAGCGACGTCGCGCGCGAGGCAGGGGTCTCGCTGGGCACGGTATCCAACGCGCTCAACCACCCCGAAAGGTTGCGCCCCGAAACCCTCAAGCTCATCAACGAGACCATTAATCGCCTTGGCTACCTGCCCAACCAAAGCGCCCGTCAGCTCGCGGGCGGCACCACCAAGTCCTTTGGCCTGGTCCTCCCCCGTCTCGACCACGGCTTTTCGCTCCAAATTGCCAGCGGTGCCCACAACGAGGCACGCAAGCACGGCTATGACTTGCTCATCGCTAACGCCGACAACGACGACATTCTCGAAGACCATTACCTGCGCTACTTTATGGGCACTCAGATGTCCGGCGTCATGGTTCAGCCCATGGCATCCCCCGACTGGCACCCGGCCATGACTAAAGTGCCCGTGCCGATCGTCCATCTGGACATCCACTGCTCCGAGCCCGGTTATTACGTGGCTGCCGACAACGAGGCACAAGGCCGCATTATCGCCGAGCTCGCCGTTGCCCGTGGCGCACGCCATATCACCGTTGTGGGCAGAGCGGCATTTATGCAGCTCACCTTGCGCGTACTTGGCATCCACAAGGCCCTCGCCCTGCATCCCGATATCAAGATCGAAGTCATCGACGCCGGCGAATGGAATACCGCTGCCGACGGCTACGGCATCGGTGCCCAAATCGCTGAGCGCCCCGCGGACGAGCGCCCTGACTTCGTGGTCGGCCTGACCGACGTACTGGCGTCGGGCGTTATCTCGGCGCTGATAGACAAAGGCATCTCCGTCCCCGAGCAGGTCCGCGTGGCCGGCTGCGATGGCAACCCGCTTGCCTGGAGCGGATCGGTCCCCCTCACCACGGTAGCACCACCGGGCTACGAGATCGGCCGCAAGGGCGTGCAGCTGCTCATGGAACAAATCGAGGATAAACCTGCCGCCAAGACCAAACGAGTCCGCATCGGCTCCGCCGCGCGCACCGTCACCACGGTCACGGCCACCGAGGACATCAACCGTCAGGAAATCGTGCGTCCCTTCTTGCTCGAGCGCGTAAGCACCCAAAATGCCAAGCCGCATCCGACGGGCCAACCCATAGTCCCGACAACCGACATCAACCTGGGCGCCTACCTGTAACAAAAAAAACGCCGCAACGGAAACAGCCCCGCTGCGGCGTTTTTGCTGACCCCACGGGCCTTCCCCGTTTAGCCGAACCTGCGGCTACGGATTTTTATGGAATGTAATCCATTTTTCATTAGCTTTTTTGCAAAAATGGATTCAATTCCATTTTTTAGAACAGCGCCTCCACGCAGGCGCCGTTACCGTCACCGTCCTGCGGGATCGGGCGCGGGGCATGGCGACTCGCGTGCAAACGCTAGCGCACGGCCTTGACCGCGGCCGTCAGATCGAACAGCGTATCGAGCACAGCCTCGCAGCCGTCCACCACGTCCCGCGGCAGCGGCACGATATCGGGAACGGCAAAGACGTGGCAGCCGGCCGTGATGCCCGAGACGCAGCCGTTGCGTGAGTCCTCGATCACGGCGCACTCCTCGGGAGCAAAGCCCGCGCGCTCGCAGGCGAGCAGGTACATCTCGGGATCGGGCTTGCCGTTCACGACGTCCTCGCCGCAGGTCACTGTCTCAAACTTGTCAAAGAGGCCAACCGTCTTAAGGTTGCGCTCGGCGGTAACGTGGCGCGACGACGTCGCCAGGCCCACGTGATAGCCCGTAGCCAGCAGCTCGTCGAGGCACTCGGCGGCACCGTCCTTAAGCTCCAGATCGGTCTTGACCATCTCGTCGCGAATCTCCCTATGGCGACGATAGATTGCCTCAGCGGTTTCGCAGCTGCCGTAATGCTCATCAAGGATCTCCATGACATCGGGCAGCGTGCGACCGATAAACTGATGGATCAGCGCTTCATCAATCGCGAATCCCAGCTCGGCCGCGCCCGCCTTCCACGCCTTGATACCCAAACGTTCGGTATCGACCAGCGTTCCGTCCATGTCGAAAATAACGGCCTTGATCATATCGGTCCCCCATCGCTTCGCGCTGCTGTACTCCCGCAACTTTACCGCACCTGTAAACTTGTATATAACGTATATAGCATATTGCACTTTCGTTACATAGATAGAAGTCTTATGACAAGCGACTCGGTAGGATTATAGTTTTCGACCGAGTACTCAACGGCAAGGATCGACTTATGCTTTCAGACACCACCGCACCCGCAGAGGGGCTTCAGGACAAACTCGCAGCGCTCGAGCAGCTGCTTTTAGCATACGGACGCGTCGCCATCGGCTTTTCCGGTGGCGTCGACAGCAGCTTTTTGGCCGCGGTCTGCGCCCGCATCATGCCCGCCAGCACGCTTCTCGTTCACCTCACCACGCCGCTCATCGGCACGCCCGAGCAGGCTTCGTTTGAGCGGGCGGTTGACGGGCAGGCCGATGAGGGGCCGCACTTCAAGCTCCCCGTGCTCAACCTCTCGGTCGATCAGCTGCAGCTCCCCCAGGTAGCCTGCAACGACGCCAACCGCTGCTACCACTGCAAGCGCGCCGGCTTTACCGCCATCGTCAACCACGCCAAGTCGCTGGGCTTTCCCACCGTCATCGACGGCAGCAACGCAAGCGACCGCGGCGACTACCGCCCCGGCATGCGTGCGGCAGAAGAGCTCGGTGTACGCTCACCCCTTATGGAGGTCGGCTTTACCAAGGACGAAGAGCGCGAGCTGCTGCGCGCATGGGGCTACCCCGTCTGGAACCTGCCGGCAGGCGCCTGCTTGGCCACGCGCATTCCCACGGGCGAGGAGCTTACGCGCGAGAAGGTCGATTTAATCCGCGCCTGCGAGGATTATCTGCACGATCTTGACCTGGCGCAGGTCCGCGCACGCCTGGTCGGCGGCTGCATGCATATCGAAGCCGCCCCGGCAGATGTCGCCAAGATCGCCGCCCTCGGCGGTACCGTGGTCAACGACGAGGGAAAGACCCCGCTGCCCGCCGCCATCGAGTCCGCGCTGCGCAACCTAGGCTGCGGACACATCTCCCCCGAGGTCGCCCCCTACATCCACGGCAACATGAACCTGTAGGTTGCGCCGTTTTACAAACGGCGCAACTGCTCGGCGCTGCGCAGGCCCCGGGCACGGCAATCTGCTCGCTCGCGCATGCTCAACCTGAACCACATAAATTGTTGCCGACCTTCTAAAAGGGGACAGATTTATTTTGGCAGGTTTTATCTGGGGAAACGTCGAGCCCCACACGTCCCAACCATCGCAACCCCTTCTAGGGCAAATGGATCGATAGCGCGTCTCCCAATCTTTAAGTATTTGTTCGGTAGAGCGACCCCTGCCGGCACCTGCTAGACTGGTAGATTCCCAACCGTCTAGCCAGGAGCCTCAATGTCGCGCAAGTCCGCCTACAAGCAAGTACTTTCCATCGGCACCGCCGTGGTGCTGGGGTTTGCGCTGTTCACAGGGTCGCTCGACGGAGCGCCCAAGCTGCTCTCGCCGCAAAGCGATGAGCAGGCGGCTGCTCTGGCCGAGAAGCAAAGCGAGAGCCCCAACCGCACCGACGACGAAGCGGACTTGGTCGCCCGGCTCGAATCGGGAACAGCGAGCTCCACGGACTCCAAAGATGATCAGGACTCCGGCGATGGCTCTGAATCCGCCACGACCGACACCGCTGACGATGCCTCTTCAAACGTCACCCCCATCGACGAGGTCGAAAACCCCGATCTCGACCGCGCCCGCGGCGTATATCTCAGCAGCATTCCCGACTACGCCGGCAACCCCTACGTTGCCCTTCGCGCCGACAGCACGCACCTGCTCGGCACGCCGTCATTCACGCTCGATGAATACGAGCGCGCTACAGAAGAGGGCTGCTTTAAGAAATTCTCCAAGCTCGACAGCCTGGGCCGCACCCGCAAAGCGCTCGCCTGCGTGGGCCCCGAATCACTCGGTCAAGGCGAGCGCGGCGATATCTCGCGTATCCATCCCGCTGGATGGCGTCAGCAGCGCTACGACTTTATTCCGGGCCAGAGCCTCTACAACCGCTGCCACCTTATCGCCTGGTCGCTCTGCGGCGAAAACGCCAACCGTAAGAATCTCCTCACCGGCACGCGCTATCTCAACGAGACGGGCATGCTACCGTTTGAAGAGCAGATTCTCAACTATATTCGCGATACGGGCAACCATGTGCTCTACCGCGTCACGCCCATGTATAACGAAGAGGAACTTGTCTGCCGTGGCGTGCGCCTCGAGGCGCAATCGGTCGAGGACCACGGCAAGGCCCTCTGCTTCCACGTATATTGCTACAACCCGCAGCCGCACGTGCAGATCGACTACGCCACCGGCCGCAATCAGGCCTCGGGGGACTAGGGCCGACCAAGCTGCCCCAAAACCTAAAATGATCCGTTTTCCTCCGTCCCCCAGGGATCAAAAAGGGCCGCCCCGGATTGCCCAGAGCGGCCCTTGCACCGGCATGCATGTTGCAGGCAACGCCACGCGCTACTTGGCGCGGCCCTCCTCATAGCGCTCGACCAGCTTGGCCTGAACGTCATAAGGCACCTGCTCGTAGCCAGCGGGCTTCATGGTAAAGTCGCCCGTGCCGCGCGTGATAGAGCGCAGGCGCGTCGAGTAATCCGTCAGCTCGGCCAGCGGCGCCTGGGCAATGACCACGGTGTCGCCGCGCTCATCGGTCTCCATACCCGTCACGCGACCGCGCGAGGCCGAGATGTCGCCCATCACGGCGCCGGCATAGCTCTCGGGGATAGTCACCGTGATTTCCTCGATGGGCTCCAGCACCACCGGGTCGGCATCGGCACATGCCTTGCGCAGGCCGATGCGAGCCGCCGCGCGGAACGCCATCTCGTTGGAGTCGACGCTGTGATACGAGCCGTCGTACACAGCCACGCGAATGCCCGTGAGCGGATAGCCGGCAATGATGCCGTCCTTCATGGTCTCCTGGACGCCCTTGTCCACGGCGGGGATCAGCGAGCGCGGAATGCGGCCGCCCACGACCTCGTCCACAAACTCATAGCCATCGCTCGTGCCGTCGGGCCCAATGAGCGGCTCCACGCGCAGCCAGCAGTCGCCGTACTGACCGGCGCCGCCGGTCTGCTTCTTGTGGCGGCCCTGGGCACTTGCCGTACGGCGAATGGTCTCGCGATACGGAATGCGGATCGGCACGCTCTTGGCCACGACCTTGGTGCGATTCTCCAAACGGTTGAGCAGCACCGAAACCTGCGCCTCACCAACGGCGGAGATAATGGTCTGGCCGGTCTCCTCGTCGCGGTCGATGCTCATGGTCGGATCGGCCTTGCAGGCCTTCTCGATAAACGTGTAGAGCTTCTCTTCGTCCCCGCGATTCTCGGCCTCGATGGCAATGCGGTACTGCGAGTTGGGGAACTTAAACGCCGCAGCCTCGACCTTGCCGGTAATGGAGAGCGTGTCACCCGTCTCGGCCGCCAGCTTGGGTGCCACGATGATGTCACCGGCATAAGCGTGGCCAACCTCGGTCATATCGCGGCCGCACATCACATACAGGTGGGCCAGACGATCGCTCTTGCGGGTACGCGCGTTGATCAGCTCAAGGCCCGGCTCAAGCGTGCCCGTCAGCACCTTGATAAAGCTGATGCGACCCTGCTGCGGATCGGCCAGCGTCTTAAACACAAACGCCACCGGACGATCATCGTCACTCGAAATCTTAAGCGAATCGCCGTCGATGAGCGGCATCTCGCCGTAGTCGGTCGGCGCCGGGAAGTACGTGGCAATGTCGTCCATCAGCGAGTTGACGCCCTGCTCCTTAATGCAATCGCCCGCAAAGACCGGCACAAAGATGCGCTCGGCGATCGCCTTCGACAGCAGGCCTTCAAGCTCCTCCTGCGTCAGCGTCTCCTCGCCTTCCAGGTACTTCATCATCAGCTCGTCGTCGGCCTCGGCCACCAGCTCGCACAGATGGTCATGGGCCTCCTCGGCCTGGGCACGATACTCCTCGGGAATCTCCGACTCAACGGCCTCGGCGCCGTTGCAGTGGCGCGCCTTCATGCGCACCAAGTCGATGATGCCGTCAAAGTCCTCGCCCTCGCCCCAGGGAAGGGTCACGGCGCCCAGGCGCGTGCCAAAGCGCTCCTGCAGCAGGTCCATCGTGGTCGCAAAGCTGGCCTCGGAGCGCGACAGGCGGTTTACGAACACCGCGCGTGCCAGGCGTAGGTCCTCGGCGGCATACCAGAGCTTAACCGTCGTAGGCTGCGGGCCGGCCTCGGCGTCGACCACAAACAGAGCCGTCTCGCAGACGCTCATCGCGGCAAAGGCGTCGCCGATAAAATCGGGGTAGCACGGGGCATCGAGCACATTGATGCGCGCGCCCTTCCAGTCGATCGGCGCGATGGTCGTCGAGATGGAAAATGCACGCTTGACCTCTTCGGGGTCATAGTCGAGCGTGGGCTTAGTGCCGTCGTGGCCGCCCAGGCGGGCGGTCTTGCCGGAAAGGTGGAGCATGGCCTCGGCGAGTGAAGTCTTGCCCACCCCGCCTTGGCCTACGAGCACCACGTTCCTTACGTTACCGGTCTTGGGAGCACCCATGATGACCTCCTTGCAGGGCCGCGCGCAATGCGCGACGCCAACGGGGAGAGTTCGCGGTCGGTGCCGTCCCGGGAGCAGCATGGTCGGCAGCCGAGCCGACTCACCCTCCAAATGTCCTATGCCACCACCCTACCCTCACGGGTGACTGTCCATGCACACCTTTCGGCGCACGTACGGATACAGGCGGCGAGAGGAAGGAGAACGTGCGCGAGGCGATTATTGGACCCCGCCGATGCAAATAAAAAGCCGTCGCAGACCGTAAGACCTGCGGCGGCTTCTTCTCAATACATAGCTGAGCCTAGCCCTCGATACGGCTCAAGAACTCACGGGTACGTTGCTCACGTGGATGATCGATAACCTGCTCGGCAGGACCCTCCTCGACAATGCGACCGCCATCCATAAAGACCACGCGGTCGGCAACATCGCGCGCAAACTGCATCGCATGGGTCACGATCACCATCGTCATATTCTGCGCGGCCAGATCCTTGATGACGCGCAGAACCTCGGCCGTCAGCTCTGGATCGAGCGCCGAGGTCGGCTCGTCAAAGAACAGGATCTCCGGGTCGAGCGCTAGGGCGCGGGCAATACTCACGCGCTGCTGCTGACCGCCCGAAAGCTCACACGGAACCTTGTTCTCGTTGCCCACAAGCCCCATCTGCGCAATCAGCTCGTGAGCGCGGGCTTCCGCCTGCTCGCGCGGACGCTTGAGCACGCGAATCGGAGCATCGGTGATGTTTTTCATCACGGTATAGTGCGGAAACAGATTGTAGTTCTGAAACACCAGACCAAACCGCGAGCGCGCCTGCTTGGGCACATCGCCCTTCGCATAGACTGCGCCCGAACCCGCATCCGTCGCAACGGCAAGGTCACCAAACGAGAGCGAGCCTCCGTCGAGTGTCTCGAGCAGCGTGGCACACCGCAGCAGCGTGGACTTGCCGCCACCCGAAGGCCCGATAATCGCCACGACCTCGCCACGCTTGACCTCGAGCGAGATATCCTTGAGCACCTCATTGCCGCCAAACGCCTTACGAGCGTTCGCTATATTCATTACCGTTCCGGACACGGGAACCTCCATGTGTTTAAAAAGTCAGCGAGCGTGTGGCTGGCGAGACAATGTGCTCCGAAAGAGGAGCGCCGCGTACTTCTGTACGCAAGCGACGGTTTGAGGAGCAGATTGGCCGTCAGGCACGCGCGCAGCGTCGAGCAGTCCGCCGTTCGTTAGAACGGCGGAACGATCTAGTCATGATAATAGTCCAGCTTCTTTTCGGCGGCGCCCAGCAGCATCTCGACGACGAAGTTAAAGACCCAGTAAATCAGCGCCGCGATCGCAAACGGCACCATGCTCACCTGCGAGGCGACCAGCGCCTTGGCCGTCGAGAACATCTCGCCCACACCAATGGCAAACGCCAGCGACGTGTCCTTGACCAACGTGATGATCTCATTGCCCATCGCCGGCAAAATGCGCTTGGCGACCTGCGGCATCACGATATACAGAAACGTCTGCAGACGCGAGTAGCCCAGCACCTCGGCAGCCTCGTATTGACCGCGCGGAATGGACTGCAGGCCCGAGCGATAGATCTCGGCAAAGTAACCGGCGTAGTTGATGATGAACGCCACGACGCACGCCGTCCACTTGGAATCGGGCGTGAGCGAAATGCCAAACACGTAGTACGGGGCAAAGTAGATGGCAAACATCTGCAGCATGAGCGGCGTGCCGCGCATCACCGAAATATAGATGCGCGCAATCCAGCGGAGCGGCGCGATTTTGCTCATGCGCATAAACGCCACGGGGATTCCCAGCGGAATCGACCCCAGCAGCGTCAGCACAAACAACTGCAAACTGACCAAGAATCCCTGGCCAAGCATCTGCATCATGACCTGAATAGACAACCCAAGCTCTCTTTCACAGCAACGGAACAGCGAACCCAATGCTAAAGCGGGTTTTCCAGGTGCCCGAGTTTGCCGTGAAAGAGGAGCGCCGCGTACTAAATGTACGCAAGCGACGGTTTGAACGGCAAAATCGGGTGCCTGGGAAAGCCGCTATTTGAGCACCCAGTTGTCGAAGGAAAGACCGTAATCTGCATACTTGTCGCACAGGTCCTTGACCGTGCCGTCCTCGTAGAGCGCCTTGAGCGACTCGGTCACGGCATCGGCGGACTTGGTGTCGCCCTTCTTAAAGCCGACGGCGTAGTGCTCGCTGGACAGCGGCTTGTCGAGCTGCGTATAGGCATCGGGCTTGGCGGCAAGCTGATACTGGGCAATCGAAAGGTCGCAAGCCACGGCATCGACCGCGCCGCTCTCGAGCTGCATAAAGGCCGTGTTGTACTCGCCGATCGTGTCGAGCGTGGCAAAAGTCGCCGCCAGATCCTTCTGGTCACCCTCGAGCACATCCTGCGCAGCGGAATCGGTCTGGGTAATCACGGTCTTGCCGGCAAGATCGTCCCAGCTCTTGATGCCCGCATCCTTCTTTACCACCAGCACCTGCTCGTTGAGCATGTACGGCTCGGAGAACGTGTAGTCGTCCTCGCGACCCTCCATGGTAAAGCCGTTCCAGATGCAGTTGATGGCGCCGGAGTTGAGCAGCGTGTCCTTGGCATCCCAATCGATGGCCTCGTATTTGACCTCCCAGCCCTGCTTATCGGCAACAGCCTTGGCAAGATCGAGATCAAAGCCGGTGTACTCGCCATCGTCGCCCACAAAGCCGTACGGAGGATAGGACTTATCAAAGCCCACCACGAGCTTCTTGGACTCCGCAGCGCCCTTCACATCCTTGGCCGCGGCAGAGCCAGCAGCGAAGCCCTTGCCGGCACCACCGCCGCAACCGACAAGATCAAGGCCAAGCACCGTGGCGAGCGAGCCGGCTAGACCAACAAACTGACGACGAGACATATCGGTATTCATGGTATTCCCCCTTGATGGAACTTTAGTTAGGTAAAGTGAGTCATGCAACGTTCAGAATCATACACTTTACCTTGATAGAGTACAAGGGAAGGTTTGCCCGGCGTGGGCGGGGAGCGGCGCGTAATTAAGTTTCCCGCTCTACAGTCCTGCGCAAGACGGAAAGCACGCATGGAGCACTAGGTTGGAGCACCCGGCTGGGTGGCGCCCGGCGCGGAGTTTAATTTGCTGCTCTACAGTCCTGCTCACGACGGAGGCCACATTAAGTGGCCTCCTGTTCGTGCGGAACTCGCGACAAATTAAACTCCGCGCCGGGCGCCACCCAGCCGGGAGACAACGTGCTCGGAACCTTAAATAGCCTCCTCTCCAAACGGGCACGTTGAATGCACGGTACAATTGCTTCGGACTTTTCTTTTATTTAATAGTGGGGTTAATTCATGGCAGAATCTCGTGCGGAGCGTAGGGCTCGTCGTGCTTTGGTGGAAGCGGCTGAGGGGTCAAAGGAGGAGAAATCTTCTACGAAATCCAAGTCTTCTAAAGCTGCAAAAAGCAAATCGACCAAGAACAGGGCTAAAGCCAAGCGTTCTGGCTCTCGCCGGGACGAGAATAAGGCACCTCAGGCTCGCTCTAAGCGCCCGCATAAAGATCGGGTTTCGTCTGCGCGTAAGGCTGTGGACCCCAAGTCTCCCTGTTCGATCATGAAAGCTTGCGGTGGGTGCACGGCGCTCAATCGTCCTTATAAGAAGCAGCTCGCCGCCAAGCAGGCTGCCATGGAGGAGCTTTTTGCTTCGCTTTGTGAGCGTGAGGGCATTGCTGTAGATCCTATTCGTGGCATGGGTGTCACCCTGGGCGACCCGGGTAAATATCCTGCGCCGCGTGGCTTTCGTCATAAGGCTGCCACTCCCTTTGCTCCCGGTAAGGAGGGCGCCATCCGTTGCGGTTTCTTTGAGCGCGGCACGCACAAGATCGTTGCCGTACCCGAATGCCCCGTCGAGGCACCGGGCGCCCGTCAGATTCTCAACGGCATCGCGCGTGAAGCTGAGCGCCTGCACATTCCCGCCTTTAACGAGGACAAGCATCTGGGCTTGCTCCGCTATGCCGTCGTCCGCTGCGGTTGGCGTACCGACCAGGTCATGGTCACGCTCGTAACCGCTCAGCGCGACTTGCCGCATGCGCAGGAGTTCTTTGAGGCTGTCGCCGCACTCAATCCGCACATCGTCACCGTCGCCCAAAACATCAACGGACGCCCCGGCAACGCCATCCTCGGCGAGGAAACTCGCATCGTGTATGGCGCCGAATGCATGCGCGACCAGCTGCTCGGCTGCGAGTTCGATATCTCCCCCACCGCGTTTTATCAGACCAACCCGCAACAGACCGAGCTGCTCTATCAGCTCGCTATCGACGGCATGGATTTGCACCAGGGCGATGTGCTCATGGATGCCTACTGTGGCAGCGGTACCATCGGTCTTTGCGCCGCGAAGGATGCCCAGAACAAGGGTATCGGCATTATGCTGCTCGGCGTGGAGCGCAACCCGGCGGGCATTGCCGACGCACGTCGCAATGCCGAGCTCAACGGCCTCACCCGCAGCACTTGGTTTATGGCCGACGACGCCACCGACTACATCCTAGATGCCGCCGACAACAACGAGCGGATCGATGTCCTTTCCATCGACCCGCCGCGCGCCGGCTCCACCCCCGAGTTCCTCGAAGCCGCCTGCGCACTCAAGCCGCGCCGCATCACCTATATCAGCTGCAACCCCGTGACCCAAGAGCGCGACCTGCACCAGCTCCTCGACGGAGGCTATCGCCTGCTCAAGATCACGCCCGTCGACATGTTCCCCCATACCGACCACACCGAAACCGTAGCGGTCCTCGAGCGCCGCTAATCCACCCCGGTAGATTTTCGGGACAAGAAAGGGGGCGGCCCGTCTGGACCGCCCCCTTCGCTTGGTTTATGAACTCCGCTACATCCCCTTGCGCAGGTCACACACGCCGGCTGCCGCCATCTCGCGCAGCAGTGTCTCGCGGTCGCGCGTCACGATCAAATCCAGCGGGAAGTGAATCTCGTCGAGCATCTTGCGCGCGTGATCGAGCTTGCCAATGGCCATGCCAATGTGGGCATCGGTCGACACGCCAATACCCACGCCCAGCTCGGCGCAGCGCTCGGCGATCTTGCGGCATACGGCCCAATGCTCAGTGTCGACACCGTGTTCAAGACTATGGTTGTTGATCTCGATGATCTTGTGCTTGGCCTTGGCCGCCAACAGCACCTCATCGATATCGAACGGCACGCCCGAGCGCCCCGCATGCCCAAGCATGAACACCTTGGGGTGCTCCAGGGCATTGATGTACATCTGGGTCGTTTGGGCGAGCGTCGCGCCTTCGGCAAACTGCGGGTTATGCACGCTTGCCACCAAATAATCCAAATTACGCGTCACCAAATCGAACAGCGAATGCTCACGACTATACGAATCGCCGGCGATATCGAGCGAAACGGGAATGTCTTCGCCAAACAAGCTGCCGTCCAGCGAAACGATATCAGCCTCGGCACCACGCAGCACCAGCACGCCGCTCCAAATGCGCGGCCAGATATCCTGGTTAATAAAGAATTGGAAACTGCGCAGGTCATTGGGACAAGGCGTAACCATCGAGCTTAAATGATCGGCGGAACCGAGCACCTGAAGGCCGCGTTCCGCCGCCCAATAGATGTTCTCCTCGATGGTTGAGTACGCATGCGCAGAGAACATCGTATGAGTATGAATATCACAAGAAAGAAGGTAGGGCATCGGGTCTCCTTGTCCAGTATGGCCGTCGCGTATATTCATTGTACGCATAGCTTTCGGCAGTCGTAAAACTGCTTCATCCCAATCACACAACGGCATAGACAACGGGGTCTGGCTTAAAACCAAACCCCGTTTCACGTAAAACATTGTAAGCAGAGCGCTTTACTTTCGACGATATTCGTCGGCCAGCTGCTTCCAGGCAGGCAGCGAGTTGACGATTGTCTCATAGCTCACGCAGTAGCCCAGGCGGAACCAGCCCGGCATGCCAAAGCTATCCGAAGGCACCGCGAGCAGCTCATACTTCTTCGCGCGCTCACAGAACGCATTCGCATCGGACTCCAGCGCTTTCACCCATAGGTAGAACGCGCCATCCGGCTCAACATAGGTGTAGCCGTACTCCGCTAGTGCATCGGTAAGCGCGGTGCGGTTGCGCGCATAGGCCTCGACATCGCTCGGTTCATCAATGCAGTCGATGATTACACGCTGGAAGAGGGCCGGTGCACACACGAAGCCCAGCGTACGGGCGGCACCGGCAACGGCGGGCATTAGACGAGCTGCCTGAGGATTCGTATTGGGAACCAGGATCCACCCGACGCGCTCGCCCGGTAGCGAAAGCGACTTGGAATACGAGTAGCACACGATGGTGTGCTCGTAGATCGAAGGCACCCAAGGCACCTCGGCGCCATAGACAATCTCGCGATACGGCTCATCAGAGATGAGCATAATCGGATTCTCGGAATCGCGCTGAGCGTTGGCCTCGCGCAGAACATTGGCCAGTCGCGTCAGCGTGTCGCGTGTATATACGGCACCGGTCGGGTTGTTGGGTGAGTCGATAATGACGGCAGCGGTCTTATCGGTAATCGCCTTGAGCACGTTATCCACGCTCAGCTGGAACGTATCTTCATCGGCGAGCGCCTCGACGCACGTGCAACCAGCTTTCTCGATCCACACGCGATACTCCGGGAAGTACGGAGCGATAACGATGACCTCGTCGCCCGGATTGGTAATCGCGTTGAGCGTGCAGGTGAGCGAAGCCGCCGCACCCACCGTCATAAAGACGTCCTTGCCCTCATAGCTCGTGCCAAAACGGCGGTTGAGCGACTCGGCCACGGCGGTACGGCACTGCGGCAGACCCGGTGCAGGCGTGTATCCATGCAGCTGGTCGCTCGGCAGCTCCAATGCCTTCTTAATGGACTCAGCCACAGCAGCGGGCGCCGGAACACTCGGGTTGCCCAACGAAAAATCGAATACGTTCTCCGCACCGATCTGCGCCTTGCGTTCAAGGCCATAGCTAAAGATCTCACGGATGATGGAGCTTTCCGCACCGCGAGCATACATAGTTTCGTTGATCATCTGTTCCCCTTTCACATAGGCGCTATTGTACGCTTTAGCTGAGCAAAGTGCCGCAGCAATGTTGATTGGGGACAGACTTAAATGCGTGAAAACGCTCATTTAAGTCTGTCCCCAATCAACATATCGCTTAAAAGAAAAGCCTCCACAGGTTTCCCCGCGGAGGCTTTCGCTACAAGAACTATTTGTCGGCGTCGGTGTTGCCGCCAGCGTTGACGACATGGTCATCGCCGGCATCGTCGGATGTGGCTTCGGCATCCTCCTGCATGGCCGCCTGCGCAAAGGCCGCGGCATCAGCCGCCAGCTCCTCCTCGCTCATACGAGGCGCGCGCTTCTTGGTCGGCATGCCGGCCGCCTTGGCATTGCGCTCCTCCTTGGCCGCCAGGATATCGCCCTCGCGCTCAAGATAGGCGTCCCACTCGTTATCGAGCAGGGCATTCACGGCATCGCCCTCGACAGTCTCGCGCTCAAGCAGCACCTTCGCCATCAGATCGAGCTGATCGCGACGGGCATCCAAGATCTCAACAGCACGACGATGGGCCTCGCGCATGATGCGCTGAACCTCGATATCAATGCGGCGCGCCGTCTCCTCGGAGTAATCCTGATGATCGGCATAGTCGCGGCCCAGGAATACCTGATGCTGCGCCTCGCCAAAGACCTGAGTGCCCAGCTCCTCGCTCATGCCCAGGCGCGTGACCATCTCGCGCGCCATCTTGGTCGCGCGCTCCAGGTCGTTGCTCGCGCCCGACGTGATGTCATCGCACATGAGCTCCTCGGCAACGCGACCGCCCAAGAACACGGCGAGCTCGTCGAGCATCTCGTTCTTGGTCTTGAGGAAGTGATCCTCCTGCGGAAGCTGCAGTGTGTAGCCCAGGGCCTGACCGCGGCTGACGATCGAGATCTTATGAACCGGATCGGAGTGCTCCAGGATGTGGCCCACCAAAGCGTGGCCGCTCTCGTGGTAGGCAATCGTGGTGCGCTCGGCTTCGGTCATCACGCGACCCTTGCGTTGCGGTCCGGCAATCACGCGCTCCATCGACTCCTCGACCTCGTCCATCGAGATCACGGAACGATGACGGCGAGCGGCCAGCAGCGCAGACTCGTTGAGCAGGTTCGCCAAATCGGCACCAGTAAAGCCAACGGTCATCTGGGCGAGCTTCTCAAACTTCACGTCCTCGTCCATCGGCTTGTTCTCGGCATGCACGCGCAAGATCTGCTCGCGGCCCTTCACATCCGGACGGTCGACCGTAACCTGACGGTCAAAACGACCGGGACGCAGCAATGCCGGATCCAGGATGTCAGGACGGTTGGTCGCGGCGATCAGGATGACCGACTCGCTTTCCTCAAAACCGTCCATCTCGACCAGCAGCTGGTTGAGCGTTTGCTCGCGCTCGTCGTGACCGCCACCCAAGCCAGCTCCGCGCTGACGTCCCACGGCATCGATCTCGTCAATAAAGATGATTGACGGAGCCTGAGACTTGGCCTCCTTAAAAAGGTCGCGCACGCGGCTGGCGCCGACACCCACGAACATCTCGACAAAGTCGGAACCCGAGATGCTAAAGAACGGCACGCCCGCCTCGCCGGCGACGGCCTTGGCCAGCAGGGTTTTACCGGTACCCGGAGGGCCAACCAGCAACACGCCGCGCGGAATCTTGGCGCCCAGCTTGCGATAGCGGTCCGGATCGCTCAAAAAGTCGCGAATCTCCTCGAGCTCCTCGACTGCCTCGTCCACACCGGCAACATCCTCAAACTTGACCTTGGGGCGCGTTGCCTCGTTGGTCTTGGCGTTGGTCTTGCCAAACTGCATGTTCCTGCTGTTGGCGCCCATCATCTGGCGCATAAAGTAGAACATGATGGCGATCAGGGCGATCGTCGGAAGCACGCTCATCGCCAAGTCGCCCCAAAAATCGGGGTCATTGGTGTTGACGATGTACTTGGTATCGGGGTGCTCCGCCATAAGCTCGGCAAGCGAATCGGAGCCGACATAGGTCGAGGAGAAGCTCTTGAGCTCGCTCGTGTCACCCTTGTCCTTTTTCGTCTTCCAGTAATGACCCGCCACGCTTCCGTCTTGAACCGTATAGGTCAAATCTTCGACGCGATCCTGCTTAATGGCGTTAACCATCTCGCTCGTCGCGAGCTTTACGGTATTGCTGGAATTGGCAAAGCCGGAGCCCATGTTAAAGAAGGCGTAGCCCAGAAGCGCGCAAGCCAAAATAAAATACAGCCAGCCCGTACGCGTGGGCTTCTTGCCTCCGGGCATCCCCGGGATCTTAGGCTCCCGGGGAGTCTGGGAATTGTTATCGTTACGGTCGTCGGGCATCTTACGAATAA
Organism: uncultured bacterium; assembly: GCA_905215135.1. Taxonomy (GTDB): domain Bacteria; phylum Actinomycetota; class Coriobacteriia; order Coriobacteriales; family Coriobacteriaceae; genus Collinsella. The sequence goes on from CAJMOX010000016.1 coordinate 36,870, forward strand.
ACCTCCGGTTTCAAAATGCCCAGATACGGAAGGTTACGATAGCGCTCGGCATAGTCGAGGCCGTAGCCCACCACAAAGGCATCGGGGCAATGGGTTCCAACATACTTGGGCGTGACGGCCGAGGTACGGTCCTCAACGTCCTTCCACAGGAAGGCGGCAACCTCCAGCGAAGCGGGCTTGCGGCTCTCGAGGTTCTTCATCAGATACTTGAGCGTCAGGCCCGAGTCCAGAATGTCCTCGACGATCAGCACGTCGCGACCGCGGATGTCGATATCCAGGTCCTTAATGATACGCACGATGCCCGAGGACTTCACACCGTCGCCATAGCTCGAAACGGCCATGAAATCGATGTTGGTCGGCAGCTCGATCTTGCGCATCAGGTCGCCCATAAAGACCACGGCGCCGCGCAGGACCGCAATCAGCACCAGATCCTTACCCGCGTAGTCGCGAGTAATCTGCTCGCCTAGGCGAGAGACGATACCGTCGATATCCTCCTGCGTAAACAGAACCTTCTCGATATCCGGATGTTGAGAAGCCATGACAACCCTTTCTTGTGCTTATCGCCCACACACCGCCGTATGGACGCGAACTTCACATTCTAGCAGCGCACGGGGTATATTTTCCAGCCCGTACGCCATCAGCGCGGGAATACCGTCAACGTCGCACAGAATAGCTGGCGTGGGACGCTATTCCGCATCGACCACGCGGAGCAGATATGCCACGCGCGTTGCGGCCGTGCACTTAAAACGCTCGTCCGCGCGAACTCCGGCGACCCATACCACGGCACCTCCCGGAGCCGTTCTCACCACAGGAACGCCTGCGCGCTCAGAAACGGGAATACGAGCCTCGTTCAGCAGGTCTGACACTTTCTTGCTTCGGCCGTTCATCCCCAACGGGCACATCACATCTCCCGGTGCGGGACCGTCCACCCACAGGCGCGCCAATCGCGCCTCGGCAGGGATCTCGCCACGCGAGCCCGCCAGGATCCGCTCACTATCGCTGTCGGCAAAACCCAGGGCAGCCGCGTCTACCAAAGCTGTCACTTCCCCGGCAGCCGCAAGCTCACGGGCGCGGCGCACGATATCGCATCCCGGTTCAACGGCCATCGGCTCTGCGACCAGCACACGTCCCCCGCCCAACGGCAAACGACCGGGTACGGTAACCCAGTCCGCGACCAGGCCCTCGCGAGCCACCGGCGCCTTAAACGCCAGCATGCCAAACTCAATGCGTGCGTCAATCCCCGCCGGAAGCGTGACCGAGCCGGCGCCCTCGGCAACGCAGGAAAGGACTCGCTCCACATGTCGCATCTCTGGACGAGCGTCCGGATCGATGCGTTTAATCGCCAGTCTCACGATGCGCCGCGCGATTACCACCTCAGCCGCGGCCAGTCGACGAGCGTCAAGGACCAGTGCACCCGCCGCCTCCTTACGCAGGCAGCTTCGGAACGCCTGTGCGGAAAGCTGGGAAAGAAAGGCATCCTCATCGCCTAAGATCTCGCAGGCGGCGCCAATCGTCTTACAGACGCTCGCGTTGCGCTGCGCCACCACCGGCATCACCCGATGGCGCACATAGTTGCGCAAGTACGAAACGTCCTCGTTGCTTTCATCTTCCCGCCATGGCTGACCGTGCACCTGCAGATAGCTCACGAGCTCATCGTGCGTGAGGTCGAGCAAGGGGCGAACCACAATGTTCCGACGGCGCGGAATGCTCGATAGACCCGCGGGACCCGACCCTTTAATGGCATTCATCAAAAATGTTTCCGCGCGGTCCGACGAAGTATGCGCGGTGCAGATACGAGCCGCCGTCCGCGGTGCGCCCGATTCGGCACAAAGTTCGCGAACATATCTCCGTGCCGCGGCATAGCGCACCTCGCGAGCCGCAGCCTCGATATTGCCCGATTCGTCATCAAAATAGGCATGCTCAACACACAGCGGCAAGCCGTATTGCGCGCACAGGTCACGTACAAAGGCCTCGTCGCCATCGGATGCCTCCCCGCGCAGATGATGGTTTACATGCAGCACGTGCAATCGCTCGCGCGCAATGGGAGCGACGCCGCGCCCGTCCTGGATATCCAGCTTTGATGTGCAAGCCATAAGGAGCAGCGCCGTCGAGTCCGCACCGCCTGATACCATGAGCACTACGGGGGCAGCGGCCTGCCGCGTTGCCAGGGCGCTCTTATCCGTCCTCGGCGCGGCATGATGTCCATAGTGCTGAGATACCGTTGGCATTCGCTTCCTCCTCTATTCGTCCGCACCCATTGTATCCTTTGGAATCTTATGTCTCGCCTGCACCTTCATATCCTCGGCAGCGGCTCAAAAGGCAACTGCGCACTCGTCGAGGGACCTCAGGGGCTCATCATGATCGACAACGGCCTGTCCCGCCGCGAGACACTTAAACGCATGGCGGAGCTTGGCCTCTCGGCAGACGACGTCGCCGCTCTTGTAATCACCCATGAGCATGGTGACCATATCAAGGGGCTCAATGTATGGTGCAAGCACTGGCATGGTCCCCTCTTTGCCAGCAGGGACACCCTTTCATGCAAAGAAAACCTCGCGCACCTGCCTGTAGAGGAATTTGACCCCGGCGACACGCTCCCCATTGCCGGCATCCACGTGCAAACCTACTCAACATCGCACGATGTCATCAATCCTGTCGGCTATCGATTTAATGCTCTTGATGATTCCATTGGGTTTGCCACCGACACCGGAGAGTTATCGAGCAAGGCCATGGGCATCCTCAAAGACTGTCGAGTTCTCGCGCTCGAAAGCAACCACGATGTAACTATGTTGCGCGAAGGACCGTACCCACGCTTTCTTCAGGAGCGCATCCTGTCCACAAAGGGGCACCTCTCCAACAACCAGGCCGCCGAAGCCGCGCGAGAACTTGTTACCGATCGCACCGAACAGCTCATCGCCATGCATATCAGCCAGGACAATAATCGTCCAAGCCTTACCGTCAAAAGCTATGCCAACGCGCTTGATGCAAGTCTCGATGATGAACTCGGCAGTTCTGCCACCCGTCTTCAAGGGCCGCGGAAGCTCTCGATACGCCCTGCAAGCCAGTATCAACCGACAACCATTCAATAGCCCCTCAAGACAACAAAGGGGGGCTGGGAATCACTTCCCAGCCCCCCTTAACTCATACTCTCGATTGAAGCAGAGCCATCGTTAGTCGATGGAGATCTTCGTAACGTTCTTCTTCTCGACAATCTTGGGAACCGTAACGGTCAGGATGCCGTCAGCATACTTAGCCGAAAGGCCCTCGCTCGAAGCGTCCTTCAGATACACGCCGCGCGTCGCGCTGTACGAGCTAAACTCCTTCTGCAGGAAGTTCTTGCCCTCGTTCTCCTCGTCCTCCACAACGTTCACGCTAATCGACAGGCGACCCTCGTTAAGCTCAACGTCGATATCATCCTTAGCGACGCCGGTCAGATAGGCCTTGACCTCATAACCATCGCCCTTGTCCTCGACATCAACGGGGAACGCCTTGGAAGCAATCGAGTTGTTTGCAAGATCGGTCATATCATCAAACAAATCGAACAGCGAGCTAGCAGAAGGACGAACGCCAAAAACCGAACGATAAGGAACCATGCTTGCCATGTTTACCACTCCTTTTAAGGACTGCCGAGTCATCTTCTAGGTGACTGGGACTTCTTTTGACGCTGTTATATATGCCCAGCCTCTTCTTATATATACATCGACTATAAAGTTTTTTGAGTCTATTGATATAAGCATATCTAAGTCTGGTTGACTAAGGTTTTGTCTAATAAACGGAATTTGAACGAAGGCTTAAATAATGTATGCAATCCCATCAAAACTAGACGGCTGGCTTACAATGGGCGCATACACGATATTGATGACGAGCTAAGGGCATCATGGACGATCAAAAACAGGACAACACGTTTATGCCGGAGCAGGACGAAGCATCCAGCCCGCAACCGATTCGATTCCATCGCCCCCACATCTCGCAAGAGCCCATCAATGGCCCAGAGCCCAAATATGTGACAAGAAACCGATATCAAACGCTCGAAGAAGCCCAAACGGGACGTAAACATATGGGCGTTGCCTCGGGAGACCCTGTATATCTGAAAGACGCACCATTATCTAAAAACAGCGCAGCTAGTGATGAGCCGATGAAAGCATCCGCCGCTCATCAACAAAGAGGGCCTCGACCCAAGCAAACCTTGACGCATTCGGCTCGCTATCTCGAGACTCCAAAACAGGGAAAATCAATCTTCGTTTCGTCAAGTAAACGACGCAAGCAGCATCAGCTGACAATCCTGCTTATGATCATTGCGGCCATAGCAGTTGCCCTTGTTATACGATTTATTTTCTTTAAATAAAGGCTCAATACCGAAAACAACAAGATCGTCTGGTGTAATTGAGTCATTCACGCCCCGTAAACGCAAAAAAAGGGGGAGGCCGCGAGGCCTCCCCCTTCTTCAATCTCGATGACGGCTCGGTGCCGTCCACCGGTCAGCGGCGCCCTGGCCTCCCACGGGC
>CAJMOX010000017.1:0-37868 GCA_905215135.1 uncultured bacterium
GCTGCGGAAACGCGGGGCCCGTTCAGGCTGTTGCGTTGAGATTGAAAATCAACCCTGAGCGCAACCTAATGTGACAAAGGGACTGTCCCTTTGTCACAACCCAAATATTGCCTTTACGTGTTGATGCACACGGTGTGCAATAATACTCGCACTGTGCAATAGCGCACAGGCTGAGTAACAAGGAGGACGCTTGTCCCAGCTCGAGAAATGCGATCGCCGGTCCCTTCGCTCGCAGCGTGCCCTTCGCCAGGCACTTGCCAGCGAGCTTGCCGAAAGCGGCGACCTTTCGCGCATTAATGTCGCGTCGCTCACCGAGCGTGCTGGCCTTACGCGCCGCACGTTCTATTCGCACTATCGCGATATTCCCGACTTTATCAATCAAATCGAGGACGGCTTGCTGGCCGAGATCCGTGAGCGCATTGAGCTCATCACCGCAGCTCAGCTGCCCGATCTCTATCACAACATCGATGAGCTCGAGCCGGCGCCCGGTTCGGTTGAGCTGCTGCGTTATCTTGCGGCCAACCGCGACTTAATCGGTGCGCTGCTGGGTCCGGGCGGCGACCAGGCCTTCATTAAAAGGATTATCGACACCGCGCGTGAGGCTGTGGTGCCGCGTGCGCAGACGGGCATTTTGGGCCTGGCGCTGGGCACGTTCTTTGACTACTACGTCACCTACGTCGTGAGCGCCGAGGTCGGCATGATTCAGCGCTGGTTTGAGCGTGGGCTCACCGAATCGCCCGAGGCCATGGCGCGCATTATGACGGTGCTCGCTTTTGTGCGTCCCGGCGACCTGTATGGCCAACCCATCGATATCAATGTGCCGGAATACGGCATGAAGTTATTGAACTTGCAGCTCGAGGACGCGGCCGACACCGCCGCAACCGTCGAGTCCAACAACTAAGAGGAGAGACAATGAGCAAACTCGTCGAGGGCATCAAGGATCGTATGGTCGCTGCCGCACGCGAGGCCGCGCCCGCCGTGGTGGACGCCGCGCAGAAGGCCGCGACCGCGGCTGCCGAGAAAGTTGCCGAGGCAGTTGCCGATGCCAAGAACGCGGCAGGGGAGACGTCCATCGCTAGCGAGCTCGCCACCGCCGCTGAGCCCGTGGCCGCCGCCCACGCCCCCGAAGGCGCGATCTTCAACCCCGAGGCCGCCCGCGGCAACCTGCACCTGGGCATCGACGTGGGCTCCACCACCGTTAAGCTCGCCGTGCTCAACGACGACAACCAGATCGTCTACGCCAAGTACCAGCGTCATCACACCGATGTCCGCGCTTGCGCCCGCGACCTGTTCGCGGGCGCTGCGACCGTGCTGCCGACGGCCCAGATGACCTGCGCCATCACCGGCTCGGGCGGTCTGCTGCTGTCCCAGTGGCTCGACTTGGAGTTTGTCCAGGAGGTCATCGCCAGCAAACGCGCCGTCGAGACCCTTATCCCGGCCACCGATGTCGCCATCGAGCTGGGCGGCGAGGACGCCAAGATCATCTACTTTGACAACGGCATCGAGCAGCGCATGAACGGCACCTGCGCCGGCGGTACGGGCGCGTTCATCGACCAGATGGCAACCTTGCTGCACACCGACGCGAGCGGCCTTAACGAGCTCGCGGCCAACGCCACCACCATCTATCCCATCGCCAGTCGGTGCGGCGTATTTGCCAAGACCGACGTGCAGCCGCTCCTCAACGAGGGCGCCCGCCCCGAGGACGTCGCCGCTTCCATCTTCCAGGCCGTCGTGACCCAGACCATCTCGGGCCTGGCGTGCGGCCGTCCCATTCGCGGTAACGTCGCCTTCCTGGGCGGCCCGCTGCAGTATCTCTCCGAGTTGCGCCATCGCTTCTACCTCACGCTCAACCTGGACGAGGAGCACCGTATCGTGCCCCAAAACGCCCACCTGTTTGTGGCGAGCGGCGCTGCCATGGCGCACGAGTCCAACAAGCTCAGCACGTTCCCGCAGCTTATCGAGGCCATCGACAGCCTGGGTGACACACAGGGTGCCGAGGTCGAGCGCCTGGATCCGCTCTTTGCCACCGACGAGGACTTTGCTGAGTTCAAGAACCGCCACGACAAGGAAGTCGTCCCTAAGGGCAAGCTCGACGGCTACACCGGCCGCGTGTTCATTGGCATCGACGCCGGCTCCACCACCATGAAGGCCGCACTTGTGGGCGAGGACGGTCAGCTGCTGCACACTTGGTATGGCAACAACAACGGTGACATCCTGGGCACGGCCAAGGTCATCATGGCCGATTTCTACAACCACATTCCCGCGGGCTGCACCATCGGCCACGTGACCACTACGGGCTACGGCGAGGCGCTGCTCATCGAGGCCCTCAAGGCCGATTCCGGCGAGATCGAGACCGTTGCGCACCTGCGCGGCGCCAAGGCATTCCTGCCCGGCGTCGAGTTTATCCTGGACATCGGCGGCCAGGACATGAAGTGCCTGCGCGTCAAGGACGGTGTCATCGAGCACATCATGCTCAACGAGGCCTGCTCGTCGGGCTGCGGCAGCTTTATCGAGAGTTTCGCTGTCTCCATGAACATGGACGTGCGCGCGTTCGCCGACGCCGCCATCCATGCCAAGGCCCCCGTCGACCTGGGCAGCCGCTGCACGGTCTTTATGAACTCGCGCGTCAAGCAGGCGCAAAAGGAAGGCGCCACGGTGGGTGACATCGCGGCCGGCCTGTCCTATTCCGTCATCAAGAATGCCCTGTTCAAGGTCATTAAGCTGCGCGACCCCAAGGAGATCGGCAGTCAGGTGATCGTCCAGGGCGGCACCTTTATGTCCGATGCCACGCTGCGTGCGTTTGAGCAGCTCACCGGCGTTCACGCCGTGCGCCCCGACATCGCCGGCTGCATGGGCGCCTACGGTGCGGCCCTGCTCGCCCGCGATCGCGCCGGCGCCGACGGCACCTCGACCATTCTTTCTGCCGAGGACATCGCGCACCTCACCGTGACGCAAAAGCATGTCCGCTGCGGCCGTTGCTCCAACAACTGCCAGCTCACCGTCAACGACTTTGGCGGCGGCAGGCGCTTCATTACCGGTAACCGCTGCGAGAAGGGTGCCGGCCACAAAAAGCAAAAGACCGAAGCCCCCAACCTCTTCAAAAAGAAAAACGAGCTGCTGTTTAACCGCGAGGTGCTGAGCCCCGACGAGGCCCCGCGCGGCACCGTGGGTATCCCGCGCGCACTCAACATGTACGAGAACTACCCCTTCTGGCACGCGTTCTTTACGCGCCTGGGCTTTAGCGTGCAGCTGTCCGACCAGTCGAGCAAGAAGACCTACCAGGCGGGCATCGAGTCCATGCCGTCCGAGAGCGTGTGCTATCCGGCCAAGATGAGCCACGGCCACGTGATGAATCTCATCGACCGTGACGTCGACTTCATCTGGATGCCGTGCGTGCGCTGGGAGCGCAAGGAGGATCCGACGGCTGGCAACTGCTATAACTGCCCCATCGTCATGAGCTACCCCACGGCGTTGGCACTCAACATCGACGAGATCCGCGAGCAGAACATCGAGTTCCTGTATCCGTTTGTGCCCTATCACGACAAGACCGAGCTCAAGCGCCGCCTGTACCAGGTGCTCGCCGTCGACCGCGTGGCCGATGCTGAGGCCGGTCGCGGTCGCGTGCGTGGGCCCAAGATCACGCGCTCCGAGGTCGATGCCGCTGTCAACGCTGCCTTTGAGGCCGATGCGCGTTTCCATGAGGACATCCAGACCATGGGCGAGGAGGCTCTTAAGTGGGTCGAGGACCACGGTGGCCACGGCATTGTGCTCGCCGGCCGCCCCTACCATAACGACCCCGAGATCAACCATGCCCTGCCCGAGCTTATCTCGAGCTTTGGCTTTGCGGTCTTTACCGAGGATTCGCTCGCGCACCTGGTAAAGCCTGAGCGTCCGATTCGCGTCGTCGACCAGTGGATGTACCACAGCCGCCTGTATGCCGTCGCCCGTTTTGTGACGATGCGCAACGACCTGGATCTGATCCAGCTCAATTCCTTCGGCTGTGGCCTGGACGCTCTGACCACCGACCAGGTGCAGGAAATCCTTGAGGCCAGCGGCAAGATCTACACCGTGCTCAAGATCGACGAGGTGTCCAACCTGGGCGCTGCGCGCATCCGCATCCGCTCGCTCATGGCGGCGCTCAAGGACCAGGAGGCCGAGCGCTTGGCCGAGGCTACGGCAGCGGGCGAGGCCTACGAGCAGGGCGACGCCGCGCCGGTGGCACCCTCCATGGATGCTCCCGCATTCGCGAGCCGCAAGTACACGTTCGAGGCGCAGCGTGAGAGCGCCTCGACCGCATGGCCCAAGGTGCCCTTTACCGAGCAGATGCGCGAGGAGGGTTACACCATCCTGTGCCCGCAGATGGCGCCGATCCACTTTGACCTGGTCAAAGAGGTGTTCCGCGGTGCCGGCTACAACCTGGAGCTGCTGCCCTCGACTGACCACGATGCCGTCGAGGCCGGTCTGCGCTATGTGAACAACGACATCTGCTATCCGTCGATCCTGGTGACGGGTCAGATCATGGAGGCCATCGAGAGCGGTCGGTACGACCTGTCCAAGACAGCCGTGGTCATCAGCCAGACCGGCGGTGGCTGCCGTGCCACCAACTACATCGCGCTTATCCGCAAGGCCCTGCGCGAGAGCGGCCACCCCGAGATTCCGGTGATCTCGCTTTCGGCCGTGGCGCTGGGCGAGGACAACCCCGGCTTTAAGATTACGCCGGCGCTGCTTAAGCAGGCAGTCTACGCGGTGCTCTTTGGCGACGTGATGATGCAGATGCTCTATCGTTGCCGCCCGTACGAGGCAACGCCCGGTGCGGCGAACGCACTCTACGAGGAGTACATGGCGCGCGCCCGCAAGCTGGCGCCCAAGTTCAACAGGCATAACTACACCAAGCTGTGCCGCGAGGCCATCCGCGCGTTCGACTCCATGCCGCTCGTGGGCGAGGGCACCAAGCCGCGCGTGGGCGTGGTCGGCGAGATCTTGGTCAAGTTCCATCCCACGGCCAACAACCACGTGGTCGACGTTATCGAGCGCGAGGGCTGCGAGGCCGTGGTGCCGGGCCTGCTCGACTTCTTCCTGTACTCCATGAGCAACGCCGAGCTGCAGAAGGACGAGCTGGGAAGCTCTCCCACTACGCGCGCGGGCATGCAGGCGCTCATCAAGCTGGTGGACTGGATGCGCACGCCGGTGGAGGAGATGCTCGAGAAGTCCCGCCGCTTTGAGGCGCCCGAGCGCATCGGCACCATGGCCGACAAGGCCCGCACGGTGCTTTCGGTGTGCAACAACATGGGCGAGGGCTGGCTGCTCACGGCCGAGATGCTCGACCTGATCGATCACGGTGCGCCCAATATCATCTGCACGCAGCCCTTCGCGTGCCTGCCCAACCACGTGGTGGGCAAGGCCGTGATCAAGGAGCTGCGCCGCCAGCATCCCGAGAGCAACATTGTCGCGGTGGACTACGACCCCGGTGCGTCCGAGGTCAACCAGCTCAACCGTATTAAGCTCATGATCAGTGTGGCCAAGGAGAACATGCGCGCCGGCAAGGGCTTTAAGCTCGAGAAGGTGGCGCCGCTCGCGATGGACGAGGTCACCGGCCAGATGCGCGCCCACGACGGCTGCGTGAGCTGCGAGCCGGCCAGCGAGGAAGCCGTTGCGTCGGTCGCCGAGCGTCTGGGACGCGGCATTAAGAAGTAGCTTGCCCGCTATGGGCTAGATATGAGACAAACGGGTGGCAGCCGTGCCGGCTACCACCCGTTTTTGCTGGACATATGTTGCGTAAACGCCCCAACTATCACCCTTTGCGAACTTAGATTTCGGAAGTATGCGGCAAAATCTGAATAGGCCGAGCACACCGGATATGTCAAAGCTCTGTACCTGCGGTTTTATTGGCGAAAAATCAGGACGTGCTCAAGAGTTTCGGAATTTGCCGCATACTTCCGAAAACGACGTCTCGGTGGCACCAAAAACTGCCCTCGGAACCCTGAGATAATGAACATATGTAGCCGTTTGCCGCGAAATACCGCCCGTTTATAGAACCCACCCCCAGCGCGCGTCATCCTTACGTTTGAATTAATACACATCTATGGAATTACGTAAGAGAGGATCGTCCCATGAGCTACAAGACCGTTTGTGTTGCCGGCGGCGGCGTGTTGGGAAGCCAGATTGCCTTTCAGGCTGCCTACTGCGGCTTTGATGTAACGATTTGGCTGCGCAGCGAGGGCAGCATCGGCCGCACCCAGCCCAAGATCGATCACGTGCGCAAGGAGTACATCGCGGCAATCGAGGGCATGGCGGACGGTACGGGCGAGTGGTGCGCCGGTATTGCCGATAGCGGCCAGCCCTTCGACAAGGAAGCGGCGCTCGCCGCCGTCGAGCGTACCTACTCCACACTCAAGCTGGAGCTCGATCTTGCCAAGGCCGTGGCCGACGCCGACCTGGTCATCGAGTCTATGGCCGAGGACACCCAGGCAAAGATCGGCTTCTACAAGAAGCTCGCCCCGGTTCTGCCGCAAAAGACCGTCATCGTGACCAACTCATCCACGCTGCTGCCGAGCACCTTTGCCAAGTACACCGGCCGTCCCGAGAAGTACCTGTCGCTGCACTTTGCCAACTCCATCTGGAAGAACAACATGACCGAGGTCATGGCACAGGACCAAACCGACAAGCGCTACTTCGACGAGCTCGTCGACTTTGCCAACGATATCCGTATGCTTGCCCTGCCCGTCAACAAGGAAAAGAACGGCTACCTGCTCAATTCCATGTTGGTGCCGTGGCTGCTTTCGGGCCTTGACCTGTATGTTTCGGGTGTGAGTGACCCCAAGAGCATCGACCTTGCATGGACGCGGGGCACCGGCGCCCCCAAGGGCCCGTTCCGCGTATTCGACACGGTGGGTATCCAGACGGCCTACAACATCGTCATGCAGTATCAGAAGGTCCCGGGCCTGGTGAGCCCGCTACTCAAGAAGATGATGATGCCCTACAACTTTAAGGCTATGGCATCCGTCCTCAAGAAAATGCTCGACGAAGGTAAGCTGGGCGAAAGCTCGGGCGAGGGCTTCTTTACGTACTAAAAATGATCTCTTGGGGGCGGAAGCGTTGAGGATCTACGGTAGTATGCGACAAGATCTGAATAGGTCGAGCAAGAGCTGTAGCGCGCGTTGACGTTTGCCCAATAGAACGCAAAAATGCACCGTTCGCCGATACTCCTCTCGCGAGTGGTTGCCATATGGTTTGATGTTGGAAACATATGATTGCCGACAGGCCGTAGGTGACATTCGCCATGATATCGGAGGTACCAAGTATGTTTCGTGCTCCGTTAAACAAGTATCGGGCTGGCTGACATGAGCCGCCGTTTTGTCTCGATAACCGTTGCAGTGGTTTGCCTGGCAGTGCTTCTGGGCACTATAGGGCAGTTCGCTATAAGTCGAGAAACATCCTATATGCAGGAATGCGTTTCCGAAGGCTTTGCCATTGACGGTTACTATCGGGATGACGAAACAAGTCGGGAAACCCTGGCTTTTCTTGAGGAGGACAACTGTCGATGGCAGCTGGTCGACCAAGACGGAATCTGCACAGACGGGCAGTTTAAGCGTACGGATGACCCCAACATCCTGATATTAAAGAATGAAAACGGCGAAAAATTCGGTACGGTCCACGTGGCGTATATTTCGCGCCGACGCGATCAGGGCTTGCTCTACCTATTTAGAGATACCAGGGTGACCCGTTTTTATCTGGTGAGTACCGGTCCGGCGTTTACAGTGGAGTCTGGCGATGTCGATACGGACAGCTGATTCACGGCAATAAATCAGCGAGCGGGGCGCGGCCATGGACCGCGCCCCGCTATTTGCTCGTGGCCCGCGTCACGTCTGCGCCAAGTCGTGACTCGCGGCTGCGCGCATCCATCCCACGTCGCGTATTACTGCACATCAAACTCCACGCGATCGAGCTCGGGCACATTGAGGTCGATGAGCTTGCGGGCTACACGGCGGTCGTGTGCCCCAAGCGCCTCGCTTGTCGTCACATGGGCGACAACCTCGCGCTCGACAAGGCCCTCCTCCTCGTCTTCGGTGGCCGAGGTCTCGACGGCAACGGTGTAATCCTTAAAGCCCGGCAGCACCGCGGCAAGCTCGCGCGTGGTTTCGGTGACGCCGTAACCGTCCTGCACGCCGGCCTGCGCCGAGCCAATAGACCCCGCCGTCATAACGATGCAGGGGATGGCAAAGATCACCGTGCCCACGATGATGCGGCGGCGCACCTTGTGTGACAGCTCATCGACCTCGGCGTTTTCCTCGGCGGTCACAATGCCGTCGCCGTTGAGGTCGCGCTTGAGCGGCACGCGCAAAAGAAGCAGCACGGCTTCGGCAGCCAGTGCGATAAAGACCACGTTGATGCCAAACTCGTAGAGGGCTGAAAGAAACAGCGACCCGCTTGCGATGGCGATGCCATAGCCCGCCGCGCACAGGGGCGGCATGAGCGCGGTCGCCACGGCCACGCCGGCGATGAGCGTGGCGGGTTCCTGGTCGCGCGAGTTGCCCAGGCCACCCGCAAAGCCGCCCGCGAGCGCGACGGCAAGGTCCCACACAGTCGGTGTCGAGTTGTCGATGATGGCGGCCGTGGTGGTGCCAAGGGGCGAGAGCTTAAAGTACAGCGTGGACGTGATTAGACAAAAGACCATCTGCAGCGCGAGGCCGGCAATTGCCTCGACGGCAATCTCGCGGTCGAGCGTGGCGATGCCGTATGCCATGGCAAGGACCGAGCCCATGAGCGGACAGATGAGCATGGCGCCCACGATGGCAATGTCCGAGTCGATATCGAGGCCGATGCTCGCGATCAACATGGCAATGATCAGGATGCATAAGTGTGAGCCAGTCAGGCGCGCCCCGTTTACAAAGCGCTTGCGAATCACGTGATAGGGCGCGCGTCCCTCGCGTATGTTGAACGCCTGCTTAAGGAAACGGGTGGCATTCTCCATGGCCTCGCTGTGTGCAGGGCGTATACCGTGACGACGATGATGACGCTCGCGCAGCCGCTTGATCTGTTGTTTGTCGAGTTCCATGCTTACCTCGTTTAGCTTCTGAGCCGCTTCTTGCGTCTGTCGTCTTTACTCTACACCGCGTTAGGCGAGGTGTCAGACAAGGTTTGTTGACCTGGAAGTCAGGACAATCGACATGGCTAAAACGCCGTGAGGATCATAAGGGTCAAATAGACAAAAAAGCGCGGGGCCGGTTTGATTCCGACCCCGCGCTCTGCGCTGGTGCGTTGTTGTTCGGCCTACCCCAGCAGGCTCAGACCAACAGAGACAAACGCCAGGATAACGCCGACGATGGACTCGCCGCCGAGCAGGCCGCTGGCGACGACCAGGCCCTGCTCCTGGAAGGCGGCATCCTTGGAGGCCTTCTCCTCGTCCGAAAGACCGGCAGCGGCGTCGCGGCGTGCGGCCCACTTGTCGTAGGCGAGCTTGACGCAGGAGCCCAAGAAAGCCGTGAGCGACATATAGAACGGTAGGTACACGCCCAGGCCGATCATCATGGCCGGAATGCCGAGCCAGTACATGACGATGCCGGCGATAAAGCCGCCTGCGAACCACGGCACGCTCGGGATGCCCGAGACCATGGTGGCGACCACACTTGCCTGCGCGGCCACAAAGCTCTTGTCGGGGCCGAAAGCATCCGGACCATAGGCGGTGACAAGCGCGACCATGACGGCGGCGGCGACCAGGGCGCCCACGATGCCGCCAATGGCTTGGCCGATCCACTGCGCACGCGGATTGGTGCCCAGCACGGCGCCGGCCTTAAAGTCGTTCATGACGTCGCCCGCAAGGCCGCACGCCACGGCTACGATGCCGGCGATAAAGAACAGCTTGACCTGAGCGATCTGTGCGAAGGCAGCCACGATGAGCATGACGATGAGGCCAAAGATCTCCATGGGGTCGATGCCCGTCTGGCCGCAGCTCTGTGCGCTCATAATGGTAGTGACAAAGGTGAACAGCGTCACGATGACGGCCGGGACGGGACCAAGGTCGAGCGCGATGGCGACGATCACGGCGATGGCGGCAGCGCCCAGGCCGATGATGCCGGCGTCGAGCTTAAGGGAGCCCGAGATGAGCGACTGCTCGTCGGTGTCGGTGGAGCTGTCGGCGGCAAGACCGCGGACGATACCGGCGACCTGCGGCAGGATGTCCTTGAGGACGACGGCGACGCCAAAGCCCATCATGAGGCCCATGCCCAGGGACTTGACGATGCCCTGCGCGGTCACAACATCGAACAGACCGGCAGCGGTGCCGCCCACGATGATGCCAAAGTTGCCCAGCAGGGCGCCGGCAAACCAGAAGGCGACCGGGGCGAAGCCCACGAGGAAGCCGACGGAGAGCAGCATGGGCGAGTTGTAGATGCCAAAGGTCACGCCGGGGATATTGAGCGTGCACAGCATGCTGGGCACCACGCCCAGGGCGTCGCGCAGCACGCTATAGATGCCGGCGATGGCCATGGAACCAAAGAGCTGCTTGCCGGTTTTGCCGCCAGCCTCGGTCGCGCGCAAGGTCTGAGCTGCGGCGTTGCCGGTGGGGAACTCAAGCGCAGCGTCCACGATAAAGTGACGGTGGATGAGCGCCGTGGCCAGCAGGCCCAGGATGGTGCCGGCGAGTGCCACGATAAACATGTCGAGCCAGCTGATCTGGTCGGCATAGCCCAGCATCCAGGCGCCCGGGATGGTAAACGCCAGGCCGCCGGCGACCATGGCGCCTGCGGACATGATGGTGTGGGTGACGTTGGCCTCGTTGAGGCTGGCGTTGCCCATGAGCTTAAGGAAGAACAGCGAGATGACGGCAGCGAAGACGATCGGCCAGGGGAGTGCGCCCATCTTGAGGGCGGTGTAGGCCGAGCTTGCCGTGATAATCACGCAGCCAAGGACGCCGATGACGACGCCGCGCAGCGTGAGTTGCCCGCGCATCGAGGCGCGGTTCGAGGGATTGCTCATATAGAACTCCTTTGCGTATATCCGCTTCCCCCGGGAGCGCCGCTACGGATACGGCGCGGGAAGTCGGGTTACCAAGGGCCGCCGCGTGAGCTCGCAAACGACCGCGCACCAGTATAGCGGCACGGCAGTTAATTTGTGACTGGGCTTTTTTAGCTATCCCAAACGAAGCCGAAGGATGATTATTCTGGGACGGGGATTTAAAAATCATCAGGTACGCAATGATTTTTAAATCCCCGTCCCAGAATAATCATCGGGATATACTGCTGGGCAGACGAAAGGAGCGCCGACGATGCTTAATGGGTGCGCATATATATTGACGGTCGACGTGGGCAACACGTTCATTCGCTTTGGCCTGTTTGCAGAGGATTCGGCCGCGGCGCAGGAATGTCCGCTTGCGACATGCGAGATCACGACGCCGTCGAGCATTACGGCCGACGAAGCGCGCATGCGACTTATGCAGGTCATGGGCGCGCTCGCCGCCGATGCAGGTGTGCCCGGGGTGCTTGCACCCGCCGCGGCCGTGCTGAGCTGTGTAGTCCCGGCGCTCGAGCGCCCGTGGAAGGCGGCACTTTCCCGCACCTGCACGGGGCGCGTGCTCACCGTGGGGCCGGGACTTAAGACCGGCATACCCGTGCACTACGACGATCCGGCCGAGATCGGCCCCGACCGCATCGCCGATGCCGTGGCGGCCCGCGCCGTCTACGGCTCGCCGTGCATCGTGATTGACCTGGGCACGACGACCAATATCGAGGTCATCGACGTGCACGGTACCTTTGTGGGCGGCGTTATCGCGCCAGGCCTGGCCCTCGGCGCCCGTTCGCTTTCGGCGGCAGCAGCGCGCCTACCCCAGGTTGAGCCCTCGGCGCCAACGCACGTCATCGGACGCAACACGCGCGAGGCCATGCGCTCGGGTGTGGTTTTGGGCGAGGTAGCCCGCATCGACGGAATGCTCGACATGGTGCTTGCCGAGATGCGCGCGACCAAGGCCGCGGGAGAGGGCGATGTGCCCATCGTCATTACCGGCGACGATGCCGAGGCACTTGCGGCGCTGGTCGGCCATAGCCTGACGGTAGACGACGCGCTGACGTTGCGGGGTCTCGCCGAGCTCTACCGCATCAACCAAAAGCCCCGCTGCGCGTAGGGCGAGGGGCTGGTGGGATAAGCGCCCCTACCTTTCACCTGCTACAATGGGCCAAACTATTGCGATTGCGGAGGTGTCTGCCATGTCGGACGATCTTCATCAAACCGCGTCGGGCAAGCGCCGCGACGTTATTAGCTGGGACGAGTTCTTTATGAGCGTGGCCATCGCCGCGCAGCGCCGCAGCAAGGACCCCAACACGCAGGTGGGAGCGTGCATCGCCAGCACCAACCACCGCATCCTTTCGGTGGGTTACAACGGCACGCCCTCGGCGCTCAACGACGACTTTTTCCCGTGGGGTACGAGCGATGACCCGCTGCAGGACAAGCACAACTACGTGGTCCATGCCGAGGCCAACGCCGTGCTCAACTACCGTGGCTCGCTCAAGGACCTCGAGGGTTCCACGGTTTACGTCACGCTGTTCCCGTGCCACGACTGCGCCAAGATCCTGGCGCAGGTGGGCGTGGGCGAGGTCGTCTACCTGGACAATAAATATGCCGACACCGATGACGGCCGTATCAGCCGCCGCATTCTCGACTCCTGCGGCATCAGCTACCGCCAGGTCATCGTCGATGTCCAGATTGGTACCGGGGGACAGGCTCGGCAGTAGCGCGTGCCAACGCCAGCTGGCGGCAAAACAGCCAAAAGAGCCCCGTCCCAAATTGACTGCTCGTGAAAGTCGTGTCCGCACGCATGGCTGGCGCCTAAGCGGGTACATGGCTGTAGTAACATAGCCCCTGTCCGCGGGCGTGCCCGCGTTATTGTGAGAAAGGAGCCCCTGTGGCTGTTAACGAAGAGCTGCTTAAGAAGGTTCTTGAAGAGATTCGCCCCAACCTGCAGGCCGATGGCGGCGATATGGAGTATGTGGGCGTCGACGACGAGGGTGTTGTCAAGTTGGAGCTGCAGGGCGCCTGCGCCGGCTGCCCCATGAGCTCGCTAACCCTTTCCATGGGTATCGAGCGCATCCTGAAGGAGCATGTGCCCGGCGTTACCCGCGTTGAGCAGGTTAATGCTTCCGGCGAGACCGACGACCTGTACGACGAGTACGCGCCGTTTTAAGATGCGAAAGCTGCGGACGGCATACTCCGCATAGACGTTACGCCCAAATATGCGGCTGCGAGCGCAAGGCCCGCGGCCGCATTTGTATGTAGGGAGTAGGAGGGTCGACATGCTCAACGACTTCTACCATATGCTTGATCCTGTCGCGATCTCGGCGGGCCCCATCACCATCTACTGGTACGGCCTGGCCTACGTGGTCGGCGCTCTGCTCACGGCGGTCGTCATGTACCGCACACAGCGTCGCTGGGGCTTTAACATCACGATTGACGACCTGACGAGTGTCGTGGTCGGCGTGGTCTTTGGCCTTATCATTGGCGCCCGCCTGTTCTACGTCATCTTTTACGGCGACGGCTACTACTGGGCGCATCCGCTCGAGATCTTTGCCACCAACGAGGGCGGCATGAGCTTCCACGGTGGCCTGGTCGGCGGCATCTTGGGCGGCATCATCGTGTGCCGCATGTATAAGCTCGATGCATGGACGTTGGCCGATCTTGCCGTCATTGGCGCTCCGCTGGCCCTGTGCCTGGGCCGTTGTGCCAACTTTGTCAACGGCGAGCTGTGGGGCAAGCCGACCGATCTGCCATGGGGCGTGGTCTTTGGCGGGACTGCGGGCGATATGCCGCGTCACCCCTCCCAGCTCTACGAGGCATTTCTTGAGGGCATCGTGCTCTTTTGCATTCTGCAGGTGCTCAGCCGCAAAAAGCCGCTGCTGCCCCAGGGTACGTTTATGGGCGTGTTCGTGATGGGATACGGCATCGTCCGCTTCCTCGTCGAGTTCGTGCGCGTGCCCGACGCCCAGCTTGGCTATCTGCTGGGCGGCGTCATCACGATGGGGCAGCTGCTGAGTCTTCCGCTCGTGATCGCCGGCCTGGCGCTCATCATCTTCGCGCGACACCGCAACCGTCCCCAGCGCATCTACCTCGACGCCTAACCACCACAAAGGGGACAGGCACCTTTGCGGTGGTTTTGCCGAGTTTGATAGGTTTCTAGAAAGGCTCTTTGGACTGTGAAGGATTCCGACCTCTCCACAACGGCTGCGCGCGACGCTGCCCGCATTGTCTGGTTTAAGCGCTACCCCGCCAAGCAGACGCTCATCGCATTTCTGCTCGCGCTGTTGGCGACCACAGCGTTTTCCATCGATCCCGCCCCGGTGTCGAGCAACGCAGTCTTGGCGATTGACCCCAAAGCCTCGGGCATGCTGTACGTGTGCTACGAGGTGCTCCTCTCATTTGCCGGCCATACCGACGCGGTCATGCTGCTTGCGCTTGCCTGCCTGCTCACGCTGCCGTTTCGCTACGTGTTCTTTGGCCGTGGCGACACCTGGCGCCCATCGATTATTCTGCCGTCGCTGTTTTTCGCCATCTGCATGGTGTTCGGCCGCAGCTACGACCTCACCGACTCGGCCGAGATTGTTCTTGGCGACAAGGCCCGCATCATCTGCGCCTGGATTGGCGGCGCGGGCTGGATGCTCCTAGCGATCGTGGCCTTCTACCTTGCCTTTGAGTGCCTGGATTGGCTGAGCTCTCGGCGCATCCCGTTTTCCGAGGCGCACTTTGGCCGCATATGGCGTGTGGCTCACGCCGTGCTCTCGGTCCATCCCTTTGCCGGGCCCTTCCTGGTGTTTATGATCGCCTGGGCGCCCACGCTCATCGCTTCGCTGCCCGGCCTTTTTATGGGGGACACCGGCGCGCAGATTCGTCAGTGGTTCAACTATCCCAACGGCACGAGCGACTACCTACGCCTGCTCAATCCTAATGTGTTGCTCAACGGGCATCATCCCGTAGTGCACACGGCCATTATCGGCTCGTGCGTTCAGCTGGGGCTTTCGCTGTTCAACAGCGCTAACGCGGGCCTCATCATCTATACCTGCGCTCAATTTGTCATCACGGCTGCCTGCATGGCCTATTCCATTTCGTCGCTGCGCAAACTGGGCGTGAGCCTGCCGGTTCGCGGTGCGATCCTGCTGTTCTTTGCGTTTATGCCGATGTTCTCTAACTACGCGGCGTTGCTCACCAAAGACGTGCTCTTTGCCGACGCGTTTTTGGTGCTGCTGGTACAGACCGTCAAGCTCGTGGCATGTGGCTTGCCCCGTCGTGATGCCAATGCCGAGCGTGCGGGCGAACAGAGGCCCGTGCTCTTTGCGCGCCACGACTGGCTGTTGCTTGCGCTGGCTGCCATGGGTTCCACGTTTTTGCGCAATGGCGGTCTGGTCTTTCCGTTGGCGGCCTGCGTGATTGCGGCGGCGTTTTGCGCATGGGATGTACATGTCGCCCGTCGTGCGGCTAAGCAGACGGGCACCGCGGTCTCATGCGCCACGCCGCGCTTCCGCTGGGTTGGCGTCCTCGCGGTGCTCGCACTCTGCCTTGCCTCTAATATGTACTTCACCAAGGTCTTTATGCCGGCGCACGACATCACGCCTGGTTCCAAGCGCGAAATCCTCTCGATTCCGTTCCAACAGACGGCTCGTTTCGTCCAAAAGCACGACGGCCTCAACTCGGGCGTCAACCCCACGGTAAAGGAGGACGGCACCATCGTGGAGGCTCCTTGCGACGGCTTGGTGACCGACGAGGAGCGCGCCGTGATCGACCGGGTGCTCAAGTACGAGAATCTGGGCCGCCGTTACAACCCGGATAAGTCGGATGCCGTCAAGAACTGCTTTAACGAGTACGCCTCGCAGGAGGACATCAAGGCCTATTTTGAGGTCTGGGCGCAGATGTTCAAAAAGGATCCCGAGTGCTATATCTCGGCGCTCATCAATAACTATTACGGCTACTTTTATCCGAGCGCGCGCGATGCCTGGGTCTACAGCACGGCGCGTAGTGCCGAGATCATGGCGCGTCCCGACAACCTCAAGTACTTCGACTTCCATCCGGTTGACAGCAACGTGGTGCGCTGGTGCGACCACCTGATCAATCTGTACCGTGTGGCGGTGCAGCGCATCCCGTTTATTTCGCTCACCATGAGCTCGGCCACCTATGTGTGGATCATGATTGCCGTGGTGGTCTACCTGCTGCGTCGTCATTCATGGCGTGCGCTGGCGATCTGGGTGCCGCTGTTGGGCGTGCTCGCCGTGTGCCTGATTGGTCCGTGTAACGGCTCGACCTACATGCGCTACCTGTATCCGGTCATCGCCTGCATGCCCTTCGCCATCGGCGCCACCGTCACCCGCAGTGACTTCCTCTGGTCCTAACCTGGTGCATTGGGGTCAGGTTTCTTTGCTGCACCAAAGGGGCCATCATCACGACGCCTTCATTTTGGGGTTTATCTTGCAGGCCAGTAGGTATATCATAACGACGTTTGTTTATATTGCCCGAGCATCTGCGCTGGGCTTTAGGTCGAAACCGATAGGAGACACGTATGTCCGGACACTCTAAGTGGGCCACAACCAAGCATCGTAAGGGCGCGCAGGACGCCAAGCGTTCCGCCCTCTTCTCCAAGCTCAGCCGCAACATCACCGTTGCTGCCCGTCTCGGCGGCGACCCGCTGCCCGAGAACAACGCCAGCCTCGCCGCTGCCGTTGCCAAGGCCAAGGCTCAGTCCATGCCTAAGGACAAGATCAAGTCCGCTATCGACAAGGCTTTTGGTTCGGGTGCTGACGCCGCCGTCTACGAGAACATCGTGTACGAGGGCTACGGTCCCGCCGGTGTCGCCGTCTACGTCGACTGCCTGACCGACAACCGCAACCGTACCGCCGCTGATGTCCGTTCCGCCTTCTCCCACGCTGGTGGCAACCTGGGCACCTCCGGCTCCGTCGCCTTCCAGTTTGAGCGCAAGGGCCAGATCGTCGTCGCCAAGGAGATCCTGGACGAGAACGCCAAGAAGGAGACCATGATCGCCAACGGTGCTGCCGGTGACGAGGATGAGTTCATGATGGCCATCGTCGAGGCCGGTGGCGAGGACTACGAGGATGCCGGCGAGGAGTGGATCGTCTGGACTGCTGCCAACGACGTCATGGCTGTCTCCAAGGC
Organism: uncultured bacterium; assembly: GCA_905215135.1. Taxonomy (GTDB): domain Bacteria; phylum Actinomycetota; class Coriobacteriia; order Coriobacteriales; family Coriobacteriaceae; genus Collinsella. The sequence continues at coordinate 17,140 of CAJMOX010000017.1, forward strand.
GCTCGAGGAGCAGGGCGTCCAGGTCAAGGGCTCCGAGACCACCATGGTCCCGACCACCCCGACCGAGGTCTCCGGCGCCGACGCCAAGAAGGTCCAGCGCCTCATCGACCGTCTTGAGGAGCTCGACGACGTCCAGGACGTCTACAGCACCATGGACATGACCGACGAGGTCATCGCTGCCCTTGAGGAGGAGTAGCGCCAGCACGGATTGAGCCGTGCATATCTGGGCATAATGAAGCGAGCATGCAAGCCTCGTGGAATAGATGAGCCGGATCCGCGTGCGTAGAGCACCGGACCCGGCTCTTTTATAATGATGCGAACCGTTCTGCATTTCGAGAGCCGAGATTTGAAGGGAGCGCCGCGTGCGCGTACTCAAACGAGCCCTAGCGATCGTGTATCTTGCCGCCACCATCGTGGCACTGGGTACGCTTGTCTGCCAGTTTTGGGGGCCGTATACGTATCGCTTTATGCTGCTGATGCGCGACCCCATGCCGCGCATCGTCGTGACGGCGTGCGCCGGCGTCGTGGCGATCGGCGTACTGCTGAGCTTTTTCCGCCTGATGTTCGCCCGTCGCGAACCGTCCTGCGTGCATCCGGCGGGGGAGCGCAATATCGAGGTTACCCTTGCGGCGCTTTCTTCGTGCGCCAGGGTTGCTGCCGAGCGCGACGACCGCGTGATGGTCGAGCATGTCGAGGCTCGCGTCCAAGGTCCCGACGATTCGCACGTCCGTTTTAAGGTCGAGGCTATCGCGCTTGATGATAAGGACGTGGCATCTCTGGCTACCGCGATGCAGCAGCGCATCGAAGAAGCCTGCGATACCATGCTCGGCGCGCCGGGTACGACCGCGCGCGTCCGTTTTTTGCCGTCCAAGACTACCGTCCAGACCGTGGAGGTTTCCGGTGAGTGATACCAATCAAGATAAGACCGCTCGTACGCCGCGCCTGACGATTGACCAGAGCGCCACGTCGGCGAGCGAACCTGTTGATTCCAAAGCAGAGGCAACCGAGTTACAAGACGCGGTAGCCGCGGATTTTGACGAGGCTATGGGTCTCATCAAGGGTACGGGCGCTGCCATCTGGAGCTATGCTGTGCGTCATCCCAACACCACGCTCGGCGCCGTCGCCGGCTTTATCCTCGCCGTGTTGGTGCTCACGTTGGGCCTGTGGGACACGCTCGTCATTGCATTCTTCGTGCTGATCGGCGCTGTGATCGGCCAAATTCGCGACGGCGAGAACGGGATCGTCAACTTCTTCGGCCGTCTGTTTAGCGGCCGCTAATATGTATTCGACTGTCGCATCCGCGGCAGGCATAAGGAGGAACCATGGCTTTTAACACGAAGGTCGATGTGACCGATACCGAGCTCGAGGAGAACGAGGCGGTCGTCGCCGAAGCCGAGGACGTGACGCTCGAGGACGAGGCTCTTGTCGAGGCCGAGTCCGATGAGGATGAGGACGACGAGGAAGCGGATGAGTCCGAGGACTCGCTGACCTATTCCAACGGCGTGATCGAGAAGATCGTTGCCATGGCCACCCGCGAGGTTCCGCACGTTCTGGGCATGAAGGGTAACCTCATGCACTTTGTGCAGGAGCAGTTTGGTGCCGAGAATCTGACCAAGGGCGTGACGGTCGAGGTCACCGACGATAATCGCGTGGTCGTCAACATTTCCGTCATCATCGAGTACGGCGCCTATGCGCCCGCGATCTTCGACGATGTTAAGGCACGTGTCACCGAGCGCCTTGCCGCGATGACCGGCCTTGAGGTGGCGGGCGTCAACCTGCGCATCGAGGATGTCATCACCCCCGAGGAGTACGAGCACCGCACCAGCCAGCACGAATAACCTTCCAAAAAGGGACAGGTTTGTTTTGGCAGGTTTTATCTGCGAAAACATTAAACGGCCGACCGCGCAAGCAAAAGCGTGGCCGGCCGTTTTTGTACGCTCCCGATATAGTCATACCGCTCGTCTAACTAAGGGTTGCAATCCCCACGTTCCGCGTTACTCTAATGGGCGCATTGTTTCCAAATTGTTAACGAGGGGTTGCCGTAATGGCCGACGAGCACGAAACAGAAAGCAAGGCATGGGCAATTGAGGCCGCTGCGGCAGAGGCGGCGTCGCGTGCTGCCGAGGAGGTGCATCGTCCTCCCGTAGTGCCGATGGAGCGCGTGGTCGATCGCGATGTTATCGAGCGGGGCGAGCGCGCTGGTCGCAAGCGCAGCCAGGAGCCGGGCTTTCCGCGCTTTTTTGCCGAGCTCAATTTGGGCCTGATCCTCACGGCCTTTGCCATCGTCGCGTTTAAAACCCCTAATCACTTTGCTTTTGGCGGCACCTCGGGCGTGTCGGTCATTCTGTCCACGCTGTTCCCGACCCTGCCTGTCGGCGTCTTTATGTGGATTATCAATGCGGTCCTGGTCGTTCTGGGCTTTATCTTTTTGGAGCGCAAGGCAATCCTGTGGAGCGTTTTCGCCTCGTTTGCGCTTTCGGCCTACGTCTCGCTGTTTGAGCTCTTCATTCCGACCGATGTCTCTCTGACGGGTGATATGTGGCTCGACCTGTGCTTTGCCGTGATTCTGCCGGCGCTCGGCAGCGCCATCGTCTTTGATATTGGTGCCTCGACGGGCGGCACGGACATCCTCGCCATGATTCTCAAACGCCGCACGACGCTTGAGATCGGCCGTGCGCTGCTGCTGGTCGATATCGGCATCGTGACCATCGCGGCCTTCTTGTACGGTCCGCGCGTCGGTCTGTACTGCGTGCTCGGCCTGTTTGCCAAGACGCTCGTGGTCGACAAGGCCATCGAGAGCATTCACCTGCGCAAAGTCTGCACGGTCATTTGTTCCGAGCCCCTTAAGGTCGAGGAGTTTATCGTCAAGCATCTCAACCGTACGGCGACTATCAGTCGCGGCTACGGTGCTTTCTCGGGCAAGTGCGTGACGGTGATCATGAGCGTGCTGAGTCGCCGCGAGGCCGTGCAGCTGCGTCGCTACGCTCGCGAGATCGATCCGGGTGCCTTTATCACGATCGTCGACAGCTCCGAGATCGTCGGCAAGGGTTTCCGCGGAACGAACTAACGCGGTCGAGCTCATCAAACAATCGAATAGCGCCCTGCGCATTGCAAATGCGTCATGTTGGAGTATTTGTCCCCACATTGGGTGATAATGATGCCAAAGACATCGTTTGCGATCCAGATGATTCGCTCAAGATACGAAGGGATGATCTCGATGTTCTGTTCGCAGTGTGGTGCCCCCATGGGCGATAACGACAAGTTCTGCGGCGCGTGTGGTGCCCCCAATGCCGGTGCCGCAGCCTCTGCCCCTCAGGGTCAGCCCCAGCAGTTTGTTCCGCAACCGCCCGTGGCGAATGCGTCCAAGGGCTGTGTGGCTCAGGCGTTTGAGGATATGACCAAGACTCCGGGCGTGCTGCAGCGCGTGTGCCAGATTGCCTTTTTACCGGCGCTGATTTGTGTTGTGTCGGTACTCGTGCTGTTTATTCCCGTTATTGGCGGCATTGCAGCTGCCATCGGCTTTTTGGCAGCTTGCATTGCGAGCGTGTGTGGTTCCGGCTTTGGTATTGAGTGGGGTCGAGATCTGTCGCTCAAGGTTGATGACGGTATGGATCGTCCACTCATGCGTTCCACGTCGTTTGGCCTCGGAGTCTTTTCGAGCGTTATCTCGGTCGTGCTCGAGGTTATCGCTGCCATTCCCGTTATCGGTGTAGTGCTTTCGCTGGTGGAGAGCGTGGTAATTGGCGCCGCGGGCTCGTATTCGTATTACGGCTCCTATGCACTCGAGGCGGCGCTGTTTGGCTCGCTTGGCCTGCTTGTCCTGGCTATGATTGCCACGGCGGTCTTGGGGGTCTTCTTTAAGATGTTCGCCGACATTGCCGTGATGCACTTTGCGGTGACCGGTCGTGTCGAGAGCGCGTTTTCGCTCGATAAGGTCTGGGCGGCCTTTAAGCACAACAAGACCAAACTGTTCTGCGCTTCGTTCCTTCCCGAGTTTTTGACGGGCCTGGTCGCCAACGTTGTCACCTGGATCCTGACGTTCGTCTTTGGCACCATTGCCTCTGTCGGTATGTATAGCTACTACTACCGTCCTACGGCTATTGAGGCGCTTGTTACCGGCGGTGGCATCACGCTCGTATTGTTCTTGGTGCTGACGGCGTTTGTCACGGTATTCCTCACGGTCTTTGGCAAGATGCTCAAGCACCGTGCCGTTGGCTATTGGGTTGCGCGCTACGCAAGCGAGTGGGCCGACGAGGACAAGGACGACGTCCTGACTTTTGTGCTGCCGTTTGAGAAGAAGTCTGCTCCGGCTGGTTTTAGCGCCGACGCAGCGCCCGTATCCGATTCCGCTGCGGCGCCGGCGCCTGCGCCCGAGCCCGTGCCTGAGCCTGAGCCCGCGCCCGTGCCTGAGCCCGAGCCCGCGCCCATGCCGGAACCGGAGCCCGAGCCTGCACCTGAGCCCGAGCCTGCGCCAAGCTCCGACGAGGACCCGCAGGACGAGTAACCCTGCCACCTGCCATTTGGGGACGGGGTAGAAACGGTAGAAATAGCGCTTGACAAATAAGCGGGGGCGGACGTGCCGAAGCGTCCGCCCCCGCTTTGATATCGCGATGCGGCTATGACTGCGAGATGGTCGTGGATCGACTACTCGTCGCGCTTCTCCTCGTGGCGAGCGGCAGCCCGCGCATCGTGAATGCCCTTGATTGCAGCATGGCGAGCGGTACGGGCATCGTGCATGGCGTCGCGGGCCTCGGCAGCCGTGGCCTTGGCAGAGCGCAGCTTGGCGGCCAAGTCGGGGTTGGTCTCGGCGACCGCGGCGATCGTGGGGCCGTCGAGCTCCTCTTGCGTGGGCTCGGCCAAAAAGTCGATGGCATACTGAGCGGCTACCATGGAACCCTTGGCCAGTACCGACTCGTCAATCTTGTAGAAGCAAGAATGTTGGGCGTACGTGGCGCCAATCTGGGGGTTGCGCGTGCCAACAAAGGCGAGCACGCCCGGCACACGACGCAGATACTCCGAGAAGTCCTCGCCCGAAAGTGTGCCGCGATAATGGCCTTCGCCAGCTGCACCCAGGCACTTGACCACGGCCTGACGACAACGCTCGCTCGAGGCGGCATCGTTTTCGACCTTGTAGTTGGCGATGGTGTAATCGGTAAGCTCGGCCTCGGCGCCCAGGGCTGCCGCGGTGTGCTCCACGATGCGGCGCATGAGCTCGGGCATTTCCTCGTGCGTCTTGTCGCCATAGGTGCGTACCGTGCCGGCAAGGTAGGCCGTGCCGGCGATAACGTTACGCGCGGTGCCGCCATGCAGCTCGCCGACGGTGATGACGGCGGGTTCGTAGGGGCTGATTTCGCGCGAGACGATGGTCTGCAGGGCGTTGACAATCTCTGCCGCCACCATAACGGCGTCGTGGCCGCGCTGGGGCATGGCGCCGTGGCATGAGGTGCCGCGGACGTCGATGCGGAACCAGTCGGTATTGGCCATGCGCGGGCCGGGCTCGCAGCTCACGGTGCCGGCATCGACCTCGCTCCAGATGTGTGCGGCGTAGGCGCCGTCGACGCCGTCGAGCACGCCGGTGCCGATCATGAGCTTGGCACCCTGGCCGTTTTCCTCGCTGGGCTGGAACACGATGCGGACCTCGCCGTGGATGTCATCGGTCATGTGGCGCAGGATTTGCAGCGTGCCGAGCATCATGGCGATGTGGCAGTCGTGACCGCAGGCGTGCATGCAACCCTCATTGACGCTGGCGAACTCCTCGCCGGTCTGCTCGGTGACGGGCAGGGCGTCGATATCGGCGCGCAGCAGGATACGGCGACGCGGCGTGCCGTCCTCGCGGTAGGCATCCGGCGCGGTACCGCGAAGCGTTGCCACCAAGCCGGTCTTGAGCGGACGCTCGTAGGGGATATTCATGGCGTCGAGCTGGTTGGCGATGTCGGAGGTCGTGCGCTCCTCGGCAAGGCTCAGCTCCGGGTGCTTATGGAAGTGCCGGCGCTGCTTGATGATATAGGGTTCAAACTCGGTGGCAATATCTCGGATGGCCGCGGTGACGTCGTCTGCCGCGCGAACCTCGGTTGCCGCCATAATCTGCTGTGCCTTGGTCTTCGTCATGGTCGATTTGCTCCTTGCTGGGTTGATCGCAAAATCGTACAGGCTCTCTCCAGTATGCCACCTGCCGCTAGGGCTGGTAAAGTTGCCGTTTGCCGCTTGGGGTTTTGTTGCAAGGGCGGGGGAGTACACTCGGGGGTGTTGAATTACCTGCCAGAGATGGGGATGCCCATGCAACATATCGATCGGATTATCCGCTCCAAGAACGTTTTTACCGCCCAAGACGGTATCGATACCGCCCGCGAGCTGGCGATCGCCATCGTGGGTGATCGCATCGTCGCGGTCGGCGCACCCGATGACGTGATTGCCGCCGCTCCTGCCGTCACGCCGGTTATCGACTATGGCGAGCAGTTTATCTGCCCCGGTTTCCATGACGCGCACCTGCACTTCTTCCATACCTCGGTTGGCTCCTCGCCGTACATGCTCATGGATATGGGCACGTCAGAGGCGGCGCTGGTGCAGCATGCGCTCGAGTTTTCCCAGGACCTGCCCGACGACGCCTGGGTCGTGACCCAGGGCTGGCGCGATTACCGTTGGGACCCGCCCGAGCATCCCACTAAGGCATCGCTCGATGCTGCTTTTCCCGATCGCCCCTGTGTTATGTACTCGGGCGACGGGCATACGCTGTGGCTCAACAGCCGCGCACTCGAAGCCCTCGGCGTGACGCGCGACAGCGAGCCGCCGGCGGGTGGTAGCTACGACAAGGATGCAAATGGCGAGCTCACGGGTATCGCTCACGAGGCTGCGGCCATGCAGCTGCTGCCGCGCTGTCTTGAGTGGCTGGGCGAGGACCGCATCGCGAGCGCGTATGCCGACCAAATGAAACGCATGGCCGAGCAAGGCATTACCTCGATTTGCGACATGTCACTCATGCCCATGCCGGGCTGTGACTTTATCCGTGACGACGTCTACGACAAGCTGCAGGCGATCGGCAAGCTGGGCATTCGCGCCCACTTGTTCCCCACGCTGTTGGATGACCAATCGCGCTTGGAAGAACTTCAGACCCGCTATGCAAACAATGCGTTGCTCTCGGCGCCGGGCTTTAAGCAGTTCTTCGACGGCGTGTCGAGCGAGCATACCGCATACCTCACCGACCCCTATGCCAACCCGCGCTTCCCGGGCGACCAGGGCCGTCTGACAGTTCCTGCCGAGCGCATGCGTAAGCTGGTTCTGGCGGCTGCGGAGCGCGGCCACACTGTGCGTATCCACGTTATCGGCGACGGTGCGATTCATGCCGCGCTGGATATCTTCGAGGAGGCCGCCGACCTGTACGGCCTGCCCCAGCACGGCCATAACACACTCGAGCATCTGGAGAACCTCCTGCCCGAGGACATCGACCGCCTGCGCAAGCTCAACGTGATTGCCTCGAGTCAGCCCTGTCACATTACGCTCGACCCGGGCGGCCCCGAGCGCGATTTGGGCATGGAGCGCAGCCGCATCATGTGGCCGTTTGCAACCTATAAGCAGCGCGGCATTCGCCAAGCCTTCGGTACTGACAGCCCCATCACGCCCGTTACCAGCATGAACGTGCTCTACACGGCTATCACGCGCCAAGACCCCAAAAGCCACTGGCCCGAGGGCGGCTGGCTGCCGAGCGAGCGCATCGATGCAGCAACAGCCCTGCGCAACTACACCCTGGGCAGCGCCTATGCAGCGGGCGACGAGCAAAACCTCGGCAGCCTAGAACCCGGCAAATACGCCGACCTGGTAGTCCTGGACCAAAACCTGCTCACCATCGACCCCCAAGAACTCCAAGCCACCAAAGTCCAAGCCACCTACCTGGCAGGTAACTTAATCTACGAGCGCTAGCCCCATACCCCACCCACAAGGGGCGCGTTTCAGCAACGTGCCCCTTTCTTGTTCGCACCATCCGCATCGCCATTTTGCTGTACTGACTTTTCTGAATGCCGGGCCCGAATTAGTTAACCTGCCTCCCGTGTGGCTCCGGAGGGGCGGGGCATAAGGTTTATCGCGAGTTCCGCACGAGCCGAAGGCCACTTAATGTGGCCTTCGTGCGAGCAGGACTGCCCGAGCAGGAAACCTTATGCCCCGCCCCTCCGGAGCCACACGGGAGGCATCGCTAAGTTATCCCCCGGCATTCAGAAAATCTAAGTGCCAAAAAATAAGATTTTTTGACTCCGTGTTGTATAACCCGCCATTCGTGGGTACCATTCAACGCGTACGCAAACAAAAAGGGTTAATTCGCGTGGCATAACCACGCGGCCCAAAAAGGAGGAGACAAGCATGTCGTCTTTGAAGCCGCTTGCAGATCGTGTTCTGGTCAAGCCCGACGAGGCCGAGCAGAAGACCGCTTCTGGTCTGTATATCGCCAGCAACGCCCAGGAGAAGCCGCAGCGCGGCACCATCGTTGCCGTTGGTGCCGGCAAGGTCAACGACAAGGGTGAGCGCATCCCCATGGACGTCAAGGTCGGTGACGTTGTCATCTACGGTAAGTTCGGTGGCAACGAGGTCAAGGTCGACGGCGAGAAGTATCTGCTGATGCGCGCCGACGACATCTACGCTGTTGTCGAGGCCTAGTCTCGTCAGAATCTCTGATTCGTCTTTGAACGCGCCCGCCGCATAGGACTCGGAAGCGGCGACGCGAGTCACATTTCTTTTGGAGGATTACCCACTATGGCAAAGAACATTACGTTCAACACCGATGCCCGCGCTAAGCTCGCCAAGGGCGTCAACACCCTGGCCGACGCCGTTACCGTCACCATGGGCCCCAAGGGCCGCTACGTTGCGCTGCAGCGCACGTTCGGTGCCCCGACCATCACCAACGACGGCGTTTCCGTCGCTAAGGAGATCGAGCTCGAGGACAACATCGAGAACATGGGCGCTCAGCTGGTGAAGGAGGTCGCCACCAAGACCAACGACACCGTGGGTGACGGCACCACCACCGCAACCCTGCTCGCCCAGGCCATCGTCAACGACGGTCTGCGCAACGTCGCCGCTGGCGCCAACCCGCTGGCCATCCGTCGCGGCATCGACAAGGCTGTCAACGCCGCCGTCGCCGAGATGAAGAAGCAGGCCAAGCCGGTCGAGACCAAGGAGCAGATCGCTTCCGTCGGTACCATCTCTGCCGGTGACCCCGAGGTCGGCGAGAAGATCGCCGAGGCCATGGAGGTCGTGGGCAAGGACGGCGTCATCACCGTCGAGGATTCCCAGACGTTCGACATCACCATCGACACCGTCGAGGGCATGCAGTTCGACAAGGGCTACGTCTCCGCTTACTTCGTCACGGACAACGACCGCATGGAGGCCGTGATGAAGGATCCGTACATCCTCATCACCGACCAGAAGATCTCCAGCGTTCAGGACATCATGCCTGTTCTCGAGGCTGTCCAGCGCGCCGGCCGTGGCCTGCTCATCATCGCTGAGGACATCGACGGCGAGGCTCTGCCCACCCTCGTCCTCAACAAGATCCGCGGCGCCCTCAACGTCTGCGCCGTCAAGGCTCCGGGCTACGGCGATCGCCGCAAGCGCATCCTCGAGGACATCGCCGTCCTCACCGGTGGTCAGGCTGCTCTGGACGAGCTGGGCGTGAAGGTCGCTGACATCACCGCCGATATGCTCGGTACCGCTAAGTCCGTTACCATCTCTAAGGACAACACCGTCGTCGTCGGCGGCGCTGGCTCCAAGGAGGCTATCGACGCCCGCATCGCTCAGATTAAGGGCGAGATGGAGAACACCACCTCTGACTTCGACCGCGAGAAGCTCCAGGAGCGCTTGGCCAAGCTCTCCGGTGGCGTTGCCGTCATCAAGGTCGGCGCTGCTACCGAGTCCGAGCTCAAGGAGATCAAGCACCGCGTCGAGGATGCCCTGCAGGCTACCCGCGCTGCTGTCGAGGAGGGCATCGTCGCCGGCGGCGGTGTCGCCTTCATGGACGCTGCTCCTGCGCTCGATGCTGTTGAGATCGACGACCCCGAGGAGAAGATCGGCGTCGATATCGTTAAGAAGGCTCTGACCGCTCCGGTCGCCACCATCGCCAAGAACGCTGGCTTTGAGGGCGCTGTCGTGGTCGACAAGGTTGCCGAGCTGCCCGCCGGCCAGGGTCTCAACTCTGCCAACGGCGAGTGGGGCGACATGATCGAGATGGGCGTCCTCGACCCCGTCAAGGTCAGCCGCGTCACCCTGCAGAACGCTGCTTCTGTCGCCAGCCTGATCCTCATCACCGAGGCCACCGTCTCCGATGTGCCCAAGAACACTCAGCTTGAGGACGCTATCGCTGCTGCCACCGCTGGTCAGCAGGGCGGCGGTATGTACTAAGGCCGACAAGGTCTAGAACTCCCACCGGGAATCCGGGGGCGTGACGGGGGCTTCTCTCCGGAACGTCCTCGGACATGCAAAGAGGCTCCGCATCGCGCTTCGCGCTGCGGAGCCTCTTTGCGTCCTGCGGAATGTTCCGGAGAGAAGCCCCCGTCACGCCCCCGGATTCCCTGCGTTTACGGCCTTGAGGTCGGCGGGCGGAGAAGGACGTGGTCGATAGGGATACGTGTCCCCTTCGCTGTTTCGCGCTTTGCGCGAAAGGCGCGCTACTTTGGGATGGATGGGGAACGTGGTTGTTGCGGTGGCTTTTCCCTTTTGCTGTTTCGCGGCTTTGCCGCGAAAAGCGCAGCACTTTGGGATGGGCGGGTACGTTATTGTCGCGCTGCTCTGTCCCGGCCGCATTTCTAGAGCGTTTCCCCCGCCATAAATTACCCTTGGCATACTTGCGCGAAAGCCTACTGGTGCTACACTTGCAATTGCTGTTTCAGGGCGGGGTGGAATTCCCCACTGGCGGTAAATCGGGCGGTGTCAAAGGGGCGCCGTGGCGCAGGTAAAGTGCCTGCGACCGAGCCGATGAGTCCGCGACCCGTGTGTGCGTTGGTTCGCATGCCGGCTGAACTGGTGAGATCCCAGTACCAACGGTTAGAGTCCGGATGAAAGAGGCGGGTGATCTTATGTCTGAACAGTCGCAGCATATCCATTTTGAGAACACGAATAGGTGGAGCACCAAACAGCTCGTTACCATGGCGCTCATGTGTGCCCTGGGCGCGCTCTTTATGTATGTGCAGCTGCCCATCCTTCCTTCGGCGCCGTTTTTGACGTATGACCCGTCGCTGGTGCCGGCGATGGTGTGCGGATTTGCGTATGGCTCTGGTGCCGGCACTGCCGTTGCCGCCATGGCGATCGTTATCCATGCGCTCACTACGGGTGACTGGGTCGGTGCGCTTATGAACCTGGTTGCCACGCTGGGCTATATTCTGCCTGCGGCTATCGTCTACCAAAAGATGCATACCTATAAGGGTGCCGTGATTGGCCTGGTGCTGGGCGTTATTGCCGCTACGGCGCTGTCCATGGTTGCGAATCTGACCATCGGCGTTTGGTTCTGGTATGGCTCGGTCGATGTGATCGCCCCGCTCATGATTCCTGCCGTGCTGCCGTTCAACCTCATCAAGACCGTGCTCAACTCGGTGCTGACACTTGCGGTGTACAAGGCGGTCTCTAATCTCATCACGCCCAAGAAGGACCAGGTCAAAGGCCGCGCATGATTGAGTGTCGGGGCGTTTCCTTTAGCTATGACGGTGCCACACCGGCACTCGACGGCGTCGATCTGAACATTGAGGATGGCGAGTTTTTCTGCATCCTCGGTGGCAATGGGTCGGGCAAGTCGACGTTTGCCAAGCATCTGAATGCGCTGTTGCAGCCCGATGCGGGCACGGTACGCATCAACGGCATGGATGCGTCCGACCCCGAGCTGGTCTATGACATTCGTTCGACCGCAGGCATGGTATTCCAGAATCCCGATGATCAGCTGGTGGCAACGCTTGTCGAAGATGACGTTGCGTTTGGTCCCGAAAACCTTAGCGTGCCATCGGCGCAAATTGCGCAGCGCGTACGCGAGGCGCTGAAGGGCGTGGGCCTGGTAGGATTTGAGCGCCACGAGACCCATGCACTTTCGGGTGGCCAAAAGCAGCGCGTGGCGCTCGCCGGCGTGCTCGCCATGGAGCCGCGCGTGCTTATTTTGGACGAGGCGTCCTCGATGCTCGATCCGCGCGGGCGCAAGGGCCTTATGAAGGCCTGCCACGCGCTGCACGAACGCGGCATGACCATCGTGATGATTACGCACTTTATGGAAGAGGCCGCCGAGGCCGATCGCGTTGCTGTCTTCCAAGCGGGTCGCGTTGCCATGCTCGGTACGCCCGAGGAAATCTTGACGCGGGCGGACGAACTTGCGCAGCTCAACCTAGATATGCCGGCATCGTGCTGTCTTGGCAGGGCGCTTCGCGCGAAGGGCGTGCCCATTTGCGTACAGGTGCGCGAGGCGGATATGGTCGCCGATATAGCGCAGGCTTATGCCGAGCGGAGTAGGGCAGGCATCGCCGGGCGGCCTTTCGCATCCGATCCTCGTATTCCCGACAACGTTTCCTCTGCGCTCGATGGCGCAGATGTGCTGGAGCCCGTCATCGAGATTTCGCACCTTTCGTATAGCTATTCGCTGAGCGCCCGTGAGCGTCGCCGTTGGCACAAGCGCTCAGTCGCCGAGGGCGCATCGAACAAACAAGCCCTCTGGGGCAACGACCCTAGCAGCCCCTGGGCGTTGCGCAATGTGTCGCTAACGGTGCGTCGCGGCGAGTTCCTGGGCCTTGCGGGCCATACCGGTTCGGGTAAGTCGACGCTGGTCCAGCATCTCAACGGTTTGATTCGCCCCCAGGAGGGATTCGTTCGCGCGCTGGGGCTCGATCTGTCAAACAAGAAAGACGCCGCCGCGGTTAAGGCCAAGGTCGGCGTGGTGTTTCAATATCCCGAGCGTCAGCTGTTTGCCGAAACCGTGACGCAGGACGTGGCGTTTGGCCCGCACAACCTTGGCTTGCCGCAAGATGAAGTCGACCGTCGCGTCGAGTCGTCGCTCTCGCGCGTGGGCCTCGACCTTTCCACGGTCGGCGACAAGAGTCCCTTCGAGCTTTCGGGCGGTCAGCAACGGCGCGTGGCATTCGCCGGTGTGCTCGCCATGGAGCCCGAAGTCCTGGTGCTCGATGAACCCATGGCGGGGCTCGATCCGGCTGCGCGCAGGGATTTCCTTGAGCTTATCGATCGACTTCACCGCGATGGCCTGACCGTTGTCATGGTTTCGCATAGTATGGATGACCTGGCCAACTGCTGCGACCGCATCGTCGTGATGAACGAAGGCGCGGTGTTTGCCGAGGGAACCCCCGCGCAGGTGTTTGCACATGCCGATGAGCTCAAGTCGATCGGCTTGGGCGTTCCCGCCGCCCAGCGCATGGCGTTGGCGCTCGCGGAAGCGGGCGTACCGCTGCGTTGCGGCGGGCTCTATACGGTTGAGTCGCTGGCCGACGAGCTGGCAGATTTGCTGATCGGTCGCTCAGACGGTCCTTCTAACGTCGCGGACATTGCTAAATCCAAGACGGTCGCGCGAGAGGAGGGCTGCTAATGGAGGCGTTTTCGTTTGGCAGCTACTATCCCGGCGATAGTGCAATCCACCGCCTGGATCCGCGCACCAAGCTGCTCCTGGGCTTTGTGTTTTTAATCACGACGCTGACCGTCGGCGGCTTCCGCGGACTGGCCCCTGTCGCAATTTTCGTCGTGCTGATCTATGCCGTGTCCCGGGTGCCGGCTCGTCGCGTTCTGTCGTCGATGGCGCCGCTGCTGGCAATCGTCGTCGTGGTCGCGGTGCTCAACTTGTTTACCGATCAGAGTGGGCGCATCCTGTGGCAGCTCGGCTTTTTGCAGATAAGCGAGGGCTCGCTGCATTCCGCCGTCTTTATGGCGTGCCGCCTGACCTTGATGATGGCCGGCATGAGCGCCATTACGCTCACCACGCCTACGCTCGACCTCACCGCGGGCTTTGAGCGCCTGCTCGCACCGTTTGCGCGCGTGGGGCTCCCTGCGCATGAGCTCGGCATGATCATGGGCATCGCGTTGCGCTTTATGCCGCAGTTTGCCACCGAGATGAAGCAGACGGCGGACGCGCAGGCAAGCCGCGGCGCACGCGTAACGGGTGGCCCGCTCGGCGGCGTGCGTATGCTCGGCAGTGTGGCGATTCCACTGTTCACGGGCGTGTTCCGTCATGCCGAGACGTTGTCTGCCGCCATGGATGCACGCTGCTATCACGGCGAGCAGGGCCGCACGCGTCTGCATGCACTTGCATTTCGCCGCGGGGATGCGCTGGCTGCGGTTGTGACGATGCTGCTGCTTGCGTGTGTCATCGTCGTCAACCTTCAACTTGTTTAGGCGCGATTCGAGCGCAAGAAAGGGGCCCCTATGACCGACAACGACCGCACGGCTCAGCTTGAGCGCGCCTGTTCGTATCTCAGGCGCATTCCGGCGTGGTATCTGGCCACGACCGATGTGACCGACGGGCATCAGCCTCGCGTGAGGCCGTTTTCGTTTGCCATGGTCGATGACGGTAAGCTGTGGTTTTGCACGTCGCGCGACAAGGATGTGTGGGCGGAGCTGAGTGCGAATCCCAAGTTTGAGCTCTCGGGCTGGAAGCCGGGGGAATGTTGGATCGTGTTGACCGGCGAGGCCGCACTTGAGGACGACGCGGTTGCGAGCGACAAGGTGCGTCAAGCGGGTTTTAAGCACATGGTGGGCATCGGCGAGGAACACGAGAGTGCCAACGACGGCCGCCTTGCTTTCTTTTCGGTCCGCAACATTGCCGCGCGCTTCTGTGATATCGACGGCAGCGAGGAGCGCCTGGAGCTCTAACGTTTACCAACCAGTCAAATGAGCTAGCGGCAGGAGGAACCGTGGACGGATTGAATACGGTGTTGGAGTATCTGACGTCGGTGCCGGCATGGTATTTGGCGACGAGCGTTGACGGACAGCCTCATGTGCGTCCGTTTTCGTTTGCGCAGATCCAGGATGGCAAGCTGTGGTTTGTAACAGCGCGCACCAAAGATGTGTGGCAAGAGCTGCTGCAAAACCAGCGCTTTGAGGCCACGAGTTGGTGGCCGGGCCATGGCTGGCTTATCTTGCGCGGGCGTGCCGGCTTGGATGACCGGGCTTTAGGCGAAATGCGCGAAGCCGGGTGGAAGCATCTAGAGCACCTGGGCGAGCACTATGAGGGGCCTAACGACCCCACGCTCGTCTTCTTTAGCGTCGAGGATCCCGAGGCTTTTATCTGCAATCACGACGAATGGGTGCCGGTCGAGCTCTAGCCAGCTGGCTCATCCTAACAACTTGGTTTTCGCATGGGCGGGCCCCGTATTGCCCGGCGCCGTTAGGAGCGCCGGTCAATACGGGGCCCGCTCCATTTGTCAATTCCTTCAAGCGAATGTGTCGGGAATGTTTCAATGCATGAATATGCAAGCGATTTACGTAATCATGCATCTTTTGGTGCTAAAGTTTCAACCCACTTCATAACGACCGCTGCGAAATGCGCATCGGTGCATAAATCGCAGACAAGGAGTCTGATATGTCTTTGAAGGTTGGAATCGTCGGCGCGGCTGGATATGCCGGAGCCGAGCTCATTCGCCTCGTCCTCGGTCATCCCGAGTTTGAACTTGTTGCCATTACGTCCAACGCCGATGCCGGCCAGCCGCTGTCCGCGGTGTATCCGAGCTTTGCTGGTGTGAGCGATCTGGTTTTCACCACGCATGACGCCCCCGAGCTCAAGAGCTGCGATGCGGTTTTTCTTGCCGTGCCGCACACGGCTGCCATGGCACAGGTGCCCGCGCTGCTTGCATCGGGCGTCTCCTGCTTTGATCTTTCGGCCGACTACCGTCTGAACGACGCGTCCGTCTTTGAGACATGGTTTGCCGCCGAGCATACGAGCCCCGAGCTGCTCAAGACCCGTGCCTTCGGTCTGCCCGAGCTGTTCTGCCAAGACTTGGAGACCGCCGCATCCGACTATGCCGACGGCAAACCCGTGCTGGTCGCCTGCGCCGGTTGCTATCCCACCGCAACGAGCCTTGCCGCCGCGCCCGCCGTGCGCGTCGGCTGGGTGGCCGAGAACGGTCCCGTGATTGTCGATGCCATTAGCGGCGTGACGGGCGCCGGTAAGTCCTGCAACGCCCGCACCCATTTTTGCAGCGCCGACGAGAATTTGGAGGCATACGGCGTGGGCAAGCATCGCCACACGCCCGAGATTGAGCAAATCCTTGGCCTGACCGATCGCGTCGTCTTTACCCCGCACCTGGCACCGCTCAAGCGTGGTCTGCTCTCCACGGTGACGCTGCCGCTTACGCCGCAGGCTATCGATACCTTGACCCTTGAGGACGTTGTCGACCATTACAAGCAGTTCTACGCCGGTCGCACCTTCGTACGCGTACTCGATGCCGGTCAGCAGCCCAAGACGGCTTCGGTCGTCGGCACCAACGCCGCCCAGATTGGCCTCGCGCTCAACAAGCGCGCGGGCGTGCTGGTGGCGACGGGTGCTATCGACAATCTGTGCAAGGGCGCTGCGGGCCAAGCAGTCCAGTGCGCCAATATCGTCTTTGGCTTTGACGAGCGACGAGGCTTGCCCACAGTGGCGTGCCCGGTGTAGCACATTCGATTGTTAACGATTTGGTAGTCGGGCATCGAGTGGGGCGCCACTCTTGAGCTGGTCTCATGATCACGACTGGCATGGCGCACCAACCGATGTCCGTTTTTTGTTTGACATAAGGAGTCATAAAGACGATGAATACCGAGCTGTTTGATATCAAGATTCGCGCCGTCGAGGGTGGCGTTACGGCTGCGGCTGGTTTTAAGGCTGCGGGCATCCACGCTGGGTTCCGCAAGAACCCCGAGCGTCTGGATTACGCGCTCGTCGTGCCCGATAAACCCTGTCCCGGCGCCGGCGTGTTTACCACCAATCGCTTTTGCGCGGCGCCCGTGCAGGTGAGCCGTGCCAACTTGGGCGGTGCCGACAAGGGCTACGGAATCATCGCCGGCGTTTCGGTCAACTCTGGCAATGCCAATGCCGCCACGGGTGAGACCGGCCTTGCATGCGCGCGCGAGACGTGCAGCATCGCATCGCAGGTCATCGGCTGCGAGCCCCAGCAGATTCTGGTTGCCTCCACGGGTGTGATTGGCCAGATTCTGCCGATCGACACGTTTGAGACCGCCATTCCTGCTGCCTACGAGGCGCTCTCCGCCCACGGTGGCGCCGATGCCGCTCGCGCCATCATGACGACCGACACGCATTCCAAGGAGTACGCCGTATCCTACGTCAGTGAGGCTGCGGGTCATGCGGGCAATGTCTATACGGTAGGCGGAATGTGCAAGGGCTCGGGCATGATCATGCCCAACATGGCCACCATGATCGCAGTTATCACCACCGATGCCCCCGTCGAGCCTGCGGCACTTCATGCCCTGCTGCTCTCGACTGTCAAGCAGACCTTTAACAAGGTAACGGTCGATTCCGACACCTCGACCAACGACACCTGCATCATGCTTGCCTCGGGCGCCGCTGCCGCAGATGCCGAGCTCATCGTCGAGGGCTCCGATGCTTTTGACGAGTTGGCATTTGCCGTGCACGAGGTGTGCGAGAGCCTGGCGCGCAATATCGCCGCCGATGGTGAGGGCGCATCTAAGCTTGTTACGGTCAACGTTACCGGCGCCGTGAACGACGAGGAGGCCGATATCGCCGCCCGTGCCGTTGCCAACTCGCCGCTCGTTAAGACCTGCATCGCCGGCCACGACTGCAACTGGGGCCGCGTTGCTATGGCGCTGGGCAAGTGCGGTGTGAAGTTTAATCAGGAAGACGTTTCCATCGACATGATGGGCATGCCTGTCTGTCGCGACGGTCTGACTGTTCCCTTTGACGAGGACGAGGCTCTACGACGTTTTGAGGCGCCCGAGATCGTGATCTCGGCCGACCTGGGCGCAGGCGACGCGGCAACGACCGTGTGGACCTGCGACCTCACGCATGAGTACATCTCCATCAACGGCGACTACCGTTCCTAGATTCCAGGCACGCTGCGCATCTTGCCGCGATTGCGGACAGCGGAGCACGGCGCGATAACGATACGAAAGACGAGGCAGATTATGAAATTCGCACGCGATTGTCGTTCGAGCGAATCCAACGAAGCAACCGCGCAGCTGCTGTTTGAGGCACTGCCGTGGATTAAGAACCTGACCGGCAAGACGGTCGTCATCAAGTACGGCGGTGCCGCCATGGTCGACGAGCAGCTGCGTCGCGACGTGATGAGCGACATCGTCCTGCTTAAGATCATCGGCATGCGCCCCGTTATCGTGCACGGCGGCGGCAAGGCCATCAACGAGGCGCTTAGCCACTACGACATCCCCGTCGAGTTTATGAACGGCCAGCGCGTGACCACGCCGGCGACCATGGATATCGTGCGCGAGGTGCTGGGCGGCAAGGTCAACCAGGAGCTGGTCGCGGCGCTCAACCATCACGGCAACCTGGCCGTGGGCGTTTCGGGCAGCGATGCCGGTACGCTCATCGCCGAGCCGCTCGACCCCGAACTCGGCCGCGTAGGCAAGGTCACGCACGTCAACACCGACTATATCGAGCGCCTGCTCGATAGCGAGTACATCCCCGTCATCGCTACCGTCGCGGCGGGGGAGGACGGCGGTTTCTTCAACATCAACGCCGATACCGCCGCCGGTGCCGTTGCGGCGGCGCTGCATGCGCATAAGGCGATCTTTTTGACCGACGTCGACGGCCTGTACAAGGACTTTAGCGATAAAGACTCACTCATCTCCAACCTAACGCTCGACGAGGTTAACGAAATGCTCTACGGCGGCGAGGTCGATAAGGGCATGATTCCCAAGCTGCGTGCGGCCGTCGATGCGCTTGCCGGCGGCGTATTTCGCGCTCACATCATCAACGGCACCACGCCGCATTCGCTGCTGCTGGAGCTGCTGACCGATGCCGGCGTCGGCACCGTGATCCATTCCACCGAGACGGCTTACGAGTTCGATACGCATCCGCATCCGCTTTCGACGTTTGCTGCGCGTCTGACCGAGAACCTCGACGAGGTCGAGAAGCTTCAGACAGTCTAACTGACCCGCAGCCGCCCCATTTCTGCACCCATAGGCCTGCGCCGTCCGGCGCTCAACGAAAGGCATCCCATGTCACTTGCAGCTCAGCAATCGCTTGAATCCCATTACGTTATGCATACCTTTGGCCGCTCTCCGGTCGAGTTTGTCGAGGGTCACGGCATGAAGCTCACCGGCGACGATGGTCGTGAGTACCTCGACTTTCTTGCCGGCATCGGCGTGTGCAGCCTAGGTCATGGCGACCCGGCTGTGCTCTCGGCGCTCGAGGCACAGACCAAAAAGCTCATGCATGTCTCCAATTACTTCTACATCGAGCAGCGTGGACAGGTCGCGGCGCTGCTGTCCAAGCTTGCTAACGACGACGTAGATGGTGCGCGCGTGCTTGCCGATGCCATTGTCGCCGGCGATGAGACCACGGCAGCTGCTCTTGGTGCCCCGGCTGCGGATGAGCAGGTTTGGGAGACCTTCTTTGCCAACTCCGGCGCCGAGGCCAACGAGGGCTCGATGAAGCTCGCGCGCCTGTACGCCAAGCGTGCCGGTAACGGCGGCAACACTATCGTGTGCATGCGCGGCGGCTTCCACGGCCGTACGCTCGAGACCATTGCCGCCACTATGCAGGATTGGCTGCAGGATAGTTTCCGCCCGCTGCCGGGTGGCTTTGTGGCCTGCACGCCCAACGATATCGATGAACTGCGTGCGATCTTCAGGCAGCTGGGGAGCGAAATTTGTGCCGTGATGCTCGAGCCGATCCAGGGCGAGAGTGGTGTGCACCCCATGACCGAGGAGTTTATGGCGGCAGCGCGCGACCTGGCACACGAAGTGGGCGCCGTGCTTATCGCCGACGAGGTCCAGTGCGGCATCTTCCGCTCCGGCAAGCCGTTTGCATTCCAAACCTATGGCGTGGAACCCGACATCATGAGCCTTGCCAAGGGCATTGCTGATGGCGTGCCCATGGGTGCCGTCGTGGCAAAGAAGGAGATTGCCGACGTGTTTAAGCCGGGCGACCACGGCTCGACCTTTGGCGGTAGCTGCTTGGCCGTCGCGGCGTGCGCCGCGACGCTCTCCGCGCTCGTGCACGGCGATTATGCCGACCATGTTGCCAAGGTAGGCGCCTATATGGAGGCAAAGCTCGCCAAGCTGCCGAACGTGACCGAGGTGCGTGGCCGCGGCTTGATGCTCGGCTGCGATCTGGACGAAACTGTGGGTGATGCACACGACGTTGTGGCCCGTGCATTGGGGGCTGGTGCCGTGATTAACGCTACGGGTGCCCATACGCTGCGTTTCCTGCCGCCGCTCGTCTGCGAGGAATCCGACGTGGACAGTCTGATCGAGATCCTGTCGGACGTTTTGGCCTAACACAGCGAAATAACTTAACTTTGACCGGGTTCCGGACTGCGGACGTGCCCTATGTGGCATGATTCAGCGGTCTGGAGCCCGTTTTGCCACAAATCTGCAATGGCCAGGAGAGCCTTTGGACAAAAAATGCCAAATGTGAGTACTGTCACCAGCTGAATCTCATATGAAACCGACTATCTAGGGTAGCGCGCAGAGATGTGGTGTAAGAGGCGGGGACTGCCCCGCCTCCGCCCTTTCTTGAAAGGGAGGGGACACCGCCTAGAATTCGTCGTTGGAGTAATGAAGGTGACGAATGGAAGGAAAGGCGATGC
>CAJMOX010000018.1:0-37598 GCA_905215135.1 uncultured bacterium
GACTTTTTTATTTTCAATTTCTTCCTTTATCAGACTTCCTACACTTGAAAAGTGAGAACATAAAAACAGTTTCATCAATATTCTCCTTTATATATAAATTCTTATTTGTTGAACTAAGCCGTGTATACCATACTCTCCAATGAAAGAACGCCCTGATAGAGCGAAATTTTGCCGTTTTCCTGCGTGCGTGCGTACACACTCCACAGGAATTCTAAGGGGCCTGCCCCCTTAGCACACGGACTTTGGAACAAAGTCTAGTGTGTTACGCCTTGCCAGAGGCGTACAGGCTCCCGGTATGCACGTACGAAGCAATTGCCATCAATGCGCCATATAAGTGGCGATCAAGTTCGCATAAAGCGACCTTGATCCCGCAAACATTAGACAGGATACCATCACCACGATGATACCCTGCCTTTGTTCGTTCCTGTTTACCGTTCCGAGTAGTCCTTCCGCAGAATTTCAGATAAACAAAAAACGTACCCGAACCTTTTCTCGTAAAGAATCGGGTTCGGGTACGAACTGAATGGTGGAGCAATATAAACCACCACAAAGGTGCCTGTCCCCTTTGTGGTGGTTTTGGGCTAGGCCTAGAGCGTGTGGCCGTAGGCGTTGGCGGCCTTGATGGCGGCGGCGAATTTCTCGTCGGTGAAGGGCTCCGGGTTGCCTTGCTTCCACTCGTTGGTGGCGTGTGCGTACTCGCATAGGGCAGGGATATCAGCCTCGGAAAGCCCGACCTGCTCAAGCGTCACGGGCAGCCCCATCTGTTTGTTGAAGGCGGCGTAGCGCTCAAGGTTCTCGGTGTCGCCCGTGTAGGCGAACAGCACCAGCACGCCCAGGCTCACGACCTCGCCGTGCAGGTAGGAGCCCTCGCGCGGGATGCTGCACGTGGCGTTGTAGAACGCATGCGCCACGCTCGAGTTGTAGTAGTAATCGTTTTGGTTGGTCAGGTTCGAGACATAGCCCGTGTTGACCACGATGTCGAGCGCGATCTGCTTGACGGCCTCGCTCGACAGGTCCTGGCGCACGTCCTCTAGACCCTGCACGCCATAGGTAAACAGCGGCTCGGAGCAGGTGTGGGCGAGTGCCAGGCCAAGTCCGGCGGTGTGCTCCAGGTTGCCGGCGCTCGTGGCGTACTCGACCTCGGGCTGCTTGGACAGGGCATCGCCCACGCCCGCCCAGAAGTACTCCGCCGGAGCCTCGGCGAGGATCTTGGGGTTGATGAAGATGTGCGCGGGGCGGTTTGGGTACGAATAGCCCTCGAGCGAGCCGTCGTCGTTGTAGACAACGGCAATGGCGGTCGCGGCCGAGCAGTTGGAGCAGATCGTCGGTACCGTAAAGACGATCTTCTTGAGCTCGATTGCCGCTGTCTTGACGGTGTCGAGCGCCTTGCCGCCGCCGCATGCGATGAGCACATCGGCTTCTTGGCAGGCAGGGGAGTTCACAACCTTGGCGATATTGGCGTGCGTACTGTTGGTGCCGTAGACGCGCGTCTCCAGAATCTCGACGTCGGTGCCCTCCAGCGCCGCTTCGATACCGGGAAGCGCCGCTGCCAGTGCTCGTTTACCACCGATAATCGCGACCTTGGTCGCTCCGTACTCGTCCAGTGCGCCGGGCAGCTCGTCAAAGCAGTCCTCGCCGACGGTGTAGTCGCTCATTCCAATCGTGCGCATAGCAGCCTTCTTTCGTTAGATAAAGTGCTTTCAGGTATTTTGCTCCAAGAGAAGGCTCACTGCCGCGAGAAATTTCGAACGTATAAAACCAGTGTTGAGGGTTTTTTGCCGGCGTTGACCGTGCTACCATACAGCGCATAAGCGTTGATGGGGACGAGTAGTCGGCCGTCCGCATGCTACAGAGAGCGGGGAGCGCTGAGAACCCGTGCATGCGACCGATGAAAATCACCCCGGAGCTGCGGTCCCAACGGACGTGCCGCGCAGGTTCGTCTTAGTAGACATCGCCGAGATGGTCGTCGATACAGACCAGCCGAGTAACGGATGCGAGCGCGCGAATACGCGGGCGAGGGCATCTAAGCTGGGTGGTTAAGCGAAGAGCTTTTGCGGGCACGCTGCCCGTTTTGTGGCGCTTCGTCCCAGCTTGTAGGGACGGGCGCTTTTTTGGTGCCCAGAGGGCGTGCGCGCCCATGACAAGAAAGGGGTACCGTGGCAAACGAGTACAAGCAGACGATGAATCTGCCCAAGACCGGTTTTCCCATGCGTGCCGGTCTTTCCAAGTCCGAGCCCAAGCGGCTCAAGGACTGGCAGGACAACAAGGTCTACGAGCAGGTTCTGAAGAAGAACGAGGGTCACAAGAAGTTCGTGCTGCACGACGGTCCTCCGTACGCCAACGGCCCGATCCACATCGGCCATGCCATGAACAAGATCTCCAAGGACATGATCAACCGTTACTGGATGATGCAGGGCTATGAGGTTCCCTATGTCCCCGGTTGGGACTGCCACGGTCAGCCGATTGAGCACAAGGTCGAGGAGAAGCTCGGCACCGAGAAGTTCAACCAGACCTCCACGGCTAAGATCCGTGAGCTCTGCAACAAGTTCGCTGTCGAGAACATCGAGCTGCAGAAGGCCGGCTTCCGTCGTCTGGGTGTGCTCGGCGACTGGGACAATCCCTACCTGACGCTCTATCACCAGCATGACGCCGCCGACATCGAGGTCTTCAAGGCCATGTTCGATAAGGGCATGATCTATCGTGGCCACAAGCCGGTTCACTGGTGCAAGCACTGCCACACCGCACTGGCCGAGGCCGAGATCGAGTACTCCGACGAGACGAGCCCCTCCATCTTCGTTCGCTTTGAGATGACTTCCAAGCCCGCCGGCCTCGAGAACTTCGACGGCCCGGTCGACTTCATCATCTGGACGACCACCCCGTGGACCATCCCTTCCGACCAGGCAGTTTCCCTCAAGCCTGGCGCCGCCTACGTCGCCGTTGAGCACGATGGCCGTGCCGAGGTCATGCTCGAGGACCTGGCTCCCAAGTGCTGCGAGGAGTTTGGCTGGGAGTACACCCCGGTCATGGTCGACGGCAAGCCCTATGTGGTTCCCGCCGAGACCTTCCACCACATCCACTACAAGCAGCCGATCTTTGACGGTGTCGAGGGCGTGGCGCTGCTGGCCGATTACGTCGGTGTCGATGACGGTACCGGTATCGTCCACAACTCACCCGGTCACGGCGTCGACGACTACTTTGCCTGCCTCAAGGAGGGCATCACCGACATCTGCATGCCGGTCGATGACGACGGCAAGTTCTACACCGGCGAGGAGTTTGGCACCGGTGGCCCCTTTAGCGGTATGGATACCGACGAGGCCAACCCTCACATTATCGAGTTCCTGCGCGAGCGCGGCACCCTGGTCCTCGAGAAGAAGATCACGCACAGCTATCCGCACTGCTGGCGCTGCAAGCACCCGGTGCTCTTCCGTGCTACCGACCAGTGGTTCGTCTCGATGGACAAGACCGGCTTGCGCGAGCAGGCTGGCAAAGAGGTCCGCGAGAACGTCAAGTGGTATCCGGCCCACGCCGCCAACCGCATTGGCGCCATGGTCGAGCAGCGTCCCGACTGGTGCATCAGCCGTCAGCGCAACTGGGGTGTGCCTATCCCCAGCTACACCTGCGCCGACTGCGGCGAGAAGGTCATGAACGACGCCACGCTCGACGCCGTTATCAAGCTCTTCCACGAGAAGGGCTCCGACGCCTGGTTCACCGACGCTCCCGAGAGCTATCTTGGCGAGGCCTGCGTCTGCCCCAAGTGCGGTGGCCATCACCTTAAGGCCGATAAGGACATCCTCGACGTGTGGTGGGATTCCGGCGTCTCCTGGAAGGCCGTCTGCGAGTACCGTCCCGAGCTGGAGTATCCGGCGGATGTGTACCTCGAGGGCTCCGACCAGCACCGCGGTTGGTTCCAGAGCTCGCTGCTCACCTCGGTGGGCGCCAACGGCCACGCTCCGTACAAGGCGGTCGTCTCGCAGGGCTTCACCCTCGACGGACAGGGCCGTAAGATGTCCAAGTCGCTCGGCAACGTCATCGACCCCAACAAGGTCTGCGACGAGATGGGCGCCGACATCATCCGCCTGTGGGTTGCCTCCGTCGATACCAGCTCCGACGTGTCCATCGACCACGAGATCCTTGCCCGTACGTCCGATGCCTACCGTCGTTTCCGCAACACGCTGCGCTTCCTGCTCTCCGAGCTCGAGGGTCAGTTTGAGCCCGAAACCGACGGCGTCGCCTTTGCCGACCTGCTGCCGCTCGACAAGCTCATGGTTGCCCGTCTGACCCAGGTCCAGGCCGAGGTCGACGACGCTTACTCTTGCTACGAGTTCCCGCGCGCTTACCGTGCGCTTTACGACTTCGTGGTTACCGAGCTTTCCAACGTGTACCTCGACGCTCTGAAGGATCGTCTGTACTGCGACAAGCCCGGTTCGCTCGAGCGCCGCAGCGCCCAGACCGTGCTTGCCGAGCTCTTCTCGATGCTCATGCGCGACCTGCAGCCGATCCTGTCCTACACGGTCGACGAGGCCATGGCCTATGCACCCGCCGGCTGCGTCGATCACCAGAAGTACGCCGCGCTGCTCGATTGGTACAAGTCGCCCATCACGGTTGACGAGGCCAATGAGTTTGAGGGCGTGCTCGAGGCTTCTCTTGAGCTCCGTAGCGCCGTGACCAAGGCTCTTGAGGATGCCCGCTCCGCCGGCACCTTCACCAAGAGCCAGCAGGTCCGCGTCAAGGCGGTCGTTCCCGCTGAGATGTACGCGCTGCTGACCGGTGATAAGGCCGTCGACCTGGCCGAGTTCTACATCGTCTCCGATGTTGAACTGACCCAGGGCGAGGAGCTTTCCGTTGCCATCGAGGCTGCCGAGGGCGAGTGCTGCGACCGTTGCTGGAACTACCGCACCACCGTCGGCGAGTACAACGGTCACGCTCACATCTGCGAGAGGTGTGCGAATGCCCTTTAAGGCACGGTAACTCGGCATTTTAGTTATAGGGAGAATTTGGGCGCCTTCGGCCCATTTGCTCCGCTGAATAAAAGCGGCATTCTGTTTTTCGGAATGCCGCTTTCGTTTTTAGCTGGTTATTTAGCTTTCGTTGGTGGATATGTCGTGCGTTCTGCGTGTGGCAATATAAGATGGTTAATTGCGTTAAACGTAATTCGATGTTTTTGAGGGTAGGGGATTGATTTGGGTCGTTCTGCGGATATGACGCCGCCTTTGCGTTGGCGGTTGGGTGTTGCTGGTAGCGTGGCGTTGGCCGTGCTGCTTGTTGACCAGCTGACCAAGCTTGCGGTTCGTGCCGTTGGCGATGCTCTGCATGTGACTGTTATCCCCGGTGTGATCGACTTCCTTTTCGTGCGTAACATCGGTGCTGCCTTTAGCATGGGCGAGGGACATGGCCTCGCATTTGCCGTGCTGGCGTTTGTCGTTATCGTTGCGATCGCGGTGTACTTGCTTCGCGCACCCCAGCTTGCTCGCTTTGAGGTTGTGGGCATGGCTATGGTCGTGGGCGGCGCCATTGGCAATGCGATCGACCGTCTGGCTTTTGGCTTTGTGACCGATTTTATTGCCACCACCTTCATCGACTTCCCCGTCTTCAATGTGGCCGATGTCGGCATTACGGTCGGTGTGGTGCTTGCCCTCATCGGCTACATGTTCTTGAGTCCTGCGGCCCGTGAGGTCGACGCGACCGCCGAGCTCAACGCCCGTGACGAGGCCCGCGCTAAGCGCAAGGCCCAGCAGCGTGGGGAGCGTGCCCGCAAGATTCGCGAAAGGAGCGAGCGCTAATGGCCGACATCCATATCCTTGTTGCCGACGATGCCGCTGGTCAGCGTCTTGACGCCTATCTGGGCGCTAATGACGGCTGCCCTACGCGCTCTGCCTGCGCGCATCTGATCGAGGGCGGTGCCGTTGCCGTCAACGGCGAGACATGCCTGTCAAAAAAGTATGCCGTGCGCTCCGGCGACCGTATTTCGGTCGATTTGCCCGAGCCGCACGATCCCACCGATGTGATTCCCGAGGCCATTCCCCTCGATATCCGCTACGAGGACGACTACCTCATCGTGCTCTCCAAGCAGCGCGGTCTGGTGTGCCATCCCGCCCATGGCCACGAGAGCGGCACCCTTGCGAACGCCTTGGTCTATCACTGTGGCATTGACCATCTGGGCACCGTGCAGGGCGAGGACCGCCCCGGCATCGTGCATCGCCTGGATCGTGACACCTCGGGCCTTATGCTCGCGGCAAAAGACGACGACACCCAGCGCGCGCTCCAGAATCTCATCCGCACGCGCACGCTCGACCGCCGCTACATTACGCTCGTCCACGGCCACATTGCCATGGACGAGGGCACGATCAACACCGGCATTGCCCGTTCTACGCGCGACCGTGTCAAGATGGCGGTTTCGGACGATCCTTTCGCGCGCCAGGCCATTACGACCTTTAGGGTCCTCGAGCGCTTCGATTCCACGCGTTTTGACGATGGCTATACGCTCGTCGAGTGCCACCTGTTTACGGGTCGCACGCATCAGATTCGCGTGCACATGCGCCATATCAACCACGCCTGCGTGGGCGATCCGCTCTACGGTAAGTGCGATGTGCGTGCCGACCAGGGTTTGACCAGGCAATTCCTCCATTCCTGGCGTGTGGCGTTCGATCATCCCGTGACGGGGGAGCGCATTGAGTGCCGTGATGAGCTGCCGTGGGATCTCGCCGCCGTTCTGGATGACCTAGCCCCGCGCTCGCTCGGCCGCACTGCCGCCGGCGACGAAATCGTTCCGCAGCTCGGTCTGCTCGAACCCTAACCAGTATTAGGTGGTTTCTTGAACTCGGTTAGCCTACGGTAAGATATACGGTTGTTTACGTAACGCGTTCTCGGGAGCCTGCATGCTCGCCTTTTTACAAACTAACACGCCCATCGTGATCTTTAATCAGATTGTGGTTACGCTACTCACGGTCTGCTTTCTGTACCAGGTGGTCTTCTTTGTCATTGGCGCTCTTCGTGGCGAGGTCGCGCCTCCCAAGGCCAAAAAACTCCACCGCTATGCCTTCTTTATCGCGGCGCATAACGAGGAGGCCGTGATCGCCAACCTCGTTCGCTCCATCAAGGACCAGGATTATCCGTCCGAGCTTATCGAGGTCTTCGTGGTCGCCGATGCCTGCACCGATAATACGGCGCAGCTCGCGCGCGAGGCAGGCGCCATCGTTTATGAGCGCAACGACCTGGCCCGCAAGGGTAAGAGCTGGGTCATGGACTTTGGTTTCGATCGCATTCTCAACGAGTATCCCGACACGTTTGAGGGCTACTTTATCTTCGATGCCGACAACGTTATCTCCCGCGATTACGTCTCCAAGATGAATGATGCCTTTGACCAGGGCTTCCATGTGGTTACGAGCTATCGTAACTCCAAGAACTTCGGCAGCTCGTGGATTTCGTCTGCCAACGCCACCTGGTATCTGCGTGAGGCCCGCTTCCTCAACAACGCGCGCAACATCTGTAAGACGTCTTGTGCCGTCTCGGGCTCGGGCTACCTTATCTCCGCCAGTGTTATTGAGGGCATGCACGGCTGGCAGTTCCACACGCTGACCGAGGACATCCAGTTCACTACGTTCTGTGCCATTCACGGCATTCGCATCGGTTATGCGCCGGCGGAGTTCTTTGACGAACAGCCCGTGACGTTTAAGGCGTCCTGGAAACAGCGCATGCGCTGGACCAAGGGCTTCTACCAGGTGTTCTTTACCTACGGTAAGCACCTGGTCAAATCGACCTTCCGCTATCATCGCTTTGCCGCCTACGACATGTTTATGACCATCGCTCCGGGCATGCTTCTGTCCCTGATTTCCATGCTCGCCAACGCGACGTTCCTCATCGTGGGTGGACTCTCGCACGGCTTCTTAGCTACCGAAGTCGAGATGCAGGCTTGTGCCGCCTCGCTTATCATGACGTTCGCCATGATGTATCAGACTTTCTTCATCCTGGCGCTGCTCACGACTATCTTTGAGTACAAGCATATTCACTGCGCGCAAAAGTGGCGCCTGGTGACTAACCTGTTTACCTTCCCGATCTTTATGTTCAGCTATATCCCCATCACGGTGGCTGCGCTGTTCCTGAAGGTCGACTGGGTGCCGACGCAGCACGCCGTCAACGTTACCCTCGACGAGGTCATGCAGGGCGCCAAATAACCACCATCAAAACCACCACAAAGGGGACAGGCACCTTTGTGGTGGTTTTTGCTTTTGAGCAGCTGTTCATGGAGGTACACGATGTTCTACATCCCATTTTGGATCTGCGCCTTTGCCGGTGCGTGGATTGATGCCCGTGAGCGGCGGTTTCCCAATGAGCTTGCCGGCGCGTGTGCGGTGGCGGCGCTTGCAGGCGTTTGGCTCGACAGAGGTGTTAACACGGCACTTGACCACGCCGGTCTTGCGGTCATTGTCTACCTTGCCCTTGTGCTCACTGAGTCGCTCTGGCGGCGCCTCCGTCAAGCCCCCGGCATCGGCATGGGGGATGTCAAGGCACTCTTCGCGCTTTGCACGCTCGACCCTATGGGCGGCATCGTGGCATTTGCCGTCGCGCTCCTGGTCCTGGCCCTCTCCTGCCTCTTCACAAAATCGCGCTCCCTGCCATTGCTCCCGTTTTTGGTGCCGATTTTTGCCATAATCGAGGTCGTGGGCTGCACATTGTAACTGATTGCGCATCCTTCTTAAGGAGCATGCCATGGCAACTAATCAAAAAACGGCCGTCATTAAGGCGCGCATGGACCGTATTCCTTCGGCGTTGTCGCCCGAACTTGTCGAGCGCATTTCCGCCGACCGTGCTTCGGGTGCCGTCAACCCGTATCGCTGCAACGACGACCGGGTCATTCGTCGTATTGATCGCGCTGACGACAAAGGCACGCTTATGCGTCCAGCGTTTATGCGCGATACCGAAAAGATACTTCATCTTCCGGCGTACACCCGATATGCAGGCAAAACGCAGGTCTTCAGCTTTCGCAGCAACGATGACCTATCGCGCCGCGGCCTGCATGTGCAGCTTGTCTCGCGTATCGCTCGCGATATCGGTCGTGCTCTGGGGCTCAACTGCGATCTGATCGAGGCGATTGGCCTGGGCCACGACTTGGGCCACACGCCCTTTGGCCATGCCGGCGAGCGTTTCCTCAACGATATCTACCACGAGCGCACAGGTCGCTCTTTTTTCCACAACGTGCAGTCGGTCCGCGTGCTCGACGCGCTGTGCGGCCGCAACGTGTCACTCCAGACGCTCGACGGCGTTCTATGCCATAACGGCGAGTACGAGCAGCGTGTGTTTGAGCTCTCGGACATGGCATCGTTTGACCAGTTCGATCACACGGTTGAGGACTGTATAGCCACGGGCTATAGCGCGATTGAGCACCTGCGTCCCATGACGCTCGAGGGCTGCGTGGTCCGCATCTCGGATATCCTTGCCTACGTTGGGCGCGATCGCCAGGACGCCATTGCGGCGGGCCTGCTGTCACCCGACGCCTTTGACGATGGCCTGGGCGGTCTCTACAACAGCTGGATCCTTACGCACGCCTCCATCGATATTGTCGAGCACAGCTATGGCAAACCGCGCATCGAGATGAGCGAGGATCTGTTTGAGGAAATCCGCCGCGCCAAGCGCGAGAACTACGAAAAGATCTATAGCAAGGGCGGCATCGAGGGCGATTCCGAGGCGGAGCTGCGCGAGGCTTTCGAAAAGCTCTACGACCGTTGTCTGCAGGATATAAATGAAGGCGACGAGTCTTCGTACATCTTTAAGCATCATATTTCTCGCATTGAGCAGCAGCTTTCTTACTACGATCGCACCTATGCCTGGCAGGACGACAAGGATCAAGCGGTGGTGGATTACATCGCGAGCATGACAGACGGCTATTTCTGCGAGCTGACGAGCAAGCTGTTCCCGGGCTTGAAGTTTCCACACCGTACCTATATTAACGAACGGTAGTTCGTATCCTTTCGGTATACTGTTGGTCAACAACGATTTTGATTGATGTACAGGATGGCTATGGACGACCTTTTTTCTGCCTCAACGCGCGAGCGTTCCTTTAAAAATGCGCCGCTCGCGGTGCGCATGCGCCCCAATTCGCTCGACGAGTATGTGGGCCAGCAAAAGGCCGTCGGTAAGGGCTCATGGCTGCGTGCCGCGATTGAGCACGACGTGCTATCGAGTGTGATTCTGTACGGGCCAGCCGGTACGGGCAAGACGACGCTGGCCCACATTATTGCTAACCATACCAAGAGCGAGTTTGTTGAGGTCAGCGCCGTGACGGGCTCCGTGAAGGACTTGCGCCGCGTGATTGACGAGGCAAAGACGCGCCTGAATACGTATGACCGCCGCACCATTCTTTTCATCGACGAGATTCATCGCTTCTCTAAGTCGCAGCAGGATGCCTTGCTGCATGCGGTTGAGAACCGCACCGTTATTATGATCGGCGCCACGACGGAGAACCCGTACTTCGAGGTCAACTCGGCACTGTTGTCGCGCGGGCGCGTGGTGGAGCTTGAGCATCTGAAGGATGAGGATATCGCCACGCTTATTGAGCGTGCGCTTGAGGCACCGCAGGGCTTGAATGGAAAATTCTCGGCCGATGATGATACGGTCAAGACCATTTGTACGCTGGCTGCGGGTGATGCACGCTCGGCCCTGACGACACTCGAGCTGGCGAGCGAGATTGCCGTCACGCGTCCCGATACCGAGGGAACGCCAGCGCCTGCGGCAGGGGAGCGCTATCCCATTACCGTGGATGACGTGAAGATTGCCAATCCGCGCCGTGGGTTTTCGTATGACAAAAATGGTGACATGCACTACGACATTATCAGTGCGTTCATTAAGTCCATGCGCGGCAGCGACCCCGATGCCACCATTTATTGGCTCGCGCGCATGATCGATGCGGGTGAGGATCCTAAGTTTATCGCCCGCCGCATTATGATTCAGGCTTCTGAGGACGTTGGTAATGCCGATCCGCAGGCACTTTTGGTGGCGCATGCTGCCTTTAAATCTGCTGAAGTTATTGGCTATCCTGAATGTCGCATTAACCTGGCACAAGCTGCGCTCTATGTGTGCTTGGCGCCCAAGTCCAATGCGTGCGAGGCCTCGATCGATGCGGCGCTAGCCGATATCCACAGCAGTGGTCTTCGCGAGGTGCCCAGCTACCTGCGCGATCGCCACCGCCCTGGTAGCGATGAGTACGGCGTTTACAAGTATCCGCACGATTATCCCGAAGGCTGGGTCGATCAGCGCTACTTGCCCGAAGGCCTGGAGCGTGGTTCCTTTTGGCAGCCTGCCGGCCGTGGTTGGGAAGAGTGGCGTGTGGAGCAAAGCGAACGTGACCGTAGCGGTAACGCGCCCAAGTAGGTCATTGGCACCTCGCACATTCCCTTTGGGTATCTTTCCCCTTCTTTGGGGTACCATGAACAGCGTCTGTATTTCGATTTTTCCGGGAGGCTTGTATGAGTCCCATTCAAATCGCCTTGCTGCTGCTCGCCGTTGCCGGCGTGTGGGCTATTGTTGAGCTTGCGCTCACCCTGCGCAAAACCCGCACCGTTGTCGATTCGCTCGATAAGACCGTAACCGACCTCAACAACACCATCGCCGAGGCACAGCCGGTGGTGGCAAAACTCGACGGCGCTGTCGACGAGCTTACACCGGCACTTGCCCAGATGGAGCCGCTGCTTAAGTCGAGCAAGACCGCCGTTGACGCCCTGACGTCCAACCTCGTTGAGGTTGAGGCCGTCGTTCGCGACATCTCCGAGGTCACGGGCAGTATGGCCGAGGCCAGCAACGCCGTGTCGAGCGTGACCGATTCTGCCGCCGGTGCCGTGCAGAAGCTGTTCAATAAGGTGAAGGCACCTGCAGCTGACGCCGAGCGCAAGCTCGCCGCTGCCGCTGCGGAGGCCGAGCAGCCCACCGAGCGCGTCCTAATTGGCGAGGACGAGGCCGCCGATAGCGCAGATGTGGCTCAGAAGTCTGCCGCTAGGCCGGCTCAGTATTACACCTATACGCCCGCCGAGACCTCTGAGGAGTCCTGCGATGAGTAGCGAAGCAACCTGCCCCATCACGCTGACCGTTGCTGGTGACCCGCGTCTCGCTCGCCTTGTGCGCATGACGGCAGCCAATGTTGGCGCCCTGTGCTCCATGTCTGTAGATCGCATCGAGGACATCCGTATGGCTGCCGAGGAAGCCTTCATCTTTGGCTGCACGGCTGTTGATTCCGACGA
This sequence comes from uncultured bacterium, assembly GCA_905215135.1. Classification (GTDB taxonomy): domain Bacteria; phylum Actinomycetota; class Coriobacteriia; order Coriobacteriales; family Coriobacteriaceae; genus Collinsella. The sequence continues at coordinate 12,228 of CAJMOX010000018.1, forward strand.
CATCACCATCAAATTCGATGTCGATGAGACCCACGTTGGCATGACTATTACCTTTGGCGATCAGGCGACTGTCGATGAAGACGACCAGGCTGCGGTGTATGCCGAGCTCATCCTTGCAAGCGTGTGCGACTCCTACGAAAAGACCGCGGCGCCCCTGACGCTTTCCCTCGACCTCAAGGCGGATATCTAATATGACCGAACGTTCCCGGAGCGGCAAGACCGCTTGGGACAAGGAGAAAACCCGCGAGCTGTTTCGCCGCTACAAGGAGACCGGTGATCCGGACGCCCGCGAGCAGCTCGTCATGTCCCATATGAACCTGGTAAGGTTTCTTGCCAACAAATTTAAGAATCGCGGCGAGCCACTCGACGACCTCATGCAGGTCGGCTATCTGGGCTTACTCAAGGCTATCGACCGCTTTGACCCCGAGCGCGGACTCGAGTTCACGACGTTTGCGACACCCACTATCCTGGGCGAGATCAAACGCCATTTCCGCGACAAGGGCTGGAGCGTACGCGTGCCGCGTCGTCTGCAGGAGCTCTCGGCCAAGGTCAACCAGGCTACTGACAAACTTACCAACGAGCTGCAGCGTTCGCCCAAGGTTGAGGAGATCGCTGAGTATCTAGATGTGACTGTCGACGAGGTCCTCGAGGCTATGGAATCGTCTTCGGCATATACCTCGGTGCCTATCGAGGCTCCCGGCGCGTCCGACTCCGATGATGCCCCCTCGATTCTCGACCGCTATGCCGACGACGACAATGAGCTCGACTTTACCGATGACCGCTTGGTGATCGAGGAAGCCATCCGCGATTTCTCGCCGCGCGAGCGCGAGGTGATCGAGCTGCGCTTTGTGAAGGGCATGACCCAGATCGAGATTGCCAAGAAGCTGGGTATCTCCCAGGTGCAGGTTTCGCGTCTGCTGCGCCGCACGCTTAAGAAGATTCAGGACAAGATCGACCCCGACGGAGTGATGATTCGTTCATGAGTGAGCGCCCCCAACAAACCGATCGCGCGCTGCGCGACACCCGCATTCTGACGCTGCGCATTTGGGCTGTTGTCGGCTGCATCGTCATCGCCGCCGTCATCTTTAACCTTATGGGCATCCTGGCACCGGTTATCGAGTTTCTTGCCGTCGGCTCCATCATTGCTTTTGTGATGTCCCCGATCACCAACTGGCTCGAGCACCATGGCGTGAATCGCGGCATCGGTTCGCTTATCGCGCTTATTGTGGTCGTTGCCGTGCTCGTCGGTGTCGTTTGCATCTTGTCGCCGATTCTATTTGGTCAGATCATGGAAGTCCTGAGCCGCTTGCCCGAGCAGCTTCGTGTTGCGGGTGGCGATCTCAATGAGATGATCTCGCATGCCAAGACGCTTAACAACACGCCGCTCAAGGAGTATTTGGACGATAATCTTTCGTCGCTGGTCGCCGTGGCATCGAAGTATGTGTCTCAGATCGCTGCCGAGCTTGGCCGCGGTGTGTTCCCGCTCATCACCAATACGGCCTCGCAGCTGTTCGTGATCTTCCTTGGTCTGGTGCTTGCCTACTGGATGGCTTGCGACTACCCTCGCATGCACCACGAGATTTGCACCATCATCGGTCAGGAGAAGGAGACCTCGTACCGCTTTATGGTCGCCATCCTTTCTCGCTCTGTCGGCGGCTACATGCGCGGTATGGTCGTGACGTCCATCTGCGGTGGTTTCCTCGCTTTTATCGGTTTTATGATTATCGGCCATCCGTATGCGGCGCTCATGGCTATCTTTACCGGCATCATGCATTTGGTTCCGGTCGTCGGCCCCTGGGTGAGCGCGGCAATCGCCACAGTGCTCGGTTTCATGTTCAGCCCCATGTTGGCGTTGTGGACGCTCATCGTGACGATGGTTGCGCAAAACGTCACCGATAACGTGATTTCGCCTAAGGTCATGCAGAGCTCGGTGCAGGTGCATCCCATCATGAGCCTCACGGCGCTCGTTATTGGCTCGGCACTCATGGGCCCCATCGGCATGATTATTGCTATCCCGCTGTGTGCGGCCCTCAAAGGTATCTTCGTGTACTACTTCGAGAATGAGACCGGCCGCCAACTTGTGGCCTATGACGGCGCTGTGTTTAAGGGCACGCCGTATCGCGATGCCGAGGGCAACCCGGTCGCCGCCTACGACGCGCTTGTGGACGATACGTTCATCTATGAGTCCGAGCTCATCGGTAACGAGACTGCGCCCGAGGCTAAAGCTATGCCCAAGCCCGAGCTCGATAATCCTTGGATCAAGCTTTCGGACCTGCAGCCCGATGCGGCAGGCTTTTTCAAGAACCCCTTCGCCAAGGATGACGATTCCAACACGGATGACGACACCAAAACCGGCATCGACGGTTCCATGGACGATGACGACAAGTAGCGGGGTAATTCGCGTTAACATTCATACGCGCTAACATGCAATTTCGCTGAAGGGCCGGCATTGTGCCGGCCCTCTTTTTTGCACTTGCGCGGTGGGATGGTAATATCGTTACGTTTGAACTGTTTCGATGTGAAACCGAGGAGATTCCCTCTATGAGTGCTGACTACCCGTCAATGACTACGGCCGAGATTCGCTCTAAGTTCCTCAACTTCTTTGAGGAGCGCGGTCTTAAGCTCTACCCTTCTTCGTCCCTCGTCCCCGACGATCCTTCGCTGCTGCTTGCCAACGCCGGCATGAATCAGTTTAAGGAGTACTACCAGGGCAAGAAGACCATGAAGGAGATCGGCGCGATCTCCTGCCAGAAGTGCGTCCGCACCAACGACATCGACTGCATCGGCGAGGACGGCCGTCACCTGTCCTTCTTCGAGATGCTCGGCGACTTCTCTTTTGGCGGCGTCTCCAAGCAGCAGGCCTGCGCTTGGGCCTTTGAGCTCATCACCAAGGAGTTTAAGCTGCCGCTCGATCGCCTGTACTTCACCGTCTTTACCGAGGACGACGAGACCCATGACGTATGGCGCTCCCTGGGCGTTGCCGAGGACCACATCTCCCGCTTGGGCGAGGACGACAACTTCTGGGCCGCTGGCCCCACCGGTCCCTGCGGTCCGTGCTCCGAGATCTACTTTGACATGGGCGAGGAGGTCGGTTGCGGCAGCCCCGACTGCAAGCCCGGCTGCGACTGCGACCGCTTCTTGGAGTTCTGGAATCTCGTCTTTACCCAGTACGACCGCCAGGAGGACGGCTCCATGCCGGAGCTGCCGCACCGCAACCTCGATACGGGCATGGGTCTTGAGCGCATGGCCGCCATCATGCAGCACAAGACCGCTAACTACGACGGCGATCTGATGCAGCACCTCATCAAGCTGGGCGAGAAGATCAGCGGCAAGACCTATGACGCCGACGATTATTCCGGTGCCAGCCGCTCCCTGCGCATCATCGCGGATCACTCTCGTGCCGTTGACTTTATGATCTCGGACGGCATCCTGCCCGGTAACGAGGGCCGCGAGTACGTCCTGCGCCGCCTGCTCCGTCGTGCCGTTTTCCACGGTCGTCTGCTGGGCATCGAGGGCGCCTTCCTGACCAAGTTTATCGACGAGGTCAACGCTCAGATGGGCGAGGCTTATCCCGAGCTGCTCAAGAACGTCGCGCTCGTTAAGGGCATCGTCGCCTCCGAGGAGGAGCGTTTCTCAACGACGCTCGACAACGGCCGCGTTTACCTGGACGAGGCCCTGGCCGCGCTCGCCGACGGCGCTGTCCTTCCGGGCGATGTTGCCTTTAAGCTTCACGACACCTTTGGTTTCCCCATTGACCTGACTGTCGAGATCGCCGGCACCGCCGGTCACGACGTCGACATGGATGGCTTTACCGCTTGCATGGAGGACCAGAAGGCCCGCGCCCGCGCCAACGCTAAGGGCGATGCCTGGGGTAGCTTTAACGACGTGTGGGTCGAGCTTTCCGACAAGGTTGCCGCGACCGAGTTCGACGGCTATGACAACGACGTCATCGATGGCGCCAAGGTTGTCGCCATCGTGCGCAACGGCGAGTCCGTCGAGTCCGTTGCCGCCGGCGAGGACGTCGAGGTCGTGCTCGACCGCACCCCGTTCTATGCCGAGATGGGTGGCCAGCAGGGCGACGCCGGCAAGCTTTCCGCCGAGGGCGTTGCGCTGACCATTTCCGATACCAAGAACCACAACGGCCTGTATGCCCACGTCGCCCACGTCGCCGAGGGCACGCTGACCGTCGGTGCTACCGTGACCGCCGCGCTCGACGCCGAGCGCCGTGGCTTCCTGCGTCGCAACCACACCGCCACGCACCTGCTCGACGCCGCGCTTAAGCAGGTCCTGGGCGAGCATGTCTCCCAGGCTGGCTCGTTGGTGACGCCCGAGCACCTGCGCTTTGACTTCACGCACTTCGAGGCCCTGTCCTCCGAGCAGCTCAAGGCTGTCGAGGACCTGGTCAACCAGCAGATCTTCGCTTCCAAGCCGGTCGTGACCCGCGTCATGGGCATCGACGAGGCCAAGGCCGCCGGTGCTGTCGCCCTCTTTGGCGAGAAGTACGGCGACGTCGTCCGCGTTGTCTCCGTGGGCGCCGAGGACCAGCCGTTCTCCCGCGAGCTCTGCGGTGGCACGCATGCCGCCAACACTGCCGAGATCGGCCTGTTCAAGATTATTTCCGAGTCCTCCACGGGCTCGAACGTCCGTCGTATCGAGGCCGTGACCTCTAAGGGCGCCCTCGATTACATGGCCGACCGCCTGGCGCTCGTTGACGCCGCTGCCGCTGCACTCAAGTGCCGCGTCGACGAGGTTCCCGCCCGCGTGGAGAACCTGCAGGCCGAGCTGCGCGAGACCGCCGGCAAGCTCAAGAAGGCTCTGACCGGTGGCTCTTCCGACGCCATCTCCGGCGCCATCGAAGGCGCTGTCGAGCTGAATGGCTACAAGCTCGTTGTCGCTGAGCTCCAGGGTCTCGAGGCCGCAGACCTGCGCAACGTCTGGGATACCGTGCACCAGAAGGTCGCCGGCCCCGTCGCCTGCGTCGTCGCTAGCGTGACCGAAAAGGGCACCCCGGCCCTGCTCGCTGCCGGCTCCGATGACGCCGTCAAGGCCGGTTTCCACGCCGGTAACGTGATCAAGCAGATCGCGGGCCTGGTCGACGGTCGCGGTGGCGGTCGTCCCAACATGGCCCAGGCTGGCGGCAAGAACGCTGCCGGTATCGCCGATGCCCTCGCGGCTGCCAAGACCGCGCTCGGCGCTTAAGTAGTCGCTGTGGTCGCGCTCGCGCTGGACATAGGGGAGACCAGGATCGGCATCGCCGTCTCGAGCCGTGATGGCAAGATGGCGATGCCTGTCAAGGTGCTCCCGGCTGCAGAGGTCACCGTTATGGCCAAGACGTTCCGCTACCTGGTCGAGGACTATGAGCCCGATATCCTGGTAAGTGGGCGTCCCCTGACCATGGCCGGTGAGCCCGGTCCCCAGGCCGAGCGTGTTGCCGCTGTTGCGCAAAAGATTGCCGACGAGCTCGATCTTCCGTTGGAGTTTGAGGACGAGCGCCTGTCCTCGCAAGAGGCCAAGCGTATCCTGCGCGAGCAGGGCCTCAACGAAAAACAGATGAGGGGCAAGATTGACATGATTGCCGCCAGCCTGTTTTTGCAGACGTGGCTTGATCGTAAAAACGAGGAGGTTTCGCATGCCTAGCGCTCCCGATCCGCGCCAGCCGAATCGTACACGTCAGCCGGCGTCGCGCCCTGCCCAGCCTGGCCAGCGTCCGGCACAGCCGACCCAGCGCGCAGCTCAGTCTGCCGCGCGCCCGGTGCAGTCCTCCTCTCGTTCGGCCCAACCTGTTCAACGGACGGGTCAGCAGCCTTCTGCTCGTTCGGTTCAGTATCCGGCTTCTCACGCGGCTCAGCAGCCCACTGCTCGTTCGGCTCAGCCTGCAGGCGGTGCTCGCTTTAAGCAACAGGCACCTACCCAGCGAACGCAGGTCCCCCAATCGCATTTGCATCACGCTCGCGGTTCGCATGGCGTTGCTCCGGCGACTCGCTCGAGCTACAACACGCATGCTCGTCGCGGTGCTCAAAAGAAGAGTTCTCCGGTTCCTATGATCATCGGCGTTGTGGTGGCCGTAATTGCGCTTGCTACTATCGCTTTCTTTGTCGTGCCTGCCGTCAAGGGCTTCTTTGCCGGTGAGGATACGAAGGTCACGGCTGGTCAGCAGGTTACGGTGACCATTCCCGACGGTGCTTCGGGTGATGCGATCGCCTCGATTCTCTCCGAGAACCATGTCGTCGAAAATCCCAAGGATTACTACGCGGCGGTGAAAAAGCTCAACGCCGATATGTCGCTCAAGCCTGGTACTTATTCGTTCACCACACTCATGGATGCGACCAAGGTTGTTCAGCAGCTCATGGAAGGCCCCAACGCGGGCTCCAATGCGCTGACTATCCCTGAGGGTCTGACAGTCGATCAAGTCGCCGACCGCGTGGCCCAGGCCTACGACAGCATCTCTAAGGAAGACTTCCTCAACCAGGCCAAGGCCTCCAACTACGTGGACGACTATAGCTTCCTTAAGGGCGCCGCCAACGATTCGCTCGAGGGTTTCTTGTTCCCCAAGACCTATTCGTTGGGTGATTCGCCGACGGCCGATGACGTGATTCGTGCCATGCTCGATCAGTTTAAGACTGAGTACAAGTCGCTTGACTTTGCGAGCTGCGAAGCCAAGATCAAGGAGCGCTACGGTGTGGAGATGTCCGACTACGACATCGTTAACTTGGCCTCTATCGTTGAGCGCGAGGGCCTCAACGCCGATCAACGTGCGCACGTGGCCTCGGTCTTCTACAACCGCCTTGCCGGCAAGCTCGACGGTCTGCGCTATCTCAACAGCGATGCGACCATGATGTATGTCACCGGTGGCGAGGTTACCGCCGACGACCTGCAGAGCGATAGCCCGTATAACACCTATAAGCACGAGGGCCTGCCACCCACGCCCATCTGCTCTCCGTCGCTCGAGGCACTCAAGGCCACGCTTGAGCCGACCGACTCCGATGACCTGTATTTCTACATTACGCAGGACGAGGAGTACTTCTCGCAAACCTACGAAGAGCATCAACAGTCTTGGAATTAGCATGAGGATTTTTAGCCCCAAACGATACGTTGCCTCGGTCGATCGCATCGACCTTGATACCCTGTGGGCCGACGGCAAACGCGCCATTCTGCTCGATCGCGATAACACTCTGGTGCCGCGCGACACCGAGCAGGTTCCCACTGCGGTTTCCGCTTGGCTCGACGCCGCCCGCGCCAAAGGCTTTAAGCTGTGCATGGTGTCCAACAACTGGCATCGCGACCAGGTCATGAGCTCTGCACGCGAGCTGGGACTCGAGGCCATTAGCCACGCCATGAAGCCGGCGCCGTTTGCCCTCAAGGCGGGTCTTAAGCGCCTCGGCGCCACGGCAGACGAGGCGGTGCTGATCGGCGATCAGCTGTACACGGACGTGTGGAGCGGTAATTTTGCCGGCGTTGACACTATTCTGGTCAAGCCGCAGGCAACCCAGGACCTGTGGTACACGCAGATCTTCCGTATCTTTGAGCGCCGGGCCCTGCGCGACCTTCCCTGCGAGGAATAGGTTTCGCCATGTCTCAGCACATCAAACACGGCTGCGACCATATTTTCTTTATCGGCTTTTTGGGCGCGGGCAAATCGACGCTCGCGCGCAACGTCGGCACTATGTTCAAGCGGCGTTTTATCGATACCGATCGTTTGGTTGTGCGTCGATGTGGCAAGTCGGTGACCGAGATATTTGAGACCGAGGGCGAGGATCGTTTTCGCGAGCTCGAGACCTCGGCACTCCGTTCGCTTCAAAGCGAGCGCAGCCTGCTGGTGTCGTGCGGGGGTGGCATCGTCGAGACGCCGGTGAACATTGAACTGATGCACGAGATGGGTACATGCGTGTACCTCGAAGGCGACTTTGAGGACTCGTTGCGCCAGATTCGCCGTTCTGATACCCGGCCCGATTTCCGCTCGCCCGAGCATGCTGCTCGCCTGTTTGAGCATCGCCGTCCGCTGTATCGCCAAGCCGCCGATATTACCCTTGATATTCGCAACAAGTCCTTCGAGGACGTTTCCTACCTTTGTGCCGAGATGCTTTTGGAGCGTGGACTGCTATGATTCGCCGCCAACTTATCAATTTCCAAAACCGCAGTGTCGATGTCCGCGTCGGATTGGGCGCGTTCGAGGAACTGTCGCGCATGTTTGCCTCGGCTGTGGGCAAGCCTAAGCGCGCGATGGTGGTTTGGAACGACGCCACATCCGAGCGTTTTGGCGAGGCTGTCGAGCATGCGCTGGTCGACGCCGGTTTTGCCTTGTCGCTGCTCGTCCTCGAGGTTTCGCCTGCCGGTGCTACGCTGGCCGATGCCGATACCGTCTTTGGCGCCCTGTCGGCTAACGGCATTACCTGTGACGATCTCGTTGTCGCTGTCGGCGACGCGGCGACCTGCTCGGTCGTTTGCTGGTGTGCCAATCAGTGGTGCGGTCGCACCGAGTGCGCCTTGCTGCCGACGACGTTCGACGCCATGCTCACGGTCGCGACGACCATGAAGCCGCTCGTCGCCTCGTCGGAGAATGCGCTTCCCGCTATCGCGTTCCGTCCCGAACCGGGCTTGGTCGTGTGTGACCTCGACCTTGTTCGCGCGGCGGACCCCGAGGACCTTAAGCTCGGTTATGCGGTACTTGTTGGCACCATGCTTTCGAGCAGCAAGTCCCGCTGGAATCAGTTTACTGAGACCGTCCCCGAGATTCTCGCGGGCGAGGAGGTCGCGCTCGTCAATGCCGTTCAGTGGTCTCAGACTGCACGTAAGGACGTACTGATGGCCACGAACCCGAGCGCCCGCCATGCGCTCGATTTTGGTAAGACGGGGGAGCGTACCCTGCGCGCCTGCTTGGTCGATGCCGCGTCGCAGGTCCCTGTCTACCAGCTGCTGTCCGAGGGCATGCGCTTTGAGGCGCGCCTAGCACATGATGCCTGCGACTTCGATATCGATTACGTCTTTGAGGTCGATGACTGCCTGGAGGACTTTGGTATCGAGGAGCTTGCCTTCGATCTGGAGCCTGCCGCATATATCGAGGAGTTCCGCAGGCAGCAGTTTGTCCGCTCGAACCGCAGCATGTTGCCGCTGCCCGCGGCGCTCGGCGCCATTCGTCTAACGAGCGTTGAGGACGAGGTTCTCGACCGCCATGCTCGCGCATACTTGGCTTCTCGCAAAGAACTTCTCTAGGATTTATTGACATACATCGTCTTTCGTATCATGTTGAGGGGCGGGTTTCCAATCGGTTGCGAATCGCGCGCGATTCCGTCGTTCGGTTGAGACCCGTTCCGTCTTTATAGAGACAACAAGAAAGGAATCTGCATGTCAGAGTTTGCTGCCGGTCCCGCCGGTCGTATCGAGCGTGTCCGTGCCCTGATGGTTGAGCGTGGCTACGACGCTATCGTGGTGCGCGACGAGGCCAACCTTCGTTGGCTTACGGGCGTCAAGGGCGTCTTCGATTACACCTTCGAGTTCCCGCATGCTGCGTTTATTACGGCCGACCAGTGCCTGTTCCATACCGACTCGCGCTATCTCAACAGCTTTGAGGAGAACACGCCCGCCGGCAGCCCCTGGGTTTACGACATGGACGAGGGCACCATCTCCGGTTGGGTCGCCGGCAAGATCGCGGCCAACAAGTGCCGCGTCTGCGCTGTCGAGGACGACATGCAGATCAATTTCTACCAGGGTATTCAGCGTGGCCTGGAGGACCGCTCCGTTGCCTGCATGCTGCCGCTGATGCATGACGACATCCGTAAGATGCGCGCCATCAAGGACGCCGAGGAGATCGAGCTCATGCGCCATGCGCAGTCGATCACCGACGCCGCCTTCCAGCATATGCTCGGCTTTATTAAGCCCGGTATGACCGAGAAGCAGGTTCGCAACGAGCTCGAGAACTTTATGTTCGCCAACGGCGCCGACAGCTTGGCCTTCGGCTCTATCGTGGCGAGCGGCCCCAATACCGCCAACCCGCATGCCGTCCCCAGTGATCGCGTGATCGAGAAGGGCGACTTCGTCCTCATGGATTACGGCGCGGGCTACTGCGATTATCGTTCCGACATGACGCGCACCGTCGTGATGGGCGAGCCCACCCAGGAGCAGCTCGACTTGTACGCGCTCGTGCGCCGTACGCACGAGGAGTGCGTCGCCGCCATCCATCCGGGCGTCGAGGGCAACGACATTTTCAAGCTTTCCAAGAAGATCATTGGCGATGCCGGCTATGGCGATTACTACAACCATGGTCTGGGCCACGGCGTCGGTATCGACATCCACGAGCTGCCCAACTTCAACCGCAGCAAGAATATCATCGAGGTTGGCTCGGTTATCACCATGGAGCCTGGCGTCTACCTGCCCGGCGTGGGCGGCGTGCGCCTGGAGGACTACGGCGTGGTCACCGAGAACGGCTACGAGCCCTTCACCAAGACGCCGCATGATCTCCACGTCATCGATTGCTAGCTCATTTCGATAGATTTTTGGGGCGGGGCGTCCGGATCGAATCGGACGCCCCGCGTTCTCTTTTTATGCGCTCGCTGCAGGCGCCGTCTGCAAGTGTATAATTTTGGTCGTATGTAATTTGGACGCTTGTGCGTTCTGCCCATAACAAGAAAGGTCGCTATGCCTACCATTTCTACCGCCGACTTCAAGAACGGCCTCGGTCTCCGCATTAAGGACAAGGTCTACACCATCGTCGAGTTCCAGCATGTCAAGCCGGGCAAGGGCGGCGCGTTTGTGCGCTACAAGACCCGCGACATCAAGAGCGGCCGCGTCGTCGAGAACACCTGCAACGCCGGCACCAAGTTCGAGAGCGTCATGCTCACTACCCGTGAGTTCCAGTACCTCTACAACGATGGCACCGACTACATCTTCATGGACAACGAGTCCTATGAGCAGGTTCCCGTTCCCGAGGACATGGTGGGCGAGAACTCCAAGTGGCTGCGCGAGAACGACATCTGCCAGCTGCTCTTTGCCGACGATGAGCTCATGGGCGTGACCCCGCCGATGTTCATCGAGACCACCATCGTCCAGACCGACCCGGGCTTTAAGGGCGACACCGTCCAGGGTTCCACCAAGCCGGCCACGATCGACACCGGCGCTGTCATCCAGGTCCCCATGTACCTCAACGAGGGCGAGGTCATCAAGGTTGACACCCGCGACGGCAAGTTCGTCTCCCGCGTCTAGCAACCAACTCTTCTAGGAGGACTCATGCCCCAGGAAATCAAGATTGACGGCATCGGTATATCGCCCGATGTTCTGACCGCCATCGTCTCGCGCGCCGTGTCGGATGTCGAGGGCATCGCCTCCGTTGGCGTCAAGGACCTTGCCACCAACCTTGTCTCCATGATGCTCTCGTCCAAGGCCCCGGCTTCTGAGCCGGCGGTCGAGGCCGAGGTCATCGGCGACAAGCTCGCACTCACCGTGCGTGTCGTGGTGTTCTTTGGCTATCCGTTCAAGAAACTCGCCGAGGCCGTTCGCGCAGCCGTGGTCGCCGCCATCGATGCCCAGGTGGGCGTCGAGGTCGACCGCGTTGACGTTTGCATCGACGGTCTCGTTTTCCCCAAGGAGTAACCTTTGAGCCTTAAGGTTTATCGCGGGCGCACGCTTGCCCGCAGTCAGGCGCTGCAGCTGCTGTTCCAGGCCGAGGCCACGGACAGCCCGCTCGAGCGCGTCCTCGAGGGCGATTTCCTGATCTCGAAGGGTCCCCTCGACCCCTATGCGCTGGAGCTTTGCCGTGGTGCCTACGAGCATATCGATCGCATCGACTGTGCCCTGCGCGCCGTCGCCAAGAACTGGGATCTTATGCGCATGCCCGGCGCCGACCGCAACCTGCTGCGTATCGCCGTCTACGAGATGCGCTTCCTCACCGACGAGGAGGTCTCGGACGCTATTGTTATCAACGAGGCCGTCGAAATCGCTAAGGCTTATGGCACCGACCAGTCCGCATCGTTTGTCAACGGCGTGCTGGGCAAGATCGCTCGCAGCGAGGAGCTGCCGGGCGAGGACCTGTACCAAGAGCTGCTGGCCGAGGATCGCGCTCGCGAGGAGGCGCAGGCTGCCGAGGCGGCCGCAAAGGTCGCTGCCGCTCAGGCTGCCGCCGGTGTACTTGCCGAGGATCCGGACGCTGCTGAGGCCGTCGAGGCCGACTCCGTCGAGGAGTAGCCATGCCAGAGGGTTCCGTCCGCAACTTCGATGAGATCTCGGATCGCCTGGACCAGATCATCGCCACCGTTCGCTCCAAGGATACGTCCCTGGAGCGTTCGCTCGATTTGTTTGACGAGGCGATTGAGCTTGGTTCCCGTGCGGTCGATATGGTCGACAAGTTTGAGCTGACGCCGCGTGAGGCCGACAAGCTCGAGCAGGAATACGATGAGGATGCGGCAAACGAGTCCCAAGATAGACAGGCTGCATCCCCGGATACGAATGGTTGATGGCATTCATGAAACGCGTGCGTCTCGATGACGAACTGATTTCACAGGGCATCTGCGCCGATCGCGCGGATGCCCTTCGCACTCTTATGGCCGGCTTGGTCTCGAGCGGCGGTGAGCGTTTGACCTCTCCGGGACTCAAGGTGACGCCGGGCCTGCCGCTGCATGTTAAGGGTCGTATTCCGTACGTTGGGCGCGGCGGCCTTAAGCTTGAGGGTGCGCTCGATGCGTTTTGTATCGATCCCACGGGCCTTGCCTGCCTGGACGTAGGCTGCTCTACCGGCGGCTTTACCGATTGCCTGCTCAAGCGCGGTGCTGCGACTGTTGTCTCGGTCGACGTGGGCCGTGCTCAGTTCGACTGGTCGCTTCGCCAGGACGATCGCGTGACGCTGCACGAGCGCACGAATGTGACGCAGCTGCCTGAGCTCGGCTACGGCGGCGCTATCGACCTGGCCGTGTGCGACGTGTCGTTTACGAGCATCGCGAACATCATCGACGCCGTGCTGGCGTGCCTGACGCCGACGGGGTCGTTCTGCACGCTCGTGAAGCCGCAGTTTGAGGCTCCGGCAGCGCTGGTGGGCGAGGGCGGTATCGTGACAGATCCTGTTGTCCGCCACGATACGCTCGTGGCGGCTATTGAGCTCTTTGCCGCCAAGGGCCTGTTCCCGCTTGACGTGTGCGTGTCGCCCATCCATGGCGCCAAGGGCAACGTGGAGTTTTTCCTGTACGGCACGAGGTTTGCCCCCAGCGAGCGCTCCGATGACGAGTTGCAATCCCAGGTATCGGCTTTGAGCGAGAAAGCTGCAACGCTATGAAGGTCTTTCTGGTTCCCAATTACTACAAGCAAGAGGCGGTCGAGAGCGGCCTGATGCTCGAGCTCTGGCTGACGCGCCAAGGCTACGAGGTCGCTTGGGCTGCCGACCAGCGCTCCAAGATCCAGAGTACGCCCGACGTGGATGGTGCCGACCTTGTCATCACGCTCGGCGGCGACGGCACGCTGCTGCGCGCCGCCCGCATCCTCAACTATCGAGAGATTCCTATTCTGGGTCTTTCCTATGGTCACCTGGGCTTTTTGACGGCGGCTAGTCCCGAGGAACGCGACATTTTGAAGGTTGTGAGCGACGCGCTGTCCGGTGAGCTCCATGTGAGTCGTCGCGCCACGATCGCTGCAGATATCGTTTCCGTGCGTGAGGACGGCTCGAAGGACGTCGTGCGTTCGTTCGCCCTTAACGACATGGCGCTCACGCGCGGGCCGCTTTCCGATATGGTCGAGTTCGACATTACCGTGTCGGGCCACCATATCGATCGCTTGCGCGGCGATGGTGTGGTCGTGTCTACGGCAACTGGTTCCACGGGCTATGCCCTCAGTGCCGGCGGTCCTATCGTGAGCCCGGATTACACGGGCATGGTCTGCGTGCCTATCGCGCCGCATACTATTCAGGCCCGTGCCTTTTTGACCTCGCCGAGCGATGTCGTTGAGATCTTTATGTCCGACGACCGCCCGAGTGTGCCTGCTATTGCCATCGACGGGCAGTTTATTACCTGCGATGGCACCGTCGAGAGCGTGGCCGTACGCCGCGGTCCCGGCGATGTGCTGCTGCTCGACTATGGCCCTGAGAGCTTCTACAACTCGGTAAGCCGCGTGTTCTACGGAGTTCGCCATGATCGATGAGCTGCAGGTTTCAAACATTGCGCTCATTCGCGAGGCGACGCTGGTGCCCAGCGCGGGCCTAACTGTCCTGACCGGCGAGACCGGCGCCGGCAAGACTGCGCTGCTCTCGGCGCTTAAGCTCATTTTGGGCGAGCGCGCGGATTCTTCGACCGTGCGCGAGGGCGAGGCGCTTGCGAGCGTCGAGGCGCGCTTGTTCGATGGCCCGCACGACACGGAGGGCTTCACCGTGCAGCGCAGCCTTTCCGCCGAGGGCCGCAGCCGCGTCAAGATTGACGGCCGCATCGCCAGCGTCCGCGAGCTTTCCGAGCGCGTCGGCGTGATGATGGATCTGTGCGGCCAGCACGAGCATCAGCGCCTGCTCGATCCGGCACATCATGTTGCCATGGTCGATGCCTGGGCTGGTCGCTCTGCGCTCGAGGCGCTGGAAAAGTACCGTGTCTGCTTTAAGGCGTCGCGTACGGCTGCCAAGGAGGTCCGTCGCGTAGAGGAGGCGTCGCGTGCGCAGGGGAGTCGCGTCGAGGAGGCGCGCTTCGCCCTGGAGCGTATCGCTGATGTCGACCCCAAGCCGGGTGAGTATGAGGAGCTCGAGGAGCTGCTGCCGCGCTCGGAGCATGCCGAGGTGCTGGTGGCCACGGCTAACGAAGCCCATACATCGATTGCCGCCGAAGGGGGAGCGCTCGATGCCGTGAACAGCGCCGTGGCCGAGCTTTCACGCATGACGACCGTTGACCGCAAGCTAGGCGACATCGCCGATGCCCTTTCGGATGCCTGCATCTCACTCGAGGATTGCGCCAACGAGTTGCGTGCCTATCGCGATGGGGTCGCCTTCGATCCGCGCGAGCTCGCTCGCATGCGTGAGCGGTATTCCGATCTCAAGGGCCTGTTGCGTCAGTGGGGTCCCACCATGGACGATGTTTTTGCCATGCGCGATCGCTCGCAAGAGCTGATGTCCCTGGTCGATGATGGCGATGAACAGATCAAAAAGGCGCGTGAGGCACTCGGGAGCGCCGAGCGCGAGCTGTTCGCTGCCGCCAAGGCACTCAAGCGTGCGCGTAATACCGCTGCTCCGCGTTTTTGTCACGAGGTTGGCCGCCAAATGGCGCGCCTGGAGATGGGCGGCGCCGAGCTCGTTTGGGAGTCGCGTGATCTTCCGCGCGCCGAGTGGACGCCGGCGGGTCCTTCAAGCTACGAGCTTTTGTATCGCAGCGGTGTCGGCTTGACGCCGCGTCCCCTGCGCCGCATTGCCTCGGGCGGCGAGCTCAGCCGCGTCATGCTGGCGAGCAAGGTGGTCTTGGGTAATGCTGACGGCGTCGACACACTGGTATTTGACGAGGTCGATGCCGGTGTCGGCGGCTCCACGGCTCGTGCTCTTGCTGGTGTGCTGGCCGATCTTGCCGCTACGCATCAAGTGATTGTCGTAACCCACTTGGCGCAAGTCGCCGTCATGGCCGACAAGCATTATGTTGTCAGCAAGGAGCCGGGCGATGTTCCCCAGACGCATTTGGACGAGGTAACCGGCGAAGCGCGTACCGCCGAGATTGCCCGCATGTTGAGCGGCGATCAGTCCGAGGCAAGCTTGGCCCACGCAAAGCAGATGCTCGAAGAAGTTCGAGGCTAGGTCGTATCAGCGGTGTTGGTGGGACAAAATAGACTGAAATTATTTGTCCCACTACGCGTTTTACTCAACGACCTTGTCCGGCTGGATGAGCTCCTCGTAGTAGCTGATATGTTCGCGAGCGTCTTCAATCTCGGGCAGCAGGAAGTTGTAGATAACTTCGATGATCATCGTGGCGCTGATCTTGGAGAACGCAAAGTCGCCCGTCGTCAGCAGCGCTTCGTGGTTGACGGTATTAAAAGTGTAGTCTGCCAGGCGCGCGAGCGGGGATTTGCTGTCGCTGCTGATGACGACTACGGTTGCGCCGCAGTCGCGAGCCGCTTTTGCCATGCGATTCAAACGGCGCGACTTGCCCGAGTTCGAAATCAGTACGATAACGTCACCCGGACGTAACGTGAGCGCAAAACCAATCGAGGTCTCGCTTATGGTGCTCGCCATGCAGCGCAGGCCCAGCTGCGAAAACTTAAACGTCGCATCGAGCGCGACCGCGTTCGTATTGCCCACAGCCGCAAACTCAATAACCCCTGCATGCTTAAGGTCATGTACAACAGCCGCCAGCGTATCGTGGTCGATCCCGTCGATGGTCGCATTAAGCTCGCTCACCTTGGCAGCTAGGATGTTCTTGAGGCTCTGCTCCATATTGTCGAGCGAGACCTCGTCAGTCAGGCCCTCGTTGCGCTGGCTTTCCAAATCCCTCGCCAACGAAAACTGAAAGCTGCGAAAGCTGCCAAAGCCAAGCTTGCGGCAGAAGCGCGAAACGGTCGCCTCGGACGTGGCAGCGGCGCGTGAGAGCTGAGCGGCCGTGAGGCGCGGCGCCTCGGACTGGTGCTCCAATATATAGTCGACAATGCGTTGCTCGGACTCGCTGTATCCCTGATGGGTACTAATGAGGGAAAGTGCGCTCTTGCTACTATCGGTCATGGATGGCTCCTGGTTGGCATGAAAATCTAACTTGATTTGCAATGCCATAGTATACGGGCATTTTCAATTACAAGATACACCTTGCCGTTTCAAGAGTTGATGGTAAACTTTCACCTACCGTTTACGGTTATGAAAGAACCTTTCACCGGAGAATTGCGCCCTGTCTCTTCTCACGCGGACGGTAGGTTGGTATCTTTCAGTTGTGGAAAAGCGCGCAAGGACGCGCGTGTAGGGGAGCGCCTGCGGGCGCAAAACTTAAAAAGGAGGGACACATGGCTAAGTTTGACATCATCGCCGCGACCGGTTGCCCGACCGGCATTGCGCACACCTTCATGGCGAAGGAGGCGCTAGAGAAGGCAGCTGCCGAGCGCGGTCTGACCATTAAGGTCGAGACTCATGGCCAGGTCGGTGTCGAGAACGAGCTCACCAAGAGCGAGATCGCCGGTGCCAAGGCCGTCGTCGTCGCAGCTGACAAGGATGTCCAGGCCGAGCGTTTCGCCGGCAAGCCCATGGTTTCCGTTGGTGTTTCCAAGGCACTGTCCGTTGAGGCCGCCGGTAAGCTGATTGACCGCGCGCTCGCCGCCAAGGGCGACAGCACGGTTGCCGCTGCTGCCGATGTCGAGGACGAGGTCGAGGAGAAGGAGTCCATCGGCCACGTCATCTACAAGCATCTTATGAACGGCGTCAGCCACATGCTGGTCTTCGTCGTTGCCGGTGGTGTCCTGACCGCTGTTTCGTTCCTGTGGGGCATTACGTCTTTCGATTCGACTGCGTCTGACTACAACAGCTTTGCTGCGATGCTCAAGATCATCGGCGGCATCGCCATGAACCTCATGGTTCCGGTGCTTTCCGCCTACATCGCCGAATCCATCGGCAAGCGTCCTGCGCTCGTCCCCGGTTTTGTTGCCGGTATGATCGCCATCCAGGGCCTGCCTGTTAACGCCGAGACCGGTATGATCGACGCCGGTGGCGCCGGCGTGGGTTTCGGCTTCCTGGGCGGCATCGTCGGCGGCTTCCTCGCCGGCTATGTCATCCTGCTGCTCGAGAAGGTCTTTGCCGGTCTGCCCAAGAACCTGGACGGCCTCAAGGCCATCTTCCTGTACCCGCTGTTCTCGACGGCTATCGTCGGCCTGGTCATGCTCGGTATTTCCGGCCCCATGGCTGCCATCAACACCGCCATGATGGACTTCCTCAAGGGCCTGTCCGCCTCTGGCGCCGTTGTCCTGGGTCTTGCCATCGGCTGCATGTGCGCCTTTGACATGGGTGGCCCGGTCAACAAGGCTGCTTACGTCACCGGTACCGCTATGCTCACCGAGGCACTGGCTGCTGGCGTTGGCACCGATACCTACAACTTCGGCACCAACTTCATGGCTGCCGTTTCCGCCGCCTGCATCGTTCCGCCGCTGATCACCACCTTCGCCGTCGTCGTCGGCAAGAAGTACTTCAGCCAGGAGGATCATGACGCCGGTGTCGTCAACCTCATCCTTGGTTGCACCCACATCACCGAGGGCGCCATTCCGTTCATGACCAAGAACATCTGGCCCGTCATGCCCATCATGATGCTCGGTTCTTCCATCGCCTCGATCCTGACCATTATGTTCAACGTTCACGATCCGGCGCCTCACGGTGGCTTCCTGGTCCTGCCCGTTGTCGAGAACGGTCCGCTGTGGGTCCTCGCGATCCTCATCGGTGCTGTGGTCGGTGGCATCTTGTTCGTGGCCTTCAAGAAGTACGACTTCGAGAAGAACCAGAAGGCCGCTCCTGCAGCCAAGCCGGTTGAGGCCCCCAAGGCCGAGGCTGCCGACTTCGTGAAGGTCGACAACGTCTTTGTCGCCGAGGACTTCGCCTCTCGTGACGAGGCTCTGAGCTTTGTCTCCAACCAGGCCGTCAAGGCCGGTATCGCCGGCGACGCCGACGCCGTGATGAACGCCTTCCTGGCCCGCGAGGCCGAGGGCACCACGGGCATGATGGAGGGCTTCGCCATCCCGCATGCCAAGTCCGACGCCATTACCGAGGCTGCCGTCATCGTCGTCAAGGACGAGTCTGGCGTGACCGGTTGGGACACCATGGACGGCGCTCCCGTCAACGTGGCTATCGCCCTGCTCATCCCCGGTGCACAGGCTGGCACCACGCACCTCAAGATCCTGTCCAAGGTCGCCGAGGCACTCATGGACGAGGACTTCCGTGGCACCGTCAAGGGTTCCACCGACGCCGCCGAGATCGCCAAGACGATCAACGCCCGCCTGGTCTAATCCCACAGTACGCGAATAACATCGCCCCCTGTAACAAAGGCGAGGACTCCCTACGGGTCCTCGCCTTTTTTCATACCACCCGGCACTCAGGGATGTTCCTTTCCTGCCGGCACCCCGGGACACTCCTTAGTCCCCAACAGGGCATAAATAGCCCTCATCGACTGAATCACCCACGCGAACAATAATTCAGCCAGAATTCCTTTTGCACGATATTTCTTGGACGGAAGCATGTTCCCGCAGCTCGCCTGCCGGGCGGGGCGGTTAAGTTTGTCGCGAGTTCCGCACGCAAAGGAAAGCACTTAATGTGCTTTCCGTCTTGCGCAGGACTGTAGAGCAGCAAACTTAACCGCCCCGCCCGGCAGGCGAGCGGACAGCGAACGACATCTGTCCAACAATTCGTGCGAAACACAATGAAAAACCGTTTGATGTGAGTTAATATAAACAACGTCGTGAATCTGACTCCTGCCACATGCATGACAGGGGTTAAACACAAAAAAGGAGTCAACTATGGTTTCTGAGAAGGCTACCCTCGTTAATCCTCAGGGTCTGCACATGCGTCCGGCTGGTCTGTTCGCCTCCACCATGGGCAAGTACGCCTGTGACGTGACGGTCGTCACCCCCGAGAAGGAGGTCAACGGCAAGTCCCCGATGGCCCTCATGGCTGCTGGTATCCCCTGCGGCACCGAGGTCGAGGTCAAGTGCGACGGCGCCGACGAGGCCGAGGCTCTGGCTGCTGCCATCGAGCTCATCAAGAGCGGTCTTGGCGAGTAGAACTCAAACGGGTCGCATGTTGAACAACTAAGTTCATATTTGGGGGCGCAGTGACCTGTCTTAAGGTAGCTGCGCTCTTTTGTCATGGATATGGCAAAACGCTTTATCACATGACACGGAGAGAGGAATGGGAATGTATCAGGGAGTCAACGCTTCCGAGGGCATCGGTATCGGCACCGTCATGGTCGCCGTCGATCCCGACTTGACGTTTGAGCCGCACGAGGTTGCTGATTCGGCAGCAGAGAAGGAGCGCTATCAGACCGCTCTTTCGGTCTTCTGCGAGAAGACCCAGGCTCAGGCCGACCACATGAAGGAGACGGTGGGCGAGGCCGAGGCCGAGATCATGAGCGGACACATTGTCCTGGCTCAGGATCCGGGCATGACCGACGCCATCAACGCCGCCATTGACGGCGGCACCTGCGCCGAGCAGGCGCTCATGGACACCTCGACCATGTTCGAGAACATGTTCCTGTCCATGGATGATGAGATGTTCCGTCTGCGCGCGGCCGACATCGCCGACATCCGCACCGGTATTCTGGCCGAGCTGCTGGGCAAGGAGGTCGTCGACCTCTCCGTCCTGCCCGAGAACACCGTCGTTGTCGTGCACGACCTCACGCCGTCCATGACCGCCACGATCGATAAGGCTCACGTTGCCGGTATCGTCACCGAGACCGGCGGCCGCACGTCGCACTCTGCGATTATCGCGCGCGCCCTCGAGATCCCGGCTGTCCTTTCGGTTTCCAACAGCTGCACCGCGCTGCGCAACGGCATGACTGTCGTCGTCGACGGTGGCAAGGGTATCGTCGAGGCCGATCCCGACGAGGAGACGCTCGCTGCCTACACCGCCAAGGCCGAGGCCTTCGCTGCCGAGAAGGCAGCCCTCGAGGCCTTCCGCGGCAAGCCGTCCGTGACTGCCGATGGCATCAAGAAGATCATCGCCTGCAACATCGGCAACCCCGATGACGTGCCCAACGCGCTCGATCACGACGCCGAGGCTATCGGCCTGTTCCGTTCCGAGTTCCTGTTCATGGACTCTGCTGAGCTTCCTTCCGAGGAGGAGCAGTTCAACGCCTACCGTAAGGTCGCCAGCGCGCTCAAGGGCGCTCCGGTCATCATCCGCACGCTCGATGTGGGTGGCGACAAGGAGATTCCGTACCTGCACATGGTCAAGGAAGAGAACCCCTTCATGGGCTTCCGCGCCGTGCGTTACTGCCTGGCCAACCCCGACCAGTACAAGGTCCAGCTCCGCGCCCTGCTGCGCGCCAGCGCCTTCGGTGACGTCAAGATCATGATCCCGCTCGTCACCTGCGTCGAGGAAGTCTTGGCTGTTAAGGAGCTTGTCGAGCAGTGCAAGACCGAGCTGACCGAAGAGGGCCGCAAGTTCAACGAGAACATCGAGGTCGGCATTATGGTCGAGACGCCTGCCGCCTCGCTGCTCGCTGACCGCCTGGCCGAGGTCGCCGACTTCTTCTCCATCGGCACCAACGACCTGATCGGCTACACCATGTGTGCCGACCGTGGCAACGACACCATCTCCAACCTGTACCAGGTTTACTATCCCGCCGTGCTTCGCTCGCTCAAGAACATCATCGAGAGCGGCGTGAAGGCCGGCATCATGGTCGGTATGTGCGGCGAGGCCGCTGCCGATCCGTTGCTCGAGCCGCTGCTGATCAGCTGGGGCCTGGAGGAGTTCTCGATGAGCGCTCCGTCCATCCTGCGCGCCCGCAAGACCATCAGCCAGTGGACCAAGGCCGAGTGCGACGAGCTCGCCGAGAAGGCGCTCGCCTGCAACACCGCTGCCGAGGTCAAGGCACTGCTCGAGTCCGCAGCTCGCTAATTTGGTATCAGAGGTAACCGCGTGGTTGGAATGGGCCGGCCACGCGGCCCTCACATATACAGGGGGTACTGTAAATGTTCTACACGCTAACCGCTAACCCGGCTGTCGACATGACGGTTTCGAGCTCTCCGCTCGAGCCCGACGAGAACGTCCGCACCGGCTCGGCCAGCTACACGGCTAACGGCAAGGGCCTCGACGTGTCCTTCGCCTTTAAGAAGATGGGCGTCGACACCGTCGCGCTCGGTTTCTTCGCCGGCTTCACGGGCAAGTTCATCGTCGAGGAGGTCATGAACCTGGGTTGCCTCTGCCGCCCGGTCTGGACCGACGGTATCACGCGCATCAACACCTACGTCAACGATGGCCAGCACGAGTACGGCATCCTGAACCCCGGTGCTCCGATCACGCCGCAGCATCAGGAGGAGCTCTACAACATCCTGGACACCGCGGGCGACCTTGAGTGCCTGATCGTCTCCGGCTCCGTGCCTCCCAAAGCTACGCCCGACTTCCTGGCTCAGGTCATGGAGCACGCTCAGGCCCGTGGCGCCGACGTCGTC
Organism: uncultured bacterium; assembly: GCA_905215135.1. Classification (GTDB taxonomy): domain Bacteria; phylum Actinomycetota; class Coriobacteriia; order Coriobacteriales; family Coriobacteriaceae; genus Collinsella. The sequence continues at coordinate 34,290 of CAJMOX010000018.1, forward strand.
CTGGACCTGTCCTCCGACAAGCTCAAGGAGCTCGCTCACAAGAAGCCGCTGCTCATTAAGCCGAACCATCACGAGATGAAGGCTATCTTCGGCGTGCCGGTCGACACCGACGACGAGGTCCGCGTTGCCATGAAGCTGGCTCACGAGGCCGGCGTCCAGAACGTGCTGCTCACCCGTGGTAGCCGCGGTGACGCTTACTTCTCCAACGGCGAGGACATCTGGTATGCCAAGCGTGAGTTCAACATCAAGCTTGTCTCTTCCGTCTGCGCCGGCGACTGCACCCTCGCTGCGTTCCTGCACAAGTGGTACAGGGATCGCGACAACGTCGAGGAGGCCATGAAGCTCGCTATGGCCACCGGCGCCAACGTTGCTGAGTCCGTCGGCATCGGCGACTTTGGTCACGTCGACGAGTACAGCAAGCGCGTTGCCGTTCGCAAGCTCGATCGCAAGTAAGCGAAACACGACAAACTCGTGCGCATACGGCGTCCCGGTTTCGACCGGGGCGCCGTTTTTTGTCCCACTCGAACCTCGGAGCCGCGCTTCACGCGTTCCACACCGTTCACCGAGTTGTTGTAGCCTTTTGCCGAAGCGTGGAATATACTTTCATTAACACGTTGCTTCGTGAAAGGAACATTCATGATTTACACGCTTACTGCAAATCCCGCTATTGACTACAACATCTCCTGCGATGGCTTGTCCGCCAACACCGTTACCCGCACCCGTAACGCTGTCTACACCCCCAACGGCAAGGGTCTCAACGTTTCGTTTACGCTCGACCACTACGGCGTCGACACCACGATCCTGGGCTTCTTCGCCGGCTTCTCGGGTGAGTATATCGTTAAGGGCGCCGAGGCCCTGGGCGTGCCCGTCAAGCCCGTGTGGACTGACGGCATCACGCGTGTCAACGTGTTCCTCAATGCCGGTCCCGACACCGAGTACAACATGGTCAACGCCGGTGCCGCCATCAACGAGGCCAACGAGCAGGAGATGTTTGAGCTGATCGATTCGCTCGAGGACATGACCTGCCTGGTCATTAGCGGCTCGCTGCCCCCCAACACCTCTGAGGGCTTCCTGGCCGAGGTGCTTCGCCGCGTTAAGGCAAAGGGCGCCGAGTTCGTGCTCGATATTTCGAGCCATCAGTTGGCCGACCTCATTGCTATGGAGCCGCTCCTCATTAAGCCTAACGACGACGAGCTGCTCGACATCTTTGGCATTAAGGTGAGCGGCGGCGACGATGAGTCCGTCAAGGCTGCCATGGCCGAGCTGCATGCCAAGGGCGCCAAGAACGTGCTGTTGACCCTGGGTGGCGCCGGCGCGTACTTCTCCAACGGCGAGCACATCTGGTTTGCCAACCGTACCTTTGAGGTCAAGCTGCTGTCGACCGTTTGCGCCGGTGACTCTTCGCTGGCCGCCTTCCTGTCCGTGTGGCACGACGCTCCCGAGCGCGTCGAGGACGCCCTGCGCCTCTCGATGGCCACCGGCGCCAACGTGGTCGAGTGCCCGGGTCTGGGCGATTTTGCCAAGGTCGATGAGTATCAGAAGGGTATTGCAATTCGTCAGGTTTGCTAGTTCCGGCACCTTGCCTGAATAGTTCAATTATTTCGCATCCGTCTTAGACCAGGACGGATGCGTTTTTGTTTATCGGACTTGCGTGTGCAGTGGAGGCTGTTTCTTGCTAGACTTCTTGCAGACGCAATCGATAGCCAATTTGATAGTCGCAGGAGGCCATAGGCATGTGCAATGTTTCGCTCAACGGTACGCAGCCGACCGATGCCTCTATCCGTGTCCTGCGTGCGCTTGAGGCAGCAGGTCTTGAGGCTTGGTACGTGGGCGGTTGGGTACGTGATGCCCTGATGGGACGCCCCAGCCACGATGTTGACATGTGCTGCAGCGGCCTGTGGCAGGAGTCCAAAGAGGCGCTCGAAGCGGCTGGTATTGCCGTGGTTGAGTCGGGCATAAAATTTGGCGGCATCACGGCTATTTGCGATGATGAGCGCATTGAGGTCACCACCTACCGCCTAGACGGCTTTTACACCGACGGCCGCCATCCCCAGAGTGTGGAGCGTGCGGCGTCGCTTGAGGACGATCTGGCGCGTCGTGACTTTACCGTTAACGCTATGGCCTGGCATCCCGAGCGTGGTCTTGTCGACCGCTACGATGGTCAGGGCGACCTAGACCGCAAGCTCATCCGCGCCGTTGGAGATCCCAAGCGTCGTTTTAACGAGGACGCGCTTCGCATGCTGCGCGCGGTGCGTTTTGCCTGCCGTCTGGATTTTATGATCGAGCCTAAGACTAAACAGGCGCTTGCCGAGTGCGCGCCGCTGCTCGATGCTGTGGCGCGCGAGCGCGTGGGCATTGAGCTCGAGGGTATCCTTTCGACCGGCCATGGGGGAGACGCGATGCTGCGCTACCCCGAGCTTGTTTGCGCCGCCGTGCCCGAGCTCGCGTCCGCTCGCGGGTTTGATCAACGCAGCGTCTATCATGCGTTTAACGTCTACGAGCATATCGCCCGCGTGCTGACGGTGGCAGGGGAGCTGGCGCTGTGCGACGGCGTCGCGCCCTCGTCGAGCCTTATGTGGGCTGCGTTTTTGCACGACGTTTCCAAACCCGAGTGCTTTACGGTCGATCACGACGGCAGCGGCCACTTCTACGGTCATCCCGAGCTCGGCGCCAAGAAGGCGCGTGTCATCATGGATCGCCTGGCGCTCTCGCACGATTTGGTGCGCGATGTGTGCCTGCTGATCAAATACCATGACAAGCCGCTACGCCCCGACCGTTCCTGCCTGCTCAATATGATGCGCGCGCTTTCGGGCGAGGGTGTCGATACGCCGCGTCTGATGGACGAGCTCATGGACCTTAAGCGTGCCGACACGCTGGGCAAGGCGCCGTCGTGCTTCTATTACGTCGAGACGATCGAAGAGATGCGCTCACTCGCCCATGATTTGTTGGAGGCGGGGGAGCCCTATTCGCTCAAGATGCTTGCTATCAACGGCGGCGACTTGATTCGTGTCGGTGTGAAGCCGGGGCCCGAGCTAGGCCAGCTACTCAACGCCGCCCTCGAAGCCGTTATCGAGGACAACATCCCCAACGATCGCGAAACCCTTTTGGTTCATCTCAACTTGAATTAGCTAATTAGTTGACCTGCGCGTTCCATAACCTGTCGACAATTTTTCGGCAATTTGGAATTACTTCTTGCGCTGATGTTTTTTGTCCCGTAATATATTTCCTTGCAGCACGGCAGTGCAGATGTCATGTGGCCCGTTCGTCTAGCGGTTTAGGACGCCGCCCTCTCAAGGCGGAGATCACCAG
>CAJMOX010000019.1:0-33091 GCA_905215135.1 uncultured bacterium
ACACGCATAAAAAGCCTCCCATTTCTCGTGTCCAAGAAATGGGAGGCAGTTCAAATCCAGCCCCCGCTCTTTTGTAGGGATGGGGATGCGCTGTGATACAGGCTCTTTTGGAGGCCTGGTTTCGTTACGCGAGCTCGGCTCCGAGGGCCTTGCAGGCCGCCTCGCCCTCATCGTCGGGCGCATCGTAGCAAATGACGGAGTCCACGACGTTGACGCCGGCCTCGTCGGCGTCGGCCTTCCAGTTGTCCATCCACTCGCCCTCGGCCCACGAATAGGAGCCAAAGAGGACGACCTTCTTGTCGCCGAGGGTCTCCTTGACCTCGTCCCACATAGGCTGAAACTCGTCATACTCAAGCTCCTCGGAGCCCATGGCGGGGCAGCCGAAGGCGAAGGCATCATATTCGGCGGCCTTGTCGGCAGAGAAGTCGGCGCAGGGGATGACCTCAATCTCGGCCCCCGCGGACGTGGCGCCTTCGGCGACGAGGTTTGCCATGGCCTCGGTATTGCCCGTGCCGCTCCAGTAGACGACGGCGATCTTGCTCATGTTGAGTCCTTTCAGTTGTGCGGCAGGTTGCCGCGGCTTCTATGTTCTATCGGGTTGCCTGGGCAAGTTGCGCCAAGCTGCAGCCCTGCTGATAGACAAAGGTGAGGTATTGAGCGCAAGCGCGGTAGGCGTCAAACATCGCAAGCGCTTGCTCGACATTCGTGTAGACCTTCCAAGCTCCAAAGACCTTGTAGTTCTCGCCGCGCTGGACGATAAACTCGTGCACGTCGTCGTAGGGATATCCAAGGAAGTAGCCTATTTCGTGCGGAAACTCGCAGGTGCAGTCTTTGCTGCAGCTAGCTTGCTGGGGTAGTGCGCATCGAGTCTGGCTGCAGGCGCATTCCGCGACGTTATTGCTCGCGAGCGTGATGCGTGATGCCAAATGCACAAGGCATGCCGAAAGGTCTCTCGTGTCGTAGCCTTCCGAGGTGAGCGCCGTTTGGACGCGAGGGTCTGCGAAATAGGTGGTGAGGCTTTTGGCTCGGTACGCGTACACGAGCGCTCCGCAGGGCCGCCAGACCAAAACACTCAGGTGGATGCCGAGCGGGTCAAGCTCGCGATTGCACTGGGCGATAACGTTGAGCAGGCGTGCTCGGCGTTCTGCAATGGTTTCGGTTGTGGTCGAGCCGTCCCCGTGGGCGTAGGTGCCTGGATAGGTAAAGAGCGATGCCGGCTTGATGCCCGCGAGCGTGGGAGAGCAGTTGCGCACGACTGCCGCCTGAAACGTTGGGATGTCTATGGTTCGAGTCACGGCGCTCCTTACGGATCTAAACTGTTAGCCTAGGAAAACTTATACACGAAAGTAAGCCATGGTCAACAAAAAAGTTTGAAGAGGGAAACTAATTGACCGAACAGACATGATTTTGGGTTAAGATGGGGGCACCCCATGGGGGTATCTAGATAGTGCTACTTGAAAGGGGAGCGCATGAGTGACTTGCTCAACCCTGCGAATCTCATCGTGCTGGCCGTCATTGCCGTCGGCATGTTTTTTGGACTGCGTCGCATTGCCGCTTCGACACACGGGAAGAGTTGCTGCAGCGATGGTACGAGCGGCAAGAAGGCCAAAAAGGTTGTTGTGGTGGATACCGATGCGTCACACTATCCCTATAGCGATGAGCTGCTCATCGGCGGCATGAACTGTGACGGCTGCGCTCAGAACGTAGCCAATGCCCTCAATGCGCTGGATGGCGTGTGGGCAACGGTGACGTATGCGGACCACACGGCACGCGTGCGCTCTAAGCAGCCGGTTGATCGTGGTGTCCTCGAGACGGCCGTGAAAGACGCGGGCTACTACGTCATGACTCTGTAAGCGCCGCCCTGGATGCGCTTCCTTGGCTAGGCTCGTCCGCGCAGTTCGATGTCTTGGATGTCGTCGAAGTCGATGGCGATGTCTCGGAGTTTGAGGAGCTTGAAGGCGGGGAGCGCCTCGTCGAGGATGCCGGTGCGGCTGCGATAGCCGTATGTATCGTAATAGGTGACACGAATCAAGTCGCCACGTTTGAGACCCTCGAGCTTTTTAGAAAGCGCGAGGGCTTTTTCTTCCGTGAGCTCACGTTTTGGCTCGACGGTGATTTCCTGCTTGCGCACGAGTTCGTAGTATCCCGTGAGGGCGGCAAAGGGCATAAACTGTGCGGCGCGGTTGGCGCGCACGGCACCGTTGGCAGTGAGCTTGGGGTCGGCGGCGCGGCGTCTGCCCTCGGGGTCCGCCAGGCGCTCGAAGGCGGTCGGCGGGCGCACGGGCTGCTGCTTGGGTTTAGGCACGATGTCCTCCAACTTGGCCGTTGCGTTCGCGCGCGGTGGCGCCGGCGGTAAAGCTTAATCCCTTGACGAGCGCGTTCTTGCCGTACTTGCCTTTCACGGCCAGGACGGCGCGCGCCAGGTCGCGCTCGCGCTCATCGGCCTCGATATCGCTGAACAGATCGATGGTGGCAAATTCTTCGGGTACCAGATTGCCAAATCCCAGGTTGATGCGCTTGACCGGTCGTTTGGGATTGACAGTCTGCGCCCAGAGCTCATCGAAATAGCCCATGATCTTCTTAAATGAATTGGTGCGCTCGGGCAGTTTTCGCGAGGCGTTGGAGTGCGCGAAGAGTGCGGCATAGCCACCGCGCGGTTTGCCGCCGTGTTCCCCCACAAAGATGCCGTCGATTGCCTGCGCCTCGCGCACCAAGCGGTGCCGTTCGTCATCGCGTTGGACGGGCTTGGGCGCACGGGGCGCGAGTTCGGGGCCGGCGGTTGCGGTGGGTTCGATACTCGACGTGCTCGAGCGTAGGTGTCCGCATCCGTCCACATATTGCGCTGTACCGCTGGCGTCGAGGCGGCGTATGTCGGCTCGCTCGCTCGCGTAGCCCACGAAGAGCGAGATGCTGTCACACACCACGTGCTTATCGATCAAGTCCAGTACGGCGTTGTCGACCATCTCGCGTAAGACGGTGTAGGCCTGCTCGTAGGCATAGCCCTTCGAGAGCACCTGTCCTGTGGTGGTCGAGGTCGCTTGCGGGCGATAGGCTTGGATATCGGCGATGGTTGTCGGCTCGCGCCCGAAGGCGTGGTCGATGAGATATTCGGCATTGACGCCGAGTTCGTCGTAGAGCAGGTTCTCGTCGAGTGCGGCGACGCCCATCAGGTCGTAGACGCCGTATTTCTCGAGACGGGCCGCCACGCCGGGGCCGATGCCCCAGATGTCGGTGATGGGGCGATGGGGCCAGATCTCCTTGCGAAAGGTCCCGTCGTCGAGTATGCCGATGCGGCTGGGTACGTGCTTGGCGGTAATGTCGAGCGCTACCTTGGCCTGGAATAGGTTGGGGCCGATGCCGACCGTCGCCGTGATGCCGGTGCGCGCCAAGACCTCGTCGCGCAGCGTGCAGGCGAACCCTTCCGCATCGGTGTGATAGAGGTCCAGATAGGGCGTCACGTCGATAAAGCATTCGTCGATGGAGTAGACGTGAATGTCTTGCGGACTCACGTATTCCAGATAGATGCCGTAGATTTTCGCCGACACCTCCATGTAGTGCTGCATGCGCGGTATGGCCTTGATGTAGCCGATGCCGTCGGGAATCTCGAACAGACGGCAGCGGTTGTGTATCCCGAGGTCTTTCATGGCCTGCGTGATGGCGAGGCAGATGGTCGTGCGTCCGCGCGATTCGTCGGCAACGACCAGGTTGGTGGTGAGCGGATCGAGCCCACGATCGACGCACTCGACGCTGGCATAAAACGTCTTGAGGTCGATGCAGATGTAGGTGTGCTGCTCGTGCTCCATCCGAGCCTCCCATCAAACACATGTTCTTATCGAATACCTGTTCGATAATACCTGCTCGACCGGACACCGTCAAAATCTGTCCCTTTTTGGCAGGTATGGTCGTGCGGCTGCATCGGGTTTTAACGCAGCTCTAAAGAGTGCGAAACAGCTCGGAAAACCTCGCTTCGTAGCATGGGTCTAACGATTGATACCGCCTATACGCACGGAAGGGTTGTGGGAAAGATGGTCAATTATGGGTTTGGTATGCCGACGCGCCTTGTTGCGGATGGAGACGTGGCTCGCTGGTGCGGACGATTGGTCGCTCACTACGGTGGCACCAAGGCGCTGGTTGTGCTGGGTGGTGACAAGCACACGCGTGATGAGCTCGTTTCGGCGGCGCTCGGCTCGCTCGACCGGGCCCTGCTCGAGCGCGTACTCTTTCGCTGTGGCTCGGTTGGAGGCGATGGGGGAGGCGAGCTGGTCAACGAGGCCGTGGCCCTGGCGACCGACGAGGGCGTGGACTTTGTCCTGGCGATCGGTGATGCCGATACAGCCGGCTTTGCGCGCGAGCTCGCCCGCCGCATGGCGGCGCTCGATGCCGGTGAGGACGGCTTTGTTCCCTACGGATGCATCGTCTCCGAGGGAAAAGTGCCCGCCGTTGTGGGCGCCGGCGAGGTTCCCGTTTTCGCCATCATCGCCCCCGAACTGCTGGAGGGTATCGGCTCGCCCTTGCGCGAGCTGCTCGGCAGCGTGTGCGCCGCGGCCTAATATTTACCATAAAGGGATGGGTTATTTTTGATTGGTAAAGCGTTTGACCTGCCAAAATAAACCTGTCCCTTTTTGGTCGGTTGCCGTTTGGGGGCCGATTGGCAACGCTCGCTGATTATAGTCTTGACCTGCGCTAGAATAGTGGCATCTGAATGTCCGGGCGCATGGAGGTGTGCGCCCGTATGCTGAGGAGGACTCTATGGCAACTGTTGCCGCACCTATCGATGCTACGTCGACTGCCGCTTGGAAGGCGCTCGAGGCTCATCAGGAGAAGCTCGAGGCCGAGGGCATCGACCTCAAGGCCTGGTTCGCCGCCGATGCCGAGCGCGTGAACAAGCTGAGCTTTGACGCCGGTGACCTGCACTTCGATCTGTCCAAGAACCTGGTGACCGATGAGACCGTCAAGCTGCTGTGCGATCTTGCCCGCGAGGTGAAGCTCGAGGAGCGCCGCGACGCCATGTTCTCCGGCGAGCACATCAACACCACCGAGGACCGCGCCGTCCTGCACACCGCGCTGCGCCGTCCGGCAAGCGAGAAGGGCCAGCTTATCGTCGACGGCCAGGATGTCGTCGCCGACGTGCACGAGGTCCTCGATCGCATGTATGCCTTCGCCGAGCGCGTGCGCTCCGGTGAGTGGAAGGGCGTTACCGGCAAGAAGATCGAGCACCTGGTGTCTATTGGCATCGGCGGCTCCGATTTGGGCCCGGTCATGGCTTACGAGGCCCTGCGTCCCTATGCCGACGCCGGTATCGACTGCCGCTATATCTCCAACATTGACCCCAACGATCAGGCAGAGAAGCTTCGCGGCCTGGATCCCGAGACCACGCTCGTGATCATCGTGTCCAAGACCTTCACTACGCTCGAGACCCTCACCAACGCCCGCGAGGTCAAGACCTGGATGCTCGAGCAGCTCAAGGCTCAGGGCGCCATCGACGGTTCCGATGAGCAGAACGCCGACGCCGTTGCCAAGCACTTCGTCGCTGTTTCAACCGCACTCGAGAAGGTCGAGGCCTTCGGTATCGACCCCGCCAACGCCTTCGGTTTCTGGAACTGGGTCGGCGGCCGCTACTCCGTCGACTCCGCCGTGGGCCTGTCGCTGATCGTCGTGCTCGGCCCCGAGCGTTTCCAGCAGTTCCTTGAGGGCTTCCACGCCATCGACGAGTACTTCTGCAACACGCCGCTCGAGAACAACGCCGTCGCGCTGATGGGTCTGCTCAACGTCTGGTACGTCAACTTCTTCGGTTCCAAGAGCCACGCCGTGCTGCCGTACTGCCAGTACCTGCATCGTTTCCCGGCCTACCTGCAGCAGCTCACCATGGAGTCCAACGGCAAGCATGTCCGCTGGGACGGCAGCGCCGTGACCTCCGACACCGGTGAGATTTTCTGGGGCGAGCCCGGCACCAACGGCCAGCATGCCTTCTACCAGCTGCTGCACCAGGGCACCGTGGTGGTTCCGGCCGATTTCATCGCCTTCGCCAATACCGCCAACCCTGCGACCGATAGCGGTCAGGACGTGCACGAGCTGTTCCTGGGCAACTTCCTGGCCCAGACCAAGGCACTCGCCTTTGGCAAGACGGCCGACGAGGTTCGTGCCGAGGGTACGCCCGAGCAGATCGTCCCGGCTCGCTGCTTTGAGGGCAACCGCCCGACGACCTCGATCTTTGGCGACACGCTGACCCCGTTCGCGCTCGGCGAGCTCATCGCCCTGTACGAGCACATCACGTTTGTCGAGGGTACGGTCTGGGGCATCGACTCCTACGACCAGTGGGGCGTTGAGCTGGGCAAGCAGCTTGCCAAGCAGATCACCCCTGCCTTCCACGACGACGCCGCCAAGGCCGAGCAGGACGCTTCGACCCAGGCGCTCATCGAGTTCTATCGTGCGCACCGTAAGTAGGATTCGCTGCGAAAACTAACGCATAGCCGACAAGGGCCCGTATCCGTTGGGATGCAGGCCCTTTGCTATCTGGATAGAATGGAATGTATCGGGAGGCGCCTCGACGGGCATCGCAATCGTCGAAGGCACGCCGTTCATGTTTGGGACAATGTGACATTTTTCCCGTTGCAAACAGCGCCGCCGTGGGTGTTCTGTATGATGGCTCAGACAAGGTTGCTCAATGACAGGGAGGCACATATGGCAATCAAAGCCATCGCAATGGATATCGACGGTACGCTCACCAACGACCAAAAGGTCATCAGCCCGCGTACGCGCGAGAAGCTGCTCGCGGCGCAGGAGTCGGGCATTAAGCTCATCTTGGCTTCGGGCCGTCCCGCATGGGGGCTGCACGCCTTGGCGCAGGAGCTCGACCTTCAAAGCCATGACGGTCTGCTAGTTGCCTTTAATGGCGCGCATGTGGTCGATGCCCAGACCGACGAGGTGCTGTTCGATCAGGCTATGCCTGCCGACGAATTGCATCGCCTGATTGATCACCTGCGTAATTTTGACGTGATCCCTATGATTTCGCTCGGTCGTAATCTGCACGTCGAGGACTCGTACCATTGCATGATCACGCTGCCTGACGGCTCGCAGAAGAATATCGTCAAGTATGAGCGCGACGCGTGCGATCTTAAGATTCGCGAGGTGGAGAGCCTGCATGAGGTTGCTGATGCTTATCCCGTGGACAAGCTGCTGACGGCGGGCGATCCGACCTACCTGCAGGCGCATCACGAGGAGATGTATGCGCCCTTTACCCAGACGCTGTCGGGTATGTTTACGGCTGACTGGTATTTTGAATATACGGCGCCCGGCATCGACAAGGCTCGTGCGCTCGAGGGCGCCCTGTCCAAGCTGGGTATTGATGCCAGCGAGGTTGTCTCGTTTGGCGACGGCCAGAACGACAAGTCCATGATCGAGTGGGCTGGTACCGGCGTCGCCATGGGTAACGCTGTCGATGAAGTCAAGGCCGTGGCCCAGATGGTGACCGCCAACAACAACGAAGACGGTATCGCGGTAGCACTTGACCAACTGCTGGGTTAGAATCGCCGATAGTGCATGGTTCGGGCGTCCGCTTGCGGGCGCCCTTTTGCTAGGGAGGGTGCCGTGTCCGCATTTCCGTTCGACGCCGTTATCTTTGACATGGACGGCGTCATTGTCGATACCGAGTATTACTACCTGGGCGAGACTGCCGCGTTTGCCAAGGAGCTTGGGTTGAATCTGACCCAAGAGGAGTTGAACGGGCAGGTTGGTACCTCACATCAGTTCTTCCTGCATATGCTGGTCGATTGGTTTGAGCGCGCCGGTAAAGGGCACTTCACTGGCGAGGAAGCATTGGCCCGTTGGGACGAGTGGGCGCATAAGCGTCCGCGTGACTACCAGGCTTTGATTAACCCGGGCGCTGTGGATACGATTCGCGAGCTGCCGCGCCGCGGCGTTCGCGTGGCGCTTGCCAGCTCGTCTCCCATGGATAGCATCGAGGAAGTGCTCAATGCATGCGGGCTGTCGGATGCCTTTGAGTATGTGGTGAGCGGCGAGCAGTTTAAGGAGAGCAAGCCCGAGCCCGACATCTACCTGCATGCGCTGGACCTGTTGGGGCTGCCTGCGGTCCGTTGCTGCTGCGTTGAGGATTCGGTGCCTGGCATCACTGCCGGCAAGCGTGCCGGCCTGACGGTCATTGCCAAGCGCGAGGAGCGCTTTGGCTTTAGCCAGGATGCCGCGGACAAGATCATCGACCAGCTGCCGGAGCTGCTCACGCTTTCTTAGGAGCGCGGTAGTTGCGCGTTTTTCGGGTCTGATGAGTAAATAGCCGACATTTTGGTGCGACACCTAGCATACTTTAAGCTAATGCGGGCTTAAGGACTTGTTGAATGCCCTTAAGCCCGTTTTAGACTTAATTGTGCTTGGAGAGGGTATATGCCACCGACTGAAGGGCTAACTGACGGTAAAGCAGCGATACCGCTGTACCAACAGGTTATCGATATCATCAAAAACGAAATCAACTCCGGTGCCTACAAGGCAGGTGCGCGGATACCCAACGAATTCGAATTGGCTGAGAGCTATAAAGTTGGCCGCGTTACCGTGCGACGCGCTATTGAGGAGCTCGTCCAACAGGGCTATCTAACGAAGCGACAGGGGAAAGGCACGTTTGTCAATGCCCCCAAGCTCAAGCGCAAGATTCGCCAGAAGGATGACGTCCAGAGTTTTTCGGACGCATGCCGCGTTAACGGAATGGAACCGGGGGCGCGTGTCATTTCGAGAAAGATACTGCCGGCGGATTCCACCGAGGCACAGTTCTTTGGTGTTGCCGTTGGAACTGACTTGATCTGCGTTGAGCGCGTGCGTACTGCCGATGGCGTCCCTGTCATGCTCGAGAACAACATATATGTTTACGAGGACAACGCCTATCTATCAACGGCACCTCTATCTAACCAATCCATTTTTGAGTTCGTGCGCAACCGGACGGGCCGCACGCCCGCGTTTACCGACCCATGCACGCTTGAGATCGCGTGTGCGTCGCCCGAGGTCGCTCGGTTGTTGGCAGTTCCCGTTGGCGAACCCTTGTTTTATATGGAAGCCTTCTTTTTCGATAAGCAGCGGCGGCCGTTTATCATCGGTCGTCAGCGGATCGTTGGGTCTCGCTACGTTTTTGACATCTAGGACATTGCGTATGAAAGCGCCCGGTGGATCATCTCACCGGGCGTTTCCATACCGTTCACGGCGCAAACGCAACCGTTCAACCGCGTTGCGGCAATCAGTTTGAAATTATCTTGATGACGAGAAAAGCTGCTGGTAACCTATAGAACGTCATAGAACGTTTGCCTTGTGCAAACGTTGAAGCGAGATGCGATGCAGTCTCGAGTTCTTTGGAGGTATCTATGTCAGATACGAAGGCGAAGAAGACAAACAGACGTTTTAAGTTCAAATTACCGCATGTCTATACGATCATGTTCTTGCTGATCGTTGTCTTTGCGGTCTTGACTTGGATCGTTCCCTCTGGTCAGTATCAGCGCAAGACGATTTCGACAGCGGCGGGCGAGCGTGAAGTCGCCGTTGCTGGAACCTATGAACAGGTCGATAAGAACTACACCGATTCCGAGACCGGCGAGACCATCAATTTGGGGCAGGATATCTTCGCGGTCCTGCAAGCGCCCACTAAGGGCATCCAGGAGGCTGCCGACGTCGTTGCGTTCGTCTTATTGATTGGCGGGTCGTTCGCAATCATCACCAAGACCAACGCTTTGAATGCCGGCATGAGCCGTGTGATTAAAAAGCTCAAGAACAAGGACATCCTCATCATTCCCATCACGATGACGTTGCTGTCCATTTGCGGCACCACGTTTGGTATGTCTGAGGAAGCCCTGCCGTTCTATGCCATCTTCATTCCCATCATGATGGGTATCGGTTATGACTCGATGACGGCATTCATCATCTGCTTCCTTGGTCCTAACCTGGGATATTGCGCTTCGACCATCGATCCGTTTAATGTTTTGATCGCCCAGGGCATCATTGGCATCGAGGGCAATCCGCAACTGTGGCTGCGCGCCGTTTCTTGGGTCATCTTCACTGCCGTCGGTATCGCATGGGCCATGCGCTACGCCATGCGCGTCAAGAAAAACCCCGAGTCGTCCATTACGTACGAGGACGATAAGCTCAAGCGTATCGAGTTTTCCGTGACCGATGCCTCCATCGAGGAAGAGTTCACTACCCGTCAGAAGCTCGTGCTTATCGATTTTGCTTGCGGTATGGGCATTATCGTCTGGGGTCTTGTTACCCAGGGTTGGTACATGAATGAGATTTCCGCCGTGTTCCTTGGCATGGGCTTGCTTGCCGGTATCCTGGGCGGTCTTGACCAGCAGACGATTGCTGAGGAGTTCGTTAAAGGTCTCGCCGACTTTGCGTACGCCGCCATCGTTATCGGTATCGCTCGCGGTATTCTGGTCATCGCCGAGGGCGGCATGATCATCGACACCATCCTCCAGGCGCTCGCTACTGCGCTCGCCGGTGCACCCGCCGCCGTCTACACCACGTTTATGTATGTCGTCCTTGGCCTGCTCTCTTTGCTGGTTCCCTCGAGTTCTGGCCTGGCGGCACTCACCATGCCCGTTATGGGCCCCCTGACCGAGCTCATGGGCCTCAATCCCGAGGCGGCCGTTACCGCGCTCCAGTTTGCCAACCAGACCATCAACACCATCAGTCCCGTGGCGGGCATGACGGTTGCCGGCCTTGGCGTGGCTAAGATTTCGTTTGGCCAATGGTGGAAGACCATTTGGAAGTTCTTCATCTTCATGGTCGTCTTTGGCCTGATCGTAACGGCAATTTCTGGCATGCTTCCGGCGTAGGTGGTTGTGATGTCTGATCGTTTGACGGTCCTGACGTCTAAGAGCGTCTTTACCGGTACGGGGGACCTGCCGTTTGAAGGTTTCGTAGCGGTCCGTGACAATCGAATTGAGGCGGTTGGCACCAACTGTGAGCTAGCTTCGTATTTGACCCAGGCGGACGAGGTAGTTGACCTGGGCGACCGCACCGTCATGCCTGGCCTGATCGATGTGCATACCTTCTATACAGGCTGGGCGCTGCGGACGTTGGGGCCTGATCTGTCCGGCATCGCTGATGCCAAAGAGGCCGTGTCGCTCTTGCGTGCATGGAAAGAAGATCATCCGGATTGCGCGGCGGCTTTTGGCCACAACCTACCCGAAACGTTGGCATCGGATGCCGAGAACGCAAATACGGCGGCTGTGTTTGACGATTGTTTTGGCGATATCCCTGTCGTCTGCTTTACACCGGGTGCGGAGACCTGCGTTCTCAATGCTGCCGCCAGTGTGCGATACGGCTTCACGCCCCAGGCGTGCTATGCCGAAAAGATCTGGCGCATGATGAGCGATTTCCTCGCGCTGCCCGAGGTACGTGCGGGGTATTCGGACTACATGAGCATGCTTAACGAGCGCGGCGTTACCGCCATCAAGGAGATGGCGTTTGATGACTACTACGGTTTTGCCGACGAAATGGCTCGCCGTGAAGAATCTGGCGAGCTGACGGTTCGCGTCTCTATGATGTCGCAGCCGGTGGGTGCCGGTGCAAATCTGTCGTATGCTCGCGAGGCACGAGAGCGCTTCCAGGGACCGTTCGTTCGTTTTTCTGGCTTCAACCGTATGACCGATCGCGGCGTATGGGCGGGGCTTGCCGAGATGATTGACCCCTATGAGGACACGGCCGATGCGGGAGCTGCCGGCAAGACGGTTGTCGAGGAGCCCGAGTGGGATCTGATTGAGAACGAGCTGCGCGCAATTGATGCTGACGGCTTCCGATATTCCTTGCATTGCCAGGGCGATGGCGCCGTTCGTCGCACCGTGGCGCTCTATGCCTCGCTGCCTCGAGACGAGCATGGACGGTTGCTTCGCCGCCATGCGATTACCGATCTCGAGAACTCTGATCCGACCGATCTTGTCGAGTTTGGCAAGCTAGGTGGAATTTGCGAGGTCTATCCGCAGATTTTGACGCTGGACCGGCGCGAGGATTGCCTGTCGATGATGCGTCGACAAATTGGCGAGACGCGACTTATGCACAGCTGGAATCGCCGCGGCATGGAAGATTCCGGATGCACGGTGTGCTGTGGTACGGATTTGCCACTGCTGATTCCGAGCCTGGGCGAGTCAATCTACAGCGCGTGCGGTGGATACTTCGATGATGGACTGCCCGTGAATGAGGCCAACGCGCTGACGCTTGTCGAGCTCTTGCGTGCTTGGACTGCCGGGGGCGCGTACGATCTGATGCGCGAAGACGAACTGGGTACGCTTGAGGTCGGCAAGCTTGCCGATATCTGCGTGCTCGATCGGGATGTGTTCGACCTCGATTATCGCGACGCACGCGATCTTTCGGTTGATATGACGATGTCGGACGGACAAATCGTGTTCGATCGAAATAAGGAGGCATAAGATGTCTGAATCCAAACCGACGCTGCGCCGCGAACAGATTGCGGGCATGAATATCCACTACATCATGTGGTCGCTCGATTACTTCCTTGATGTGCAGCAGCGTTTGGGCTTTGAGTCCATTGAGCTGTGGTGTGCGGAGCCGCATGTGACGCTCGACCACACGGGCTACTTTGAGGCTGAGGTCCTGGCGAAAAAGGCTGCAGACCGTGGGCTTAGGTATCGTACTCTGTGCCCCGAGAATGTTGTCTATCCTTGGCAGTACTGCGCACGCAAACCGCTGCATGAACAGCGCAGCCTGGCGTACTTTAAGCACGGCATTGAGCTTGCCGAGGTACTTGGGTGCGACCGTATGTCCGTCAACTCGGGCTGGGGCGACTGGGACGAGGACCGCGAGGAAGCCTGGAAGCGCAGCCGCGAGCACTTGTCCATTCTGGCGGAGTATGCCGGTGAGCACGGTCTGGTGCTTACGATGGAAAGCCTGCGTCCCGAGGAGAGCAACCTTGTAACGACGGTTTCCGATGCGAAGCGCATGATTGACGAGGTCGCGAGCCCGTACTTACAGCCCATGGTTGATACAACCGCGATGGGCGTTGCGGGCGAGACGCTCGAGGACTGGTTTGCCGCCTTTGGTGATGGGGCAATTCACGAGATGCACTTTATCGACGGTGACCCGTATGGCCATCTGGTGTGGGGCGATGGCAAGCACGATATGGACGCCTTCGTCGCCACGCTTAATGCCCATGGTTTCGATGGCATGCTGGGCCAGGAAATCACGGACGGGCGTTACTACGATGACCCGGCGGCGGCAGATGCCAAGAACATGGCCGCATTCGAGAAATATCTGATTGACTAAAACAACTATCGGCCACGCAGCCAACGTCATTGATTGCGGACCAAACAAGAAAGGAACTGGATATGAACGCACACGATCTGATCAAAGAGGCAATTGCCGAGAAGGGCAAGTTCGACAGCGTCTACTGGATTGCTTGCGGTGGCTCCATGATCGATTTGATCCCGGCTCATGAGCTTCTGCAGCGCGAGGCAACCACCTTCACTTCGTATATCTATACGGCTCGCGAGTTTGATATCATGCGCCCGCGCCGCTTGGGTGAGAAATCCCTGGTCATTGCTTGCAGCCACAGTGGCAACACCCCCGAGGTCGTCGAGGGCTGCGAGATTGCCCTTGCTGCCGGCGCTACGGTGATCGCCCAGACCGACAACGCTGGATCTAAGATCGACTCCGGCAAGTGGACCACGTGGGTCTACCCGTGGGGCGAGGGTGTGCCGCAGGCCGAGGTCCCCGCTGGTATTTCGCTGTCGCTTGCGGCAGAGCTGCTCGATCAGCAGGAGGGCTACGCCGATCTTGCCGATATGTATGCCGGTATCGCCGAGATGGATAAGATTCTTCCCCCGGCACGCGAGAAGGTAAATGCCGAGCTGGGCGATCGCTTTGCCAAGCTTTGCCAGGAGCACGAGTTCTTCTATATTCTGGGCAGCGGTCCCAACTTTAGCCAGACCTACGGTTTCGCTATCTGCTCTCTTATGGAGATGCAGTGGCAGCACTGCAGCTACATCCACTCTGCCGAGTACTTCCATGGCCCCTTCGAGGCTACTCAGGATGGCGTTTTTTACTTCCTGCAGATGGGCTCCAGCGAGTGCCGTGCTATGGACGAGCGCGCCCTGGCGTTCCTTAAGACGCATACCGATACGCTGATGGTGCTCGATGCCAAGGAGTACGGTATGGAAGCCGTGCCGGCGAGCGTCCGTGCCTATCTGGACCCGGTGCTGTTCTATGCCATGAACTGCGAGCTGCGTGCTGCACGCGGCAAGGTGTTTGATCACGATCCCGATTTCCGTCGCTATATGGGTGTTGTCGAGTACTAGAAGGGACAAAGGCCATGGCATTTAACGTTAACGCGCTCGGATTTGGCGACAACGTCGTCGATCGCTACGAGCATATCCATACCATGTATCCTGGCGGCAATGCGGTGAACTTCGCCGTTTATGCCAAGAAATGCGGTGCCGCACGCTCCGCATACATGGGCATTTTTGGCAATGACGCCGCTGCCGAGCATGTCATTGCAAGCCTCGAGGATGAGGGTATCGAGCTTGACAAGTGCGAGCAGATGATTGGCGAGAACGGAGCGGCTCGCGTGACCGTCGTTGACGGTGACCGTGTCTTCCTTGGCTCCAACGAGGGCGGTATCCGTGGCGATGCGCGCTATGTCCTCGATCGCTTTGACCTTTCGTACATGAAGCAGTTCGATGTGGTTCATTCGGGCAACTATTGCTTTACCGAGCGCGAGCTGCCCAAGCTGAAGGCTGCGGGCGTCACGGTCTCTTTTGACTTTTCGGACGACTCCACCGACGAGTACTACGAGCAGATTGCGCCCTACGTCGATTTCGCTTTCTTTAGTGCGGCGGATGCCGCGAGTGAGGACGAGATTCGCGAGCGTCTGGCATGGGTGAAGGGCTTGGGTCCGCGTTTTGTGTCGGCTACGGCGGGCGCCGAGGGCTGCATTGCTTACGACGGCGAGCGTTATTACCGCCAGCTGGCTAAACCGGTAACGGACATGAAGGACACCATGGGGGCGGGCGACTCGTTCCTCACCTCGTTTTTGATGTGCTATCTCGATTCCGCCAAGCGTGGTGAAGATGGCGCCGAGGCCATCGAGCGTGCGCTCGACTTTGCTGCCGGGTTTGCCTCGACCGTGTGCGGCATGGAAGGTTCTTGGGGCCACGGAGCACCAATCGTCGAATAGCTTAAGAAAGCGTACGGCGGTCTGGCTATGAGGCTTTGGACGGCCGATGCAAAACAATAAGCGAAACGCGAAAAGGGGGCTCGCCATGTGGTGGGTCCCCTTTTGAACATTGGAGAAGACCATGAGTATTAAAGCGTGCGCGGCTGGTTTTTGCTGTGCGGACGTCTATCAAAACATCGGCGTGTTCTATCCGACTGGTAATGGCATTGACTGGGGTATCCATCTTGCACGAATGGGAGTTTCGGTATCCGCCGTGTCGGTTGTCGGCAAGGACGAGTACGGAGACAAGATGAGAGAGGCGCTGGCCGCTGAGGGGTTCGATATCTCACATCTGCGGGTGGAGGATGGCGACACCTCGGTGATGCTCATGGCATTGAAAGACGGCGTCGATCGCGTGCATCTCGAGGCAATCGATGGCGTAATAGAGACATATCGACCGAATGAAGATGACCGGGCGTTTATCCTAGAGCATGACATCATTCATACCGACCTGTTTGGCAATTGTTTGGACCTCCTGCCCGAATGGCATGATGCGGGCAAGACGGTGGTTATGGACTTCTCGGTGTTCAGCCAGGATCCCGAATATGCCTGCGAGGCTCATTTTCCTTACGTAGACTATGCGTTTATGTCGTTTGAAGAGGACACTCCGGAGCTGCGTGATTGGGTACGTCACGTACAGAAGTTGGGGCCGCGGGTGGCAGTTGCCACGCTTGGCGAGAAGGGAAGCATTGCCTTTGACGGCGAACGCTTCTATGAGTGCGGGATCGTACCGGCGGAGAAGGTCGTTAACACCGTGGGCGCCGGTGACTCGTATATCGCCGGGTTTACCAAGGGCGTGATTGATGGCCTTGATATTCCGGCGTGTATGAAGGCGGGCGCCGAGCTTTCGTCCCGCGTCATCGGCTCTTTTGAGCCGTACTAGGGTCAAATGCTTGGAAAGGAGTGCGAAATGGTTATCGACATGTTGGTCCAGCCCATGCTCTACGGCGAGATCTATACGCCGGGTGATGAGCCTGATGGATTCGGTTTTTGGTCACGAGAATTTGGTATGGGGCATATGGGCCCCATGGATTGGGATGAGCTTCAAGTCGAGATGGACGTCTGCGATGTGCAGAAGAGCGTGCTCATGCCGCTCGATGTAACCACGGCATGCGGAGGGCATTTTGGCACCAATGACCAGATTGCCATGCTGGTTGCCGCGCATCCCGATCGTCTGTGGGGATTTGCGAGCGTAGATCCGCAGGTGAGCGGTGCCGCAGACGAATTGGGGCGCGCCTTTACCGAGTTGGGGGCAAAGGGGCTTTGCCTGCATCCGGCAAAGCAGGGTTTTGCTCCCGATGATGCCGTGGCCGAGCCGCTTTACGAGCTGTGCGAGCGCTATAACAAGCCGGTAGTTTTCCATGCCGGTATGTCTTGGGAGCCGGGCGCAGAGCTCTCGCGCAGTAATCCGCTTGTATTTGAGCACACAATCGCAACGCATCCAAATGTGCGTTTTAGTTTGACCCACTTTGGCTGGCCCTGGGTGCGCGAGACCGTGGCGATGCTGCTCAAGTATCCCAACTGCTACACGGACACCTCTATCACTTACATCGATTCGCCCGAGGAGATGATGCAGCGTCTTTTCACGGTCGATATGGGGCCGCTGTGGTATGAGCGCGCGCTATCGCATCAAGTGATGTTCGCCAGCAATACGCCGCGCTTCCGTGCGTTCAAACTCAAACGGGCGCTCGATACCGTGTCCATGCGCGATGATGCGCGAGAAAGGCTCTACTGGGGTAATGCCCTGCGTTTTCTTGAAGGGGATGAGTGAACATGGTGACGCTCGAGACATTGAGCTATCTATCGACTGCTCCGGACCAGTTCATCGATATTACCGAAGACGTGCACGCTGCCATTGAACGCAGCTCGGTGACCAATGGCTTGGCGGCGATTATTTTGTCGCATACGACCTGCGGAATCGTGGTAAACGAGGGGCTGCCCTGCGTGGAGACGGATCTTATGGAGACGCTTGATCGCATCGCCCCACTCGATGCCCCCTATGCGCATGCACACTTCCTGCCGAGCTATGGAGCCACCGGTAACAACTCCTGTGGGCATATCAAGAGCATGATTTGTGGAAACAGTTGCTTCTTTCCCGTCCAAGATGGCCACATCGTGTGCGGAAGTGCCCAGAACATCTATCTTGCGGAGTTTGACGGTCCGCAGAAGCGAAAAGTGTACGTCGAGGTGCTGGGGGAGTAACGTCCCTGCAATAACCCTATGAAGGAGCACGTTATGTCGTTTCTAACTTCGATGTTCAAGAACGAAAAGCCGGTTATCGGAATGCTGCACCTGCGTCCTCTGCCGGGCGATCCGCTGTATTACCCGGGCGGAAGCGTATCGCAGGTCGTGGAAGCCGCCAAGCGCGATCTCGAGGCGTTGCAGCAGGGCGGTGTCGATGGCATTTTGATTACCAATGAGCTCTCGATGCCCTATGAGCAGCATGTTTCTCCCTCAACCCTTGCATCGATGGGCTATGTAATCGGGGCTCTGTCCCATGATCTGTCGACTCCTTGGGGAGCTGAGGCAATTTACGATGGTGATGCCACAATCGAGCTGTGCGCTGCCGTCGACGCGCAGTTCACGCGCTGCAATTTTTGCGGTGCCTGGGCCGGTGATCTCGGGCTGATTAACCGAGATTTCGCTCACACCATGCGTCGCAAGGCGGCGCTGCGCTTGGACGACCTCAAGCTTTTTCACTTCATCACGAGCGAGGGCGAGGTTTATCTCAACGACCGCACGACCGCGGACATTGCCGATTCACTTCTCTTTAATTGCCTACCGGATGCGATAGTCATCGGCGGTTCGGCTGCCGGTCGTGGCGCTTCGGGCGAGCTTGCCGACGAGGTCCGCGAGCGTGTTGGCGAAGTGCCCGTGGTATGTGGCACCGGTTGTCGCGAAAATACCGTGGCTGACGTATTTGCTCACTACGATGGCGCGTTTGTCGGCACGTGCTTAAAGCGCGACGGAAAGCTGGATGCCCCGGTTGATGTTGAGCGGGTGGTTCGTTTTATGGCTGCCGCTCGTACGGCGCGAGGGGAGTAGGCACCTATGGCGCTCTATCTGGGTATTGATATTGGGACAAGCGCCTCTAAAGGCGTTTTAATCGATGATCGATGCAACATCGTTTGCCAAGCCTCTTGTGGACATGAGACGGACAACCCGTGTGATGGATGGTACCAGCATGATGCTGAGGCAGTTTGGTGGGGCGATTTTTGCCGCTTGTCGCGCGAGCTGGTGATGCGATCGGGGGTTAACGCGGCGCAGATCGGATGCGTGGGCCTTTCCGCATTGGGTTGCGACTGTGTGCCGGTCGATACCGAGTGCAACGCGCTGGCGCCCGCGATTTTGTATGGAGTCGATGCACGTTCGAAGCCGCAGATTGACGAGCTCCTTTCCGAATATGGGTCAGGTCGCGCACGCGAACTTTTCGGGCACGATCCCTGCTCATCAGATATTGCTCCCAAGATCTTATGGTTTAAGGAGAATATGCCCGAGGTGCACGAACGTGCCGCGAAGTTCCTGACGGCATCATCGTTTCTATGCGCAAAGTTGACGGGGCGTTTTACGGTGGACCGTTACTTGGCGGAGGATTTTCTTCCCCTATACGACCGCTACACTTGGAGGGTTGATGCTCGGGAATGTGCTCGTTTCTGCCGGCCTGACCAGATGACGGAGGTAATGTCGGCTACCGATATTGCCGGGGTGATTACGCAGCGCGCGGCTGAGGCGACAGGGCTCGCGGCAGGGACACCTGTCTTAGTGGGAACGGGCGACTCTGGTGCCGAGGCCATTTCGACGGGTGTATTTCGTCCCGGCGATATGATGGTTCAGTTGGGGAGCACGGCGTATTTCATCTACCTAGCTGATCATATGGTCGATGATGCCCGCCTGTGGCCAGGGACGTTTATCATTCCCGGAACTTACGGGATCTGCGCGGGGACCAATACGGCGGGTGCACTCACATCGTGGCTGCGCCAAGAGCTGTATCGCGACGCCGTGGAGGCCGAGGGCCACGGTGGCCCCGATGCATATTCGGTCATGGCGCATGATGCCGCCGATGTGGCGCCGGGTGCCGATGGGCTCCTGTGCCTGCCGTACTTTGCGGGGGAGCGTACTCCGCTCAACGATCCCGAGGCACGTGGCGTCTTCTTTGGCCTGACCGGAAGGCATACGCGAGCCCATATGGTTCGCGCCGCCTTGGAAGGCGTCGCGTATACCGTTGCACCCCATGTCGACATTATCGAGCGAGAGCATGGACTGCCAATTGGGCGCATTATGCTTGTCGGAGGTGGAACCAAGAATCCAGTTTGGATGCAGGCTATCGCCGACGTATGCGGGCGCGAGGTCTCGGTTGCCAAGGTTACGGTGGGCGCATGCTTCGGTGATGCCATCATGGCAGCTCTCGCAGGTGGCGCCTATGCATCATGGGATGAACTCGCCCAAGTCCTTGGCGTTGCACAAACAATCGTGCCCGATATGGCTGCCCACGAGCTATATGCGTCGCGTCGTCATATCTTTGACGAATTGTATGCACGCAACCGTGATCTCATGCACGAATTGGTGTAATGCTGCCGAATTGTACTGCCTTCCAAAATAGGGACTGCGTTGTGCGATTCGCATGTCCCTTGGCATTTTTGCCCACAGTGGTTAGCGAAGGTCAAAAACAGAGTGCGCATTTGCTAAAACTACCGACTCGATGCGCTTTGCGTCACAGTTTTTGAGTGAGGCAATGCGCATCGAGGTCCTTGCGAGCGATTTGATGAGCGACTGCGCGCTTGTTTCTGTGTTTGGCTCGGCCGGCGCATCGGTCTCGAGCAGTAGACGGTCGAGTGGAATCTGTCGTGCGTATTCGCGTCCTCGTTTGGACGCGAGCATGCGTTCGTTGACGGAAAAATAACAGCCCGCATTACGCGCGCGGGCGAGTTCGTCCGAAGTACCGCTAAACCAGTGGAAGATGATAACGGGGGAGTCGGAGTTTGGGATGAGTGGTCCATGCGATTCGAGGACGTTCAGTACGGTTCCTGCCGAACGAACAGCGTGAATTGATATCACGCGCCCGGCAAGAGGGTGCTGCGCGAGTGCATCGCAGAGCCGGTCAAATGCCTGTACTTGTAGCGGCTCGCTTCCGGCAAAACGAGCGGAAAAGTCGAGCCCGACCTCGCCGATCAAGCGTTCTTGTGCAGCAACTTCGCAAAGCAGATTGATTTCAGCGTTGCCACATCGTCCGTCGGCGAGCCACCAGGGATGGAGGCCGATGCCGGCAAAGATATTTGAACGGCCGCAGGCGCGCTTCTTGGCGCGTGCAAAGTCGTGCGGATCGACGCCGCAGTCAAATAGAATCAGGCCCAGCGCCGTTGCCTCATCGGCAACGGCGTCCGGGTGAGCCATTAGATCAAGATGGCAGTGTGCATCAAATAACCGGGGCTCCATCTCGGCGCGCTCCGCTAGTCTAGGCGCTGGCCATCGGCGCGCACGCGCTCGGTGCCGCGGCCACTGATCTGACGGATAACCTCGCCGGCGATCATCTGGCCCATGATGGGCGGCATAAAACTGGCAGTTCCCAGCTCGGTGCGCTCGTGGATGTTGGAAGGATCGCGGGGCTGTGTCTTAACCGATTCCTCGCAGCTAAACAGTACGTGTAGGCTCTTGATTCCGCGCTTCTTACATTCTTTGCGCATAATGCGGCTCATAGGGTCACGTACCGTATCGAAGATGTCGGCAAAGCGGAGACACTCGGGATGGAGCTTGTTGGCCCCGCCCATGGAACTAACCAAACGAATGTTGTGGTCCTGAGCATATTTGGCAATGGTGAGCTTGGCCGAGATGGTGTCGATGGCGTCGACGACGTAGTCGAGCTTGCCACCCGTCTGCTCCAAAACGCTCGCGAAGAACTCGTCGATGTAGTCGCTCAGCAGGTATTCGGTGCGCTTGATAACGCTGGCGGCGGGATTGATGTCGTGGATCATGGCTTCCATCACGTCAACCTTGCGCTTGCCGATGGTGCTATGAAAGGCGATGGCCTGGCGATTGATATTGCTGGGCGCGATGGTGTCCTTGTCCAGAATTACAAAATGCCCGATGCCGCCGCGGGCAAGTGCCTCGCAGCAGCTAGAGCCCACGCCTCCGCAGCCGAGTATCAGCACCGTGGCGTTGGCGAGCTTATCGAGTGCCTCGCGGCCCATGATGATCTCGAGCTTGGTGTCGCGTGTCTCGATGGCGGCTACGGCAGTGGTTTCGGTCATAAATATCCTCCGATGGGGAAGCAGGTCGTGTTTTAGCTATCGCCATTATAGGTATTATTACGATTCCATTTGAACCCTTGGGGTTTGTTGAAATGGGATCGGGATTCGCATAAGATAAAGCAGATGGCACCCGTTGCAGCGGGTTGGCCAACTCCCAAACACGTTTGTAGCGTGAGAAGTGGCCGTCTTCGCATTACGCGGAGGCGGCTATTTTTTTTGAGTACAAGATTAGACAGTTAGACAAACATCTAAATATCGAGTATAGTGTGCGCGTCATGAGAGATGATGAGAGGAGGTCTTATGCCGGGAGAGGGTTTTAAGGCGCTTGCCGATCCAACGCGACGGCGCATTTTGGAGTTGCTGCGCGAGGGCAATTGCACGGCGGGGGAGCTTGCCGAGCATTTCGATATCAGTAAGCCGTCGCTAAGCCATCACTTGGCGACGCTCAAAAATGCCGGGTTGGTGACCGACGAGCGCCATGGCCAAAACATCGTATACAGCTTAAACACCACCGTCATGCAGGATTTAATTGGCTGGTTTATGGGCTTTACAAACACTGAAGGTGATAAGGATGAATAACGAAAACAAGGGCATTCACCCCACGGGGGTATCGTCGCGCGTGTGGATTGCGCTGGTCGCTCTGTGCGTCGCCAATGTCGTAGCGCACCTCATGGTGATGCCGAGCTTGCCTGCGCAGATTCCCACGCACTGGGGCGCGAACGGCGCCGTCGACGGTTGGGGTCCTAGCTGGATGGCCTCCGCGCTCAGCGCGCTGCCTCTGGCGCTTCTCGCAATGTTCTGCGTGGTGCCGCGCATCGACCCCAAAGGCGAGGCATATCGAACCTCGGGTAAGTTCTATCAGGGCTTCGTAATCGCCTTCACGCTGCTCATGTGTGCCATAAGCTGGCTGGGGGAGCTAACGGTGTGGGGCATCGTGCCGGTGGTAGGAACGGTCAATTTGCTGGTATCAGGCGCTATCGGTTTGCTCTTTATTGGTATGGGCAACTACTTACCGCGCGTAAAGCAGAACTACACGCTCGGTATCAAGACGCCCTGGGCGCTTGCCGATCCCGAGAACTGGCGCCGTACGCAGCGTTTTGGCGGTGCCTGCTTTATGGTGCTGGGCGTTGGCCTGATTGTGATGGGCGTGGCGGGTAGCGTGCTTTCGAGTGAAGTCGTCGCCGCGGTGATTGCGGTTCTGGCGTTTGGTTCAGCTGGAGCTGCCTACGTCTATTCGTATCTGCTGTGGCGCAAATCGCAGCGAGCCGCTCGTTAAGGTTGCGGAAAACTAGCGTACGCAGTTCATAGTATGTTCCGATGGACTTTTCCCAGGTAGTATTAGGGGGTGTGGGCAACCATGCCCCTTTTTCGTTTAGTTTCAGAGCTGGTTTCCTCATTTCGTTTCCACTAAAGCGAATCAAGAATAGGGAAACAGAAGGTAGAAAGGATTAAATAGGCAAATGGCGGAGTTTATCTACCAGATGTATCAGGCTCGTAAGGCCCATGGCGACAAGGTGATTCTTGACGACGTGACCCTGAGCTTCTATCCCGGTGCCAAGATCGGCGTCGTGGGCCCCAACGGCATGGGTAAGTCGACCCTGCTCAAGATCATGGCCGGTATCGAGGAGGTCTCCAACGGCGATGCAAGGCTTACCCCCGGCTACACCGTGGGCATCCTGCAGCAGGAGCCGCCGCTCGATGACGACAAGACCGTCATCGAGAACGTGCGCATGGCGTTTGGCGATATGATCGCCAAGGTCGATCGCTTCAATAAGATCGGCGAGGAGATGTGCGACCCGGATTGCGACATGGACGCCCTTATGGCCGAGATGGGCAAGCTCCAGGACGAGATCGATGCCGCCGACGGCTGGGATATCGATTCCAAGCTCGGCCAGGCCATGGACGCCCTGCAGCTGCCCGATTCCGACATGCCGGTCAACGTGCTCTCTGGCGGCGAGCGCCGTCGCGTGGCCCTGTGCAAGCTGCTGCTCGAGGCTCCCGACCTGCTGCTGCTCGACGAGCCCACGAACCACCTGGACGCCGAGTCGATCCTGTGGCTCGAGCACTTCCTGCACAACTACCAGGGCGCGGTGCTTGCCGTCACACACGATCGCTACTTCCTGGATAACGTTGCCGAGTGGATCTGCGAGGTCGACCGCGGTCACCTTTATCCCTACAAGGGCAATTACTCCACGTATCTGGAGACCAAGGCCGCGCGTATCGAGGCCCAGGGCAACCGTGACGCCAAGCTCGCCAAGCGCATGGAGGCCGAGCTCGAGTGGGTACGCAGCTCGCCCAAGGCTCGCCAGGCCAAGAACAAGGCCCGTCTGGCTCGCTACGAGGAGATGGAGGCCGAGGCCCGCGCAAGCCAGAAGCTCGACTGGACCGACATCCGCATCCCTGTGGGCCCGCGTCTGGGCAACAAGGTGCTCGAGGCCCATCACCTGCACAAGGAGTTCGATGGCCGCGTGCTCATCGACGACCTTTCATTCACCCTGCCGCGTAACGGCATCGTGGGCGTCATCGGCCCCAACGGTGTCGGCAAGACCACGCTCTTCAAGACCATCGTGGGTTTGGAGCCGCTGACTTCGGGCGAGCTCGAGGTGGGCGAGACCGTCAAGATTTCTTACGTCGACCAGAACCGTTCCGGCATCGACCCCGACAAGAACCTGTGGGAGGTCGTCTCGGACGGCCTGGACCACATGATGGTCGGAGAGACCGAGGTTCCGAGCCGCGCGTATGTGGCGAGCTTTGGCTTTAAGGGCCAGGACCAGCAGAAGCGCGCCGGCGTACTCTCCGGTGGCGAGCGCAACCGTCTGAACTTGGCGCTCACGCTCAAGCAGGGCGGCAACCTGTTGCTCCTCGACGAGCCCACGAACGACCTCGACGTCGAGACGCTGTCCTCGCTCGAAGCGGCGCTGCTCGAGTTCCCGGGCTGCTCGGTGGTCATTAGCCACGACCGTATGTTCCTAGACCGCGTTGCCACGCACATCCTGGCGTGGGAGGGCACCGACGAGAACCCGGGCAACTGGTATTGGTTCGAGGGCAACTTCGAGGCCTATCAGGCCAACCGCATCGAGCGCCTGGGCGAGGACGCAGCCCAGCCGCATCGTATTCACCGCAAGCTGACGCGCGATTAGTAGCAAGTAGAAAGGCCGCCAGCAAGGGCGGCCTTTCTTGTAGCAATTGCACTGCAGCTATGTCCTGGCTGCTGGCTTGATTCATAATCAAAGTCATCTCTTTGGGATTAAAGCCCGTTTTTGCTATGAGTGATTTTCTAATTCCGTTTAAAACGTGAAGACGTATTGGGTTACAAGGACATAAGCAAATCGAATTGAAATATAACCAGTGCTGTAACGTTACAAAAAAGGTTATAGAATAGGAGTATCTTATAAGTCGCTCCTCTAGAAAGAAGAACATATGCTTTCGCGTCGTCGTTTTCTGCAACTTGTCGCGTCTTCAATTGTCGCCTTAGCCGCACGTCCGAAAGAGGTTTTTGCTTCGACGGGCAATATTGATGGTGAGCAGATACAATTTACTTCAGAAATTGCGCAAGAGCTTGCCGATAAATATATAAAGGGACTCCTCGGCTCTTCGTATACGCCTTCTGACCCTATTCCTTTTGTAGACGTTGATGGGTCCCCGCTTGGCTACATTGTTCCGGTTGTGACATTCAATAGAGCCGCGGGCTATTTGGTTTTAGATGCTTCAGATGATGAAATACTTACGGGATATCGTTTTGGAGACGGCTTAGTCAGCCCTATGGATCGGGGAGGAGATCTTGGTGTTGAGTCTTATTCTTTCAATAACCCAGTCGTAATGATCAATCCATTCGAATTCGGTGTGCAATCTTTGGACGGTTCAATAACAACAAATTGCGGAAGAACAATCCCGGCTGTTTCCATAGAAGGACGGCCTGTCGTTTTATCGAATAAACCTTCAAGCTGGAACGATGTCGTAATTTACGCAACTCAAATGCAGGATTACACAGTATCTGGATTTCGTTCCATTTCTCAGTTTATGTCATATGATGAAAGCGAGATTAAGAGGCTTACTGCCCACTATGCTTGTATGGTGACAGCTTTTTCGAACGTTGCGGAACTGTATGGCATTGCCAATTTATATAGCGACCCTTCGCAATATATGCAGATATGGAATTACACCAATACCCATGCTCTTTCCGATGAAGAACAGACTGTTCCCGGCGTTGTTTTGGGCGGAACGCCGATATCAACCTGTGCAACGGGGTTTACAAATTACTGCGCAAGCAGAGGAAGTACTCTTATCGCCCGCACTGTCTCCTCTCCGGCTATCGCGAGCATTCAAAATGAGATTAACTCTAATAGACCGAATGTTTTACATGCGAGTTTGTACAACGGATCAGCCCATTCTGTAACAGCGGAGGCTTACGCCACACTTACTGGTAAGAAAACTGGAGAGACAAGGCAGATGATTGGCATAGCGGACGGCTGGAATTCATCTTTATCCTTCCTGAAGTATGATCAGAGCTATTATGCGTGGACTTATGGAACGACTTTTTCGAAGTAGGGCGATTCGTCTAGCTCTGTCTTTGGTGCTGATGGCTTCATTGGTGGGCTGTTCAACAAAGGAAGAGATATCGCGCGGAGGTTCCGGAGAAGTGACTGCGACAGACTCAGGTTCATTAGAAATAGCTGGCGGGCATGCCGATGTGATGTTACAAGGAAAAGGCGTGCTTAGGTCGATTGATGCTGAAGACGCTGTCTGCTCAATAGAGGATTTGAAGACAGGTGAAACTGCATCGTACCGAGTTTCAGATAATGCTGCGAATATGATTGAGTCGATACCGACTGGAGCGCAGGTTTCTTTTAGATACTTTGCTCCGCAACTTGAGGATGAGCTTGCTTCTCTGGTGTCTATATGCGCCGATGACAACTAAAAGGCCTGAATTCAAACGGCCTCGGATGGTCAATTGGCTATCCGAGGCCGTTTTTTACTCGACCGGGGCTTCGACCTTGTCGATGGCCCAAGTGGCTCCGAGGCCGCCGGTGGTGTTGCGGCGAATGCGTACGGTGACTTCGTGGCGTTTGCCGGCCTGTGTGTAGCGCAGGGGGAAGCTCGCGCGGTTACGGCCGGCCTCGATGGTACCGCGCTCGCGAGCGATCCAGTAGTACTCGCCGACGATGCCGAGGGTGTCAGCGCCGTAGGGGAGATAAGTCGACAGCTGGTGCAGCAGCGGGCTAGGGCAGAAGACCTCGGTCGCGAAATCGATGGGGAAGTCCCCGGGGATGGTCGGTGCTGCGGGAGCGGGGGCCGGTGCTGAATTGGGGACCGGAGTCGGTGCAGGTGTGGGAGCCTGGTCACAGGCGGGTGCGGATGCGGACTCAATGACAGGCGCAGACTCAGATGCCGCTTCTGGCTTAGCTATGGAATCTGTCGGTTCCACGGAGATGGACGTGTCTTCGGTCCCGGTTTTGGCATCGGCCTGCGGAGTGTCCTCTGCCTCGACGTTCGGCTTGGCCTCGACCGGCGTGGATACCATGGTGGTGATGCCGGCGTTGGCGTTCTCGGGGTCGTAGACAACCGTGAGCGAGATGGCAGGCTGGGGCGCCTCGGGCTCCGGTGTTGCCTCGGCAGCATCTTGATCCGCGAGCTCGTCGGACTGATTGTCCTCGGTGTTGTCGCCAAAGACATCGTGGTTCTGGAACACGGGCGCCTCGGGCTGGCCAGCCGCCTCTTCGGTTGTCGACTTGGATGCCTCGTTGAGCTCCGCAGCGGCTTCCTGCTCAGTCATGACTTCGGGATCGGTCATGTCGGCGAGTTCGGTTTCGACCTCTGTTGTTACCTCAAGAACAACTTCGACCTCTGCCTCGGGCTCCGGCACGGCTTCAGTCACGGCTTCGGGCTCGGGACGCTTAACGTGCTTAGGGCGCACGGCCTTGAGGTCCTTCTCGCCGCGCTTCTTCTTTTTGTACGACTGCTTGGCGCCCTTGGCGGTCTTGGGCTTGTCCTCGCCCTTGGCAAGTGCGGCATCCCATGCCTCGTTGGCGATGACCGTGGCATACAGGCGACCGCCCTTAAAGACAGTCAGCTTAATGCAGTCGTCGAGCTCTTCGAGCAACTCGCGCGTGGACTCGAAGCCCAGGTCATAAGCAGTCATGTCGCCAGCGGCGAGCGCCTCTTCGACCTGCGTCATAAACGTTTGCTTGCCGCATCCAATCGCATCGCGCAGCAGGCGATACAGATAGATGTGGTTGCCCAGTGAAAGCGTGGGCCTAACTATTGTCTTGCTCATGGCAAATCTCCTCTTTACACATGTAAAGCATCTTACCATCGCATGGCGCTCGCCATGGCGGCGCCCAAGGCAAACGGGCGCGAACCGCTGTCGATTCGCGCCCGTTATACAGGTCGGTTATCTATGAGAGGCAAATGTGCTTAGTTGCCCGATGCCGTGTCTTGGCTCGAGTTGTCGGATGCCGTGCCGGACGCGGTTCCGCTCGAGCTGTTCGAGCTGTTGGTGTTGCTGCTGTCTGCTGTGCCCGTTCCCGAAGCGCTGTCGCTCGTCTGGCCGCCCGTGCTCGGCTGCGAACCGTCAGTCGTTTGGCTTGAGTCGGTCGTGCCGGACGGCGTGCTGCTGTTGGCCGTAGAGGAATCGGTGCCCTGCGATTGGTTTTGGGTGTTCGAGGATGAATTGGCAGAGGTAGAACTGTCTTGCGTATCGTCCGTCTTTGCCTGCTGATCCTGCGACTGGGTGTCGCCATCTGCATCGCTATCGGTCGTGCGCGACGAAAGGATCGGCTCGGGACGCTCGCCCAGACCCTCACCGGCAGTGGTGATAAGGATGGCGCCGGCGCAGGCGATGACCGCGACTATGGCGATAGCGATCGAGAAGATGATGACCTTCTTTTGCGTCTGGCTGCGCTCGGCCGCCGCCTTGGCGCGCAGGCTGTTGGGAGCGACGCGCGCCGTGGTCGCGCGTCCCGCAACCTGGCGCATCTCCTGCGTGGTTGCGGCGCCACCTAGGTGCTCCTCGACATTGGGCTCAACGGGCTCGTAGGCGCCGGTAGGGTAGTCGACAGCGGCATGCGTGCCCTTGATTGCTTCGGCGCTGGCGGAGATAAAGTGGCGATAGACCTGCGAGGACACAACAGTGATGACTGAGCTCACGGCGGCACCAATCACCGAGCCGGCAATGCCAATCTTTGAAGCGAGCGCGACACTCGTGGCGGCTGCCGCGGCACCGGCGATGATTTGGGGAATGGAAATGTCATCAAAGAGTTTTTTCTTGGGCGCAATGGCCATGGTCTGGCCGATGGAATGGTTCTCGTGAACGCCGTTGTTGAGCGCGGCCGGCGTCATGACACGCGTGCGCGGCGCGTCGGTGTACTTGGTTGTCATACGGGGTCCTCCCGATGTAAATCTGCTTCGTTTCGTGTAGCCATCAGGGTACCCACCAGATGTGAATCGTACGTGACATTTAACAGATACCATCAACTCATCAAGGGGGCCTGCTGTCTTTGGTGCAATAGCTTGATGCTAAACTGGATTTATGTTTGCGAGGTGGTTTACGTGATGTACCCGTATATGACATTCGAAGATGGAACCGAGGTCATTCATTCTGACCTGATTACAGATGGCGATATCGAAAAGGTTATCGTGCATTTTGAGCGACCGTCGGCAGAGGGCTTCGACTCCGCTCGTTGTGAGTTGCCTTCCTGTTCGTGGACTGACTGGGAAGGGCATTTTACTCAGAGTGAAAAACGAGCTTTCGAAGAGTGTCTGAGCAAATAATTTAGATTAGTTCGAGTTTAGTTCGAATAAAGAAGCTGAATGCGATGACCTAAAGCGTATGCATTTTTAGTATTAGATGCGTATGAAATGGAGGATGTGAATGGATGAGCTAATAGACTTTAAAAAACGATTTCTCAAGAATGGCGAGCTGGTTTCAATTCCAAAAAAGGAAAGCTATAAAAGAATCATGCTGCTATGGGCCGTCTCTTTCTTTGAATTAAATACAAGTTATACGGAGCTTCAGGTTAATCGTGTGCTGTCACAGCTCTATCCTGATTATGCCGTGTTGAGGCGGTACTTGGTTGATTATGGATTCCTATTAAGGGATGAACGAGGCCTGAAATACGAGGTTAATCGTGATGTTCACGGTATTGAGAGCTAGCCGTCCGGTTCGGGTCCTATATATTGCTAGAGGGATAAGCGAAATAGGCAATTGGTGTGCGAATATTGCTTTGCCTATGCTGATTT
The DNA here is from genome assembly GCA_905215135.1 of uncultured bacterium. Taxonomy (GTDB): domain Bacteria; phylum Actinomycetota; class Coriobacteriia; order Coriobacteriales; family Coriobacteriaceae; genus Collinsella. The sequence goes on from CAJMOX010000019.1 coordinate 29,701, forward strand.
ACGAGGTAACTCACGATGTTTCTGCAACTGCTTTGATGGTCTGCTGCAGATTTGCCCCCTCTCTGTTTTCAGTTGCGCTCGCGCAGCTGCCTCAGAAGATGGGTATCGGGACACTGCAGGCCATGAGATTGGCAGACTTAATTCGCGCGGGATTATTCGTTTGCTATATTTTTGTTGATAGTAAATGGAGTATGTTTGCTATTACGTGCGCGGTATCGCTTTGCCGAACGGTAGAAATGCCCTGCTTTTACTCGTTGTTAAGAGCCAATACGAATAGTATCAATCGCGACGTAATTAATAATTCGTTTGGGTTCCTGCAGAATTTGATGATGGTTCTGGGGCCAGTTGCCGGCGGTTTTGTTGTCGCTCAATTTGGGGCGGAGGCTGTTCTTGCATTAGACGCGCTTTCTTTTGCCGCGTCGTTCTGGTTGCTGCGAGATGTTCCGTCGGTTATCGAGGTTAATGATAAAGAGGGAATAAGCAAAAATGAAAAAAACAGGACTGCATTTAGTGATCTTAGCGCGAAGCACTTGGCAATTGGTTTCCTATTAATCGATATTTCTAGTGGCGTGGCATTCGGCTCTCTGAATTCTCTTTTGCCAGCTATAGCGCAATTGCAATTTGACTCGTCATCGATACAATACGGATTCCTTCAGAGTAGTCTTACAATCGGACTGTTGTTCGGAAATACAATATATGGTCGTTTAATCAGTGGTTCCGATTGCGTTAAATCATATTGTTTTGTGACGTATCTTGCGCTCGGTGCGTATCTGGCGTTTGGCTATCGCTATGCGTCTGGGATATCGTTTATTTTCCTTTTTATCGTCGGTGCCGGAAACGCCATTCAAGATGTGCTTCTCATAACATCGCTGCAGGATTTGGCGAGAGATGGATCTGAATCGATAAGCCTGTTTTCAATTAGGGAGTCTTTGCAATCGGTTGCTGTTGTTATTTCAACACTTCTTGTTTCGCTGTTCACGAGCATCGCGATGTTCTCAATTCTCGTTACAGGACTTGGTGTATTTTCAATTATGATGGTAGTTGTGTTTCAATTGAATTATTTGCGAAAGATGTGACGTTGATATGCCTAAAACGCTTTTAGTATTTCCCCCAGGATGGAGTCCAGTGGGGCCGTATCTTGCCTTGCCTGTTTTGAAGTCATATCTTCAAGAGGTTGAACAATACAAAGTTGACATTGTTGACTTAAACGTGGAATTTTACGATGACCTCCTATCTTTTAGACATGTCGAAGAGTGCTGTAAAAGGTATCGGGAATCAAAGGATTCGTTTAGTTCGAATGTTCAATTAACAATCGAGTTGATACAAAAGTCGGCACTTAATGTTGACGAGGCAAAAGATATTTTCAGATCGAAGAGATACTTTAATCTAAAAGAAAGACAATATGCTGAAAACATTTTTAGAAATGCACTTTATATCATAAATCACGTCTCATATGGAGTTAAATACACGTTCAACTCCATAGATCTGCCCTATGATTATTATTCGACACCAGAAATAATGAAATCGCTTGCGGATACCTTGCATAATCCGTTTATTTCCTTCTATGAAACTGCCTTTCTTAAGCGTATTCAGAGGGAAAAAATCGAGTTTATTGGGATTTCGGTGAGCGGCTGTTTCCAATTGATTTCTGCAGTTACGTTAGCGAAACTGATTAAGGAAGAATGTCCATCTGTTAAACACGTCTCATTGGGCGGCAATTACATTACTCGTTTAGCAGATGACTGCATGAAAGAATGGCATCCCTTTTTTGAATACATTGATTCGATAATGATGTATGACGGCGAAGAGCCGCTTGCACGTCTTCTTGAGGCTCTTGACTCTGGTGATGACAATCTCGACTGTGTTCCAAACCTTTGCCATGCTAAAGGTGGAAAGATATATAAAAACCATCGGATTGAGCAAACATTTATCAACGATACAGTTCCCGATTTCGATGGCTTCGCCCTTTCTAAATACTTCATGCCTGAGTTAATATTGCCGGTTTATTCCTCTAGGCAGTGTTTTAATCATTGCGCCTTCTGCACCATTCCCGGTGCTACCGGTGGTTGTTACCGAAAGATGCCTATATCGAGAGTATTTGAAATAATGTGTCGGTTAAATGAAAAATACGGCACGAGAGTTTTCTCTTTTGTGGATGAAACATTCGAAGGCAAAAGAATGGAGCAACTCGCGGATGAAATAAACGCATCGGGAAAAACGTTTTTCTGGCATGGAGAAACGAGGTTCTCTCCAACCCTAAGTACAGAAGTTTTTAACAAGATATACCAAAGTGGATGTAGGCAGATTCAGTTTGGCCTCGAGTCATACAACCAAAGAGTTCTTGATCTAATGAAGAAGAACACGAGAGTTGATTGGATTGATCGCAATATCCATGATTGTCTCAATGCGGGTATTCCTGTTCATCTATTTTTTATGATTGGCTTTCCGACCGAAACTAAAGAAGAGGCTCTGAACACCTTAGCTTATACAGAGAATGTTTTGAATTATTCAAAACAGGTATGTGGTGTTCCATATTCCACGAGAGGATTTACGAATTTTGGTCTCGTTATGGGGTCGGATGTTTGGAATCATCCCGATAAGTATGGTGTCTCTGTAATGCCGAAGTCCCAATATGAGGATTTGCGCCTCGAAGTGGATTATGTTTCAGGCACTGGTTTAACTTTAAATGAAGCAAAATCCTTATCTGATGAGCATCATATTGATTTTTATATGCAAGAGGTCATAAACGGTAGCGACACAATTGACTTGCCCCAGCGGCTTCATATTTCAGAGGTGACCTGGATCCTAGATTCTATTCACGCTGTCAGGTATAAGGGACATTTGACCAAAGTAAAGCGACGGCTAACTAGTCTAAATCCAGCTGATCGAATCTGGCTGGATTCCAAGACCTCTGTCGTGCTCGTTGAGCCATTTGCCTACTTCTATAATTCTGAATACCATCATGTCTATGCTGTTTCCCAGTTGGTATACCTTAAGTTGGCCCGTTTATTGGAGGCCGATTGTAGCATTTCTCTTATTCTTGATCAGGGCGACCTCGAGCTGACAAGGGCGATAGAAGAACTGTTGCATTATGGATTGCTGAATACAAACATCGATGCCGATTATGTAATGCACGATAATGGTTTTCAATTGGTTAAAAGTTCGTTTGTTAAAGAAGTCGGACGCTCAAAAGAGGGGTTAAGAGTACTGCTGAGTTGTGCCACCCATAGAATGTGTGCGGTTAATGATTTTTCGTTCGCTTTGCTTTCGTTGTTTGAAAAGCCGATTACTAAGAACGAGGTGCGCGACATTTTGAAAAAAGAGGGACTATCGGCAAGGGTTGATTTCCGATCTCAACCGAACACATTGAGCTGACGGCACGCTCCCGCAG
>CAJMOX010000020.1:0-32390 GCA_905215135.1 uncultured bacterium
AGCCCCTTGCGGCGTAGTTCTTATTTAAGCCGTCCAAGTTTTGGGGTGCAGTTCAATTCAAGTCCAGCCCCCGCTCTTTTGTAACGGCAGTTACATCAACCGGCTACGAGATATTTCCCAAGAACGCCTTGGTGCGCTCGCTCTTGGGGTGGTCGAAGACCTCGCTCGGCGTACCCTCTTCCACAATGACGCCGCCGTCCATAAAGACGACGCGGTCGGCGACATCGCGGGCAAAGCCCATCTCGTGCGTCACGACGATCATGGTCATGCCGTCGCGTGCCAGGTCGCGCATGACACCCAGGACGTCGCGCACGAGCTCGGGGTCGAGCGCCGAGGTGGCCTCGTCAAAGAGCATGACGTGCGGGTTCATCGACAGGGCGCGGGCGATGGCAACGCGCTGCTGCTGACCGCCCGAGAGCTGGCTCGGCATAAAGTCGATACGCTCGGCAAGACCGACCTTGGTCAGCTCCTCGACGGCAATCTTCTCGGCCTCTTCCTTGCTGCGCTTGAGCACCTTCTGCTGCGCGAGCATGACGTTCTTTTTGACTGAGAGGTGCGGGAACAAATTGAACTGCTGGAACACCATACCCAGATGCGTGCGCACCTTGTTAAGATCGACGCCCTTGGCGCACACGTCCACACCCTCAACGACAATCGAGCCACTCGTGGGATGCTCAAGACGGTTGATGCAGCGAAGCATCGTCGACTTACCCGAGCCCGAGGGACCCAGAACTACGACGACCTCGCCCTTGTGCACATCCAGATCGATATCGCGCAGGACCACGTTATCGCCAAAGGCCTTCTGGAGGTTCTTGATGCTGACGACGACCTCGTTCGAGTTATTGGTTTCGCTCATGATAGGACCTCCTTACAGACCGGCGATGTGATCGGCGGGCGTCGCGACGACCTGTCCGGCGCTCTTGGCGGGACGCTTCTTCTTAGTTTCGGCCGTGCCCAAAAGCCTCGCCTCAAGGCCGCTCACCAAGCGAGCGAGCGGCAGGGTGATGACCAGATAGAACAGGGCGGCAACCACGTACGGTGTAATAGAGCCCGTCGTGGCCACGATGGTGCGGGCGTTCATGACGATCTCGACCACGCCCACGGCCGCGAGCAGCGACGTATCCTTGTAAAGCAGGATGAACTCACTGGTCAACGTTGGCAGAACATTGCGGAACGTCTGCGGAATCATAACGTAGAGCAGTGTCTGGAAGGCGTTCATGCCCAGCGAGCGCGCAGCCTCGTTCTGGCCCTTGGGGATCGACTGAATACCGGCACGGAAGATCTCGCACAGGTAGGCGGACGAGTTCATGGCCATGACGATGACGCCCAGCACATAGTCGTCAACCTTGACGCCGGCCAGCGGCAGGCCAAAGAACGCGATGTAGATCTGCAGGAACGCCGGCGTACCACGAATGATATTCACATAGATACCGGCAAGGCAACGCAGGATGCGCGACTTGGAGATGCGCATGAGCGACAGGGCGAAACCAAAGGGAATTGCCAGCGGAAACGCCACGAGCACGATCGAGAGCGACATGAGGAAGCCTTTGAAGACGATCGGCAGGCTCTGGACCAAAATGACCGGGTTCAGGAACAGGCGCAGGAACATGTTGGAATTCCATGCCTCGACCCACGGCTGCTCCTTAAGGTCGGCCAGGAAGTTATCGAATGCCGTCACGCCCTTGATCTCCACCGACGGAATCTTGGAGATCTTCTTGGTCGAACCATCGGCCAAAGTGTAGGTGCCGCTAAAGGCCTCGTCGCCGCCCTCGACGGGGAAGGTCACGCCGTAGACCTCGACACGGAAATAACCGCCGGCGGGCACCGTCTCACCAAAATCGATCTTGAGCGTCTGACCATCGACCTTGCACGTGGGCTTCATGGGCGTACGGTCCATAAGGTCATCGCCCGAGAGCATCGTCAGACGCGTGTCGTCCGCACCAAAGGTCGTGCCATCGACAAACGTCAGCGAAAGACCGCTCAGCTCCTCATCGGCATCGGCCTGGACCTCCCAGGTGATACGAGTCTCGGTGCCACCGACCACGTCGCTACCCGAACCGGTATTGGGTCGGGCGGTGATCTTTGTGGTCTCAAGTGCCTGAGCAGTCGAGGGCACGCAGGCCCCCGCGCATACCAGGGCGAGCGCCACAGCCAGGGCACAGGCCAGCTTTTGGAGCATCGAGGGCAGTGGATGGCTCTTGCCCATGGCTCCTTGGTTCAATCGAGACAAGGTGGCTCCTAACGTTTAAGTTGCCGACATAACGGGGCGGGATGACGCCCATTCAAGAAACGCAAAGGCCCTCTCCGCCAAAACGGAAAGGGCCCGCGTGCAATCAAGTAGCTATTTTACTTGATGTTGTACTTAGCCATAAGGGTGTCAACGGTACCGTCATCGGTCAGGTCCTTGATGGCCTGGTTGACGTCGTCCTTGAGCTTAGTGTTGCCCTGGTTGATGGCGATGGCGTACTCCTCGCCGGTGCTGATCTGCTTGATGGTCTGGCAGGTGTTGAACTGCTCGGCGGTCAGCTGGCTGGCGACGGAGCGGTTGGTCACCACGGCGTCACCCTTATCGGACTGCAGGGCGCTGAAGCACTCGGTGGCGTCCTTGTAGGGAACAATCTTGGCCTTGGGGAAGTTCTCCTGGGCAAAGGCCTCGGCGGTCGAGCCAGACTGGACGATGATGGTAGCGTCGGCGTTGTTGAGCTTCTCGCTGTAGTTGTCGGCCGTGATGTCGGTGTTATCGACCTTGGTCACGATAGCCTGATCGTCCATGTAGTAGGAATCAGAGAAAGTGACTTCCTTCTCACGCTCGGGCGTGTCGGTGATAGCCGCGATGGAAACGTCATACTTGGCGCCCGAAGCGACGCCCGGAACCAGCGTGTCAAAGTCATTGTTGACATACTCGACATCCAGGCCCAGCTTGTCGCCGATAGCCTTGATGAGCTCAAGGTCAAAGCCCTGGTAGTCGCCGTTGTCGTCCTTGTACTCAAACGGAGCGTACTCGGCAGAGGTGCCGACGGTCAGCGTACCGTCCTTGACGAGCGCGTACTCCTTGGAGCCATCGACCTTCTCGACCTTCGCGTCGTCAGAGCTGCTGGAACCGGCATCGGAACCAGAGGTGGCGTTGGACGAGCCGCAACCCGTCAGTGCAAGAGCGAGTGCCATGGCACCCGTGGCGGCAAATGCGCCAAGCTTCTTAAGCTTCATGATCAGTCTCCTTCCAATGACCCCACGTGATTCAGAGGTCTGCAAAAACTGAGGGCTATTATGCACCCGCTTGTAAGAATCTGCAATTAGAAAACTGATTGAAACAAATCCATAACGTGAATGAAGCATTCCACTTTGTGACAGTTATTACTGCTGCAATGACTTTAATAGTTTGATTTCAGCTGCATGACATGCAAGTTCGTTCGGTGTCTCCAAAATGAACGGCAGTGCACGCAAACGGCTATTCGATACAATATTCTGCATAACCTGCATACCGGCGCCAAACTCCTCGCTGCCAAGGTATCCCTTGCCGATGCACTCGTGACGATCTTTATGGGCGCCACAGGGATTCTTTGAATCGTTGATGTGTACGGCATGCAGGCGATCGATGCCCACCACGCGGTCGAACTCGTCGAGTACGCCGTCCAGATCATGGATGATGTCGTAGCCGGCATCGCTCACATGACAGGTGTCCAAACAAACGCCCAGCTTATCGGACAGCTCTGGGCACTTGGCGGCAACGCCCTCGATAATGCACGCCAGCTCTTCAAAGCTACGGCCCACCTCGGTGCCCTTGCCCGCCATGGTCTCGAGCAACACCGTCGTCTGCTGTCCCTCAAACATCACCTGGCACAGCGTGTCGACAATCATCTGAATGCCGGCGTCTGCCCCCTGTCCCACATGCGCACCGGGATGGAAGTTGTAGTAATTGCCGGGCAGCGCTTCCAGACGCTGCAAGTCCTCGGCCATTGCCTCCAAGGCAAACTCGCGCGCCCGCTCTTTAGCCGAACAGGGGTTATAGGTATACGGGGCATGAGCCACGAGCGGACCGAAGTCGTTTTGCGCCATAAGCTCGCGCAGAGCCGCCACGTCATCCATATCAAGGTCTTTTGCCTTGCCACCACGCGGGTTGCGCGTGAAGAATGCAAAGGTATTGGCGCCAATGGATAGCGCCGTCTCCCCCATTGCCCGATAGCCCTTCGTCGTCGAAAGATGACACCCGATCGTTAGCATCTCCAACTCCCCCTCATCAGTTGCGGTGAAATACGGTCTATTGGTGCCTTATTTTGGCGCAAACAGACCGTATTCCACCGCAAGATATAAAAGGGGCATCAGGGGCAAGGTCCGCCGAGCCCCCTTGAGCACCAGCACCGCAGCCTAGAGCGTCAAGCGAATCGCATCAATGATCTGCGCACAGCGCTGTGTGGCGGCAAGGGGCATGACGGGACTCTCGAGTTTCCCCGCCCGGATGAGCTGGGTCACATGATGAATTTCGCCGTAGAAATCATCGACCTCAAACGGGGCATTTATTTCGAGCATTCGTCCGTCGGAGTACTTCACATGGGCGAGCTCGGGGCGATGGAGGCGCTCGATTTCCAACGAGCCCCGCTCGCAGGCAATCGTTAAACGGCTTTCACATGCTGCTTTGCCGTCGCACACCATATGAATGGGTATACCGCCGACACTCATATGGATCTCATCGGCCCAATCCACGCGGCCACCCGATACGTCACGCCAGCGAACTTCACGAGACGAAACATCGCACGCACCCGCAAGAAGATCCTCAAACCACCCGACCGCGTAGCAGCCCATGTCATATAGACAGCCACCCTGCAACGGATCGAGCAGATAACTCGAAGGCGGCTGACCATAATCGAGTTTTTGCACGCTTTCGATCGAGACGATACGGCCAAGCTCGCCCGACGCAAGCAAACCCTTCACGCGAGTATGCATCGGACAAAACCGATTCTTCATCGCCTCCATAAACAGTACGCCGCGCTCGCGAGAGGTGGAGGCAATCGATAGAGCCTCTTCCTCACTCAAAACGGCCGGTTTTTCGCACAGCACGGCCTTTCCCGCGCGCAGTGCCCGACAGACCCAATGCGCATGCATGCCATGTGGAAGAGCCAAGCAGATTGCGTCGACATCGGGGTCGGCAATCAGCGCATCATAAGCCGCATCGCCGCTATCGTCAGTCGTGGCATAGCTGTGCGCGGTATCAATCGAAAACGCCCTGCAAAACTCCTCAACATGCGAAGGGGTGCGACCGGCGGCAGCCACAAGCCGCGCCCCGTCCACCTCCTTGAGCGACGATGCAAATCGATGCGAAATGTGCCCAGCGCCCAAAACGCCCCAACGAACCTCGCGCAAATCATCACATGAATCCCGATGGCCCACGACAGCCCCCTTCAGTTGCGGTGGATTAGTTCCTGTTTAAACCCCATTCTGCCGCAAACAGGAACTATTCCACCGCAAGCTATAAAAGGGTCATGAGGAGCGCGTTTTGCCGAAGGCCTTGAGCACCGCCGTCACGGGGCCAGGCTGAAAACGGCGGCGTACGTCGTCCAAGCGCCCGGGAATATCGATGTGTTGCGGGCAGTGACGCGCGCATTTGCCGCATTTAACGCAGTTGCTCACCAACTTGGGCTCGCTCGTCCGCACCGCGCTCGCCGTAAAATACTGCGATAGACCCGTAAACCAGCTGTGCGCATAGCTTGCATTGTAGGCGGCAAAACACCCAGGGATATTGATGCCTTTGGGACACGGCATGCAGTAGCCGCATCCCGTACAAGGCACGCGATTCGATTTTTCAAATTCCGTCAGCACGCGCGCAATGGTATCGAGCTGAGCGCCCGTCATCGAATCCGGCAGGGCTCGGTCGGCCAGCGCCGCGTTCTCATCCACTTGCGCGGTATCGGTCATGCCCGAAAGCAGCATCGTGACCTGAGGATGGTTCCACACCCACGAAAGCCCCCAGGCGGCAGGAGTGCGCAGGCGCGGGTCATGGGCGCCATCGAGCACGGCGCGGGCCCGCGGCGGCAGCTTGCCCGCCAAACGCCCGCCCAACAGCGGCTCCATCACAAACACCGCGAGCCCGCGCTCGGCGGCTGCCATGAGCCCCGCCGTCCCCGCTTGGTAGCGCTCTCCAGCGTAGTTGTACTGGATCTGGCAAAAATCCCAGTCATACGCGTCAAGCATCGTGAGGAAGTCCGCCGCACTGCCGTGGTACGAAAAACCTATCTGGCGAATACGCCCCGCAGCCTTTTGGTGCGCAATCCAGTCCTCGATGCCCAACGCCACCACGCGCTCCCACTGGGCGGGCGAGGTGATGTTGTGCATAAGGTAATAGTCGATATGGTCGGTCCGCAGGCGACGCAGTTGCTCGTCGAAAAACCGGTCGAAATCCTCCGCGCACTTGCACGAAGCGTGCGGCAACTTAGTCGCCAGCAACACCCGGTCGCGCAGCCCCAAGCGCTCAAGTGAGGCGCCCACGCATGCCTCGTTACCGGGATAGAGATACGCGGTATCCAGATAATTGATCCCCTGCTCCACCGCATGGGAAATGATGGCGTCGGCTGCCTTAGCGTCCGGATGGCCCGGCGCACCGGGAAACCTCATGCAGCCCAGACCGAGAGCGGATATTCGGTTACCACTTTTGGGGTCAACGCGGTATTGCACGGCCCCTCCCTTCGCCATCAGCGCCCCGGCACGGCGAAACACAACGGTCACGCGGCCGAAACATCGTGGAATCGCAATCGAGAACGTATCGTAACGCAGCAGAAATCGAGCCGTCATGACACCGCTTTAACATCAGCAAAAAGCCCGATGAAAGGAGCCACCCATGCCCGCGCTCGACCTTTGGAACCTCGCATCCCAGCTCAAAAGCACCGATTATCGCTGGGTCAACCTCACCCACACGCTCTCGTGCGACACCCCACACTGGTTTGGCTTTAAGCCGTGAGTTCCCATGCGTTTGTTCTTCTAAATACCGCTATCCGGAGCACGCAACACGCTCCGGTAAAACCAGAGTTGAGGCTAACTTTAGGACCCCACGATCTCGTCCTCATCATCACGGCAAAGGACGACGCCGGCGCTTCCCAGCGCAGCGACAGCAATCAGGGCCCCCACAACGATAGGAGCAGCTCCGCACGTGCCCTGCATACCCGCGACGAGCGCGGCCGTAGGACCAAGGCAGCCAAGCGTCAATGCAACGGCGGCAACGGCGATATCTCGAGCGTTCACAAGACCACTTCCTCCACGAGAACGACTTTGTTTCTCGTGACTTAGTGTGCCCCGCGCCCATATGCGCGGCGTACGGCCACGGTAAGCGCTCTGTTAACTCAAGCACGCACAAAAAACGGACGCCCTTACGTTGCCCAAAGGCTCGGTAAAGACGCCCGCCCGTCATGTCCTATTGGCTTATGGCAGATTACCAACCGGTATAGTAGTCGGTGGTTCCGGCAGCACAGCCGGAGTCATAGACCTTGCACTCGCCCTTAGAGCCCGTAAAAGTCGAGCCCTGGGCCTTATCGCCCGCGGCAACGACGTAGTAGCCATCGGAATCGCGCCAAAAGCCCTCGGAATCCTGCGTCCATTCGCCCGTGCGGTGGTGATACAACACGTTGCTGCTGTAATAAGTCTCGCGGCGGCCGTTATAGTTATTGACGCCGCTCGAGCGCGTCAGACCCGAGCCGTTCGCGCAATACGCAGCAGACGTGTAAGACGAGCCGGAGCCGGCGTTGTAATACGAAGCCTGAACGGCCTCAGCGGCCTCGGCTTCGGCTGCGGCAGCCTCGAGCGCCTCGCGCTTGGCATCCTCAAGCGTGGAGCGAAGCTCGTCGAGCTCGGTCGACTTGGCGTCGACCTCATCCATCGTCAAAAGACTGCCCGCACCGTCGATGCAACCCTGTAGTACAGCGCGCTCGTCATCGGTGGCATAGTCACCGTACATGTTCATAATGATCTGAGCGCGCATCTCCAGGGAATCGCGCTTTGCCCCCATCGAGGCGTTCCACTCCTGCATAGAGCCATAACCGTCGCCGCGGTAGTCGACGGGCTGCACCAGCGTCGCCTCGGACGACGTAGATCCGACCGTATCGGATAGTGTCGTCGCGTGGGCATCAGTTGCGCCGGCGCCCGCCAAAAGTGCCACGGTCAGAGCGGCGGAAAGGGCGGCGGCTTTCGGTTTTCGTGAATCGATCCTCATGTAGCTGGAAACCTCCGTAGTACGTTTTTGCTGCGTTTAAGCTGCGTGTGATTCGATCGCGCTGCATAGTACCCCGAGCAAATCGCGACCTGCGGTTTTTCTCAAAAGGTGCACGTCAATTGCGTAAAACTCACATCCTCTCAACAGGAGTTTTCCATAACTCGAATGCATAAAGCGTGTCAAAAACCCTGTTTTTGCACCCTCTCTATGCAAAAAAGGCGTCTGTGCAACCATTGCTTGCGCAGACGCCTTGAGCAGGCATTTTATGCAGTTATACCTATCGAGTCGAAAGAGGTCCTTGCACAAGTCGCCCTACTCGTCCAGTGCGGCAAAGGCCTGCTTCAGGTCCCAAATGATGTCCTCGGCGTTCTCGGTACCGATAGAAAGACGGATCGTGGAGGGTGTGATGTTCTGCTCGGCGAGCTCCTCAGCAGAGAGCTGGGAGTGCGTGGTGGTAGCCGGGTGTACGACGAGCGACTTGACGTCGGCCACGTTGGCGAGCAGCGAGAACACCTGCAAGTGATCGATGAACTTCCATGCAGCCTCCTGGCCGCCCTTGATCTCAAAGGTAAAGATCGAGGCGCCGCCACGGGGGAAGTACTTCTGATAGAGCTCGTGATCGGGGTGCTCAGGCAGGCTCGGGTGGTTCACCTTGGCGACGTGGCTGTCACCAGCCAGGAACTCAACGACCTTCTTGGTGTTCTCGACATGGCGGTCGACGCGCAGCGACAGAGTCTCGGTGCCCTGGAGCAGGACCCAGGCGTTGAACGGGCTGATGCAAGCGCCCTCGTCACGCAGCAGGATAGCGCGGACATAGGTTGCGAAGGCCGCGGGACCGGCAGCCTCGGCAAACGAAACACCGTGGTAGGAGGGATTGGGCTCAGCGATCTGGGCGTACTTTCCGCTCGCCTTCCAATCGAAGTTACCGCCGTCGACGATCACACCGCCCAGCGAGGTGCCGTGGCCGCCGATGAACTTGGTTGCGGAATGAACGACGATGTTGGCACCATGCTCCAGCGGACGGAACAGATACGGGGTGCCGAAGGTGTTGTCGACAACAACCGGCAGACCGTGCTTCTTGGCAATCTCGGAGATGGCGTCGATGTTGGGGGTGTCAGAGTTGGGGTTGCCGAGCGTCTCGAGATAGATGACCGTGGTGTTGTCCTTGATGGCACCCTCAACCTCTTCCAAGTTATGGGCATCGACAAACGTGGTCTCGACGCCAAACTGGGAGAGCGTATGCTCCAGCAGGTTGTAGGAGCCACCGTAGATGGTCTTCTGAGCCACCACGTGGTCACCGGCCTGGGCAAGGGCCTGCAGGGTATAGGTGATGGCAGCAGCGCCGGAGGCGACGGCAAGACCTGCCACGCCGCCCTCGAGTGCGGCGATACGGTCCTCGAAGACACCCTGGGTGGAGTTGGTCAGACGGCCGTAGATGTTACCGGCGTCGGCAAGACCAAAGCGGTCGGCGGCGTGCTGGGAGTTGCGGAACACATAGCTCGTGGTCTGGTAGATGGGCACGGCACGGGAGTCGGATGCGGGATCGGCGCTCTCCTGGCCAACGTGCAGCTGCAGGGTATCGAAACCAAAGGTGTGCTCAGGGTTGTTGATGAACTGGCTCATGATGATCTCCTTGATCGAACGAAAGTAAATAAAAAGAGAGAAGTAATTCGCTGTCTCCTGATCACGCCGACGGGCGCAAACAGGAGCCCGGCATTCGTCTTGGTAAGCAATTCATATGCAGGCCTCCTTTCGCGTCCCGGTTCCGTAGTTGGCTTAATTACCTACCGCCTTTGTGTGTTTTGAATAGTACGGGCATTGTCTCCCTCGGTCAATCACTTAAATGCGCTAACTTGTTATCGGTTTTTTAGATAGCTATCGAAAGGACGGGCGCCAATGACCCTCCAGCAGCTTCGCTTTTTGATCGCCGTGGCAGAGTCCGGATCGATCAACGCCGCAGCCCAGCGCCTCTATACGGCACAGTCCAATATCTCCAATGCCGTCAAAAGCCTAGAGCAGGAGCTCCATCTGGAGATCTTTACGCGCTCCAGCCGCGGCGTCACGCTCACCAACGACGGCACCGAGCTTTTGGGCTATGCGCGCCAGGTCGTAGAGCAGGCCGACATGCTCGAGGCGCGCTACGAGGACGGCGGCACCCCGCAAGCCCGCCTCGCCATTTCCGCCCAGCACTACGCCTTTTCGGTCGAGGCCTTTGTCAACGTGGTCGAGCGCTGCCGCGACAGCAAGTTCGAGTTCATCATGCGCGAGACCACCACAGCGCAGATCATCGACGACGTACGCGCGTTTCGCAGCGATATCGGCATTCTGTATCTGGACGACTTTAACGCCCGCGTTCTGCAGAAGGCCTTCGCCGATGCCCGTGCAAGCTTCCATCCCCTATTCGACGCGACGGTCCACGTCTTCGTTAGCGAGCGCCACCCGCTCGCACGCCGCCCGCAGCTGTCCCTTGCCGACCTCACGCCCTATACGCGCTACAGCTTTGAACAGGGGACCTCAAACTCCTTCTATTACGCCGAGGAACCTTTTAGCTATATCCCTTGCGACCGCAACATACGAATCTCGGACCGCGGAACACTTACTAACTTACTTATCACGTCGAACGGTTACACCCTGTCGACCGGTGTCCTCTCCAATGAAATGCAATGGGGTATGGCATCGATCCCGTTAGCAGACGCCCCAACGATGCACGTAGGCTATATCATGCACGACGAGCGCAAGCCCTCTCCCCTCTTGCAGCAATACCTCGACGAGCTCAACCGCATCATCCATGCCAACTAACTGTCGGAAGACGGGGTAGAAATCGTAGATTGCTAGCCCCCGGCGGGCATGGCGCTACAATGGTCACTCACATGAAACGCACTCAACGAAAGGAAGCCCGTGAAGGTCATCATCTATACCGACGGCTCGGCCCGATCAAATCCGGGACGCGGCGGCTACGGCGCCGTGCTCAAATACACCAACCCCGCCGGCAAGACCTTTACCTCCGAGCTTTCGCGCGGCTACGCCAAGACCACCAACAACCGCATGGAACTCATGGCGGTTATCGTGGCGCTCGAGGCGCTCAACCGCCCCTGCGAGGTCGAGGTCCATTCCGATTCGCAGTACGTCGTCAACGCCTTCAACAAGCACTGGATTGACGGATGGAAAAAACGCGGCTGGAAGACCGCCAACAAGCAACCTGTCAAGAACCGCGATCTGTGGGAGCGCCTGCTCACCGCAAAGAGCAAGCACAAAGTGGAGTTCATCTGGGTTAAGGGCCACGCCGGCCATGAGCTCAACGAGCGCTGCGACGAACTTGCCACCACGGCGGCCGACGGCAGCAACCTCGATATCGACACTGGCTTTAACGAGAGCGACCTGTAACGGCGTTTTCGCACGCTATTTCCTGCCTCCTCGCGCTACACTCATCCTGTAAACCGAACGGCACGAGGGGGATACATGCTGCGCATAGCGACCATCGGCACATCCATGATTACCGACGACTTTATCCAAGTCGTCAACGCCAATGACCAAGCCGCGTTTGTGGGCACGCTTTCACGCGATGCCGATCGCGGTGCTGCCTTTACCGCCGAGCGCGGTGGCGAGCGAAGCTTTACTTCACTCGATGAGCTTGCGGCAGCCGCCGACGTCGACGCCGTCTACATCGGCAGCCCCAATGCGCTCCACTACGAGCAGGCGCTCGCCTGTATCGCCGGCGGCAAGCACGTTATCGTCGAAAAGCCTTTTTGTGCCACCGAGGCGCAAGCGCTCGAGGTCTTTCGCGCAGCCGAGGCGGTGGGCGTCGTAGCCCTCGAGGCCATGCGCCCGCTCCATGACCCTGCTTTCCACGCCGTCGAGGACGCCCTGGGCGAGATTGCGCCCATTCGTCGTGCATCGTTGCGCTTTGGCAAGTATTCTTCGCGCTACAACGAGGTTCTCGCGGGGCGCGCCACCAATATCTTCGACTGCCACATGGCATCGGGTTCCCTCATGGACATCGGCGTCTACACCGTCGAGCCCATGGTCGAGATCTTCGGCATGCCCTCCGGTCTTACGAGCATGACTACTCTGCTCGACCCCACCACGCGACAGCTCACGCACGGCCCCATCGACGGCTGCGGCTCCATTCTCGCCAGCTATGGCGGAGGCCGCATTTCCGTCGAGCTTGCGCATTCCAAGATCACCAACGATCTGCTGCCCTCGCAAATCGAAGGTGAGCGCGGCACCATCCAGATTGACCATCTGTCCACGCCCCGCAACGTACGCATCGATTATCGCGGCGACGTCGTGCGCGGATCGGCGACCGAGGCGCCGCGCGAGCAAGGCGACAACGGACGCGCGCTCGACCTTCCCAAATCGAGCAACACCATGGAGTACGAGCTCGCGGACTTTATCACCGCCATCGGCGGCATCGATAACGTTAAGGAAGAGATTTGGGAGACCCCGGCGGGACGTCACGAGCTTGGCCACTACCGCGATGTCACGCTCGTCTCGCTGCGCATCATGGATGCCGTGCGCCAGCAGGCCGGCATTACCTTCCCGGCCGATGCAGGCAAGCAGGCCTAGCGATGGGCTTCTTCGATACGTTCTTCTCCAGCGTCACCGGCGGCAGTCGAGAGCCTCAAAAACCATCAAACGTCGAGCTCGAGCTGCGCCGCAGGCTTACTGTGCTCGCAAGCGACGAGGCCACTCAAGACACTCCCCTGCGCTATTTCCTACGCTGGGAGGGGCAAGTCCAAGGCGTTGGTTTTCGCTTTACCAACACCAACCTCGCACAGGCACGCGCACTCACCGGCTGGGTGAGTAACATGGAAGACGGGTCAGTCGAGATGGAGATACAGGGAGCTCCGGCAAACATCCTGTCTCATCTCGAGGCGCTTCATGCCTCCTATGAGCGCATGGGAACGCGTTTTCGCCTCGTAGACGCCCAGACCCGAGCCCCACTTGCCAATGAAGACGGTTTCATTCCTCGTTATTAGTATTGTGTGCTAAATACGGTATCATTTACCTACGACCGTTGATAGAAAAGAGGCGAGGCGCATGGCGGTGCAAAGAAGGAATACCAAGCAGCGAAAGCTGGTTCTTGACGCTGTGCGCCAAAGCTATAACCATCCCACCGCCGACGAAATCTACAACGCCGTACGCGAACAGGATGACAAGATCAGCCGCGGCACGGTCTACCGCAACCTCAATCTCTTAGCCGACGCAGGGGAGATTCTCTCTATTAAGACGCCGGGCGGCAGCCGCTTCGATCGCACCATCGAGCCGCACGCACATATCATCTGCACCTCGTGCAGCCGCGTCATCGACGTGCCGCTCCCCTTCGATGCCCAACTCGACGACAAGGCGTCCGAGCAAATCGGCTGGCACGTCACGTCGCACTACACCATCTTTGAGGGTCTCTGTCCCGACTGCCGGTAGATGTTTGGGACACGCCTTAAAATCCACCTTTCTGCACTCTGCAGCAAAAAGTCGATTTCTAGGCATGCCACATATATCTACTCGGCGAGCAGGCGATGCAGTTCCTCTTCGACCGTGCGCACGTAGCGGACACGGTCATTGACACCGCGCATGGTAGGGTTGCAGCTCTCCATCAGATAGGGATGGCCCACGACGTTGAGCATGTCGCGATCGTTCTCATTGTCGCCAAACGCCATCATCGCATCGGGCGAGATCCCCAGGGCACGACCATAATCGGCAAGCGCGGACCCCTTGCCCGAGTCAAAGCCGATAAAGTCAGTCCATTCGGTTCCCGACGTCATCACATCGACTCGGTCGCTAAAGAGACGCTCGAAATACTCCAGGGCCACCGGCTGATCAATTTCGGGCGTCTGGAAGGCAATCTTAATGACATCCTCGTCGATGTCCTCGGGACGGTCGACCACCGCCACATCGCAGTGGACCTCATAGCGCAAATGGTCGACGAACGCATCGTTGCCGCTCATGGTGTAGAGGTGCCCCTCGCACGAAAGGGTCACGTCGGCATGGGGATACGCAACCACGGCATTCGCGATATCCATAGCAAGGCTACGCTCCATGGAACGCTTGACAACGGCATGCCCCTCGCTCATCACCAGGGCTCCGTTTTCGCATACATAGGCGAGCTCATCGGCCACCGGGGCAAACAGGTAGCGCAGGCTCGCATATTGACGGCCGCTCGCCGGCATAAACACAATGCCGCGACGATGTAGCTCATCGATGAGCTCAAACGCCTCGGAACGCGGCTCGCGCTCCCCCGGATGCAGCAACGTGCCATCCAAATCGCAGGCGATCAGCTTGATTCGCTCAAGACCCATATGTTTCCCCCAAAACATCTCATCAACAGCAAGACGGACTTTGAATCGTTGCCTCTCAAAGTCCGTCTTGCATATATGCGCGTTAACCACGCGCCGCCTTTACGATTGTAAAGTCGGGAGCCATACTCACGACAACATCCGCCGCGCTCGACGCAAAGCGCCGACTGGCATCGAGCTCGCGCGTAACCACCGAGAGCCGAACACCCTCGACACCCCGGAGCATGCGGCCCAAAACAGGCTGCACCGGCGTATACATGCGCACGGTATGCTCGTCCGAGTCGCCTCGGAAAAGCGGCGCGTGCATATTGCCGATCTCCCAGCACGCATGCGCGAGCGCAATCGGGTCCATGCGGTCAACTTCGACTAAATAAACCTCGGCGCTGCGCAGGCGCACGACAACCGCCACGGGCGCCATGCCCAAACGGTCAATGGCGAGCACGTCGCCGTCGGCAAGACGACCGCCGTCGGACGCCAGCCGAACATCGACCGTGCGCCCCAGCTCCGTCACGCCCACAAACGTGCGCGCATCAGCCTGGTCCCAATCGAGCAGGAGCTCGTCAACTTCAAAGACACCGCCCAGCTCCCGGCGAAGTAGGAGTTCATAGGACGGATCGTTGAGATTTCCCAAGCATGTCGTCGAAACCAAGCGTTCAGGCATGCTCTAGCCCTCGACCTCGACGAGCTCGATATCAAAGTTGAGGTCCTTGCCGGCCAGCTCGTGGTTGGCGTCGAGCGTCACAGCCTCGGGCGTCACGTCAATGACGACGGCGGGGACGGGCATACCGCTCGGCGTGGACAGGAAGAGCTTCATGCCCTTCTCGATCTGCTCGATGTTGGGAACCTGCTCGGCCGGGAAGGTCAGGACCATCTCGGGGTTGTGCTCGCCGTAGGCATCGGCAGCCGGGATGTGCACAGTCTTCTTCTCGCCCACCTGCATGTCGACAACAGCAGCGTCGAAGCCCTTGATCATCTGGCCGGCGCCGCAGGTGAACTCCAGCGGCTCGCCGCGATCGTAGGAGCTATCGAACTGCGTGCCGTCATCGAGCGTGCCGCGATAATGAGTCTTAACCTTCTTGCCCTGGTTGGACATGGTAACCTCCGTGATAAGGGCGGCGCACAACGCGGACCGCCATGAACATATGGCGCTAACTATACCCTAGTCATACAATTCAAGGACAGTTTGCAAAGAAACGCTGCAACCGGAGGAACTATGGCATTTCCCGTATTTGACCTACACTGCGACACCGCCGATCGCATCGGCTGGGCCACGCTCGATCTCGACCTGCGCTTTACCGCGGGCACCGACGGGTATTTCCCCGGCGACGAAACGCATCCGCAGGATTTCGACCTCATCGAGGGCAACGCCTGCGCCATCTCGCTCGCAAAGATCGGCAATACGCCGTGGGCACAGTGCTTCGCCACGTTTGTCCCCGACGAGATTCCCACCGCCCACGCCGCGCGCTTCCAGGCGCAGATCATGGCGCACATGAGCGGCCAGGCAATGCTCAACCACGACCGCATGGTCAACGTACGCAGCGCCGCCGACATTCGCCCTGCGCTCAAGGGCGGCAAGGTCGCCTGCATCCACACTATCGAAAACGCCACGTTCTTTGCCGAGGACCCCGCGCTGATCGAGGTGCTCAAGAGCTTGGGCGTGCTCATGTCATCACTCAGCTGGAATGCGCAGGGACCGCTCGCGAGCGGACACGATACCCACGCCGGCCTCACCGCCGCCGGCATCGAGGCGCTTACGCAGATGGAGCACGCCGGCATGGTGCTTGACGTCTCCCATCTTAACGACGAGTGCTTTGACGAAGTTGCCGCCCGCGCCACGCGCCCCTTCGTCGCCAGCCACTCCAACTCCCGTGCGGTTTGCGGCGTCAAGCGCAACCTTACCGACGACCAGTTCCGCACCATTCGCGACATGGGCGGCATCGTCGGCCTCAACTACTGCAGCGAGTTCCTGTCTAACGAAGCAACCGACGAGACCGCTGCAGATGTCACCTTCGACCAGCTGGCGGCCCATATCGAGCACTGGCTCGACCTGGGCGGCGAAGATGTCATCGCGCTCGGCGGCGACTGGGACGGCGCCACGGTGCCCGCTTTCCTCTCCGATGCCAGCATGATGCCCGAGTTCCAGAACATGCTCTCCAAGCACTTTGGCAAGACCGTGATGCAAAAGCTCTGCAGCGACAACGCGCTTGCCTTCTTTGAGCGTTATTAGTTTCACATCCCTTGAGCGGGCCGGCATGCCGAACGGTCGACATGCCGGCCCGTCCCCAACCCAAAGGACCGCTTTTGACGCAGCAATTTACGATTTCCGTATCTCGACCGGATGGGACGGCCTTGCCCGTCATCGTTACCAAAAAACGCGTCAAGAACTTCAACCTACGCGTCACATCGAGCGGTGAGGTCCACGCCAGCGCACCGCTCGGCGCCGGTCGCGAGCGCATCGAAGCGTTTGTGAAGCGCAACAGCGCCTGGATTATCGGCCGACTTGCCCAGCGCGAGCAACGTCAGGCGACGGCGCGAGAGCCGCTCAGCCCCTCGTCCATCATTGCACTTTGGGGCAAGCCCATCACGGTACAGGACGCACTCGATCACAACTTTGCATCGCCCGCACCGCGGCCCAAGCAGGCCACCTTCGCAAGTTTTATGGGTACCGACGAATCGGACGAAGGCCCACAGGCCAAGCGGCGCGCAATCCTCGACGGCCTAACGTCCGACGAGCTCCAAGCCCACATCGACCAGCTCTATACGTCCGAGGTCACATCGGCGCTGCGCGATATGGTGCACGCGTACGAAATCGCAATGGGTGTCGCCGTCTCCCGCGCCTCCGTGCGCAGTATGAAGACGCGCTGGGGCTCATGCACGCCCAAAACCGGCGCCATTCGCATCGCACGCGAACTGGCCGCCTACCCTGTCGAATGCCTCGACAGGGTTGTCGCCCACGAGCTCGTTCATCTGCTCGAGCCGAGCCACAATCAACGGTTCCATGCCCTGCTCGACACGTACTGCCCCGACAATAGAGCCCTGTCGCAGCGGCTCAAAAAACCGCCCGCCGACGAGCTCTAGCGTCGCCTAACGCACGCGCTCGATCTCGACGCCGCAGCTTGCCAGGGGCAGGCCAACAGGAGCCCACGGCTTATCGAGCTTGATGCGCACACCAAGCAGCGAGGGATAACGACGCAGCAGCATCTGGGCCACACCCTCGGCTGCCGCCTCGATGAGTTTAAACGTGTGCTCGCGCAGATAGCCATCAACATCGTGGCACACCGAGCCGTAGTCAATCGAGGCATCCAGGTTATCGTGCTCCCCCGCCGCGCGCAGGTCGGCATAGAGCACCAGAGAAACGATGAACTTCTGACCCAGCGCGTTCTCCTCGGGATACACGCCATGGTTGGCAAAAACCTCAAGGCCGTCAATGACAATACGATCGGCATGGCGCAAATCGTCATAGCTCACATGGGGCACCGCCGTTGCGGTGGATATTTCGCCCCTTCCACGGCGGGCGAGCTCGGCGCCTTCAGTCTTGGTTGCATTCTCGGGCAGTTTCTTGTTACTCATCGCGATCGTCTCCTTCGTTTAGAACCCCGACCGCGCAAACTAACTACACGCGAATCGACAGGTTCTTTTTATCATCGCTCCAGTTGCAAGCATTGCGCGCGGGGCATGCAAAGCAGGCGCGCGACGCTTTGTCGGCCGCATAGAGCAGACGCTCAAGCGGTTGGCTGTTCACGCGCAGCTTTCGATGGCCCAGAATGGCCGTCTTAATGGCTGCGGCATCGGCCGGCTCAAACGCCACATCATCGGGCATGCCGCCGAGAATCGCATCAGCGACGCGTTCGCTTGCAACATCATGGGATATACCCGATTCATACTGTTCATCTTTGCCGATATCGTGAAGAAGTGCCGTGGCGTAGATGACCTCGCGGTCAAATTCGAGCTGCTCCTCGAGATTCTTGATCCACATAATGCGAGCGACATCGAGCAGATGGTCAATACCGTGGCGGCAGAAGATGCGCCCCGATTCCAACTGTACGATGTTGCCCAGGTGCCGCCGGAACAGCCCGTTGGCACAAATGTAATCAATGCGAGGCATGGCACCAAAGGGGGCCAGGCCCGAAGCCATAAAGCCGCGACGCGACGTCCCCTCATCGGTCTTCGATGTAAAGTCGTTGACGACTCTCATGGTTAGCGGCCCAGCATCCTAAAGAAACGCTCCTCGAGCGCGGGATCGGTCTCAAAGACGCCGCGGCGAGCAAGCGTCACGGTCTTGGTGCCGGGCTTTTGCACGCCACGCATCGTCATGCACATATGCTCGGCCTCCATCAACACAATCGCTCCCTGGGGAGCGAGATAATCCATGAGGGCATCGGCAACCTGTGTGCACAGTTGCTCCTGCAGCTGAAGACGGCGGGCATAAACCTCAACCGTGCGGGCGAGCTTGGAAAGCCCAGCCACCCGACCGTTAGGGATATAACCAATGGCGGCCTTGCCATAAAACGGCAGCAGATGATGTTCGCACAGCGAGTAGAACGTAATGTCGCGCTCGATAACCAAATCGTTCGAAGCGACGGCAAAGGTTTTGGACAGGTGCTCCTCGGCACTCTGGTCCATGCCGCCGGCGATCTCACCATACATACGGGCAACGCGCGCCGGGGTCTCCAGCAGGCCCTCACGAGTTGGGTCCTCGCCTATGCCCTCAAGCAACAGCTTAATGGCGGCCTCGACTTTTTCCTGATCGACCATCTGGGCCTCACTTTTCCGATTTCACGTTCGCGCTATGGTACCACGCCCTCCGGCATCGACCACAAGCTACATAGTATGGGTCGAATAGACCGGATCATCACGCCAAAGTTCAACCGCATCACAAAGCGCAATGCCCTCGCGCTCAGCACGGGCGCGCGTAGCGTTCATATCGATCACGCGCTGGTTGCTCGAGCCCCTAAAGCGCAGCGTGATATCGTACAGGTCCTGAACAAACGGGCCGTCCACCAACATGTCGAGGCAGGCAAGGATGCGGTCCGTCACCTCGGTATGATGACGACCGCCCGGCATAAGCTCCTCGAGTACGTCGCCAGTAAAGCACCAAATAGTCTTCCCCGACCCCACTGGATAGGCCGCGCGAACACGCTCGACAAAATCAACGAGCCCAGCCTGATTCTCGGGCTCCATGGGCTCCCCGCCCAGAATCGTCAGGCCATCAATAAAGGGATGGTCGAGGCTCTCGATAATCTTGTCCTCGACGGTGCGATCAAACGGCTCGCCCGCAGCAAAGTCCCACGCGACAGAGTTAAAGCAGTTCTTGCACCCACGACGGCACCCACTCACAAACAGAGAAGTACGAACGCCTTCTCCATCAGCAATGTCGAAATACTTAATGTTCGCGTAGTTCATAGGTAACCTTCCTGGGGGTCTGGAGTATATCATCCCGTCCTCAAACATTCTCGGCCTTCGGCCTGCGAAACTGCGGGCGGGACGATATACTCCAGACCCCTCGCGAGCGATACTCAATGAACTCAGCGAACATCGAGTATAGGGTTCGAGGTCCAATAAAAACAATGCTGCAGCTCAACCGTTATCGCAAGCAGACCGTTGTCGCAGGTCAACTCATTTCCGCTAAGAACTTCGAGGAGTGAGCAGGCTGTGTGCTGCATCTCAGCTACGTCAGCTCGGCTGCCCCGTAGCGAGGGCCTGGACCTTTGCTCGATATGAGTTCCGCACGAACAGGAGGCGCCAGTGGCGCCTCCGTCGTGAGCCAGGACTGTCCGAAATAGCGAGTAAAGGTCCGGGGCCTCGCTACGGGGCAGCCTGGGATGGTTATTAGAGATGCAGCACGCGGTCGCGGATCTCCTCGGTTCGACCCTGGTTCCAGAACTGGGTACCGATGTAGCCGCACGTGCGACGGGCGACATTCATCTTCTCCTGGTCGCGGTTGCCGCAGCTGGGGCACTCCCACACCAGCTTGCCGTCATCCTCGACAATCTTGATCTCGCCATCGTAGCCGCACACCTGGCAGTAGTCGCTCTTGGTGTTGAGCTCGGCGTACATGATGTTGTCGTAGATATACTGCATCACGCGGATGACAGCCTTGAGGTTGTCCTGCATGTTGGGAACCTCGACGTAGGAGATGGCACCGCCCGGCGAAAGCTGCTGGAACATGCCCTCGAACTTGAGCTTGTCGAATGCGTCGATCTCCTCGGACACGTGGACGTGGTAGCTGTTGGTGATGTAGCCCTTGTCCGTCACGCCCGGGATGATGCCAAAACGACGCTGCAGGCACTTGGCGAACTTGTAGGTCGTCGACTCAAGCGGGGTACCGTACAGCGAGAAGTCAATATCGCTTTCGGCCTTCCACTCGGCGCACTTGTCGTTCATGCGCTGCATGACTGCCATGGCAAAGGGCGTGCCCTCCTTCTCGGTGTGGCTGTGGCCCGTCATGTACTTGACGCACTCATACAGGCCGGCATACCCCAGGCTGATGGTGGAATAGCCGCCCACGAGCAGCTTATCGATCGTCTCGCCCTTCTTCAGACGCGCCAGGGCGCCGTACTGCCAAAGAATCGGCGCGGCATCCGAAAGCGTGCCCATCAGGCGCTCATGACGGCACAGCAGGGCACGATGGCACAGCTCAAGGCGCTCATCGAAGATCTTCCAGAACTTGTCCATGTCCTGATGCGAGCTCAGCGCGACATCGGGCAGGTTGATGGTCACAACACCCTGGTTAAAGCGGCCATAGTACTTAGGTTTGGTCGGGTCATAGTTCAGCGCGTTGGCAACATTGTTAAAGCCGTTGCCCGAGCGGTCGGGCGTCAGGAAACTGCGACAACCCATGCAGGTGTAGCAATCGCCGTTGCCGGCGGTCTCGCCCTTCGACAGCTTGAGCTCGCGCATCTTCTTCTCGGAGATGTAATCGGGCACCATGCGCTTGGCGGTGCACTTGGCGGCGAGCTTGGTCAGATAGAAGTACGGCGAATCCTCGCGAATGTTATCGTCCTCGAGCACGTAGATAAGCTTGGGGAATGCCGGGGTAATCCACACACCGGCTTCGTTCTTAACGCCCTCATAGCGTTGACGAAGCGTCTCCTCCACGATCATGGCAAGGTCGTGCTTCTCCTGGGGCGTACGGGCCTCATTGAGATACATAAAGACCGTCACGAACGGCGCCTGGCCATTGGTGGTCATAAGGGTCACGACCTGATACTGAATCGTCTGGACGCCGCGACGGATCTCATCGCGCAGACGGTCCTCAACGACCTCACGGACCTTTTCGGCAGATGCCGAAACACCGAGCTCCTCGAGCTCGCGGGCAACCTCGCCGCGAATCTTTTGACGGCTCACCTCAACAAACGGGGCAAGATGGGTCAGCGAAATAGACTGGCCGCCGTACTGGGAGGAAGCAACCTGGGCGATAATCTGCGTCGCGATGTTGCAGGCAGTCGAGAAGCTGTGCGGCTTCTCGATCAGCGTGCCCGAGATAACGGTGCCGTTCTGGAGCATGTCCTCCAGGTTCACCAGGTCGCAGTTATGCATGTGCTGGGCAAAGTAGTCAGAATCGTGGAAGTGGATCAGGCCCTCATTGTGGGCATCCACGATCTCCTGGGGCAGCAGCACACGCTGAGTCAGATCCTTTGAAATCTCGCCGGCCATATAGTCGCGCTGGACGGAATTGACGGTCGGGTTCTTGTTAGAGTTCTCCTGCTTGACCTCTTCGTTATTGCACTCGATCAGCGACAGAATCTTGTCGTCGGTCGTGTTCTTCTGGCGCTTCAGGCTCTGAACATAGCGATAGATGATGTAGTGGCGGGCGACCTCGTAGCAGTCGAGACGCATGATCTCGTCCTCGACCAAATCCTGGATCTCCTCGACCGAAACGGTGTGGCCCGCGTTCTCGCATGCCTCGGCGACGTTTTGCGCCGCATAAACCACCTGGCGGTCGGTAAGACGAGAGCTCTCCTCGACCTCCAAGTTTGCGGCGCGGATGGCATTGACGATCTTATCGATGTCAAAGACAACCTCGGTGCCGCTGCGCTTGATGATCTTCATCCTCTTGCCTCTTTCGCGTCGTAGCCTCATTGCGCTTCAGAGCCAAACGATGCCCGGCAGGGCCTGCCCCTGCCTTGCGGCGCCGTCGCGCAATCTGTGTTCTCGATAAACCATAAGCCTCCATGCGGACATTCCCTAGAGCCAATCAAGCGGTTCAAGGACACGTTCAAAAGAGGCAGTTAAGGTCTTCGTTCTCTGTCCGCCATCTATCATACGACAAAGAAGCATCTATATCCTGTATTCTTTTTTTAGGTCAAACACAACATATAGTGTTTCAGCAGGTCAAAGCAATTGGTCATTTTGCAGACGCATTAAAAATGAGGGGTATTTGACAAGTCGGTAAAACGTTACCAACACGGCTACCTGCATGGCAGTTATAAAACCCCCTTAGTCAAGCCGCTGACAAATCCTACCAAAACCAAGCCGCTCACGCCAAAAGAATCCAAAAGATTATGCTTGACCAACATGTTGCGGTCACGATGGACCAGGACACATGCAATCTGCCGGCGCCCCCACGGGATGCGAAGACCATCGCGTACAGACCTTGGATCAATATTTGGCGGCTTATTTGGCGGCGTGCTTGGTGGCAAAACAAAACAGCCCAGAGGACATAGCCTCTGAGCTGCGAACATTTGGTGGGCGTTAGAAGATTTGAACTTCTGACCTCTTCCGTGTCAGGGAAGCGCTCTCCCCCTGAGCTAAACGCCCAAATGGAGCGGACAACGGGGCTCGAACCCGCGACCCCAACCTTGGCAAGGTTGTGCTCTACCAACTGAGCCATGTCCGCCTGCGATGATTTAATATACGGGATGATCCACCCAAATGCAAGAACTTTTTTTGAAAAGTTTTGCGACGCCCTCGCGAACCTCGCGAAGACATCAGCCACCACGGAAGGTGTAGGCAAACGCAAGCTCGCCGCAAGAGGCCCCCTACAACTCAGCGAGCATGATCCAGGCAGAGCTGTCCTGCGCGAGCCTGCCATCTGCAAGCGGTGATGAGGTGAGCAGGACCCTACCCGCCGGCAGCTCCACGGGTGCTGCACCGAAGTTCGTCACACACGCCCAGCCGTTGTCGCGGCGATAGGCGATGACGCCGCCCTCAGCGCCCTCGGCACCATCCGCAAGGCCGGTGCACCCGTCAAGATCGAGCCACGCAAGATCGTTGGCGCACCCGCGCAGCTTGCGCCGCAGCCAGAGGGCGTCGCGATAGAACGCAAGCATCGATGCCGGGTCCGCTTCTTCCCTATCGGCAGCGTAATCGGAAAACCATGCAGGCTGTGGCAGATGGGGCGCCGCATCGGCGTCCGCCGGTGAAAACCCAAACGATCCGCCCTGCGCGGGATCGTCCGCTGCCACCCACGGCAGGGGCACACGACAGCCGTCGCGCCCCTTCTCGCGCTTCGGTCCGTGCGTATTGGTCGCAGTGGGATCTTCGAGTGCAGCCCACGGGATGTCAGCCACCTCAAAAAGGCCGAGCTCCTCACCCTGATACACGTATGCCGAGCCCGGAAGCGCCAACTCAAGCAAAAGGGCTGCCCGCGCGCGGCGCTCGCCGAGTTCACGGTCCTCGTCATAAGACGACCCGTCGCGTAAGAGCCAGTCGAGCGCAATCTGATGGTAGCGCGTCGCCTTGATTTGCGGCAGGGCATAGCGTGTCGCCACGCGCGGCACGTCGTGGTTGGAGAGTACCCAGGTCGAGGCGGAATCGGATTCGATGGCCGCCTTCAAGCCCTTCTCGATTGCAGCGTGCATGTCATCATAGGTCCAAGTGGCCTTGGCGAACTCAAAGTTGAATGTCTGGCCAAGCTCGCTGGGGCGTGCGTAGAGATACTGGCGCTCGGGCAGAACCCACGCCTCGGCAACGGCGCTGCGCGGCGGATCATAACGGTCGAACACGCGGCGCCACTCGCGATAGATCTCATGGACCTCGTTGCGGTCCCACAGCGGATGGGTGCCGTCCTCAACCATGTCATCGCCCTCGGCGAGATGCCACCGGTCGAGGTCATCGCGGTCGAGATCCTTGGCGAGACCGTGCGCCACATCAATGCGAAAGCCATCGACGCCTCGATCGCTCCAAAACGCCAGGACGTCGCAAAAGAACGCATGAACCTCGGGACACGACCAGTCAAAGTCCGGCTGCTCGGGCGTAAACATGTGCAGATACCACTGACCGTCCGCGACGCGCGTCCAGGCGGGGCCGCCAAAGTTGGCATTCCAATTGGTGGGAGGCAGCTCGCCGTGCCCGCCGCGACCATCGCGGAAGATATAACGGGCGCGCTCGGGTGATCCGGGGCCGGCGGCAAGAGCGGCTTTGAACCAGGGGTGCTGGTTGGACGAATGGTTGGGCACGATGTCGACGATGACCTTGATGCCGTGCGCATGAGCCGCAGCGATCATGTCATCGAAGTCGTCAAGCGAGCCGAGACGTGGGTCGACATCGCAGTAGTCCGCCACATCATAGCCGCCATCGACAAGAGGCGATGGGTAAAACGGGCTCAGCCAGATAGCCTCGATGCCCAGCTGCTCAAGATAGTCCATCTGCTGGGTAATGCCCGCGATATCGCCCAGACCCGAACCAGTCGAATCCTTAAACGAGCGCGGATAGATCTGATAGATCGCGGCATCGGACATCCATGGGCGCGACGAGGACTTTTCTGTAGCCATGGGATGAGTCTCCCTTGCAACGAGGTTTTGCGAGATGCCCACGATGATACGCCCAAAGCGGACATTCGCGGCAAACAACGCCACAGCCACGCCCCAAAACGCTCGCTCCCTCTCGGGTTCGAGTCTCCTGGGACGAATCGATCGATCAGTGAAAAGAACGGAAGGCCCACTCCTCCGGCCACGACAGCGAGCGGGCTCCGGGTGCCCCAAGTTGCCGCGAAAGAGGAGGGAAGCGTACTTTATGTACGCGACCGACGATTGAGGGGCAAGATGGGGTGCCCGGGGCTCGCGCAGCGTCAACAAAAAACGCGGTTCGTTAGAACCGCGTAAGATAGTTGGAGCGGACAACGGGGCGTCTGCGTATTCGCTTCGCGGATCCGCACCGGCTTCGGCCGCCTGCCGGCGTCCTCGCCAGCTCGCTACAAACGCTCCGCGTTTGCTTAACGCTCGCTCCCTCTCGGGTTCGAGCCCAAGCGATGGGTACGAAAAAGCCCGGCTACCGTAGTAGTCGGGCTGCTGCGTTTGGAGCGGACAACGGGGCTCGAACCCGCGACCCCAACCTTGGCAAGGTTGTGCTCTACCAACTGAGCCATGTCCGCATATGTAAAACAAAACGGGCGCCGGAGCGCCCGGATGTTGCCTGGAGGCGAAGCCCGGATTCGAACCGGGGGTAAAGGCTTTGCAGGCCTCTGCCTTACCACTTGGCCACTTCGCCGAAAAAGGACCGCCTAAACGGTCCGGAAATGCAATGGAGCGGACAACGGGGCTCGAACCCGCGACCCCAACCTTGGCAAGGTTGTGCTCTACCAACTGAGCCATGTCCGCTTGCGGGTTATTAATTTACGCGAGTTGTCCAAAAGACGCAAGTACTTTTTTCAAAAAACTTGTCTGCCGCATGTTCTTAGTAGCTAAACGCGCTAAAGC
Organism: uncultured bacterium; assembly: GCA_905215135.1. Classification (GTDB taxonomy): domain Bacteria; phylum Actinomycetota; class Coriobacteriia; order Coriobacteriales; family Coriobacteriaceae; genus Collinsella. The sequence continues at coordinate 26,127 of CAJMOX010000020.1, forward strand.
GATTGGCTAGGCACACGACTCCAGCGCTCCGCTAAACAGCTTCACCATCTGCACGCGCGTGCCGGCGCCGTCCGTACGACGAGCAACCTCCACGTTATCGACGAGCATACGCATAAGCTTGATACCACGGCCGCGCTCCTCTGATGCGACCGGTTCGCTCGTTTCATCGATAGAATAGCCGGCACCTCGATCAAGCACCTCAACCACAACGCGATCGCCATAGGCCTGAACCGTCAGGACGCACCCGATACCGCCCGCATGGTCATAGGCATTACCCAGCGCCTCCCCCGACGCCAACGCGACATCGTAGCGCTCGTCACGGCGCAACGGAAGCGATTCAAGGAGTTCGGCGATGCGATGTCGGTAGTATGGAAGATTCTCGATACCCTGACGGACCTCGACGCTCTTACTCCAGCGAGGCAGTTCCCCCACCGGAATGGCGGGAATAGACTCCCGTGCCGGCCCCGCGACATGAAGAATATCGACAAGACGGGCAATCTCCAAAAAGCGAACAACTTCACCTGATGCATTGACGAGCGAAAGCAGGCCTTCTCGCCTCATGAGCTCACGAGCGCGCGTAAGCAGGAATGCCAAGCCCGTCGAATCGATAAAGCTAACAGCCTGGCAGTTGATGACGACACGACGCACGCCGCGGCCAATCAAAGCATCCAACCGCCGACGCAGCGCAGGCACCGTGGCGATGTCGATATCGCCTGGTGGCGTCAAAACCACTATGTCATTCCACTCATTCATACGACCATGGTTCCCCAAAAAAGCCCACTCGATGCATTCGTTTCCCCAACCGTACGGATTCAGCCCGCCCAGCGTCGTCTATGAACGACCCCGTAAAAACTCAAGGGACACCAATGCAATGTCATCGTCCAGCGCCGATTCGGTAAATCGGTCAAGCTCGCCCAAGACCTTGCCGCAAATGCCCGACACGCCCTCACCCGAGACAGAGAGCAGAAGGTCGCGAAGGCGCTGCTCGCCAAAGAAAGCACCCGAGCGGTCACGCGCTTCGATTGTTCCGTCGGTGTACATAAATAGCATGTCACCAGGAGCGAACGTAAACACGCCTGTCTCGTATACCATGCTCTCAAAGGCACCGATTACCCCCGATTGGCATCCAAGCAGCTCGACCTCCCCCCCACGGGCCTCGCCGCCACCCAGCGGCATCGACTCTGGCCTGATGACCATGGTCGGAGGATGGCCCGCCGAACAATACGTTGCACGTCCGGCTTTAAGGTCAATCTTGGCGATAAAGGCCGTCACGAACGTCTCGACCCTTGAAAAGCCCATGAGCATGCTGTTAAGGGAGCGTGCCATGCGGGCCGGCCCAGCGCCCTCCCAGGCATATGCCGTCAGGGCCGTCTTGACGAGCGCGGACATCGATGCAGCCTCAATGCCTTTGCCAGACACATCGCCCAGAATCATGACGGCGCAATCGTCGGGAAGACGGATGAGCGTATAGAAATCGCCGCCGACCAACGCCGAGTTCGTGGCCGACAGGTACACCGAATCGGCGGCGATTCCCGGAACATCCCCCAGTGAATTTCTCATGCCAATCTGAAGGGTCTGAGCGATATGGCGCTCCTCACGCTTTTGAGATTCGCCTTCATAGATCAGTTCAAAGTCATGAGCCAAGTGCACCAAGTAGTCATATTCAAGGTCATCAATCGGCTCTTGGCTACCATCACGAAGCAGCAGCGCGCGCGTCGTCGGGCCCTTCGCAACAGAAGCAGGAACGATCGCGTCGTTACTGTGCTTGCCATCGCCCTCAGAGCGCGGGCGCCCCGCCTCGATGCCGGCGTCGACGTAGAGACCCTGGCAAGGCAGGCCATGCGCCCTAAGCCAGCCTCCCATAGGCATCGATTCGTCAACGCGAGTTATACGGACGTGTTTAAGGTCCTCGGCGCTCGTGCCGCCCAAAACAGATGCCTCAAAGCCATCAGGGCCAGCCCCCAGACGTGCCGCTGGCGCCGTCGTGGAAAAGAAAAGCTTCTCGGGATCGTCCGGCAAAGCAACGCGACTGCCGCCTTCAAAATCTATGACGTAGGAATCCAGACTGGCGTCATACTCAATAGGGCAAAAATGGCAGTTGAGCATATTGCAGATCTCGGACGATACCGCCTGGGTAGCCGCGGCGGAATCGTCTAGAAAGGTAAACAACTCGTCACGCAAGACATTGAGCGAGCGGCCAAGCTCGGCCGTGCGACGGGAGCGAAGGCTCGATGCCATGCCGACCAGCTGGATAGACAGGTAATCGCAAATGACCTCGAGCACATTAACGTCATAGGCGAGCGGTGCCTGAGGGCGTTTCCAACCAACTTCCAGCACGCCAAGGATCTGCGTACCGTAAAAAACGGGAAGACAGATCTCGCTGCGGTACGGAGGCATATCCTGCATGCGCAACAGGTGCTTAGAACGATTGTCCAGATCCATGAACATACCGGAGGCGACCTTATCACCCTCAAGGTCCTGTTGAATCGACAAGCGACAGGCACGCGACTCACGAAGAACATACGTCGGAATGCCAGCGCCATACGGCAAAAACTCAGGAAGGTAGCTGTCGTACAGCTCCTTGGAAACACCGCGAAGTTTAAAACCACCGCTCTCAGAAAAATAGATAGCGGCACCCGAAGCATCGAGCGTTCCTACAAGCTGGTTCAAAACGGTATCAAGTAGGCTGGGCAGCTCATCGGAGCCCACGGTACTCATAATGACCGAGAGCGTGCCAGAGAGGCGCTTGTTCGCCACTCTAAGCTCCGAAAGCGCACGCTTGAGTTGCCGGTCGTGAGAATACTGTTCCTCGATACTGTGAAGCGCCACCAGGACACGTGGTGCGCGGCGCCCAAAGATGTGTGGAGGCGTTACGGAGCCCGCACGAACCAAGACGGGAATAAAAGAGCCGTCACTCAGCTTGAGCATCAGTTCGTTCTCGGAGCCATCAGTTTCAAATGGCAGACGATGTTCCGTCGCACGTTCAAAAGCGGACGAGTACAGGACGTCTTTAACATCTCCGCCGATGACGTCGGCGCGTTCCTCGCACATCAAACCAAGTAAGCGATTATTCACATGCAGAATGGTTCCGTCGAGCTCGCAGATGATGACAGCATCGCTCGTGATCTCGACTAGTTGGGCAACGTCTGCCCACTCGTTGCGTTCAAGCGTTTCCATCGTGGACCTCACCGTCTATCGGTAACAAAAAAGCCTCCGAAGAGGCTTCTCAAATGCGATGGTGTCGGAGGCGGGACTTGAACCCGCATGACCAAAAAGCGGTCACTAGCACCTCAAGCTAGCGCGTCTGCCAATTCCGCCACTCCGACATGCTATGTTGTTGATTCGCGGTTCGTTTTGTTGGACCCGCGCGTTCAACGAGGAAGATAATAACCTATGATTCGAGAACTGTGCAAGCACTTTTTTCAAAAAAGTTTACGAATTTGTAATTGCGCAGGTAAACCAACCTGTTCGGGTAGGAATGAGGTCGCTTTCCAACGCGTCCTTGGGCATGCGGCATTATTTTGATCCGCGCTTCGCGCTACAAAATAATGCCGCCCCCTGCGGAATGCGTTGGAAAGCGACCTCATTCCTGCCCTAGGGGCACATGCTTCATGCACAGTTCTCAAACATGTTCTGGGGGCTGATATAAATTTAGTGGCTCGACTTTGCCGAGCCCTTATACCGAGCCCTTATATGGGGAGGCCGGAGCCAAGGCTCCGGCCTCACTAACTGTCCTATTAGATTAAGTGAGCGATCAAGGAATCGCACTCCCCTCTGCAGCGTTAACGCAGGGCCCGCTCTGGAGTTGCCTTTCAGAACATTCCGCACTGATATTGTCTGTATTGAAGACGTCGATGATGCACCCGTATACCATTGACGTCGACACCATCAGATGCGGACCGCGCGGTGACCCCACATTCCGCTGGCGCCCACAGGGCTGCCCTCGTTTCCTGACATGTCCCGCGCGGGCCGCGGCGAGCCGAGACCGCCGCATGACCTAATAGGAGCATGGAGCGATACCGCGGACCCGAACAACCGCATTCTATCGCGCCCCGTCAGTGTGCCGTCTGCCCGGTCCAGGCGAGCACGGAAAGAACGGAGCGAGACATGAGAACCGAATCGACACCCGGCGCCCGCGGGCCGGTCTTCTGCGGGGTCGACACCCACGCCGACTCGCACTGGCTGTGCGTCCTCGACTGGAGGGGCCGCAAGGTCCTGTCCCGCCAGTTCCCCGCCGACGCGGCGGGCTACGAGGCGCTCGCCGGGGCGATCGCGGCGGCCGGGGAGCCGGCCTGCGTCGCGATGGAGGGGACGTCGTCCTACGGGGCGGGCCTCACCAGGCACCTCGCGTCGCTGGGGATGCCCGTGCGCGAGGCGCTCTCCCCGGCGAGGATGCAGGCTTATAGGACAAAATGTGTGTCCACTTTAGGGGCATCGGCGCAGGTCGATGCCCCTTTTTCAGCCGTTTAAATTCCGTGCCCGCTTTTAACCGCTCGGACAGAATGTGTGTCCGGTTGCCTATCGTTCCCGCAGGTAGATAACCTTTTCCGGAACCGTTAAACACCCTTTCGGAAGAGGTGCCCATGAAGGCCGTTTATTGCCCCTACTGCGGCGGTCGGACCAAGCGCAACGGCAGGACCTCATCGGGGTCCCAGCGGTGGAGGTGCACGGCCTGCGGCGCGTCGACGACGGTGAGGTACGACGACACGGCGGCGAGGCTCGAGGAGTTCCTCGGGTGGCTCCTCTCGAAGGACTCGCAGGCCGCGATGCCGGGCGGCGGGCGGTCCTTCAGGCGCAGGACGGCCGAGTTCTGGGAGGTCTGGCCCATGCCCGTCCCCGACGGCGAGCTCCACCGCGTGCTCTACGTCGACGGGATCTGGGTCGCGCGCGACCTCGTCGTGCTCATATGCTGCAGCGGCGAGAGGGTGGTCTCCTGGTACATGGCGAGGTCGGAGAACTCGAGGGCGTGGTCGGCCCTCATGGCGCCGATCCCGGCGCCCGAGGTGGTCGTCACCGACGGCGGGAGCGGGTTCGCCAAGGCCGTGCGCGAGACCTGGCCGCGCACCAGGGTCCAGAGGTGCACCTTCCACGCCTTCTCGCAGGTCAAGCGCTACACGACGACGCGGCCGAAGCTCCAGGCGGGGCGCGAGCTCTACCTCATCGCGCGCGACCTCATGGGCATCGAGACGCTGCACCGGGCGGAGCTCTGGGTCGAGCGCTACCTCGACTGGTGCGGGTTCTGGGCCGGCTTCCTGGAGGACAGGACCGTGGTGGACGGCAGGAGGGTCTACACCCACGAGAGGCTGAGGCGGGCGCGCTCGTCGCTGTCGTCGCTGGTGTCGGCGGGGACGCTGTTCACCTACCTCGACCCCGCCCTTGCCAAGGCCGGCCCGCTGCCGTCGACCAACAACATGATCGAGGGAGGGGTGAACTCGCAGCTGAGGGCCGTACTGCGCAACCACCGGGGGCTGACGTCCGTCAAGCGCGTTAAGGCGGTGTTCTGGTGGTGCCACGCTCATTCGGGGGACGCGAGGACGGCGCGCGAGAAGCTCGCCGCGATGCCGACCGACGCGGACATCGACTTCCTGTTCAGCGTCTACTCCGCCTCGCCGTCGCGCGAGGACGGAGGGCCGGAGTGGGGCGACAGGGCCGTGTGGGAGGATCTCCACCACAGGGACCCGTACCCGTTCTGGCTGGATTAATGGATGGAAACGGATGTTCTATCGGGACACACATTTTGTCCTATAAGCCAGGATGCAGAGGAGGCGCCCGGGGCAGGGAAAGTGCGACGAGGCGGACGCGGAGAGGGCCGCCCGCGCGGCGATGTCCGGCTCGAAGCTCGGGACCCCCAAGAGCCAGGACGGGTGGGTCGACGGGGTGCGCTGCATGCTCGCGGCGCGCTCCGGGGCGGTGAAGGCGCGGACCTCGGCGATAAACACCGCGAGGTCGCTGCTCACCACCGCGCCGGAGGGGCTCAGGTCGAGGTTCCGCGGCATGGGAGGGCCGAGGCTGATGGAGGAGCTCCCCTCCGTGCGCGCCGAGGGCGCGCTGGGCGCCGCGCTCGGCGCGCTGGCGGACCTGTGGGAGGCGGCGCGCGACGCGGCGCTCGACATGGAGCGCGCGATCGAGGCGTCCCTGGAGGAGAACTGCCCCGCGCTGCTGGCGATGTACGGGTGCGGGCCCGTGAGCGCGGCCAAGCTCGCGGTCGCGTGTTAGCGTCAATATATTTTTCACCATTTTCACCAACGTATTTTCGCCAATCGC
>CAJMOX010000021.1:0-30518 GCA_905215135.1 uncultured bacterium
CGCAACGCGTTGCGCTGAGTCCTGAGGCTGTTGCAATGAAAATGAGAATCAAGGACAAGGATTTGCGAAGCAAATCCTTGGACTTCCCGTCGCCCGCTCCAAGCTATATAATCGCAGGCCAATATGCTAATTTGGCTCGCGTTTATTTTTATACCGTCCGACCTCGCGGGGCAAATGAACCAAGAGCGTTTGTCCCACATCGTAAGAAAGTAGTGATTGCCATGGCACAGAGTAAGGCAGAATACCCCACCTCCGATTGCCTGGCGCCCGCCGCGATCGAGGCGAAGACCGAGGCCGCAGGCGTTACCAAGGCCAACCTGCCGGTCTCGAAGGCCTTTTTGCTCGCCATGTTCGCCGGCGCGTTCATCGCCTTTGGCGGCCTGTTCTTCACGGTCTTTCTGAGCGATGCGTCCCTTGGCTGGGGCGCTCAGCGCTTTGTGGGTGGCCTTGCTTTTTGCCTGGGGCTGGTGCTCGTGCTTATTTGCGGCGCGGAGCTGTTTACCGGCAACTCGCTTATGGTCTGCGCGCTTAAGAGCAACAAGATCACGCTCGTCCAGATGCTCAAGGCTTGGGCTATTGTGTGGATCGGCAATTTTGCCGGCGCCCTGTTCGTTGTCTTTTTGATTTACATGGCAGCCATTTACAAACTCAACGGCGAGGCCGTCGCCAACACCATGGTGAGTGTCGCCGCCGGTAAGGTTACGATCGGCGCCGTTACCATCTTCTTCCGCGGTATTCTGTGCAACATCTTTGTGTGCCTGGCCGTATGGATCGGCACTGCCGGCAAGACCGTGGTCGACAAGGTCGTGGGCATTTTGCTGCCCATCGCCGCCTTTGTAGCATGCGGTTTTGAGCACTGCGTTGCCAACATGTACTTTTTGCCCATGGGCATTTTGATGCACTCCTGCGGCTATGGAGCCGATGTCGCCGGCGCCGATGCCCTCAACGCTGCCGGGTTGGCGCTCAACCTTACGGTCGCCACGCTGGGCAATATCGTGGGTGGCGCCCTGATCGTGGCGCTGGGCTACTGGTTTATCTACGCCAATAAGGAGGCCTAAAGCCACCAAGCCATAACCGACCAAAAAGGGACAGGTTTATTTTGGCAGGTTTTAGACGAGGCTCTTCGACGTCTTGTCACGAGCTGCCATAATGGACCTGTCCCTTTTGCGTGCGCGCCGGTATTTATTTGCCCGATGACGATCGCGGGGGACCAGCTTTTTATTGAACATGTCGAAAGGCTTTTCATGAGCGACTGCGAATCCATGTCTGCCGAGGTGCGCGGCCGCCTGCGTTCCATTCCCGCCGTTCACGAGCTGCTTGCCGAGTGGCCGGTCATGAAGGCTGCTGGCGATGCAGGCGACACGATGGTACGCGAGGCGATTGACGCCGAGCTCGATGCCGAGCGCGCGGCGATTCGCTCCGGCGCCCCTGCAAGGGACAAGCGCGAGCTCGCCTTGGCAATTGAGCAGCGGACCCATCGCCTGTCGCTGCCGACCCTGCGCCCTGCCGTCAACGCGACGGGCGTTGTGATTCACACCAATCTGGGCCGCGCTCCGCTCGCTCCCGCGGCGGTGCAGGCGGTGACCGATGTCGCCCGAGGTTACAGCACGCTTGAGTATGACGTCTCAACCTGCGCTCGCGGGGGCCGCAAAGAGCATGCCGCGCGTCTGCTGCGCACGCTCACGGGGGCGCAGGACGCCTTAGTTGTCAACAACAATGCCGCCGCGGTGCTTTTGGTGCTTGCCGCGCATGCCTTCGGCAAAGAGGTCATCGTGAGCCGCGGCGAGCTTGTCGAGGTGGGCGGCAGCTTCCGCATCCCCGACATCATGGCGGCTTCGGGTGCCAAGCTTGTCGAGGTTGGCTCTACCAACCGCACACATCTGGATGATTATCGAAACGCCATCACGCCCAACACGGCGATGATCCTCAAAGTCCATCCTTCCAACTACCGTATCGAGGGCTTCCACGAGGAGGTTTCCGTGGCGGAGCTTTCTGCGCTGGCGCATGAACATGGCCTGTTGCTTTACGAGGACCAAGGCTCAGGCGCTTTGCTTGCAGATGGGGTACTCGCCGATGCGGGGGAGAGGCCCACGTCCGTGTCTCTTGGCGCCGGCGTTGACGTCGTCTCGTGCTCGGGCGACAAACTGCTCGGTGCTTCGCAGGCGGGCATCATCCTCGGCAGCGCCCAGGCAATCGCCGCCTGCGCCTCTCATCCGCTTATGCGCGCGCTTCGCCCCGGTAAGCTCACGCTCGCGGCGCTCGAGGCCACCCTGCGTCTGTATGTGGCCGGTCCCGATACGGCACATCGTGAGATCCCGGTGCTCAACATGCTTTCCGCTGCGCCGGCTCCGCTCGAGCGTCAGGCCAAGCGCCTGCACGACCGCATGCTGCGCAAGCTTCGCGACTCTCAGTTCGAGGAGGCGGTGGAGCTGCAGGTTGTCGAGGGCGCCTCTGCTTCCGGCGGCGGATCGCTGCCGACCGTCGAGCTCCCAACATTTTGCGTTGCCGTCTGCCCCGTCGATGGGCGCCTATCTGCCGATGGCCTAAAGCGCGCTTTGGTTCAGGAGCCCGATACGCCGGTTGTGACGCGCGTGCGACACGACCAGGTACTGTTTGACGTTCGCACGCTTTTGCGCGACACCGACCTTGACCTGTGTGCGTCTGCGTTGGTGGATGCCGTGCGGGCGGGTTTGCGTTGATGACCGCGCTTGAGCTTGTCGAGTGTCCCGTTGTCGTTGGAACAGCAGGACACGTCGACCACGGAAAGTCGGCCCTTATCGAGGCGCTGACCGGCAAAAATCCCGACCGTCTGGAGGTCGAACGGCGCCGAGGCATGACCACTGAGCTCGGCTTTGGCGAGCTCGAGCTTCCCAGCGGCAAGCTTGTCGGCTTGGTTGACGTGCCCGGGCATGCGCACTACCTGCGCGCGATGGTACAGGGTGCCACCGGCGTGGACGTTGCGTTGCTGGTGGTTTCTGCCGTTGAGGGCGTGATGCCGCAGACGCGAGAGCACGTGTACGTGTTGGAGCTGTTGGGCGTGAGGCACCTCGTGGTGGCGCTCACGATGCGCGATCTGGCCGATGACGAGACGGCGGAGCTCGCCGAGCTCGACGTGATGGACTTCCTCAGCGATACCGTCTTTGCCGATGCGCCCGTGGTGCCTGTTTCCTCGCGCACGGGCGTGGGCATCGAGGACGTTCGCCTTGCCCTCGATGCCGCCATCGACTCTTTCCTGGCCGATGCCGCATCCCGCCCGGTGCGCCCCGGTCTGGCCCCGCGCCTGCCCATCGACCGCTGCTTCACCATCAAGGGATCCGGGACGGTCGTCACGGGCACGCTTCACGATGCCCCCGTAGCGGTGGGCGACGAGCTCGTCTCATGTCCCGCGGGCGTGCGCTGCCGCGTGCGCGCGATTCAGGTGCATGGTGATACTCCTCGGGCGTTGCCCGGACAGCGCGCGGCGCTCAACATCGTGGGCGACGGTGCGGGCGACCTTCCGCGTGGCGAGGTCCTCTGCGGGTCTGGTGCCGAGGGCTCGACGCTCAGGCTCATCGCCCGCTTCACGTATCTGGGGCGCGAGGGCACCAAGCCCGCGCCCTTCGAGTCCGGTACGCGCGTGCATGTGATGGCGGGCACGGCGGAGGTCCTCGGCCGAATCATGCTCATGGAGGGTGAGGGTCCTATTGAGGCTGGCGAGACCCGCATCGTGCAGGTCCGTCTGGAGGAGCGCCTTCCCGTGCGATCGGGCGACGGCCTCATTGTGCTCGCGTTCTCGCCGGTGGTGCTTATCGGCGGCGGTCGTGTTCTTCTTTCGCGGTGTCGCCGCTCGCGCGTCCTCTCCGCGGGCGAGTGCGCGCTGCTCGGGGCCCTGGATGCCGACGACCGCGCCGCCGCCGTTGCCGCATGGTTGGGGCTGCAGCGCCTGCCCGTGCCTGCCGCGGCCGCAGCCCGTGCTCTCGATCTTTCGGGTGCCGAGGCGGCTGCGCTCCTGCACGGGGCGGTTTCCTCGGGTGACGCCGTGGCGCTTCGTGCCGAGCGCTCGACCGAGGAGCTCTATGCCGCCCCCGCTGTGCTCGATGCCGCCCTCGCCACGCTCTCCGTCACGCTGGCCGCCATGCACGGGGCCGCGCCCAAGCAGACGGGTTTCACGCCGGGCGAGGTCGCGCATGCCGCCTGGCCGACAGCGGGCGAAGACGTCTCGTCCGCGCTCGTTCTCGAGGGCTGTGCGCGCGGCGTGTGCACCGTCGACGGTGCCGAGGTGTTCGACCCGCACTCTGCCGCTGCGGCGATACGTGTGGTGCGCGAGGCGAGCCAGCGCATCGTGGCCGCCCTCGACGAGGCGGGTCTCGGTGCGGCGACGCTGCCCGAGGTGGGTGAGCGTCTGCAGCTCGATCGCGACACCATGACGCGTGCCCTGCGCGAGCTTTCGCTCAACAACGCGATCGTTAAGATCGAACGCGACGTTGCCCTGTCCGCCGCCGCGGATGCTCATGCGCACGAGCTTGTTGCCGCCGCTATCGAGGCTGCCGGCGGTGCTGCCACCACGAGCGTGCTGCGTGAGGCCCTGGGCGTGTCGCGCAAGCGTGCCATCAGCATCCTGGAGCATCTGGATGCGGTGCGTTTTACGGTGCTCGACAAAGAGGCCGGCGGCCTCAGATCGCTTCGCTAGGGGCCGCCGTATCACTGTCCGCCACAAAACCTGCCTATCTACTACGTTTAAGTGACTACCCTCGACCATTTCAAAAACCGCAAAAACAAAACCGCAGGTAGACGGCTTGCCGATGCTACGAAAAAGCGGGTATGGTCAACCCCTGCAGGTTAAACATAGTAGATGGGCCGTTTTCGTGGCGCGACACTGTGCGTTTGGTAAAATACCGCCACGTTTGGGAACGGATGGGCTCCGGTGGGCCCCGCGGTCCTCAAAACCGTTGTGAGGCGTGCAAAACGTCTTGGATGTGTTCGATTCACATACGTTCCCGCCAACGCATCCTGCCAACCACCACAAAGGTGCCTGTCCTCTTTGTGGTGGTATGGACCATGTGGACGAAACAGCTTCGAAACACGCGATTTGTACGTCGGGTGCTAAAAAACGCTTCTACCTGCATCGTAATCAAAACGAAACATCTGCTCGTCGGCTTATGCGAAACTTTGCTGCAACAGTGCGATATTATCCATACTCGATAAAGCTCGCGGCGCATGGGGCGCCGCGAACGACACCTTTCTTTTCCATCAATTGGAGGAAGCATGAGCTACACGCAGAAAGTTCTCGACGAGCTCAAGGCCCGCTATCCCGAGCAGCCTGAGTTCATCCAGGCCGCGACCGAGATCCTCGGCACCATCCAGCCGGCGCTCGACGCCCATCCCGAGTACGAGGAGGCCGCCCTGCTTGAGCGCCTCGTCGAGCCCGAGCGCATCGTTATGTTCCGTGTCCCCTGGGTCGATGACCAGGGCAAGGTCCAGGTCAACCGCGGCTACCGCGTCGAGTTCAACTCTGCCATTGGACCCTACAAGGGCGGCCTGCGCTTTAACCCGACGGTCACCCTTGGCATGCTCAAGTTCCTGGGCTTGGAGCAGATCCTCAAGAACAGCCTGACCACCCTTCCCATGGGCGGCGGCAAGGGCGGCTCCGACTTTGACCCCAAGGGCAAGTCCAACAACGAGATAATGCACTTCTGCCAGTCCTTCATGACCGAGCTCTATCGCCATATTGGCCCCAACACCGACGTTCCCGCCGGCGACCTGGGCGTTGGCGGCCGCGAGGTTGCCTACATGTTCGGTCAGTACAAGCGCCTGACCAACGAGTGGACCGGCGTCCTTACCGGCAAGGGCCTCTCCTTTGGCGGCTCGCTCGCCCGTACCGAGGCCACCGGCTACGGTCTGGTCTACTTTGTGGACGAGTACCTCAAGAGCCGCGGTGAGTCCTTCGAGGGCAAGAACGTCGTCGTTCACGGCTCCGGTAACGTCGCCATCTACGCGGTCCAGAAGGTCGCCCAGCTCGGCGGCAAGGTGCTGGCCTGCTCCGATACCCACGGCTGGGTCGAGGATCCCGACGGCATCGACTACTCCGTGCTCGAGCACGTCTACAACCAGAAGCGCTCCGGCCACGACAAGGGCGTCACGCTCGCCATGTACGTTGACGAGAAGCCCGGTGCCGTGTGGCACGAGGGCGACGGCCGCGGCGTGTGGCAGCTGCCCTGCGACATCGCGCTGCCCTGCGCTCGCGAGAACACGCTGCTGCTCGAGGACGCCCAGGCGCTCGTCGCCAATGGCTGCAAGGTGGTCGGCGAGGGCGCGAACATGCCCACGACCATCGAGGCCACGACCTACTTCCAGGAGAACGGCGTCGCCTTTATGCCCGGTAAGGCTGCCAACGCCGGCGGCGTGCTCGTGTCCGGCCTCGAGATGAGCCAGAACGCCGAGCACCTGTCCTGGACCTTCGAGGAGGTCGACGGCAAGCTCGAGCAGCTCATGCGCGGCATGTTCCACAACGTGGACGACACCGCCAAGGAGTATGGCCAGGAGGGCAACTTTGTCATGGGCGCCAACATCGCCGGCTTCCTGAAGGTCGCCGACGCCATGCTCGCTCAGGGCGTCTGCTAAATTCAGCTTGACATAGCTCCGTACAGCACCCGCTGATGCGCTAAGGCTCCCGACCATATCGGCCGGGAGCCTTTTTCTATGGTGGTGAGGGTCGTGCGCCCTCGTTTGGTACACTTAGAGGTACTGGACAAGTAAAGAGATGGGGGAGAACGTGCTCAAGTTCGGTACCTACGTCCGTGTTGGAAACGCGGCCGAAGCCTATGAGCTCTTACAGAAGAACCGCAACAACAAGATTGTGGGCGGTGGCATTTGGATGCGTCTGGGTTCGCGTCGCGTGGCGACGGCGATTGACCTTTCGGCCTGCGGACTCGATCAGATCGAGGAGACCGAGACCGAGTTTCGCATCGGTGCCATGTGCACCCTGCGCCAGCTCGAGCGTCATGCCGGGCTCAACGCGCTTGTCAACAATGTCTTTGAGTTCGCCGTCCACGACATCGTGGGCGTGCAGCTGCGCAATACCGCCACGGTGGGCGGCAGCATCTACGGCCGCTTTGGCTTCTCGGACGTTCTCTCGGCGTTCCTGGCGCTCGATTCGTATGTTGAGCTGACGGGCGCCGGCCGCGTGCCGCTCGCCGAGTTCGTGCGGATGGGTTACGTGCGCGACGTGATCGAGCACATCGTGGTCGTTAAACACGATTACCGTGCGAGCTACGAGGCCGTGCGCAAGGCCGCGACCGACTTCCCCTCGTTGAACGTCACCGCCGCCTGGTGGAACAACACTTGGCACGTCACCGTGGGCGCCCGCCCGCTGCGCGCGACCCTGCTGCAGGGCGTGGCGTGCGGCCTTACCAACGAGCAGCCTTCCGAGGACGAGCTTCGCGCCCTTGCTGCATCCGTGCGTGCCCTGAGCTACGGAACCAACCTGTGGGGCTCGGCCGACTACCGCCGTCGCATCTCTGCCCCGCTCGCCGTCCAGGCCGTGCGCCGCGCCGCCGGCATCGAGCTTTCGGCCGCGCTTGCCCGCGAGCTCGAGACCGTGCAGGTCCCTAAGTTTGCCACGGACGAGTATTCCTGCCGCCGCGTGCCCGGCGTCGATTCTAGCGAGGTGCGCTAATGGCTGCCAAATTCATCGATCTTTCCTTTACGCTCAACTGCCGCAAGGTCAAGGTTCAGATTGCCCCCGATACCATGCTCTTTTCGCTTTTGCGTGAGCAGGGTTGCGCGTCGGTGCGCTGCGCCTGCGAGACCACCAACTGCGGCCTGTGCACGGTGTGGCTCGACGGCTACCCGGTGCTGAGCTGCTCGGTTCCCGCCGCGCGCGTCGAGGGCCATACCATCACCACGCTCGAGGGTCTCAAGGCTGAGTCCGAGGCGCTTGCCCGCGCGATGGCTGCCGAAGGCGCCGAGCAGTGCGGTTTTTGCGCCCCCGGCCTTATCATGAACGTGCTGGCGCTTGCCCGCGCCGCCAAGGAGGACCCGAGCCTCGTCGCCACGCGCGAGGAGCTGTCGCGCCAGCTCGCCGGCAACCTCTGCCGTTGCAGCGGCTACGAGAGCCAGCTGCGCGCCATTGTCCGCTTCCTCAACGAGTCCGGCGTGCAGGTGGGCTTTGAGATGCCCGAGCTGCCGGTCAACGACACCAGCTGCGACGGTGTCTCGTACAAGCAGATCACCCATAAGCAGCCCAAGAAGGACTCGAAGGCGCTGCTCGAGGGCCGTCCCGTCTACACGGGCGATATGGTGCCCGCCGGCGCCCTGATCGTCAAACTCAAGCGCAGCCCCTATGCCCGCGCCAAGATCTGCTCCATCGACACGTCTCGCGCCCTGAAGGTGCCGGGCGTCGTGGGAGTCTACACCTATGAGGACGTGCCCAAGCGCCGCTTTACCATCGCCGGTCAGAGCTATCCGCAGCCGAGTCCCTACGACCGCTTGATCCTCGAGAACCTCGTCCGTTACCAAAACGAAGAGGTGGCGATCGTCGCCGCCGAGACCGAGGAGGCCGCCGACAAGGCGCTCAAGCTCATCAAGGTCGACTACGAGGTGCTCGAGCCCCTGCTCGACTTTACCCAGGCACTCGATAATGACATCGTGGTCCACCCCGAGGGCGACGTGACCTTTATGTTCCCGCAGGGCGGCGACGTTGCTCGCAACCTGGTGTGCAGCGGTACCAGCGATTTTGGCGACTTGGACGAAGCGTTCGCCCAAAGCGACATCGTCTTTGAGCGCACCTACACCAGCCAGGCCACCCAGACCGCGCCCATGGAAACCTTCCGCGCCTTCGCGACGACCGACGCGTTCGGGCGTATCTCGGTTACCACTTCCACGCAGGTGCCCTTCCACGTGCGCCGCATGGTCGCGCAGTCGCTCGACATTCCGCAGTCGCAGGTGCAGGTCATTAAGCCGCGCATCGGCGGCGGCTTTGGCTCCAAGCAGACGGGCTGCTGCGAGATCTTCGTGGCATTCGTTACCCAGCAGACCGGCCGTTCGAGCTATTGCTGCTACACCCGCGAGGAGACCATCACCGCGGGCAACTCGCGTCACCAGATGCAGATGACCGTTAAGCTGGGCGCCATGAACGACGGCACCATCACGGCCATCGATCTGCATACGCTGTCCAACGCCGGCGCCTATGGCGAGCACGCCACCACGACGATCGGCCTTTCGGGTCACAAGAGCCTGCCCATCTACAATCACGTGAAGGCGAGCCGCTTTAGCTGGGACGCCGTCTACACCAATACCAACCGTGGCGGCGCGTATCGCGGCTACGGTGCCACCCAGGGCCAGTTTGCCGTGGAGAGTGCCGTCAACGAGCTCGCCGACATGCTGCACATGGACCCCGCCGACCTGCGCCTTAAGAACATCGTGCGCGAAGGCGAGATCATGCCGCAGTACTACAACGAGAAGCTCAACGCGTGCGCGCTCGACCGCTGCATGCTGCGCGCGATGGACATGATCGGTTGGCGCGACAAGCCGCTGGCCGTGGACCTGGGCGACCGCGTGCGCGCCCTGGGCTGCGCGCTCACCATGCAGGGCTCGGGCATTTCCAACGTGGATATCGCCGGCATTGACATGCGCCTGGAAGAGGACGGCTTCATTACCATCGGCACCGGCGCCACCGATAACGGCATGGGCGTCGATACGATTCTGGCGCAGATTGCCGCCGAGGAGCTGGGCGTGGAGAGCTCGCTGATTGTGGTGCGCGGCGTGGACACCGACGTGTCGCCGTTCGATGCCGGCTCGTACGCGAGCTCGGGTACATACGTGACGGGTTTGGCCGCTAAGAACGCCGCTACCGAGCTGCGTGAGAAGATTTGCGCCAAGGCCGCCCAGATGTGGGACGTGGACGCCGCCGACGTGGTCTTTGATGGCCAGTACGTGCGTCTGTCCGACGAGCGCGCCGCGCGCGAGCAGAACCGCTACCTCACGCTGCGCGACTTTGCCAACCTGTGCGTCAAGAACATCGCGGGCGGCGACGCGCTGACTTCGCACGCCTCTGCCTGCCTGCCCGTTTCGCCTCCGCCGTTTATGGCCGGCATTGCCGAGGTCGAGGTCGACAAGGCCACCGGTAAGGTGACCGTGGTGGACTACGCGGCGGCTGTGGACTGCGGCACCGTAATCAACGAGGCGCTCGCGCGCGTCCAGGCTGAGGGCGGCATTGCCCAGGGCATCGGCCACGCGCTCTACGAGATCGTCGAGCACGATGACCGCGGCCGTCTGCGCACCGGCAACTTTATGAGCTACAAGCTTCCCACGCGCCTGGATATCGGTAGCATTCGCGTGGCCTTTGAGCCGAGCTACGAGCCGACGGGTCCGTTTGGCGCCAAGTCGATCGGCGAGGTCGTCATCAACACGCCGCTCGCCGCCGTGGCCTCGGCCGTGGCACATGCCACCGGCCATCAGGTTCGCTCGCTGCCCATCACGCCCGAGAAGGCCCTGCTGGGGGAGTAGCGGGTCGGCGAACAAGTCGTAATGGGCGGGGCGGGGCAACTCGCCCCGCCTTTCGCACTCGTGGTGAGGTCGTGAGCCTGTAAAAGGTGTGCGTGCGCTTGTCGTTCGTATCTGCTATCATTCCTAGTCTGTGCGCTCATGCGGGCGTGGCGGAATTGGTAGACGCGCCAGATTTAGGTTCTGGTGGGATTCCCGTGAAGGTTCGAGTCCTTTCGCCCGCACCAACGCATCTGCGTCGGCTCTGGCCGTCGCGACACTTTGTTGCATAAAGGTACCAGCACCTCAGATAAGCTGGGCAGTATGAGGAGGAACGTGTTGAACATCACCGCTTCTGACGTCAAGGACGCCAAGCTCACCGCTACGGTCACCATCCCGGCCGCCGACGTCGACGCCGCGATCAAGAAGGCCTACAAGGATACCGCCAAGAAGTACCGCTTCCCGGGCTTCCGCGCCGGCAAGGCTCCCCGTCCGGTCATCGACTCCGCTCTTGGCGCCGAGGCAACCCTCGCTCAGGCCACCAACGACCTGATCGCCGCCAACGAGCCCTCCGTCCTCAACGAGCTGGACATCGTCCCCACCAAGAACGGTGACTACAAGGAGCTTGACCTCGCCAAGGATCACGAGGACTACACCTACACCGTCGAGTTCTCCCTGCGTCCTGCTGCCGAGCTCTCTTCCTTCGACGCCGTCGAGATCGAGATGCCCCCTGCGGAGGTCACCGAGTCCGAGATCAACAACCAGGTCGAGATGCTCCTCAACTACCGTGCCACCTTCGAGGACGTCGAGGGTCGCGCCGTCGAGGCCGAGGACTACGTTACCGTCGACCTCAAGGCCGTCGAGAACGCCGACAACTTCGCTGCCGAGGGCCGCATGCTCATCGCCGGTAGCGACAGCAACCCCAAGGAGTTCAACGAGGCCCTGATCGGCGCTAACGTTGACGACGTCAAGTCCGTCACCTGGACCGACGAGGCCGAGGAGGGCGAGGAGGCCGAGACCCACACCGTCGAGGTCACCGTCAAGGGCATCAAGGTCCGCAACACCCCCGAGCTCACCGACGAGCTCGTCAAGTCCGACTTTGGCTTCGACAGCATCGACGCTATGCGCGACGCCATCAAGATCGAGATCGAGCAGGACAAGGCTTCCCGCCTCCCGGCCGAGAAGGAGAACCGTTGCGTCTCCGCTCTCGCCGAGCGCCTGCAGCTCGACGAGATGGATGCCGACTACGAGCAGTCCGTCTTTGAGGAGCTTGGCCAGAACTTCCTGTCCAACCTCGCTGCCCGCGGCATGACCCTGGACACCTGGCTGCCCGCTTCCGGTCTGACCATGGAGCAGTTCATCGGCGACCTGCATAAGCAGGCCAACGACGTTGCCCGTGAGTCCCTGGCTCTGGACGCCCTCGCCCGCGAGCTCAAGATCGAGGTCACCGAGGACGACATCAACGCCGAGTTCGAGAAGGCTGGCGTCAAGGACATCGAGGCTTCCAAGGCCGAGTTCATCGCCGATGGCCGCATGCCTGCCGTCCGCGAGTCCATCCGTCGCTCCAAGGCCGTCGACCACCTGGTCGAGAACGCCAAGGTGACTGAGGTCGACGAGACCGCCAAGGACGCCGAGTAATTCTCGCCACCTTGCACGCGAGCGCATGTATGTGCCCGTGATGGGGTAAAGTTATAAGCCGGTTATCCGGTTGCTTCGTACGGTGCCAGCCAATGCATAGCATGCGGGCACCGTACGTTTGTCTAGAACCACTATTGGTCCGTAAGAGAAATGGAGATGCGTATGATCGCTAAGTTCGATTCCGCCCTCGTGCCATACGTTATCGAGCAGACGCCGCGCGGCGAGCGCAGCTACGATATCTATTCGCGCCTGCTCAACGACCGCATCATCTTCTTGGGCGAGGAGATCAACTCCGTCAGCGCCAACCTGGTCGTTGCCCAGCTGCTGCATCTTGAGAGCCAGGATGCCGAGAAGGATATCTCGCTCTACATCAATTCGCCCGGTGGCGAGGTTTACTCTGGCCTGGCGATTCTTGACACCATGAACTTCATCAAGCCGCAGGTCTCCACCATCTGCGTCGGTATGGCCGCGTCTATGGCTGCCGTGCTGCTTTCGGCCGGCGCCAAGGGCAAGCGCTTCTGCCTGCCGCACTCCAAGGTCATGATTCACCAGCCCAGCGGCGGTGCCCAGGGCCAGCAGACCGAGATCGAGATCGTGGCCGAGGAGATCAAGAAGACCCGCCGCGAGCTCAACCAGATTCTGTCCGACGCATCGGGCCAGCCTATCGAGAAGGTTCAGGCCGATACCGAGCGCGACAACTACCTCACGGCTGCCGAGGCCCTCGACTACGGCCTGATCGACCGCATCGTCACCTCGCGCGACCTCGCCGCGAAGGACGCCTAGGATGGCCGGTAACATGCAGGACAACTTTGACGAGAACGGCAACCCGATCCGCTGCTCCTTCTGCGGAAAAGAGCAGGGTCAGGTTCGCCGCCTGGTGAAGGGCCCGACCAATATCTTTATCTGTGACGAGTGCGTTGCCGCCTGCTCCGAGATTCTTGAGGAGTCGCTGGCTTCGGACTTTATGGACGCTGCTCGCAACGGCAAGCTGCCAGGCTTCCTCAACGACCACGGCCAGGCTGCCGGTCAGCCTGCTGTAGATCCTGAAGCCGAGGGTTTTGAGCTGGAGGACGACGCCCGCCAGGTCATTACGCACGTGCCGACGCCGCACGAGATCTATGACGAGCTTTCGGCCTATGTTATGGGTCAGGAGGCCGCCAAGCGCGCCATGTCGGTTGCCGTGTACAACCACTATCGCCGCGTGATCGAGGGCGGCGCCGCGGTGTCTGCCTTTGACGACGGCATGGGCTCGCAGTTCAACGACGATATGGACGAGGTAGAGCTCGCCAAGTCCAACATCCTGCTGCTCGGCCCCACCGGTACCGGCAAGACCCTGCTCGCCCAGACGCTCGCGCGCATCCTCGAGGTGCCGTTTGCTATCGCCGACGCCACCGCACTCACCGAAGCCGGTTACGTGGGCGAGGACGTGGAGAACATCCTGCTCAAGCTCATCAACGCCGCCGATGGCGATATCGAGCGCGCGCAGGTCGGCATCATTTACGTGGACGAGATCGACAAGATCGCCCGCAAGGCCGAGAACCTCTCCATCACCCGCGATGTCTCGGGCGAGGGCGTTCAGCAGGCACTGCTGAAGATTCTTGAGGGCACGGTGGCAAGCGTTCCGCCCACCGGCGGCCGCAAGCATCCCCAGCAGGAGCTGCTGCAGATCGACACGACGAACATCCTGTTCATCTGCGGCGGTGCCTTTGTGGGTCTGGACAAGATCATTGCCGATCGCGTGGGCAACAAGGGCGTGGGCTTTAACTCCGAGATCGCCGGCCCCACCTCGGTCGACGAGAACGACCTGCTGCGCCAGGTGCTCCCGCAGGACCTCAACGCCTTTGGCATGATCCCCGAGTTTGTGGGACGTACGCCCGTCGTCACCCAGACGCAGGCGCTCGATGAGGACGACCTGGTGTCGATCCTGACCGAGCCCAAGAACGCCGTGGTGCGCCAGTACCGCAAGATGTTCCAGCTCGAGGATGTCGATCTTGAGTTTGAGGACGCGGCCCTGCACGAGATCGCCCGCATGGCGCTCGCCCGCAAGACCGGCGCCCGCGGCCTGCGCGCCATCTGCGAGGACGTGCTGCAGCAGACGATGTTCGACCTCCCCAGCGAGGAAGGCGTCGCTAAGGTCGTCGTAACCGAAGCGGCGGTTAAGGGCGAAGAACAGCCCCAACGCATCTACGGGTAAACCAGCCAAAAACGTGCTTGCAAATAGCCTCCGACCATCCGCGGTCGGAGGCTATTTTATATATACGCAATAACCCCAACTACCTGTGTTATTCTGTGTGTTTGTTTAAGCCTCAGCGAAGTCAATTCAGACTGAAGTAATCGATACCTAAGGGGAGGAATGTAGGCCCGATTTTCGTAGATTCCGCACGAGCCGAAGACCACTTAATGTGGTCTTCGAGCGAGCCCAGGACCTGACCGAGTGAAAATCGGGCCTACATTCCTCCCCGGCGGGACAGGGAGAGATATATGGAAGAGATGCCCAAGAACTACGATCCGTCGACCAACGAGCCGGCGATCCTGCAGAAGTGGCTCGACGGCGGCTACTACAAGCGCCGTGAGGGCGTGGGCGACTGCACCGTCACCATTCCGCCTCCCAACGTGACTGGCAAGCTCCACATGGGCCACGCCACCGACGACTCCATCCAGGACGCCATCGTCCGTATGGCCCGCATGCGCGGCAAGTCCACGCGCTGGGTGCTGGGCACCGATCACGCCGGTATCGCCACGCAGACCAAGGTCGACAAGAAGCTCAAGAGCGAGGGCATCAGCCGCCTGGAGATCGGTCGCGATAAGTTTGTCGACGCCTGCTGGGACTGGACCCACGAGTACGGCGGCATCATCGTCGAGCAGATCAAGCGCATGGGCTGCTCCGTCGACTTCGACAACGAGCGCTTCACCATGGACGAGGATTACGCCCAGGCTGTGCGTAAGGTTTTCTGCGACTGGTACCATGACGGCCTGATCTATCGCGGCAAGCGCATCGTCAACTGGTGCCCCAACTGCACCACCGCCATCTCGGACGACGAGGCCGAGTATAAGGACGAGAAGGGCCACCTGTGGCACCTGCGCTACCCGCTGACCGAGCCGGTCAACGGCCAGGACTACATCGTCGTCGCCACCACGCGTCCTGAGACCATGCTCGGCGACACGGGCGTCGCCGTCTCCCCGAAGGATCCCGAGAAGGCCGCCTTTGTGGGTGAGACCGTCATGCTGCCGATCGTCAACCGTGAGATCCCCATCTTTGAGGATTGGCATGTCGACGCCAACTTTGGCTCCGGCTTCGTTAAGGTCACCCCGGCTCACGACCCCAACGACTACGCCATGGGTCAGGCCCACGACCTGCCGCAGATCAATATCTTCGACGAGCACGCGGTGGTCGTCGAGGGCTATGGCGAGTTCACCGGCATGAACCGCGACGAGTGCCGCGAGGCCGTTGTCAAGTGGTTCGACGAGCACGGCCTGCTCGACCACGTCGAAGAGCTCGACCACTCCGTCATGCACTGCTACCGTTGCGACTCCGCCCTGGAGCCGTGGCTGTCCGAGCAGTGGTTTGTGGCCGTCGACAAGCTCAAGGGGCCGGCGCTCGACGCCGTCAACTCTGGCAAGGTCACCTTCCACCCCGCGCGCTGGACGCAGACCTACACCACCTGGATGGAGAACCTCAAGGACTGGTGTATCAGCCGCCAGCTGTGGTGGGGCCACCGCATCCCCGTGTTCTACTGCGAGGACTGCGGCTGGGAGGACGCCCTCACCGAGGACACCGACGTGTGCCCCAAGTGCGGCGGCCATCACGTGCATCAGGACGAGAACGTGCTGGACACCTGGTTCAGCTCGCAGCTGTGGACCTTCGCCACGCAGGGCTGGCCGCAAAAGCCGGAGCTGCTCGTGGGCCATCATCCCACGACGGCGCTCGTCACCGCGCGCGACATCATCGCGCTGTGGGTCGCCCGCATGGTCATGAGCTCGCTGTACTTCCTTGATGAGGTGCCGTTTAAGGACGTCGTCATCTACCCGACGATCCTGGCCAAGGACGGCAGCCGCATGTCCAAGTCCAAGGGCAACGGCGTTGACCCCATGGACCTCATTGGCATGTACGGCGCCGACGCCATGCGCTACAACTTGCTCACGCTGTGCACCAACAACCAGGACGTCAAGTTCGACGCGAACATCGACAAGAAGACCAAGAAGCTCATCGACAGCCCGCGCACCGAGCAGGCCAAGTCGTTTGTGACCAAGATCTGGAACGCCAGCCGCTTCCTGCTTATGAACATGGAGGGCTACACGCCCGGCGAGCCCGTCGTGGAGACGCCGGCCGACGCTTGGATGTTCAGCCGCCTGGCCAAGGCCGTCAAGATGGTCACCGAGGGTATTGAGAACTACACCTTTGGCGATATGGCCCGCGGCGTGCAGCAGTTCTTCTGGAACGAGGTCTGCGACTGGTACGTCGAGGTTACCAAGGCCCGTCTGAAGGGCGAGGGCCGTCTGCAGGCGCAGCGCAACCTGATCTTTGTGCTCGATACCTCCATTCGCCTGATGCACCCGCTTATGCCGTTTGTCACCGAGGAGATCTGGGACAACATGCCGGCGAGCGTGCTCGACCTGGACGCCGAGGGCAACGTGAACCGCGCCGAGGCGCTCATGATCGCCAAGTGGCCCGAGCCCGCCGACTACGCCAAGTATGTCGACGAGGACGCCGAGCGCGCGTTTGAGCTGTGCCGCGCCGTCGTTTCCGCCGCCCGCGCCACCCGTTCGCGTTATCGCTTGAGCCCCAAGGCTGAGCTCGACGTGGTCGTGCGCGCCGGTGCCGAGGACATCGAGAAGCTCGAGAGCCTGCGCTCGACCATCGAGCCGCTGGCCAACACCGCCTCGCTGGTCATGGGTACCGACGTCGAGAAGCCGGCTGCGAGCATTGCCGTGGTCGACAGCGGCGTCGAGGTCTTTGTGGTGCTCGAGGGCAAGGTTGATCTTTCGGCCGAGAAGGCGCGCCTGGAGAAGGAGATCGCCGCGGCTCAGAAGGAGCTCGCCGGCTGCGAGAAGACGCTGGCCAACGAGGGCTTTGTGGCTAAGGCTGCGCCTGCGGTGGTCCAGAAGAAGAGGGATCGTGCAGCTGAGCTCAAGGAGATCCTGGCGGCGCTGACTGCTCAGGTTGCTGACTTCTCGTAGGGCTTACTGAGGGGCGCGTCCCGACGCTTTGCTCGCTACTGCGGACACCTATTCCGCCGTTCTAACGAACGGCGGCTGACTCGACGCTGCAAACGCCTCTGATGGCCAATCTGCCGTTCAACTTCGGGCGCATGGGCATAAGCCCTATGCGCCCTTGTTTCACGGCACCTTGGCTCATCAGAGGCGTTTTCGCTGACTATCCTCAACCTATACTGTTTTATTTTTCTATGAATGGCGGTTCTAAAAATGCCTAAGCGTTCCGGCTTGTATACCGTTCCTTTTGAGTTTGATTTGCTTTCGTTTGATGAGGCTGTTGGGCTGGCTGCTGATACGGGGCGGATTTCTGGGGATGCTGGGCCTCTGCTTGAGACGGTTGTCGATATGCTCGATGAGTTGGGGCGTCCGGACGAGTACTTTGATTGCATCCAGGTTGCCGGTACCAATGGCAAGACTTCGACCACGCGTTTTTCGGCCGCCATTCTTCGCGGCGAGGGGCTCAAGACCGCGCTGTATACGTCGCCACAGCTGGTACGCTATCCCGAGCGCATGGAAGTCGATGGATGCGTCGTGAGCGATGAGGCATTCGCCCGTGGCGTTTCTGCCGCTGTTGAGGCGGGGCATCGAGTGAATGCTCGTCGTGTGGCGGCGGGGGAGCGCGCCTATTCCATCACGCCGTTTGACCTGCTGACGGCTGCCGCACTTGTCGTGTTTGCCGAGGCTGCGGTGGATGTTGCCGTGCTCGAGGTTGGCATGGGCGGGCGTTGGGACGCCACGAGTGCGACCGATCCCGTTGCCGTTGCCATTACGGGCATCGGGCTCGATCACACACGTATTTTGGGCGACACACTCGAGGCCATTGCGGGGGAGAAAGCTGCGGTTATCAAGCCCGGACGCCTGGTTGTTTTGGGCGAGGGAACGCATGAAGCGAGCGTTCAGCGCGTGATGGATGCACGTTGTCGCGAGTGCGGCGTCGTGCCGCTCGTGGTGAACCATGCCACGACAAAGGTGCCGGCACATGTGGGCGATACGGTTGAGTTTAGCTGCACTACGCCGCGTGCGATTTATACGTCGAGCATGGTCAAGCCGGCGTATCAGCCGCAGAATGCTGCGTGCGCGATTATGCTTTGCGAGGGGTATCTGGGTCGCGAGCTCGATCATGACAAGCTCGATGCGTCGCTTATGGGCTGCCCCACGCCGGGCCGATTTGATGTGCTGGGAATCGATCCGCTCAAGCTGATCGATGCCTGTCATAACCCCCAGAGCTGCGAGAACTTTGTGAGCGCGCTGGACGAGATCGATCCGTGCGTGGAGAATCGCCCCACGCTGCTGTGCGCCGCGCTGGCCGATAAGGACGTGGCGGGTATCGTTGACGTTCTGGTTCCGGCGTTCCCCCGCGTGGTCGTAACCCAGACCGATTCCGATCGCGCCTTGCCCGCACAGGAGCTTGCCTCCCTGGTGGACGCCGACAAGCTCGCGGGCGTGTACCCCAGCGTATCCGAGGCCCTCGCGGCTTTCGATGCTGCGGGCGAGTCTTTCGTAGCAGCCGGTACCATCACCCTAGCCGGCGAAGTAGCGGGGCTGCTCCGTTAACCCATCCCCTCAGCAGTTGCGGTGAAATACGGACTGTTTTACAAGCCAGAAGCCTCAAACAGTCCGTATATCACCGCAACTTAAAAGTAGTCAATTTGGGACGGGGCTTTTTTGGCTGCCCTGTGCCCCGAGTTGACTCGCTTGCCACGAAATGGGCCTATCTACTACGTTTTACCGACTACCCCCGACCACACCGAGAATTGCGAAATGAAAACCGCAGGTAGATGGCTTACCAGTTTTGCGAAAACACAGGTGTGGTCGACCCATGCGGGCTAAACGTAGTAGATAGGCCGTTTTCGTGGCGCAGCTAATCGGAAGGTGACAAAGGGACTGTTCCTTTGTCACATTGGCTAGTCTAGGCGGACCGGATCGTGGGGGTAGGCGTTGAGAATCTCGACGCCGGACTCGGTCACCAGGGCCAAGTCCTCGATGCGGACGCCGGCGCGACCGGGGAGGTAGATGCCCGGTTCGATGGAGAACGTCATGCCTGGCTCTACGACCTGCTCGTTGACGAGCGAGACGTCGCCCGGCTCGTGGTCCTGCAGACCAATCGAGTGGCCCAGGCGATGTGTAAAGTATCTGCCATAGCCTGCGTCCTCGATCACATCGCGTGCGGCGCGGTCCAAGTCGCACATGCGAACGCCCGGCGCGATGAGCGCCTCGGCGGCCTCGTTGGCACGGCGCACGATATCGTAGATACGCACGGTCTCCTCGTCCGGCTCGCCCCAAAAGAACGTGCGCGTCATGTCCGAGCAGTAGTTGCGATGCCGTCCGCCAATGTCGAACAGCACCACGTCGCCACGCTTGAGTACGGTGTCGTCGGGCTCGTGATGCGGGTCGCCGGCGTTGGCGCCAAAGCTCACGATGGGCGGAAAGCTAAAGCCCTCGCAGCCGTGCTTGCGATACAGACTTAGCATCTGGTCGGCAATTTCGCGCTCCGTCACGCCCTCGTGGACGAGCTTGATAACATCGGCCATCACGGCATCGTTAGCGGCCGAGGACGCGCGCATGAGCTCCTGCTCGGCGGCATCCTTGTAGGTGCGTGCGGCGGTGACGGCAAAATCGCCCAGGAAAAACTCGCTGGCGGCGTGGCGCTCCATAAGCGGCATCAAAAAGCCGGAGCGCATGACGGTGTCGATGCCGAGCGGTTTGGTCGGGTCGATCTCACTCGCGATGGCGTTGGCCACGACATCGGTGTCGGTGTGGTAGGCAACGCGGGCATTGTCATACTCGGGCAGCTGGTGCAGGGCGTTGACCAGGATTACCGGCTCGCTGCCGCGCGTGAGCAGCACGCCACAAAAACGCTCGAACATATCGGCATAAAAGCCGGTCAGGTAATAGATCGACCACGGGTCGTTTACGAGGAGCTGCGCGCCGGGGTGCTGAGCCTCGAGCGCATCGAGCACGCGCGCCACACGCTGGTCATCGACATGTGCCATGAAACATCCTTTCGCTAGGCTGCCACCATGGTATCCCAAGCCCGGCACATAGGGACGTTCCTTTTATGCCGGCACCTGGGGACACTCCTTGCAAAAGCAGCTAAAAGAGCCCCGTCCCAAATTTGCTGCTTAGGCTGGGTCGATGTCCATGCTGGCGACTAGGTCAATGTTGGTGCCGAGAAGATCTTCCAGCACGACGTCGCCCATGCGGATGGGGGCGTTGACGACTAGACCTCGGATGAGGGCCATGGCTTGGGCGTGGAGTGCCAGCGGGATGGCTTCGGCCGTGCGCACGGGGAGCAGGGCTTCGTCGCCGCCGGAGACGGCCACGGTCGTCGTGAGCACGCGCATGGGGCAGGTGAGCTCCTGATGCGCGAACGTATCGCCGCGCGGGCAGTTGTTGCCGGTCACGGAGCGCACTTCCACCACGGCGCCATTGGCGTCGCGCTCCACCTCTACGGTCAGAAGGCACTCGGATGGGCAGGTGGTGCAGTTGAACTGCAGCGTTTCGACCACGTTATCGCTCATAGTTTATGCCTCCTCGATGGAATCGACGGATAGAACAATCTCGCTGGCACCCAGATCGAGCGCCTGCTTGATGACCTTTGCCGGCAGTGGGAAGCTTTCCATAACACTCGGTTTAAACGGGCGGACCTTGCCCACAAACAGCTCCTTGCCGCCAGCGAGAATGCGCACGCGGGCGGTGTCGACCGGTCGGCGCACGCGGAAGTTCAGCTTGGTGAGCGCCACAGCCGTAATGCGTCCCGGCAGCGCGTAGCCCGCAATGCCGGCAGGGGAGACGGTGAGCTCGCAGTCCGGAACGACGTCCGCGCCGGTTTCCAACGCGTACGCCGCTGCAGCTGCGCCAGCCCTCTCGGACTCGGTCGTCACGTTGTCGGCCAGGTCGTGCACGTGCAGCACGTTGCCACAGGCAAAGATGCCCGGCACGCCTGTCTGGAGGCTCTGGTCAACTACGGCGCCGCGCGTGCGTGGGTCAAGCTCCACGCCCGCGGCAACCGAAAGCTCGTTCTCGGGAATCAATCCCACCGAAAGCAGCAGCGTGTCGCACGGAACGATGCGCTCGGTTCCCGGAATGGGCGTCAGGTGCTCGTCGACCTGACTCACCTCGACGGCTTCCACGCGGTCGTGCCCGATCAAGCGTGTGACGGTGGTGGACAGGTGCAGCGGAATTCCAAAGTCGTCCAGACAGTTCTTGACGTTGCGGCGCAGCCCGTTGGCGTACGGCATGAGCTCGTACACGCCCTCGACCGAAATCCCCTCGAGCGTGCAGCGGCGAGCCATGATGAGCCCGATGTCGCCCGAGCCCAAAATGACGGCGCGCGAGCCGGGTTTGAGGTTCTCGATATTGATGTATCGCTGCGCCAGGCCCGCCGTAAACACGCCGGCGGGTCGGCTGCCGGGGATCTTGATCTCGCTGCGCGTGCGCTCGCGGCAACCCATGGCAAGGACGATCGCGCGCCCGGTGAGCTGCAGCATGCCGTCGCGGCTCATGAGCGTGACGGTATGGACCGCGGTGTCTTCCGTAGGCTCGCCTGAATCAATCCCAAGCACCATGCTGTTCAGGAACAGCGCAATGTCGGTTGCGTGCACCTGGTTGATAAAGCGCTGCGCGTACTCGGGACCGGTGAGCTCCTGTTTAAAGTGCGACAGGCCAAAGCCGGGGTGGATGCATTGGCGGAGGATACCGCCCAGGTGCTGCTCGCGCTCCACGATGGCCACGCGTGCGCCCGCCTTATGCGCGGCCATCGCGGCCGCCATGCCGGCGGGTCCGCCGCCGATAACGACCACGTCGAAGGCCTGCGTTGCCACGGCCTCAACGACGCCGCAATCAATCGCACTCGATTTGAATTCCGCCATCCTAGCGCACCCCCTTCAAAGGTCCCTCGACCAGCCAAGATCCGGCATCTTCCAACAGCACTTCGCTGGGGTCGCAGCCCAGCTCGCGCGCCAGGATCGCCACCACGCGGCTCTGGCAAAAACCGCTTTGGCACCGACCCATGCCGGCGCGGCAGCGGCGCTTGACGCCCTCGACCGAAATCGCGCCCGGACGGCGTCGGATCGCGGCCACAATCTCGGCCTCGGGCACCGTTTCGCAGCGGCAGACGATCTGCCCCCACGCGGGATCGGACTCAATGAGTTCTTCATTGCGAGCCAGCGGTGCGCGGTCAAAGTCGTCCGGCGCGCGGCGAATTGGGTTCCAGTCCGCCCGCTCGTGCAGCTCCACGCCCGCCTCACGCATCACAAGCTCCATGCGCTCGGCAATGGCAGGCGCGCTCGCCACGCCTGGGGACTGAATGCCCGCCGCTTGGAAGAGCCCCGGCACCACGGCCGACTGTCCAATAAAGAAGTCGTTCGTTCCCCGAATGACCGGACGCCCGCCGGCAAACGCACGAACCACGCGGCGCGTCTCCAGGTCGGGCACCAGCTTGCGCGCGCCGTTCAGGAGCGCGTTTACATCGCTCGCATAGGTCTGCGTGTCGCCCGGCTCGCGCACGGCGGCCGTCGCGGTAATCACGGTGTTGCCATGAACGGTCCCCGTCACGATAACGCCCTTGGAAACCGGCGTGGGAACAGGGTAGAGCGGCATGAGCGCGCGCGGCTCCTTGTCCAGCACCACGATGTTGCCCTGACGCCAGACCATCTGGAACTCCTCGGCGCCCACCATATGCGAGATGTCGGCGGCGCCGTTGCCCGCGGCGTTGATCAGGTAGCGGCAGCGCACGTCTCCGGCGGGCGTCGCCAACGTAAAGCGCGCGTCGTCGCCCGAGCCCGCGACTTCAATCGCTTCCACCGGCGCAGACCGCATAAACGTCACCCCGTTGGCCACGGCGTTCTCCAGTGCGGCGATGGCAACCTCAAACGGGTCGACAAACCCAGTCGATGGGCACCACAACGCGCACGTTACATCGGCACTGGCGCGCGGCTCTAATTCGTGGATGCGGTCGGGTCCGACGATCGACAGCTCGGGCACCCCGTTGGCCAGGCCATTCTGGCGCAGCTGCTCCAGATGCGCGCGGTCTTCGTCGTTAAAGCCCAACACCATCGACCCGGTGCGGCAGAACAGAAATCCCAGCTCCCGGGACCAGGTGCCATACAGCTCGCAGCCGCGGGCGTTGACCTGTGCCTTTACGGTGCCCGGTGCCGGATCGTAGCCGGCGTGCACCAGGCCGCCGTTGGCCTTCGAGGCGCCCAGTGCAATGTCGTTGGCCGCCTCGACCACACAAATGGATAGGTCATAGCGCGCGAGCTGCCGCGCGATGGCGCATCCGGTGATGCCCGCGCCCACGATAGCGATATCAAACGTTTCTGTCACAGTGCCTCCCAGACGAGTTGACAGGATGTCAATAAGACTATCCTACGGTCTGCGCGCCCCTAGCGCAGCGGCAATGCGGCGAACAGCCCCGCAACACCCGCCAACGGCAGACGAGGGGAGACCCGGCACGGATGTTGGCCTCGTCTGCCGACAGCTACGGCAACCGTTCGTCTTGATCTGTAACAGTAAGAGGGGTTTTGGAGCCCAAGATGTTACAGATCGAGATTGAAGTCGGGGAGGAACCTCTGTGTCTCGATCTGTAACATCTAGACCCGGATTCCGGTCCTAACTGTTACAGATTGAGATGTTTGTGTCCGCACCAGCCCCGCCCCTAGCCGTGGTCCCATATAAACAAACCCCGTGGTAAACTTGACCGGACTGTTAATATTCCGAAAGGTACCCGTAATGTCCAAGTACATCTCCGAGCTCATGTCGCCGCAGCTTATGGGCGTCGTCTATGCCTTCGTTGGCTTTATCATCGCCCTGTATGTGCTGTCGGTCGTCTATGTGTTCATCGACGCTCGCCGCCGCGGCGCCAGCGCCTACGTGGCGTGGGGCATCATCGCCCTCATCCCGTTTGTGGGCCTCATCGCCTACCTGGTCCTGCGCCCGCACTCCTATGCGTCCGACCGCGAGGAGCAGGAGCTGGACATGGCTCTGCGCGAGCGCCAGCTTGCCCAGTACGGCACCTGCCCGCAGTGCGGGGCGCCCATCGAGAAGGACTTCGTCGTCTGCCCGGTGTGCGATACCCAGGTTCGCAACGTGTGTCCCAGCTGCCATCGCCCGCTCGATGCGCATTGGAAGGTCTGCCCCTACTGCCGAACTCGCATCCAGTAGCGCATCCATCGCCGGGCCGGCCGCAAGCCACGGGCACGCCGCAAACCGCACGCGCGCTCCGCAGCCCCGCCCCACACGATGAAGCATGCGTAGAAAATCGCCCGCCGTGCCATTAAGGTGCGGCGGGCGCTTGTATACCAAGGCAACCTGCCTATAATGATGCAAGTCAAAAATGCCGAGCGCATCGCACGCACTTGCACCAGGCATCCGAGAGGAGAAAACATACCCATGAAGGCACTCTACAATGACGGTTCGGTGGCCGAGCTCCCGCAGGACGAGGTCACGCACGTCATCCGCCACTCCGCCGCACACATCATGGCGCAGGCCATCAAGCGCTTGTACCCCCAGGCCGACTTTGCCTACGGCCCTGCGACCGACAACGGCTTCTACTACGACGTCGACCTGCCCGAGGGCGTCAAGGTCAGCGAGGACGACTTCCCCGCGATCGAGGCCGAGATGAAGAAGATCGTCAAGGAGAACCTCAAGTTCTCCGTGTACGAGAAGCCCCGCGCCGAGGCCATCGCCCTTATGGAGGAGCGCGGCGAGAAGTACAAGGTCGAGCACATCGGCGACCTGGACGACGACGCCCGCATCACCTTCTACCAGCAGGGCGACTACATCGACATGTGCGTCGGCCCCCACATCTGCTACACCAAGGCGCTCAAGGCCTTTAAGCTCACCGGCGTCTCGGGCGCCTACTGGAAGGGCGACAAGGACAACAAGATGCTCACCCGCATCAACGGCGTCGCCTTTGCCACCAAGGAAGAGCTCGACGAGCACATGCACATGCTGGAGGAGGCCAAGAAGCGCGATCACCGCAAGATCGGCCGCGAGATGGACCTCTTTATGATGCGCGACGAGGCCCCCGGCTTCCCGTTCTTCCTGCCCAACGGCATGATCCTTAAGAACACGCTGCTGGACTACTGGCGCGAGATTCACCACAAGGCCGGCTACGTGGAGATCTCCACGCCGCTCATCATGAACAAGCAGCTGTGGAAGACCTCGGGTCACTGGGACCACTACAAGGACAACATGTACTCCACCGTTATTGACGACGAAGAGTACTGCATTAAGCCCATGAACTGCCCGGGCGGCGTGCTGGTGTACGCCTCCAAGCCGCACTCCTACCGCGAGCTGCCCATTCGCGCCGGCGAGATTGGCCTGGTGCACCGTCACGAGCTGCGCGGCGCCCTGCACGGCCTGTTCCGCGTGCGCTGCTTTAACCAGGACGACGCCCACCTGTTTGTGCGTCCCGACCAGCTGACCGACGAGATCGTGGGCGTGGTCAACCTCATCGACTCCGTGTACCAGAAGTTTGGCTTTAAGTACCACGTTGAGCTTTCCACCCGCCCCGAGGACTCCATGGGTTCTGACGAGGACTGGGCTCGCGCCGAGGAGGGCCTGCGCACCGCTCTGGAGAAGCTGGGCATGGACTACGAGGTCAATGAGGGCGACGGCGCCTTCTACGGCCCCAAGATCGACTTCCACCTGGAGGACTCGCTCGGCCGTACCTGGCAGTGCGGTACCGTGCAGCTCGACTTCCAGATGCCGCTCAACTTTGACTTGGAGTACGTGGACGCCGATGGCACCAAGAAGCGCCCCATCATGCTGCATCGCGTGTGCTTTGGCTCCATCGAGCGCTTTATCGGTATTCTGATTGAGCACTTTGCGGGCAAGTTCCCCACCTGGCTGGCCCCCGTGCAGGTCAAGGCGCTTCCCGTCTCTGAGAAGAGCCGCGACTACGCCCACGAGGTGTGCGCCAAGCTGGAGGAGGCCGGCATTCGCGTGGTCTGCGATGACCGCGACGAGAAGATCGGCTACAAGATCCGCGAGGCCCGCAGCATCGACCGCGTGCCCTACATGCTCATCCTGGGCGAGAAGGAGGTCGAGGCCGGCAACATCTCCGTCCGCGATCGCTCCAACGAGACCGTTCAGATGGGTGTCGATGAGTTTGTTGCGAAGGTGACCGAGGAGATTAAGACTCGCGCCTAAGGCAAGCTTCACAACAATTAACAAAGGCGACCGTCCACACAGGGCGGTCGCCTTTTTTCCTACCAAAATTAGAAAAGCCGCTGGTTGAGCGGCTTTTTTGTTGCACAAAAAGGTACAGGTTTTTGTAGAGGGGTATGGAGATGTATCTACCGGCAGGACATTTTTGCGTAATCTGGGCAATCGCTGATTAATTGCTCGTATAATTGTCTATGTCGAAAGATACAAAAACCTGTACTTTTGCGACTGCGCCTAGCTGCGAGCGAGAAGCCTGTTCTAAACGCCCCTGCATTTGCGTGCATCGCAAAGCCAAAGGGGGGGCGAGAACATGGAACAGACGGCACGGCGCCAAGAGCAGCTGCCAGGCGCTTTTAACGGCGCCACCATCAGCAGCCAGCACGGCCGCGTTCGCTGGTATCTGGTTCACACCCCCCATGGAAAAGAGCGCGAGACCTGCGAAAAGGTCCGCCGCATTATCCCGCACAACCTTATGCAGGACGCTTTTGTGATGCAAAAGGAGTTCTGGTTTAAGCGGGACGGTGCCTGGTCGCTCCAAACCAAACCCATGTACAAGGAATATTTCTTCGTCGCTACGCACGATGCTGCCGCGCTCGATAGGGCTTTGGCCCAGTTGAGCTTTGGCTGCCGCATCGCCGGCAGTAGGGAGCGGGCGTACATGCCCATGCCGGACGACGCGCAGGGCTGGTACCGCAGTGTGCTGGACGACGACGGCGTGGTGCGTAACAGCGTTGCGCGCATAGAAGACGGCGTGTTGCACATAGAGCAGGGTCCCTTGGTGGGGCAAGAGGCCCGTGTAAAGAAGATCGACCGTCATAAACGCTGGTGCCTGGTGGACGTGGGCGAAGGCGACTCCGCATTTAGGGAGTTACTTCCGCTCGACGTGCCCAGCAAAACGTAAGGGAGACGTTGCACCGGCAATTCGTTCGCATTTTGATTCATGGACGGGGGGGGGTTCCTGGGGACAGGAACGTGAGTTTTATTGTGGCTGCTAAAGAAGTAACAGAGAGTTGTACATCAACGGTTGGTGCGCTGGCTTTCAATCAGATAAAGCCGAGCGGTACGCTTGGGTATCGCATCGTCAAGAGGCTGTTTGACCTTGTGTTTAGTCTTATGGCAATCGCTATTTTATTCATTCCAGTGGGTCTTGTGTGCGTCCTGATTTGTCTAGAGTCTCCGGGTAGTCCCTTGTACACCCAGGAGCGAATTGGCAAAAATGGCAAGGTCATTAAGATCTTTAAGCTGCGCAGCATGGTTGCCGATGCTGGCAATGTTCAGAAGTATTTAAATTTTGAGCAGCTGCATCAGTGGGAAATTGAGCGCAAGGTCGATAACGATCCGCGCATCACTAAGGTCGGGCAGTTTATTCGTAAGTGCTCTATCGATGAGATGCCGCAGTTTCTTAATGTTTTAAATGGTGATTTATCCGTTATCGGTCCTCGTCCCATTACGCGTGATGAACTCGAAATGCATTTTTCTGATGAGGATAAGGTTGTATTTCTTTCGGTTCAACCTGGAATTACCGGGTTATGGCAGGCGACGGATCGCAACGATGCGTCATTTGAAAGCGGTCTGCGCCAAAAAATCGAATTGCATTACGTGCGGAACCGTTGTTTCCGAATGGATTGGAAGTGTTTTGCTGGCACTTTCGGCGCCATGTTTGGCAAGGAGAGGACGGGCCGATAGATGGAAATATCCGTCATCATTCCGACTCTTAATGCTGAGCATGAAATCGATGGGCTTTTAATTGCCCTCGAACACCAGTCTATTCAGCCGGTTGATATCCTTATCGTTGATTCCGCTTCGGAAGATAAAACTATAGAGCTGGTCCGGCAGCACAAAAGAGTCCGCCTTCTGAAGATTGATCGCCAGGATTTCAACCACGGCACCACAAGAGACATGGCACTAAGGGAGTCGAGGGGTGACTTTGTATGCTTCCTTACCCAAGATGCTGTGCCTGTTTCTGATGATTACCTGGAGCGGCTTGTTGCTCCCATGCTTGATGATTCCGATATCGCTCTCGTAAGCGGCAGGCAGCTGCCTAAGGCGGATGCCCGACGTTTTGAACAGCTGGTGCGTGGTTTCAACTATCCCGACCGGCCGTCCGTTCGTTCCAAATGTGATCTCGAGAAACTCGGTATTAAGACTTTTTTTGCATCTGACACCTGTTCTGCCTATCGACGGACCGCATATCTCGAATGCGGTGGATTCGATCATGTCAACACCAACGAGGACATGCTTATGGCCGCCAGGTTTATCGCCTCAGGAATGAAGGTCGCTTACGAGCCGCGTGCCGAGGTCTATCACTCGCATAACTTGACGCCTTCCCAACAGTTTGCCCGCAACCGCGCTGTTGGCTTCTTTCTCGAAACGCATGCAGACGAACTCATGCATGCAAGTGAGATTGGTGAAGGAAGCCGGCTCGCCAAGATGGTTTCGTCGCAACTTCTACGAGAGGGAAATCTTGGCGAGTTCGTTGCTTTCGGAGTCGATTGCTGCGCCCGCCTTCTCGGAAATCGCGCTGGCCGCAGGGCAGCAAGAAATGAAAGGTTATAGCCAATGAAAGGCATCATCCTCGCCGGCGGTTCCGGCACGCGCCTGTACCCGCTCACGCTCGTGACCTCCAAGCAGCTGCTGCCGGTCTACGACAAGCCCATGATTTACTACCCGCTGTCCACCCTCATGCTGGCGGGCATCCGGGACATCCTGGTCATCTCCACGCCGACCGACCTCCCCAACTTCGAGCGCCTGCTCGGGGACGGCTCGCGCTACGGCGTGAACCTCTCCTACGCGGAGCAGCCCAGCCCGGACGGCCTGGCGCAGGCGTTCACCATCGGCGAGGAGTTCATCGCCGGCGAGCCGTGCGCGCTGGTGCTCGGCGACAACATCTTCTACGGCAACGGCCTTTCGCGCCACCTGACGCGCGCCGTGCAGAACGCCGAGTCGGGCCGCGCCACGGTCTTCGGCTACCACGTGGACGACCCCGAGCGCTTTGGCGTCGTGGAGTTCGACCGCGAGGGCCGTGCCGTCTCCATCGAGGAGAAGCCCGCCGAGCCCAAGAGCTCCTACGCCGTCACCGGCCTGTACTTCTACCCGGGCGACGTGGCCGCCAAGGCGCATGGGGTGGAGCCCTCCGCCCGCGGCGAGCTGGAGATCACCGACCTCAACCGGATGTACCTGGAGGAGGGGACGCTGTCCGTCGTCACCCTCGGCCGCGGCTACGCGTGGCTCGACACCGGCACCATGGAGAGCCTCCACGAGGCCGCGGAGTTCGTCCGCGCCGTGGAGCACTCCCAGGACCTGCCCGTGTCCGTGCCCGAGGAGATCGCCTGGGAGAACGGCTGGATCACGACCGCCGAGCTCGAGGAGGCCGCGGAGGCCTACGGCAAGTCTGTCTACGGGCAGCACCTCAAGAAGGTCGCCGCCGGCGAGATCGTCAACAGCCCGCGCGAGTACTAGGAATTGAGGAGATACTAACATGGCAGAGGAGACGTTCTCCCCCAAGAACATCATCGTCACGGGCGGCTGCGGCTTCATCGGCAGCAACTTCGTGCACTACGTGGTGGACAACCACCCGGACGTCCACGTGACCGTCCTGGACAAGCTTACCTACGCCGGCAACCCCGAGAACATCGCCGGGCTTCCCTCCGACCGCGTGGAGCTCGTCGTGGGCGACATCTGCGATGCGGAGCTGCTGGACAGGCTGGTGCCGGGCCACGACGCGATCGTGCACTACGCCGCAGAGAGCCACAACGACAACTCCATCGCCGACCCGGAGCCGTTCCTGCGCACCAACGTGGAGGGCACCTTCCGCCTGCTGGAGGCCGTCCGCAAATACGGCGTCCGCTATCACCACGTCTCCACCGACGAGGTCTACGGCGACCTGGCGCTCGACGACCCCGCCAAGTTCACCGAGGAGACGCCGTACCACCCGAGCAGCCCGTACTCGAGCACCAAGGCCAGCTCCGACATGCTCGTGCGCGCCTGGACCCGCACCTACGGCCTGCGCACCACGATCTCCAACTGCTCCAACA
>CAJMOX010000022.1:0-23510 GCA_905215135.1 uncultured bacterium
ATGCCCAATTAACAACCGTCAGGGAATTGTAATTGATGGTGAAGGTTCAAAGGTAATTTGCAAAGACTAATTTAAAAATTCCAGTTTGCTGCACTCGTTCCTAACAGGGTTTGTGGCAGGAGGGGCGCAAGAGACGGGAGGGCCTTGTACGCGTTCCTGCGCGAGGGCCGCGGGGAGGGGCTGCCTGGGTACGGCGCCTGTCAACTCGGTCTACGTCTTTGATGACCGGGTCGTACTCAATATAAACTTCACGGATGATGCCAAAACGGTCACCCGTGAGGAAGTGTTGGGTTCGAGTGCTATGGACAATGTTCCAGTATGCTGGGGTCGAACTCACTTGCGGGAATCACACGATACCCGTGGTGCAGCAGTAGGTCGACAAAAACACCGTTGCCCGCAGTGAGCGTACCGCTGAACGTTCCGTCGTAGATGCGACCCGCGCCGCACGAGGGACTACGATCTTGAAGGATGCACGCAGCGATTTCGGACGGGCCGCCCGCCTGCTCGCACATATCGAGTGCGCGCTCTGCGCCCAGGCGAAACTCGCGATCGATCGA
This sequence comes from uncultured bacterium, assembly GCA_905215135.1. GTDB lineage: Bacteria > Actinomycetota > Coriobacteriia > Coriobacteriales > Coriobacteriaceae > Collinsella. The sequence continues at coordinate 558 of CAJMOX010000022.1, forward strand.
GACGCCCTCGCAGGTACGGACCTCGCCGTTCACAATCTCGGATGGCTTGCGCGGCGTGGGAAGGCCGCCAAAGACCTCGGGGCACACCAGCAGGACCTCGGCCCCCGTGCGCTTGCAAGCCTCGATCAGCTCGCGATGGTAGTTGTCGAGCCCGTTATACTTACAGCTCTCGCCCATCAAGCAGGCACTTACCACGATCTTCATATAACAACTCTCCTCACGCAAAATCGCCCCATTTGAGATGAACACTCAAATGGGGCGATCGACACTGCGCAACTAGGATTACTGCTGCTTTGGCATCAGCGGATTCTCACGCGTGAGGAGATTCATAAACTCCTCGCCCGTGATGGTCTCCTTCTTGTACAGATAACGAGCCAGCTCATGGAGCTTAAACTTGTTCTCCTTGAGGATCTGCAGGGCGCGATCGTGCGCATCCTCGATCAGCTTGGCGACGATCGCGTCGACGCGCTCGGCCGTACCGGGGGCGCAGGTGAGCGACGTGTCCTGGTTAAGGTAGGCATTCTGTACGGTACCGAGCGCCATCATGCCAAACTCATCCGACATACCAAAGCGCGTCACCATGTTGCGGGCGAGCTTGGTGGCCTGCTCGATATCATTGGCCGCGCCAGTCGTCATCTCGCCAAAGATCAGCTCCTCGGCAGCACGTCCGCCGCAGTAGACGGCGAGCTTGTCCAGGACTTCCTGGCGCGTGGTCAGGAAGCGCTCATCCTCCTCGACCTGCATGGTGTAGCCCAGAGCACCGCTCGTACGCGGCACGATGGTGATCTTGGTAACCGGCGCAGAACCCTTCTGGCGGGCGGCAACGATGGCATGGCCGATCTCGTGGTACGAAACAACCTGTTTCTCGTGGTCGGACAGAACCGTGGACTTACGCTGCTGACCGGCGATGACGACCTCCACCGACTCCTCAAAATCGTCCTGCGTGGCGCGCTTGCGACCCTCGCGGACAGCACGCAGCGCGCCCTCGTTGATGATATTGGCCAGGTCGGCGCCCGAGGCACCGGGCGTGGCGCGGGCAATCGCGGTCAGGTCGATCGGCGGCTGCGTCTTCACGCTCTTGGCATGCAGCTCAAGAATGTTCTTACGTCCGGTCAGGTCGGGCAGCTCAACGGGGATGCGGCGGTCAAAACGACCGGGGCGCAACAGGGCGGGATCGAGGCTGTCGGGACGGTTGGTTGCGGCAAGCACAACGATACCCTTGTGGTTATCGAAGCCGTCCATCTCGGTCAGCAGCTGGTTGAGCGTCTGCTCGCGCTCGTCGTTGCCGCTAAAGCCACCGCCGTCACGCTTCTTACCGATGGTATCGATCTCATCGATAAAGACGATACACGGGGCCTTTTCCTTGGCCTGCTTAAACAGATCGCGCACCTTGGCAGCGCCACGGCCGACGAACATCTCGACGAACTCAGAACCAGAAATACTAAAGAACGGAACACCAGCTTCGCCGGCCACAGCCTTGGCAAGCAGGGTTTTACCGGTACCCGGAGGGCCCACAAGAAGAGCGCCGCGCGGCAGCTTGGCGCCGATCTCCTCGTAGCGCTGCGGCTTCTCCAGAAAGTCGACGACCTCCTTGAGGGACTCCTTGGCCTCTTCCTGGCCGGCGACGTCCTTAAAGGTCACGCCCACGTCCTTGGAGGCGATCACGCGCGCGCCGGACTTGCCCAGTCCGCCGCCGCCAAAACCACCGCCCCCAAAGTTCATCGACGGGCCGTCATCGCCCATAGCCTTCTTCATGCGGCGGTTGAGCCACCAGCCAATCAGGAAGAAAATCGCCATGGGAAGAATGAGCGTAATCAGGTAGTAGGTCATCAGGCCCGAGCTCTTGTCGGGAACGACCGACTCCAGCGAAGCGCCAGACTCAAGCACGCGATCGGTAAAGCCCGCGTCATTCGGCACACCGGTCGTCTTGTAGGCGATGTTCTCGTCCTCGCCCTTTTTAGTGTAATAAATCGTGTAATCGTCAGTGTTGTACTCGACCTTGTCGACGCTCTTCTTATCGAGCGCTTTGACAAACGTCGAGTAATCGGTCTTCGTAATCTGCTGCGTGTGACCGATGTTGGGGAACAGAACGGTCGAGAGCACGAGGTAGACGACGAAGGCGATGAGCACGTAGAGGATCATATTCCGTCTACGTTTGTTGTCATCCATCTCCATCTGCTTGAACTCCATCTACTGGGGTTAATAATGCTTTCTAGAATACCCAACCAGGACGGCGATAAACCGACGCCGAGCACGAAAGGACAGAGATGGCATCACTGGAAGTCGGCAAGGTTCAAATCTACACGGGCGACGGCAAGGGCAAAACCACGGCCGCCTTGGGGCTGGCTTTGCGCGCCACAGGTTATGGGCTCAACGTACTTATGCTGCAATTTGCAAAGAAGCTGCACTGCGCCGAACACGATGCCGCGCCGCGTCTGGGGCTACGCATCGTACAGGCCGACCGCGACACGCCCGAGACTTGCGCCGCGCAGATCATGGAGCTCGCACGCGAGCAGATTAGCCAGGTAGACATGCTGATCTTGGATGAACTGGGAGAAGCCATGCGACGGGGCTTTGTGACGCGCGAAGATGTCGAAGCGTTGATTGCGATGAAACCGACCACCACAGAGCTCGTGCTCACCGGCCGCGGCTTGCTGCCCCTCGCCGACCTTGCCGACCTAGCAACCGAAATGCGTCCCATCAAACACTACTTCGACGAAGGCCTCCTAGCTCGCCAAGGCATCGAATACTAGTCATTGCGGACGTCCCCAATGACTAGGCGGTGGCGCGACCGAGCCAGTTGCCGCTGTGATGGTAGACGGTGAACATCGCGGCGGTGATTACCCAGGTCATGGGGTAGACCAGCAGCAGATGCTCGAGCGAGGGGTCGAGCGGCATAATCGCGAACACCCACGCCACGCGGAGCACGACGGTGCCAAAAATCGTGAGCATCATAGGCTGGAAGCTCACGCCAGCGCCGCGGATGGAGCCGGACGCGTTTTCGATAATCGAGAAGATCGCGTAGAACGGCGCGATGAAATGAAGAATCGTCGTGGTGTAGGCCGAAATCGAAGCATCGTCGACAAACAGACGCGACAACGGACCCGAGAACACCAGTAGCACGGCAGACAGGCCACCAATGAGCATAAACGACAGCACAAGCGACGTATGGTAGCCCTTGCGCATGCGCTCGTAGTTGCGCGCGCCGAAGTTCTGTGCCGAGAACGTGGTGATCGAAACGCCAAGCGCCTCGGTAACCATCCAGACAATGCCATCCAAACGGCCCGAAAGACCCCACGCCGTGGTGACATCGGCACCAAACGAGTTGACCGACACCTGAATCAAAACGTTGGAAATCGAATACGCAGCAGACTGAAAGCCAAGCGGCAGACCACACGAGATCATGCTCTTACAAATGCCAGGATCAATGCAGAGTTTGGACAGTGAAAGCCGCCACGCACCCGGAGCGTGCATCATACGAATCACGATCATCGTGGCGTTGGAGCAAATGGTCAGCGCCACCGCGATGCCGCAGCCCAGAGCCTCCATATGAAGCACGGCAACGAAGATGACATCCAGCACCGCATTAACAAGGCAGCCGGAAGCAATGATCACAGCAGGACCGCGTGTGTCGCCCACGGCGCGCAGCAGCGCCGTTCCCATATTGAGCAGCAGCGCCGCAAACATGGCGGCAAAGTAGCAACGGGCATACGCCACACCCTCGGCCAGCAGCTCATGCGGTGTATTCATCAGCACAAGCATCGGCTCGACAAACACCATGCCCAGAATGGAAATGACAATGCCGCCCACCAGCGCGAGCGTCATGGCCGTATGGACCGATCGGCTCAAGCGCTCGTCATCGTGCTGACCAAAAAACTGGCCGGTAATAACGGCACATCCAGCACCAACACCGACGCAAAAACCAATGCAGAGCTCCGTAAGCACCATCGTGGCCTGAATGCCACCCAGCGCAAGCTTGCCGCCAAACTGACCGACGATATAGGTACCGATAAGCGTGTATGCCTGCTGAAAGAACGAACTAAAGAAGATGGGGACGCACAGCGACAGCAGCTGCTGCCAAATAACGCCCTGCGTTACATCGATAGCCGTAGATTTCTTAGCCACACGCCCTCCCCACCAGCGTACGTCAAACAACAAAACGGCACTTTAAAACGAAAGCCAAAACCAGCTTAGCACCGACCGACGTCGGCCGAAACGTCCCGAACCAGAGCCCGGTGCGAAATATCTGCCTAGTGATACAGCCCCGGCTGGTAGTGGTACTCGTTGCTCACATGCGGGCACAGTTGCCAAAAGGCGACGGCACTCGCAGCGGCAACGTTGAGTGAATCGACCCCGTGCGCCATCGGAATGCGCGCGGCTCGGTCGCAGCCGGCAATGGTCTTGGTGCCCAAGCCGGCACCCTCGGTACCCATAAAGATCGCTAGGCGGTCAATCTCCTGCAGCACGGGATCGTCCAGCGACACCGAATCATCCGTCAACGCCATGGCGGCACACGAAAAGCCGGCATCGTGCAGCGCCGCCAGTCCATCATGCGGCCATACGCGCGCCTCGCTGCCAATGCGCGTCCAGGGCACCTGGAACACCGTGCCCATGCTCACGCGGGCCGAGCGACGGTACAGCGGGTCACAGCAAGTGGGGCTCACCAAAATGCCATCGACGTTCAGCGCAGCCGCCGAGCGGAAAATCGCGCCGACATTGGTGTGGTCGACAATGCCCTCGAGCACGCACACGCGCACCGGGCGCTCACCCGCCGCCTCGACGACGCCACTCAAGAACTCGGCTACCGGAATCTGGCGTGGACGACGGAATGCCGCGAGCGCACCGCGCGTCACGTTAAAACCCGTCAGCTGCTCCATGAGCTCCATGGAGGCAACGAACACCGGGGCCGGACCCGCGCCCTCGCGCACAACCAGGCGCTCAAACAGCGGCATCATCTGATCGAGCCAGCGTTCGCCCAAAAGAAAGCTCACCGGCTCGTATCCGGCACGCACCGCACGCTCGATGACCTTGGCGCTCTCGGCGATAAAAATGCCCTTCTGCGGCTCCAGCACGCAGCGAAGCTCACGCTCGGTCAGTCGCACGTAGGCATCGAGCCGCTCGTCCTCGAGCGAATCGATTCGCAGCACCTCAACGGCATCAGTCATAGCAGCCAGCCCGCACCCTTCTTTACAGCACATCTATACCAAACGAGGCGACGCTAAGCGCCGCCCCTCAATCATTCCAACCCGATAATACCGTGGGCAAATAGGAGATTTACGCCTCAACGCGACGATACGTCACGAACTCATAATCGAGGCCTTCGTCACCCTCGCCCGCAGCAATCGTGGCAACCCCTTCGCGCCGCGCAACTTCCCACGCGGGATCGGCGTCCAAGTCGGGAAAGTACGTGTCCACGGGATGGACGCAGTGGTCATGCGTGACCTCGGCCTCCACGCAGTACGGCAAAAACTGCCGATAGACATCGCCGCCGCCGATCACCCAGGCAACGGGCTCATCGGCAACCGCGGCGAGCGCCTCGCCGATACTATGCACCACGTCGACACCTTCGGGCGAAAAATCCTCGTCGCGCGTGAGCACGATATTGCGACGATTCTTGAGCGGCCGTGCGCCGGGAAAACTCAGCAGGGTCTTGCGCCCCATAATAACCGGGCAACCTTTGGTGCACGCCACAAAATGACGCATGTCGGCACGGTTGGACACCACCATGTCGCCCTCGCACCCAATACCCCAGTCATCGCACACGGCGACAATGGCAGAAAGCTTACACGTCATGCGCGTCACCTACACCGCAATGGGGATGTTCTTGACCTGCGGGCCGTGCTCATAGCCCTCGACAATCAGGTCGTTGGTCGTAAACGCATAGAAGTCATGCACATCGGGGCTAAGCGTTACCTTAGGCGCGGCAAACTGCGGACGCTCGATAAGCTCCCGGACGATATCGACATGACGGTCGTAAATGTGGGCATCGGCAATCACATGCAGCAACTCGCCGGGAATCATATCGACCGACTGCGCGACCATCATCAGCAAAATGGCGTACTGGCACACATTCCAGTTGTTCGCAGCCAAAATGTCCTGGCTGCGCTGGTTGAGAATCATGTTGAGCGTCGGTTTATCATCCTGCGGGCGCTGCGTCACGTTATACGTCACGCTGTAGGCGCACGGATACAGGTGCATCTCGGACAGGTCGCTAAACACGTAGGTATTCGTCATAATGCGGCGGCTGTACGGCGTATTCTTGAGGTCGTACAGCACGCGATCCATCTGATCGAAGTCACCCTCGGCATAATGGCTCTTCTGCCCAATCTGATACCCGTAGGCCTTGCCGATGGAGCCGGTCTCGTCGGCCCACTCATCCCAAATATGACTGTTGAGGTCATGCACGTTATTGGACTTCTTTTGATAGATCCATAGGATCTCATCCATGGCAGATTTGAGGGCCGTGCGACGCAGGGTAAGCGCCGGAAACTCCTCACGCAGGTCGTAGCGGGCCGTGACGCCAAAGTTTTTAATGGTATAGGCAGGGGTGCCGTCCTCCCACACCGGGCGGACCTTTTGGCCCTCGGTGGTGGTGCCATGGTCCAGAATATCGCGGCACATGGTTACAAACTGTTGATCAGCCTTGCTCATTGACCCTCCTGTCAGTTGCCTATAAGCGAGATTCATTGTAGCCCAGGCACATGCGGCCCCACAGCCCAAACATAAGCCCACAATTTCTGGCATATGCCAGAAATTCATTGCATAAATCTGCGCGTTCGCTATTCTATTGTTGACATATGTCAGATAAGGAGAGCACATGGCAGGAAGACGCGAAAAACTGCGCCGCGTCGGGATCATCCCCGAATACCGCGGCTTTACCCCTGACGGCCTAGCCAGCGGAGACGCCATCGACATGACGGTCGACGAACTCGAGGCGCTGCGCCTGTGCGACCTGGAAGGCCTTAACCAAGAGGCAGTCGCACAGCAGATGGGTATCGCGCGCGCCACGGTGGCGGCTATTTGCAGCCGCGCGCATCGCAAGGTGGCAAACGCGTTGGTCAATGGTCGGGCGCTCATCATCGAAGGCGGCAATATTGCGTACTCCCCCATTACCACGGCAACGGCCGTATGGCCAGCAAAGGAGGTCGACACCATGAGGGTGGCAACCACGTACGACAACGGCAACATCTTTATGCACTTTGGCCGCAGCGAGCAGTTCAAGATCTACGACATTCAGGATGGCAAGGTACTCAACGAGCAGGTCGTGGGCACCGACGGCACCGGCCACGGTGCCCTTGCGGGCCTGCTCGCCAACGGTGGCGTGGACACGCTCATCTGCGGCGGCATCGGCGGTGGCGCCATCAACGCGCTTGCCCAAGCCGGCATCACAGTATACGCAGGTGCCCAGGGCAGCTGCGACGCTTGCGTCGAGGCCCTCATTGCCGGCACGCTCGCGCAGACCGGCGAGGCCACCTGCGACTGCCATGGCCACGGCCACGACCACACTCACGAGCATGGCGATTCCTGCAGCTGCCACGGCCATCACGAGCACGAGGGCCACGAGGGCTGCGGCTGCCACTAACGGCACGGCACCGCGAGCTCGGGGCGCGATACTGAACGCAATCCAACAATCAAAGCCAACAACAAAGGCCACCCGGTAGCTTCCGAGTGGCCTTTGCCATATCAAGCTGGAATTACAGCTCTATTTCTTATTACGCATCTGCGCTTCCATCTGGCGCAGCAGCTCCATATCGGACTTGGGACCGCCCGTACCCAGGCCGCCCATGCTGCCCAGACCCATAGCGTCCAGGCCAGGGATATTGGGCATGCGCATCTTCTTGCCCTTCTTGCCCTTTTTGCCCTTCTTGCCGCCGGCCTGCGCCTGATTGGCCATCGTGCGCATGCGTCCCATCATCTTGTTCATCTCGCCCCACTGCTTCATAAGGCTGTTGACCTCGGTGGGGGTCACGCCGGCGCCCTTGGCAATGCGGGCGCGACGCTGGCCGTTGATGATGGAGGGGCGCAGGCGTTCCTCCTTGGTCATCGACATAATGATGGCCTCGTTCTTGTCGAAGATGCCCTCGTCCAAGTTGCCGCCCATCTGGTTGAGCGCGCGCTGGCCACCGGGGAGCATGCCGAGAATGCCCTTCATGCCGCCCATCTTCTTAACGGCTTTCATCTGGTCGAGCATGTCGTTCATGGTAAAGCCCTCGCGCAGCATGCGCTCGGCGGCCTCGAGCTGCTCGGCATCGGCGGCCTCCTGGGCCTTCTCGATGATGCCGACGACGTCGCCCATGCCCAAGATTCGCTTGGCCATACGGTCGGGGTAGAACGGCTCCAGCGAATCGGGCTTCTCGCCCATGCTCACGAACTTGATGGGCTTGCCGGTCACCTGGCGCACGGAAAGCGCGCCGCCACCACGGGCATCGCCGTCGAGCTTGGAGATGATCACGCCGTCAAAGTCGGTGCGCTCGGCGAAGGTCGAGACGACGTTGACGATATCCTGGCCGGTCATGGCATCGACGACCATCAGCACCTGATCGGGCTTGACGGCCTTCTTGATGTCCACGGCTTCCTGCATCATCTGCTCGTCGATCTGCAAACGACCGGCGGTATCGACGATGACCACGTCACGCAGGTGGTCGACGGCCTCCTGAATAGCGCCCTTGGCGATGTCGACCGGGTGTGCACCGTCGCCGCGGAAGACCGGCACGCCGATCTCTCCGCCAAGCGTGGCTAGCTGGTCGGCTGCGGCGGGACGGTAGACGTCGCACGCGGCGAGCAGCGGCGAGCGGCCCTGCTTCTTGAGCAGGTAGGCCAGCTTTACGGCCGCCGTGGTCTTACCGGAGCCCTGCAGGCCCACGAGCATGATGACATTAGGAATGCGGTTACTAAAAACGAGCTTACTCTCGGTGGAGCCGAGCATCTCGGTAAGCTCGTCGAGCACGATCTTGACGACGTTTTGCGCCGGCGACAGCGACTCCATGACCTCGGCGGTCATGCAGCGCTCCTTGGTCTTGGCGACGAACTCCTTGACAACCTTAAAGTTGACGTCGGCCTCGAGCAACGCCATGCGAATGTCGCGCATGGCCGAGGTGATGTCGGCCTCGGTCAGCTTACCCTTGCCGCGCAGGCGGTCAAATGTGTCATTGAGGCGATCGCTCAGAGAATCAAACACTAGTCACTCCTTAATTGGACTCGCCCACCAGGGCGCGGCAGAAATCTTTGGCATTGAACTCCTGTAGGTCATCGACCTGCTCGCCCACGCCCACGCGCAGAATCGGGAGCTTGAGCTTCTCGGCCACGGCCATGGCGATGCCGCCCTTTGCCGTACCGTCGAGCTTCGTCATGATGATACCGTCCAGACCCAGCGCCTCGTTAAACTCGAGCGCCTGGTTCAGACCGTTCTGGCCGGTGGCGGCATCGATCACGAGCACGACCGAGACGGGCATGGGGCCGGCGGCCATATTGGCGGCGCGCTTACGCGTCACGTTAACCACCTTGGCAAGCTCGCGCATGAGCTCGGGGCTCGTGTGCAGGCGGCCGGCGGTGTCGATCAGCACCAGGTCGCTGCCGCGCTTATCGGCCTCATCGAGCACGTCGTAGCAAACACTTGCCGGGTCGGAGCCGCGATCGCGCTTGATGACGGGGACGCCGGCGCGCTGACCCCACACATCGAGCTGCTCGATGGCGGCGGCGCGGAAGGTATCGGCAGAACCGATCACGACATTCTTGCCGCGGGCGGCCATGGCGCTCGCGATCTTGCCGACCGTCGTGGTCTTGCCGGCGCCGTTAATGCCTACAAACAGCACGCAGCTCGGCGTGTCGGAGAACGGATCGCGCTCGGCGGGCACAAAATGCTGCTCGAGCTGCTCAGCCAGGGCACGACGGAGCTGCGGGGCGGTCTTGAGGTTCTTCTTGGCGGCCGTCTCGCGCAGGTCATCGGAGACCTGAATGGCGACCTCGGCACCCATGTCACCCATAACGAGGGTGTCCTCAAGGTCCTCCCAAAAGTCCTCGTCGACCTCGCCGCCAAAGTAGAAGACCTCGTTGAGGGCCTCGCGGCTGCGCTCAAGTCCGCGCGAGAGAGCGTCAAAGAATCCCATTATGCATTCACGACCTTTCCGGTTTCGCGATCGAGTTTTTGCGAGACGACGCGACTGACGCCGTCGGCTTGCATCGAGACACCGTAGAGAACGTCAGCATCCTCCATAGTACGGCGCTGATGCGAAATGACCAAGAGCTGCGTATCGGAACGCAACACGTCGAGCGCGCCGATGAGCTTGGACAGGTTGGCGTCGTCAAGTGCCGCCTCGACCTCGTCCAGCACATAGAACGGCACCGTGCGCGTGCGGTACACGGCAAAGAGCAGGGCGAGTGCCGTCAGACTCTTCTCGCCGCCAGACATGAGCATCATCTTGGTGATGCGCTTGCCGCGCGGCTGCGCCACGACCTCGATACCCGTCTCGGCCGGATGCTCAGGATCGGTCATCTCCAGATGAGCCTGGCCACCCGGGAACAGCATAGCGAAGATCTCGCGGAAGTTCGCGTCGACCTTCTCAAACGTCACAAGGAACGCCTTGCGCATCTTGCGATCAATAGCCACCGCGATCTTGGTGAGCGCCTTACGCGCGCTCTCCAGATCGGCCAGCTGCCCCTCGATGTAATCGGCGCGGCGCTTGAGCTGCTCGTACTCCTCCATGGCAACTTGGTTCACGGGACCAAGGTTGTTGATCTGGCGCACAAGCTGGTTGAGCTCGCGCTCGGCGGCATCGCGGTCCGTGGGCGCGGGAAGCATGAGCGCTTCCTCGAGTACCGTGTTGCCATCGGCGGTAATGGCCTTAATGGCGGCCTCTACCTGCACCTCGAGCTTGCCACGCGCGACCTTAAACTCGTTTTGCGTGGCGGTGGCAGTATCGACCTTCTCCTTAGCGCGGGCAACCTCTGCCTTGGCATCCTCGATGGTCTTCTTGAGCGAAGCGGAGTCCGCCTCCTCCAGAGAGGCCTGGTCACGCAGACGCGCTGCCCAATCCGACGCGCGCTCCAGCAGGGCCGAATAGCGCTCGTGCATGGGATCGACGCGCAGGCGCAGCAGCTCGAGTGAGCGCGAGGCCTGGCGTGTTCCGCGGATACGGCGGTCGATGCCCTCCAGGCGATGCTCCAGATCGGGTACTCGGCCCTTCAGAGAACGAAGGCGCTCGCTCGTCTGGGCCAGGCGGACCTTGGCATCAGCAAGCTTACCGGCGGCCTCGGAATCGTCACGGCGAACGCGGTCGAGTTCGTCGTTGGCTTCGGCAATCTGAAGGCCAAGATCGCTTGCCTGCGCTCGGGCCTCGTCACGCGAGCGGGTGAGCTCGTCCACGCGCGGGCGCGCAGCGCGAACGGCCTCGGCGGCCTGCTCGCGGCGCTTGGAGATGCGCACGCGCTCGACCTCGGCGTTGTTGGCGCTTTGCTCCAGGCGGCCAATCTCGGAGAGCAGCGAGCGGCGCTCGCCCTCAAGACGGGCGATCTCGCCGGCGGCATCGCCCTCAGCGGCACGCGCCTCTTCGACGGCCGCATTGGCCTCGACGACCTGATCCGAAACATGCTCAAACACAGCAGCCAGATCGGGTTCCAGGCCCTCCAGCTCGCGAATGCGACGCTTGCGCTCCAAAGCACCCGAAGCCTCGCCGGCGTCGAGCCCCACACGCACCAGGCCGCCGCAGGCGACGCGGGCACCATCGGGGGTCACGTAAATCACGCCGTCAACGACCGGCGCCGACAGCGCGGCAGCAAGATCGTCCACGACGTAATAACCGCCGAGCAGCGCCTCGACAACCGGGCCATAGCCGGCGCGTACGGACAGGCGATCGACCAGGCGGGAACCGGCAGCGCCCTTAGCGGCAGCAGAGGCGCTCACACCGCGCGCGACCAGCAGCGCCTCGCCCGAGGCCTTCTTCTGGTCCAGAGCGGCACGACCGGCACGCTCAAGCGCGGACGCATCGTCGAACAGCAGCGCATCGATATCGCCGGCGAGCAATTGCTCAACCAGGCCCTCAAGCTCACGCGGGGCCTCGAGCACGTCGCCCAGACGACCCGAGACATCGTCGCCCAGCGCACCCATCAGACGGCTCACCAGCGGCGAGCTGTCAGCCATGCGGGCATCGAGCTTCTTTTGGCTGGCAAGCTCCGAGCGCACCTCGGACAGTTTGTTGCGCGCCTCGCTCTCGCGGGCACGCAGGTCCTTAAGGGCTGCACGGGCGACCTCGGTAGCCTCGCGAGCATCAATCTGGGCTTGACGGGCCTGATCAAGTGCACTGTCGAGCTCCTCGGCGCGGTCGCGACGGCTCTCGAGTGAGGCCGTGACTTCCTCGAGCTGCTCGTCGATCTGCTCCAGGCGTGAGGCGTACATGTTGTCCTCGACCTCGGCGTTGCTCAGCGAGTCCTTCACCTTGGCGAGTTCGAGCGCCGCGTTATCGGCCACACGCTGCGCATCGCGTTGCTCACGCGTAAGCTGCGAAATCTGATTGTCGAGCGCAACGCGACGCTCGTGGAGCTCGGCGGCGGCAGGTCCGGCGGCGTCAACGTCCTCCTGGGCCTGCATGTGCGCGCCGGTCACTTCCTCAAGCTGCGCACGTGCATCCTCGAGCTCCTCTACCACGCGACGACGCTGATGCTCGGAGCTCGAAATCTGCCCGCGCATGTCGGACAGGCGCGACACCATGTTGTGGCCCTTTTCCTCGAGCAGACGCATATCGGAGTTAATGCGACCGACCACATCTTGCATATGGCGGCGCTGCTCGCCCAGATCGCCCACAAACAGGCCCTTTTCCTCGAGCATGACCTGGAGCTTCTCGAGCTCGCGCTCCTTTTCGCCCATGCGGTACTGCGCAAGCTCCAGCTCGGCGGCGCCTTCCTTGGAGCGGCTCTCCAGGTCGTTCCACTGCGACTGCAGCGAACGCAGCTCGTCGACGGCTAGCATCTGCGTAAGCTCGTTCGCGCGCGAGGACAGCTCTTTGTACTTGCGCGCACGATCGACCTGACGCTCCAGCGGTCGCAGCTGACGGGCAATTTCCTTATTGATGTCGCGGGCACGCGTCAGATGCTCGTCCATCGACTTAATCTTTTTGAGCGCACGCTCCTTGCGGCGCTTGTGCTTGGAGATGCCGGCGGCCTCCTCGATGAGGGCACGGCGCTCCTCGGGGCGGCTCTGCAAAATGGCATCGAGCTTGCCCTGGCTGATGATGGAATGCGTATCCTTGCCCAGGCCCGAATCGTGCAGGATGTCCTGAATGTCCATCAGGCGGCACGGACTCGAGTTGATGAGGTACTCGCTTTCGCCCGAGCGATACATGCGCCGGGTGATGGCGACCTCGTCAAAGTCGACGGGCAGCAAATGGTCCGAGTTATCGAGCACCAGCGTGACCTCGGCGACACCCACCGGCTTACGCGCCGACGAGCCCGAGAAGATAACGTCCTCCATGGCCTGGCCGCGCAGCTGCTTGGCGCTCTGCTCACCCAGGACCCACAGAATCGAGTCAGAGATGTTCGATTTTCCCGAGCCGTTGGGACCGACGATGACGGTCAGGCCCGGCTCAAACGTCATATGGGCGCGGTCGGCAAACGACTTGAACCCTTTGAGCGTGAGGGACTTGAGATACACGGTTCCTCGCTTAAACAGGCTTCTTGTTGAGAATCACGCCGTTGGTGGTGTAGCCCATGCGGTCAAGTGCCTCGAGTGCAGCGGCTCCCTCGGCTTCCTTCTTTGAGGAGCCGGAGCCGCGACCCTGGCGAATACCATCGATCAACACCACGGCGGTAAAGGTGGGCGCATGCGCCGGGCCCTCGGAGCCAACGAGCTTATACGCCGGGGGTTCGTGACCGTCGGCTTGCACGCACTCCTGCAAGAACGATTTGGGGTTCGCGGGGTGCTCGGCACGCTCGGAGGCCAGGTGCGGTTTGAGCGTACGATGGATAAAGTCCGCCGCAACATCCCAGCCGGCATCCAGGTACAGCGCACCCACGAGCGACTCGTAGACGTTCTCGAGCGCCGAGTGCAGGCCGCGCGCGCCGGTACCGGTCTCGGAGGCACCAAAGATGATGATGTCGTCGATGCCCAGCTCATGCGACACCTCGGACAGCGTAGCGCCCGAGACAAGGGACACCTTCAGGCGCGTGAGCTTGCCCTCGTCAAACTCAGGATAGGACTCAAAGAGTGAACGGGCGACGACGGCGCCCAAAATGGAATCGCCCAAGAACTCAAGGCGCTCATAGCTGGCAGAAACCGGCTGGCCCTCGACTGCCGAGGGATGCGTAAGCGCCGCGCGCAGCAGCACCTTATTATTGAACTCGTGGCCCAGGATTTCCTGGGCACGCGTAAGTCGTTCAGACAAAGCCAAGACCTAGGCCTCCCTGGCGTTTTCGATCGCGTCAACGGCGTCGGCGACAGAGTTGAGCGAGAGCAGTGTCTCGTCATCGATCTCGAGGTTGAACTCGTCCTCGATAGCCGTAACCAGCTGCAGGCGCTCGAGCGAGTTGGCATCGAGATCGTCAAAGGTGGTCTCATCGCTAATTTCGGCAACATCGACGCCCAGAACGTCAGCAGCGACCTCGGCGATCTTGTCGAAGATTTCGGAGCGGTCCATAGCGCTTCCTCTCATAGTGCATGAATACCAAAAGAATGGTACCGCCCGGGCGGTACCAAGACACGGTTCTGATTCTACCCCACGAAGCAGGCCGCGAGGCACATAACAGCGCTCTAACTCGCTCTTACAAAACGATGCCGTCCATGGAGTTGGCGACGTTCTCGACCAGCCCCGCGCGCACGGCTTCGGCCGCCGCGAGCGTACCGTTTTTAACAGCCTCGACCGAGGTGGCGCCATGGCCGATTAGGACCACGCCACGCAGGCCCAAAAGAATCGCGCCGCCCTTGGCATCACCAGAGAGCTTGGCCTTAATCCCGCGCATCTGCTTTTTGATGAGCAGCGCGGCGATCTTGGTGCCGAGCGAGGCCATAAAGGCGCCCTTGAGCTCCTGCAGCAAAAACTTGGCAGCGCCCTCGGTGGCCTTGAGCGCAATATTGCCCGACATGCCGTCGGCGACCACGACGTCAAAATTGCCCGACGTAAGATCGGTGCCTTCGCAGTTACCCACAAAGCCGGGAACGGCGGCTTTCATGGCCGGGAAGCAGGCCTTGGTAAAGTTGGAGCCCTTCTCGTCCTCGGTGCCATTGGCGAGCAGACCTACGCGAGGATGGTCAACGCCCAAGACGACGCGGGCATAGGCGCTGCCCATCTGCGCAAAGCGCACCATATCGTCCACCTCAACATCGGGGTTGGCGCCCATATCGCACAGCACCGTCAGACCGCCGGCGCGATTGGGTAGCGCATTGGTCAGACAGGGACGTACCGGCTGCTTCTTGCCTTCGGCCTGATACCTAAACGGCGTCACATAGGCGGTGGCAGCAGCAGTCATGGCACCGGTCGAGCCGGCAGAGAAGAACGCGTCCGCATTTCCCTTCTTGATGGCGCGGCAGGCAAGCACGATCGAGGACTTACGCTTGGTCATCACGGCGCGAATGGGATCGTCATCCATGGCGATAACGTCGGGTGCCTCAAGGGCCTCAACACGTGCATGGGAAGCAGCAAAGGGATTAACGATTTCAGCGGGGCCAGCTGCCAAGACCTCGATATCGGGATCGGCGGCAAGCGCAGCCTCGATACCATCGAGAACAACCTGAGGTTTCTCGTCTCCGCCCACAACGTCTACACAAACGCGAACGTTACTCATATACATGCTCCTTATACAAAAATGGCCGACTCATTGAGCCGGCCATTGTGGTTCCATTTGGAACGGCATCGCATCCAGAGTATAGCGTTACTCGGTAACGATAACCTCGCGGTCCTTGTAGAAACCGCAGCTGGGGCACACGTGGTGCGGAAGCTTGACAGCGCCGCAACGGGGGCACGTGGACTGAGCCGCAGCCGAGATCTTCATGTTGGCGGAACGACGGGTGTGAGTGCGGATACGACCCTGCTTTTGTTTAGGTACGGGCATAGTGACCTTCCTTATGAACTATCCAGTGTGGCGATTACGCGCAAGTAGCGATACTACCACAGTTTTACTCATCGAGCTTGAGATTCTTCAATGCTGCAAATGGATTTTCCGTGGCAGCGGCCCATTCTGCCTCTGCCTGAGCGGCACAATCGCATTGCTCGACGTTGAGATTGCAACCGCAAGTGGGACACAGACCGCGGCAATCAGGCTTGCAGAGCACCACAAACGGCGTGTCCATGACGACCGCGTCGTTGATGGGCTCACCCAGATCGACGATGCGGTCCTCACCCAGGAGCTCGTAGCCGTCCTCGTAGGCCTCGGGATCCTCGGGCTCCTCAAAGAGGTAGAACTCCTCGATCTCGCCGGCGATATCAAACGAGGCGGGCTCCAAGCAACGGTCGCACTCGCCGGTGGCGTGCGCGCGGACCATGCCCGTGAGCAAGACACCGGTACCGGCATTGGTAAAGACAACGTCGTAGTCGATGCCGTCCTGCAGCTGGTACTCCTTCTCGCCCACCGTGTAGGTGGCGACATCGACCTTACCGGTCAGCGGATACGAATCTCCAGGAAACTCGAGCTGCTCAGAAAGATCGACGGTAACGCTCGGGAACTCAGCCATTACCACTGACCATTCTGCTGGGCGGCACCCTCGTTGAGCTGCTGACGGCAACGGGTAACGGTGCCGGTCAGGCTCTTGAGGTTCTCCTCCAGGTGCGTAAAGACCTGCTCTGCGTAGTCCTCGGCAGCATAACGCGTCTCGCGCTCGTACTGCTGGGCACGATCGCGGATGTCGTCGGCCTGCTGCTGCGCTAAGCGGACGATCTCCTGCTCACCGGCAATGGTGAGGGCCTGCTGCTGAGCGTCGGCGATGATGGAATCGGCCTGGGCGGCGGCGGAAGCCATAAGCTCCTCGCGCTCCTTAAGGATACGGCGGGACTTCTGCCACTCCTCGGGATAGCTCATGCGGATCTCGTCGAGGATGTTGAAGAACACGTCGGCGTCGATGACCTTGAACTGAGCGTTCTTGCCGAAAGGCGGCTTGGCTTCCTCGATCAGCCCTTCGAGCTCATCGACCAAGCTGACGATCCTATCGCCAGGAAAATTCTCGCCCGGCATCCGGTCTCCTTTCATAGGTAACATATCATCGTGCTAGTTTACCACATGCCACCAGGCAATAAAAAACGTCACGAAAAGCGATGTCTGAGCGCTTCGACCACGTTGGGCGGAACAAACGTCGATACATCGCTGCCGAGCGAGGCGATCTGGCGAACGACCGAGCTCGAGATATAGCCGTACTGCGGCGCACTCATGACAAAGATGGACTCCAGCTCGTTATCCAAGCGGTAGTTGAGGTCTGCCTGCTGCAGCTCGTACTCAAAGTCGGTCATGGCGCGCAGGCCCTTGACAACGGCCCCCGCCCCCTGCTCGCGAGCGAAGTCGACCAAGAGGCCGGTAAAGGGCAGGACCTCGACGCCGTCGATATCACCGAGCGCCTCGCGAGCCAGCGCCACGCGCTCATCGAGCATAAACGTGGTACCCACACCGTTTTTACCCTGCGACTCGGCAACAGCGACGATCACACTGGGAAAGATGCGGCGGGCGCGGCGGATGACGTCGATATGGCCAAACGTGATGGGATCGAAGGTGCCCGGGACGATCACGCGGTTGATGGTGTCATTCATGGTCGTCCTCCTGAAACGTCGTGGCATCGTTGTTGTGAGCATCGGTGCCAGCGCAATCTTCCTCACCATCGTCATCGCCGACCCAACGAAGCAGGTCGACCGAGGTAATGCCGTAGCGTTTCTCGCGCACGATCTCAAAGCCTGCCGAATGCGCGCCCGCATCGGCGGCGGCATGCTCAAACAGGGCATAAGCGCCAGGTGCAAGCAGACCCTGCTGAGCCAGGTTCTGCAGCAGCACCTCGACCGGCTCGGCGCCAAAAGCATAGGGCGGGTCGAGCAGGACCAGATCAAAGGGGCCGCCCGGCACACGACCGCGCGAGGCACTCACCAGCATATCGCCCGAGACCACGCGCCAACGCGCACGGTCACGACAGAGCGACTCGATATTCTTGGTAATGAGCCGCGCGGCATCCCGATCGATCTCGAACGTCGTGAGTGAGCGGGCACCACGTGAGAGCATCTCTAACCCTAAGGCACCGGAGCCGCCAAAGGCGTCCAGCACGCGGACCTCGTCCAGATCGAAGTCGAATGCCGACATGACCATAGATGCGCATGCCTCGCGCACGCGATCGGTCGTGGGGCGGGTGACATCGCGACCACGGGGCTCCTCGATCTTACGACCGCGCCATTCGCCGCCGATGATTCTCATCCTCCGCTGACCTCCTTAAAAATGTGTCGATATCGCATGGCGACCGCATCGCGCAGGGGGCGCGTCGCCACGGAGTCAAGGTTGCAAGCATACCGCAAGAGCTCGACCGCGTCCAAATGGGCCCACTCGATCAGCTCCTCGTCGGCATCCAGGTCGACAAAGCGCAGAGTCACACCGCCATGCTGGCGGTACCCCAGGATTTCGCCCTCGTGGCGCAGACGAAGGTCCATCTGGGCGAGCGTAAAGCCGTCCGAGGTCTTTTCGAGCGACTGGAGACGGTCTTGCGCCGCCGAAGCGCCGCCGTTGCCCTTGGAGTGCGTCATGACCAGGCAGGTGCCCGACACGCTGCCGCGGCCCACGCGGCCGCGCAGCTGGTGCAGGGCCGCCAAGCCAAAGCGCTCACCGTTCTCGATGACCATGACGGTGGCGTTGGGCACGTCGACGCCCACCTCGACCACCGTAGTCGAGACGAGCACGTCAATCTCGCCGCGCTTGAAGGCATCGATAACCTGGTCCTTCTCCCCCGCTGGCATGCGGCCGTGAAGGCGCTCGATGGCAAGACCCGGCAACGCCAGACGCAGGCGATCGAGCTCGGTCGCCGTATCGTGCAGCGGCACGGGGACCGTCACGCGGCCCTCGCCGTCGCGGGCGATACCGGGCACGTCCTCCAGCTCATCGGCCGAGTCGCTCGGCTCCACGAGCGGGCAAATCACGTAGGCCTGCTGACCCTTTTCATGCGCCTCGCGGATGGCGCCATAGGCAAGGTCGCGGCTCGACTCGGTAAGCACGCGTGTCGTCACGCCAGCGCCAGGGACGGGCCGATGGCGGATGATGCTCGTGTCCAGATCGCCGTAGACCGAAAGCGCCAGCGTACGTGGGATGGGCGTTGCCGTCATAACGAGCAGATCGGCACCAGGGCCCTTCGCACGCAGGGCGTTGCGTTGGCCGACGCCAAACCGGTGCTGCTCATCGATGACCACGAGCGACAGATGCTTAAACGTCACGTTATCCGAAAGCACCGCGTGGGTGCCAAAGAGGACATCGAGCTCGCCCGATTCCAGCTGCGCATGGATCCGCTCGCGCTCGGCCGCCGGCGTGGCGCCCGTCAGGAGCGCCCAGGTCATGCCAGCCTGCGAAAGCAAGGGGCCGGTCTTATCGGCATATTGACGCGCCAGCACGCCCGTGGGCGCCATAACGCAGGCCTGCGTGCCGCTATCGGCAGCCACAGCCAGCGCGCAGGCGGCAACAGCGGTCTTGCCGGTACCGACATCGCCCAGCAGCAGGCGGTTCATCACGCGCCCGCCATCGCACATATCGCGCAGGATATCTTGGAACGCGGCCTCCTGCTCGTCGCTCAGCGAAAACGGCAGGGCCTGCTTAAGCGCGGCCAGGTGCTCGCCCGCGGCGTGGGCATAGGGCACCACATCGACCAGGCCGCCGTCGTTGCGCAGGCGCAGCGCCAGCTGCAGGTAGAGGCACTCCTCGTAGGCAAGCCGTGCGCGCGCGATATCGCGCTCAGCCATGCTCGAAGGAAAGTGGATCGATCGAAGCGCACGGGCATTGCTCATCAGGCGACGTTTAACGCGCAAGCGTGCGGGAATCGGGTCGAAGGGATTGCCGACGACCTCGAGCGCGCCTCTTACGATGCGGCGCATCCATGCCTGGCTCACGCCGTCACTCACATAATGGACCGGCAAAATGGTGCCCGCAGCACGCCCCTCATCGAGCTTTTCAAAGTGCGGCGAGGCCATCTGCTTAAAACCGTAGGCAAACTCAACCTTGCCCATCACGGCCAGGCGGTCGCCCTGCTTAAGCTGCTGGGCAATCCAAGGCTGACGGAAAAAGGCGACCTGCAGCACGCCCGTCTCATCAACGAGTGAGACCTCGGTCACCTGCATGCGCGGACGCGGCTTCTTTTGAACGATACGGTCGACCGTGGCGATGATGGTGCACACGGTACCAATGGGCGCCATCTCGATGGACCAGGAGCGCGTAAAGTCGAGGTATCGATGAGGGATATGGAGAAGGAGGTCCCCCACCGTCCGAATACCCAGACGGCGAAGGGCCTCCTCACGTTTACCCGAAACATATTTGAGTCGCGCGATATCCTCGTCGAGCGCATTGCTCTGGGCAAAGCGCTCCGAGACGCGCGGCACGGAGCACAGCTCGGACATGGGCAGTTGCCTACTCGATCGAGAAGATAACGGGATAGAGCGGCTGCTCGCCACGATGGGCGTCAATCTCCAGATCGGGCTGAGCCTCCTCAATGGCGTCGACAATCTCCTGGAAGGCCTCATCGGACAGTTCCTCGCCTGCCAGAATCGTCAGCGCGTCACCCTCCTCTTCCTCCTGCATACGGTTGATGCAGTCGAGCGTGACCTGCTTCACGTCGGAGCCGACCACATCGATGGAGCCGGCGATGATGCCCATGACGTCACCGGAGTGAATCGGCGAGCCGTCGGAGGCACTGGAATCGCGCACGGCACGGGTGACCTCGCCATCACGAACCTCACTGATGGCGTCGACCATAGCGGCGACGGCATCCTCGAGCTCGGAATCGGGCAGGACCGCGAACAGCGCGGAGAAGGCCTGCGGAACGGTCTTGGTGGGAACGACGGCGACCTTCTTGTCGGTGCAGGCAGAGGCAGCGGCCTCGGCGGCCATGCGGATGTTGCCGTTGTTGGGCAGAATGATGACCGAGGTCGCGTTGACCTGGTCGACGGCGCCCAGCAGGTCTGCAGTCGAGGGATTCATGGTCTGGCCACCGGACACGATCACGTCAACGCCGAGGGACTTGAGGATGTCTGCCTCGCCGGAACCGGCGGCAACGGCGACAAAGCCCAGGGCCTTCGCGGGCTCGGCGGCCTTCTCCTGGTCCTCGTGGATCTTGGCGGTACGGTCGTGGGCCTCCATCTCCATGTTGTGGATAAAGACCTCGTAGATCTGGCCAAGCTGCAGCATGTGCTCGAGCACCAGGTTCGGGGTGTTGGAGTGCACGTGGATCTTGTAGTCGGGATATGCGCCCACGAGCAGCTCACAGTCGCCCATGGAACCCAGGAACTTAAGGCACTCGTCCTCGTCAAACGGGGCGTCGGCCTTAAACAGGAACTCATTGCAGTAACGGAATTCCGAGCCCTCCCAGTCGTCGTTAGCCTCGATCTCAACGCGGCCAAGAGCGGCATCACGGGCAGAGCCGGCGGAGTCAAACGTAGCGGAGAAATCCTCGACAACGGTGCTGCGGCCAAGAGCGGCAGCTACGAAGTTCTCGAGGAAGATGGCAAAGCCAAAGGCGCCGGAGTCGACCACGCCGTTCTCCTTCAGAACGGGCAGCAGGTCGGGCGTGCGAGCGACGGACTGGTAGGCCTCGACGACGATGGCATCGAGCGCGTCCTCGGCCGAGAACTTCTTCTTTTCGCACTCGTCGGCCTTGGTCGAGACATCGCGCAGCACCGTGAGAATCGTGCCCTCGATGGGCTTACGGACGGCCTGGAAGGCGACCTTGACGGCGCGGCGGAACGCATAGGCGATGTTGGCGGACGTGATGGGCTCATCAGCAGAGACGAGACCCTCGGCCACGCCGCGCAGGATCTGAGAGGTGATGACGCCGGAGTTGCCGCGGGCACCCATCAGGGAGCCGTGGGTGATGGCGCCGGCGATGGCCTCCATATCGGCATCGGCGGGAAGGGCGGAAAGCTCCTTGGTCACCGAGGCGAGCGTGAGCGACATGTTGGTACCGGTGTCGCCGTCGGGTACGGGGAAGACATTGAGCTTGTTGATCTCCTCGGCCTTGTCGGAAACAGCAGCCGCAGCGATCGGAAAACAGGTGCGAATGGTCTTTGCAATCATGGGTATTTGAATCTCCGTTTTCGGATGCTAGTTCAGACGGCTCTTGAGCGCGTCGATGTGAATGCCGATCTTAAGGCTGGCGGGATCGATCTGGGCGATCTCCTGCAGGGTGAAGGCAACGGAGCTCGAAAGATTGTGGCAGACGGACTTCATGTTGACGCCGTTCTCGAGCACGACGTGAAGATCGACCGTAAGGCCGTTCTCGTCGGCGGAGACAAGCACGCCCTTGCGGAGGCGCTGACCGGCAAGCAGGCGCACGCTCTCGGCGCCCTGGAGCTGCTCAGCCATACCGACGACGCCATAGCACGTCATCGCGGCATAACCGGCAATATCGGCAATAACGTCGTTCGAGACGCTCAGGCTGCCGTTGATGGTCTCAGACACAAGAATCTCCTTATCTGGTGCTCACGGCACCATGTCGTGGGAGCAATCATTGCAATATTCTACAACGACCGCGCCATGTTGAGGTGATGGGTCGCGGGATTACATCCTCGACACGAAATGTTGATATGGCAACGTTCGAGTCAAGTGGTCGCGGCATGAAAAAACCCGCCGCATAAGCGACGGGTTTTACAACCTGGCTCCCCGGGTAGGACTCGAACCTACAACAGCGCGGTTAACAGCCGCGTGCTCTACCATTGAGCTACCGAGGAATTTAAAAGCCCAGCGGATTGGGCTGAGAAATTCTGGCTCCCCGGGTAGGACTCGAACCTACAACAGCGCGGTTAACAGCCGCGTGCT
>CAJMOX010000023.1:0-22149 GCA_905215135.1 uncultured bacterium
GCCGCCGAGCAGGCCGTCGAGCAGGCTCAAGCCCCTATCGCCGACGCAAAACGCGCGCACCAAGCCGTGACGACCGAAGCCGATGCCGCGCGCGACGAGTTGCAGACGGCGAAGACTGCCGCCGCGACTCGTCAGCGCGAACTGCGCGAGAAGATCGCCGCGGAGGACAAGGCACGCCGCGACCAGGAGCAGACCATCGCCAACGCCCAAGCAGATGCCGCACATGCACAGTCGATCATCGAACAGGCGACCGAGGTGCACGACCACCCAGAGATCACTGAGTCGCTTGCAGGATCCTTGGCCCGAGACAAAGCCGAACACACCGAGACCGAGCGAGAAGTCGCCCAGCTCGAGGCCACCGAGGACGCGGTGCGCGAGCGTACCCGCGACTCACGCATCAAATTCACCGGCGCCATCGTCTGCATCGTCGCCGCAATCCTGGTGATCATCCTAGTCTGGCTGTTCGCGAGCAAGTAGTCATTGGGGACGTTCTTAAACGACTAGTCAAACAAGAACGTCCCCAACGACTAGCCCAATGACGAGAGTGGATAATCTCCCACTTTGAGCCCCCAAGCAGGCCAAAAACGGGAGATTATCCACTCTCATTCTGCAGGCACTCATTTAAGCACGTCCCCAATGAGTACCTGCCGATGCTTTGGCAAAGTCAGCGAAAACACCCCTAAGCGAGCAAGGTGACGTGAAAGAGGAGGGCATTGACCTTCTGGTCATGCCCGACGATTGAACGTCAGATTGCCGCTCTGGCGGGTTTGCAGCGTCGGCCGGTTACGTCGTTTGTAAAACGCCGTAACCTACTGAATGAGCATTGCGTCGCCGAAGCTGAAGAAGCGGTAGCGCTCCTCGATGGCGGCGGCATAGGCATCCATGATCTGGTCGCGGGTGGCAAGCGCGCTTACGAGCATCATGAGCGTGGAGCGCGGCACGTGGAAGTTCGTGATCAGCGCGTCGACCACGTGATAGGTCGAGCCGGGCATGAGGTAGAGCTGCGTCGTGGCGTTCTCGCGCACCACGATGTCACCGCGGCCGAGCGTGTCAGCGCCGTCCTCGCGGCCTTCAAAATAGCGCGCTGTCACGGCCGGATTGGACACCGGAGCATCGGCGTCAAAGGCGCTCTCGAGCGAGCGTACTGCGGTGGTACCGACAGCAATCACGCGGTGTCCCTCGGCCTTAGCCTTATGCACGGCGTCGACAACCTCCTGCGACACGTGGTAGCGCTCGGTGTGCATCACGTGCTGCGTGGGGTCGTCCTCCTCCACCAGACGGAAGGTATCGATGCCCACCTCGAGTTCGACGGCGGCAAACTTGGCACCCTTGGCCTCGATGGCAGCCATAAGCTCGGGCGTAAAGTGCAGACCCGCCGTGGGAGCGGCAGCCGAGTGCTCTTCCTTCATGGCGTAGACGGTCTGGTACTTCTCGGGGTCGCCCTCGTAATCGGTAATGTAGGGCGGCAGCGGCACGTGGCCGGCAGCATGGATGGCCTCGTCGAGCGTGCACGGGTCGCCGGCGGCATTGCAACCGGCCGGCTCAAAGCGCACCAGACGGCCACCGCGGCTATCGGTGACAAAGTCGATGACCTCGGCCGTCAGCACCACGGGAGCCCCCTCGAGCGCATGGGCGCCACCGGCGCGATACTCAATCTGAGCACCGGGCTTCAGGCGCTTGCCCGGCTTGACCAGGCACTCCCACACATGGCCGAGCGGATCCACATCCTCACGGCGCTTGAGCAGCAGCGTCTCGACCACGCCACCCGAGCCGGCCTTGCGACCGATCAGGCGGGCCGGCATCACGCGCGTCTGGTTGATGACGAGCACATCGCCCGGCTCGATATAGTCGATGATGTCGCGGAAGATGCGGTGCTCAACGGTACCGCCGTGCTCCAGCGGCTTCCCCGCCTGGGAGCCTTTGCGATCCACCACCAGCAGGCGGCAGGAGTCGCGCGGCTCGGCAGGAGCCTGGGCGATCAGTTCCTCAGGAAGGTTGTAGTCAAAATCATCGGTACGCATAGACACGTCGGATACTCCTTATATAGCTAAAGTCCGCTCTACATCCTAGCAGGCTGCCAGCTCAAAAGAACTACTTTTTGGACGCTTTGCGCTCGTCGCGGATGCGAGCGCGGTCCATGGCCGCCTCGACCGCCGAGAAACGGCAGCCGCAGTAATTCTGCCGATACATGCCCAGCTCACGCGAACGGCGCGTAGCCTCGGGATAATACGGGCGAAAATCGCGAATCACCGGGGTGAGACCGCGGGCGGCAGCCAGACGCTCCAAAACATCATTGCAGGTATCGAACAGCTGATACGGCGAGACGGCGAGCGTCGTGCCCACAAACTCAAACCCGCGCTCCTGGGCCACGCGGCACGCCTCGGCCAAGCGCAGGGCATAGCACGAGCGACAGCGACGGGGCCGATCGGCACCCAGCGGGGCCACGCCGGCCTCCCAGCGCTCGCGGTCCTCCCCCGCCTCGATGAGCTCGATGTCGCCATCGGCACACCACCGGCGCAGCTCGTCCAGACGCCGCCGCCATTCATCGCGCGGTTGAATATTGGGATTGGTCCAGCAAATCGTGGGCTCAAACCCCTCCTCGCGCAGCAGGCGAACCGGCTCAAGCGAGCATGGTGCACAGCACGCATGCAGCAACAACGACTTCATCGACATCCCCGTCCCAGAAAACTCACCCCGACATCATGGCAGCTAAAATAGCCCCGCCCCAAAAAGACTACTTTGCGAAAAAGCGCACGCCAAAGGACGTATCCTCGCAGGCGACGATACGGCGGTCGCGCAGAATGGTCCGCACGTAATACCAATCACCCACACAGCCCGACAAGTGCAGACCAGCCGCCAGGTAGCACAGCAGCGGATAGTCCGAGAACGCAAACCCCAGGGCAAATGCTGTCGTCACAACAACCGTCGGCGCCAGGCAAACCGCCATGTACCGCCGGCGCGAATACACAACGCCCTCGGCGCAGGCATAGATCATCGCCGTCTCGCGATTCGCCCCAAAGGTCACCTGCGCGCCCGCAGGCGCCAGCAGCTTAAAAAACACCGCATGCACCAGCTCGTGCACGGCAAACGATGCCATTGAGACCGCAGCCAAGCCGACTATCCAGCCCACGACAGCCATCCAGCCGCCCGCCTCAGCCGCGTCCAAGTCCGCAGGCCCGCCCAACAGCATAAACACCGGCACCAGGCACACGGCAAACACCGCGATCACGGCCATCCCCCACACGAAGCAAGCGTGTAGAAAATCCTCGTCCTCAAACGCATGTATGTTGGAAATCTCATTCATAGCATCTTAGGATAGCGCCCCTGCCACGCACCCGCCCGCATGTGCGATAATGTCGAACGATATGCACGAATTGACCACCGCGCCGCCGAACCCCGTGCCCGGCCGCGCTCTTACCTATATGCGAAGGAGTCCCATGGCATCCAAATACTCCATGAACGACCGTCCCAGCTGGCCGCGCCGCGCCATCGTTACCGCCGGCGAGCCCTACGGCAACAAGGGTCTGCACTTTGGCCACGTCGGCGGCGTCTTTGTCCCGGCCGACTTCTTCGCCCGCTTCCTGCGCGACCGCCTGGGCCGCGAAAACGTCATCTTCACCTCGGGCACCGACTGCTACGGTTCGCCCATCATGGAGAGCTACCGCAAGCTCAAGGAGAACGAGGGCTACGACAAGTCCATCGGCGAGTATGTCGAGTCCAATCACTCCCGCCAGGCCGCGACCCTCAACAACTACAGCATCAGCTGCGACATCTACGGCGGCTCGGGCCTTGAGCCGGCTGCGCAGATTCACAACGAGGTGACCGCCGAGATTATCAAGCGCCTGCACGAGCAGGGCACCATCTCCAAGCGCTCCACGCTGCAGTTCTACGACGCCAAGGCCGGCACGTTCCTCAACGGCCGTCAGGTGATCGGCCGCTGCCCCATCCAGGGCTGCAAGTCCGAGAAGGCGTACGCCGACGAGTGCGACCTGGGTCACCAGTTTGAGCCCGAGGAGCTCATCGCGCCCAAGAGCCAGCTCACCGGCGAGGTGCCCGAGCTGCGCCCGGTCGACAATCTCTACTTTGATCTGCCGGCCTACCTCGACTTTATGAAGACCTATACCGCCAAGCTCGCCCAGAACCCGCAGGTTCGCTCCGTGGTCTCCAAGACCATGGAGGAGTGGCTGCTGCCGGCTCAGCTCTACATCCAGAACAAGTTCCGCGAGGCCTTCGATGCCGTCGAGGACCAGCTCCCCGAGCACACCGTGCTGGAACCCGAGGGCAACAAGAGCAGCTTTACCGTCACCTTCCCCAGCTGGAAGGAGCGCGACGACGCCCACGCGGTGCTCGCCAACGGCGGCGTGCGCTTCCGCAGCGGCAAAGCGCTCGTGCCCTTCCGCATCACCGGCAACATCGACTGGGGCGTTCCGGTACCCGAGGTCGACGGCGTCTCCGACGTCACCTGCTGGTGCTGGCCCGAGAGCCTATGGGCGCCCATCAGCTATACGCGTACCGTGCTCGCGCGCGATGCTAAGGCCGCCGGCGTGACCGAGGGCGTCGCCGCCCAGGATGCCGCCCTTATGGGCGAGCCCGCTGCCGACTCCACGCAGGTGCCCGCGCCCACCTACCAGCACAGCTCGCTCGACTGGCGCGACTGGTGGTGCTCAGACGACGCACAGATCTACCAGTTTATCGGTCAGGACAACATCTACTTCTACTGCATCGCGCAGACCGCCATGTGGGAGGCCCTGGGCTGGGACCTCACGCAGAGCACCGTCAGCGCCTGCTACCACCTGCTCTACATGGGCAAAAAGGCCAGCTCGTCCTCGCAGACGCCTCCCCCGCCGGCAGACGACCTGCTCAACCACTACACCTGCGAGCAGATGCGCGCGCACTGGCTGTCGCTCGGCCTGTCCGAAAAGCCGGTGAGCTTTAGCCCCAAGGCATACGACACCCGCGTGACCGGCAAGGACAAGGACGGCAACGAGGTGCGCGCCTGCGACGACAAGCGCGTCATCGATCCGGCCCTTAAGGAGAGCGCCCTTTTGACCGGCGTGTTCAACCGTCTGGCCCGCAGCTGCTTCTACGGCGTCGCCGTCAAGGAAGGCGACGAGAGCCCCTATCGCAACGGCTGCATCCCCGCCGGTGCGGCCTCTGCCGCCGTGGTCGAAGCCGCCGAGCAGGCAGCTCTCGCCTTTGAGCAGGCTATGTACAAGTTCGAGACGCACCGCGCGCTTGCCGTGTGCGACGACTACCTGCGCGCCGCCAACAAGCGCTGGAGCGACGCTTCCAAGGCCGCCAACAAGCTCGAAGGCAAGCCAGCAAACGCCGCGATGACGCAGGCCCTCGTCGACGCCTTTACCGAGCTGCGCGTGGCGACCGTGCTCATGCACGGCATCGTCCCTGCCGGCTGCGAGCTCATCTGCGAGTACTTCGACATCGACCCGGTCGCCTTCTTTAGCTGGGATAACATCTTCGCCTCCACGGATGAGTTTGTGGAGAGCCTGGGCGAGAAGCCCGGCGAGCACCGCGTAAAGCCGCTGCCCCCGCGCTTCGACTTCTTTAGCAAGCACGAGAGCCAGTACTAGGCAACAGCAACGCGCCCGGGAATGATTATTCTGGGACGGGGATTAAAAAATCATTCCCGGGCGACGCAAAGTAGTCTTTTTGGGACGGGGATCATTAAATGATTTTTTAATCCCCGTCCCAGAATAATCATTTAGGTGGAAGGAAAGACGGATGTCCAAGCCGCGTCGTCGTAAGCAGAAAAAGCAGGTCAAGGCCGAGCTCAAGCTCAGGCAGTTTGCCGCCACCGAGCTTTCCGACCAGCTTGCCGCCCTCCCCTGCGCTGCCGGCCTGCCGCGCTTTATGGTCGACACGGTTGCCGGCGCCTATACGCCTGCCGATGCCGAGCTCATGATCGAGGGCTTCGGCGCCGCGGCCACACGCCCGGTCACGCTGCGCACCAACACGCTCAAGGCGACCGCCGAGGACATCGCCGCCGCGCTCGACGCAGCCGGCATCGCCCACCAAACCGTCGCTTGGTACCCAGATGCCTTCATCCTGCCCGACGCCCAGGTTTCCGACCTGTGGGACCTCGACATCTATCGCGACGGCAAGATCTACCTTCAGAGTCTGTCGTCCATGATGCCGTCACTCGTACTGGGCGCCCAGGCCGGCGAGGACATCCTGGACATGTGCGCGGCCCCCGGCGGCAAGACGACGCAGATCGCCGCCCTCACGCAGGGGCAGGCGCACCTTACCGCCTGCGAGATGAGCATTCCCCGCGCCGAGAAGCTCGAAGCCAACCTCCACCGCCAAGGCGCAAAAAACGTGCCCGTCATGCGCATCGACGCACGCGAGCTCGACGAGTTCTTCCGCTTTGACCGTATCCTGCTCGACGCTCCCTGCACCGGCACGGGCACCGTCGTCAGCGGCAACGAGAAGAGCCTGCGCGGCCTCACCGAGCAGTTGCTGAGCAAGTGCGCCCGCTCGCAGCGAGCACTTCTGGACCGCGCCATGGGAGCCCTCAAACCGGGCGGCACGCTCGTCTATTCGACTTGTTCGATCTTGCCGCAGGAAAACGAGGACGCCCTGCAAGAGGCCCTCGACAAGCATATGGACTGCGAGCTCATCCCCCTCGACGGCACGCCAAGCGAAAGTGAGGCACGCCGCGCCCAGGAAGCTGGCGAGAAGCCGCGCATCGAGTCCAACGCCCTGACCGAGGCCATTGCCGCGGGTCAGGTATCGGCCATCGCCAACGGCCTGCCCGGCACGCTCACCATTCCGCCCAGCCGCGAATTTGAGGGCTTCTACATTGCCCTGATCCGAAAACGCAGCTAGCGTACGGATCCAAAACTCAACAAGCTATCTCCGTGCGCGTTTGTCCTGCTGGTCGCGATGCTGTTTAAGCATCGCGCGCTCCTTGCGTTCGGCCCTTTTGCCCTTAATGGCCGTGACCACAAAGTAGATGACCGCGGCGGCAACGATTGCGCCCACGCATAGGCCAATCGAGCCCAACATTGCCGAAAATTCCATACCGCGTCACCTCTCTTTTAAACGGGACTTTCAAGATAGCACCTCGATCCCCGCCACCACAGCTCCTTCACGTTCGCCGCCCTTCGGTCTAACGGAGGACGCGGCGGGGAAAAATCAACTCGTCAAACGATTTAGCAAGCACAACGCTGCCGGCACCCTGCCGGCCGTCATCACATAGAATCGAGCCTCCATGGATACCCTCAACGATCTAAATGAGCGCGTCGACGCCTTCGTCGGCACCAGCTCCTTCGACACGCCTGCCGCGGCAAACGACCAAGCCCCCATCGATGTGCCCGCCGAGGTTCACGAGGACATTGTCGCCTCGGTCGATTTCTCCGAGGTCGAGCTCGCAGACGAGTTCACCGAACCCCAGGTAGCCGTGACCCCCAACGGACTGCTTCCCATGGAGCCGCTGCCCATCGACGGGCGCCTGCGCAAGGCGGCCCTTCGCATGCCTGACGAGATTGAGGAGGCCAGCGGCTTCACGCTCTTCGGCCGTCGTATCAAATCGCTCATCTACACCACCGACGTCGCGGTCATCCGCAACTCCAATGCCGATGCCGTCTTTGCCGTTTACCCCTTCACGCCGCAGCCGGCCATTACGCAGGCACTGTTGACCGTCGCCGAGTGCCCGGTCTTTGTAGGCGTGGGCGGCGGAACTACGACCGGTAAGCGCTCCGTTCAGATGGCAGCCGTCTCCGAGATGCAGGGCGCGGCGGGCTGTGTGGTCAACTCCCCCGCTACTGCCGAGATGGTCGAGCACATCACCAACATCGCCGACATCCCCGTCATCGCCACGGTCGTACGTTGCGACGACGATGCTCACGCAAAGGTGCGCGCCGGCGCCAAGATTCTTAACATCGCCGCCGGCAAAAACACGCCGCAGGTCCTGCGTGAACTGCGCGAGCACTATCCCAACCTGCCGCTCATCGCGCCGGGCGGCAAGACGCCCGAGAGCATCCGCGAGACCATCGCCGCCGGCGCCAACGCCATCATCTGGACGCCGCCTTCGGCACAGCAGCTACAGACCGACATGATGCAGCGTTATCGCAAGATGAAGGAAGACGCCACGCCCGTTATCTCGCGCGACGATGTGCCCATTATCGACCAGGTCGCCGCCGCCGAAGTCAGCCAGGTCGAGAACATGAATCCCGACGTGCCGATTCCCGACGAGGTCATCGAGCGCGTCGCTTCGATCCACGAGCGCGTCGAGGAGCGTCGCGCCAACCGCGGGCTCAAGCCCTCACTGCACGGCTTTTTCTTCCGAGGAAAGAAACGCTAGCAAAACATCTTGGCCCGCCCCACAAACGTGAGGCGGGCCGTTTTCGTTTGAGCAATCATGCAGCGATGTGATGGGGCAAATTAATCCACGCGCTTGTCGCCCATAAAGCAGAGCGCCACCGTACCAGGTCCGGTATGCGAGCCAATCAGAGTACCGATGTTATTGATCTCAATCTTGCCTTTAAGCTGCGGAACCTGTTTCTCAATCAGCGCCGCAACTGCCTCGGCATCCTCGCGGCACGCCGAGTGCGACATGATGCACTTACCCGAATAATCCGCACCGTCCTGCACGTGTGCCATCATGGTCTGAGCCATCTCGGAAATCGCGCGCTTCTTAGTGCGAATCTTCTCACGTGGCGACAGCCCACCTTCGCAATCGACCGTCATAAGCGGGCAAATCTTAAGCGCCGTGCCGATGATCGCGCTCGCAGCCGAAATGCGACCGCCGCGCAGGTAGCTCGACAGATCGGTCGAGAA
Organism: uncultured bacterium; assembly: GCA_905215135.1. Classification (GTDB taxonomy): domain Bacteria; phylum Actinomycetota; class Coriobacteriia; order Coriobacteriales; family Coriobacteriaceae; genus Collinsella. The sequence goes on from CAJMOX010000023.1 coordinate 8,797, forward strand.
GAACCAGTGGTGCAGGTTGAGCTTGTGCTCCTCGATCCAGGCAGCCGTCTCGTCGAGTGAAGCCCCGCTATCGCGCACGTCGGCGGCACATTCCGCCAGCAGGCCAAAGCCCGAAGACGCCGCCAGCGAATCGACGACGCGCACCTTGCCGCCCTGGGGATAGCGATCCGCGAGCATCTGCGCCGCAACGCAGGCCGATCCATACGTGCCCGAAATACCCGACGACAACGTCAGGTGCAGCACGTCTTTGCCCTCGGCAACAAGCGGCTCCCAAAACTCCTCGTACTCACCCACGCTCACCTGAGACGTCTTGGGCATGGCGCCCGCGGATATCTGGGCAAAAAACTCGTCCGGCGTAATCGACTGATACAGATCGTCCGCATAGACAACATCGTCGATCTCGTAATGAAAACACACGACAGGGATATTGCGCGATTCAAAGAACTCCCGAGTTCGATCGGCGGCGGATTCACAGGTCAGGACAAAATCACTCATATGAGGCTCCTTACGTATAGTTATAAAAATTATCGCACAGCAAGCATAAATACGGTACAAATGTCCACTATTTACCAAATAGAGCCAAAGGTGGTGAACATCTTTACCGTCATCATCTCTATCGATCCCGGAGGCATACGTCTGTAAAAACGACCCTACGTCTCCACCCAACCGCCATATCTACCTCAACTAAATCGATTTACCAAACCGTTCGGCCAACAATTCGACCTCCCACCCCCAATCGAAACAAAAGCGGCGCATACTGATAAACGTTTGACGCTGTTTATCAGTTTTACCAACCCCATCGGAAGGTGTTTCATGGTCGCATCCGATCGCAATCCGCAAGACTTCAAGTATCTGCGTCTGCTGTCGAAACAATTTCCCACCGAGCAATCCGCGTTTACCGAGATCATCAATCTCTCGGCCATCCTCAACCTGCCCAAAGGCACTGAGCATTTTATGAGCGACGTGCATGGCGAGTACGAAGCCTTTATGCACATCCTCAACAACTGCTCGGGCGTCGTGCGCGAGCATGTCGACGAGATTTTTGGCGACACGCTCACCTTTGACGAGAAGGGCGAGCTGTGCACGCTCATCTACTACCCGCACGAGAAGATCGAGCTGGTCCGCAGCCAGCGCGAGGACTCGCCCACCTGGTACAAGACGATACTTGACCAGCTCATCATGGTTGCCCGGTCGCTTTCGAGCCGCTATACGCGCTCCAAGGTGCGTAAGGCCATCCCGCGCGATTACGCCTATATCATCGACGAGTTGTTGCACACGCACCCGGACGAGAACAACTATCGCGTGCGCTATCACGAGCGCATCGTGGAGTCCATCCTGGAGACCGCAAGCGCCGACGACTTTATCGAGTCGCTTGCCTCGCTCATCAAGCGCCTGGCCGTCGACCACCTGCACCTGGTGGGCGACATCTTCGACCGCGGTGGCGGCGCGGCCAAGATTATGGACCGCCTGCTCACCTACCATTCGCTCGACATCCAGTGGGGCAACCACGACCTGCTGTGGATGGGCGCTGCGGCCGGTGAGCCCGCCTGCATCGCCACGGTGCTGCGCAACAACCTACGCTACGACAACTACGAGATCCTGGAGAACGACTACGGCATCTCGCTGCGTGAGCTTGTCGCCTTTGCCGATGCCACCTACACCGACGGTGAGCCCATCACCCCGCTGATCAAGGCCATCAACGTGCTGCTCTTTAAGCTCGAGGGCCAGATTATCCAGCGCCACCCCGAGTTCGATATGACCGACCGCCTGTTACTCGACAAAATCGATCACGACACCGGCACGGTCACGCTCGCCGACGGCAGTGTGTGGCCGCTCACGACCAACGACTTCCCCACCGTCGACCCGGCGGACCCCTATACGCTCACGCCCCAGGAGCAGCACATCATCGACAAGCTCGTGTCCGAGTTTGTCACCGCCGATCATCTACATCGCCACATCGATTTCCTCTATACCCACGGCTCCATGTATAAGGTCGCCAACGGCAACCTGCTGTTCCACGGCTGCGTGCCGCTCAACGAAGACGGCACCTTTAGCAGCATGAACTGCCTGGGTACCTGGCACGCCGGTCGCGATTATTTTGATTTTTGCGACCACATCGCCCGCCGCGCCTGGCGCGTGGGCGACCGCGACGCTCTCGACTGGATGTGGTACCTGTGGATTGGCTTTAACTCACCCGCCAGCGGACGCCTGGTGCGCACCTTTGAGCGCGCCTATATCGCCGATAAGAGCACCTGGGTCGAGCCGATGGACCCGTACTTTACGCTTACCAAGTCGCCCTCGGTCTGCGACGACATCATGCGCGAGTTTGGTGTCGCGCCCATGGCATGTTCACCGACCGGCCACATCATCAACGGCCACACGCCCGTTAAAACCACCAAGGGCGAGCAGCCCATCCGCGCCGAGGGCAAGCTGCTGGTCATCGATGGCGGCTTCTGCCGCGCTTACCATCCCAAGACGGGTATCGCCGGCTATACGCTCATCTCGAGCTCGCGCGGCTGCCGCCTCAAGTCGCACCGGGCCTTTACGACGGTTGCCGAGGCACTCACCCGCAACGTCGATATCGAAAGCGAGACCAACCGCTTTGACGAGGCCGACCGTCGCCGCATGGTGAGCGACACCGATTCCGGAGCCAAGATCCGCAGCCAGATCCAAGACCTGCGCCAGCTGCTCGATGCATATAGAAACGGTGCTATCGAGGAGCGCGCCTAGCACCACCCGTGGGGATTGGCTAAACTTGCTGAGTTTGTCATCCCCGCGGCGCCCCGGCGCCACCATAAGGCAGGTACCATGCAAAAGCTCCTTGCGCAGATCATGAAATTTGGCGTCGTCGGTGTCATTGCCACGGTTATCGACTTTGGCATTATGAATCTGCTCCACTACGGTCTGGGCCTCAGCATCCTAATCGCCAATACCAGCGGCTTTATCGTCTCGCTCATCTTTAACTACCTCGCAAGCATGAAGTACGTGTTTGCGCACAAGGAAGGCATGAGCCGCCGCCGCGAGTTCATTATCTTTGTCGTGCTGTCCGTGATCGGCCTGGCACTCAACGACGGTATCGTGTTGACACTCAACGCCGGCCTGGGGCTCGAGGCCAATATCGCCAAGATTTGCGCCACCGCGCTTGTCATGGTCTACAACTTTGTGACCCGAAAGATCTTCCTGGAAGGCGACGAGACCAAGTAACTCGCAACCTTACAGCTTTACAATGCCCACGGATGACGCGCGTCGAGCGCTGTGTTGTTCGTGGGCATTGCTCGTTTACGGGCAAATTTTCAACGTTTGCGGATTAGCTCTTGAAAATTTGGCGAGTTCGTATAGTTCTTGGCAAGGACCTTACGTTTCCCTTGCAAAAGCTCTAAAGTATCCTCAGCTCGATTCATCAACGCATTGGATGTGATTACGTGCGCAAGGCACTGGCACAACCTCATACCAAGCAGTTCCTCAAGTTCGCTGTCGTGGGTCTTATCTCCTTTGGCATCGACTGGGGTATGCTCATTGCGCTCGTCGAGCTGTTTCACCTCGACTTTTTGATGAGCACCACGGTCTCGTTTACCACGTCCGTCGTGGTCAACTACTGGCTCAGCATGAAGTACGTGTTCGACCATCGCGAGGGCATGAGCCGCAAGCGCGAGTTCACGATCTTCACCATCCTGTCGGTGATCGGCCTGGGCCTCAACGACCTGTACATGTTTGTGGGCGTCACGTTTTTGAGCATCGGCTACCAGGCCATGAAGGCCATCGCCACGTTCCTCGTCACCTGGTACAACTACTTCAGCCGCCGCTTCTTCCTCGAGGGCGCACGGTCGTAGTCGATTCACTATTTGCTTGAATGTATAACCGGTTGGAATTCCCATTCCAACCGTTTTTTGTTTGTCGAGAGACCCGGCGACCCAGTCCCATTCGTATGAAAAACGGGCGGCCCGGATGTCTGTCCGAACCGCCCGCTTGGTGCGATATGTCGAGGTCTCTAACCCGTTACGTAACACCAGACCACGTTGTCGCCGTTGGAGAGAACGTAGTTGCTGCAGGCCGTCATAGGCGTTGTGCCGTTGACGGAGTACATCCAGCCGCTCGTGCCGCCGTACTGCTTCTCGGCCAAACCACCAATCGCGGAGACATACGTGCCGAACGATGAGCCGTGTGCGTTGACAGAAAGGCCCAACGCGCACAGGGCATCGTAGACGGTAGCGCCTTCGTTAAAGGTAAAGGTGCCACCAGAAGACACAGGATTGCCCACAGCGCTCGATGTGACCGAAACCGTCACCGTTACGTAGCTGGACTCCTGCGAGCCGCCCTGTCCGCCCGAGGAGGCGTTTCCACCATTAGAGGATGAGGCTCCATCAGACGACTGGCCACCGCCAGACGCATTGGAAGTATCACCGACTCCCGTATTTTGGGCAGCGGATTTATCGCCAGACTTCTTGCCGTCCTGGTCCTCGGACTTCTTGTTATCCGAGTTCTTGTCCGATTCCTTGTTTGAAGACTCGGAATCGTCCTTGGACTTGGACTCATCAGAATGCTTGGACTCATCTTTTGCGTCATTCGATGACTTAGAATCCTTGGAACTGGCCTCGCCCGAAGTCGTAGTCGAGCCAGACACCTTGGTGTCCTTGGTTACGACGCTCTCCCCCGTCACGGTCTGAATGATCCAGTCGATGGACCAGGCACCGCTCTCGGAAGGATGGACGAAACCCAGCGAGACGACGATCAGAATGGTGCACGCGGCAGTCAGGACGCCGAGGAGCGTCTTGCGACGAGGGGCGGACGCCGCCGAAGCGGCGCCCTGTTGCTTTGCATCGTCGAACTGAATGAACGAGGAATCTGGTTGCTTGGGGTCAGCGTCCTTGGATTTATTGGACACAGCCCTCACCTACCGACGTTTGGTGAACACGAACACGCCGACGATGGCGAGACCGATGACGCCGGCGGCAACGCCAACAATGGCGAGCGGGTTGGTGCCAGTCTCCTGCTCGGAGGCACTAGAGGACTTCTTAGCAGTGGTCGTGGAAGCAGCACCCGTATCGGACTTGGAATCGGACTTCTTGTCGGACTTGTTGTCCTTCTTGTCAGACTTCTTGTCAGACTTCTTCTCGTCCTTCTTATCGGACTTATCGGTGTCCTTCTTGTCGGACTTGTTGTCCTTGGTCTCGGTCTTGGTCGACACCGTCGTCTTGGTCGTCGGCTTATGACCCGGGGCGATAGCGCCGCCGGCCTGCTGGCCCTTCGTGCCGGAGCCGGAACCCGTGCCCGTGCCAGCACCGGAACCGTTGCCAGCGCCACCGTTGCCACCATTAGTGCCAGAACCGCCATTGCCGCCAGGGTTGGTGGCATTCTTGGTCCACTTGGCATACAGCGTCAGATCGGCCGTCACCGGCATACTGAAGTCATACGCCTGCGCGCAAGTCTCATCGGTGAACCAACCGCCGAAAGTGTAGCCATCGCGCGTCGGATCGGCCGGCTTGACCAGCTTGCCGTCGGCCGTAGCCACAAACTTAGTGTCGCAAGCAGACCCGCCGTTGGAATTAAAGGCAACCGTCCAAGACTCAACAGCCCCGAGCTTGAACAGCGTGCCCGAATCATTGATGTAGTAGAGGTTGCCAGAAGCATCGGCAATGACCGGAGAGTCACAGTATTGGTAATGGCCAGCCGCATCATAAATCTGCGTCGCCTCTGCGTCGCCGAGCGTATAGCGATACACGCCACCACCAGCAGAGTAGCTGACGTAATCCTTGCTATCCGCGCTGTTAACGGTGAAGTACACATAGGTCTTGCCGCCCTGAACACTCACCAGCGGAGTAGCAGCAATACCGTTGAGGCCAGCCGGCAGCGCCTTGCCGTCGGCAGCAGCGACCATCGTGGTCTTACCCGTCTTCAGGTTATAGAGAACCAGAGCAGAGCCAGTAGCCGTCTGTCCGCCGACAATCAGATTGTCACCAGACACCGCAGGGGCGCTCAGATTATTCGTAAGGCCCAGATCAACCGTCTTCTGTTCACTCAGCACGCCCTTTGCCGAAAGCGAAATCACATGGAGCATTCCGTCGTGCGTCATCTGATAGAAGGTCGAACCATTGGACGGATCGGCAATGCAATCGGCATTTGCGACAGCGCCGAGCTTCATGGTCGAAACGACATCGCCCGTCGTCTTATCAATGCACTTAAGCGTGCCCGCGCTCGTAGGAACAATGGTGTACTTATCCGTCAGCGCAGCACCAGTCCAATAATAGCCCTCGGAAGGGTCAATGTTCTGCCAAGAGACTTCGCCCGTGGCAATCTTGATACGCTTCAGGGAGCCGTTGCCGTAGGTCGCGTTGTAGTTCTCGTCATACGAAATATCGACCGTACCAACATAGATGTACTCGCCATCCGAAACCACGGTGCAGGAGCTCTGCGTCAAGTCCGTCAAACTAGGCGTCAGCCACTTGCAGATCAGCTTGTCCGCAGTAATCGCCTGGACCGCACCGCCGTTGAGCGGAACGATGATAAGGCCATTGGCATAGATCGGACGAGAGGTATAGCTCACCTTGGAGGCAAGCGGCGCAGAGGCAACCTTTTTACCCGTGGACGAATCGATCTTAATGAGCTCGTTCTCGGTCGCGATGTACACAAAACCGTTAGCAATGACAGGCTCGCTGCAGTTGGCATACTGCTGGCCAGACTCGGCCTTCCAATCGAAGGCCCACTTAAGACCAGCGGCCTGCGCAGGCGTCTTGGCATCCGTTACGGTCGAACCGTTGCCACTGTTGCCGTAGCCGGCCCACTCGGCATCCCAATCAGGAGTCGTCGCACTCGGGTCCACGACAATCTTGTCAGGATCGGGCATGGGCGAATCGTCGGTGGTATAGGCAAGCGTAACCTTATCGTCGCTCTTGAGCGTAATCTGATTGGCGCAGAGTAAGGAGGGCTCTCCATTGATATACAGATGCCAATATTTATTGGTCGCAGCATCCCAGACATACGGCTTGTGATCGAACGGCGAGTTGATGGAATTGAGGAACCAGTACTCACCACTCTGGGAGCCGTTGTACGTAACGCCCTTGGCCTTCAGAACCGTCTCAATAAGGTTCTGGGCAGTAGAGCCTTCAGGCAAAGAAACGTTGCTTGCCGAGCCCCAGCGAGCATTGTTGCCGTTGACATCGGGACCGATAACATCGACAGACCCAAGAACCTGACCAGGAAGGGCATCGGCGTCAGCACCATACATAAAGGTGACGGCATCGCCCTCATGGAGCTTGTAGGCACCGGCGCCAACGTCGGCGAACTTGCCATTTACGTAGAATTGCCAATAACTTTTGGTCGCAGGATCATACTCATAGATCTTACCGTCAAGCGGCGAGGTAATGCCGCTGAGGTACCAACCCCAAGGCTCTTCTCTAGCATCGAGAGTAAGACCAGTCTGCTCAAGGAGATCCTTAGCAGTGGAGCCTGCCCTGAGGCTCATCTGACCCGTCGAAGCCCAAACCTGCTGCTTGCCGTCCTTGTCCTTGCCAAGCACCTGAACGGAAGCATGAACAGAATCGGAGGGCAACTGGTCGCCCCAGCCACCGTAGAACCACGTAACGGTATCGCCGGCATGGATGGTGACATTGTCCGCCGTATAGTCGCTCGACTTGCCGTTGATGAACAGCTGCCAAGAGGTCGAATAATCGAGCGGCGTACCCAGCTCAACGCCGTTGTACTTAAGGCTCAGAATGAAGGAGCCTGCAGCAACGGCGTCGATGCCATTCGCCTCGAGCGCGACCTTCGTAAGGTCAAGTGCGCTCGAGCCGGACGTCACCACATACTGCGCGTTATCGACCCAAGTCTGAGTCTTGCCCTGGGCATCGCGACCAATGACGGTCACATTTGCGGCAACCTGGTCCTTAACGACAGGGGACGAGCTACCAGCCGTATAGGCAAACTCAATCTTCTGCCCCTGGGTGAGCTTGACGCTGCTCGCGCCAACCGAGGAAGACGCACCATCAACAAAGAGCTGCCAGAAGGCACCAGTTGTCGCGTCGTAGGCAAGCGTGCGGCTATCTGTCGGGGACGTAATGCTCTTGAGGTAGAACCCGTATGCCGTGTTTGCATCGTAGTCTGCCTTGAAGCCCGTCTTCTGCTGCAGCTTAACGAAGGCGTCCGCAGCCGTCGCGCCCTCGTCGAGCTTGAGTTGCGTAGGTGCCACCCAGGTCTGAGCCTTGCCGTCGGCATCGGTGCCGATAATCGAGAACGAGACCTCGACTTGCTTCTTGGCGACATCGCCGGTTTCTGTCGGGTTCTCTGCCTGGACGGCAGCCACGGCGGCAGATCCTGCTTGGCCAGCGGATGCCGTCGAAGACTGCTCGCTCGCGGTAGGGTTCTCCCCCGTCGCCGAGCCCTCGTCGCCAGTTGCCGCCTCTGTTGTGGCGGCACTAGCTGCAGGCGCGCCCTCGGAATCCGAAACCTCGGCCTTACCCTGGTCGGCAGCACCGTCCGCGGCACCCGTGCCCTCGCCCGGCGTCGCAGCCTGAGCCACAGCCTCGGCAATGCCCTCGGCGCCCTCGGCCCACAGCTGAGCCGGCGTGGTGCCAAAGGCCATCGCGAAGGCCAGGAATGCCGCCAGGCCGCGCTTGGCTACGCCGCATGCAATCGCGCCACGGCGATGCAACGAGGCGCGCTCGCGCTCGTCCTCAAACATATCCATTTGTCCCCCATTGTCTGTACTTGGAGCGTTGCCTTGAGGCTGCCCCACGTCATCGCGCATGTTGCGCTCGAGTTCCCCCATCGGGGTCCCCCTTCCCTCCAGAGCCCTATGCACACCGGCGGCATACGCCGCAGCCGCACGCAAGATGGGAGGCGATCCGACTTAACCTTAACGACTCGGGCGCGCCGTCCGATCTGCGACGCGAACATCCCGAGCCAAGAGGAATTACGGTTACTGGTACAGCCGGGGACTTGCACCCCGATTCTCCCAAACGCGCAGGAAAACCGCGCATTCGTGCGTCTCCGCACCACCATCTAGGCCATCGATTATTACCGTCAAAATGGTATCACGCAAAAGGGCCTCGCACACAGGCGAAGCCCAAGGTAAAAGCTATTGTTTGCGATAGGAAAATGCGGTGACGGCCGCAGCCTCTAGTGCTTGCCGCCGTGGCTGTTGAGCCAGATATTGCGGCCCAGCATAAGCGCCAGCACCAGCGCGCTCACGTAGCCCATAAAGCCAATGACCGGGATACCAAACACAACCGGCTCGATGCGTGCGTAGTACACCACCGACGAACCGATAAACAGACCGGCGATCACGATAGCCATCGACATGCGGTCGATAATTCCGCCCAGCTGTCGCAGCGCCTTATCGCTGCTCATGATCTGCGTGTTCACCTTAAGCTGGCCGCGCGTGAGCATACGCGAAGCCAAGCCCAAATACTCGGCCGCCTCGAGCGAGCCTTTTGCCGCGCGATAGCTGCTCGCGGCCAGATCGCGTCCCATATCACGCACGCGCGCATAGGTGCTTTTTTCGTTTTTGATGTGCGTCTGGATGATCTGGATCATGTTGACGTTGGGCATATACTCGGTCAGCAAACCCTCGAGCGTCACCATGCCGCGCGCGAACATCGTTACCACGCTCGGCAGCTCAACATCGTTTTTGCGCGCCAGGTTTAGCAGCGAGGTCAAAAACTCGCCGATATCCAGATCCTTCAGGTCAAGGCCCGCAAAGTCTGCGACGATAAAGTCCAAATCGGACAAAAAGGCCGAATGATCGAGCTCGGCCGAATCGCCACGCGTCACGGCGAAGCGCATGAGCGAATCCTTGAGCTTGGGCACGTCACCCTCGGCCACGGCGAAAATCATGTCCTTGACGATACCGCGATCGTGACTCGACATGCGTCCGACCATGCCCAAGTCGATAAAGTAAACGATGCCGTCCTTGAGAATAATGTTTCCCGCATGCGGGTCGGCATGGAAAAAGCCGTCGTCGAGCACCTGCGTCGAGTAGTCCTCGACAATCGCGGCACCGATCTTTTCCAAGTCATAGCCCTCGGCCACCAAGCGTTCAGGATCGGCGATCGAAATGCCGTCGACGTAGTCCATAACCACCACGTGCTCGGTGCACAAGTCCAGATAGGATTTAGGGCACGTCACGCCATGAACGCTCTTATGGAACTCGTAGAAGTCGTTGAGGTTTTTGGCCTCGGCCAAAAAGTTGGTCTCCTCGCGAAACGAGGTCCACAACTCCTCGACTACGCCGTGCAGGTCAACAAATTGATCGGTGTTGACGAACTTGGAAACGATACGCACCACCGAGCGGATGATATCGATGTCCTGTGCCATAACCTGCTGCGCACCGGGGCGCTGCACCTTGACGGCCACGTCCTCGCCCGTCACCAGACGAGCGCGGTGCACCTGCGCGAGCGATGCGCTACCAAGCGGATTGGGGTCGATCGCATCGAACATCTCCCCCAGGCGCAGGCCGTATTCTTCTTCCAGACAACTGAGTACGACCTCGTACGGCACCGGCTCCACGTCGGAGCGCAGACGACGCAGCTCGTCGCAAAAGCGTTGCGGCAGAATCTCGGACCGGTTAGCCAGAATCTGCCCCATCTTGACGAACATGGGGCCGAGTTCCTCGAGCAGACGGCGCAAACGAACCGGCGTGAGGTTGTCCCACACGCGGTACTTTTTGACCAGGCGAACAATCTGCCCGATGCGTTCGCGACGACCCGCCGGCGTGAGCTGGTATTCTTCATCCGGCGCCATCGCGTCGGGCTCCTCGGGGACCATATCGACAGCGCGCGGCTTCTTGCGAGCGCCCGAGACGGCGGCGTCGACCTCATCGACAACCGCCGCCTCGTCACCTAAGGGATCTAGATTGTTGTAATCGGTGGTGGAATCTGCCATCTGCGCTGCTACTCGGCCTCTTCGGTATCCTTCGCATCGTCGGGCTCAACGGACTCGACGGGCACCGAGGTCACGTTGTCCTCGACTGAATCGACGATGTCGCGCACATGGGCCAGGAAGGCCGTGCGCTCGGGGGCGGTCATGACGCGGACGCGAGCCAGAATGAGCTCGTCGAGCACGCGCTGGGCCGCGGTCTCGCCCTGCATGCCCAAGCGCTCGGTCAGATCGGAGATGGTACCGCCGGCCTGCTCGAACATGTCGGACACACTGCGGGCGATATCGGGGGTGGCGGTGTCCTTGCGGACCCGCTCGCCTTTAGTGTTAAGGTCGTCGAGGACCTTCTTGCCGCCTTCGACAGCAACGGCGGCAGCGCCAAAGCCCACGTTAATGGCGCCGTTAACAAGCTGATCGAGTTTCATAACCATGGTTGTCTCCAATCACAAACAACTGCATTGGCGTTCTTGTACCCAAGATCGAGTGAAAGCGACAAAGCGTTTTAGCGCTATTCGATCGACGGGAAATCCCTACCTCACGTTGTCGTTCATCGCGAAAGAGTTCTTCATGGTACAGCTCGTGGTGTAGAGCACCTTGCCCAGTAGAGCATCGGTTTCCACGCGAACACGCTCGGCAAAGGCCTCATTGGCGCGTGCAAGCTCGGCGGGCACTTCGGCCTCGGGCAGCGTGGCTACGACAGCGTCAACGTCGTGAATCTGCTTGTGGCCCATGCCGCCGACCTTCTCCTGGTAGTCCTCCACGGCGCGGCCGCACTCATGGAAACGGACGTCGGCCAGCGCGCCGATCAGGCGGTTGGCCCAGTAGAAGTTTTCGGACGTCACGCGAGCCTGCGTGTCGGCATAGTACTCGGGCATGGTCTCGACGTTGGCGTACAGCGGAACCAGCGCGTTAAACGAGTTGGAGCCAAAGGCCATCCACTGCATGGCGCGATACGCCGGCTGCGCATAGGGGCGCAGCTGCAGCACGGCGAGCTGGCTGTTGCGGTTGATGCCGATGGGGCGATAGGCGCCGCGCGTAGCGGGCGTGCCCTTGCTGCCGTAGCAGTCGTACTCCGTGCCCTGGTAGTGGCTCGAAAGCACGTACTTGATGTCCTCGATGGTCACCTTGCGCTCGGGCACGCGGCTCCAGGGAATATCGTCGCTCTCGGGCGTGTAGTCGGCCTCGGGGCCATCCCACACGTCGCTGGGGTTGAGGCAGCGCTGCATGTACCAGGCGCGAGGTGTGTTGTAAACGTGGTCGCTGTCGCTGTGCGAGCCAAAGGCCTCGCGCGGGTTAAAGACCACGGCCGGGCCGTCGCCATCGACGCCAAGCGTCAGGTCCAGATGCCACTCGGCCATCCAGGCGCGCAGGTCGGCGGAGCACATGTGGTCGGCCTGGGCGCCCTCGGCGTCATCCAGGTCAAAGCTATCGATACCCAGCTGGTTGGGCATGGTCACATAGGCGTCATCGGGCACGCGCTTGGCAATCCAGTGGTGGCCGCCGATGGTCTCGAGCCACCAGATCTCGTCCACGTCGCTAAAGGCGATGCCGTTGTTCTCGTAGGTACCGTAGCGCTCGAGCAGGTCGCCCAGGATACGCACGCCGTCGCGGGCGGACTTAGCGTACGGCAGGACCAGGGTCACCATGTCCTCCTCGCCCAGACCGCCGGGCTGCGCCGGCACATAGCCGTCCTCACCCTCGTTGCCCTTGGCGGGCACGTAGTCCACGAGCGGGTCGGCGCCGCGAACGCGCTCGTTGGTGGTGAGCGTCTCGGTTGCGGACATGCCCACATTGAGCTCGTTGAAACCGGCCTCGGCCCAGATGCCGTGGCCCGGGACAACATCGGGGACGCTCGTGTAGCGCATGGGGTTATCGGGCAGTTCAACGGTCAGGTGACTCAGGACGCTCGTATAGACGCGCGGCTGCTCGTCGGGATGCACCACACGCATACGCTTGGGCTCAAACACCCCGTTGGACGAATCCTCGTTGCGGGCGACCAACGTCGACCCGTCGTAGCTTGCGTTCTTACCGACCAAAATCGTTGTGCACGGCATGCGCATCCTCCTTGAGCGAAGAAATCAAACGATAACAGTGTATCGCTTCGGCGCAGAAAGGGCGAAACCACGGCGCTGGCAACCCCTGTGGTCAAAAAATGCCAAATATGAGTACTGTCACCAATTTAGTAACAGCAATTTTGCTACGTATGGGTGTCGAAAGTCTACATTTGTTCAAAAATTAGATGATGTAATTCCTCATAGGTCCAATAAAATAGGCTCTCTATCGATAATAAATATCGTTAGAGAGCCTATTTGGCCTAAAATATATGTGACTATCTTGGCAACAGTACTCATATTTGGCATTTTCTGTCCACGGGGTATAGAGCTAACCCCTCAAACAGCCCAAAACGCCTATTTCGATGCGCGCTCGGCGGTGGCGCGCGCAGACGTGGTGTAAGAGCGTCCCGAGGTCCGTCGCTGCAAGTCC
>CAJMOX010000024.1:0-22023 GCA_905215135.1 uncultured bacterium
CAAGCCATCTGCTCGACGACCTGGCAGACCTCACCAACTCGTTCTACTTCATCGAAGCCGGCACGCTCGTGGAAAAGATCAAGTCGTCCTCGCAGACGCTCAAGCAGGAATACCTCGATACATACGAGAGATGAATGTGGGGGAGTGTTCGGATGAAGTTGATATTTAAGGTCCAGCTCGTGTTGTGCCGAAAAGACCGTGAACCTTTTGTGGGACACGCGGCGCCGTGGTACCATAGCCGAGTTTGTTGTCTTGGTCGGAAACCAAGACGCCTTATGCGCTGATCGGTAACCAGCGCCTGACTAATAAGGAGTCCTACCATGAAGCAGGGTATCCATCCCCAGTATGTCGAGTGCACGGTGACGTGCTCCTGCGGCAACACCTTCAAGACGCACGCTACCGTGTCCGAGATGAAGGTCGAGCTTTGCAACGAGTGCCACCCGTTCTACACCGGCCAGCAGAAGTTCGTCGACACCGGTGGACGCGTCCAGCGCTTCGCCGACAAGTTCGGTGGCGCCGCTGCCGCCCAGCTCAAGAAGGCCGAGGAGGCCAAGGCTGCCAAGGCCGCCAAGGCTGCTGAGGCCGAGGCCGCTCGCAAGGCCGCCGCTGAGGCTAAGGCTGCCGAGAAGGCTAAGCGTGCCGCTAAGTTCGCCGAGGAGGCTGCCAAGCAGGCCGCCGAGGCTCCTGCAGAGGCTCCCGTCGAGGAGGCCGCTGCCGAGGCCGAGACCACCGAGGCTGCTGAGTAAATAGCTCGCCGCGGAATCGCTCGCATTCATGGCATGAGGGCCGTGCATCCATTTGGGTGCGCGGCCCTTTTCTTTTTATTGGTGCAAGCTAACCTGTCCCCGTGGCACCAAATGGCAGAGAGACGGCGTTTGCTCAGATAAAACTTGCCAAAATAAACCTGTCCCATTGTGGCAGGTTGGTCATAGTTATTACGTGGCGGTCGAGGTCGACCGTATAGGCCGCGCCTTGTTTGGCTAAAGTACAATCATCTGTGTTTAACTCGCCCGCAGCTGCACGGCGTGGGCGATGGCCAAAAAGGAAAACCACATGGGATTCATGTCAAAGCTGCTGTCCTTTGGATCCGATAAGGACCTTAAGCGCTACTACAAGATCGTCGACCAAATCAACGGTCTTGAGCCCCAGTTTGAGAAGATGACCGAGGAGGAACTCCGCGCCCAGACCGATAAGTTCCGCGAGCGTTACGCCAACGGCGAGTCGCTTGACGACATGCTTCCCGAGGCTTTTGCCACCGTGCGCGAGGCTTCCAAGCGCATCACGGGCATGCGTCACTTTGACGTACAGCTCATCGGCGCCATGGCGCTTCATGAGGGTCATATTGCCGAGATGAAGACCGGCGAAGGCAAGACCCTGGTCTCCACCTTGGCCGGCTACCTCAACGCTATCGCTGGCAAGGGCGTGCATGTCGTTACCGTCAACGATTACCTGGCCAAGCGCGACTCCGAGTGGATGGGCCGCATCTACAAGTACCTGGGAATGACCGTCGGTCTGCTCCAGAACAACATGCCGCTCGAGCTCAAGCGTCCGGCCTACCAGGCAGACGTCACCTACGGCACCAACTCCGAGTTCGGTTTCGACTACCTGCGCGACAACATGGTCACCCGGCCCGAGCAGCGCGTACAGCGCGGCCACAACTACGCCATCGTCGACGAGGTCGACTCCATCCTGATCGATGAGGCTCGCACCCCGCTGATTATCTCGGGCGCCGGCACCAAGTCCGCCAGCACCTATAAGGACTTCGCGCGCGCCGTGCGCGGCCTGGAGCGCGGTGAGGACGTGTCGCACGACATGCTCACCGCCACCGAGGACGTCGAGCCCACGGGCGACTACGTCATGGACGAGGCCAAGCACACCATCGCCGCCACCGAGCGCGGCCTTAAGAAGATCGAGCGCCGCCTGGGCATCGATGACATCTATGCCGACCTCTCGGGCCAGCTGGTCAACCACCTGCAGCAGGCGCTGAAGGCCCAGTACATGTTCCACCGCGACAAGCAATACGTGGTCACCAACGGCGAGGTCAAAATCGTCGACGAGTTCACCGGCCGCATTATGGAAGGCCGCCGTTACTCCGAGGGCCTGCACCAGGCCATCGAGGCCAAAGAGGGCGTGCTCGTACGCGAGGAGAACCAGACGCTGGCCACTATCACCTTGCAGAACTACTTCCGTCTGTATGACAAGCTCTCCGGCATGACCGGTACGGCACTCACCGAGGATGCCGAGTTCCGCGAGATCTACAAGCTGCCCGTCGAGGTCATCCCCTCCAACAAACCCGTTCAGCGTGTTGACCACGAGGACCTGGTGTACCGTACCATTCAGGCCAAGTACAACGCCGTCGCCGACGATGTCGAGCAGCGTCACGCCAAGGGCCAGCCGGTCCTGGTGGGCACCGTCTCCATCGAGAGCTCCGAGAAGCTGTCGGCCGCCCTTACCAAGCGCGGCATCGCGCACGAGGTCCTCAACGCCAAGCACCATGAGCGCGAGGCTCATATCGTTGCCCAGGCCGGACGCTACGGCGCCGTGACCATCGCTACCAACATGGCCGGTCGTGGTACCGACATCCTGTTGGGCGGCAACCCCGACGAGCTGGTGCGCGAGCGCCTTGAGTACGAGGGCCTGACCATGGAGGACGTGACGCCCGAGCAGCTCGAGCAGTTTAACGCCGAGGCCAAGGAGACCTGCAAGGCCGAGCGCGAGCGCGTGCTTGCCGCCGGCGGCCTGACCGTCATCGGCACCGAGCGCCATGAGTCCCGTCGTATCGACAACCAGCTGCGCGGCCGCTCCGGTCGTCAGGGCGATCCGGGCGAGACTCAGTTCTACCTGTCGCTCGAGGATGACCTCATGCGCCTGTTCGGCGGCGACAAGATGGACCGTGTCTCCAAGATGATGGTCACCGCCGACATGGGCGACGACATGCCCATCCAGCACAAGATCATCTCCAAGGCCGTCGAGAGCGCCCAGCACAAGGTCGAGAGCATCAACTTCTCCATGCGCAAGAGCGTCCTCGAGTACGATGACGTCATGAACAAGCAGCGCCAGGTCATCTACGCCGAGCGCAACAAGATTCTGGACGGCAAGGATCTGACCGACCACATCACCGAGGTCATGCACGACACCGTGTACCGCTGCGTGCAGGAGTTCTGCACCAAGGACAGCCACGATGGCGAGCGCGATCTCGAGGGCCTGCGCAAGTGGGTCGTGGAGCTGACCGGGCATATCGATACGCCCAAGTTCCCCGACGAGGACTTTGAGGCCCTGGCTGCCGATGTCCTGGCCTACGTCGAGAAGTGCTACAACATGAAGGCCGAGCGCCTGGGTGAGGACCTCATGCGCGAGCTCAACACCCAGGTCATGCTGCGCGTCATCGATACCCGCTGGATGAACTACCTGCAGGAGATGGACTACCTCAAGACCGGCATCGGCCTGCGTGGCTTTGGTCAGCGCGACCCGTTAGTCGAGTACAAGACCGAGGCTTATGGTGCCTTCCAGATGCTCGTCGACACCATGTATGAGGATTACCTGCGCACCGTCCTGCGCATCGAGATCAAGGCTGCCCCGCGTGCCGTGGAGCACAAGGAAGAGCCCGCGCTCGAGGGCGCGCGCTTCTCCGGTCCTGCCGAGGTCGATGGTGACAACGGCGACTCGGTGCTGCGCAAGCAGGCGCAGGTGCAGGCCCGCACGGCTGTCCAGGGTGGTCCGGCTGCCGTCAACAACGGTGGCAAGGTGACCACCTATCGCAAGTCCGAGAGCGACGATCCGTACGTCAACGTGGGCCGCAACGACCCGTGCCCCTGCGGTAGCGGCAAGAAGTTTAAGTACTGCCACGGCAGGAATCGTTAATGGCTGAGGCTTTAGAGGTAACGCCCGCCGAGCTGGACGCGTTTGCGGACCGGCTCGGCGAGGTCGAGTCGTATCTCCACTTGGACGAAAAGCGCACGCGCGTGACCGAGCTCGAGGCCAAAAGCGTGGCCCCCGGCTTTTGGGATGACGCCGACGCCGCTCGCGCCACCATGGAGGAGATCGCTCGCGCCAAGGAAGATATCGCTGCCGTGGATACCGCGCGCGGCGAGCTATCTGACGCCCGCGCGGCGCTGGAGCTTGCCGAGGAGATGGGCGACGACCCCGATGCCGCCGCATTGCGCGAGGAGGCTGCCGCTACGGCAGAACGCCTGGCCCGCGCTATCGACGAGCTCGAGCTTTCGAGCTGGTTTACCGGTGAGTTCGATCACGGCGACGCGATTGTGACCATCAAGCCCGGACAGGGTGGCCTGGAGGCACAGGACTGGACCTTCATGCTCTTTAAGATGTACATGAAGTACTGCCAGCGTCGCGGCTGGAAGGTCACCATTAACGACTGCCCCGCGGCTGAGGTCATCGGCATCGACCGTGCGACCTTTACCGTCGAGGGCAAGGACGCGTTTGGCATGCTGCGCGCCGAGGCCGGCGTTCACCGCCTGGTACGCATCAGCCCCACCGATGATAAGAAGCGCCGCCAGACCACGTTTGCCGGCGTCGAGGTCATTCCCGTGTTGCCTGACGATATCGACATCGAGATCAGTCCCGACGATATCCGCGTGGACGTGTATCACGCGAGCGGCCCGGGCGGCCAGGGCGTCAACACCACCGACTCTGCCGTACGCGTGACGCATTTTCCCAGCGGCATCGTTGTCACTTGCCAAAACGAGCGCAGCCAGATTCAAAACAAGGCCGCGTGCATGCAGATTCTCAAGGCCCGTCTGTACGAGATCGAGCTCGAGAAGCGCGCCGAGGCCCTGGATGAGATTCGCGGGCCCAAGACCACGATCGGTTTTGGCAACCAGATTCGCAGCTACGTGCTCTACCCGTATCAGATGGTCAAGGACCTGCGCACGGGCGTGGAGACCAGCAACGTCGAGGCCGTTCTCGACGATGGCGATCTGGATCCGTTTGTGATCGGCTACCATCGTTGGGCAACCGGCAACGCCGATGCGGAAGCATCGTCTGCCTAGGCACATGATTGGCTCCGGGTCGATGCAAACACTTCGCAGGGGTGGTATTTGCCCGGTGAATCGGTAGAATCGAATACAGCAAGAAGTTCAAAGCGCACTCGTTTGGGTGCGCTTTTTTGAGGGAGGCAGCATGGCATATCGTCTGGACATCAAGCGCATTCTTTCGATGAACTTCTTTCATGACTTGCCCAAGATTATGTTTGGCTGCGCCCTGGCAGCTATCGCGACAGACTTGTTTTTGATCCCCAACGGCCTTGCCGCCGGCGGCGTCACAGGCCTTGCCACCATTATTCAGGCGGTCGGCGCCTCGCATGGCATATCGCTTCCCGTCGGTATCCAGACCATCGTGATGAATGCCTTGCTGCTGCTGGTTGTTATGCGCGAGGGTGGCATGTTCTACGTGGTGCAGACGGCGACCGGTTTTGTGCTGCTGGGTTTTTTCACCGACCTGTTCGCTCCGTTTGTGGCGCCGCTGGCACATGCCGACCTGATGCTGCCCGCTATGTGGGGCGGCATTATCACGGGCATCGGGTATGGCATGGTGTTGCGCGCCGGTGCCAACACTGGCGGCTCTGACACGATCGGCCAGATCATCTCGCGCAACACATCGCTGCCGGTTGGCTCGACCGTCATGGCGATCGATGTTGCCGTGTGCGCGCTGTCGGCCCCGGTCTTTTCGGTCGAAAACGCGCTGTATGCGGGCCTTTCGATGGTCATTAGCGGCTACGTGATCGATGCCGTGGTCGACGGTGGCAACAGGCGCCGTATGGTGCTCATCATCTCGGACAAGTTTCCCGATATCGCGGCCGACATCATGTATGGCCTGGGCCGCGGCTGCACCAAGTTTAGGGCGACCGGCATGTACTCGGGTGCCGAGAAGCCGGTGATCATGGTCATTGTGAGCCGCCGCGAGCTCAACACCCTCAAAACGATCGTGCGCGAGCGCGATCCTCACGCCATTGTGACGGTCGCCGACGTTACGGAAACCTTCGGTGAGGGATTCAAGGACATTAACGCGTAGGGCCGACTGCGTTCCATCCAAAAGACGTTCACATTGATAAACCGTTTCATCAGCGGTTCTGCCTGCTCAATTGTTCAAATAATGATAAATACTCTGGTAAAGCTTCCAGTTTCCAGCATAATGAATGACGTACGTGCATCGCGGCTGTGTTGGGACTACCTTTCCGTGCCGTGCGCATCTTGTCTTAAGAGGATGAAAGGAAGGCACAATGAGCGACGAAGAGCTCAAAAAGGTTGCCAACGAGGTAAGGAAGGGCATCGTCACCGGCGTGCACGCTGCCAAGTCCGGCCATCCGGGCGGTTCGCTCGGCGCTGCCGACATCATGACCTATCTGTACTTTGAGGAAATGAACGTCGACCCGGCCGACCCCCGCAAGGCCGACCGCGATCGCTTCGTGCTTTCCAAGGGTCATTGCGCGCCTGGTCTGTACGCTGTGCTCGCCGAGCGCGGATTCTTCCCCAAGGAGGATCTCGAGACGCTGCGCCACATCGGCAGCCACCTGCAGGGTCACCCCAACATGAACGACACCCCGGGCGTCGATATGTCCACCGGTTCGCTCGGCCAGGGCATCTCCGCCGCCGTGGGCATGGCCGTTGCCGCCAAGCACTGGGGCGACGACTATCGCACCTACGCCCTGCTGGGCGACGGCGAGAGCGAGGAGGGCCAGGTTTGGGAGGCCGCCATGTTTGCCGGCAACCAGCAGCTTGACAACCTCTGCGTGATCGTCGACCACAACGGCCTGCAGATCGACGGCCCCGTCGAGGAAGTCAACGACCCCATGCCGCTCGCCGACAAGTTCCGCGCCTTCAAGTTCCACGTGGTGGAGCTTGCCGACGGCAACGATTTCGATCAGATCCGCGCCGCCTTTGCCGAGGCCCGCGCCACCAAGGGTCAGCCGACCGCCATTATCGCCGAGACCACCAAGGGCAAGGGCGTTTCCTTTATGGAGAACCAGGTAGGTTGGCACGGCAAGGCCCCCAACGATGAACAGTTTGAGCAGGCCATGGCAGAGCTCACGGCCGCCGGAGAGGAGCTCTAGGATGGCAGACGTCAAGAAAATCGCCACGCGCGTAAGCTACGGCGAGGCCCTCGTCGAGCTCGCCAACGAGCACGATGACTTTGTGGTCCTCGACGCCGACCTGGCCGCCGCCACGCAGACCGGCAAGTTTAAGGCCGCCTGCCCCGACCGCTTCTTCGATGTGGGCATTGCCGAGAGCAACCTGATGGGTGTTGCCGCCGGTATCGCAACCACCGGTCGCGTTGCCTTTGCGAGCACCTTTGCCATGTTCGCCGCCGGCCGCGCCTTTGAGCAGGTCCGTAACTCCATCGGCTATCCGCACCTTAACGTCAAGATCGGTGCCACGCACGCCGGTATCTCGGTAGGCGAGGATGGCGCCACGCACCAGTGCTGCGAGGATATCGCCCTCATGCGCGTTATCCCCGGCATGACCGTGATTGTTCCCGCCGATGACGTCGAGGCCCGCGCCGTGACGCGCGCCGCCTACGAGTGCGATGGCCCCGTGTACATGCGCTTCGCCCGTTTGGCCTCGCCGGTCATCAACGACCCCGAGACCTACAAGTTCGAGGTGGGTAAGGGCATTGTCATGCGCGAGGGCGCCGATGTGACCATCATCGCTTGCGGTCTGATGGTCGGCGAGGCTCTCGAGGCCGCCGAGCAGCTTGCTGCCGAGGGCATCGACGCCGAGGTCATCAACATGCACACCATCAAGCCCATCGACGCCGACCTGGTCGTCAAGAGCGCTACCAAGACCGGTCACGTCGTGACCGTCGAGGAGCACTCCGTGATCGGTGGTCTGGGCAGTGCCGTCGCCGACGTCCTGTGCGAGCAGTGCCCGACGCCGCTCAAGAAGATTGGCGTCAACGACACCTTCGGCGAGTCCGGCCCGGGTGCCGAGCTCCTGCACAAGTACGGCCTGGACGCCGCCAACATCGTGGCGACCACCAAGGAGTTCTTGGCATAAGGCAAGACGAGGCAAAGTATCGTCTCAACAACCACATCCAAGCCAGAACAGGGGCATCCCCAAAGAGGGCGCCCCTGTTTTTGTTGAATTTAAATTAGAGTCCTGCCAAGCAAAGTTCCCATGGGGAAACGGGCCCATCCCAACAAAGTGCAATTCAGACCCTTCCAACTTTGTATGCGCAGCATCTCAAGTTGGTGCGTCGGCCCCATAGTAGCCGCAGACCGGGCGCAGGGTTACCTCCCAAATCTTTCCGCAGCGCAGGCCGGCGTTTGTCCGCAGCTCCGCAGGAGCGGGACAAATGCCGGCCATGCGCGAGGACGATTTGGGAGGTAACCCTGCGCCCGGCCGGTGGGATCCCAAACCCCGCCATGCTTCTTATGTGCAGTAAAGCTAATGCTGCTAAAATACAAAGCGCTCATGTAGTTTAAACGCACGACGATAAGGAGCACCAGTGGGTAACCACTTCCGTACCTCCGGTGCGGGCGATGATGCCCCCAAGACGCAGACAGGCGTCCAGGGCAGTCGTTTCGCCACTCCGGATTCAGAGGGCCAGCCTGTTGCTCAGGCCCCCACTCAGCCGGCAGATCAGGCACAGCCGGCATCCGATCCCTTTGCCTACAATCCCACCAGCGATGTCGCGCTTTCCGGCACGGCGGGTTTTGAGCCCGTTCAGGCCGTGACCGCTCGCGTGGAGCAGCCTCAGGCTGGCGCCGCCACGCCGCAGCCTACCATGGCCGGCATTCCCGACCCCATGGCCCCCGCGACGCCGGTTCCTCAGCCTGCGCAGTCCGGTCTCTTTGCCGCTATTCCCGATCCCACGCAGCCTGCTGCCCCGGTGGTCGAGAGCGATCAGGCAGCCGAGGTCGCAAGCCTCGATAACGCGCTCAACAACCCCGATTTTACGTCGGTGTTTGCGCCCATCGATCCGCAGGCCAGCCGCAAGAAGATGGCCAAGCAGGCCGGTGTCGAGCCCGTCATCCTTATGGAGCATGTCACCAAGATCTATCCGGCACAGCCCAACAAGCCTGCACTCGACGACATCAACATCGAGATCTATCCGGGCGAGTTCGTCTTCCTGGTCGGTCACTCCGGCTCGGGTAAGACCACGCTGCTGTCGACGCTCAACCGCGACGTCAAGCCGACGAGCGGTCGCATCCTGGTTGCCGGTCAGGACCTCATGAAGATCAAGAACCGCAAGGTTCCGTTCCTGCGCCGCCAGATTGGCGCTGTGTTCCAGGACTTTAAGCTTCTGCCGCAAAAGACCGCCTACGAAAACGTGGCGTTTGCCCTGCAGTGCATCGGCAAGCCCAAGGGCGTCATTCGCAGCCAGGTGCCCGAGGTGCTGCGTCTGGTCGGTCTGGCCGATCAGATGGACTCGCTGCCCGACCAGCTTTCCGGTGGCGAGCAGCAGCGCGTTGCCGTCGCCCGCGCTATGGTCAACCGTCCGCCGCTGCTGATCTGCGACGAGCCCACGGGTAACCTCGACCCGGCGATCTCGCTGGGCATCATGAAGCTGCTCGAGCGTATTAACCGCACCGGCACCACCGTGATCGTCGCCACGCACGACCGCGAGATGGTCGATAGCATGCACCGTCGCGTGATCGCCCTCGAGGGCGGCCACGTTATCCGCGACCAGGAGAGGGGAGGTTACGGCAACTATGGCACCAACTAACGTGGGCTACTCCTTCAAAGAGGCAATCAGCCACTTCTTCCGTAACTGGACTACCTCGCTCGGCGCCGTCATCACGATCTTCCTTTCGCTGTTTATCATCGGCCTGTTCATCATGGGCTCCGCGATGCTGAACTCCGTGATCGGCACCGTCGAGGATCAGGTTGTCATCAACGCGTTCATTAGCGATGACGCCGATCAGGCTGATGTTCAGGCTTTTGAGGCCGAGCTTAAGACATGGAATAACGTCAAGTCCGTGACCTATAAGGACAAGGACGACGCGCTGGCCGAGTATACGAGCAAGATGTCGGGCAACGCCGACGCCACCATGAGCGCGCTCGATGGCCAGAACCCGCTGCCGGCTTCGTTTGCGATTGAGATGGACGATCCGTCTCAGGTCGAGAGCACGGCCAAGAAGCTCAAGAAGAATGCCGACTTCCAAAAGATCGCGGACGACGGCGACGTCAACGCGAGCGTACTGTATGGCCAGGAGGAAGTGAGCCGCCTGTTCCAGGTGACCAACTACATTCGCATCGCCGCCGTGGTGCTCGTTGGCCTTCTGACCTTTATCGCATTCATCTTCATCAACAACACGATTCGCCTGTCCATCACGGCGCGTCGTCGTGAGATTGCGATTATGCGTCTGGTCGGCGCCAGCAACGGCTTCATTCGTGGTCCGTTTATCACCGAGGGCGTACTGCAGGCCATTTTGGGCTCGCTGCTTTCCATCGGCGTTCTGGAGCTGCTGCGCAATCTGATGATTCCGCGTTTGCAGGAGAGCATCGGCTGGATGTCGTTTGCCCTGCCGATGCAGTACTACCTGGTGACCTATGCTGCGCTGATTCTGGTCGGCGTGATTATCGGTCTCTTTGGTTCTGCCATAGCCATGCGCCGCTACCTGCGCGTGTAGGCATGTCTGGAATTCATCCCTTCCAACGGGTCGTCTCTTATGGGGCGGCCCGTTTTTTGATCTCTAGGGGACGGCTGGAAAGCGAATCATTTGGGTAGACTCTTTGGAGTTCGTCATCGATAGCAAGGAGGCGCCATGGGGCGCAATAACAAGCATAAGCGTGGTGCTCGCAATAAGCGTGGGCCGGTGCGCAGCGAACGCCGTCCGAGCCTGACCGGGCGCGTGCAGCTCCATGAGCATGGCGCCTATGTCATAACCGAGAGCGGCGACTACAAGGTTATGGGCCGCGGTAAGCGCGAGATCATGGATGGCGATACCGTTGCCGTGAGCATTAAGAACAGCCCGCACGGTGAGCGGCGCGCCGTGATCGAAGGCGTGGTTGAGCGCGCAGCCATAAGCGTGGTGGGTACGTACCAGACCGCTGGTCCGCTCGGTGTGATCGAGCCGCTCGATTCGCGCCTGAAGGCCGACTTCTTCATTCTGCCCGAGGATACCTCGGCGGATCGTCTGGGCGTCCACCCGGGTGATGCCGTTGTCGCGCGCATTTTGACCTACCCGACGCGCCTGGAATCGGGCACCGTGACGATCGAACGCCGCATTGGCGGAGATGACGCGCCCGATTTGGGCGTTCAATACGTGATGGCGCGTTACGGCTATACCGATAGCTATCCCGAGGCCGCGCTGGACGAGGCCGAGGGGCTTTCGCTCGATGTGTCCGCGGCGCTTAAGGACCCGCTCCGCCGCGATCTGCGCGACCGCTTTGTCATCACGATCGACCCGGTCGACGCGCGCGACTTTGACGATGCCATTTCGCTGGAGCGTACGCCCGAGGGTGGCTACAAGCTGGGTGTGCATATCGCCGACGTTTCACACTATGTGGCTTGGGACGGGCATATCGATCTTGAGGCTCGCCATCGTACGACATCGGTGTATCTGGCCGATCGTGTGCTTCCCATGCTGCCCGAACGCCTGTCCTGTGACCTATGCTCGCTTCGCCCTGACGAGGACCGTCTTGCGTTTACCGTCGATATCGAGCTCGATGAGCAGGGTCGCGTGCGGCATTACGATCCGTACCCCAGCGTGATTCGCTCGCGCGTGCGTATGGACTATGACGGCGCCGAGGCGCTGCTGGTGCGTGCCGACGCGGTTGAGTATTCGGTGCTGGAAGGCGCCGCTGAGGATGTTGCGGCTGCTGAGGCCTCGCGCGAGGAGGCGCTTGAGCGCGGTCTTGCGTGCGAGGAAACTGCTCGCGGCTATAACGTCGACCTCGGCGATTTCCTTGTCGCCGCCAACGAACTCGCCGAACTTCGCCGTCGTATTCGTCGCGTCCGCGGCTCAGTCGATTTTGACACGGCCGAGATTCGCGCTCTATTGGACGAGGACGGAGTACCCGTGCAGATTGTGGCGCGTGAGCGTTCGTGTGCCACGTCGCTTATCGAGGAAGCCATGCTGCTCGCCAACGAGTGCGTTGCAGAGTGGCTGGCAGACCGTGATATCGAGGCCTGCTATCGCGTGCATGAGGATTCGAGCCCCGATAGCCTGCACGGTGCCGCCGTTGCGCTGGCGCAGCTGGGCATCATCGACGATCGCCGTGCTGCCGGTATTGCCCTGGGGAGTCCCGATGAGCTGCAGGCTGCAGTTGATGCTGCCGCCGGTACGGCAAGCGCACCGCTCGTCAACACGCTGCTTCTGCGCAGCATGCAGCGTGCGCTGTACAAGCCGCGCAACGAGGGCCACTTTGCGCTCGCCGCGTCGTGCTACTGTCACTTTACGAGTCCCATCCGTCGCTATCCCGATCTGGTGGTGCACCGCGTGCTCAAACTGCAGTTGGCCTATGAGCAGCTCGGCGGCAAGGACGCCTTGGTGCGCACGCCGCGGCTCATCGGCAAAGGTCGCGAGTCGCTGCCGCGCATTCTGCCGCAGATTTGCCGTGCGTGCAGCGATGCGGAGCGTGCGGCCGATGCCGCCAGCCATGCGACGCAAAAGATTAAGATTGCCCAGTACTATGAGGATCGCCTGGGCGAGCGCTATGCCGGAACGGTCTCATGGGTCAGCAGTATGGGCCTGTTCGTACGCTTGGACCTGACACAGGTCGAAGGCTTGGTTTCGATCAAGAGCCTGGGCAACGAGTGGTTCGAGTTTGACGAGGACGCGCTCACGCTCACAGGTGTCGACACGGGGACCCGCTATGAACTGGGGCAGCGTGTGATCATCGAGGTCTCACGCGTCAATACCACGCGCGGGCACTTGGACTTTAAGCTTATCCATTAGCCAAATTCCGACTCATGGTGTGGGGGCGGAGAGCGGCCTTTCGGGACCGCCCTTCGCATTTGAATCGTGGCTATCTTGCCGTCTGCTCGGCCGCCTGCTTGCCTGCTATTGGAGAGGTAAAACCTACCAAAATAAACCTGTCCCTTTTTGGCAGGTTTACAAGAAAGCGGGGATGAGATGGCGACGGTGTATGGTTATGCGCGGGTGAGTTCGCGCGATCAGAATCTTAATCGGCAGCTGGATGCGCTGGGCGCCTATGGCGTGGGCTCGGCGAATATTTATGCCGACCATGCGAGCGGCAAGGACTTCGATCGACCGCGTTATCGCGAGCTGCTGCACGTCCTGGGAGACGGGGACGTGCTAGTGGTGCTTTCTATCGACCGACTTGGTCGTAATTACTCCGAGATTCTTGAGGAATGGCGACGCATTACCAAGGAGCTCGGGGTTGCCATTGTGGTGTTGGACATGCCATTGCTTGACACGCGCGCCAGGGCCAGCGGCACGCCGGATGTGACCAACACCCTGATTGCCGATATTGTGCTGCAACTGCTGAGCTACGTGGCGCAGGTGGAGCGCGAGAATATCCATCGGCGCCAGGCGGAGGGAATTGCAGCGGCGCGGGCGCGAGGGGTCCGTTTCGGTCGACCTCGCAAGCCGTGCCCTCCTCAGTTTGAGCTGGTACGCGATAGCTATGAGGCAGGCGATATTACCCGCAGCCAGGCAGCAAAGTGCCTGGGCGTGTGCGTGGGGACGTTCGATCGCTGGATGCGCGAGGCGGGGTAGGGGTTTGCGTCGCTTTGTCGCTTCCTGTTGCGATTCAAATTTTGATACGGTGGCGATGTCATTTGGGGCTACACTCGCTGATATTCAAAAAAGGAGGTAGGCCCTTGGCGCGCGTAAAACAAATAATCGGATGGACCGCGATCGTTCTGTTCGCTGCAACGCTGACGGGCATCTGGGTGCTGACGGAGCAAAATGCGGTGGAGACGTCGTTGCTGAGCGAGTCCACCGCGCGTGTGGTGGAGGGTCAAGCTACGGGCGTACAGGCTGCCGATGCCACGGGTGAAGCTCAGATGGAGAGCGGAATGACCGGGGGCACCGATTCGGCTGCCTCGAATGTACGGTCTGGCCGACTTGCTTCCATTCGCATGTGGGTGGGCACGAACGTCCGTCGCGTTGCCCATACCGTAGAGTTTTTCTTCGTCGGATTGTTCGCCTCGGTGGTCGTGGTTTGCTTTTCCAGGCGTCCGTGGAGCGTATGCTCCCGTTGCGTGCCCGTGTTGCTCTTTTGTGCCGTCTGCTCCGTTGGCGATCAGGTGCATAAGATCTTTGTTCCCGGCAGGCATTTCGACGTTATCGACTTAGGATTCGATGCTGCGGGCTATGTCACCGCGATGCTGCTGGTATTGCTGGCAGCGGCGTTGGTGCACTATGCGACTCGGCCGATCGGCGCCCATGCGAGGCGCTAGCCGGTAACAAACCCGTTTCTGATAATGCGACCTTGTTGAATTATTTTGTGTCGCGCGTATTTCCGAGCGGTCGGATTTGAGGGGCGAGCGGTAGAACGCTCGCCCTTTGTGCGCCACGATGCGGCACAATGTACCGTAAAAGCTGTTTGTATCCGGTACGAATCGTTCGTTGGTCTTTAATTCTTCTCAACGGAGGTGTTTGAGATGGCAAACGGATTGCTTTTGCGGCTTCGCGAGCGTGAGCTCAGCGCGAGCCCGGCGGAACGCAATGTCATCGCATATGTAAGCGCTCATCCGCACGAGGTGGTCGGGCTGTCCGTCCGCGGTCTTGCCGATGCCACGTTCTCCTCGCCTTCGAGCATTTTGCGCTTTTGCAAGCGCTTGGGTTTTGCGGGCTACAAGGAGTTCCAGCGCGAACTGATTGCCGAGCTGGCGCTCTTGGGTGACAAGAAAGACGTTGCCCTCGAGGACATCTCCATGGATGACAGCGTCGAACGTATCGTGGGGAAGGTGATGAAAAGCAACGTGCGCACGATCGAAGCGACGGCGCGAACGCTCGATTACACCGTCTTGGAGCGATGTGCGGCCTATCTTAAGCGGGCACGCGCGGTCAATCTGTTCGGTATCGGTGCCTCTCGTTTGGTCGCGCACGATCTGGCGCAAAAGCTCATGCGTGTCGACAAGGAGTGCCATCTGTACGACGACTGGCATGATCAGCTCTTGTGTGCCAAGAACATGCATGAGGGCGATATGGCAATCGCCTTTAGCTACTCGGGCTTGACGCAAGAGGTGCTGGACTGCACCGCCGAGGCTCAACGTCACAACTGTCCCGTTGTGGCCGTTACCAAAGTAGATGGATCATCCAAGCTTGCCACCGTGGCCGATGCCGTGCTCGGCGTCGCTGCGAGTGAACCCTTGGTCCGCAGCGGTGCCATGGCTTCGCGTATGGCCCAGCTTATGGTTGTCGATGCCCTGTACGCTGCTTACGTTGCCAGCGACTACGAACGGGCGACGCATGTCATTAAGCAAAACTACATCGAGAAACAGGAAAGATGAGGTGAATGAAATGCTCGATTTAACAAAATTCACGACCGAACAGCGTAATCAAAGTTCAATGGACCTCGATACGATGACATCGCTGCAAATCGTCACGACGATGAACGATGAGGATCTTCGTGCCGTCCAGTCGGTCACGAAGGTGTTGCCCCAGGTTGCCACAGCAATCGACTGGGCTGCTGAGGCACTCGAGCGCGGCGGGCGCGTCTTTTACATGGGCGCAGGCACCAGCGGTCGTCTGGGTGTACTCGACGCTTCGGAGTGTCCGCCCACGTTTGGCGTGTCACCCGATCTGATTGTCGGGCTCATTGCCGGAGGCGAGACGGCGTTTATCAAGGCTGTCGAAGGTGCCGAAGACAGCGAGGAGCTTGGCGCGAGCGACCTGCGGGAGCGTGGACTCTCGGACAGGGATCTTGTCGTTGGCCTGGCGGCAAGCGGTCGTACTCCCTATGTGGTGGGCGGCCTTGTGTACGCCAAGGCAACTGGGTGCAAGACCATTGCAATTGCCTGCAACCAAGGGTCGAAGATCGGGGAGAGCGCAGATCTTGCCATTGAACCCGTGCCCGGTCCCGAGGTGCTGACCGGCTCCACGAGGCTCAAGGCGGGAACGGTTCAAAAGCTCATTCTCAACATGATTTCGACCGGTGCCATGGTCAAGATCGGCAAGGTATACCAAAACCTGATGGTCGATGTGCAGCAGACGAACGAGAAGTTGGTGGTGCGCGGCCAGAACATCGTGATGGAGGCGACCGGCTGCACGCGCGAGCGCGCTATTCAGGCGCTTGCAGATGCCGGCGGCCACGTAAAAACCGCTATTGTCTCGGTACTGCTGGGCTGCGATGCCGAGCAGGCTGCGGTAGCTCTTGAGCGAGCGAGAGGCCATGTCCGTGCTGCGGTGAGTGGCCATGAGAAGAGCAATGCCGATGCCCAATAGGTGCGCGGCGTGAGCTGATATGACATCCAGACGAGATACCCAATACAAGGAGGAGTTATGACGAACAAAGAGCTGGCTCAAAAGCTGCTGGACCTTTTGGGCGGTAAAGACAACGTGTTGGCAAACGCGGCGTGCATGACGCGCCTGCGCGTGACCGTCAAAGACACGGGCAACGTCGACACGGAGGGTATTAAGGCACTCGACGGCGTGATGGGCTTGGTCGAGGACGACACGATGCAGATCGTGCTGGGTCCGGGCAAGGTGAATAAGGTGCTCGAGGAGTTCTCCAAGCTCACCGGCCTTGCGAAAGGCGTTGCTGACGAGAGCGTGGTTGACGCTGCGGCCACAAACAAGGCCGCGCAGAAGGCAAAGTACGAGTCCAAGCCGGTTCAGGCCTTCCTCAAGAAGATTTCCAATGTCTTCGTCGCCCTGCTTCCCGGCATCATTGCGGCTGGCCTCATCAACGGTATCTGCAACGTCATTAACGTCTCGACGGCAGGCGCGCTTGCGGGCGAGTGGTGGTACCAGGGCATTCGTTCCATGGGCTGGGCCCTGTTTGCCTATCTGCCCATCTTGGTGGGCTATAACGCGGCACGTGAGTTTGGTGGATCCGCTGCGCTGGGCGGCATCGCCGGCATGATGTGTATCGCCAACAGTGCCATGCCCCTGCTTGCGCCTGGCGCGGCTGATCCTGCCACTGCCATTTTGCTGCCGCTCACCAATGCGCAGTACAACCCCGCAGCGGGCGGCATGATCGCGGCTCTTATCGCTGGTGCATTTTTTGCCTGGATGGAGCGTCAGATTCGCAAGGTTATGCCCAACGCACTCGACACGTTCCTGTCCCCGCTGCTGGTGCTCATCATCGGTGCCTTTGCTCTGATGCTCGTCATCCAGCCGGTTGGCGCATGGCTGACGACTGCCATCTTTAGCGTTTTGACCTTTATCTTCGAGAAGCTGGGCGTCCTGGGCGGCTATATCCTGTCGGCAGGCTTCTTGCCGCTGGTGTCCGTCGGCCTGCATCAGGCGCTCACGCCGATCCACGCTATGCTCAACGATCCCGACGGCGCTACCAAGGGTATCAATTACCTGCTTCCCATCCTTATGATGGCTGGCGGCGGCCAGGTCGGTGCCGGTTTGGCGCTGTACTTTAAGACCAAGAACGCCAAGCTCAAGAAGTACGTCGCAGAGTCCATTCCCGTTGGAATCCTGGGTGTGGGCGAGCCTCTGATGTATGCTGTTACGCTGCCGCTCGTTCGTCCGTTTGTGACGGCCTGCCTGGGTGCCGGATTTGGCGGCGCGCTCGCGGCGCTGCTTCACATCGGCACGGTTTCTCAGGGCGTTTCCGGTCTGTTTGGCCTGCTGATCGTCGTTCCTGGTCAGCAGCTCGGCTACGTTGCCGCTATGCTGCTTGCCTATGCCGCCGGCTTTGTCCTGACGTGGTTCTTTGGCGTCGACGAGCAGAAGATCAACGAGTTCTTTGGCGAGTAGTTTGATATCGCGAGCCGTGTTGCTCAGGGCTCGCGGCGCGCGGCAGATTTCTTGATGCTATGGTTGTGCCGGCGGGGCTAACTGCTCCGCCGGCCTTTTTTAAAGGAGCGTTGAAGCGTGAAAACGGGTATTTCGATTTATCTTTCCAGCCCTCTGCAGGATATTGAGCGGACGATTGAGCGTGGCGCCGCGGCGGGTGCACGCTATGCGTTCACCTCGCTGCATATTCCCGAGGATGGGGGAGCGGCGTATGCCGATAAGGTCCGTCATGTACTGTCGCTGCTTTCCGCCCACGGCATTGCGCTCATTGCCGATGTGGGACCGCGCACGTGCGATTTGCTCGGGCTTGAGCGTATCGAGGACCTGCGCGATCTGGGGTTGGAATACCTTCGTTTGGACTATGGCTTTAGCGCCCAGCGGGTCGCGGAGCTGTCCGGTGTATTTCGCATTGTGGTCAATGCATCGACGGTGAGTTCTGATGAAATCGCATCGTGGCGTGAGGCCGGTGCCGATGTGACTCGTTTTGCCGCCTGCCACAATTTTTACCCCAAGCCTTATACCGGTTTAGCTCTGGAGGACATTGCTCGGGTGAATCTTCGTCTTGCGGCGCTTGGATTCGAAATCATGGCTTTTGTGCCGGGTGATGCTAACGTTCGCGGGCCGGTATTCGAGGGACTGCCGACGGTTGAGGCGCAGCGCGATCGTGCGTCTAAGGTTGCCCTCAACATGCTTGAGCTTGCACATGGCGCCGATTGCGACATTGTGTTGGTCGGCGACCCCGATCTTTCCGATGCGGGGTGGGCGCAGTTTGCTCAAGTTTCCGCCGGATACGTGGACTTGCAATGCGAGCTTGAGCCCGGTTATGCCTATGTGCGCGGACAGATTCATCATGACCGGCCCGACTCGAGCGTCCTCATCTTTAGGTCTCAGGAGTCGCGTACGACGCTTAAGCCGGATTCCGTGCCGATGGATGCCGGTGCCGGCCTGTCACGAAAGACGGGGTCGATCGCTGTGAGCAATAGCGGCTATGGGCGCTACGAAGGCGAGCTTGAGATTGCGCGGGTCGATCTTCCCGGTGACGAGCGCATGAACGTTGCGGGTCATATCACGCCCGAGGCAATGGAGCTGCTGCCGTTCATCAAACGCGGATTCGGGGTACGGTTCGTTTAGCGTGTGACCCGTGGGCTACAATTGGCCCATCATGCGAAGGCGCCTCGTGTGGCGTGTGCCTGCGTTGGCCGATCTATATTCGGAGGATTCCCATGACCGTACTGTTTATTGAATATCCCAAGTGCTCGCCCTGTAAGAAGGCCAAGGCATGGCTGGACGAATACGGGGTTGAGTATATCGACCGCGATATCGTTTTGGACAATCCCACGGCTGATGAGCTTGCGACCTGGATTGCTCGTTCGGGACTGCCGGTGCGGCGCTTCTTTAATTCGTCGGGCATGAAATATCGAGAGCTGGGCCTGAAGGCGCGTCTAGATGCGGGCATGACGGATCGGGAGTGCTACGAGCTGCTGGCGACCGACGGCATGCTGGTCAAGCGTCCGCTGTTGGTGGGCGACGACTTTGCGATTCCCGGCTTTAGGGAATCGGCTTGGGTCGAGGCGTTGCTGTAGCGGCTGCGGAAAGCGCGACCCGTTTTGAGCTTCGATTACGGGATACGGTTTCCGGTTGAGGGCTCGATGGGAAAGTGGGGACCAGTTTGAGCTTGAAATCTGGGACGCACTTTCCGCCGGCAGGCTTGCCCCAGTCAGTCCTCCAGCTGCGCCCATTCGTGCGGATCGTAGACCTTTACGTGCTTGTTGGGCTTGCCGCTCCAGTACTCCTCGTCCATAAAGGGCAGATATGCCTGAACGCCGGGGCAGATAAAGGGAATCCGCTGCTGTTGCAGTCGCTCGCGCTGGCGCTGCTCCAGGTGCGCCTCGGATATGACAGTCGGCATACCGGACAGCTCGACGAGGCTTGCCTGGATTCGCTTAAGGTCGGGGAGTCCCGCGTGCCATGACATCCGCATGATCAAAAAGGATGCACGGCGGTATTTTGCCTGCATCACCGTGATGGCGGGGCGCAGAGTGGGATGGATTTTGTCCCGTTCGGGCCAAAGGTCAGCAGTGATCTCGAGGCCCAGGGTCTCCCATAGGTAATCAAGCTCTTCGTCCATGGCGCCTCGATATCCGTGCAATGATGACGGTTCGATTGTGCCATCAGCCGTGAGTGCTGCATTGTTGTAATCTACCAGCGGTAGATGCGGGATGTTTTACGGGCTTTGGCGCCGTACGTGTCGCTGGCGCTTCACAGGTCCTTCACGTGTCGGCCGTATTTGACTGAATTTCAAAAAAGTCAAAATTGGGGCTTGCGTCACGGCCGGACTTCCCGTATATTTCTTTCTTGCGCAAAGGCACAGCCGAGCGCAGCGATGCAGTCATTGGGATGTCGTCTAATGGCAGGACAGCGGATTCTGGTTCCGTCAATGGGGGTTCGACTCCCTCCATCCCAGCCATTGCATTTGCTACATATGGCCCGTTCGTCTAGCGGTTTAGGACGCCGCCCTCTCAAGGCGGAGATCACCAGTTCGAATCTGGTACGGGCTACCAAAATTGAACGCCCGGGCCTCGTAAGAGACCCGGGTTTTGTGTATTGACCGATATTTAAGGCGCGCGTTGAGTCTGCCGCCCGGACCGAGGAGTTGTCATGGACCTGCCTATCAGCTTGGAAGACATCACGTATGCCGAGAACTATCTGGCGCAGGGCGACCTGGCTACGGCGACGCCGCTGCTTGAGCGTCTGGTGGAGCTCGCCGAGGAGTATATCGACGCTGAGTGCAAGACGGAGGAGAAGCGCCAGTACTTTAGCTTCGACAGCAAGTTTGAGCGCCTGGCCTATCGCCGCGTGGAGAAGGATCCGCGCGAGCTGGTGCAGGTCGAGGTTCCCTTTGACCGCCTGTACTCCGACATGGCGTTTGCCTACATCCGCCAGCAGGATTATGTGAGTGCTCGGAATGCCCTGATGCAGGCCGTGCGTTGGGATCCCATGAACTGCAACTATCGCTTGGACTTGGCCGAGCTGTTCCGCGCGCTCGAGGACAAGCAGGAGTGGGCATCGCTCTCGTTCTCGGTGCTGGAGCGCGCGAGCGACGGTAAGTGCGCCGCACGCGCCTACACCAACTTGGGTCAGTACTTCTTGGAGCCCGAGACCGAGAACATTTCGGCTGCCGTGGGCTGCGCGCGTCTGGCGCTGCGCCTGGCGCCCAACGATGCGCATACGACGCGCCTGCTCAACAAGATCCATACCACCTATCCGGATGCCGCGGACGAGAGTGACGACCATGTGATGGGTGAGCTCGCCCTGCAGGGCGTGCCGACCTCGCCTTCGGCCGAGATTGCCATCTGCCTGATCATGTGTGCGACCGACGCTGCGAGCGACGGCGACAAGCAGGAGGCTACGCGCCTGACGGTCCGTGCCCGCGACCTGGTGGGCGAAGAGGCGTGCGCGGCGATTATCAAGCTGGTGCGCGAGAGTGATGCCGAGCTTAACGCCGAGCGCAAGGCAAAGCGCGAGGCTGCGGGCTCAAACGCCGATGGCGCCAAGGAGGCCGGCGATGCCCAGTAAGCGCGAGCGCAAGCTCATTTCCAAGAATCGCTCGGCACATCACGAGTACTTTATCGATGAGACGTTTGAGTGCGGTATTGAGCTGAGCGGTACCGAGGTCAAGTCGATTCGCGAGCGCGCGTGCCAGATTACCGATACCTTCGCACTGATTCGTGGCGGGGAGTGCTGGCTCGTCGGCCTGCATATCCACCCTTATAGCCATGGTGGCGTGTGGAATCGCGATCCCGACCGTCGGCGCCGTCTGCTGCTGCACCGCAAGGAGATCGACTTTCTTGACGGCAAACTTCGCAACCGCGGCTATGCGCTGGTGCCGCTGGAGCTCTACTTTAATACCGACGGCCGCGTAAAGCTGCTGCTGGGCCTAGGCCGCGGCAAGAAGCTTTACGACAAGCGCGAGGATATGGCCAAGCGCGATGTCCAGCGCGAGATCGACCGCGCTCTTAAAGAACGCAACCGCTAGGAGCGAGTTCACGGGAAGGTGCCCTACCGCGCCCGCCCCGTCTTCCTTGCTGTTTTGCCATATATTTCCAAAAAACGGCGTCCGTTTGAACTGCCTCCCATTTCTTGGACACGAGAAATGGGAGGCTTTTTATGCGTGT
>CAJMOX010000025.1:0-21669 GCA_905215135.1 uncultured bacterium
ACCTACAACAGCGCGGTTAACAGCCGCGTGCTCTACCATTGAGCTACCGAGGAATAGGTGCGTGCTCTCAAGCAACGAAGTTTATTATACGGACGATTGGGCGAAGGGCAAGAACTTTTTTAAGAAATTTTCTCGCCTTGATCCCTTGGGGACGGCCTAACTACCGGCACCGGCAACGGAAACGCCGATGTTTTGACAATGCCAGCGAGCGGGCACCAGAGCGAACAAATTGTCATGAAAAGAGGACGGCATAGACCTTCTGGTCATGCCGTCCTCTTTGAATGACAAGTTGTCGCTCTGGTGTCCGCGCAGCGTCGGCCAGTTACGGCGTTTGGTAAAACGCCGTAACCCTAAGACTCGATATAGTCTTTGAGCTTGCTGCTGCGGCTGGGGTGGCGGAGCTTGGCCAAGGTCTTGGACTCGATCTGGCGGATACGCTCGCGCGTGACGCCAAACTCGCGGCCGACTTCCTCGAGCGTGCGGGGATGCCCGTCGACAAGGCCAAAGCGCAGCTCGATAACCTTGCGCTCACGATCGGCAAGCGAGTCGAGCACCTGGGTGAGCTGCTCCTGCAGCATGGAGAAGCTGGCGGCATCGGGCGGAACGATAGCCTGGGAGTCCTCGATGAAGTCGCCCAGCTGGGAATCCTCTTCCTCGCCGATGGGGGTCTCGAGCGACACGGGCTCCTGCGAAATCTTCTGGATCTCGCGGACTCGGTCGGCGCTCATGTCCATCTCGGCACCGATCTCCTCAGGGGTCGGGTCGCGACCCAGGTCCTGAAGGAGCTGGCGCTGCACGCGGACGAGCTTGTTGATGGTCTCGACCATATGCACGGGAATACGGATGGTACGGGCCTGATCGGCAATGGCGCGCGTAATGGCCTGACGGATCCACCACGTGGCGTACGTGGAGAACTTAAAGCCCTTCTGGTAGTCGAACTTCTCAACAGCGCGGATCAGACCGAGGTTGCCCTCCTGGATCAGGTCAAGGAACAGCATGCCGCGGCCGACATAGCGTTTGGCGATGGAGACGACCAGACGCAGGTTTGCGCTGATGAGTGCCTGCTTGGCTTCGAGGCCCACGTTCTCAATGCGCGTAAGACGACGCATCTCGGCACGCGTGAGCTCGAGCTCGCCGGCATCGGCAGCCTCGAGCTTCTCGGTGGCCTCGAGACCGGCCTCGATCTTCATGGCCAAATCGACCTCTTCGGAGGCGGTCAGCAGGTCGACCTTGCCGATCTCCTTGAGGTACATACGAACCGGATCGCCGGTCAGCATCACCGTGGAGGCATCGATGCCACGCACGCGGGAGCGTGAACGGGACGTGCGCACGGTGCGCTTCTTCTTGCTCTTGGAAGAACCCATCTCGGCGTCGGCCTGACGGGCCATCTTGAGCTCGTGATCGTCGAGCGAGCCGGAATCGTGCTCGTCGTCGTCATCAAAATCGTCGGTATCGGTATCGTTATCGTCATCGTCGACGTCCATGGGGGCGTCGTCGTTACCGCTCGCGGAGATAATCTGGATGCCGCTGTTGCGCAGCGCGGAATACACCGCGGTGAGCTGCTCGTCAGAAACATCGATATCCTTCAGGGCGACCTGAATCTCGT
The DNA here is from genome assembly GCA_905215135.1 of uncultured bacterium. Lineage (GTDB taxonomy): Bacteria > Actinomycetota > Coriobacteriia > Coriobacteriales > Coriobacteriaceae > Collinsella. The sequence continues at coordinate 1,607 of CAJMOX010000025.1, forward strand.
CCTCGGTTACCGAAGTCCTGTTTGAGCCGTTGCCCATGAGCTTTGCAACGTAGGATTCCAACCCAGTACCCGTGCTCTCAGTCTTTTTTGGCACAGATTCTCCCTTCATAGTCCACAGGACTCAATACTTTAGCACACACATTGACGTCTATACCCAAAAAGAGGACTGGATATAGGCGAGAATACGCTGGTTGACCACAACATCTAGGCTTGCTCGGTGCCCGCGGCCTCCAGGCCGATCAAACGGAACGGGTCCGCCACGCCGCCGATCGACTTTTGCAGCTCGCGTTGACGCTGCGAATCCTGCGCGGCCTGCACGGTCAGCGCGCGACGGGCCTCATCGTCGAGCGAACGGTCCTGGCGCAGCTTGGCCTGCGCGGCACGCATACGGCGCTTGATGGTGTAGAGCTCGAGCGTATCGAGCATGAACACGATGTTCGTCTCGGTAGGGTGTTTGCTCGTCGCCGAGATGCGCCCGGCGCTCACAAGCGTTGCCGCCTCGGGACACACCGAGCGCGCCGCATCCATGCAGGCTGCAGAATCGGTTCCCGGCGGCGTTGCCAGCACGGCCCATGCGATGGACTCGTGACGTGGGTCAACCCACTCGATGGAGCAGATGCGGTCGGCATACGTGCGGAACAGGTCGGGGTAGCTCGTGAGCATGGTCAGCAGCTCGCGCTCCCCTGCCAAGGACTTGCGCTCAAGATCGGTAAGAACCATCGGCGCCGCCGCAGCCGGTGCGCCCGAACCATCAGCCACAGGAACAGCGCCCATACCATCAGGCACGTCGATCGGCGGCAGTTCGTCGACGACCTCCACGGGCGCGGCGCCGTAGGCATCGAGCGGGACATAGTCGTACGGCTCCTCCTCGACCGGCGCGAACACCGGCGACGTCGCTCCCGATGCCCAAGCACCGCGAGATGCCCCCTGCGAACCAGACGTCCGACCGCCCGCGCTACCAGAGCGCTCGGCTTGCGCCCGCTGGCGTTCATAGTTCTGCTCACGACGTCGTTCCGCATCTTCGCGCTTGGCGACATCGCGAAACACGCGACCCGAACTCGCGCGAACCGTCTCCAGATCCAAACCCAGCAGATCGGCAATCTGGATAAAGTATGTATCGATCATATAGCTGTCACGAAGCGGATAGATGAGCGTGAGCGCATCCTCCAGCGCCTTGGCGCGACCGCCCGGCGTGGTGATGTCGCTCGACTCCTGCAGCGAACGGTACACGAAGTCCATGAGCGGCTCGGCGGCGTCAATGCGTTTCTGCAGCTCCTCTCCGCCGTGGGCCGTGATGAACTCCATGGGATCGTTGCCGTCAGGCAGCACCACGCAGCGCAGGTCCATCGAATCCTGCTCGATAAACTGAATCGCGCGACGGGCGGCCTTCTGGCCCGCGGCATCGCCGTCAAACATATACACGATGCGCTTGGCAAAGCGGGTGAGCGTCTTGACGTGATGCTCCGTGAGCGCGGTGCCCAGCGTAGCGACAACGTTTTTAATCCCCGCCTCCCAACAGGCGATGCAGTCGGTATAGCCCTCTACCACGATGGCGGTATCCTGCGCGACGATAAACTCCTTGGCCCAATTAAAGCCGTAGAGGTTTCGCTTTTTATGAAACACGCTCGTCTCGGCGGTGTTGAGGTACTTGGGTTGGCCGTCACCCATGATGCGACCGCCAAAGGCGATGTTGTGACCCTGCTCGTCAAAGATGGGGAACATCACGCGGTCGTAGAAGCGGTCGGCAAGCTGCCCGCGCCCTCGACTCACGGCAACGTTGGCGTCGATCATCTCCTGCGGAGTAAAGCCCGCCTGCGACAGATGAGCCACCAGCATATTACGACCCGGCGCAAAGCCCAGGCAGTAGCGGCGGCAGACGTCGCCACCCATGCCGCGGCTGGCAAAGTACTCACGTGGACGGCCATCCTTACCGCGCATAAGCATGGTGTGGTAGAACTGGGCGGTCTCGGCACACAGATCGTAGATGCGGGCACGCTTGGTACCGCGCTCGCGGCGATCTCCGGTGTCGTGCAGCTCAATACCTGCACGATCGGCCAAATAACGGATTGACTCGGGAAAGCTCAGGTTCTCGCGCTTCATGATATAGGTGAAGACGTCGCCACCCTCGCCGCAGCCAAAGCAATGCCACACCTGCGTGGCGGGAATAATGTGGAAGGACGGAGTCTTTTCGCCATGAAAGGGGCAGCAGCCCCAAAACTCATGGCCGCGGGGCTTGAGCTCAACCGTTTCCTGCACGATGGCAACTAGGTCGGACGCAGCGCGTACCTGGTCTTTTTCCTCATCGCTAATCACGGATGCCCACCCCCTGCTCACCCAAGTTGTGACGAATGTCCTCGATATTACCCTCGACGGTCGCAATCAACTCATCCAGCGAATCGAACACACGCGAGGGACGCAGCCAGCGCGTAAACGCCAGCGAAACGGAAGCGCCGTACAGGTCGCCCGTATAACCAATTAAGTTAGCCTCGAGATGCGATGAAGCGGCATCGTCGGCATACGTCGGCGGCAGGCCGACGTTAACGGCAGCAGGCCATACGGTGTCATCAACGAGCACCAGGCCCTCATACACGCCATCGGCAGGCACCTGAATGCCGTCGGGAACCTGCAGGTTAGCCGTGGGAAAGCCCATGTCAGAACCCTCGTGACGGCCACGAATAACACCGCCACGCAGCATATACGGGCGGCCGAGCAACTCAGCAGCAAGCTCCACATGGCCCTGTCCCAGCTCATGACGAATGCGGGTGGCGCAAATGGCCTCACCGCCCTCGCAAAGCAGGTCGTGCCCGTATACGTCAACGCCGCGCTCGGCACCCCAGGTGCGCATCTCGTCAACACCAGAAGCACCGCCACGACCCAGCCTAAAGTCGCTGCCAACGCGAATCGAACGAATGTCGACCAGACGCGACACCAGCGAGAGAAAAGCAACATGGTCGAGTGCCGCAACCTCAGGCGTAAAGGGAACGGCCACCACCGCATCGACCCCGGTCTGAGCCAAGGCATGTAGACGGTCGGCCGTCGTCATCAATTTTTGAGCGGGCGAAGGACTCACCACAACGTCCGGATCGGGATCGAAAGTGACCACGACCGCCTTGCAATCATGGGCGCGCGCATCGCTAACAAGCGCCGCAATGAGCTCCTGGTGTCCACGGTGAACGCCGTCGAACACGCCGATGGCAATCGATGCGGCACCCAAGTGCTCGCACTCATCAAACGTATCGGCAGCAACGATGCGAGCCTCGTCCGACTCGCCCGCGAAAAAGATACGCGCGAGCTCGCGAGCGGACAACATCATCGAACACCGCCGATTGCCTGCGGAAACACGTGCTCCATGACAAAGCGGCCACTCTCAATGCGGGCGAGCGCCTTGAGTCCCCCATCGAGCACCAACGCAAACGGCGCCTTCGAGGTATCGAAATCGGCAAGCGCACGCTCAACGGGAATGCGTCGGCCGCAGAGCAGGTCATCGGCAAGATTGCCAGGCAAGTCAACACGCGTGGCGCCCAGGGCCGCAATGGGATCCAGGGCAAAGCCAGGCGCGGACTCGGGGGAAAGTTCCTCGACCGCATGACAAGCGCCAATGGAAACAACACCGGAGGCCGTGCGGCGCAACGCGGAAATGTGCGCGGCGCTCTCACAGGCGCGGCCCAAGTCTCGAGCGAGCGCACGGATATAGGTGCCCTTGCTCACCGAGAACGCCACGGTCCACACACACGTATCACCTTCGCCGCCCACGGCGATCAGGTCGGCGGCATAGACCTCGACGGGGCGCGGAGGCAGGTCCACCGCATTGCCCTCGCGAGCAGACTTGTAGGCGCGAACGCCATTGACCGAGATAGCCGAAAACGCCGGCGGCACCTGCATCTGCGGACCCAGCATGGCCGCCAAGCGCTCACGGGCATAGGCAGGATCGCGCAGCTCGTTGGCAATAGCCACCGTGCGGACCGCCTCGCCCTCCGCATCATCGGTATTGGTCTCGGCGCCAAACGAGATGTCGGCGACATAGCTTTTGGTATCGAGGGTTAGCATGCCCAGCAAACGAGTAGCCTGGCCAACACCCACCACCATGACACCCGATGCCATGGGGTCGAGCGTGCCGGCATGGCCGACGCGACGCTCATGGAGGGCGCGCCGACATTGCGAGACCACATCGTGGGACGTGCAGCCCACCGGCTTATCGACGGCGAGCAGCATATTCAGTTGAGAAGGCGTACGACGAGCCATGTACCATCCAAAAAGTTAAAGCTCGACGGTCACCGAAGCGGGATCCTCCCCTACCAGTTCGGCCAGCATGGGAAGTGCCACGGTGAGCGTCTCGAGAATCGTTCCGTTGTTGGAGAAACCGGCGGCAGCGGGATGTCCGCCTCCGCCAAAGGCAGCAGCGATCTCGGACACGTTGAGGTCGCCCTTGGAGCGCAGGTTGCCGCGCACCTTGGTATCGCCCTCAATGCCCTTCAGGAACAGACAGACCTCGACGCCCATCACCGAGCGCACCACGTCAACCAGACCGTCGCACTCATCCGAGGTGACACCGCAGGCCTCAAGGTCACTCTGGTACGCGTAGCTATACGCGACGCGCCCGTGGGCTACTGTCTTAATGCGGCCCATAACGATGGACTTGAGGTGCAAAAACTCAACGCGCATGCTCTGGTAAACCTCGAGTGCCACACGCGCCGGATCGGCACCGTGGGCAACAAGACGCGAGGCTGCATGGAACGCGGCTGCATCGGCGTTTTGGTACTGAAAACGGCCGGTATCGGTAACCAAGCCACACAGCAGGCAGGTCGCAACGCCATCACGTGCGACAATGCCGCAATTGTCCAAGAAGCGGTCGATGATCATGGCGCAGGCTGCAGCTTCGACGCGCCTCAGGCTGAGCTCGGCAAACTCCTCGCGCGCCGGATGGTGATCGAAGCACACCACATGCTTGGAGCGACGAAGCACCTCGGCGGAATTATTGAGACGCTCGACGACCGGCACGTCCACCGAGATGAACAGGTCCGGATTGCCGGTATACGCAGATGCCGGTACCAGGCGATCGGAGCCTTCCATAAAGCGGTAGATGCGCGGAACCGGATCATCGTCTGCCAGCAGCAGGGCAATGTCCTTGTTAGGGAAAAACTTCATAAGCGAGAGGCCCAGACCCAACACGGAGCCCAGGGCGTCGCCATCGGGAGAAGTGTGTCCCGAAATCGCAATGGAGGACGCACCCTCGATGAGCTCGAGGATGCGTCGCTGAATATCTGCAGACTCGCACGAGGCGAGGTCGGCGGAATTAGTCATCTAAAGCTGCCTCCTGGGCGGCATCCGCTATCGGATAGCCGTCCTCGTCCTTTTCGATCGCAAGCGTGGCGGGAACGTTTTCCAGCGCACGCGTGATGCGCTCGGCCTCATCGGTCGAGCGATCGATGCGAAAATCGAGCTCGGGCGTGACACGCCAATCGAGCGAGCGAGCCAACAGGCTGCGAATACGGCCCTTGGCGCTTGCGAGCGCCTCCATGACCTCGTCGTAGCGGCTCGCATCGCACGACACGTACACACGCGCAAACGAACGGTCCACCGCGACCTCGACCGCGGTCAAAGTAACCAGGTCGAGACGCGGATCGGAAACCTCAAAGAGCAGGATATAACCAAGCTTCTCGCGAAGCTGCTCGCCCAGACGGCGGGTTGCCTGCGTTTGCTTCATAGCGCTACCCCCTACTCGGTACGGGCAACCTGGTCGATGCGGTAACCCTCGATCTGGTCGCCGGGCTTGATGTCCTGGAAGTTCTCCAGGCCAATGCCGCCCTCGGAACCGCTCTTGAGGCTCTTGGCCTCGTCCTTGTAGTGGCGCATCGAGGCGATCTTGCCGTTGAAGACCACGATGCCGTCGCGCACCAGACGCACGGAATCGGTCGCGGCGATCTCGCCCTCTTCGACACGGACACCGGCGGCGATACCGACTTTGGGCACCTTGAAGGTGTCCAGGACGGTCGCGGTACCCGTGGAGACCTCGACCTCGGTGGGCTTAAGCATGCCGATACGGGCAGCGTCGAGTTCCTCGAGGCACTTGTAGATGACGTCGTAGCAACGGATCTCGACGCCCTCACGCTCGGCGGCGGAGCGGGCCTTACCGTCGGGACGGACGCCAAAGCCGATGATGATGGCGTTGGAGGCGTCGGCCAGGACGACGTCGGTCTCGTTGATGGCACCAACGGCGGAGTGGATCGTGTTGATGCGGACCTCGGACTGATCCATCTTGTCGAGCGAATCCTGAAGGGCCTCGATGGAACCCTGGACGTCGGCCTTGATGATCAGGTTGAGCTCCTTGACCTCGGCGTCGGCAATGGTCTCGAAGAGGTTCTCGAGCGTGACGTGCTTGACGCGGCTCTGCTCCTCGATACGGGCCTTGAGCGAACGCTCGTCGGCAAGGGCGCGAGCCTCGCGCTCGTCCTCGAACACGCGGAACTCGTCGCCGGCGTTGGGCACGGACTGCAGACCCAGAATCTCGACGGCGTCGGAGGGACCGGCCTCGGTGACGGCGCGACCCTTGGGGTCGAGCATGGCGCGGACGCGGCCGTAGGTAAGGCCGGCGACCAGCGTATCGCCCACGTGCAAGGTACCGCGGGTCACGAGCACGGTAGCGACCGAGCCGCGGCCCTTGTCGAGCTTGGCCTCGAGGACGTTGCCCGAGGCAAAGGTGTCCGGGTTAGCCTTGAGCTCGAGCACGTCTGCCTGGAGCAGCACGGTCTCCAGAAGGTCGTCGATACCGATCTTCTGCTTGGCCGAAATGTTGACGAACATGTTCTGTCCGCCCCACTCCTCGGGGATGACGCCGTACTCGGTGAGCTCCTGACGCACACGGTCGGGGTTGGCTCCCGGCTTATCGATCTTGTTGACGGCGACGACGATGGGTACGCCGGCGGCCTTGGCGTGGTTGATCGACTCGACCGTCTGGGGCATGACGCCGTCGTCGGCGGCCACGATCAGAATGACGATGTCGGTCACCTTGGCACCACGGGCACGCATGGCCGTAAAGGTGGCATGACCCGGGGTATCGATGAAGGTGATCTTGCGGTCGTTGATCATGACCTGCGAAGCGCCGATGGCCTGCGTGATGCCGCCCGCCTCGCCGGCAGCGACGCCGGTGTGACGGATAGCGTCGAGCAGCGACGTCTTGCCGTGGTCGACGTGGCCCATGACGGTGACGACCGGGGCGCGCGGCTTAAGGTCGGCGGGATCGTCGTAGAACGAGAAGGTGTTCTCCTCCTCGGGGGTAATGATCTTGATCTGACGACCCAAGTCGTCGGCAACGAGTTCGACGAGGTCGTCGGACATGGACTGCGTCATGGTGAGCGGCGTACCCAGCAGGAACAGGCGCTTGATGATGTCGTTGGCCGGAACGTCGAGCGCCTCGGCGAGCTCCTGGACGGTAACGCCCTGGGAAACCTTGATGGCATCGAGCTCCTCGGGGTTCACGCCCTGGGCCAATGCCTCCTCTATCTTGCGCTCCTCCTGAGCCTTGGCTGCCTCGCGCTCGCGCTTCTCCTTGCGTTTCTTGCGGCGACCGGTGGACTCGCGAGAGGCCTCCTCGACGGCAGCACGAGCCTCCTCGAGCACCTTCTCGCGGCTGTACTCCTCGGCCTCGCGAGCCATGCGGCTATAGTGGTCCTCTTCGTTGTTGTGACCGCCCTTGCGCTTCTTGCCCTTGCCCTGCTTATCGGGGTTGGGGAAGTCCATGCCGGCAGCGACGTTGTTGCTGGCGTTGGTTCGATGGCTGTGCGGACGGCTCTCGGAGGCGTTGCGCTCGGAGTTGTTGTCGGAGGCGTTGCGATCGTTACGACGGCCACCGCGGCGTTCGTTGTTGCCGCCACGACGGTTACCGCGCTCGGCGGCGCGCTCGGCCTTGGCCTTGTCCTCGGCGTCCTTCTTCTCCTTGAGCACGGTCTCCTGTGCGGCAATCTGGTCGAGCAGCGAACGGAAGCGCGAACCGGAGTCGGAAGCGGGAACGGCGCGGCGCTGGGCCTCGCGGGCAGCCTCCTCCTTCTCGCGAGCAAGGCGCTCCTGCTCGGCCTTCTTCTTGGCCTCGGCCTCGGCGCGGGCAGCCTCCTCGGCAGCCTGGGCTGCGGCAAACTGACGGCGCTCCTCCTCGCGTGCCTTCTCGGCGGCGATGCGCTCGCGCTCGGCCTCGGCGGCGCGTGCAGCCTCCTCGGCGGCAGCTGCCTGCTCCTCGGCCTGCTTGGCGGCCTCGACTTCCTGAGCGCGGGCCTCGATCACCGAGGCGAGCTGCTTGCGGACCATGGCGACATAGGCGTCCTCCAAGGTGGAGGATGCGGACTTAGCGGGAATCTTCATATCGGCGAGATGACCCATCAGTTCCTTGGAGGTCATGCCGAACTCTTTGGCCAGGGTGGACACACGGACTTTTGCCATATGACTTCACCTACCCTTTCTGGCACCTTGGGTGCCTAGAGACTGAACGAGCGTGGGAGATGCGCCGGGACCTGCCCGGCGCGACCGCGCGCTAGATCAGGTCCTCCGCATCATCGAAGGCGTCGGTGTCGTGGACACCGCAGAAACGGGAGCCGAGACGGGCTTGGTTGCGGCACTGGATGCCGTCCTCGGACACGTACTCGCAGCGGCGAACGTCCTCATCCTCCTCGTCACCGATCAGGTCGGCGGCGGGCTCCTCGTGAACGGGAACGTTCTTGAGGATGTCGGCGGCAAGCGTCTCGGACTTGATGTCGATGTGCCAGCCGGTCAGGCGCGCGGCGAGGCGGGCGTTCTGGCCCTCCTTGCCGATGGCGAGGGACAGCTGGTCGTCGGGGACGATGACGCCGGCGTAGGCCTTCTCCTCGTCAATGAGGACGCGGGTGACCTTAGCGGGCGACAGGGCGTTGGCGACGTAGACGGCAGGATCGGCATCCCACAGGATGACGTCGACGCGCTCGCCACGGAGCTCGCCCACGACAGCGCGAACACGGCTGCCCTTGGGGCCGACGCAGGCGCCCACGGGATCCAGACGGTCGTCGAGGGAGTGGACGGCGACCTTGGAACGCTGGCCGGGCTCGCGGGCGATCGACTTGATCTGGACGGTGCCCTCATAGATCTCGGGCACCTCCTGCTCAAACAGACGACGCATGAGCTCGGGGTGGGTACGGGAGATGACAATCGGCGGACGGCTGTGCTCGCCACGAACCGGCTGCAGGTTGGAGTTGGGGTCGCGAACGTCGATGATCACGGCCTTGATGTGCTGGTTGTGCAGGTAGCGCTCGCCCATCGGACGCTCGTTGCGCTCGTTCTCGTAACGACGCTGATCGAAGTGCGGAAGCTCAGCCTCGACGCCCTCGCGAATCTTGACAATCGTGAAGTCGGGCGTGGACTGCAGCACGGTACCGCTGATGAGGTCACCGATGCGGCCGGAGAACTCCTCGTAGATCTGCTCGCGGGCGGAGTTGCGCACGATGGCGTTGATCTCGGCCTTGGCGTGCTGGGCAGCGATGCGGCTCGTGTTCTTGGGGGTGACGTCGATCTCCTCGAACTCGGTGAAGTTGCCCTCCTCGTCCATGGAATCGTCGATCGGCTCCAGGCGGTAGACGTAGATCTTGCCGGTGGTGCGGTCGATGGTCACCTTGGCGCCCCACTCAAGATGCAGGATCTCGGCATAGCTCTTGGCGAGCGACTGCTCCAGGCGGTCGATCAGGTAGAGCTGGTCGATGTGCTTCTCCTGGCAAAGCTCCATCAGGGCGGACATCATGTCGGATGCTGCCATCTTACTTTCCTTCCTTCGCGGGCTTGAAGTCGTAGGTGGGCTTCAACTTGCACTTTTTAACATCAGAGAAATCGAGGGTGACGGACTCGCCGTCCTCGAGCTCGAGGGTCACGTCGGTCTCGGTCGAAGCGGCAATCTTGCCGGCGTACTTGCGACGGCCCTCGGTGGCGGTGGAGGTGAGCTCACAGTTCTCGCCCACAAAGCGGGCAAAGTCGCACGGGCGGCGCAGCGGGCGCGCCATACCCGGGCTCGACACCTCGAGCGTATAGCTCGAAGAGATGGGGTCGAGCTCCTCAATCACATCGCCGACCCACTTGGTGTTGGCCGTGACGTCATTGAGCGACAGGCTCTGGCCCTCGGCACCCTCGATACGCACACGCACGCAGGGGGCCTTGGTGGCACCCACGAGCTCGACGTCAACGATGTCGACATCGTGCTGGGGAGCAACGGCCTCGAGCGCGTCGATGATCGCCTGCTCGGTCTTAGTTTTGACCATTGCGGCACCTCCATCCATACAAAAAAGAAGCGGGGCCGAAACCCCACTTCTTTCAATTACAACTTCATTTGCAAGAAAACTATACCAATACCTGCGAAAACGTGCAAGCACAACAGAAACTCGCAGGTCAGCGCGCCCACAGCATCTCCACAAGAATAGAACAATTGACCGCGGGCGCCGCGAGCAGACAAAACAAAACGAGGGGCGATCCAGCCGGATCGTCCCTCGTCTTTTACACGCCGGCTATACGTGCGGCGTTTACTTAACCACTAGGTTGACCAGCTTGCCGGGTACGCAGATGGCCTTGACAACGGTCTTACCCTCGGTCCACTTGGCGACGGCGGCCTCGGCGGCAGCCTGCATCTCCTCGTTGGAGGCGTCGCGGGCGACGTCGATGCGGCCACGGACCTTGCCGAGCACCTGGACGACGATCTGCACCGTGTCCTCGATGGACTCGGCCAAGTCGAACTCGGGCCAGGCGGCGGTGTAGGCGTTGCCCTCGCAGCCGAGGGCCTCGTGCCACAGCTCGTCGGCCCAGAACGGACAGATGGGGGCAAGGACGCTCACGATGTCCTTAGCCACGCCATAGCACAGCGCCTTGTCGCGCGATGCGCCCTCGGTGGCGTTGAGGTAGGCGCTCGCCGCGTTGACGAGCTCCATGACGGCCGAGATAGCGGTGTTGAACTGGCCACGATCGAAGTCCTCGGTGCACTTGGCGATGGTGCGATGGCGCTCGCGGTAGAGCTTCATCGCTGTCTCGTCGAGCGCGGACTTGTCGAAGGCCACGTTGGCGTCGCCGGACTGGACGAGCTGCCACACGATACGCCAGGCGCGCTTAATGAAGCGGTTAGCGCCCTCGACGGCCTTGGGATCCCAGTCGAAGTCCTTCTCGGGCGGGGCGATAAACAGGATCGCCAGACGCATGGTGTCGGCACCGTAGGGCTCAATGACTGAACTCGGGGGCACGACGTTGCCCTTGGACTTGGACATGGTGTCGCCGTTCTCGTCCTTGACCATGCCCTGGCACAGCAGGTTGGTAAAGGGTTCGTCAACGCTCAGCAGGCCCAGGTCGCGCAGCGCCTTGGTAAAGAAGCGACTGTAGAGCAGGTGCAAAATGGCGTGCTCGATGCCGCCGATGTAGTTATCGACGGGCATCCAACGATCGGCGGCCTCACGGGAGAAGGGCAGCTCGGTGTTGTGCGGGTCGGTATAGCGCAGGTAATACCAGCTGGAGCAGGTGAAGGTGTCCATGGTATCGGTCTCGCGCTTGGCCGGGCGACCACAGACCGGGCAGGTGGTCTCGTAGAACTCCTTGCACTCGGCGAGGGTCTCGCCGGCACCCAGGTCCAGGTTCTCGGGCAGCGTCACCGGCAGCTGGTCCTCGGGCACGGGCACGATGCCGCAGTGCTCGCAGTGGATGGCCGGGATGGGGTTGCCCCAGTAACGCTGACGGCTGATGAGCCAGTCGCGCAGGCGGAACTCGACCTTGCGACGGCCGCAGCCCATGGCCTCGAGGTCGGCCACGATGGCAGCCTCGCCCTCAGAGTGCTTGCCGCCGCGCATGCCGGTGTACTTGCCCGACTGGACGAGCGTGCCCTCGGCAGCGTGGGCGCAATCCCAGTCGACGTTCTCGGCATGGAAGGTGTCGATGGTCTCGCCGCTAGCCTCGACGGCAGCGCGATCCTCATCGTCCAGGATGATCGGCACGATAGGCAGGTCGTACTTGCGGGCGAACTCAAAGTCGCGCTGGTCGCCGCAGGGAACGGCCATGACGGCACCGGTGCCGTAGTCGGCAACGACATAGTCAGCAACCCACACGGGGATCTTCTCGCCGTTGACGGGGTTTACCACGTAGCGGCCCGTAAAGGCGCCGTGCTTCTCGAGGGTGCCCTGGGCGCGCTCGACGGCAGAGATATGCTTGGAGTCCTCGACGATCTTGGTGACGGCCTCCTCGTACTGAGTGCCCTCGACGAGCTCGTGCAGGCGCACGTACTCGGGAGACAGGACAAAGAAGGAAACGCCAAAGAGCGTGTCGGCGCGCGTGGTGAAGACGGTGATCTTACCCTCGTCGCCCTCGATGGGCTCGCCATCGGTGTCGCACAGGGTAAAGTCGACCTCGGCGCCCTCGGAGCGGCCGATCCAGTTGGCCTGCATCTGCTTGACGCGCTCGGGCCAGCCGGGGAGCTTCTCCAGGTCATCGAGCAGCTCCTGGGAGTAGTCGGTGATCTTGTAGTACCACTGCTCGAGGTCACGCTTCTCGGGCTCGGTGCCGCAACGCCAGCACTTGCCCTCGGTTACCTGCTCGTTGGCCAAAACGGTCTTGCAGGTGGGGCACCAGTTGACCGGGTTCTTCTTGCGGTAGACCAGACCCTTTTCCCACATCTTTTCAAAGATCCACTGACCCCAGCGATAGTAGTCGGGGCTACAGGTCTTAACGGTACGATCCAGATCGTAGGAGAAGCCCATGCGCCTCATCGTGGCGAGCGCCTGGTCCATGTTCTTATACGTCCAGGCGGCAGCCTGCGTATTGTGCTTGATGGCAGCGTTCTCGGCGGGCAGGCCAAAGGCGTCAAAGCCGATGGGGTGCAGCACGTCAAAGCCGCGCATGCGGGCCTGACGGGCCATGGCATCGCCGATGGTGTAGTTGCGCGCGTGGCCCATGTGCAGGTCGCCCGACGGATACGGGAACATCTCGAGCACGTACTTCTTGGGCTTGCTGGCGTCGGTGTCGACGGCAAAGAGGTTGGAGTCCTCCCAGGCCTTCATCCACTTGGACTCAATGGCCTGTGCGTCATAGGCAGGGATCTCGTCCTTATGATCTGTGCAATCGCACATATCAGCTCCTTTAATCTTAGCTGGGGTCGATCGGCTTAGCTTGATTCGCTACTGCGGACAGTCCTGCGCAAGACGAAGAGCACATTAAGTGCTCTTCTTTGCGTGCGGAACTTGTAGCGAACAAAGTCAAGCCGCCCGACCCTAAGGTTAACTCGCACGATGATAGCAAATACGACAAGCGAGATGCCTGCGACTTGCAGGCATCTCGCTTTATCTAAATAACGTGGTTGAGGCTCAACCTTTATGTGCAGGTCTTATCTTATCGATACGTTACGCTCTGTTGGGAGTCCTTGACTACGACGTCGTGAGCTCCACCTTCGACGATCGAGGTCGAGGAGACCAGGGTCAGGCGTGCCTTTTCCTGGAGCTCGGGGATCGAGAGGGCACCGCAGTTGCACATCGTGGACTTGACCTTGTAGAGCGTGCCGCCCACGCCGTCCTTGAGGGAGCCGGCGTAGGGAACGTAGGAGTCGACGCCCTCGACGAAGCTGAGCTTCGCGGCGCCGCCCAGGTCGTAGCGCTGCCAGTTGCGGGCACGCGCAGAACCCTCGCCCCAGTACTCCTTCATGTACTGACCGTTGACGTTGACGCGCTCGGTCGGGCTCTCGTCGAAGCGGGCGAAGTAGCGGCCCAGCATCATAAAGTCGGCACCCATGGCAAGGGCGAGCGTCATGTGGTAGTCGTAGACGATGCCGCCGTCGGAGCACACGGGCACGTAGACACCGGTCTCCTCGTAGTACTCGTCACGGGCGCGGCAGACGTCGATCAACGCGGTGGCCTGGCCACGACCGATACCCTTGGTCTCGCGGGTAATGCAGATGGAACCGCCGCCGATACCGACCTTGATGAAGTCGGCACCGCAGTCGGCCAGGAAGCGGAAGCCCTCGGCGTCGACGACGTTACCGGCACCGACCTTGACGTCCTCACCATAGTTGGCGCGAATCCACTCGATGGTGCGCTTCTGCCACTCGCTGAAGCCCTCGGAGGAGTCGATGCACAGAACGTCGGCACCGGCCTCGATGAGCAGAGGCACGCGCTCGGCATAGTCGCGGGTGTTGATACCGGCACCGACCATGTAGCGCTTGTCGTTATCGAGCAGCTCGTTAGGATTGGTCTTGTGGCTGTCGTAGTCCTTGCGGAAGACGATGCCCATAAGGTGATCGTTGTCGTCGACGATAGGCAGAGCGTTGAGCTTGTTGTCCCAGATGACGTCGTTGGCAACCTTGAGGCTGATGTTCTTGTCGCCCACGATGAGCTGCTCACGCGGGGTCATGAACTCGGAGACCTTCGTCTGGTGGTCATCGCGACTGGGGCGATAGTCACGGCTGGTGACGATGCCCAGGAGCTTGCCCTTGGGAGTGCCGTCGTCGGTAACCGGCATGGTGGAGTGGCCGGTCTTCTCCTTGAGCTCAATGACCTGCTCCATGGTCATGTCGGGGGTCAGCGTGGAATCGGACTGAACGAAGCCGGCCTTGTGATCCTTGACGGCCTTGACCATAGCGGCCTCGGACTCGGCGCTCTGGGAACCGTAAATGAAGGACAGGCCACCCTCGGTAGCGAGCGCGACACCCATGTCGACGCCCGAGACGGACTGCATGATAGCGGAAACCATGGGGATGTTCAGGGTGATTGCCGGCTTCTCACCGCGCTTAAAGCGGGTCAGCGGCGTCTTAAGAGAGACGTTGTTGGGGATGCACTGCGAGGACGAGTAACCAGGGACCAGCAGATACTCCGAAAACGTGTGGGACTCACCGGGAAAGAACGTAGCCATGTTTCTCCTTTTTCCATGCGACCGGTCGGCTGCAGGCCTCGTAGGACCCAGCCCAACCTTGGGCGCCCAATACTGGGGAAGTATCTTAACGCACTTTGACTGCTACAATGCATGATTTAAGAAGAGCACACGAGGGCTTGACGCAGGCTTTGCGTTTGCCCAGCAAACACTTTAGCGGGGAGACGTGGAGCGTATGAAGTACAAGACGACGGCAAAGTTGGTCATTCAAGCGTGCGACAAGGATCTGCCGGGCGTCTTCGGCCACGGCTGTGTCTTGCTGCTGCAAGGTATCGCCCGCGAGCACTCGCTCAACCGCGCCGCCAAGAGCATGGGCATGGCCTATTCCAAAGCGTGGCGTATTGTAAACGAGGCCGAAGGACAGCTGGACTGCAAGCTCATCGAGCGCGACGGCGCCCGCGGATCCACGCTCACGCCGGCCGGCGAGCGAGCCATAGCGGTCTACGAGGAGCTGCAGGCCGACATCAACCAGGTCATCGCCACTAAAGCCGACGCCCTCATCGCCAGCATCAAAGAGTAGCCAATTTGGGACGGGGCTTTTTTAGCTACCCATCCAGAGCATTCTTGACTCATAGCCAAAATTGACATTGGGTAGCTAAAAAAGCCCCGTCCCAAATTGGCTACTTGCGGAGGGCATTGTCTAGGGTGGCGGCCACGATCAAGGGGTCGTCGGTGCCGGCGAAGAGGCGAATGGTGCTCCCCTGCTTACCGCGTGGGGCCGAAAGGCGCGTCGTTGCGCCGCCGGCGGGCGATGTACGAAACTCCCTCGGCAAAGCATCGAACAGGTCATCCGCACTACGCTCGATAAGGTCAAATTCAACTGCCGGGCCAAAGCCGTGCTCGAGGATTCCCGTTGCAACCGCATAGTCGGGATGCGAGTTCAGTCCGGGATAGCGAACGTTGCGCACCATCTCGTTGGCGGCCAAATACTCGGCCAACGCACGGGCGCGATCGAAGTGCGCCTGCATGCGGGCATCGAGCGAGGAAAGCCCGCGCTCCAGCACGTGGGCCTCTTCGGTAGAAAGGTCGAGTGCCAAAGCACCGCAGCCCGCAAACGACGTATGCGCGCACTCGGCAGCGGCATCCACACGATGGCGCTTGAGCTGCGAGCGCGCCACCGAAGCAGCAACGAGCTTGCGCGGAGCCTTACCTGCGCAAACACGGTCGAGCGCCTCAAGCGACAGGACGGCACCCAAGCGCAGCAAATCGCAGCCAAAAGCCGACGCCACGGTGTTGTCCACAACCAGCAGCGCATGAGCCTCACGAGCCGCGCGACCTAACGCACGAAGATCGGAGACGCGCAGACCAAACCCGCCGATGGAGTTGACGAACCACCACAGGTGCGGCCCCTCGGCATCAAACGAAGCATCAAAGCCCTCGGACGCAGCAGCAAACGCCGCAACCGACGGCTCGCCCACCATAGCCACGTCGCAGGCATCAAAGCCGCGCGCAAACGCATCGGCAAAGTCATCGGCAAACGCAACCAGGCGGTCACCGGGGCGCACAATCCCCAATTGCGACAACGCTGCTGGCACATGCGAGGCCGCGAGCAACCGCGCTTCACGCGCGCCGGTCCTCAAAGCCCAGGCCTCTTCTAGCTGCTGTACGCCCATGCGGTACCGTCCCTTCAAAACAAAAACCCACGATGCGGGTGTTCCCCGCATCGTGGGCAACGGCTGCAGTATAGCGCCGATAGGCGACTGAACGCCTAAATGTTGAGCGCGCGGTAGATCACGTAAGCCTAGACATTCATCAGCTGATGGCCGAGCTTGAGCGTCTTTAAACCGCTCTCCCCCTCCACGCCATCGAGCGTATTGAGCAACATATTAGTCGCCTCGACGCCGCTGGTCAGGTAGCCGTAATGCACGGTGGGAATGCCGCCCGTCAGCGCGCGCAAAAATGCGTTGTCGCCAAAACCGCTCACGCGACGCACACCCTCGCCCATGCCGCGAACCTCGTCAAGAGCGCGCAGGGCGCCGGCCGCCATAGTATCGGTCGCGCAAGCGATAAACGAAACATCGGGATCGACGGAGAGCAGTTCGCGTGCAGCGCGATAGCCCGAGTCGAGCGTAAAGGACCCCTGGCAAATCAGGCTCGGATCAAGTGCCACGCCCGCGGCGCGCAAGCCGGCCTCAAAACCACGACAACGGTCATAACCGGCGGCACGGTCTTCCTCGGTAACTCCGATGTAGGCGATCTTGCCCTCAGCACGCTTCGCGAGTGCCTGACCCAGCTCGAAAGCGGCCTCGTAATCGTCGTGATAGACGCACGCCGCGCCCTCGACATGTTGGCCGATCAACACAATGGGCACACGGCACGACTCAATCGCCCGGCGATGCTCGCCGGTAATCATAGTTGCCACCAGCACAATGCCATCGACCGGATGGTTTTGGAATAAACCGAGGTATTCGAGCTCGCGATCGGGGACGTTATCGGTATTGGCAAGAAGCATCTGGTAGCCGCGGCGGCCAAGCACCTGCCCGATGCCCGCCGTAATGCGGCTCACCGACTCGGAATTAATCTTAGGCACGATGACGCCGATGAGCTTGGTGGAACCGGTTCGCAGCGCGCGAGCCTGGCTGGATCGCACGTATCCGGTCAGCTCAATCGCCTGCTTAATGCGCTCGGCCTTGTCCGCCGAGATATACCCACCATTGAGGTAGCGCGAGACGGCGGCGCTCGAAACGCCCGCCAGCTCGGCCACATCTTTCATCTTTACCACGAGCACCCCTGTCGTTGAAATCGCTTTCACCATGATACCCGTGCGGAGCTACATGCGTGTCGCAAGACGGGACGTCACGGTCAATTTAGCTGTCGCAGCACGGGCATCGCAGGGCTTCAACTAGAAACTTCGAAATATAAATGCCGAATCAGTCAGACTACCGATTCGGCACCCCGTTACATTTGCACACAGCGGCAGGCAAAATCCAACTCGAGAACAACTTACTCACTTTGGAAAGATGCATCGCTGTCCGCTGCCAATTCCGAAGGAAGAATTGCCGGCAGCGTCAAAGCCCCCATGGGCGAAAGTCCAGTAACGACCATCAGATAGCTCTTAGCGTGACCATACGCCATGGAAATCGCATTAGAGAGAAGATAACGGCGCGCTTCATCGTCTGAAATGTCGAACGGCATTTTTGTTGACACCGAAATAGCAACCGTCACATCAGCGCGCATTTTTTCCTTTGCATCGTCCCTATCAATCAGACTGCCACACACATACAGCTTTAAGTCTGCACGCTCGCCCGCCTTGTTCCTCAATAGATGGACGTCCTGATAGCTAACGTCAACTTTTAAATCCATATTCTGGGAGGGCTCATTCTCGATATGAAAAGTTGAGTCGACAACAAACAAATGAACAACCTGAATAGGCGCAATGAAATCCTTGCTCATGCAGCCAAACCTCCCGGAATCATCTCAAAGTTCAATCGTTTCGCCGAGCAGTCGCTGTTAAATGAAGACCATTGTTCTCGGACAGAATTATTAGACGAAGAAAACGGCGCCTCATTCGAATAACTGGAAATGACCTGAGGAATGATTTTGATACCCAACGCAAGCTCAAACTTTGCGATTGTTTTCAGCGTCATGTTGGGCTGAGAATTCAACAATTTCGAAAGCGACTGAAGACTCACGCCCATACGCTTTGCCAGCTCACTTTTACTCAAGCCCGAGCGCTGCATCTCGCGATGAACAATAAACTCAATATCTAGTGCGTGCTCATAGGCACGGGTTTCGCTCGTTTCCGTTTGCGCGTAAAAGTCTGATAAATCGACCTTAACCATTACAAGTCTCCGTTTCGTAAGCGGGCAAAAAAGCCGACGCTATGACTCCAAAAGCTGCTTTGCTATCGGGGCCAACTGTTTTGCGCGTTTAATTTCTTTGGAAATATTTCCCGAGCCTTGATGGCCCTTAAACCAAAAAAGCAAAACAATCTTGTCCACGCCTTGGCAAATCGCGTAGACCATTTCTCGATTAACCCCATCAAAACCCTTGAGTTCGTATAGTCCAATCTTAGGCTCGATACATCGAAGCTTTGACGTTCCAGTGACATCCTTTAGCCCGTAATCATAGATTTTTGAAATCTGATTGATCATTTTACGGGCGGTAAACTTCGTTTTAGGATCAGACATCATCTTCTGAAATTGAGAGTTCTCAGGAGAGGTGGTTAGTTCCCAAAAAGGTCGTCCCTCGGGATCAGCATATTCGACAAGTTCATAGTCACTAACCAAAGGCCACCCCCTCCGCCTCAGATAAAACCAAATGTGGTTAACTTATAGGTTAAGTTTAGTCAAATTCAAATACAGGGCAAGCCCCAAGCCGAGTTCAAGCAATCTGCATTATTAGCTCAGAAAAATGTGGGAAAGAAGCGGCAGAAACTACATTGGCAAATAAGGCCCCCGCGAAGTGCCCGAACTTTTATGGTGACCAACAAAATACCTAGGAAGACGAGGGCAAGGCACGCAACCGCCCAATCACCGTGGCCGGTCTTAGGGAGCGCGGCGGCTTGCGTTGTTGTGGGCTTGGTCTTTTTGGTGGTCTTGGTCGCAGGCGTCTTGATGGACGCGGACGCGGGCCTGGCGTCCGACTTGGGCGACGAATCAGGCGTGGGGGCGGAATCTTCGCTGGGCTTGTTCTCGTCGCTATGCTTTCCTTCGCTTCCGGGCTTTGTATCCCCCGCGGGATTGCCACCGGCAGGTTCATCGGTACCGGGCTGGGTCTTCCCCGCCGGCGGCAGGGCGCCCGCGGGTTCAATTACCACACGCAGCGCTACGGCCCCGCTGGCGTCCATCACGCAGGCGGTACCAAAGGCCCCGCCCGCCGGCGTCACAAACTGCGCGGACGTAAGTGAGTCACTCTCGCAGACAACATCGGCTATGGCGCCGGTCGCGTACACCCAGGAGGCGTCCATGGCAAACTGGCCATCGGAGGCGTACACACCAAAGAAGCGACAATCATCGACCGATCCGTCGCCAGCAGCAATAACGTGCGCGCCACCCAGCCGGGGCCCGAGACACCCGGCTCGTCGAAGGTCTGCCCCACAATGGTAAGGCTATCCACACCCGCGGCATAAGAAGGCCCGCCTAGCAAAACGCATAGGCAGGCCAGGCGAGTCTCGAAGGGTGACGCATAATTTCTTTCGCAAATTGACAACCGCATAGCGGAACACGGCCCGC
>CAJMOX010000026.1:0-19441 GCA_905215135.1 uncultured bacterium
AGCCCCTTGCGGCGTAGTTCTTATTTAAGCCGTCCAAGTTTTGGGGTGCAGTTCACGTTATGGGCGCCGCTTTTTATGGGTACATACAGCCTTAAGGTTCAATCCCGGGTTAGGGGAGTACTTGTTATGGACAAAACTGCATTCTTTACCATGCCGAGCGGTCTGTATGTGGTGAGCGCCGCGGCAGACGGGCTGCGCGCCGGCTGCGTCATCAACACGGCGGTGCAGGTGACGGCAGCACCACCTCGCATCTCGGTTTCCGTAAACAAGGAAAATGTGACCGCTGGCGTGATCGAGACTGCCAAGGCCTTTGCGCTGACCGTGATCGACCAGACGGCGGATATGCTCTACATTGGCAACTTTGGATTTCGCACCAGCAGCGATTATGACAAGTTTGCCAAATACGAGACCCGCGAGACGGCTCTGGGCATGCCCTATGTGCCCGAGCACGCGACGGCCCTGTTTAGCTGCCGTTTGATCGACACTGTGGATGTGGGCACGCATCTACTGTTTATCGGCGAGGTCGAGGATGCCGAGCGCCTGAGCGACGAGACGCCGCTCACCTACGATTACTACCATAAGGTCCTGAAGGGCAAGACGCCTCCGAAGGCGTCCTCGTATCAAGGCTAGAAATGTTTTAAAAATACTTGCATTATATTATTGAGAATCTATACTAATAGATGAAGTACATCACCAGTCGCGTTCGAGAGGAGAACATCATGGCTGAGGAGAAGAAGACGTATAAGTTCGTGTGCATCGTTTGTGGCTACGAGGTTGAGGTCGACACGCCCGAGCTGCCCGAGGACTACGTGTGCCCGGTCTGCGGCGTCGGTCCCGATCAGTTTGAGCTCGTCGAGGAGTAGCTCGTCGGCACGCGGCTCACGGCAACACATAGCTCTGTCCAAGGGTCCCGGTCGGATATCCCGGCCGGGACCCTTTTCCTCCGCCCCCAAGGGATCACGGTTGCTGTTGGCCGATCCTGTCTGTTGTGAGTCCGGCCGACCTTTTGTCTCAATCTGTAACATCTAACGGTGGAAATTGGGTCCACTTGTTACAGATTGAGACAAACGGAGCTGTCCCTCGGAATGATCTCGATCTGTAACATCTAACGGCTCGAAACGGGTCTTCCTGTTACAGATCGAGACGTTTGCCTGGGTAGGTGCCCCGTCCCATTACATCCCTGTCAACAACACGACATCGAGAATCGTCACGATGGCACCGATCCCTACGAGCAGCGCGTTGAGCGGGCGCGAATTGGCATATTTGCCCATGACGCGGCGTGAGCTGGTGAGCCGTATGAGCACAAAGACCGTAATCGGCAGCTGAAGCGACAGCAGCGCCTGACTCCAGATGAGACCTTCAAAAGGATTTGGGACGACCAGGCACGCCGTCACTGCGCCGACGAAACAGGCCGCCACCCCGATCGAGGAATGTCGGTCGTGGATGTCGTATTCCTCGTCGAACATGCCCGCGGTGATGGTGCCCGCCGCCATGCCCGCCGTCACACTACTCGAGAGGCCCGCAAACAGCAGCGCTACCGCAAAGATGGTCGAGCTCGCCGGGCCCAAGATGGGGGAGAGCGTGGCCGCTGCGACGGCGAGGTCGTCTACGACCATGCCGTGCGCAAAGAAGGTCGTTGCGGCAAGGATGACCATGGCCGAGTTGATTGCCCAGCCCACGCCCATCGAAAAGATCGTGTCGAAGAGCTCGTAGCGCAGACGTTCTTCGATAACCTGCTCGCCTTGGCCTTCGAAGTGCATGGATTGGATGACCTCGGAGTGCAGGAAGAGATTGTGTGGCATAACGACCGCACCCAGGACACTCACGATGATCGCGGCAGAGCCAGTGGGCATACTGGGCGTGATCCAGCTTGCGGTTGCTTGCGGCCAGTCGACTTTGACCAGCGCGAGCTCTGCTAAAAACGAGAGTCCTACCACACCCACGAAGGCGATGATCCAGCGTTCGGCGCGCTTGTAGGAGCTCGTCATGAGCATCGCCATCGATACTGCCGCCACGATGACGCAACCCGCGCGCACGGGCAGCCCAAAGAGCATTTGAAGGGCAATCGCGCCACCCAGGACTTCGGCCATGGCGGTGGCGACAGTCGCGAGATAGGCACTGGCGAGTACCGTGCGTCCAACGAAGCGGGGGAGGTAACGTGTCGTGGCCTCGGCAAGGCAGGTGCCCGTGGCGATACCCAGGTGCGCCGCGTTGTGCTGCAGCACAATGAGCATAATCGTGGACAGCGTGACGATCCACAGCAGCGCGTAGCCAAACTGCGAGCCCGCGGCCATATTGGAGGCCCAGTTGCCCGGGTCGATAAAGCCGACGGTCACGAGCAGCCCGGGGCCGATATGCCGCGCGATGTCTAGACCTCCGTGACCGCCGGTGCGTCGGGAGCCAAAGTGTTGTTTGAGATGGTTGAGCATGGTGCGCTCCTGTGTGCCGTTTGCTTGACGCCGCAAAGGATACCCGTTTTAAGCTTAAAAGTTAACCAAGACTAACAAAATTGTTGTATTTGAATGGGATGGTGAAAGGGGGCTGCCGAAATGTCTCGATCTGTAACAACTAGGGATGGAAATTGGGTCTAGGTGTTACAGATCAAGACAGGAAGAAATGGTCCTATGGAAAATCTCGATCTGTAACAGCTGACCGCCAAAACCGGCCCTTCGTGTTACAGATCGAGACATTCGGAACTGTCTCTCGATAACATCTCAATCTGTAACAGTTAGTCGTCGTAATTGGGCCTTCCTGTTACAGATTGAGATGTTTGAAGTGGTGAGCTAACAGGCCGAACTTGGGGCCTATGTTGTCGCCCTTGAGGTCGGCGGTGTCCACTCGTAGGGCGTGCGTTACGCGATTGTTTCGAAACGGGTGGGAAACACAACGGGTCGGCGATGCTCATAGTATGCCTAGTCAACTGACTGTCTAAATATCTAGGGGAGGATCGCGATGCAGGCAGATTCCGCTCAGCAGCAGGGCCTTTATCGCACCGAATTCGACCACGATGCATGTGGCATCGGCGCGCTTGCCGATATCAACGGTGAGCGCCATCACCAGATTCTGGACGATGCGCTGTCCATTCTGGTCAACTTGGAGCACCGCGGCGGCACGGGACTCGAGAAGAACACCGGCGACGGCGCCGGCATCCTGTTCCAGGTTCCGCATCACTTTTTCCGTAAAGAGGCTCAAAAGTGCGGCCAGATTCTGCCGGCAGAGGGCGACTATGGCGTGGCCATGCTGTTCTTCCCGCAGGACGACAAGGGCGTAGAGGATGCCCGCCGCGTGTTTGAGGAGGGCTGCGCCGAGGCCGGCGTGCCGCTGCTCTTTTGGCGCGAGGTGCCCGTCGACCCGCACGACCTGGGCGAGACGGCTCGCGCCTGCATGCCCACTATCCTGCAGGCCTTCCTGGGCCGTCCGGACGACACGCCCGCCGGCGATGCCTTCGAGCGTCGCCTGTACGTGTGCCGCCGCACCATCGAAAAAAAGGCCGACGCCGAGTTTGCCCTGCGCGACAAGATCTTCTATGTGTGCTCCATGAGCTCGCGCACCATCGTGTACAAGGGCATGCTGGTCGCCACGCAGATGCGCCGCTTCTTCATCGACCTCAACGACGCCGCCGTCAAAACGGCCGTGGCGCTCGTCCACTCGCGCTACTCCACCAACACCACGCCCAGCTGGGAGCGTGCGCACCCCAACCGCTTTATCATTCACAACGGCGAGATCAATACCCTCAAGGGCAACGTCAACTGGATTCGCGCCCGCGAACCCAACCTGTACAGCCCCGTGCTGCAGCACGATCTTGAGCGCGTGATGCCCATCATCAACCGCGAGGGTTCCGACTCCGCGATTCTGGACAACGTGCTCGAATTCTTGGTCATGAACGGTCGCCCGCTCACGCGTGCCGCGTCCACGTTGCTGCCCGAGCCGTGGGACCACAACGATAGCCTGAGTGAGGAGCGCCGCGCCTACGACGCTTACCAGTCCATGCTCATGGAGCCGTGGGACGGTCCTGCCGCTATCGCCTTTACCGACGGCCGTACCCTGGGCGCCGCCCTCGACCGTAACGGCCTGCGCCCGGCTCGCTACTACGTGACGCGCGACGGCCGCTTTATGCTGGCGAGCGAGGTGGGCACCATCGAGGTGCGCCCCGAGAACATCCTGACGAGCGGCTGCTTGGGACCGGGTCAGATGCTCGAGGTCGACTTTGCCCGCGGCCGCGTGATCTACAACGACGAGCTGCGCGCCCGTTACGCCAAGGAAAAGCCCTACCGTGATTGGATTGCCGAGGAGACGCTGACCGTCGACGCGCTCGATGAACCCGCCGCGCCCGCGTCCGCCGAGGATGCCGAGGTGCCCGCCGCTGTGCGCATGGCCAAGCTCGGCTACCACTGGGATGACGTCGACGAGGTCGTGCGTCCTATGGCCCAGCAGGGCAAGGCCCCGCTCGCCTCGATGGGCATCGACGCGCCGCTGGCTTGCCTGTCCAAGAAGACGCGTTCGTTCTTTGACTACTTCTATCAGCTGTTCGCTCAGGTCACGAACCCGCCCATCGACGCCCTTCGCGAGCACATGGTGACTTCGACCACGCTCTACCTGGGCAACCACGGCAACCTGCTCGAGGATTCCCGCACGGCCTGTCAGCTGGTGCGCTTGGAGCGCCCATTGCTCAACGAGGAAGAGTTCGAGCATATCTGTGCCATCGACCGTGTTGGCTTTAAGACCCGTCGTTTCCGTGCCGTCTACCGCCGCGATGCCGGCGAGGGCGCGCTGCAGACTGCGCTCAAACAGCTTGCCGAGGACGTCGAGGCCGCGGTTCGCGACGGCGTGAACATTGTGGTGTTGAGCGATCGTGCCGCTGCGGGCGAGGTGCCCGTGCCGTCGCTGCTCGCTGTGGGCTGCGTGCACAACCACCTGATCCGCGCCGGCGTGCGTACCTTTGCCGATATCGTGGTGGAGTGCGGCGACGCCGTGTCCCCGCATGACTTTGCGGCGCTGGTGGGCTACTCCGCGAGCGGCATCTATCCGTACAACGCACATGCGTGCATCCGCGATCTGGCGGCACGCGGCGATCTGGACGTGACGGCCGAGCAGGGCATCGCCAACTACAACAAGGCTGCGACCGCCGGCATCGTCTCCATCATGTCCAAGATGGGCATCTCCACGGTGCAGAGCTACCATTCGGCGCAGATCTTCGAGGCCGTGGGCTTTACGCCGGAGTTCGTCAACGCGTACTTCGCCGGCACGGTGAGCCGCGTGGGCGGTATGGGTGTCGAGGACGTCGAGCACGAGCAAAACGAGCGCTACGACGCCGCGCTCGCTATCCTTAAGAGCCCGGCTCCCGATCAGCTGCCCACGCTGGGTCTGACCAAGTGGCGCCCGCTCGGCGGCGAGGATCACCTGATCGATCCGCAGACTGTCTACTTGCTGCAGACCGCCTGCCGCGAGGACAGCTACGACACCTTTAAGGAGTACGGCGCCCGCCTGCACCGCACCGGCCGCGCCGTGCGCCTGCGCGACCTGCTGGACTTTGATGCCAGCGGCCGTACCCCGGTGGCACTCGACGAGGTCGAGCCCGCGTTCAACATCGTCCGCCGCTTTAACACCGGCGCCATGTCGTACGGCTCCATCAGCAAAGAGGCACACGAGTGCATGGCCATCGCCATGAACCGCCTGCACGGCCGTTCCAACTCCGGCGAGGGCGGCGAGGATCCGCGTCGCGAGACCCCGCTGGCTAACGGCGACTCCAAGAACTCCGCCATCAAGCAGGTGGCAAGCGCGCGCTTTGGCGTGACGAGCCGCTACCTGTGCAGCGCCTTCGAGATTCAGATCAAGATGGCCCAGGGCGCCAAGCCCGGCGAGGGCGGCCACCTGCCCGGCAAGAAGGTCTACCCCTGGATTGCCGAGGTCCGTCAGTCCACGCCCGGCATCGGCCTGATCTCGCCTCCGCCGCACCACGACATCTACTCTATCGAGGACCTGGCCGAGCTCATCTTCGACCTTAAGAACGCCAACCCCGGCGCACGCGTGTCGGTCAAGCTGGTCAGTGAGGCCGGCGTCGGCACCATCGCCACCGGTGTGGCCAAGGGTGCTGCCGACAAGATCTTGATTAGCGGTCACAATGGCGGCTCGGGTGCCGCTGCGCGCGACTCTATCTGGCATGCGGGTCTGCCGCTGGAGCTTGGCCTTGCCGAGGCCCAGCAGACGCTGCTGCAAAACGGCCTGCGCTCGCGCGTGGTGCTCGAGGCCGACGGCAAGCTCATGGACGGCACCGACGTTGCCGTCGCCTGCTTGCTGGGCGCCGAGGAGTTTGGCTTTGCGACCATGCCGCTCATCTCCATGGGCTGCCTCATGCAGCGCGACTGCCAGCAGGACACCTGCCCGGCCGGCATCGCTACGCAAAACTGCCGCCTGCGTCGCGGCTTCCGCGGCAAGCCCGAGCACGTCGAGCACTTTATGCTCTTTGTTGCCGAGCAGCTGCGCGAGGTCATGGCGAGCCTGGGCTTCCGCACCGTCGATGAGATGGTCGGCCATCCCGAGTGCTTGCGCCAGATCGAGGTCCCGGGCAACCGCAAGGCCAACCTGCTCGATTTGTCGCCCGTGCTGGCGAGCGCGACCTGCGAGTTCGGTGCCCATATTCCGGGCGCCGACGGTCGCCACTTCCTGCCGCAGATGGCCGCGGACAGCGAGCTCGACAAGACGCTCGACTCCACGTTGTTTGTGCCCTATACGGCCGATGCCCGTGCGCACCTGCGTCCGATTCGCTTCCGCGCCGATATCGCCAACGTCAACCGCTGCGTGGGTACTATCTTGGGCAACGCGGTGACCAAGGCGCATCCCGAGGGCCTGCCCGCCGGCTCCATCACCATCGATTGCGATGGTTCGGCCGGTCAGAGCTTTGGCGCCTTCCTGCCGCGCGGCATTACGCTTAACGTGTGCGGCGACGCCAACGACTACTTTGGCAAGGGCCTTTCGGGCGGCGAGGTGTCGGTGCGCCCCAACCCGCATGCGACCTATAAGTTCGACGAAAACATCATCGTGGGCAACGTTGCGTTCTTTGGCGCCACGAGCGGCCGTGGCTTCATCAACGGCCTGGCCGGCCAGCGCTTTGGCGTACGCAACTCCGGTGCCACCGTGGTGGTCGAGGGTTGCGGCAACCACGGTTGCGAGTACATGACGGGTGGCCTGGCGCTCATCCTGGGCGAGGTCGGGCAGAACTTCGCTGCCGGCATGACGGGTGGCGTGGCTTATGTCTTTGACCAGTACGGCACGCTCGATGCCCGCGTGAACCACGAGAGCGTTGAGCTCAAGGCCCCGACTGCCGGCGAGCTGGCGCAGATTCGCGAGCTCATCCAGGAGCACGTGGACGCGACGCAGAGCCCGCGCGGCATCAAGCTGCTCTACAGCTTTGAGACGATGAGCAAGCACTTTGTGAAGGTCATTCCGACCGAGTACGAGCGTGTGCTGGCGATTGTCGCTGCGAGCGAGGCTGCCGGCAAGACACATGCGCAGGCAGAGGAACTGGCGTTTGACATTGTGACCGGTCGCGCGAGCGCCGCGGATGTCGCTCGCTTCGATATTGCGGGCGGTGCTACGGGTGCTGCGTCCGCGGCCGCCAGCTCTGTTGCTTCGACCAAGAAGGAGGCGTAAGTGCCATGGGTAAGCCCGGTGCTTTTCTTGATATCGATCGCGTGACCCACGAGCTTCGCCCCGTGGAGGAGCGCAGCCGTGATTTCGATCCGCTGTACGTGGAGCTCGACGACGACGCACGTCGCGCCCAGGCGAGCCGCTGCATGATGTGCGGCGTGGCGTTTTGCCAGATGGGCGCGAGCTTTGGCAAGGCGCGTCCGAGCGGCTGCCCGCTGCACAACTTGATTCCCGAGTGGAACGAGCTGGTGTACCGCGGCCGCTGGGATGAGGCTGCCGAGCGCCTGTCGCTCACCTCGCCCATGCCTGAGTTCACGAGCCGCGTGTGCCCGGCACTGTGCGAGGCCGCGTGCAACCTGGGCTCGGTCGACGGCCAACCCACGACGATTCACGATAACGAGCGTGCGATCAGCGACCATGAGTGGGCCAACGGCGGCCTACGTCGCTTTGAGCCGGCAGGGGAGGACGCGCCCTCGGTCGCCGTGGTTGGTTCCGGCCCGGCTGGCCTGGTGGCAGCATGGGAGCTTGCGCGTCGCGGTGCCCGCGTGACGGTGTTTGAGCGCGACGACCGCCCCGGCGGCCTACTCATGTACGGCATTCCCAACATGAAGCTCGAGAAGTCTGTGGTCGAGCGTCGTGTGGCGCTCATGCGCGAGCTGGGTATTGTGTTCGAGCTGGGCGCCGACGTGAGCGATCCCAAGGTTACCGCCAGGCTCGACGACTTTGACGCCGCCGTGGTGGCTGCCGGCGCCCGTGCTCCGCGTGGACTTTCGGCTGCGAACATTGATGCCCCGGGCGTGGTGTATGCCGTGGACTACCTGACGGCTTCGACCGTCTCGGTGCTCGATGGCGGCAAGCCCGCGGTGAACGCGCGCGGCCTGGACGTCGTGGTCATTGGCGGTGGCGATACTGGAAACGACTGCGTGGGTACCGCCGTGCGTCAGGGCGCGCGCAGCGTGCGCCAGTTTGAGTTCTTGCCGGCTGCGCCCGATAAGCGCGCGGCAGGCAACCCCTGGCCGCAGTGGCCCAACTTGAAGAAGACCGACTACGGCCAGCAGGAGGCTATCGCTGCCATGGGCGGCGAGATGCGCGCTTGGGGCGTGGACACGCTCGAGGTGCTGCTGGACAAGAAGGGCGCGGCTGCGGGTCTGCGCGTGGTCGATCTGGATTGGTCGGCCGGCAAGCCCGAACGCATTGCGGGCTCCGAGCACGAGGTGCCGGCGCAGCTGGTGCTCATCGCCTGTGGCTTTACGGGTCCGGAACACAGCGTGTTCGAAGCTGTCGGCGTGCCCGTTGCCACGGCGGGCCGCCCGCTGCCCGTGATGGCTTCCGAGGGCTCGCACCTTGCGGCCCGCGTGGATGGTGTTGCTGCGGATGCCGCGCCGGTGTATGTGGCGGGTGATGCCCGCAACGGCAGCTCGCTCGTGGTGAACGCCATGGCCGATGCCCTGGCCTGCGCAGCCGAAGTCGCCGACGCGCTGGAACTGTAAAGTAGTCACGGAGATACTCAACAATCGAATCGGAAAGGGCTGTCCCTAACTGCCGGCACAAAAGGAACGTCCCTAAGTGCCGGCAGTTAGGGACGTTCCTTTTCTGTCGGCACTCGGGGACACTCCTTGCGGATTTGCGAGCAGTTTGCTCGTTTGTCGACGTACGGATGTTCATTTGTCGACTTCTCGGGCTGTGGTCACCTGTTGTTTCTGTGGTGGCTGCGGGCATCTGGCTCAAAAGGGCGGGTTGGCCGTCTATGTCTACCTGCGGTTTTGTTGCGGTGCGCATTTTCGATCAAGCTTTTCGTCAAGTGTTTGGTCAGTATCTGGTTTGCAGTCGGAGGCCTATTTTGCCCGCGCTGGTCGTGGCTGCCCACCTTCCTCGTAAGCTCAAATTGAGGTCCATCAGTTTGAGGAGGATGCCATGACTGACCACGCTTTTGACCGAGCAGAGCTAGCCGAAGCCGTCGGCAACGATATTGCCGACATGGCTCACTTTTGGATGCTGCGGAAGTTTCAATTCCTGGAGCCGGCGCGCGAACAGTTCGAGATCATTGTCGACCCGTGGCTCAGCTATTGCACTGAGCCTTCGCAAAACGAAATCATGGCCTACAACATGGCGTTTACCGATTGGCTGCTGTTTGAGCGCCCCTATCGCCATGGCAAAACGCTGCTCGAGCTGTATGTTGACGAGCCGCCGGCATCGCTTTCGCCTGCCTCGCTCAAGCGGCTCGAGCAGGTACGCGACACGCAGTATTTCTCGCGCTTTGGCATTTTGGACAAGAATCCTGCGTCCGGCATGGTCGTGCTGAAGGACACGCGCACCGATCATCGCTTTGATGTCTACGATCCGCATATCGTGCAGAAGGAGCACTGGAGTGACGGCGCGATTGCGGTGCGCCTCGCCTGCGTCGACGATGTCTGGCTTACGGCGGGACAGCTCTACCTGTATGACATCGCGCGGCTGAGCGATACGGCGGTCGATGGGCCGGGTGCGGTGCATCCGGAGGACCTGCAGGACGGCTTTGACACCTCGTGCATCAGCTTCTTCTTGCGTCTGGTCCGCGACATCATGGGCGCCCAGGGGCGGTACGTAAAGTCGCTCAACATCTACGAGCAGGAGTGGGGGTAGAGGATGGGCGGTTGTCGCCTGCCTTGCCTTCTGCCCTTTTGTCTCGATCTGTAACGTTTAACGGCCTGGGGGCGGCCTAACTGTTACAGATTGAGATGTTTCGTCAGCACGGCCGAAGTATCGCCACGCTGTCTCCGTTTGTCCTCACATCTCTCTCGTCCCTCCGTTAACCGATATGCTCGACTTTAGGTCGCTGCATTAGGTGATAATGGACAAATGTTCAAGTTAATCGTGAGGGAGGAGCTCGATATGGCATCTGCCGATCGTTCCACGTTGTTTATCAATGCGACCATTCTGGATGGTTCGGAACATATGGAGCCGCAACCCGATATGGCCGTGACTGTTGAGCGCGGCGTCATCACCTGGATGGGGCCGAGTGCTGTGGCACAGGCGCCTGCAGGTGCCGAGGTTATCGACCTGGGTGGTGCGTATCTCATGCCCGGTCTCATCAACATACACGTGCACCTGTGCGGCTCGGGCAAGCCCGTCTCGGCCGGCGATGCGGGAGCGCTGATGAAGAAACTCGATAATCCCGTGGGCCGTGCCATCGTCCGCCGCATCCTCAAGGGCAGTGCCCAGCAGCAGCTGGCAAGCGGCGTGACCACAGTGCGCGGCGCGGGCGACCCGCTGTTTGCCGACATTGCCGTGCGCGACGCTATCGACGCCGGCAAGTATCAGGGTCCGCGCCTGGTAGCGCCGGGAACGGGCGTCACGGTGCCGGGCGGCCATGGCGCGGGCTTGTTCGCCCAGGTGGCCAACAGCCCCGTCGAGGCAGCCGAGCAGGTGCGAGACCTGTATGCGCGCGGCGCCGACGTCATTAAGCTGTTCGTAACGGGCGGTGTGTTCGATGCGACCGAGGTGGGCGAGCCGGGCGTGCTGCGTATGCCGGTGGAGGTTGCCGCGGCGGCGTGCAAGGCGGCGCACGAGGTGGGTCTGCCGGTTATGGCTCATGTCGAGAGCACCGAGGGCGTGAAGGCCGCGCTTGAGGCCGGGGTCGACACGATCGAGCACGGTGCCCCGATGACGCCCGAGATCCTGGAGCTGTACCGTGGCGCCGCGGGCACGCAGCTCGAGGGACGTGCGCCCAGCGTTACCTGCACTATCAGCCCGGCGCTGCCGTTTGTGTTGCTCGACCCGGATAAGACTCATTCGACTGACACGCAAAAGAAGAACGGCGACATCGTGTGCTCGGGCATTATTGAGAGCGCCCGTGCCGCACTGGAAGCTGACGTTAAGGTGGGCCTTGGCACGGACTCGAGCTGCCCGTTCGTGACGCAGTACGACATGTGGCGTGAGGTGGCCTATTTTGCCAAGTATGTCGGCGTGAGCAACGCCTTCGCGCTGCATACGGCTACACAGGTCAATGCCGAGCTGTTGGGTCTGGGCGGCGAGACCGGCACGATCGAGTGCGGCAAGGCTGCCGATATCTTGGTAACGCGCAAGAATCCGCTCGATGACCTGTGCGCTCTGCGTGAGCCGACGCATGTGATGTGTCGCGGTGATTTGGTACGCAAGCTCAAGGTGAAGCGTATTCCCGAGGTGGACGCCGAGCTCGACGCGATTATGGCCATGCCTGCCGAAGCGCTGGCTGAGGAGCTGGCCCGCGACGGTGTGGCGTAGATGTGACAAAGGGGCAGCTCCGTTGCCGCATGCAAAAAGCTGAGGTCTCAACACGAGGCCTCGGCTTTTTTATCGAACAAATACTTAAGATTTGGGACAAACAAACCTGATTAATTTGTCCCGCGTGCGGGCGTTAGGAGCGGGTTTCCATCTTGGCGTGGCACTTGGGGCAGGTGACGCGGATCTTGCCTTTGCCCTTGGGGACGGAGAGCATCTGGCCGCAGTTGGGGCACTTGAGGTATGCTGTGGTCTTGCGACCCTTCCACATCTTCTTGGCCGTGCGCTTGGCACGCTCAAAGTCTTCCTTGCTGGTACCGGCCGTGCGCGAGGCGTTGGCAGCCGCGGCGCCGCTACCCAAGCTCGCTACGAACTTGCCCAGGCCGGGGACGTTAGCGGTCGCGGCGACAAAGGCCGCGTTTTCCTTGCGACGTGCGTCGATGTTTTTGGACAGGCCGCGCAGCACGCCAATCACGATTACGGCGATGGCAATCCAGCTGAGCCACTGGATATGGGCTATCGATCCGATCATCGCGATGACGATTCCAGCAAAGCCCATCACGATGGTGAGCTCATCGGCACCATTGCGACCCTTCATAAAGTCATTCATGCAAATTGCCTTTCGTTCGATATGCTGCTCGCCTTTATACCCGATTTAGAGCAAGGGGGACAGGTTAATCTGCACCAAGGTGGTGCAAACGTACCTATCCCCGATACACCAAGATGGTGCAAAGAAGTCTGTCCCCAATGCCCCAATTACTTGGAGAGCTTGTCGACGACGCGCTCGATCTCGGCGAGCTTGGCGGCCATGAGGTCTTCGTCGCCCGATTCGATTGCCGAAGTCACGCAGCCCTCGATATGTGCCTTGAGTACGTCGGCATTAATGCGCGCAAGGAGCGCCTGTGTGGCCATGAGCTGCGTGGAAATATCGACGCAGTAGCGGTCCTCCTCGACCATCCGCAGGATGCCGTCGATCTGACCGCGTGCCGTCTTGAGCATGCGGGTCACCGATTTGTGGTCTGCCATCATGGCGAGTCCTCGTTTCTGGTCGGGGTGCGCGTGGGTCGTTACGCGGCGGTTACGGACAGGGCGTGGAACTTCTCGCCGGCGCCCTCGACAGCGGCGGCGAGCTGCTCGGCGGTCACGGTGTCGGCGCACTCCACCTGGACGGTCTGAGTCTCGTGATCGGCGTCGGCGTCGGTCACGCCGGCCACGTTGAGCAACGCCGTCTCGACGGTGGCGTCGCAGTGGCCGCACATGAGGCCGGAAGTCTTGATTGTGTATCGCATGGGTGTACTCCTTATCGATTGAGATTACCTGACAGTTTAGTCGTGAACAGCGTCATCTTAAAGGTGCGCTGAGGTGCCCGAGATTGCCCCGAAAGAGGAGCGAAGCGTACTTGGGTACGCGAGCGACGGTTTGAGGGGCAAGGTCGGGTGCATCAGTGCGCCGTCTTGGGCTTAAAGGTTCGTAGGCGCAGAGCATTGCTTACGACGCAGACGCTCGACAGGCTCATGGCCGCGGCGCCAAACATCGGCGAGAGCTGCCATCCGGCGAGCGGGAAGAACACGCCCGCCGCCAGCGGAATGCCGATGCCGTTGTAGAACAGCGCCCAGAACAGGTCCTGCTTGATGTTGCGGATCGTGGCGCGCGAAAGCTCGATGGCGCGGGCGACGTCCATGAGGTCGCTGCGCATGAGTACTACGTCGGCTCCCTCCTTGGCGATGTCGGCGCCGGTGCCGATAGCAAGGCCCACGTCGGCGCGCGCCAGGGCGGGGGAGTCGTTGATGCCGTCGCCCACCATGGCGACCTTGCTGCCCGCATCCTGCAGCTCGCGCACGTGGCGCTCCTTGTCGGCGGGCAGGACGTCGGCGATAACCTGTTCGCTGCTCAGTCCCACGCGGCGGGCGATGGCCTCGGCCGTCACGCGGTTGTCGCCAGTGAGCATGCGCACATCGACGCCGAGCTTGCGGAGCGCGGCGATTGCCTCGGCACTCGTTTCTTTGACCTCGTCAGCCACGGCGATGGTGCCGACAAGCTCGTCGTTCTTGGCAAAGAACAGCGGCGTTTTGCCCTCGGCGGCAAA
The DNA here is from genome assembly GCA_905215135.1 of uncultured bacterium. Taxonomy (GTDB): domain Bacteria; phylum Actinomycetota; class Coriobacteriia; order Coriobacteriales; family Coriobacteriaceae; genus Collinsella. The sequence continues at coordinate 13,973 of CAJMOX010000026.1, forward strand.
TCGCTCCGCAAGTCCTGCGGGCACGGTGATACCCAGCTCGCTCATCAGACGAACGTTGCCGGCAGCGATGACGTTTTGTCCCTCGCGCGCCGTAACGCCTCGTCCAGGTACGGCGGCAAAGTCCTCGACCATGCGCGCGACGATTCCGCGCGACTCGCACTCGGTCATAATCGCCTCGGCCAGCGGGTGCTCGCTTGAGCGCTCCAACGTGGCGGCAAGCTTGAGCAGCGCCTTTTCGCTCATGGCGGGCGAGCCGTCAGCGCGCGTGGTTACCACGATATCGGTCACGGCAGGCTTGCCGCGGGTGACCGTGCCCGTCTTATCGAGCACCACGGTGCCCACGCTGCGCAGGTTCTCCAGCGCCTCGGCGCTCTTAAACAGAATGCCCATCTCGGCGCCCTTGCCGGTGCCCACCATAATGGCGACGGGCGTGGCCAGGCCCAGTGCGCACGGACAGCTGATCACCAGCACGGCCACGGCGGAGGTGAGCGCCTCGTTGATGCTGCCGGTCAGTGCCATCCACGCCGCAAAGGTCACGGCCGAAATCACGAACACCACGGGCACAAACACGCCGGCGACCTTATCGGCCATGCGGGCGATGGGCGCCTTGGTGGCGTTGGCGTCCTCGACGAGTTGGATGATCTTGGCAAGCGACGTGTCGGCGCCCACGCGTGTGGCGCGGAAGGTAAACGAGCCGGTGCGATTGACCGTGGCGGCGTTGACGGTGTCGCCGGCGACCTTTTCCACGGGGATGGACTCGCCGGTGAGCGCGCTCTCGTCCACGGCCGACGCTCCCTTGAGTACCACGCCGTCGACAGGGATAGACTCGCCGGGGCGCACGCGCAGGACCTGGCCGGGAAGGATGGCGTCGACGTCGACGGTGGTCTCGCTGCCGTCCTCTGCCACGACGGTCGCGGTCTTGGGTGCCAAGTCGATGAGCGCCTCGATGGCGCCGCCGGTCTTGGACTTGCTGCGCGTCTCGAGGTATTTGCCCACGGTGACGAGCGACAGAATCGTACCGGCACTCTCAAAGTACAGGTTGCTCATGCCCGTCATCATGGCCTCGTGCACCTGACCTGTGGCCAGCTGGTCGGCCATGATGAACATGGCGTAGAGCGACCAGACAATGGAAGCGGTGGCACCGACGGCGATGAGGGCGTCCATGGTGGGCGCGCCGTGCACGAGCGACTTGAAGCCGTTGATAAAGTACGCATCGTTGACGTAGACGATGGGGATAAGCAGGACGAGCTCGGTGAGGGCGAGCGTCATGCTGTGGATGTGGTCCGTGAAAATGCCGGGCAGTGGCCAACCGAGCATGTGCCCCATGCCTATGTAGAACAGCGGGATGAGAAAGACAATCGAGACGATGAGTCGAGTGCGCATGGCGGAGGCAGCGGCCTCCAACTTTTTGGTCGGCGACTCCATATGGGCGGCGCCGGACCTGACTTGCGCGTTGCCGCTTTGGGCGGCGTCGGTGCCCGTGCTGACGGGTGAGGCCGAGTAGCCAGCGCGATCGACGGCGGTGCAGATGCCGTCGGGGGTGACCTGCGCGGGGTCGTAGTCCACCAGCATAGAGCCGGCGAGCAGATTGACCGCGACGCTCTCGACGCCGTCGAGCTTGCTCACGGCACGATCCACGTGCGCCTGGCAGGCGGCGCATGTCATGCCACCCACGTCGAACTTATCTTGAGCCATGGCTTCTCCTTTCTGTGGTTCGCTGTTGGAATTGTTAACCTGCTGATACTATACACCCATACCCCCTGGGGGTGTCCAGTAATGGTTGGAATGTATGACTTTTCATTACAGATGAGGGCGGCTGCTCAATCGGTGGCCGTCCCAACCAATCATCTCAATCTGTAACATCTAGAGAAGTTTTAACCCCTTACTGTTACAGATTGAGATGTTGTCTCGCGGGGTTGGGGTTTTGTCTCGTTCCGTAACATCTAGACCTGTATCTGCCGAGCTGGTGTTACAGATCGAGACAATTGCCGGGGAGGAGTCCCGTCACGGCAAGACGCCCGCTCCCTAGATGCAGAACCCGGGGATCACGCAGGTTCGCTTGCTTGGCTTTTCCGCAGGCGTTGCGTACGTAAAGACGTCGCCGTCGTAGCCCACACGGTTCATATAGAGCGTGCCTTCGCTCTCCGATGTGTCGGGACTCACCGTTCGTTCCCACCAGCAGGTGTCCTTGCCCTTCCACTGGCGGACCATCGTCTCGTTCGTGGAATACGGGCTCACCTTGAGCTCGCGGAAGAGCTGATACTCCTTGCCCTCGCCGTTGTAGATGTCTGCCAGGTAGTGATAGCCCTCGGCAAACGAATCGGGCGGTTGCGTACCGCACAGCTCGACCATGGCGGGCAGCCAAAGGGTTGCGGGCAACTCGCTCAGACACGATGCACTGTTGGCGGCGCCCACATTGTTCGAGACCTTCTTGACCCCTTTAATGAGCGCGCGCAACTCGTTGGGCAGCAGCTTAAGGCCGTCGCCGTCGAGCCATTCCCGCAGCTCGCAATCTGCCCAGCCGGCGCTCGGCGGTTCAGTCGCAGCATCGCGCTCGGCAATACCCGCGTCGAACATAAACGTCAGCCCGGCCTTGCCCGTCCCGTCCAGAAGCTCATCGTGGCGGATGCCCACAAGCTGAGCGCCGACCTCCAGCCCGTTGGCGAGCTTCACACGCTTGGTGCACGGATAGGGGATATGCCCATCAACGTCGAGCAGGTGGTAGCGCTTGGCAATCTCGTGTGCCTCGCTACGGGTCTCGGCGGCCTTAATCTTGAGCGAAATCTCCTGCAGCTGAGCCCAGGTGTAGTCGTCAAGCGAACCGCGGATGCCGTCCAGGTAGTCGGGGATGCCAAAGCCATGGGTTGCCGCCCCGATAACGCCGAGCCCCGCAACGGCTGCAACGACGCCGCCGATGACAAAGCGACGGCGTGTCATGGCGTCGTGCCGGGCCTGCTCCAAAATCTCTCGCGCGCGCTCGCCGGCGACGTCGACCTTAAGGTGCGTGCCAGAATCGATATCAATTGCGGCCTCGTCTCCTGCACCCTCGTGGTCCTCAGATTCTGCAGCGGGGAGGTATGTCGAGAGCACCTCGAGCATCTGCTGCTCGGTAGGGCGATCGCCCTGTTCGACCGAGATGCCTTTCATGATGATCTGGACAAGCGCTTTGTCGCCCTCGCAGCGCGGCTCGAGCGGCGCCGGTTTGGTCTTGGTCTTTATGAGGTAGAACGAGCCGGTCGCCGCGGCACCCGTCGACTCGACATCGAACGGTTTGCGACCGCTGTAGAGCTGGTACAGAATGCTCGAAAGCGCATAGACGTCGATCGCGGGCGAGCGGCGAAGGGCCGCGATGCCTTCGATATCCTGCGTGAGCATTTCGGGCGCGGCGTATGCGGGCGTGGCAAAGCGCCAGATGTCGGCGCGCCGGGTGATCGTGTCGTCGCCGAGGGCCATGGTCGCGGAGCCCATGTCGATGAGACAGGGGTCAAAGGAGCAATCGGCAATCTGCTGCTCGAGCGTTCGGCTGGTGGTGCGGAACATGATATTGGCAGGCGACAGGTCGCGATGGACGACCGGATTCACAAGGCCTTGGGTCATCAAGAGCGCGCGAAGCACAGCGTTTCCGACGGCGGCGACCATCTGGGTGGTCAGCCCGCCCGAGGCGTCGTGCGGAAGCAAGGGCAGCGCCTGTTTGAGCGAGGTGCCCTCGACCCACTCCATGAGGATAAGCGGGTCGTCCTCGCACGATCCGTAGCCATAGACGCGCGGAAATCCGCGCAGGTGCGAGACGGTACACAGATGACGGTACTCCTCGAACAGTGCGGCGGTGTTGGCCAGGTGCGCGGCCGATTGCTCGGCGGAGCGGTCGGGGGCTTGGCCGGAAAGGATGGCGTTGTCCTTGAGTAGCTTGACGGCAAAAACCTCGCCGCTTGTGTTGGTCGCGCGCAGCACGTGCCCGATGTTGCCGTTGTTGCGGTGGGCCGTCTGGAGAATAAGCGTCATAAACCGACGCTTGGCGTCGTCCTCGGCGCTGGGGTCGACCGCCACGGCGGTGTCGAACGTGTCAAGACGGATGAGTTTGTCGCCATAGGCGCTATCGGTAGTATCCATGGCGTTCCTTTGTCTAGCATGGGTTGCTGCGCGTATACGTGGGCAGTGTGGATATCGGTAAAGTACCATGATAGCCACACTGCCCACGTATACCGCTGAGTATTGTCGTTTACGACGCAGAAGGTAGAAGACGAAAGACGGACGGCGACCGTCTTTCGATCGCCGTCCGCGCTAGTCCACAATGACAAGGAATGTCGTTTAAAGACCCAGATGGAGCCTGTCGCTGTTTTCGATTTCCACCGGGGGATAGACTTTGCCGGGCTCGCGTTGGTCGCGCGGCGGCTCAATCACGATATCGCCGTCGCCCGCGCCCGATTCGAGCACTGTGCCGTTGGTCGACCCAAGGCCCTGGGCGTACCAGTGTCCGCCTTCGAGCCAAATGCGGAGATGCTCGCGCGATGCGTCGGCGCCCACATCGGTGATGCTGGGCGAGGTTTTGGGCAAGGACCCAATTACCGTGCCGCGCGGATCGCGTGTGAGGGGATGGATTTGCATGTCGGCGCAGTTGTCGGCATGGGTTCTGAGCAGACCGAGGTTGGGGGCGACAGTGCGCGGCTGCTCCAGGCTGCTCATAAAGCCACGTCCGACGGTAGTTTCGGTGGTGCCAAAGTGCCCGCCCGTCTTGCTGTCGCAAAAGCGCTCAACGGTCGCCACGCCCTGAGCGGGATCGGCGAGTGCGCCCGTCGCGACAAAGAGCATCAAGAAGAGCGTGCTTTTTTCGCGCACGGCATTGCCGTCAAAGTTGTCGATGCGATTGAGGGCATTTGCATATAGGCGGCTGTCCAGTTTGTAGCTGGCGAGAGCCGACATCATTTCGTTGGCGGCCGGACCGCGATAGTGCTCGGCGATTGCCCGATAGGCGGACTCGCCGCCGCCGAGCTTGCTGCAGATTGCCGCGGAAAGGTTGAGCGTGGTGACGGTAAAGTCGCTGTAGATGGAGGGCGCGCACTGGTCAGGCTTGCGATGGACGATGTAACGGGCGAGATACGAGCGGTTGGAAGAGCATTTCTCGAGCAGGGTACTGCCGAGATAAGAGTTTCCATTGATGAGCATTCGGGCGATCTCGAGATGTTTAAGACCGCCGAACGAGCGAATATCGTTATAGAGGACCGAGCAAGGCGTCTCTGCTGCCACGGATACCTCCTTTGACTGCTTCCTAGCCAATATGGCGATAGGAATTAATGGCCCCCGGTGGGCGACGTATTAAATGGCTGCGCAATAAATAGCGTAACCAAAGCAACATTATAGGCCACATGTTCGAAATTGCAGGAAGACTGAGAGATTTGGTTTGGACTGGACGGAAATCCCTTGATTATCAACTTTATCCGAACACCTCCCACATTCATCCGTACATGTGCG
>CAJMOX010000027.1:0-17483 GCA_905215135.1 uncultured bacterium
CGAACGGCGCGCCTGTTTAGCGAAACTGGTGAAAAATAGATTGACGCTAACAGCGCCGAGCTGGGCGCGGTCGTGGCCGACAAGACCGTGCTCAAGATGATGCGCGAGATGGGCATCCGGTGCGGGATACGCCGCCGGGGCTCCCGCCGCCGGTACAGCTCCTACAGGGGGCTCGTGGGGAGCACGTTCGAGAACGTCATCGCGAGGGACTTCGGCGCCGAGGGGCCGTGGCAGAAGCTCGGCACCGACGTCACCGAGTTCAAGGTCGCCGGCGCCAAGGCCTACTGGGCCCCGGTGCTCGACTTCTGCACGAAGGAGATCGTGGCGAGCGACATATCGACCTCGCCGGACCTCGCCCAGCAGCACAGGATGCTCGACCGGCTCCTCGAGGCCCTGCCCGACGGGGCGGCACCGACCATGCACTCGGACATGGGCTGGCAGTACCAGCACGAGTCCTACACCTCCAGGCTGGAGGGGGCGGGCATCACCCAGAGCATGTCGCGCAAGGGGAACTGCATCGACAACGCCGCCACCGAGCAGCTCTTCGGCCACGTGAAGGACGAGTTCTACCGCGGCAGGGAGTGGGGCAGCTTCGAGGACTTCAAGCGCGACCTGGAAGGGTACATAGTCCATTGGAACACGCGGCGCAGGCAGGTAAGATTGAAGGGCCTGACGCCGGAGGAGTTCCGGAGCCGGGCCCTTGCGGCGTAGTCGCTATTTATTCAGTCCAAGTTTCGGGGCGCAGTTCACAGGCACCTTTGTGGTGGTTTATGCTATTCCGGGTGGAAGGGAGCGAGCAATGGCGTCTGAGGGCTTTTTTGAGCGGGTGTACGAGGTGGTCGAGCAGATTCCCGAGGGGATGGTCGCCACGTATGGTCAGGTGGCGCTGCTTGCTGGACGTCCACGAAGTGCGCGGTACGTGGGGTATGCCCTGCATGGCAATCCGCGCCCCGGCGAGATTCCCTGTCACCGCGTGGTGTTTGCCGATGGCCGCATATGCGATGGTTTTGCTTTTGGCGGTCCCGATGCTCAACGTGAGCTTTTGCTAGGGGAGGGTGTGGCGTTTAAGGACGACATGCACGTCGACTTGGCCGCCTGTCGCTGGCCTGCAGGGCTCTAGCGGCTCTGCCGTGGTTAAAACCACCACAAAGGTGCCTGTCCCCTTTGTGGTGGTTCTAGTTTACCTGAGCTAACTTATGGAGAAGCTATGGGGGAACATATTGACGCTACAAAGTAAACCACGGTGAACTATATTGTATTCAGCAACGGAGCAGGCAATAGGCGATGAAAAAGCCTGCCCTGTTGAGTTTGATTCGCATTCCTCCCCTCTGTGCGATTCAACGGTGTACTTCGGGAACAGGCCCGCTGGCAACTAACTGCCAGCGGGCCTGTTCCTGTTTTTCGGGGGAGTGCAATGGGCAGAGCCGAACCGGTCGGGCACCAAAAAAGGCGGACGCACTAGCGCCCGCCCTATAGCAATCGAAAGTTCTAGCCAGCAGATCGATCTAGTACACCATGCCCATGGCGTCCTGAACCTCGGCCAGGGTCTGCTCGGCAATCTCGTTGGCGCGACGGTTGCCCTCGTGCAGCACGTCCTTCACATAGTCCAGGTCGTTTTCGTAGCGCTGACGACGCTCGCGGATCGGCGCGAAGTACTCGTTGACGGCCTCGGTCACGTACTTCTTGAGCTGGCCGGAGCCGCCCATGCCAATCTCTTCGGCAATCTCGACCTCGGAACGGCCAGTGCAGATGGCGGCCGTCGAAAGCAGACCGGACACGCCGGGGCGGTTCTCGGGATCGAATGTGATCATGCGCTCGGAGTCGGTCTGGCTCTTCTTGATGCGCTTGGCCGTCTCCTCGGCGGTCATCGAGATGTTGATGGCGTTGCCGTAGCTCTTGCTCATCTTGCGACCGTCCAGGCCCGGCAGTAGCGGGGTCTCGGACAGCAGCGCTTCGACCTCGGGGAACACTTTGCCGTAGCGGTTGTTAAAGCGGCGGCCGATGGTGCGGGTGAGCTCGATGTGCGGCAGCTGGTCGCGACCGACGGGCACCACATTGCCCTTGCAGAACAGGATGTCGCAGGCCTGGTGCACCGGGTAGGTGAGCAGAAGGCCGGTGAGCTCGTGGCCCGAGGCCTCCATCTCGGCCTTGACCGTGGGGTTGCGCGCCAGCTCGGCCTCGGAGACCAGCGACAGGAACGGCAGCATGAGCTGGTTGGCGGCGGGCACGGCGGAGTGCGCGTAGATCATGGTCTTGTCGGGGTCGATGCCGCAGGCAAGGTAGTCCATGACCATGTTGTACACGTTGTCCTGGATGTGCTCGGTCGTGTCGCGGTCGGTGATGACCTGGTAGTCGGCGATGAGTACGTTGGTCTTGGCACCCATGTTCTGCAGCTCCACACGGCCCTTGAGGGTGCCGAAGTAGTGACCCAGGTGCAGGCGGCCGGTGGGGCGGTCGCCGGTAAGCATGGTGAACTTCTCGGGCGTTTTTGCCAGGCCCTCGCGAATGGCGTTGCTCTTTTGCAGCGCGACTTCGTAGCTGTTCTCGTTTGGCATGATTGCTCCTAACGTATGTTCATTGGTCAAGATGATAACGCGTTTATTGGAGGGGCGGGTCGTAAGTAGGCGAGGGGCGGGAGATCGGCGGCATGTGCGATGGGCGCGGCATGGCTGCGCGTTTGGCCGGCGGCGCCTGGGCGCTTCCTCGGCAGCTTACCCTAGAGCTTGTGGTGGCGCTCTTCCTTACGTTCCTCGGCTGCCTGCTCCTCCTGCTTAAAGGCGGGGTCGTCGGGGGTGACGAGCTCATCCTCGTGTGTGCGCTTGTTGTAATGGTGGCGCAGCACGGGCTCAAACAGATGTAGATGCTTGGCAAAGGCCGCCGAACCAATGGCGAGCACGGTAAAGATGAGCACGCGCATGGGCACCTCGACCTGGTTAATCGCGGCGGCGCCGGCCGAAAGCATGATGCACCAGGCGTAGATGAGGAGCACTGCCTGTTTTTGGTTGTAGCCTTCTTGGATCAGGCGGTGGTGGATGTGGCCCTTGTCGGCCTGCCCGATGCTAATGTGGGCGCGCTTGCGGCGCACGATGGCGCTAAACGTGTCGATGATGGGCACGCCGGCAACGATGAGCGGAATGATAAGCGAGGTGAGCGCGGCGGTGCGGCTCACGTTGAGCAGCGAGATGGAGCCCAGCGCAAAGCCCAGAAGCAGCGACCCCGAGTCGCCCAAGAAGATGCTTGCGGGGTTGAAGTTGTAGCGCAAAAAGGCCAGACAGGCGCCAAAGAGCGCAATGGAGAGCGCGGCGGCGTCGATGCGGCCCGAGAGAACGGCCATCGAAAACATGGTGAACGACGCGATGCCGCAGATGCCCGTGGCCAAGCCGTCGAGGCCGTCGATGAGGTTAATGATGTTGGTGAATGCCACCAGATAGATCACGGTGATGGGGTAGGCGAGCCATCCGAGCATGATCTCGCCGGGGGCAAACGGGTTGACGATGACGCCGATCCGTAGGCCGCCGATACAGGCGATAAGCGCGGCGAGGACCTGTCCGGCCAGCTTTTGCTTGGGCTTGAGCTGGAAGACGTCGTCGATAGCGCCGGTCGCAAAGATGACGGTAAAAGAAAGCGCAAGTATGGGGTAGCTGATGTGCAGACGGGGGTGGGGCACCAAAACGGGCGGCCAACCCAGGTACCAGGTGCCTAGGATTTGCACAATACAGGCAACGACCAGGCCCAAAAACACCGCCGTTCCGCCCAAACGCGGGATGGGCTTGGTGTTGATGCGGCGCTTAGAAGGATAGTCGACGGCGTCGAGCTTAATTGCCAAGCACTTGACCAGGGGCACCGTGAGGAAGGTCGTGATGAAGGCCGCTGCTGCCACGCATAGATACGGTATGTAGCTCGGGGATGAAGCCATGAATCTAAAAACCGCCAAGCGTCGAAGGAAAAGGTCAAAGGTTGCTAAGCGCAAAGGGCATAGCCGAACCATGATACTCGACCAAGGGGGGTGCATGGAATTGCACGCAGCGATAATCACGCGCTTACCAGATATTAGGGTATTGTCGATAGCTTGTCGGGATACCGGCGGGGATTCATATGGGCTGTAATGGTGGTTTTCGGCAAATGAAAACCACCCCCCACGTTACGAAAATGAACCCACCTAAAACAGGTGGGTGCCCTCATCGACTGTTCCAGCGTCCTTAACAACGAAGGATACCTGTACTAGGTACGACTGTGTGGGCTCCCTAAATAAACGCGACGGTTCACCCAGTTGCTCCGCGGGGGGCGGAATACCTACATCATAAAGCGGCACTTTGTCGATTCCAGTCTTGACATTATAAAAATCGTGTCGGACGATTACGGCGCCTTGGGCTCGAGCCGTCTGTGCGGTTGGTCCCTTTACGTTTGAGCTGCTGAATCATTGTTTTGGAGCATGTTTTTATGCCGACGTCGTTGACCGAACTTTTTTCGCCCGCCTGCCATTTGTGTCCGCGCCGTTGCGGTGCGGCGCGCGACGAGGGCGCGCGTGGCGTGTGCGGCGCCGACAACACGCTTAAGGTCGCCCGCGCGGCGCTCCATATGTGGGAGGAGCCGCCCATTTCGGGCGAGGCCGGCTCGGGTACGATTTTCTTTAGCGGCTGTTCGCTCAAATGTATCTACTGCCAAAACCACGAGATCTCGACGGGCAATTTCGGTCTTGAGATTTCGCCCGAGCGTTTGGTCGAGATTATGCTGGAGCTGCAGGACCAGAGCGCCAATAACATCAACCTGGTGACGGCGACGCACTATGCGCACCTGTTGCCTGCCGCGATTGCCGCGGCACGGACGCGCGGGTTGGTCATCCCAATTGTCTACAACACGAGTGGTTACGAGCGCGCGAGTGCCGTGGCGGCGCTGGGCGACCTGGTCGACGTGTGGCTTACGGACTTTAAATATGCCGATGCCGGGCTTGCGCAGTCGCTCTCCCACATTAAGGACTACCCGCGTGTGGCCGTGTCGGGCTTAGCGCAGATGGCACGCGAGATCGAGCGCCGCGGGGGAGAGCTAGTGGACGAGAATGGGCTCATGAAGCGCGGCATGATCGTGCGCCACCTGGTGCTGCCGGGGCATGCGGATGACTCGTGCCGCGTGCTAGACCTTGTGTGGCAGACGGTGGGCGACGTGCCGATCTCGGTCATGAACCAGTACACGCCCAATGCGCTCATGCGCGAACAAGGCGGCGACCTGGCGCGCGCCGTGACGCGCGAGGAGTATGAGCAGGTGCTCGACCATGCCGACGACCTGGGCTTTACGACGATGTTCTGGCAAGAGGGCGGCGCGGTAGACGAGAGCTTCACCCCAGCCTTCGATACCACCGGCGTCCTTACCAGCACAAAGTAACGCATTCGCCGATGATTTTTCTGGGACGGGGATTAAAAAATCATTCGGTACACAATGTTTTTTAATCCCCGTCCCAGAAAAATCATCGAGAGGATCGCCTGCTCGAAAAGTTGTCAAAATAGCCGCGCCCCAAAAAGACTGATTATTGGGCGTTGACAGTTGGCGAGCCGTAGGTAAAATATCGACTTGTCCTGGGGACGTAGCTCAGTTGGGAGAGCGCTGCCGTCGCATGGCAGAGGCCGAGGGTTCGACTCCCTTCGTCTCCACCCTTGGATTTGATAAGCCGCTGACATTGTGTCGGCGGCTTTTTTTAAAAGAAAGGGCTGTACCATGGCCAAGCTTGAGTCCCAACCACTGTCTGCCGAGGAACGCGCCGAGTTGGAAGAGCTCCGCGCCGAGAAAGCTCGTCGCGAGGCCCAGGAAGAGGCACGCCGCGAGCGTGAGGAGCTGGCCGCCCTGCGTGCCGAGCGTGCGAAGGCCGAGGAGGCCGCCGCGAACGTCGCCCCCGCGCCCAAGCCCGCCGCCGCGAAACCCGCGCCCACCGCACCTAAACCTCAGCCTAAAAAGGTCGCTCGTTCCAAGTCCGTCGAGCCCAAGCCGAGCCGTGACGAGATGACCTTTGCCCAGCGCATGGTTACCTCCAAGGAGCCTACGGGCGAGAACGAGATTCCTGGCATGGCGCCGGCTCAAAAAATCATTATTGTCCTTGCCCTCATCGCGTTTGTCATCTTTATGGGCTACACGATCCTGACCAGCATGGGCCTGCTCTAGCCCATTCGCGCTGGGTGCCATGCCCGAACACTCTGCCCTTTTCCAACCCTCAACCTCTGCACAACGCATCCGAAAGGTCGCCCCATGGCTTTGACCGACATCTCGCATCCCACCGACATTGCAATGCTCACCGATCTGTACGAGCTCACTATGGCCCAGGGCCTGTGGGAGAGCGGCAAGGCCAATGAGCAGGGTTGTTTTACCGCGTTTTACCGTGACCATCCCTTTGGCAGCGCCTATGCCGTCATGTGCGGCACCGCCGAGCTGCCCGAGCTTGTCGAGAACCTGCGCTTTACGCCCGAGGGGCTCGACTACCTCGCCTCACTCCAGGCCCCGGCCGGCGGCGCGATGTTCAAGCCTGCATTCCTCGACTACCTGCGCGATTTTCGTGCGCATGTAAACATCGACGCCGTCCCCGAGGGCGAGCTCGTCTTTCCGCGCGAACCCATGGTGCGCGTCACCGGCCCCGCGCTTGAATGCCAGCTGCTCGAGACGGCGCTGCTCAACATTGTCGGCTTCCAGACGCTTGTCGCCACCAAGACGGCGCGCGTGGTGCTGGCGGCGGACGGCCGTCCCGTTGCCGAGTTTGGCCTGCGCCGCGCCCAGGGTCCCGATGGCGGGCTGGCCGTCGCGCGCGCGAGCTACGTTGCCGGCTGCTCCTCTACATCCAATGTGCTCGCCGGCCGCCGCTACGGTATTCCCGTCTTTGGCACTCATGCGCACAGCTGGGTGATGAGCTTCGATTCCGAGCTCGAGGCATTCCGGGCTTTTGCTAAGTCGAGTCCCAAGAACTGCACGCTGCTCATCGACACCTACGACGTACGTGAGGGCTGCGAGCATGCCATTACGGTTGCCAAGGAGATGGAGGCGGTGGGCGAGCGTCTGTCGGCTATTCGCATCGACTCCGGCGACCTCGCCAAGCTCTCCAAGTATGTGCGCGGCCGTTTTGATGCCGAGGGCCTGCCCTATGTGGGGATCTCGGTTTCTAACGATCTGGATGAGTACACGATTCAGTCGCTGCTCGACCAGGGCGCGCCCATCGATAGCTTTGGCGTGGGTACCAAGCTTGCGACCTGCTATGACCAGCCGGCGCTGGGCGGCGTGTACAAGCTTTCCGCCCGCCGTGCGAGTGAGGCAGATCCATGGACGCCGGTGGTCAAGCTCTCTGAGCAGCCATACAAGCGCACGATCCCGGGTGTGCAACGCGTGCGCCGTTATTACGACGGCTTTGGCGGCCCGGTCTGCGACATGATCTACGACGAGGACCATCTGGCGGGGGAGGGCGCCGCGCGCGGCAATACCCTCGTGGCCGTGAATGATGCCGCCCTGGTGACCGACGTGTCCGAACTTGAGTATCGCGAGCTGCTGGTGCCGATCGTGCGCGATGGCAGCGCGGTGGCTCCGCGTGAGAGCATCCAGGACGCGCGCGAGCGCTGTGCTTGGGCACTCGATCATCTGGACGCAGCTTTCAAGCGCTTCCTGTACCCGCAGACCTATGTGGTGGGCATGGAACAGGGCCTGGCTCAGGTGCGCGACGAGCTCGTGCGCAAGAACATGGCCGCGGCTTCGGCCTTCCCCTGGGCTCACTAATTCCTTGGGCGGTAGGGGCGAGTCACGCTCCCTTGGCCGCCGGCTCGGCCGTTCGCTGAACAGTTGATTGGTTTGACGTATGACGACTTCTTATAAAACGATGGTGGTAAAGATCGGTTCGTCCACGGTGGTGGGCGCCGACGGCAAGGTCAACCGCGCCTTTATCGGCGGGCTTGCCGATCAGGCCGCAGCGCTGCGCAAGCTCGGCTGGCGCCTGGTTGTGGTGAGCTCGGGCGCTATCGCCTGTGGCTATCCCGTGTTGGGCTTCGACCGCAAGCCGGTCGGTGACCTGCCGAGCCTGCAGGCCTGCGCCTCGGCCGGTCAGTGCATCATCTCGTCGGCCTACGACGAGGAGTTCCATGCGCGCGACCTGCTCACCTCGCTCGTGCTGCTCACGCGTCACGACACGGCGCGCCGCACGTCCTATCTGCACGCGCGCGACGCCCTGCTTCGCCTTGTGGAGCTGGGTGTGGTGCCGGTCGTCAACGAGAACGATACCGTCACCGTCGATGAGATCAAGTTTGGCGACAACGACACGCTGGCGGCGCTTGTGAGCTGCCTGGTTTCTGCCGATCTGTGCGTGACGCTCTCGGACATCGATGGTCTCTATACTGCCAATCCGCATGAAGACCCCACGGCCGAGTTTGTTCCTGTCGTGCATAAGATCGATGCCAAGATTATTGCCTCGGCGGGCGATTCTTCCACATCGGTGGGCACGGGCGGCATGATCACCAAGATCCGTGCAAGCCGCATTCTCATGACGGCCGGCATTCAGAGCGTGATTTGCTCGGGCGAGGAGCCCGATGCGCTCGTGCGTTTGGCCCGCGGCGAGAGCGTGGGCACGCTGTTCGAACCGCCGGCGGAGCGCCTGGACATTGCACCCCGCAAGCTGTGGATTGCACTGGGCGACAAGGCGCACGGCTCGGTGACGGTTGATGACGGCGCCGCGAAGGCGCTGGTCAGCCGCGGATCGTCGCTGCTCGCGGTGGGTATTCGCGAGGTCGATGGCCAGTTTGCCGAGGGCGATGTGCTCGACGTGTGCGACCCGAGCGGTATGGTCGTCGCCCGCGGTATCGCCGAGGCCGATTCGGACGTGCTGGAGCTTGCCGCCGGCCGCCGCCAGGACCAGATCGCCAGCAACCGTCTACTGGCAGACCTAGCCGAGAAGCCGGCGATCCATCGAGATAATCTGATCGTCTTTGCCTAACCAATTGACGCTGCAAACGCCCCTAAGCGGCAATCTGACGTTCAATCGTCGGGCATGACCAAAAGGTCAATGCCCTCCTCTTTCACGTCACCTTGCTTGCTTAGGGGCGTTTTCGCTTTCCGTCCTCTTCCTGCGGCATTGTCGTTGCCGGCACTTGGGGACGTTCCTTTTTTGTGCCGGCAGGTGGGGACACTCCTTTGCTAGAAGATTCGGCGCAGGTCTCCGCGGTTGAGGGCCTCGTCGAAGAGGTGCTTGAATACCACACTGCCGTGCAGGCCGTCGTGCTCGAACTCGTTGGTCACCCAGGCGTGCGAGTTGCCCACGCGGCTGAGCGTGTCGAGCTGCATGCCCGAGTCCACGTACATGTCATCGAAGTACACCGCGGCCTGCAGGGGCACCTCGTTGCACGCCAGGCGCTGCGGGTCGTAGATCTTGTCCCAGCTTGTGTCTTCCATAAGCAGATCCATGGCGGGCTTGAAGGGCTTGAGCTCGGGCATCTGCTCGAACATCCACGGGAACATGGCCTCGCCGGTAAACATGAGCGGGCGCGCGAGGGTGTCAAACTCGGCGCGGTGTGCCTTCTCTTCAGCCGCGGCCCAGCCAATGGGCATGGTGTCACCGTCGGCGTATATGAACTCCTGCAGCGTCCAGTACAGCGGATTCGTGCGCGTGTTGGTGCGCTCGAAGGCGCGCATCAAAAAGCTGTCGGATACCGAGGCGCCGCAGGTCAGCGCGCCGTCGCCGTCAACAAAAGCGTGATCGATAATCCAATGCATGCGCTCAAAGCTCGGCTTCATGCCAAAGTCGCTGCCCATGAGCTGTAGGCGCTCGACCGTCATCGGCGAGCCGTCGGGCAGCACGGGCTTCTGAGCCTCGAGCGCATCGGCCAGGGCTGCCACGCGCTCGACGTCGGCAGGGTAGCGGTCGTAATACTGCTGCGTCTTGGCGACCATGCGCGGGAAGGTGTGCGCGTAGACTTCGCTTGCGCTCGCCGGCACGTGGGGGATGCCGCCGCAGGTAAAGCTTGCCGCTACGCCCTCGGGGAAGAGCGACAGATAGCTCAGCGTCAAAAAGCCGCCGTAGCTCTGCCCGAGTGTGACCCAGGGCCTGCCGCCAAAGCCTACCAGGCGCAGGTACTCAAAATCGCGCACGATAGAGCTGGCGAGGTGACGCTTGAGGAAGTCCGCCTGCGAGCGTGCTGTATCGGCGCCGGCGGCCGTTGCGCGATCACCCAGTGCCTTGATCGTGCGTCCGTCCACGCAGCTACTGCGTCCGGTACCGCGCTGGTCGGGCAGCACGACGCGGAAGTGCTTGACGGCCTCCTCGATCCAGCCATCGCTTGTGGGCGACAGCGGACGCGGGCTTTCGCCGCCGGGGCCGCCCTGCAAAAAGAGGAGGAGCGGTAAATCATCGTTGATACGATCGGGTGCGCAAACCACGCGGTAGAAAAGCTTGATGCTCTCGGGCGCGCCGGCGATGGGCGCCGGCATGGCGCCGCGGCGCATGGTGCTGCCGACGGCCAAAAGCATTGGCTCAAGGCCGCGCCAGTCAAGAGGGACATCGATGCTGTGGTCCTCGACATACAGGCCGGGGACGTGGTACGAAGTGATGAGCGCCATGTAATGCTTCCATTCGTTGCGGTGTTTCGGGTTGACCAATTCTACCGCCGCGGGCGAGGCCATGCGCAAATCGGCTACCATGGTTGCAAACTTCTAGGAGAAAGGGCCGTCCATGTCGGTCGATATAGCCACGTACGTTCACGATCTTGCCGTTGAGGCCAAGGCCGCTTCGGGCGCGCTTGCCACGGCGAGCGATGCCCAGCGCCAGGAGGCCGTGCGCGCCATGGCCGCGGCACTGCGCGATGGTGTCGATTGCATCATTGCCGCCAACGAGCTCGATATGTCTGCCGCGCGCGATGCGGGCACCTCGGCCGGACTGCTCGACCGCCTGCTGCTGACGCCCGAGCGCGTTGAGGGCATGGCCGCCGGCCTGGAGAAGCTCGCTGAGCTGCCCGATCCCGTCGGCCGCGTGCTCGATCACCGCGTGCTTGCAAGCGGTGTGGACCTTACGCGCGTGAGTGTGCCGCTGGGTCTGGTTGCCATGGTCTACGAGGCACGTCCCAACGTGACGGCCGACGCCGCTGGCATCTGCATCCGCACCGGCAACGCCTGCATCCTGCGCGGCGGCTCGCTGGCCTACCACTCGTGCGCCATGATTGCCGAACTGCTGGCCGATGCGCTTGAGGCCCAGGGTTTCCAGCGCGAGGCCGTCTCGATGATCGAGTCTACCGACCGCGAGGCAACCGGCGAGCTCATGAAGCTCCGCGGCATCGTCGATGTGCTCATTCCGCGTGGCGGTGCGGGCCTGATTCAGCGTTGTGTGCGCGAGTCGCTCGTACCGGTGATCGAGACGGGCACGGGCAACTGCCACATCTATGTGCATGAGTCGGCCGACTTTGATAAAGCGCTCAACATTATCGTCAATGCCAAGACGCAGCGCGTGGGCGTGTGCAATGCCGCTGAGTCGCTGCTGGTCGACCGCGCTGTGGCCGACGTGTTTTTGCCCGCGGCCGTGGCCGTACTGCACGACCATGGCGTGCTCATTCACGGCGATGAGGCCACGTGCGCCGCGTGCGCCGACGCCGGCTTTGTGGAGGGCGGTGACTACGTCGCCGCGACTGAGGAGGACTGGGGCCGCGAGTACCTGGCGCTCGAGATGAGCGTGAAGGTCGTGGCAAACGAGGACGAGGCCATCGCACACATCAATCGCTACGGCACGATGCACTCCGAGGCCATCGTTGCCGAGGACACGGATGCTTGCGAGCGCTTCCTGGATGCGGTCGATGCCTCGGCCGTGTACGCCAACGCCAGCACGCGCTTCACCGACGGCGGCGAGTTTGGCCTGGGCGCCGAGATCGGCATCTCGACCCAAAAGCTCCACGCCCGCGGACCCTTCGCCGCCGAGGCCCTCACCACCTACAAATACAAGCTCCGAGGCACCGGCCAGGTCCGCCCCTAAACCTACCAAAAAGGGACAGGTTTATTTTGGCAGGTTTTATCTGCGGTTTTGCCGGGCGACACGTTCGCCCGGCTTTTTTCTCCGCATAACTTTTTTGCCTTTCGGCTTGAGCCGCGGCGATATACGATAGTGACACCGTGTCCTAACATCGACTCACCTGGAGGTATTGCCATGTCCCAGACGCTCACCGCCGGAATCACCCGCGACCGCGCATTCGAACTGCTCAACGAGCACAACAAGGACCCGTTTCACATTACCCATGGCGAGACGGTTGAGGGCACCATGCGCTACTTTGCGCGCGAGTTCGACCCCGAGAACGAGGAGTTCTGGGGCATCGTCGGTCTGCTCCACGACCTGGATTGGGAGGAGCATGAGGACGACCCCATGAACCACACCATCTACGCTGCCGAGATTCTTAAGGGCGAAGGTGCGTCTCCCGAGCTCATTCGTGCCATCCAGACGCACACGTCGGACTTCAACACCTCGCTGCCCAAACCCGAGCTGCAGATGGAAAAGATCCTGTTTGCCTGCGATGAGCTCACCGGGCTGATCGGAGCCGCCGTCATCATGCGCCCGAGCAAGAGCGTCATGGACTTTACGACCAAGTCACTCAAGAAGAAGTTCAAGGACAAGCGCTTTGCCGCCGGCTGCTCGCGCGACGTGATTTCGCAGGGCGCCGAGATGCTCGGCTGGGAGCTCCCCGAGCTCTTTGACCGCACCATCGCGGCCATGCAGTCCTTCGCGCCCGACCGCGACACCTTCCAGGCCTAACCTGCCAAATTGGGACAGGTTTATTTTGGTAGATTTTATCTGGGAAAACGCTTCCGTTGGACGTTATTCAGCGGAAGCGTTTTCTGTTTGACATGGAGACGCTGGCGAATGCGGTGCCTCGCGGCAGGCAGTTGCGCTTCGCCGTATCCGTAACTCGGTAAACGCGACGTTAGGACGCGTTCTTGATAATCCATGTTCCCAGTCCGGTCAGCAGCTGAACCTGCTTAACCGTTAGCCCTTGTTTTCGAAGCGCGAGAATCGCCTCATTGCGAAGTGGCTTGGAGACGGATTTAAGTACCGTCGGAGCACATCCTGCGACACTCTGCACGATTGCCGTGCCAAATTCGCATAGATCTTCCTCGCGAACCTTGGCTGTTGCGCTGGGGCGATAGGGAAGCGACGGCGTACTTTCCATGAGCTTAAGGTATGAGCGAGGTGTTGGGAATAAAACACCGACAACGCTGCCGGTGACATGCGGGCGTGACCTGGCGCTCATTAGATACTCGCGATGGCTGCTCCAGGGATATTCGTCATATGCCGCCAGTCCTGCTTTTTGTGGATTCAGATGGATGTATCGAATTGCTTCGAGTAAATATACTTCCGACTTAATGGGCGAATCCCAAAACCGTTCCTGAAACACGTGGCCGATATGCCCTGTCCGCGCATTGTACCTGCCCGCATACGATACGGCTATCGCGTGCATCGCGTCGCTCTTACGGTCGTCCGGATCGTCGATGAGTAGATGGATGTGGTTCCCCATAAGGCACCAAGCGATAAGCTCGATATTGTGTTTGGGGAGGATCGCATCGAGGATCTGAAGCATGGCGATTCGGTCCTCGGCATCGTCAAACAGCAATTGCCCTCCGTTTCCACGCAACGTGACGTGGAAATAACCGGTTGGTGACTTTGAACGAGGTTTTCTCGGCATGGCCCCTCCTTTAGCTTGGATGGGCTGAAGATACCTCATTCGGAGGCTTCGGCTGCCGGGATTCAGTTCACCGACTATAGCTGCTACCTGCCGAAATGTTATTGCGTTTTCAAATTGATGCTTTTTAATGGTAATTGAGCAAGACGGGCGCGCTTGTTGCGGATACGGGCGTTTGTTGCGTCGATCTGGACGGCCCTCGCGTGATGTCATCGCAAATGGGCTTCACACATTTCTACGGATATAGAAAAATGGCCGGGCGCTCACAAACAAAACGGAGCACCCGGCCATTTACTGATTGTTTGTTGACGTTTGGCCAGATAAAACCTGCCAAAATAAACCTGTCCCTTTTTGGCAGGTTAGTTGAGGGCGGCTTGGGCTAGGCGAGCTTCGGCGTCCTCCTCGGTGACGCCCAAGGCCACGGCGAACTCCTCGATGGAGCGGCGCTTGGCCTCCTTGAGTACGCGCATGTAGTAGGAGCTGGGCTTTTTATCAGCTTCCTCGGCCTGGCGAATGCGGTGCATCATGGTCTTTGCCACGCGGACCGTCTCGGGCGCGCCCAGCTTGAGCTGCTGCTTAAAGTGCGTCTCCTCAAGCGAGCTGTTGCGCTCGGTAAAGGTGTCGCACTCCAGCTCGTCATAGTGGCTCAGCAGGTGCTCGGCATCTTGCTGCGAGATGGCGGCGTGCAAACGGTCGGCCTGCGCCACGGGGTACATAAGGATCGTCTGCGCATGTCCCTGCTTGGTCTCGAGCAACAGCATGGGCTGCGGTGTGTCGTCCCTAAAACCGACGACGGTGCAGACTCCCTGACCCGGATGAATGACGTGTTGACCGATTGAGAACATGCTACCTCCAACTTATACGAATTTACGTATGTCTAGAATAACACGCTGACGTGCGCAAATCCTCACTTTATGCAGGAAAAGCACACAACTCTGATAGGTAAGAGTATTCGATAACAGACGCAGCTCATTCACACCTTTATGCATTTTCAACGCCTGCATAATCTGCAGGCAGACTGGCATCTTTGAGTGACTCCATACAAGCTGTAGTCATTTTTGTGCATATGCGATATCTATTAGCTTTACCCTGCGACAGTGCCCGTCGCTTGTGATAGAGTGCTACAAACTCTGGCTTTTGCCCTACGAGTGACCAAGAGCTCGGGGGCTTTAACACAAGGAGGATCTATGCCCGAGAAGATTGAAGAGCTGGTACGCGCTGCGCTTGCTGCGGCTCAGGAGGCCGGCGACCTTTCCGCATTTGAACTTGACGATTGCGCCATCGAGCGACCGGCTGACACTTCTCATGGCGAGTGGACCTCTACCATGGCCCTGAAGTCCGCCAAGCTGGCCCACTGCGCCCCGCGCAAGATCGCCGAGGCCATCGTTGCCCATATGCCCGAGGACCCCGCGATCGAGAAGGTCGAGATCGCAGGCCCCGGCTTCATCAACTTCTACCTCTCCGTTGCCGTCAAGAATGCCATCTTTGGCGAGGCTCGCGAGAAGGGTATGGACTTCGCTAAGTCTAACGTCGGTGGTGGCCTGAAGACCCAGGTCGAGTTCGTTTCCGCTAACCCCGTCGGCCCCATGCACATCGGCCACGGCCGCTGGGCCGCGCTGGGCGACTCGCTCTGCCGTGTTATGGACCACGCCGGTTACGACATCCAGCGTGAGTTCTACATCAACGACCACGGCTCTCAGATGAACACCTTCGGCAACTCCATCAGCACGCGCTATATGCAGCTTGCCGACATCATCGCCAAGCAGGGCGTGGATATCGACGAGGCTCACAAGCTGCTGATCGCCGACCGCGACGCCTTTGTTGCCGACGAGAACGACGAGCACCCCGAGACCCATCCGTATCAGGACAACTTTGCCGAGACTCTGGGCAAGGACTCCTACGGCGGCGACTACATCATCGACGAGGCTGCCGAGTTCTGGCGTACTGACGGCGACAAGTGGGTCAATGCCGATCCGCAGGAGCGCATGGAGAGCTTCCGCGAGCGCGGCTATGTGAAGATGGTCGACAACATGCGCGACCTCTGCCACGCCGTCAATTGCGACTTCGATCGTTGGTACTCCGAGCGCTCGCTGTACGTGAAGGACACCGAGGGCGAGACCGCCGGTACCTCTGCCGTCGACCGCGCTTTTGAGAAGCTCGACAAGATGGGCTACCTCTACACCAAGGACGGCGCCCTGTGGTTCCGCTCCACCGACCTGGGCGATGACAAGGACCGCGTCCTGATCAAGTCCGACGGTGAGTACACCTACTTCGCCTCCGACGTCGCCTATCACTGGGATAAGTTCCAGCGCGTCGACCACGTCATCGACATCTGGGGTGCCGACCACCACGGCTACATCGAGCGCGTTCGCTGCGTCTGCGACGCTCTGGGTTACCCCGGCAAGTTTGAGGTTCTGCTGGGCCAGCTCGTCAACCTGCTGCGTAACGGTAAGCCCGTCCGTATGTCCAAGCGCAAGGGCACCATGGTGACCCTGCAGGAGCTCGTCGACGAGGTCGGCTCTGACGCCGCCCGCTACACGCTCATCTCCAAGAGCTCCAACCAGATGGTCGACTTCGATATCGAGGCCGTCAAGAAGCGCGACAACTCCAACCCGGTCTATTACGTGCAGTATGCCCACGCCCGCGTATGCTCCATCCTGCGCCGTGCCGCCGACGTTACGCCCGAGCAGGCCGACGAGATGGGCATGAAGGCCGTTGCCGCCAAGGCCATCGGTGAGAACGTCGATTACTCGCTGCTGACCGACCCGACCGAGCTCGCCCTTTCGCGCAAGCTCAACGAGCTCACCGACCTGATCGCCAGCTGCGCTCGCGATCGCGCTCCGTTCCGTCTGACCCACTTTGCCGAGGAACTCGCCGGTGACTTCCACAGCTTTTACGCTGCCTGCCAGGTGCTGCCGAGCGAGGGTCGTCCCGTCGACCCCGAGCTTTCGCGTGCCCGTCTGGCCGCTTGTGATGCCGTCCGTGTGACGCTCGCCCTGGTGCTCACCCTCGTTGGTGTCTCCGCTCCCGAGCAGATGTAAGCTACGGGTCATTTGACCGCGCAGGTTTGGTTTAACTGAGCCTTGAAAGTCCGATCTCCCATATGGAGGTCGGGCTTTTTGCGTTTGGTGAGACTATTTGGTTTGCTGGGAAATGCTACCAAATCGCAACTATACCGGTTTACGGGGCTGAATCGCCAACTGGCGACCATGGTGCCAATGGCAAAATTAAACCAGCAGGTAGATGGCTTATTGTTTCTAGAAAATGCAGGGCATGGTTGGCTTGCAGCATTCTGGCCCCGTAATCCGGCGTAGTTTTGAAAATTGTCCCTTGGGGACGGAGGAAAATGGATCATTTTTGTCTCGCGGAGGGGTGGCGGGATACCGTCCGCCACGAATTGGGCTCATCTCCTACGTTTGGACGCATATCCCGAACCATGCCGAAAAGTACGATATTAAAACCGCAGGTAATAGACTCGTTGCTTTCGAAAAAACAAGGGTATGGTCAGGGACCCGGGGGCAAACGTAGTAGATAGGCGCGATTCGTGGCGAGCCAATCCTGGGACCGACGATCCTGCTCTCGTGCCTCGTGGTCACCACGATCTTTGGAGGCTCGGCTGGACTCTCCATATAAGTTGCGGTGGAATAGTTCCTGTTTGGTGCGGCTGCTGGGTTTTTCAGGAACTATTCCACCGCAACTTATGAGAGGCAGATATCGCCGCCCGTGGCTTTGTAAAGAGTGTCCCTTTTGATCAGCTTTTGATCAGTTGGTTGATTTCCGATCTCAACCGAACACATTGAGCTGACGGCACGCTCCCGCAGT
>CAJMOX010000028.1:0-14822 GCA_905215135.1 uncultured bacterium
CCAGACAACGAGTGCTGCTAAGGCGTATTTGGCGGCACGTTTGATATTGTTGCGTGAGAGCGTGCACATCCAACCCGCGATAAACAAAAATACCCAGCTGATGCTGGCGCGCCAGACGTCTTGAAAGACAGTCTGGGTAAACCAAGGCATATCCCAGCCGTACAGGTAGGCGAGATCATAGCAAGCGTGAAAACCTGCCATAGAAATCATCGTAAACCCGCGGACGGTATCAAAGATGGTTATGCGTTTTTGCATTACGAGAACCGGCGCATCAAGCCGACGACTTTGCCCAGGATAACGGGATTCGTTGCATAGATAGGTTCCATGGTGTCGTTCTCGGGCTGCAAGCGCACACGCCCCTGCTCCTTGTAGAACGTCTTGACGGTCGCCGAACCATCAATCATGGCCACGACAATTTCGCCGTTCATGGCACTCTTTTGTTCACGGACGATGATGTAATCGCCATTGAAGATGCCGACATTGATCATTGAGCTCCCATGCACCTCAAGGATAAAGGAACCCTGATCAGTGGCGATTTCGGTCGGGATAGTAAACGTGTCTTCGATATTCTGCTCTGCCAGAATGGGAATCCCAGCCGCGACGCGACCAACGAGCGGTAGCGAGACCGTTCCGCGAGGTGCGGTGGGCTCGTCAGATTTGGAAATTGAGACAGAGGAACCATCCTCGTTAAAGAGTTCCAGGGCGCGCGGTTTGGTGGCATCGCGCTTGAGTAGCCCGCGCGCCTCCAGGGCAGAGAGATGGGCGTGCACGGTGCTGGGGGAGGAAAGGCCCACGGCAGAAGCCATCTCGCGCACGCTGGGCGGATAACCCTTCTCCTGCTGATATTCCTTGATGAAGTCGTAAATTTGCTGCTGACGCTTGGTAATTTTGCGAGCCATCAGGGCATCCTCTCTACCCATGTCAAACAAATGTTCGAATTTTGCTTGACAGGAACAACTGTTCGAAGATAATAATAACCGAACATTCGTTCTCGCGCTAGACATTTTTGTCCGCGCGGCTTGATAAAACTGTTCTCAGCAAAACACGCGAGAGGAGAACATGATGAACGTAACGAATATGGTCCAGGGAAACCTCGCCCTTAAGCTCGAGACGCCTGCAGAACCCACTTTTACGGTTGTTCAGGGTGGCCGCTCCGGCTTTCAGCCTTTGACCGTAAAGCCTGCGCGCAATCAGCAGGCTGTAGTCGCGCCGGCCCGCGTTGCCCTGAAGGTTCCGACGATTGTCGCCGTCGCCGTTGCGCTTACGCTCTTCTTTGTCCTCGCTATGTCGGTCTTTAGCGCTCGTCACGCCGCGTATGCCGAGTCCGTTTCCAACATTACCTACGAGACCATTCGCGTTCAGCCTGGCGATTCTCTTTGGTCGCTTGCCGAAGAATATCCAATCGAAGGCCTTTCCACGCAAGAGACTTCCGACATGATCCGTAGCGTCAATCATCTGGAGCATGGTTCGCTCGCCGCCGGTGCGCATCTTAAGGTTCCTGCTCGTTCGTAATCATTATCGCGCTGCGCATGGTACCCTTGTTATCGTTTAAGAGGAGGTACCATGCGCTGTCCCAAATGCGGCAAGGCACATACCCGCGTCGTTGATTCCCGTATGCAGGAGTCAAATAACACCATTAAGCGCCGTCGCGAATGTTGCTCGTGTAACTACCGCTTTACAACGTTTGAGCGATGCGAGGACCCTATCGAGGTCATTAAGTCAGATGGAACTAAGCAGCGGTTCGATCGCAATAAGCTTCTTGTCGGCTTGATGCGCGCCACCATCAAGCGCGATATCGACACTAAGAAGCTCAATGAGATTATCGATGACATCGAGGTCGAGCTTCGCTCTCGCACGCTGACGGCCGTCACGTCCCATGAGTTGGGTGACATGGTGCTCAAGCGCTTGGCCAAGATCGACAAGGTTGCGTACATCCGTTTTGCCTCGGTCTACCGCGATTTCAAAGACGTCGATGAATTTCTGCAAGAGCTCGACAAGCTAAGGTGATTCCATGTCCAACATTACCGTCAACATAAAGCGTCTCGACCCCACCGTCGAGCTTCCCAAATACGCCCATCCCACCGATGCCGGCTTGGATCTACGCTCCAACGAAGACTGCGTCCTGAAGCCCTTCGAACGCCGTCTGGTCTCTACGGGGCTGGCCATCGCCCTGCCCGATGGCTACGCCGGCTTCGTCCAGCCCCGCAGCGGCTTGGCCATCAAGCAGGGCTTGTCTATAGTCAACACGCCGGGCCTCATCGACGCTCACTACCGAGGAGAACTCAAGGTTATCCTCATCAACCTGGATCCCACCAACGACATCCAAATCAACAAAGGCGACCGCATAGCCCAACTCGTCATCCAAGAAGTCCCCACGGTCAATCTCATAGAAGTAGAAGAACTAGACGAAACCGACCGAGGCAAAGGAGGCTTCGGCTCCAGCGGCATCGCCTAGGGCGCTCGTATCCCTCCCGCCCGGGGCTTACCTATATCATTCCATGCTCAAACATTCTCGCGTCGCTTCGCTCGCTGCGAAACTGCGCGTGGAACGATATAGGTAAGCCCCGGCGGGCGGCTACTCGCTTGAAACAATATTTACTTTTCTAGTAAGTCGATGCGATAAAGGGACGCCTCCTTTGTCGCATCGACTTACTGTATTTATATTTTCTGGTTCCCCTTTGCAGATTCTACTGGAGGGGAATCTGGTATAGCTGCTAGTACGTAAACGCAGCTTACCCGCGGGAGGCCCCTATATATCGTCCCACGCGCAGTTTCGCAGCGAAGCGAGAATGTTTGAGCATGGGATGATATATAGGGGCCTCCCGCGGGTAAGCGGACATAAAGACGCTAGCGGATATGCGCGGGTTTTCCGCCCCAGTAGAAGCGGCAGAAGGCTCTTTTGCGCTTTTGGGGTTTGCCTACGAGCTCCATGGTTGCGATGGCTATGTCCTCGGCTGCGTGGGGGCGGCGTAGTACTTCGCCGTTGATGAGCAGTG
Source organism: uncultured bacterium (assembly GCA_905215135.1). Lineage (GTDB taxonomy): Bacteria > Actinomycetota > Coriobacteriia > Coriobacteriales > Coriobacteriaceae > Collinsella. Next base: position 2,997 of record CAJMOX010000028.1, read on the forward strand.
CCTTGAGCGACTCAGGATGATCGTGGAGATGACGCAACGTCACGATGAGCTCTCGTGCGGTGGTGACATGCATGCTGGCGCCCATGCCGGTGAGCATGGTGGTGTTGGCCTTTTCCTGGCCATAGGACTTGCCCAGCAGGATCATCGGCAGATGTGCGCATAGGCACTCGGTGACGGTGAGTCCGCCCGATTTGAGAATTGCCAGGTCGCAGCCGTGCATGAGGGCCGCCATGTCGTCGACATAGTCCAGCACCGTGACATTTTCGAGCTTCATGGCATCGAAGAGTGTCTTGAGGCGGGCGGCGTATTCCTTATCCTTGCCCGGCAAAAAGACAAAGTGCATGTCTTCGAAGCTGCGTAGGAAGGGGAGGGTGCGGTCCATCTCCGCGCGAAAGCGAACGTACGGTTGAGGCAAGCTGGCACCGGCCATTACCAGTACGACGGTCTTGTCGGTGGGGAGGTTGAACTTAGCTAGCTCTTCCTCGCGATCGTAATCCGTGTCGAATCCGGCGCGAATAGGAATGCCGGTAATGCGAATCTTTGTCTCGAGCACCTTGCGCGGACGCAGCGTTTCGGCCATAAATTCGTTGGCAACACAGAATAAATCGGTGTCCTTGTGGGGCCACCATCCCTCGACTTCGTAGTCGGTCGGTACGCAGACGACCGGATAATCGATACCCGTAATTACGCGGGCGCCCACGGCAACATTGGCTGCTGTGATGTGCGTCGCAACCACGGCTATGGGCCTGCGGCTACGAATATATTCGTTGAAGGCGGGGAACATGATTCGCGACCATGCCGTTCCGCCACCCCAGAGAAGATGTCCCGTAAGCGTATATCGCCAGGTCAGGTCGTAAATGGGGCGCGTGGCTCCCGTAAAAGAAGCCGCGGTCTTATTGCCGTCGAATTTAATACGTCCAAAATCAAGGATATCGAGCACTTCAATCTCAATATCCTCGGGGATGCCATTGGTGCCGCGGATGAGGTCGAATGCCTGCGCAATCGCATTTGCGGCGGCCTTGTGGCCCGAGCCAACGGAGGCATGCACGATGGTCACGAGGGGTTTTTGCTGAGCCAGGAGTGTGGTTTGCTCCGATTGGGGAGTGCTGTGCGTGAGCAGGGGAGCGTCGTCACTCGTCTGCGCCTGGTCCATCGATAACTCCCCTTCAGCTTTGTAATACGGATTTATCATTGTAGTGCATGAGTGTCACGTTCACGTAAATTTGGGTACGAGCGCAAAGAACGACAACGTTTCGACGAAAGGATGCTTCATGACTACCGATAAGCCGATCGATGTTGCGATTATCGGTGGCGGCCCCGCGGGCTATGCTGCCGCCATTTATGCTGCGCGTGCCAACCTGACGACGACCGTGATTGAGCAGGGCATGTCGGGAGGGCAGATCGCCACAACCAATGAGGTCGAGAACTATCCGGGTTTCCCGCTCCTGAGTGGCGCCGAACTCGGCGAGCGTTTTCAGCAGCATGCAGAGGGCCTGGGAGCACAGGTTACATGGAGCATGGTTACGGGTATCGATTACGATGCCGATGCACTGTTGTTTACGGTGCATCACGATATGGGCGATACGCTGGCCTCGAGCGTTATCGCTTGCATGGGTGCCACGCCGCGTCCGGCAGGTTTCGCAGGCGAGGATACGTATCGCGGTCGTGGCGTTTCATATTGCGTAACATGTGACGGCATGTTTTTCCGCGGCAAGCAGGTTTTTGTAATCGGTGGTGGCAATTCGGCATGCGAAGAGGCGCTGTTCCTGTCCGACATTGCCAGCAGTGTGACCATCGTGCTGCGCCGCGACCAGTTCCGTGCGCCCGATGGTGTTGTTCAGAAAGTACTCGCAAAGGACAATATTACAGTTAGGTACCAAACTAGTATTGTGGAGCTATCGGGCGAAGCCATGCCAACGACGATTACCTTTAAGGACAATGCATCTGGGGAAACTCATGCCGAGTCATTTGAGCCCGGCTCGTTTGGCATCTTTGTCTTTACGGGGACGCAGCCACATACCGAGCTTGTTGAGCATCTAGTCGACCTGGCTCCCGACGGCGGCATTGTCACCGACGATTCGATGGCCACCCGTACACCTGGTCTATTTGCCGCTGGCGACATCCGTTCCAAGCGCTTACGCCAGGTTGTGACCGCCGTTTCTGATGGAGCCATAGCGGCAACGAGCGCATACGCGTTTCTCCGTGGATAAGTACGATAATATATCTTATGTAAGGTTGCTATCTTTACACAAAGTGGTTGGACGGTGCATCAATGTGCTGTCCAACCACTTTTACTTGGCGACTATGTGGTATGCAAAACTAGATAACCTAGAATACAATATAGAAAACGAACGGAGGCCTCTTATGAACCACGCTAAACATGTTATCCCGATGTCCGATACGTCGGTCAGCATTAAGCCTGAGGATATTCAGCCGACGGTTCTGCCGGATGCATTTATTCAGTCCGATATGGTGGGTAAACTCAACGCGTTGAGCCTGCCACGCTATGACCAGCTGCCCAACGTAACGCTCTATCGCGATCAGGTCATTGAGTATGTTGCACTGTGGATGGAGCCGCTTTCCATTTGCGTAGAGCAGCCCGTTATAACGCCGTCGATGATCAATAACTATGTGAAGGTCGGCCTCGTTCCTGCTCCCGTTAAAAAGCAGTATGGCCGTGAGCAGATTGCGCGTCTCATCGCCATTTGTATCTTTAAGCAGGTGCTGCCCATCGCAGCGGTTCAGGCGCTCTTTAATATTCAGCGCTTGAGCTACGACGCTCCGACGGCTTTCGATTATGTTGTCGATCAGCTCGAGGCATCGATTCGTGCGGCGTTTTCTGTTGAGCAGACTCCCGTGCCCGATACCGCACATCAGGTTACGCGCGAATCGCTGCTCGTGCGCAGTGCGGTATCGTCCTTCGTTTCGAAGGCGTATCTGATGAGCTATCTCAAGTTCAATGGGTTTAATAGCTAACCGAGGTATAAGACGGGCGGGATAAAGAGCCAATGGCTCCTTATCCCGCCCGTACGTTTGTCTAGTTGGATATTATCGGCCCGACGCCACGCCCATACCGTAGCCGATAATGAGGCCGTGCATCTCGGCATAGTATGAATCTAGCCCGTTACAGGGCATGATAATCGTCTTGGAGCCGGGCCAATGCTCCGCAATGCGGCTGGCAAGCGCCTGAGCGCCCGCCTCATTCTCGACATGGTCGATAACGACCTCGCCGCCGGTAAAGCCTTCGGCCTCCATGGTGTCGACAATCTTGGTGAGCATCTTCTTTTCGCCGCGGGTGTGCCCAACGAGTTCAATTTTGCCCGCTTCGCTCGCCGTGCCCAAAATGCGGATATTGAGCTTGTTGGCAATGACGCCGGCTGCCTTAGGGATACGTCCGGCTTTGGCCAGGTTTCCGTAATTGCACAAGCTGAAGAGGATTTTGCTGTTCTGCTCAAGGCTATCGAAGTATGCGCAAGCGTCCTCGAATGAGACATCCGGATTGCTTGCAAGATAGCGGTCGAACAGCAAGAAAATGAGGTCCATTTTGCCGCCAGCTGCGCGCGAATTGACAAGATGAATATTGCGGTCCGGTTCCTCGGCAAGAACCATATCGCGAGCCGTGGCTGCTGCGTTGTAGCTGCCCGACACGCCCTCAGAGATTGGCATGCAGATGGTCTTGTCTGCCAATTTGAAGAGCTCGGCCCACTCCCCTACGCTGGGACAAGCGCTCGAAGAAGCGTTCGTCTCCGCCTGAACAGCGCAGTTGAGCTCATGAACATCGAGCGAAAGGTCATCGATGAATTCACGCTCCCCCACTCGAATTTTGAGGGGTGCGAATGCAAAGGTGGTACGGGGTGCAGTCGGTTGCCAATCGCGAAGATTGCAGCTCGAATCGGAGATAAGTGCCCAGCTCATTGAGGGTCCTTTCTAATTGTTCCTCAACAATTATAGCCGTCTTTCTCATAAATTGAACGGCTATCTAGTTTTGAATACTAGATAGCCGTTCTGTTCATAAGGCAAACGGTAGGCGCAAAAAGAATGGGCCTCGTGACTCAAGATCGCGAGGCCCACGTTCGTTCGCTGTAGTAATAAATTAGTAGCGTACGAAGATGTAGTTGTTGTTCATACCGGCTGCAACGGAGCTGATGATAACGCCGGTTTTGTAGTCGGAAGCATGGATCATCTGACCATTACCGATATAGATGCCGGTATGGTAGGAGTTAACCACAACATCGCCGGGTTGCGGATCGGACACACGGGTCCAACCCATGAAGGTGCCGGTGGTGCCCAGGCGGCAGTAGCGGCCCGTGAGGCAATAGCTTACAAAACCGGAGCAGTCAAAGCTGTTCGGTCCAATGCCGCCCCAGGAATAAGCGTATCCGAGCTTGCTGTAGGCGCGCGAAACAACGGTACCGCCGTCAACGGACTGGCTCGGTGCGGAAGGCGTCGGAGTCGGAGCGGGCGTCACGGGCTGCGGCGTGGGAGCAGGAGCCGGAGCGGGCGCGGGCGTGTTGCCGCCGTTGTTGGTCGTTCCGCCACCATTGTTGGTGTTCTCGGTCGTAACGGCGGTGTCGTTGCTCACCGTGGCCTTTTCGGCAGTACTGGCATTTATGCCAGCCTGCAGCGCGGCGTTGGCCTCGGCCTCGGCGGCAAGCTCGGCTTGCAGCTGAGAATCCAGGGAGTTCACGACGCTCTGGGCCTCAGCCTGCTGGGCATTGAGCTCGTCGACCTTCTTCTGCGTCGCGGCTACGTTCTTCTCCTGCTCGGTCTGCTTATCGGTGAGCTGCTGCTTAAGGTCCTTGACATCCTGAATGGTCTGGGCCTGCTTGTCGGACACCTTGCCGTAGTAGAAGAGACGGTTGAGCATGTCGCCCAGATCGTCGACGCCCGTCAAAACCTGAAGCAGGCTCAGACCGCCGGTCTTGTACTCACCGGCAACGTAGTTAGAGAGCTTGGCCTGGCCTTCGGCGATCTCTTGCTGCTTTTGCGTGATCTCGCCTGCAGTCTGATCAAGCTCCTGCGTCTGTGCGGAGAGTTCTTCATGAATTTGCTGGGTTTGCGTGCCGATCTGCTCGAGCTTGGTACGAGCAGCGGCAAGGTCGGATGCGGTATCGGCGTAGGCCGGAGCCACGAGGCCCAGGCCCAAAACACAAGCGAGGGTTGCCGTAGCAGCGCAGCGTGCCATGTTTCTGTGCGTGTTTGCTGTGCGCATGGAGCTTCCTTTCCGGTATCTAAGGGTAGCGGCTAGTCCACCGTTACCAGGCTAAAGAGCTCAATGTCCTCGTTAGAAGGCGTGAGCTTCTTGCGCGGGTTGAGAAACGCAAGCTCAAGGATACAACCGTAACCCACAAGCTTCGCGCCCATATCTCGCACCAGTTTACCTGTTGCCTCGACGGTTCCGCCCGTCGCGACCAAGTCGTCCAGAATCAACACGGTATCTTTAGAGCTGATAGCATCGGCGTGAATCTCGATAGAATCCGTTCCATACTCGAGCTCGTAGCTCTCGCTGACCGTCTTGCGCGGCAGTTTACCCGGCTTACGTGCGGGAACAAAGCCGGCACCCAGGGCGACGGCCACGGGAACGCCGACCATAAAGCCGCGGGCCTCGGGTCCTACGACCTTGGTAATGCCCATGTCGGCAAAATGCTCGGCCAGGGCATCCACCATGGCCTTCAGGGCCTCGGGATTGCCAAAGAGCGGCGTGATGTCCTTAAAGACGACTCCGGGCTCGGGATAGTCGGGGATATCGACGATATGAGATTCGAAGTCGTACATGGCGTGACCTTTCATGGATTGCCGGGTGGACGGCGGTTATTTACCCGTGTTAGCAGACGAGCTATGCGAGGGGACGACGACCTTGGACGGCTGCACGAGCGACTCCTCGTGCGCGGCAACCGCGGGGACGCTTGCCCCATCGCTTTTGGCCTTGGTGGATTCGGAACGCGCGATCTCCTCATCGAGAGCATCGATATCGGCATCCTCGACCACGGCGTTGAGCGACTCAAAGACACGGTTCTTAAGGAGCGCGGTGTGCACACCCTCGGTCAGGTCGTGAAGCTTCTTAAACGCACGCTCGAGCTTGGCGTCGCGCTCGTCATCGGAGGTATCCATGCCGAGCATGCTCACGAGCACCTGCTCAAACATCGAGGACTCGCGGTTGGCGGAAGACACGTACTGACGCAGGTTGCGGGGCTCGATATGGAAGCGTGACAGCTCGGAGCAGTAGCGGATGATTGGAAAATCGCGACCATCGACGAGCTCACGATTCTGCGGACTCTTGATGATGCGAATGAGGTCGTTCTCGGCGAGCGAGCGGATAAACGAAATCTCGACGCCCAGCATATCGGGAATGGTCTCGATGGGATGCAGCTTTTGCTTAGTCTCCTTGGGCTCCGTCTTGAGCGGAACATCGGACAGCAAGCCCACCTCGTAGGCGAGCGTTGACAGGTCCGTGGCGTTTTCCAAGCGCTGCTTAATCACGTTGAGCGGCATGTAGCGGGTCTTCTGCAAGTGCAGAATGACCTCCAGGCGATCAACGTCCTCCTTAGAGTACTGACGGTATCCCTTAGGCGTACGATGAGGGGTAATGAGCCCCTCATCTTCTAGAAATCTAATTTTTGAGTTCGAAAGATCGGGGTATGCGCCTCGAAGAAGGTTGACGACTTGGCCGATACTCAGATAGTTGCGTTCGGCCATGCCCTACTCACCGGTTTCGATGCGCTCCGGCGTGCTCTCGTGGTAGATGAGCGTAAACGTACCGATCTGGACGGAAGAACCATCGTGCAGCGGGGCCGCGTTGACAATGGCGCCGTCGACCCAGGTGCCATTGAGCGAGCCCAGGTCCTCAATGCGAGCCTGGAGCCCCTCACGAATAATGCGCGCGTGGCTGCGCGAGACAGTCATGTCGTTGAGGAAGATGCCATTCGCGGGATCGCGGCCGATGGTGGTCACGTCGTCCTCGAGTTCAAAGGCGGCACCAGTCTGCGGACCCTTGACGATGGACAGAACGGGGGCGGTGATGCGCACGTTGGCCATGAGGTCGGGAACGGTGACGTCGCTTGAAGGCACGCGGAATACGCAGGTAGCGTCAGCAGTCTTATCATTCTGAGGCATATTGTTAACCATGTTGTCCATGACAACCCCTAACTTATCGCGGACGTGCCGCAAATAATGAACCGTACGTAATCATACCCCAACGAATCAGTCTTCGATTTCGGGGTTCAGAAAGTCGATGTCCTCGTCCTCGGGATGCGCGAGAGCCTGTTTAATGGCCACTCCGCCCTTAATGGAATAGATGACAGCCGTGAGCATGGAGAAGATCACGCCGCCGTACACAAAGAAGATGCCGAGGGGCACCGAGCTTCCGTTGAGGCCCGGGAAGGCCGTAAGGGTTGAAGGTAAAAGATGCAGGCCGTCAATAACGGGGAACCCGAGCAGCATGAGCGAGAAGCCGGTCATGAGCAGTGCAGTGGCAATCTTTCCGGGAAAGACGACATCGATGGGGCGACGGTGATAATGACGCACGATAAGCGTGCCGATGCCCAGATAGATGTCGCGGCCAATAATGAGCACGCAGACCCAGATTGGCAACTCTCCGCGAACCACCAGCCCAAGTACGCCGGTGAACAGCAGCGCACGGTCGCAGATGGGATCCATGACCTTGCCGAGCCACGAGACCGTCTTGGTCATGCGGGCGATCTGACCGTCCATCCAGTCGGTAGAGGCGGCAACGGCGTAGATAACGATGGCGATGACGCGGTTGTTATCCGTCACAAACAGGTACAGAAATACCAGGGTGAGGATCAGGCGCGTAAAGGTGATGAAATTGGAGATCGTAAAGATCTTATTCGACGGGTAATCGGAAGTGCCGATAAGCTCCTTTTTGATCTTCTTTTTGATGCCCACAGGACTCCCCCGCTGGTTAACGACAAAACTTTCGATACTATACCCGTTCCGGCGATGTCTATCCAGCGTATGCATAGAGAGTCCAGACATATGGAGGATGCTACTGGGTTGTGCGGGATTCTGCATTTGTGTACATCAGCCTCCAAATATGACATTTTTCGGCATCTTTGATGGCTGATGTACACGTTTTGATTCGGTGATTACATCGATCGGGAAAGTTGTTGCCTTAAGCAAATTAATCATGATGTGCGGGTCGAGAAGGGTTGGCGCCAAAAGAGCCCAACGGCCGTTACGGCTTCGTTAGAAACGCGCCCCACCATGGATGGTGAACCCGAAAGGTAAGGCGCGCGGGCACGGTGACTCGGCCCGCGCTCCCGGAAGAGAAAGGATAAACCCATGGGTTACATGCTCGAGACGCGTGGGCTCACCAAGCGCTTCGGCCGCGGCGACCAGGCGCAGGACGCCGTGGCCGATGTGAGCCTTCATATCCGCGAGGGCGAGGTGTACGGGCTGCTCGGTCCCAACGGCGCCGGCAAGTCGACAACGCTCAAGATGATCTGCGGGATGCTGCGGCCGACGGCCGGGGAGATCCTCTTTGCCGGGCACGCCTGGCGCCGCGAGGACCTCTACGCAATCGGCAGCCTCATCGAGGAGGCGCCGCTCTACCCCAACCTCACCGCGCGAGAGAACCTGCGCGTGCGCACCACGCTGCTGGGCCTTCCCGAGAGCCGCATAGATGAGGTGCTCGCCGCCGTGGACCTCGCGGACACCGGGAAGAAGCGCGCCGGGCGCTTCTCGATGGGCATGCGGCAGCGCCTGGGGCTCGCACTGGCGCTGATCGCCCGGCCACGCCTGCTCGTGCTCGACGAGCCCACCAACGGCCTCGACCCCATCGGCATCGAGGAGCTGCGCGACCAGATCCGCGGCTTCGCGGCGGCGGGTACGACGGTGATCGTCTCGAGCCACATCCTCTCCGAGGTGCAGCAGATGGCGGACACCATCGGCATCATCTGCGGGGGGCGCCTCGCCTACGAGGATGCGCTTCGTCCCGGACAGGACCTCGAGGAACTCTTCATGAGCTTCTGCCGGGAAGGGCGACGAGCGCGCGGGGAGGTGGCGGCATGACGGGTGAGAAAGGCGGCCTGCTCGCGGGCCTGCGCGCCGAGGCCCTGAAGTCGCGCCACGCGGCACCGGTTCGCCTGGCCGTGCTCATGGCGCTGCCGATGCCGCTGCTCGGCGCGATGCCCTACCGGGGCGTGCAGATCTTTAGCGCGTGGAACTACTGGTACGCGCTCTTCCTGCCCGTGTCTCTCTCGCTCGTGGTGGCGTGCGTCGCGCGGGCGGACGCTCGCACGCGGATGCGGGGGCTTCTGGGCCTGGGCTTCCCGCTCGGGCGAGCCTGGTGGGCTAAGGCGCTCTGGTGCCTCGCTCTTTGCACGCTCTCGAACCTCGTGGTCTTCGGCATCTACCTCGCGGGATCGGCGTTCTCCTCGCAGGGTCTCACGGCCGCGGGCACGCTCACGATGCTCCTCTGCGCGCTCGCCAACACGGTGACCGCGGCGTGGATGATCCCCGCAGGGCTCTTCCTCACGGCGCGGCTCGGCATGCTCGCGGGCATCTTCTGCCCGCTCGCCGCGCAACTCGTAGGTGGGTTCGCCTGGTCGTTGGTGCCGCTGCCGCAGCTCTTTCCGCCGTCGGCGAACATGGTCATCCCCACGAGCTTCATCCCCGTGCTGCCGAGCGGCGAGCCGCTCGCGGCGGACATGGCGCTCGGCGGGGCGCTCATGGCGGACGGCATGCTCACGCTGGCGGGCCTTGCGGTCTGCGCGCTCGCGTTCGCCGCGCTCACGGCGGCGGGCGCGGCCTGGTTCGCGCGCTCCGAGGAGAGGTGATGGCCATGACACGACTCTCCGACCCGACGCCGCGCATGACTCTCCCGCGGGCCCTGCTCTCCGAGGCCCTGCGCCTGGCGCGCTCCCCGCTCGCGGCGGTGCACCTCGCCTGCGGCCTGGCGGCCGGTCTTGCCTGCGGCGAGTACTTCTCCGTAACCCGATGGGACCCGGCGCTGGGCGCGGACGCCTACGCCCAGTTCCTCGGCGCCCTCATGCCGCTCATGTCCGCCATCGTCTGCGGGCTCGCCGTGGACGAGGAGCGCGCTGCCGGGCGCCTCACCAACCTCACGGCGGTCCCCTCGCGAGGGCGCGCCGTCGCGGCGAAGCTGCTCGCCCTTGCGGCGCTCGGCGCGGGCGCGCTGGCCGTGGCGCTCAGCGTGTTCGGGGGCGCGCTCGCCGTCGCCGGACGCCTGCCGCTCGGGCCCGCTCCGCTTGCGGCCGCCTGGGCGGGCATCGTGCTGGGCAGCTTGCCCCTCTACGCGCTGGGGCTCGGCGTGGCCCTGCGCCTCGGCCGCAACGCCGCCATCGGCGGCGGCGCGGCGGGGACGCTCCTCGCGTTCTTCTCGGTGGGCGGACTTGCACACGGCCTCATGACCGGCGAGCTCACCGGTGCCCTGGCGACGCCCCTGGGCTGGGTGCCGCTCGCCTGGCCCGCGCGCCTGGGGTCGCTCGGGGTGGAGGCCTTCATCGACGCCGCACGCGCGGCGGGCCCTCTCCTCACGACTGCGCTCGCTGGCCTCGCGCTCACCCTGGCAGCCGCCGCCGTCCTTCTCGCCTGGTTCTGCCGCTTCGAGGACGGGAGGGCAGATGCGTAGGAAGGCGCTCGCCGCCATGCTCGTCCTCCTCTCCGCAGCGCTCGTCCTGGGCGGGAATGCCCTGCTCGACGCTGCGGACGACAGGGGCAATGTCCGAGAGCTCCAGCTCATCTTCTTCGGGCGGGAGTCGGACGGCGAGGGCTGGCTCGAGATCGAGGCGCGCGGCGGCTCGGGCGTGCGCTACCACGCGTGCGACGCGGCCGAGGCGCCCGCGGCTGCGCGCAGGGCTCTGGACCGCTGAGTGCGGCGCTAGTACAATTCCGACGAGAGTTTCAGGAGGTCGAACATGGCGAGGATACTGGCAGTGGATGATGAACGGGCGATCCTCGACGCGCTCGCGCGCGTCCTCGGCCGCGACGGCCATGAGGTCGTCAGGGCGGCCGACCCGACGACAGTCCCGGGGATGGACCTCTCGCGCTTCGACCTCGTGCTCTGCGACGTCATGATGCCGGGGCTCGACGGCTTCGAGCTCGTGCGGCAGATCCGCCCGGACTTCGACGGGCCCATCGTCTTCCTGACCGCGCGCGTGGCCGAGGAGGACGCCGTGGCCGCCTACGGCCTGGGCGCCGACGACTACGTCCGCAAGCCCTTCGGGGCCGCGGAACTGCGCGCCAAGGTCGCGGCCCATCTACGCCGTGAGCGCCGGCCGCGCTCGCACGCCCTCTCCTTCGGGGAGGTGCGGATCGACCTCGGGGCGCGCGACCTCGCCGTGGGCGGCGAGACCGTGCCGCTCACTCCCACCGAGTACGCCATCTGCGAGTACCTCGCGCGCCACCCCGGGCAGGTCATGAGCCGCGCGCAGATACGCGAGGCGGTGCTCGGCTGGGAGAGCGACGCCGACGACGCGGCCATATCCATGCAGGTCAGCCGCGCCCGGAGGAAACTCTCCGAGGCCGGCGCCGATCCGATCGCGACCGTCTGGGGGATGGGGTACAAGTGGCAGCTCTGAGGACCGGGGCGCGAGGTCGCGGGGGCATGCCGCTCTCCTTCGTCATCGCGCGCTACTTCGCCTACGCGTTCGCGGCGGTCGCCACGGCGTGGCTCGCCTCGTTCATGGCGCTCTCCGCGGCGATCAATGTGGGCTTCGTCTACGAGGCAAGCTGGGGGCCGGCCAATGCACGCGAGGTCGCGGAGGGCCTGGCACGCGACGGCGTCTGCGGGCTGTTAGCGTCAATCTATTTTTCACCAGTTTCGCTAAACAGGCGCGCCGTTCG
>CAJMOX010000029.1:0-8350 GCA_905215135.1 uncultured bacterium
ACTGCGGGAGCGTGCCGTCAGCTCAATGTGTTCGGTTGAGATCGGAAATCAACCAGCTAATTAGGCTACTTACAGATTGTCGGTATCGAGGACAATGGTGAACGGGCCGTCGTTGACCAGGTCGACTTTCATGTCGGCGCCAAAGATGCCGTGCGCCACGTGGTCGACGTCCTGGGCGACGAGCGTCAGAAAGTACTCATAAAGCTCGTTGGCGACATCGGGCGCGCCAGCATCCGTAAACGACGGACGACGGCCGTGGCGGCAATCGGCAAACAGCGTAAACTGCGACACCACGAGCACCTCGCCGTCGACATCGGCAAGCGCCAAGTTAGTCTTGCCGTTCTCGTCCTCGTTGATACGCAGCCCACGGAGCTTGCCCCATAGTTTATCGGCCTCGGCACGCGTATCGCCATGGCCCACACCCAGCAATACCAGATAGCCGCGCCCAATGCGGCCCACGCACTCGCCGTCGACCGTCACGCCGGCGTTGAGCACGCGCTGCACCACCGCGCGCACGGCCTACTCCTCGCCCGTGAGTTTGGCGGACAGGTGCTCGAGTGCATGGAAACGATGGCTGATGGCGTTCTTCTCGTCCGCTGTGAGCTCGGCCATAGTCTTGCCCGGCGTATCGACCGGCAGGAACAGCGGGTCGTAGCCAAAGCCGTGGTCGCCGCGGCCCTCGTGTGCGATAACGCCCTCGCAGGCGCCCTCGCCATAGGTGACCAGGCCGTCTTGGTCGATGAGCGCAACGACGCTCATAAAGCGTGCGGTGCGATCCTCGTCTGCCACGCCTTCCAGATTAACGAGAAGTTTGGCATTGTTGGCGGCATCATCGCCGTGTACGCCCGCATAACGCGCGCTATACACACCCGGCTCGCCGTCCAGCGCGTCGACGACCAAGCCGGAATCGTCGGCGATGGCCATAAGGCCCGTCTCCTCGACCGCAGCCTGCGCCTTGATGATGGCGTTCTCCAAAAACGTCGTGCCGTTTTCCTCGGGGTCCTCAAAATCGCCCAGCTGGCCGAGCGCCACAAAGCGCACCTCGGGCATGACCTTGCCCAAAATGGCCTCGATCTCGGTGAGCTTATGGGCGTTACCCGTGGCCACAACAATGGTCGCCGCCGGGTCGAGGGTGTCGATATCAATCTTCTCAAGTGCCATAGCTGGCCTCCTTGTCTCTTATAGCAATGCCGTGTAGAGGACGACGAGGGCCTCGGCCTCTCCCCTCTCAATCAACGGCAGTCTTATACTTCGGCGTTTTCGCAGATTAAACCTGCCAAAATCAACATCACCTTTTGGCAGGTTAGGCGAGGGCTTGACGCTGAAGCTCGATGAGCTCGGCGATGCCCTTGTCGCCCAGATCGAGCAGGGCGTTGAGACGCTTGCGGTCGAAGGGCGCCTGCTCGCCGGTACCCTGGAGCTCGATCATCTCGCCAGAGTCGGTGGCAACGAGGTTCATGTCGACCTCGGCGTGGCTGTCCTCGGAATAATCCAAGTCGAGCAGGGTGTTGCCGTCGACGACGCCCATGGAAATAGCGGCAACCTGACCGGTAAGCGGAATGCGCTCGAGCTTGCCCGCCTCGACCCACATGGCAAGGGCGTCGTGCAGCGCCACCCAGGCGCCGGTGATGCTCGCCGTACGTGTGCCGCCATCGGCCTGGATCACATCGCAGTCAACGGTAACGGTGTACTCGCCGAGCGCCTTCATGTTGACGACGGTGCGCAGGCTGCGGCCAATCAAGCGCTCGATCTCCATGGAACGGCCCTTGCGGTTGGCATGTTCGCGCTTGCAGCGCTTGCCGGTCGACGCCGGCAGCATCGCATATTCCGCCGTTACCCAACCGGCCTTGGCGCCCTTGCGCCAGCCCGGAACGCCCTCCTCGATGGTGGCGGCGCACAGCACGCGCGTGTCGCCAAACTCTGCCAGGCACGAGCCGTGGGCGTGCTTCATGACGCCGCGGGTGAGCTTAACGGGACGCAGCTCGTTTGCGGCGCGGCCGTTGGCGCGGTTGACCTGCATATATTCCATGGAACTATCCTTTCGGCAAAAGAGTGGCGAAGACTCCGGCGACATTGCGTGCCTAACCGAGTTCATCGATATCGACATGCTCGATGCTTTTGAGCGGCTGGCCAAAGATAAAGCTGCCCGCCACCGCAAACTCGGCAATGTTGTCGGACGTGGTGGCAAAGCGATGCTGCGGCTCGGCGGTGTTGCCCGCCAGCTGCTCACGGCGCGTGAGGATATCGGTCAGCTCGCGGGTGGTCTCCTCGGCGGAGCTCACCACGCGCACCCCGGGCCCCAACGCATGACGGATGGGGCCCACCAGCAACGGAAAGTGCGTACAGCCGAGCACCACGGTATCGATGCCACGATCGTGCAGTGGCTCGACTGTAGCGTTGACCAGCGCGCGAACGGCTGGCGTATCAAAAATATCCTCGTTCTCGAGCCACTGCTCCTGCAGATGCGCGCCCGAGGCGAGCTCGTGCTCGACAACCTCGACAAAGCTCGAGGCAGGGCAGCCATACACGTCCACGCCGGCATCCAAGTCCTGGATGGCGCGCGTGTAGGCGCCCGAGCGGATGGTGAGGTTGGTGGCGAGCACGCCCACACGGCGCGTGCGGGTGCTGTTGATGGCGGCACGCGCGCCCGGCGCGATTACGCCAATCACGGGGACATCGAGCACCTGCTGAGCCAGGCGAAGCGCCGCTGCCGTCGCCGTATTGCAGGCGATGACCATGATCTTGACGTCGTGTCTCGAAAGCCAGCGCCCCGCCTGTAGCGCAAACGAGCGCACCTCGTCCTCGGTGCGGGTGCCGTAAGGGCAGCGCTTGGTATCGCCAAAGTAGTAGACGGACTCGTGCGGAAGCGCCGTCGCAATCGCGCGCGCAACCGTCAAGCCGCCCAGGCCCGAGTCGAACACGCCGATGGGGCGCGTATCACCGGCCAGATTCTCGATATCGGACATTACCTCACCAGATTCTCTCTCGAAAAGATATGGCCAAGCGTAACGGCGCCGAGCTATGAACGGGCCGCGATGAGCAGCTCCGCCGTCGCCGCCCAGCCGTCAACGATCCTGCCGCGCGTGACAAAGGCGTTATCGCAGGACGCAAGAAACTCGGGCGCGCCGGCGCTGGTCAGACCGTTCTCGACCAGGCAAAACGTGCCCACGTGGTCGGCCATGTAGAAATCAGACTCGGAATCGCCGAGCGCCAGCGTCTCGTCGCGCTCGATGCCCAGATGCTCGCAGAAACGCGCGACCGCCACGCCCTTGTCGAGACCCGACGGATTGATGTTAAAGGCACGACCGTCCTCGACGCGATCGAGCTCGAGGGTCGTCGGCTTGGACAGATGAGTCAAGTGGCCGTTGCAGGCCCAGACCAGACCGCAGCCGGCCTCGTCGAGGATGGCCTGCGCCTCGTCATCGGGAATATCGCCGCGCATGCCGACGGTGACCTCGCGGTACTTATAGCCAGTCGACATGTCGTTGTGGTACTCGATCTTGTGCGGCCAGCGAGCGAGAATCTTCTCGCACACGCCGGTCTGCTCAATCACCTGGTGCGGCGTAAGGCCGCAGGCGGGGTCGTAAGGCATGTCGCCGGTCAGATACTCCCAGTCGTTGGCCTTGAGGTCGTACATGACCAGACCACCCATCTCGCCAATGTAGGAGTTGAGGCCGAGCACGCGGGCATCTTCGTGGATCATGGTGCGGTTGCGACCCGAGGTGGGAATTACCTGGATGCCAGCGCGGGCAAGCGCCACGACGGCCTCGACGAGCTTGGTCGAGGGATTGCCGTCGTTGTCGCGCAGCACGCACGAGCCGGGCGCGAGCATCGTGGCGTCCAGATCGGTAAAGACGTACTTGACCTTGGCAAGGCGCTCGCGCATCTCGCCCGAAAGCTCGGCAACGGTCGGCAGGATGTTGTGGGACATGGTTACTCCGTTTACGTAGAAGGGTTTGGACTTGGACGGCATGTTTTGATTGAGGGAACACGCTTATGGCGACAGCGCACTCAGGGCGCCGCCGCCATCATGGTTCATTAGTCAAACTGGGTAACATCGATCAGGCGATTGGCCAACGAAAGGTCGCTCTCGATAGGCACGAACTCGTCACCCACGTGCATGAGCTCCTCGTCACCCTTTGCCAGCAGCAAGACAATGGTGGGAGCATTGGGGCTGACGTACTCCTCGCGCGCCGCCTTGAACGCCGCATGCACAGCGGCTTCGCGATCGAGGATGATCTCGTTCGGCGTATCGTCGGGAACATGCTCGGCAAGCTCGCGACAGACCTTCATCGGGTCCTCGTGAGCCGGGTCCTCGTTGGCAAAGATCATCAGGTCGGAATATGGTGCGGCCTCGCGCGGAAGCTGCTCGCGGCGCTCCTGCGCCTTGCCGCCGGCAGCGCCAAACACTGCAATGACTGGACTAGTGGGAAACGCGCGCTTGACCGACGAGAAAAGCGAACGGAACGAAAGCTGGTTGTGCGCATAGTCAACGACGCAGATCACGCGGCCGTCCTTCGACTCCACGACCTCCATACGGCCCGGCACACGCAGTTTGGAGAGGCCCTTCTTGATGGCATCGATACCGATGCCGATCTCGTGCGCAGCGGCGATAGCGACCAGCGCGTTTTCCACGTTAAAGTCGCCCGCGATGCCCAGCAGGACCTTCTCCCCCGCCTCGGACTCGTCGGCACACAGGCCATGCAGGTTAAACTCGATGTTAAAGCCGACCATGCGCACATCGCTCGCCCACAGGCTTGCCTCGGGATGCTCGACGCCAACGGTCACCAAGCGCTCGGCCGTCGACGCTGCCTCCAACACACGGTCAACCTCTTCGGTGCCCAGATTCACCACGGCGGTCTTCGCCTGGTCAAAGATCCTGAGTTTGCTCTCAAAATAATCCTCAAACGTGGGGTGTTCGATCGGCGAGATATGGTCGCGGCCGATGTTGAGGAAGCACGCCACGTCAAACGGCAGATTCTCGACGCGTTGGTACTTGAGTGCCTGGCTCGAGACCTCCATGACCATGGACTGGCGACCGGACTCACGGCAGTTGGCGATATGGCGCCAGACCTCGGGGGCCTCGGGCGTAGTATTGGTGCTCTCGTAGCACTCGATGCCATCGTCGGTACTCACCGAGCCGATCATGCCGCAGGACTCGCCCGCCGCTTTGATAATCGACTGGAGCATAAAAGCGGCCGTGGTCTTTCCCTTGGTGCCGGTGATGCCCACGATCTTGACGTCGTGGTCGGGACGGTCGTAGACCTCCGGCGGCAACAGGGCCATGGCCGTGCGAACGCTATCAACAACCAGCATCGCAGCACCGCTCTCCTGCGCCAGCGGCTCCAGAGACTCGACCAGCGACTCCTCGCACACAAATGCGACGGCGCCCGCATCGAGCGCCATGCTCAAAAACGCGGGCTTAAAGGCAACACCTTTGCAAAAGAACACGTCACCTGCCGAGACCGCACGCGAATCAAACGAGCAGCCGGTCACGGCACGCTCGTCAACCTGCTCTGATGCGCGCAGCTCGCCGCACACATCGAGAAGCTTGGCAAGCGTATCGACCGTGGTCACGGTCGCGGAATCCGAATGGTGCATCTTTCGCCTTTCTCAGCCATTTGGCAGGGACGGTTTTTATAGTAACTGAAACGCACCCACGCAAAAACGGCTCCCGGAGGAGCCGTTACGCGCAGGCGTTCGTAAGCCGAGGCTAGGCAGCCTGAACAGCGGGCTGGTCCTCGTCGATAAAGAAGCGCTTGTACCACACCAGGAACACGAGCGGCGTATAGATCTTGCGCTGGAAATCGCCCTTGCCCGCAAAGTGCAGATCGAGCAGGTGCATGAGCTCGTCGGTATTGAAGAACTCACTTGCCCACGGCGCGGTGAAGTACTCCTTGACATAGTCGTACCACTTTTGCTCGCGCAGCCAGTAGACAATCGGCACCGGGAAGCCCACCTTGGGACGGGTGGCCCACTCATCGGGCAGCGACTTGTTGGCAGCGTGGCGGAGTACCTGTTTGTTGCCGTTCTCGTTGATGCGGTAGCGATCGGGAATGTGCTCGGCGAACTCCATGACTTTGCGGTCCAGGAAGGGCACGCGCAGCTCCAGCGAGTGCGCCATGCACATCTTGTCGGCCTTGAGCAGAATGTCGCCCGGGAGCCACATGTTCATGTCCAGGTACTGCTTCTTGACCAGTTCGGGCTGACCCTTCACGCGTGCGTAGATGGGTGCAGCGAGCTCAAAGGCGCCGTCGCCGGTGTTGTACTCGGGCTTGAGCACGCCGTCGACCTCGCGCTCCGGCCATACCAGAGCCTGTCCCAGGAACGACTTCTCGGGGATCTCGGCACCCTTGACCAGGAAGTTATGTCCCTTGAAGTACGGCATATGCAACGCCAGGTTACCGAGCGCGCGACGGATGGGCAGTGGCACCATCTTTTTGTACTTGCGCACCGGAACCGTGTCCTCGTAGTAGGCGTAGCCGCCAAAGAGCTCGTCGGCGCCTTCGCCCGAAAGCACGACGGTAACATCCTTGCGCGCCATCTCGGCCAAGAACCACAGCGGCACAGACGACAGGTTGGACTGCGGCTCGTCCATGTGATACTGAATGTCCTCGAGTGCGCCAAAGAACTCGTCGGCGGTGATCATCTTGCGGACATTCTCGACGCCGAGCTTGTCGGATAGCTCCTTGGCGTAGTTAGTCTCGTTGAAATTCTTGTAATCGAAGCCCACCGAGAAGGTCTTGTCGGGCATGAGGCAAGCGGCGATGTAGCTGGAGTCGACGCCGCCGGAGAGGAACGACGCGACCTTGACGTCAGCGACGCGATGGGCCTCGACGCTCTCGTGCACGACCTCATCCAGCTCGTCGACGTACTCCTCGAACGGCTTCTCGACGGCAGAGTAATCGCAATCCCAGTAGCGCTCGATGTTCATCTTGCCGGTCGGGATATCGACGGTAAAGTAATGCGCCGGCGGCAGCTTGTAGACACCCTCGAAGAAGGTCTCCTCGGTTGCCGAATACTGCAGCGTCATGTACGGACGCAGGGCCTTTTTGTTGACCGCCTTGTGGAAGTGCGGGTAGTCCAGGAAGCTCTTGATCTCGGAACCGAAGAGCACGCCCGGAGCGCCGTCGCCCGCATCGGCCATGGGATAGTAGTAGAGCGGCTTGATGCCAAAGATATCGCGGGCGCCAAAAAGCTTATTCTTCTTCTTGTCCCAGATGACGAAGGCGTACATACCGCGCAAGCGATCGAGTACTGCCTCGCCCCACTCCTCATAGCCGTGCAGGAGGCTCTCGGTGTCGGCGCCGCAGTGGAACTTGTAGCCCTTGGCCTCGAGCTCGGAACGGAGTTCTTGGAAGTTGTAGATCTCGCCGTTGAAGACAATAACGACGTTACCGTCCTCATTGGCCATGGGCTGAGCGCCGGCCTCGGTCAGGTCGAGGATCGACAAGCGGCGGAAGCCGAGGGCAACGCGGCCGTCGATAAACTGGCCGCCCATGTCGGGACCACGATGGACGATGCGGTCCATCATCTTGGTGAGCACCTCGGATTGGTTATCCGTCCCACCGACAAAACCGACAAAACCGCACATATACTATCCCCTCTGCTGTTGCTGGGTATCAAATCGAATCAGTAGCTTTTGAGTATACCCGAGGGCGTAAAGAGGGGCGGAATGTTCAGGCAATCTCAACTGAATCAGCTCCGCTGTGACACGCGCCGGTTACCTTTAATGGATATGAGATGAATGAGGCGATTGTTTTGCTATACTCTCTCCGCACGGGCGATTGGCGCAACGGTTAGCGCAGGTGCTTTACACGCACAAGGCTGGGGGTTCGAATCCCTCATCGCCCACCACTGATTTGATAGGCTCCCAGCTATGGGGGCCTTTCATTTTTGGGCCCATCGCAGAGGGATTCGAACCCGAAAGGGTGCGGAGCTGAGGAAACGCGAAGCGTTTTCCAGCGCAGCACGCGAGGGCCGTAGGCCCGAAGCGAGAGCGGGCGGCGTCAGCCGCACGCGACATCCCTCATCGCCCACCACTGATTTGGAAACGGTCCTCGAAAGGGGACCGTTTTTGCTTGGGCCCATTTCATGGGATTCGAACCCGCCAGCACGTCCGCCACAAAGGCCGTGGCCAAAAAATGGCAAAAATGAGTACTGTTACTAATTTTGTAGCAGCGATTTTTGGGTTTCGCTGGGTAAATCTAGCCCTGAATCAGCGATTTGAAGCCTTTGCTAGCTGTTTCCCCATTAACATAACTGAACATGTGTGGTCTAACTAATCCTAGATAGGGTGGCGCGCGCAGACGTGGTGTAAGAGCGTCCCGAGGTCCGTCGCTGCAAGTCC